>NZ_POJD01000001.1 GCF_002960445.1 Streptococcus suis
TCCTTACAAGGAAAAGCTATAACTAAGTTCCAGTATTGTTCACCAGTTGGTGTTGATAAGATATTTTCCAATTCAGGGAAAGTGACCTGTAAGACCTTGTGCAGGCGGTTTTTCTACCATTTGTCAAGTCTATCAAGGTATTTGATGAAAAATATGTTGAGTTCAATAGTCAAAATAAGAAAATTGTTTTCTTTTGGACTAAGGTTTCGTGTAAAAAAGAG
>NZ_POJD01000010.1 GCF_002960445.1 Streptococcus suis
GTTCATATGAATACCAATTTGTCACCCTATCCGATACCTTTTCAACAGGTTCTTCCATCATGCCTCAGAAGAAAAATCCAGATATGGCTGAGCTGATTCGGGGGAAAACAGGTAGAGTTTATGGGAACTTAGTTGGCCTACTGACAGTCATGAAATCCCTGCCTTTAACCTATAATAAAGACTTACAGGAAGACAAGGAAGGCATGTTTGACACGGCAGAAACAGTTTTGATTTCAATTGATATTTTGGCGGGTATGCTGAAAA
>NZ_POJD01000100.1 GCF_002960445.1 Streptococcus suis
AACGATTTTCTACAATTGGTCCAGTAGTATTGAAGATCAAGAGAAGTTTGTATCTTCTATGAGACAGGATCCTGATGGAAGTTTTCCTGTTGCTCGTAAGTTGGTAGATATGGCTAAATACTACGGTTTCGATGGTTATTTCATAAATCAAGAGACTACAGGAGGCTTGGTTCAACCACTAGGGGAAACAATGAGAAACTTCATGCTCTATACCAAGGAATATGCAGAATCGATTGGTTATCCGATAACGTATTCTTGGTATGATGCCATGACCTACGAATATGGTCGCTATCACGAAGATGGTTTGGGTGA
>NZ_POJD01000101.1 GCF_002960445.1 Streptococcus suis
TTAGATTGTTTTGTTTGGATAGGGTGGGTGCCACTAAACCTGCTAAACCAATTCCGGCGTAAGAAAATGCGTAGTCGAGAAAAACTTGAAAAACGTTTAGGAAGTAGCCACCGTAGAAAAGTTGAATGGTTCCTACAATACCACCAGTAAGAACTCCTACCCCTAGTCCGTGGCGCAGAGCAAGCAGTAAGATTGGAAGCATGACTAAAGACACAGATCCACCTTGGGGCATTGTAAAGAGCGGGATTTTGTCAAAGACGAGGGCAATGGCAGAAAAGATAGC
>NZ_POJD01000102.1 GCF_002960445.1 Streptococcus suis
CTTTTTCTCAAACTCATCCGCAATCTTTCTCAAACCAGGCTCTTGACCAGAATCCCAAATAGCATAGGATATTTCTGTCTTTCCTGAACTACTTCCTCCCGTAGTTTTGCTAGACTCAGTCGAAGTAGAACACGCTGCCAGCAGGCCTGCAGCCGCAAGCAAGGTAACATAGCGACCAATTTTCTTCATGATAATACTCCTTTTCTTTTGTCGAATACGTCGACGAACTTTGTTATTTCTACTATAACTATAACATGTAAGCGCTTTATAATCAAATAGGAATATTTGACATATTCCATATGATT
>NZ_POJD01000103.1 GCF_002960445.1 Streptococcus suis
AATTTTTCCAAGGGTTCAAACATTTTTTCAGCCAAGGCTGGACCTGAAATATGGTCATAGCCTGGATAGTTTTCAATTTCCGCGGTATTGTTCATCTGACCACCATAAATACCACGTTCCAAAAGAGCTACCTTTAAATTGCTACGCCCTGCATAAAGAGCTGCAGTCATCCCCGCAGGACCCGCACCAATTACAACTGTATCGTACATATACTTTTTCCTTCTACGCTTTAAACATTAATAAGATTCCCACTACTCCAAAGGCTGCAATGGGAATTGTCATCACATTAATCATCAACAAATCAAACAAGAAATCTTGTCGTTCTTGCAAGGTTTTATCCACACCCTTTGTCGCACGCC
>NZ_POJD01000104.1 GCF_002960445.1 Streptococcus suis
CCTACTGGAATTTCAAAATGAACGAATGGACTTCTATGAAAGTAGAGGAGATAAAGAGCTCTTACTAGAGTGTTATCGTTCATTTTTAGCCTTTGCTGTTTTGTTTTTAGGCAAATATAATCATTGGTTGAGCAAACAGCAAAAGAAGCTTCTCCAAACGCTATTTAGAATTGTATATAAACAATTGAAGCAAAATAAGCGACTTGCTTTACTAATGAATGCTTATTATTTGGTAGGGTGTCTTCATCTTAATTTTAGTGTCTTTCTGAAAACGGGGAAAGATAAAATTCAAGAAAGATTGAGAAGAAGTGAAAGTAGTACTCGGTAAGAATGTTGTAATAAATGGTTGAAAGAAAAGGGGATTAAAATGAATCCAACAAATAGTAGAATAGCACTCTTTGAT
>NZ_POJD01000105.1 GCF_002960445.1 Streptococcus suis
CACCCTATATTTTTTAGACATCTCTCGAAGCATGTCCTTTTTTGAAATTTGTACGGACAAATTTCTTTTGTGTTATCATTGTATCCGATTTCAAAAAATAATGCAAGCGTTTTTGCTTAGTTTTTTTTAATTTTGAAATGAATTTTGTTATAATGTTGATAGTTGTATGTTATTTGACAGATGAATTTGCGAGGAAATGATGAAAAAATACCAAGAAATTTATAATGACTTAAAAGAAAAAATACGGACAAATGTTTATCCGGCAGAAAGCTCCCTACCGACAGAACAGCAGCTTCAGGAAATCTATGGTGTTAGTCGTGATACGGTTCGTAAGGCGTTGGCGATTTTGACTGAGGGAGG
>NZ_POJD01000106.1 GCF_002960445.1 Streptococcus suis
CCCATAATGGCAAGAAATTCTCCCTCTTCCACCTCTAAATCAATATTCTTTAAAACTCGGAGTTCTTGATCACCATTTTTGTAGGATTTATTGATACTTGTTAGTCTAATAAGCTGGTTCTTCATTGGCTTCAACCTCTTTGCCATCTTCGAGATTCGGAGTTGGAATGGTAATAACCTTATCTCCTGCTGCTATACCAGCGGTCACTTCCTGGTTCAAAGCATCTGCGTTCCCCAGAGTAACTTCTACTTTCTTAGCTTTCCCATCAACCAAGGTCCACACATAGTTTTTATCTTCTTCTGGCACAACTGCGGACACCGGAATTAAAATGTTTTTACTTGTATTGACAACCTCAATATT
>NZ_POJD01000107.1 GCF_002960445.1 Streptococcus suis
TAGCGTCAAAAAGCCCTACGACTTAACAAGACACCTCTACTTTATCATAAAGAAAAAGTAGTGAGTACTTTCTCCCGTCGGAGATTTCCTCACTACTAATCTTAGTATGTTTTTAATTGTTGGTCTAGGCTATATCTGGTTTATGGGAACACTCTATCTGACCCTCATTCTTCATGAATTGGGGCATGCCTTCTTTGGTTGGTTGACAGGTTTTGACTTGGTGGCGCTTGGCTTGGGCAATCGCTTGTTGGTCAAGACTGATCAGGGCTGGAAATGGAAGAAAACCGTGATTGTGCAAGGGGCAGCTGCTCAGTATATCGGGGTCAAAAAAGACGAGAATGACCCACGGGCAATTTTGATGTTTGCAGGTGGCCTGATTGTTCATCTTGTTCTAGTCTTGCTTTCTGTTTTGATGGGAGTTTTGACGGGGCAGTGGGGGCTACCATTATCGCAAATTCTTCTCAATCTATCTTTATTTATTCTCAATGCCAACCCTTCTGGTTTCTTGGATGGTGCTAAGATACAAGAGTTGCGTGCTCATCCCGAATATAGTCGGCTGACCTATCATGCTCTTCGTCATACAGCTCAAGCATTGGTGGATCCGACTGCGGCTAACTTGAGTGATTTTGTTTTGGAGCTCCCAATCTTGCCAGGACATTTACCACAAACGCATTACCTCAACTGGACAGAAGTCATGATTTTTAAGGGGCAATACCCAGAAGCCAAGGAACGCTTGGAACAATTGATTGCCACATCCGATAATGATTACATCATCAAAGCAAGCAAACTTATTTTGTTGGAAGTCTATATCTTGCAGGGGTTGGAAGATGAAGCTAGGGAGTTGGGTCAGGACAAACAGGTCAAGGCTCTGCTCAAGTACCCTATGGGAAATTACCAAGTCATCGCGGCTCTCTACCATCAGCGAATTACGAAAGATTACAAGGCTTTGAAGAAATCACTGGTTCAGGCTAAAAAAATGCTGCCCAACAGCCCGCTTTTGGTTGATGAACAGGGTTATTATAGCAAGCTCTTGGCGGAAGTTGATTTAGAAAGTCAATTGCCATAGTAGATTATTTTAACTTGTGTTTGCTATAAAATTTATGTTAAAATAGGGACGGAAACAAATAGATTGGGAGGTTGGTCATGAAAAAATTTGTATATGCCTTCTTGGTGCTTGCCTATCTTCTCTAGCTTGTTCTATGCTTATCCTTTTTCTTATCGTCTCTCTCTTTCCATCCTATTTACGGTGAATATTGTGCTTGGTTTTAGTTAGCGACTACATATGGATGTCAGGCAGGATGGAAATAATCCTTTATTGCCTATTTCAATGTAAAAGAGGAGGGACCAGTTGCCTTGGGAATTTGTTTTCTTGGAGGGCTCTCTAATGTCGGATAGAAGATTTGAGATTTTTTGATTTGCATCATTTGTCTCATGTTTGTATTTTGCCTACAAGTCGTACAGATTCTGTTCCCACGAAAATCCTATTTTATCACTAGTTTATCATCTATTTTTTTACTTAGAAGAAATTGGGTTTTTTGAATATTTATACGTTTTATGTGAGAATGTGGTACAATATAGACAGTAAAAAAATGAAGTTGGAATAAAAATGAAATTACCACGTTTCGGCGTTGAGGAGTGGCTAAATGTCCACGAAACCAGCGCCACTTATGACATTGCAGGAGTGTCCATTTCTGCCTTAACCTTAGATGAATTATTCGCCTTGTCGGGTACCAATCCTGAGGATTTTTATAAAAAATTGCAGGGCACCAAGCTCAACTATGGCTGGATAGAAGGCTCGCCAGCATTTAAAGAGGCTGTCAGCCAGCTCTACGAACAGGTCAGTCCCGAACAAATTCTCCAAACCAATGGGGCAACAGGGGCCAACTTGTTAGTTCTTTATAGTTTGATTGAGCCAGGTGACCATGTTATTTCTCTATACCCGACCTACCAACAACTCTACGATATTCCAAAGTCCTTGGGAGCAGAAGTGGATTTGTGGCAGATTGAGGAAGAGAAGGGCTGGTTGCCAGACTTGGAGAAATTGCGCCAGCTCATCCGTCCTAACACTAAGATGATTTGCATCAACAATGCCAATAATCCAACTGGTGCTGTCATGGATAGGACCTATTTGGAAGAATTGGCGGAAATTGCTGGTGAGGTAGGAGCCTATATCCTATCAGATGAAGTCTATCGTTCCTTTTCTGAGCTGGATGTGCCGTCCATCATTGATGTCTATGACAAGGGGATTGCGGTTAATAGTCTGTCTAAGACCTATTCTCTGCCAGGTATTCGTGTCGGCTGGGTGGCAGCCAATCTTGAAGTGACAGATATATTGAGAGATTATCGGGACTACACTATGATTTGTGCAGGTGTCTTTGATGACATGGTGGCCCAACTCGCGCTGGCATCTCGCAAAGAGATTTTGAAAAGAAATCGGCGCATTTTAGAAGAAAATTTAGCTATTTTGGACCAATGGATTGAGAAGGAACCCTTGGTTTCCTATATTCGACCAGCGGTCGTATCTACAAGCTTTGTCAAGATTGCAGTGGATATGCCTATGGAAGAATTTTGCTTGCAACTCTTGCAAGAACATGGTGTTCTTTTAGTGCCTGGTAATCGGTTTGATCGTGATGGCTATGTCCGTCTGGGCTATGCCTGTGAAAAAGAAACCTTAATTAAGGGCTTGGAAAAGCTATCTCAATTTTTAAGAAGATTCGATAACAAAAACTAGTTCAGTCACCTGAGCTAGTTTTTGAGTTATCTGAATGATCCAATTGGAAGAGTTTCCGCCAGTCTGGCAGAGAAATGTCTGGACTTGGAATGGAGGTGTTAACATGCTCTTTCCATATTTGGTAGCGTGTATCGAAGAGTAGCCGAATGAGCTTGTCCATCATTTCAGCTTCTTGAGGAGAAAATTCTTTCCTTAATCGGTCCATTTCCTGTAATTTTTGTAGGGGATTGACAGTTATGTCGCTGAAACGCTCAATACCTGCCTGGATGAAAATGCCAAAGAAGAGGTCAAAGAATGCTTTTAATTCTTCATCCGTCAGGCTGGCAGTCCAAGCTTTTAGGGTTTGGTCGATTTGGAGGCTATCACTGGTAAGGGTAGGGACTGATTTAAAATCCAGCCCCTCGATTTCCCAAGAAAAGGTAATGTGTTGGAGCAGTCCGACCGTATTGGTCTGAACGATTTGGGCGTTTTTAGGTGCTTCCAACATCATTCCTACAATAGAATTTTGAGGAATGATAGGGTGGATACGGTCTTGGATGTTTTTGTAGCCAGGGGCATCTAAATGCTTTTTATGAAGTCCAGGAGAATCAAAAGGATAAATAGCAAGGATGCGTTCTTGCAACTCAGGAGCTTGCTGGCTGGCAGCATAAAGGGCTAAATTTCCACCTTTTGAATGCCCAGCGATATAGAAATTTCCATCTTGACTAGCCATCAGCTTTTCTAAATAGCCACTTGCTGAACGCTGGGCAGGAATTTCATCCATATAGGCCATGTGGAAGTCTTCCTTCCAACCGATGATAGTGTCATCAGTCCCACGAAAAGCTGTCAAGATGGTCTGTCTATCCAGACGATAGCTGATAGCGGAGAATTGTTGTTCTTGGTCCAACTGATAGTCGTCAACGAAGCCAAATGCCTTGATAGACTTGAAGCGTATGGATTTGGCTAGAAGGGCAAATAAGGCTAGGCGATTTTTGGTCACCATGGAAAAAGGTGGGAAATCATTCTGATAGGTGGCCTCAAACTGCTCTGCCAGATGGTCCAGCCGGATGCCAGTTTCTGTAAAGGAAGTGGGAGCCAGTCTGTCAAAAGGTAGGTAGGAAAGTTCGGTCAGGGCCAAAATGTCCAGTTTGTTGAGGGGCTGGTCGTAAAAGCTATCGTATTGGGTATCTTCGATGTAGTTGAGTAAATTCGGCATGGCAATCCTTTCTTTTTTCTAGTATAGCGAAATATGTGTGGAATGACAAATCTGGGTTGGATTTGTAGAAAATCCCCCTTTTTTCCTGAAATTTAGGCTATAATAAATAGTATATAGTAAGAGAGGGAAAATGTTATGCAGAGAATTCTTCTGGTTGAGGATGACCGAATTATTAGTCAATTAGTTGCTAAGAATCTTACAAACTGGGGTTATCAGGTTCAAGAGGTCAAAGATTTTCAGACGGTGTTGGACCAAATAAGCGATTTTCAGCCCCATTTGATTTTGCTGGATATTGGTCTGCCGTTTTTCAATGGCTATTACTGGTGTCAGGAAATTCGCAAGACATCCCGTGTGCCCATTATGTTTCTGTCTTCCCATGACCAGCCCATGGACATTGTCATGGCAATCAATATGGGGGCGGATGACTATGTGACCAAGCCCTTTGAAATGACGGTGCTTTTGGCTAAAATACAGGGGCTTCTCAGAAGAACCTATGACTTTGTCGGAGAACAAAGTGTACTCTGGTTTGAGGAGATTTCCCTAGACCTAAAGACCATGCAGGTGTCCTATGGACAGGCTGTAGAGGAATTGACCCGAAATGAATTTCAGATTTTACGCGTTTTATTTGAACATGGTAAGGAAGTAGTCAGCCGTGAGGAGTTGATGAGAGAACTCTGGAACAGTGATATTTTTGTGGATGACAATACTTTATCGGTTAACATCGCTCGCCTGCGTAAAAAATTGGCAGAGCTGGGCCTACCTGACTTAATCATGACCAAGAAAGGAGTAGGCTACGGCCTGGTGTGGACACATGAATAAGGAAATGTTGCCTGATTTTCTAACTTCTTGGCTCCGTCATCGTTGGCTATTTCTGGTCAGCTACTGTCTTTTTGCCACGACCATTCTGGCTTATAGTGGGCTCTTTGACATCCAAAGAAACTTGGTTTTCTACGCCCTCACCCTGCTCACTATCTGCTGGCTCCTTGCCCTCTTCTGGGATTTTTTCAGGGAATTTTCTCGTTTTGGAAAAATCTGGCGTGGTCAGAAAGTGACTACTGGGACAGCCAGTGAGCGTTTGTTGCAGGAAAAAGTGGAGCGACTAGAAGTCCAGAACAAGCTCTTGATTGAAAAACAGCGTCAGGAACAGACAGAATTGGATGACTACTACACCCTCTGGGCCCACCAGATGAAAACACCTATTTCAGCCAGTCAACTTTTGGTCAAGGAAGTAGATAGTAGTCCAGTTCGTCATCAATTAGAATCGGAATTGTTTAAGATAGAACAATACACAGGCTTGGTCTTGAACTATCTCCGTTTACAGTCCTTTCATGATGATTTGGTTATCGAATCCGTCAATTTGGAAGAGTTAGTCAGAAGTCTGGTCAAGAAATATTCCCTCTTTTTCATTCAGGCCAATACCAGCTTGGACTTGGAACAGCTGGATAGGAGCGTAAAGACAGACAAACGCTGGCTAGGTCTCTTGATTGAGCAAATTTTATCCAATGCCCTCAAGTATTGTCAGGGGGGAAGTATTTCGATTGCTCTGGACGGGGATGATTTGGTCATTCGCGATACGGGAATTGGGATTGCTGAGAGCGACTTGGAACGGGTCTTTGAGCGTGGGTTCTCAGGTTTCAATGGCCGTAGAACCCAGCAATCTTCGGGTCTGGGGCTCTATCTCTCACGGAAAATTGCTGCGGAGCTGGGCTATTCCCTAAAGCTAAAATCAAAAGTGGGTCGGGGAACAGAGGTGCGAATCGGTATCAAAGAAGTGGAGTTGATTTTTGACTAATCTTACAAAACTGTCACGCAAATGAAAGCTAGGGCTATGGCAGACTGTCGGAGGATGAGCTAGAATGGGGGTAGAAAAAAGAAAAGGAGGTTGCAGTGATGCCACTCTTAGATGTACAACACGTTCAAAAGATTTACAGTTCTCGCTTTAAGGCGAGTCAGGTCGAGGCCTTGAAGGATATTCACTTTACTGTGGAAGAGGGTGAATATGTCGCCATTATGGGAGAATCAGGTTCTGGTAAGTCCACCTTGCTCAATATTTTGGCAACCCTTGATAAGCCAACGCAGGGCAAGGTCTTGCTTAACGGATTGGATACCCAAGCTATCAAGAGCAAGGAAGCGGCAGCCTTTCGTCGGGAGAAATTGGGCTTTGTCTTCCAAGATTTCAATCTCTTGGATACTCTTTCTGTCAAGGATAATGTGCTTTTGCCTCTGGTTTTGTCTCGCTATCCGATTGATGAGATGAACAAGCGACTCGTTCATACGCTTAATAGCCTGGGAATTGCGACCTTGCAAGACAAAATGCCCTACGAGATTTCAGGCGGTCAGCAGCAACGGGTTGCGGTGGCACGTGCGATTATCACCCAGCCAGAAATCCTCTTAGCGGATGAGCCGACAGGGGCTCTAGATTCCAAGTCCTCTGCAACCTTGCTGGATATCTTTGAGCAGATAAACCAGCAGGGGCAGACCATTCTGATGGTGACCCACTCAACTGCAGCGGCCAGTCGTGCCAAACGAGTACTCTTCATCAAAGACGGTATTCTATACAATCAAATCTACCGTGGCGAGCGGACTAGTCAGGAGATGTATCAGCTGATTTCAGATACCTTGACACTGATGGCGAATCGAGGTGAGTAGTATGTTTGGACTAACTGTTCGATTGGCTCTGACCAATCTCAAAAAGAACCGCAGGCTCTATTTTCCCTATGCCCTAATGACTATAGTTTCAACAGCCATTGCCTATATTTTTGCATCGCTTGCCTTTCATCCTGATTTAGGTCAGGTCAAGGGAGCCGATGGGGTAACCATGGTATTGGGCTTCGGTATGATTGTGGTCATGTTGGCGGTTGCCATCATGGTCTTCTATGCCAATAGTTTTGTCATGAAGCAGCGGTCAAAAGAGTTCGGTGTTTACAGTATTCTAGGCTTGGAGAAAAAACACCTCCTCCTGATGACTTTTCTGGAAAATCTAGTTTTTGCAGCCAGTAGTATTTTGACAGGCTTGTTGCTGGGCTTGGCTCTAGATAAACTCTTCTATGCCCTCTTGCTCAAGGTCATGCAGATGCCTGTTGTCCTAGCTTCAACTTTCCAGTTGAAAAGTCTGGTCACTGTACTTATCTATCTCTTTGGGATTTTCGCTTTGGTTAGCCTCTTTAATATTGGGAAATTGGGATTAACAGACTCTCTCAAACTGGTTCAGGGCAAGAAGCGAGGGGATAAGAAATCAGGCTCCCTCTGGCTACAGACCCTCTTAGCTATTATTTTACTGGGGGCAGGCTATACCATTGCCCAGCTAGTGACCAATCCCTTTCAGGCGGTTCCGAGTTTCTTTGGAGCGACTCTTCTGGTTATCTTTGGGACCTACCTGCTCTTCCACGCAGGTGTTATCAGTCTCTTAAACTGGCTAAAGAACCGTCAGACCTATTACTACAAGCCAGAGAATTTTATTTCTGTGTCTAACTTGATTTTCCGTATGCGAAAAAATGCTCTGGGCCTTGCGACCATTACTATCCTCTCCAGTATGTTCTTGGTGACCATGGTTGGAGGCCTCAATATTTACATCGGTGGCAAGGATTACATTGCTAACCAGAATCCAAATGATTATTCGATTGATGTTGGAATGCAGCCAACCGCTTCAAAAGAACAAACGGAGAAGTGGGAGGAGTGGGCGGAAGCTATCTTAGAAGAGACAGATATTCCTGTTGAAAGTAAGGTAGTCTATCCTTATCAGCAAGCCTATTTTTCTGAGGTGACAAACCAGCAAATAAAATTTTTGACGGATGAAGAAGCTGCTGGTATGGATTTCTCTGACCGATTGGGGATCGGTTTTGTCCTTAATCAAGCCAGCTATGAAAAGATGACGGGAGAAAAACTCCAGTTGGCATCTGACCAAGTGGCAATTTTTAGTAAGGGAGTCCAGTATCAAGCTGGTCAAACCCTTACCTTTGATGAAAAGGAAATGGAAGTTGTCCAAGTCTTGCCCAAGAATGTGACTTTAGGACATCTACCAGACCATGGTTCCTTCCTTCTCAGCCAGTATCTGGTCATTGTTGTTCAAGACTTGACAATATTTGAAAATCAAGCCGAAAATCGCTATTATATGGGCTTTGAAAGCAGTCTATCAGAAGAAGAGCAGATAGATAGCCATGACGCCTTTTTATCAGGTCGTTTTGAAAGTGAGCTTTGGGAGTCCAATATATTACAGAATGCAACGAACGCCATCAGTTTCGCCTATCGTGCCTATGCCATGCGTGGTTTCTTCAGTTTTGCAGGCTCACTTTTCTTCATCGGCCTCTTGCTATCACTCATCTTTTTGATGGCGGTGGTGCTGGTAATTTACTTCAAACAGATTTCAGAAGGCTACGAAGACAGAGATCGCTTCGTCATTATGACCAAGGTTGGTCTGGATGAGGATCAGACCAGACAGTCCATTCGCAAGCAATTGCTGACCGTCTTTTTCCTACCTATCGTACTTGCCTTTGTCCATCTAGCCTTTGCCTACAAGATGCTCTCGTCTATCTTGTTGTCTATCGGCGTGGTCAATGCAGGGCTGATGCTGCAAGTAACGGTAGGAATCTGTGGTGGCTATCTCCTCCTCTACCTAGTGGTCTATGCCATCACGACACGATCTTACAAACAAATTATTTCCTAAACTTGGGGCAACCCAAGTTTTTGGGAGTGGGAAAGAACTTGACTAGTAAAAAGAGTTCGTCAACAAGTCCTTATTTCCAGTTGTTGAGCTGAAACAGTCTATCTCCAGACTGTTTCACTCCCACCCCCGCACAGCTCAAAAGGTTCAGTGAACCTTTTGAGGTTGGAAATAGAGCGAACTTTGTTCGCAACAGTCGTAATGGTCAGATTTGGAGTGTAAGACACGAACAAATCTGCCAATCAACCACTGCGGTGAGATGTTGACACTAACTTTGAGTAGTAGTGTTGATTTTTTTTACTCATTTTCCACTATTATGCTTTACATACTAGTCAGCTTGCGTTATACTATAGATACAAAGCTAATAGGTAAAACAAACTAGTGATAGAAGACAAAGAAAATCACTTTTATTTTTATTAAACTAGTTGGTATTACAAACTAGATAGGGAGGCAGTATGAAACTGGATAAGAAAAGTCCGGAAAATTGGAAACTAGCAGGCATCACGCTTGTGACTGCTATTATAACTGGTTGGACTTTGGATTCTATTTTGATCTTAGGTATCCTGTTAGGATCAGGCCTATTATTTGGATTTTTTACAGATGACGAGGAGGGCTTATGAAAGAAACCCAAATGCTCAAAGGTGTCCTAGACGGCTGTGTCTTGCAGGTCATTGCCCGACAGGAAATCTATGGTTATGAGTTGGTTCAGGAGTTGAGAAAACAGGGCTTTGAAAACATGGTCGGAGGAACAGTCTATCCTCTGCTCCAGAAGTTAGAAAAAAATGGCTTAATTTTCAGCCAAAACAAGCCCTCACCAGACGGACCAGACAGGAAGTATTTTTATTTAACAGACCAAGGGCAGAGCTACTTAAACGATTTCTGGGTCCAATGGGGAGAACTCGTCGCAAAAGTGGAGAAAGTGAAAGGAGAATAAGATGAGCAAACAAATGGAATACCGCAAGCAGATTGAAGTGATTGAAAGCCAGCTGACCAAGGAAAACAAGGAATACATGGGCCGTATCAATGGCTACATGATGATTGCCTCTGTCTTTCACAGGCAGGAAGAAGCAGTGACTGCCCAGCTCTTTAGCATCTACCAAGACGTACTTGAAGCTCAAAAAGACGGGCTTTCGGCGGAGGATTTTCTGGGCAAAGACAGCAAGCAAATGGCAGACGACCTCCTCAGCTACCTCCCTCCGATTGGTTTCATAGAAGTCGCAAACCTGAGTGGCCTCATGCTCATCATCTACCTCGGCAGCCAATGGCTGATGGATTTTGCAGGGACAGGCACCATTTCGCTAAACTGGCTGGGCTTGGTGTGTGACACGGCTCTCAGTTTCCTCCTGCCAGCAGGGATTTTCCTCATTATTCGCGGTCTGATTTACCAGACCAGCAAAATCAAGGTTTGGGCAAGTTTTCTCTGCATCCCCCTTCTTTTTCTCCTGATTTGTGGGCTTCGTCTTTGGGCAATCCCCAAGGAACCTGACCTGGTTCTGACTGGCTGGGGGCTTGCAGTACCACTTACCGTTCTCGGTTTAGCTCTGCTATTTTTCCAAAAGGAAAAGTTGGTCCGCTATGTCTTTATGCCTAGTTATCTCTTTATGATTGTTGGCGGTGTGGTGAATATGGTCATGACTGTCCCAGTTTGGCTCAATCTGGTTTTGCTCATTCTGCCTGCTATGGCCTTTTGGATTGGAAGTGCGGTTTTGTTGGTGAGGAAACCGAAATAGAAGCGATTTTTTGGTATAATGATTGAAAGATAGAAGAATAAGGGAGTTTCAAATGACATTTGAAGAGATTTTACCAGGCTTGAAGGCCAAGAAAAAGTACGTTCGCACAGGCTGGGGCGGGGCGGAGAACTACGTCCAGCTCTTTGACACCATCGAAGTCCACGGGCAAAAGCTGGAGGCGACGCCCTATTTCCTCATCAACGTGACCGGCGAGGGTGAGGGCTTCTCCATGTGGAGCCCGACCCCCTGCGACGTCCTTGCGACCGACTGGGTAGAAGTCCATGACTAAGACAGCCCTCATCACCGGCGTTTCCAGCGGCATTGGTTTAGCACAGGCGAAGATTTTTTTGGAAAATGCCTGGCGTGTCTACGGGATTGATCAGGCCAGCAAGCCTGACTTGACAGGCGATTTTCACTTTCTACAGCTGGACCTGACAGGCGATTTAAGCCCAGTCTTTTCATGGTGCCAGACAGTTGATGTCCTCTGTAACACCGCAGGCATACTAGACGATTACCGTCCCCATCTGGATATCGAGGAGGATGAATTAGCTCGCATCTTCGCGGTTAATTTTTTCGCGGTGACCAGACTAACTCGCCCCTATCTGCAGCAAATGGTGGACAGACAGTCGGGCATCATTATCAATATGTGTTCCATTGCCTCCAGTCTAGCAGGTGGTGGAGGCTCTGCCTACACCGCCTCCAAGCACGCTTTGGCAGGTTTTACCAAGCAGTTGGCACTGGACTATGCCAAGGATAAGGTTCAGGTCTTCGGCATCGCCCCTGGTGCCGTTCAGACAGGCATGACCCAGAAGGACTTTGAGCCTGGTGGGCTGGCGGACTGGGTGGCAGACCAGACCCCAATCGGACGCTGGACCCAGCCCAGCGAAATAGCAGAGCTGACCTTCATGCTAGCCAGTGGCAAATTCACTTCCATGCAGGGACAGATTATCACCATTGACGGTGGCTGGAGTTTGAAGTAGAAAGGAAAATCCCATGACCCCTACACAACTCTGGCAAGAATTTCTTGCCTCCAATCCCCAAGCAGGTCCTGAGCCGGATGCCTGGGCCTTTGGGGCGGAAGCTGATCGACTGGCTGATTTAGTAGCAAGAGGTATAAAAACCTCAACCAGCTCTGCCCATGCCCTCTACGCAGTAGAGGGAGAAGAAATCCCAACAGCTGGTGGCTACGACATTATTCTCGACAGTCAAGGTCAGGCTGTTTGCATTATCCAGACCACCAAGGTCTATGTGACGCCCTTTTCCCAAGTGACAGCGGATCATGCCTATAAGGAGGGCGAGTTCCGTCAGGAAGGTGATTTGTCTATCATAAAAGAGAAAAGTCTGATCCACTGGCGGCAGGTCCATGAGGAGCTTTTCACTATCTGGCTGGCAGAAGCAGGTCTGACCTTCTCAGAAGATATGCTGGTTGTCTGTGAAGAATTTGAATTGGTTTACCCTAAATAGACAGTTCTACTGGATGCAATCATCCTTTAGTTTGTTTTCTAATACTAAAAATTTTTGAGAAACTGGCTTCATTCCAGTTTTTTTATTCACGAAAATTCCTTATAATACTGCCATTTTCCAAAAAACACAAAATTTGCTATAATAGGGTCATAACATTGAAAAGAGAGATACTTATGAGCAATAACTATGCAATTATTCTAGCAGCGGGTAAGGGAACTCGCATGAAGTCTGACTTACCGAAGGTCCTACATAAGGTGGCCGGAATTACCATGTTGGAGCATGTGAAGCGTGCCGTGGATGCCATGGAGCCTGCCAAGATTGTAACCATTGTTGGTCATAAGGCAGAATTGGTACAGACTGTTTTAGAAGGTCAGTCAGCATTTGCCCTCCAATCAGAACAGTTGGGAACAGGTCATGCGGTCATGATGGCTGAGCCAGCTTTGGCAGGGCTAGATGGTCACACCCTTGTTATTGCAGGTGACACACCGCTGATTACAGGCGAAAGCTTGAAGAACTTGATTAACTTCCATATCAGCCATAAAAACGTTGCGACTATTTTGACAGCTCAGGCTGATAATCCCTTCGGCTATGGTCGGATTATCCGTAATGCTGATGATGAAGTCTTGAAGATTGTTGAGCAAAAAGACGCCAACGATTTCGAAAAACAGGTCAAGGAAATCAACACTGGTACCTATCTCTTTGACAACAAGCGCTTGTTTGAAGCTCTTAAGGAGATCAATACGGACAACGCCCAAGGTGAGTACTATTTGACAGATGTTATTTCGATTTTCCGTCAGGCTGGCGAAAAAGTTGGGGCCTATGTCCTCAAAGACTTTGATGAAAGCCTAGGTGTTAACGACCGTGTAGCTCTTGCGACTGCAGAGGCAGTCATGCGCAAGCGGATCAATGAAAAACACATGATTAACGGAGTAACTTTTGTCAATCCAGAAGCAACCTATATCGACATTGATGTAGAAATTGGAGCAGAAGCGGTCATTGAAGCCAACGTTGTTTTGAAAGGTCAGACAGTGATCGGTGAACGCACGATTTTGACAAACGGCACCCGCGTGCGTGATTCTAAAATCGCTGCAGATGTGGTCATTAGCAACTCAGACATTGAAGAATCGGTTATCGAAGAGGGTGTGACAGTAGGTCCGTATGCTCATATCCGTCCAGATAGCCTTCTGAAAAAAGATGTTCACGTTGGAAACTTTGTGGAAGTTAAGGCCTCTACACTTGGTGAGGGAACCAAGTCAGGTCACTTGACTTATTTGGGCAATGCGACAATCGGCAGCAATGTCAACGTCGGTGCAGGTACCATTACGGTCAACTACGATGGTAAAAACAAATTCAAGACCACGATTGGCGACAATGCCTTTATCGGTTCAAACTCAACCATCATCGCTCCAGTAACAATCGGTGACAATGCCTTGCTTGCTGCCGGCTCTGCCATTACCAAGGACATTCCAAAAGATGCCATCGGGATTGGTCGTGGTCGTCAGGAAAACAAGGAAGGCTATGCGACCCGTTTTCCTTTCCATCCTAGTCAAAAATAGGTACTATTATGAATTTTGAAGAAAAAACCATCAACCGTACTGAGATTTTCAAGGGTCATATCTTTGATGTTGTTGTCGATGATGTGGCTTTGCCAAATGGTGGGACTGGTAAGCGTGAACTGATTTTCCACAAGGGGGCGGTCTGTGTCTTAGCAGTCACTCCTGAAGGTAAAATGATTTTGGTCAAACAATACCGCAAGGCTATCGAGCGGGCTATCTATGAAATTCCAGCAGGAAAGTTGGAACTAGGCGAAGAAGATACGCTTGAAGATGCAGCCCTGCGTGAATTGGAAGAAGAAACAGGCTATACCAGTGACAAGCTGACCTTGTTGGCAGATTTTTACTCTGCTATCGGTTTTTGTAATGAGCGTATTCGCCTCTATTTAGCTGATAACTTGGTTAAAGTGGAAAACCCTCGTCCCATGGATGAGGACGAGGTCATTGAACTGTCTTATGTAACCCTAGAAGAAGCCTTGGACTTGGTCGCAAGTGGGGATATTTGTGATGCCAAGACCATCATGGCGGTTCAATATTTACAACTCATGAGAAAGTAGGAGATGACAGTGGGCAAGCCCTTGTTAACGGATGACATACTAAAACGAGTGAAAAAAATGCAGGAGGCTGATACAGATGAACGCTTTGGACATTTTAGTCCCAAGCAAACGGTATCCATGGATGAAAAAATTTTTGAGCCCATTTTAGATGAAGACTACCAAGGCTACGAGGAAGGACAGACCATCCGTATCCCTGTCAAACCATCGGTGGTCAAAAGTCGTAGAATTGAAACCATCAAACGCGAAGAATTTCGGGGAAAAGTCAACAAAATTCTCTTCTGGGTCATCGTATTATTGATTATCTTTATTATTGCAGTTTTATTTATTTAGGAGAAAAGATGAAGTTTGGAATTATTGCTGCCATGCCCCAGGAGCTGAAGATTTTGGTCGAGCATCTCCAGGAAAAAGTAGAAGTAGCTGTCTTGGGACGGACCTATTACCAAGGTCGAATTGGCCAGCATGAAGTGGTTCTAGTCCAATCAGGCATTGGCAAGGTCATGTCAGCAATGTCTGTAGCCATCTTGGCTGACCGCTTTGCAGTGGACGCCATTGTCAATACAGGCTCAGCAGGGGCAGTAGCTGACGGGATCGCCATCGGTGATGTGGTGGTAGCTACTCACTTGGCCTACCACGATGTCGATGTGACGGCTTTTGGCTACGCCTATGGGCAAATGGCAGGGCAGGAATTGTATTATCCAGCAGACCAAGTCTTGTTAGAACAGTTAACAGGCGTTTTGGCAGAGCAGGAAATAAGTAGCCATCATGGACTGATTGTAACTGGTGACAGTTTTATCGCTGGTCAAGATAAGATCGCCAGCATAAAGGAACATTTCCCAGAAGTTCTGGCTGTGGAGATGGAAGGAGCGGCTATTGCCCAAGCGGCCGTTAATACAGGTAAACCCTTCTTAGTCATCCGTGCCATGAGTGATACAGCCCAAGGGGATGCCAATATCACCTTTGATGAATTTATTATCCAGGCAGGTGAACGGTCTGCCCAGACCCTGATTGCCTTTTTAGAACAAGCATAAAGCAAGCCTCGCAAGGCTTGCTTTTTTTCTATGCAATAAACCTTGTCAGCAGCTTACTTCCTACTCAACTTCACAACCGCCTCAGTTCGTGCGGTATGGGGAAACATATCAACGGATTGGATGTATTCAACCTTGTAGGCTTTGGTCAGCTCAACCAAATCTCTGGCTAGGGTCGAAACATTGCAGGATACATAGACCATCTTAGCAGGCTTGTATTCCAAAATCGTTTTGAGGAGTTTTTCGTCTAAGCCAGTCCGAGGGGGGTCTACCACCAGGGCGTCAGCCCGATAGCCATCCCTGTACCATTGGGGAATGATGTCCTCTGCCTTGCCTGCTTCGTAGTGGGTATTGGTCAGCCCCATCCGTTTGGCGTTGGCCTTAGCATCTTCGATGGCTTCAGGTATGATGTCCATCCCTCGAACAGACTTGACCTTTCTGGCAAAGGCAAAGCCAATGGTTCCCACACCACAGTAGGCATCAATCAAGTCTTCATCGCCAGAAATATCTAATGCTTTGACTGCCTCTCCGTAGAGAACTTCCGTTTGTTGGGGATTTAGTTGGTAGAATGCCCGAGGTGACAGGGAGAATTCATAATCCAAAACAGCCTCTTCGATGGCCTGTTTGCCCCAGAGAATCTCCGTTTTTTCTCCGTATATATCACTGGACTTCTGCCTATTCCAGTTTAGAGCAACAGTGACAATAGTAGGAAATTGCTTGGTTACTTCTTCAATGAGTTTGGTCAGATTGACCTGGCAGGAGGTGACAAAAATGACCTGCACCTGACCAGATTGACGAGCTCTGCGAACCATAACTGTACGAATGCCCTGCTCCTTACGCTCGTTGTAAATAGGGATACGGTGCTTGGTTAGGAGGTCAGCAATCCTATTGATAACCTTTTGGGTTTCCTTGTCTTGGACATAGCAGTCTGTAATACCAATCAGGCGATGGGAATTTTCAGCATAGAGGCCAGCCTTGACTTGACCCTTGAATGAACGGGTTTGAAACTGTAATTTAGCCCGATAATGACTTGGTTGATCCATTCCAATGGTTGGGTGAATGAGGTAATCCTCATAGCCTGCTGGCTTAAACTTTTTTAAGGCTTGTTGGAGCAGGTCTTGCTTGAAGTCCAGTTGCTTGTCATAACGAAGGTGCATGATTTGACAGCCACCACAGGCTTGATAAATGTCACAGCTTGGTTTGACCCGGAATTTTGATTCCTTGTTAATTTTCAGTAGCCTTGCTTCCACAAAATTACGTTTAACAGAGGTTACTTGACAATAGATTTCTTCCCCCTTGAGGGCACCCGGAACAAAGACTAGCGTTTTTTGATAAAAGCCAATACCTTCGCCATTGATACCCATTCGCTTGATTTTCAAGGGAATTCGTTGGTTTACTTGTAAATTCATATTATTATTTTACCGAAAATTCCTGTATAATGAAAGAATGAGAATTACAAAAATCGAAAAGAAAAAACGGCTCTATCTCTTAGAAGTTGAAGGACAGGAAAACACCTATATCACAGAAGATACCATTGTTCGCTTCATGCTCAGTAAGGACAAGGACATCACAGAAGAGGAATTTGGAGCCATTCGGGATTTTGCCCAATTTTCCTATGGGAAAAATTTAGCCCTGTATTTCATTTCCTTCAAGCAGAGAACTAAAAAAGAAGTATTGGAATATCTGCAAAAATATGAGATTGCAGGAGCCACTGCTCTAAAAATAGTTGCTAATTTGGAAGAAGATAGGTGGATTGACGATAAAGCCTATGTAGAAACCTATATCCGTCAGAATAGCTTGAATGGTGACAAGGGACCAGCTATGCTTCGGCAAAAATTGATGACCAAGGGAATTTCGAAATCAATAATTGAAGATGGACTGGCTGAGATTGATTTTTCAGATCTGGCTGAAAGGGTTGCAGAAAAGTTAAGTCGAAAGTATCAATCCAAGTTGCCCCTGCGAGCTTTACAGGATAAGTTGGTTCAGGGCTTGATGTCCAAGGGATTTTCCTATGAGCTTGCCAAACAGTGCCTTGCTCAATTAGACTTGACATCGGATGAAGAAAATGAAGCAGAGTTGATTGCCAAGGAGCTGGATAAGCAGTATCGGAAATACAGTCGAAAATATGAGGGATATGAGCTAAAACAACGTTTGACACAGGCTTTGGCCCGCAAAGGATTTGATTTTGATACTATAAAAACAGCCCTTCGTGAATATCTGTGAGAAAAATCTTCGCCTAGGTTGAAAAAATATGGTATAATAGTCGAGATAAATTGTAATAGTAGAAAGTTGGTAACAAAGTGAAATTACCAAAGGAAGGCGACTTTATTACTATTCAAAGTTATAAACATGACGGTGAAATTCATCGCACTTGGCGTGACACCATGGTATTAAAAACAACGGAAAATGCTGTTATTGGGGTCAATAACCACACCTTAGTGACTGAAAATGATGGCAGACGTTGGGTAACGAGAGAACCAGCAATCGTTTATTTTCATAAAAAATACTGGTTCAATATCATTGCTATGATCCGTGAAAACGGTGTTTCCTACTATTGTAACCTTGCTAGTCCTTATGTTCTAGACAACGAAGCCCTCAAGTACATCGACTACGACCTAGATGTCAAGGTCTTTGCTGATGGTGAGAAAAGGCTCTTGGATGTGGACGAATACGAGCGTCACCGCAAGGCTATGAAGTATTCTAGTGATATTGATTTTATTTTGAAGGAAAATGTCAAGATTCTGGTGGACTGGATCAACAATCAACGTGGTCCCTTCTCTCCAGCCTATGTTAATATCTGGTACAAACGCTATTTAGAACTGCGAAGTAGATAAAGTTAGAAAAGAAAATCCTGTTTTACAGGTTTTTTTCTTACCATAAAGGAGGAAAGATGGCTTTTGATCAAACAAATGGACGGTACGCAAGTTTTGGTGTTGTCACCTCATTGCCAGGAGAGGTCATTGACAGTTTTTGGTATTTTATTGATAACTACTTAAAAGGAGTTATTCCCTTAAAAAGTGTCTTGCGTTTTTCCATCAAAAATAGAAAGGGAAAGGTGACACTTGTGTTTTCTCAAGAGGGCTATAGGAATGCCATTGCTTTGGATTTGAACAGTCGCTTCGATCCTTTTTATCCGTCAACGATTTTGGTGATGGATAAGCAGGGCAAGGAAACCATTACCCTGCCAGATGAAGTGACCCTCCTATAATCATCTTCCATTTTCGCTTCTTGCTCAGCTCTTTTTCATTTGGAATCAATCAAATCACAATAACATCTTGTTAATATAGTGAATTTAGTGTAAAATAATGGTGAGAGATTGTGCTGATTCGAAAGGAGGATGCTATGAGTGGTCAAGTTGATGACAAACCCCTTTATTTGCAGTTGGTCGATGAACTAGAAGTAGCTATTCGTGAGAGAATGGCGCCAAATGATAAATTGCTTTCAGAGCGGGAACTGACACAGGTACATGGGGTCAGTCGCATTACCGTTCGCCTAGCCTTGCAGGAGTTGGAAAAGCGCGGCTTAGTTTATAGGAAACATGGCAAGGGAACCTATGTTTCAGAAATTTTGGATAATGCTGTTGATTTATCCCAGTCCTACAGTTTCACAGACCAGATGAGAAAGATTGGTAAGGAACCCCGAACTTCAATTCTGTCTTTTCAGACTGTTCCAGCTACTGATTATCTTGCTCAACATCTACAGTTGCGTAAGGGTGAAGAGGTTTTTGAAATAGAACGCCTTCGTCTGGCTGATGAGATCCCAATGATGCTAGAGAGGACCTATGTTCCTGCCTCTCTATTTCCGAGTTTATCTGCGGATAGAATGATGGAGTTACCCTTGTATGAATTGTTTTTAGAAGATTATGACCAAACCATCCGTTTGGCAGAAGAAGAATTTTATGCAAGTATTTCTTTGGATAATGAAGCAAAGATGTTAAGTATTCCTAACAACAGTCCAGTTCTTCATTTGGTGAGAAAAACCTACAATGATAAAAATAGGATAATTGAGTTTACACTGAGTATTGCTAGAGCGGATCAGTTTCGTTATAAGATTATTCATCAGAAATAGAAAAAAACGCAGATGGTTAAGTCTGCGTTTTTTGCATTTAACGGTGGTTAGCCATGATTTCAAATTTGTAGTATTTCCAGTGCTTGTAGGTTTCAGTATATTCCATAATTTCACCACTTGCGCTGTGAGTGGTTGTTTTATTTTGAAGAACTGCAGGTTCTGTTGCTTTTAAATTTAAATGTTTTGAAACGTCTTTTGGACAAGGGCTAACAATTTCATTTGTTTCAACAAACGGTTCCTCAGACATATGGATATTGTAGTCCAATTTGAAGCGTTGGTAGATAGACTGATAATGTTCTAGTGGAGCATCCGGATTTTGAATATATCGTTGAGGGATATAGGAATTGTGGAAGATATAGGGTGTATTTTCTGCTGAACGCACACGAACAATCTTATAGTAGAAATCATTCTTATCCAGATTGAGTTTTTCTAGAATGTCAGGATCATTGCCTTTTTCACAAGAGAGCACGACAACGGTATCCTTATCCATTGAGAAAACTTCAATATCGGAGAATTCTACCAAGCGTCCTTTACGGGAACGGGAAACGAAGGTTCCTTTGCCCTGTTGACGAACCAGGTAGCCATCCTTAACCAATTCATTCACAGCACGGATAACCGTAATAGAGCTAACGTTAAATAGTTTTGTCAATTCAGATTCAGTGTAAAATTTATCGCCATTTTCAAATTTACCAGAGATAATCTGTTGACGTAAGTCATTTTGTATCAGTTGGTACTTAGGTACTTTCATATTTATTACTTCCTTTCCATGTTTTATTATACTAAATGAATTTTGAAAAATCAAAATATACAGCTGGAAACCCTAAAAAAATCCCTGTAATCCTTTTCCCTATCCTATATTTTTCAAAAAGAATAAAATATTTCAAAAAAATTTCAAAAAAGTAGTGGACATAACCAGTAAAAAGTGTTATTATATTAACAGAAAGGTATATAATTATAAAGGTGACGAGATGACAGAGTTCTATATAAAAGATCAAATTTACTTAGATCATCAACCCTTTAAAATTCTATCGGGGGCCATCCATTATTTCCGAGTGCATCCTGATGACTGGTACCATTCCTTGTATAACTTAAAAGCTTTAGGTTTTAATACGGTTGAAACCTATGTTCCTTGGAATATGCACGAACCTAAAAAAGGGGAGTTTTGCTATGAAGGGATACTGGATCTGGAGCGCTTCTTACAGCTGGCGCAGGATTTGGGGCTTTATGCTATCGTTCGTCCTTCCCCATATATTTGTGCTGAGTGGGAATGGGGAGGTCTCCCCGCTTGGCTGATGCAGGAGGAGCTGAGGGTTCGTTCTCATGATGAACGCTACCTAAGGCACTTAGATGAATATTACGCTTCTCTTCTTCCTAAATTAGCCAAGTTCCAACTCGCACAAGGTGGCAATATCCTTATGTTCCAGGTAGAGAACGAATATGGTTCCTATGGTGAGGATAAGGAATATCTAAGGGCTGTAGCAGGTCTAATGAGGAAGTATGGCTTGACAGCTCCGCTCTTCACTTCTGATGGTGCATGGCGGGCAACGCTTCGAGCAGGGACCTTGATAGAAGACGACATCTTTGTGACAGGTAACTTTGGTTCGAGAGCTAGAGAAAACTTTGCAAACATGCAGGCCTTCTTTAATGAATATGGCAAGGAATGGCCTTACATGTGTATGGAGTTCTGGGATGGTTGGTTTAACCGCTGGGGTGATGAAGTTATTCGTCGCGATCCAGATGAGATGGTTGACGCTGTTATGGAATGTATTGAATTAGGTTCGATTAACCTCTATATGTTCCACGGAGGAACCAACTTTGGCTTCATGAATGGTTGCTCGGCTCGGGGTCAGATTGATTTGCCACAGGTGACTTCTTATGACTATGATGCGATTTTAGATGAGGCTGGTAATCCAACTAAGAAATTCTATGCCTTACAAAAACGTATGAAAGAAGCCTATCCTGATTTGTCCTATGCGGAGCCACTGGTTAAGGAAGCCAAGGCTTATCCAGCAGTAGACTTAAAGGACAAGGTTGGTCTATTTTCTACAGCAGAAAATGTAAGCGATTACTCATCTAGCTTCTATCCAAAAAATATGGAAGAGTTGGGTCAATCGACAGGCTATATTCTTTATAAAACACGGATAGAACGTGATAAGGATGAGGCAGAGCGACTTCGTGTCATTGATGCTCGAGATCGTATTCAGGTCTATGCCGATGGTCGCTTGGTTACAACCCAGTATCAGACAGAAATTGGTGAAGATATTGAATTAGAGTTCCAGTCTAACCAGGTTGAACTAGCAGTGTTAGTTGAAAACATGGGACGAGTCAATTACGGTCATAAATTGACTGCACCTACACAATCCAAAGGTTTGGGTCGTGGTGCCATAGCAGATTTGCACTATATCAGTAATTGGGATATGTACCCATTGCCACTGGATGATATTTCTGGACTAGACTTCACAAAAGGGTGGCAGGAGGGGCAACCAGCCTTCTATCGCTACCAGTTTGAACTAGAAGACCTGGCAGACACTTACTTGGACATGACAGGTTTTGGTAAGGGTGTTGTATTTGTTAACAATGTAAATATCGGACGTTTCTGGGAAAAAGGTCCAATCCTCTATCTCTATATTCCAAAAGGATACTTAAAGAAAGGAGTTAATGAAATAGTCGTTTTTGAAACGGAAGGACAATATAGAGAGAAGATTAGCTTTTCACAGGAACCCGTTTATAAAGAAGTATAGGTACTCCCTTGAGAGTGTCTAACAGAAAGATTTATGAAGAAAAGGAGAACATTGTATGGCAATTATTGCTACACGTATTGATGGTCGTTTGATCCACGGTCAGGTTGCTAACCTTTGGACGACTAAATTAAATATTAGTCGGATCATGGTTATCGATGATGCGGTTGCTCAAAACGACATTGAGAAACAAGGTTTGAAATTAGCCTGCCCACCGGGGGTAAAATTATCTATTTTGCCAATCGAAAAAGCAGCTAATAACATCAAGGAAGGCAAATATGATGCGCAACGTTTGTTGATTGTTGCCCGTCGTCCTGAAAACTTCCTCCGCTTGGTTGAATATGGTGTAGAACTTGCTGAATTGAACGTCGGCAATATGTCACAATCACCAGAAACTCGCTCTGTTACTCGCTCTATTAACGTTGTAGACAAGGACATTGCGGACTTTGATGCCTTGGTTGCTAAGGGAGTGAAATTGATCGCTCAAATGGTACCAGGCGACACGCCAAAAGACTTTATGCCACTCTTGGATAAGGTCAGATAAACTTCGGATATTTTTGAAAAATTTTAAAGGAGGTTCACTATTATGCAATGGTGGCAAATATTACTTCTAACGCTCTACTCTGCTTATCAGATTTGTGATGAGTTGACAATTGTATCGTCAGCTGGTTCTCCAGTCTTCGCAGGGTTCATCTCTGGTTTGATCATGGGTGACATGGCAACTGGTTTGACCATTGGAGCAGCTCTTCAATTGATGGTACTTGGTGTAGGTACTTTCGGTGGTGCATCTCGTATCGACGCAACTTCTGGTGCGGTTCTTGCGACAGCTTTCTCAGTTTCACAAGGTATTGACCCAGAACTTGCCGTATCTACTATCGCAGTACCTGTAGCAGCACTTCTTGTTTATACAGATATTGCTGGTCGTTTCTCAACTACGTTCTTTGCACACCGCGTAGATGCTGCGGTTGAAAAATTTGACTATGCAGCAATCGAACGCAACTACCTTCTTGGAGCTATTCCATGGGCAGCATCTCGTGCACTTCCTGTTTTCCTTGCCCTTGCATTCGGTGGTGAGTTTGTAAACACAATGGTTACTACTATCCAAGAATATCAATGGATTGCAGATGGTTTAACACTTGCTGCTCGTATGCTTCCAGGTCTTGGATTTGCAATCTTGCTCCACTACCTTCCACTTAAACGTAACCTTCACTACTTGGCAGTTGGTTTTGCCCTTACAGCTATGTTGACTGTTCTTTACGGTAACGTATCAGCTTTGGGTGGTGCTGTTGCTGGTATCGTTGGCACTCTTCCTGAAGATGCAGGTATCGCTTTTGTGAACAACTTCAAAGGCTTGTCAATGATCGGTATCGCTATTGTGGGTGCTTTCCTTTCAGTGCTTCACTTCAAAAATAGCCAAAAAGTAGCAGTGGTTGCTCCATCAGTTTCAGAAAGTGGGGAAATTGAAGATGACGAAATCTAATTACAAACTAACAAAAGAAGATTTTAATCAAATCAACAAACGTAGCTTGTTCACTTATCAGTTAGGTTGGAACTATGAGCGGATGCAGGGTTCTGGTTACCTCTACATGATTTTGCCACAGCTTCGTAAAATGTATGGAGATGGTACTCCTGAATTGAAGGAAATGATGAAATTGCATACTCAATTCTTCAACACTTCTCCATTCTTCCATACCATCATTACTGGTATTGACTTGGCGCTTGAAGAAAGCGACGGTGTAGCTTCTAAGGATGCAGTTAACGGTATTAAGACAGCCTTGATGGGACCATTTGCTCCAATCGGTGACTCTATCTTTGGTTCCCTTGTACCAGCTATCATGGGTACTGTAGCAGCGACTATGGCTAAAGAAGGAACTCCAGCAGGTATCTTCCTTTGGGTAGCTGTAGCAGTAGCTTATGACATCTTCCGTTGGAAACAGTTGGAAATTGCCTATAAAGAAGGTACTAAACTCATCACAACTATGCGTGATAAGTTGACAGCTCTTGTAGATGCTGCTTCTGTAATGGGTGTCTTCATGATGGGTGCCTTGATTGCAACTATGATTAACTTTGAAGTATCATGGGCTCCAAGTGTTGGTGAAAAAGTGATTGATGTACAAGACTTGCTCAACACTATCTTCCCTCGTTTGGTACCAGCTATCTTCACAGGCTTTGTCTTCTGGTTGCTAGGACGCAAAGGTATGACTTCTACTAAGGCTATCTTGATTATCATCGTTCTTGCAGTAACGCTTTCAGCAATCGGTAAGTTTGTCTTTGGCATGTAAGCGTATGGGTAAGAGTTTAATTTTAGTAAGTCATGGGATTTTCTGTGAAGAATTGAAGAAATCTACTGAGATGATTATGGGTCCTCAGGAGGATATCTATACAGTAGCTCTTTTACCAGAAGAAGGTCCAGAAGACTTCCAGAAGAAATTTGAAGAAACAGTTGCTAATTTAGATGACTTTGTTGTATTCGCTGACTTGTTGGGCGGTACACCAGCCAACGTTGTTTCCCGTAAATTGATTGACGGTGGGCAGTTTGACCTCTATGCAGGTATGAACATGCCTATGGTGATTGGTTTCTTGAACGGCGTCTTGCTCGGTGAAGCCGTAGACTATGTGGAATTTGGTACAAGCAACCTCGTCCATGTCAATAGCCTACTAACAAGCGATGACGATGATGAGGAATAAACTAGTTCGGTGGACTAGTTTAGCCCGAGCCTAGAAATGGGTTTCTCATTCCAGTTTTCTGACTAGTCATCTATATGATGAGGCTTTAAGTATCCTGAGGGGAAGCAAGTTGATTGCCTCCCCTCATTTGATGTTGTGAGGAAAAGCAATGATTGACGTAAAAGATTTTGGTGAAAAAGCGAAGCTCTATTGCTTAAAAAATAAAAATGGCATGCAGGTTACTCTGACTGATTTTGGTGCCAGAGTGGTGGAAGTTCTCTTGCCGGTAGAAGAAAATGGTGGTTTACGGAATGTCAGTTTGGCTGCCAAGTCGGATGATGATTACCGTAAGACAGATTTGTACCCTGGTTCAAGCATTGTCCCAGTAGCGGGGCGTATTTCAGGTGCTCAGGCTGAGATAAAGGGAACCAGATATCAGTTCACAGAAAATGAACCTAGCAGAACCTTGCATGGTGGGATTGACACGGCAAATGAACAGTACTGGGATGTCCTTCTAGACCATGAGAAAAATCAAGTGACCTTTGGCATTGTCCTAAAAGATGGTTTCAATGGTTTTCCAGGAGATGTGAGGGTTGAGGCTATTTATGGTCTAACAGACCAGAACGAGTTGACGGTGGATTATCGAGCGGTGTCTAGCAAAGACACGATTTTCAATCCGACCAATCACATCTATTTCAACTTATCGGGGGATTTTCAGCAGTCAGTAGCAGACCATGAAATTCGGATTGAGGCAAATCGCTATGCTCCGCTTGGTGAGGATAATCTGCCAACAAGTGTCTTAGAGGATGTAACGGGAACACCGTTTGACTTTAGAGAGGGAGCAAGATTTGCTCAGGGCTTTGACAGCCAGCACCCTCAGAATATCCTTGTGAAAGGTTACGACCATCCATGGCTTTTGGAGCAGGTGGAGGTTCCAGTTGAAGTTAGTAGCCCAGATGGGAAAATAAGTCTGCGCGTGCGAACCAATCAGCCATCAGTAGTCATCTACACTTACAATTATCCTGTTGAAGCTTTGGCTGCCTACCATGGTGCCTTTAGCTTGGAATGCCAGGCTCTGCCAAATGCTTGCAACCTAGATGGCTTTGGCTCCATTTTGCTGGAAAAAGATGAGGAATTTTTATCTCAGACTGTTTATCAATTTTCATGGTAAGAATGAGAAGCTCTACCTGCTAGACAGATAGGGCTTCTTGTCTTTTTTGGAAAATGTGGTATAATAAATCGGTGTGTTTCGATTGAAGCAGACGAAAGAGGAAAATAATGACAAAAGAACAAGAATTTTTAAAGGAATTTGAAGCTTGGGTCAATACTCAGGTCATGGTAAACGAGATGGCGGTAGAAGAAAGCCGTCGTGTATTGGAAGAGGATAAGGATGAGCGTGCGGCGGATGCCTACATCCGTTACGAAAGTAAGCTAGATGCTTATCGTTTTATCCAGGGGAAATTTGCCAACTATCATGCTGGCAAGAGCTTCCATGATTTACCAGATGACTTATTTGGCCAAAGACATTATTAAAGAGAGGATAGAAATCTTGGCAAAGAAAAATGTAAATCGTAAAAAACTATTGAAAAAACAGTTGGCAGACTTGAAACGTGCAGGGCGTGTGGGGGTTGCTACAGCGCGTGAGGCTGTTGAAACTGTAGTTGAAAAGGCTGAAGCTGCAGTAGAGCATGCTGTGGAACAAGTGAATGAAGTTGTAGCAGAGGTGACTTCTTCAGCGACTTCATTGGAAGCCTTTATGGCACTTCCTGACTTGGAAGGTATTGCGGCAGCACGTTTGGAAACCTTCTACCAAGCAGGTATTCAATCTGTGGCTGATTTTGCAAACCATACAGAAAAAGAGCTCTTGGCTCTTAAAGGCATCGGTCCTGCAACTATCAAGCAGTTGAAAGAAAAAGGGATTGACTTGAAAGCTTAAATCCCTTGCTTTTTAAGGTGCAATTTGTTACAATAAAGCCATTCAGAGGTGTTTTGAGCCCCATTTGTCACAGGAAGCGGTGGTACTGAGAAATCCGCACAAATGTCAAAACTGGTTGCTGATGATGTGAATCGAATAAGCAAAGTGCAGATAATGTATCTGAACAAGGGTGGTACCGCGGAATAACTTCGTCCCTGTCTAGAAAGTCTAGGCAGGGATTTTCATTTGGAAAGGAGAAATATGCTACATCATGTTGAAATTTACGTTTCTGACTTGGAAACTTCGCGTGCATTTTACGACTTTCTCCTGACCAAGCTGGGCTACTCGCTCTATCAGGAGTGGGAGGAAGGGCTATCTTATAAAAAAGAAGAGCAGTACCTGGTCTTTGTCCAAACGCCAGAGGATTTCCTAGAGGCAGGCTATCACCGTTGCCGTACGGGGCTCAATCATCTAGCCTTTCATGCGGGAACACCTGATGATATTGACCAATGGCGGAAGGAATTTTTGACCAGACGAGTCAAACTTCTCTACGACGACCGCTATCCCCATGCAGGAGGACCAGCCCACTACGCCCTCTATTTGGAAGATCCCGATGGGATTAAGATAGAGTTGGTGGGGGAATTTGAAAGGCGAGGTTTGCGATGAATCTTTTTAAGTTAAATGGGAATGAATTGTATCATTTAAAAGATCAAGCATTTAAGCTAGAGCGCGATTTACAACGCTTATTTGAGCGTCATCTAACTCAGTTAACTGGCTTAGAATTTATTGCTTCGGAGTTTTCTATTCAGAATCAGCGCTTAGATACACTTGCCTTTGATCAAGAAACAAATGCCTTTGTTATTATTGAGTACAAGCGTAGCGCCAACCAAAGCGTTTTAGATCAAGGTGTGTCTTATTTGAATACTTTGTTGAAATACAAGGCAGATTTCATTTTGGAGTATCAAGAACGAACAGGGAAGTTGCTAAATAAATCACAGGTAGACTGGTCCCAAAGTAAGGTGGCTTTTGTTTCTCCTAATTTTACTTCCTTTCAAAAACAGGCTGTTGACTTCAAAGATTTGAATATCGAGCTTTGGGAGGTTAGGAAATTTGAAAATGATGTACTATTTGTGAATGGTATTAAAAAATCGAAGAATGCCCCGAGTATTAAGGCATCAGTTTCTAAAGAGCAATCGGATCTGTCCCTTGTTGCCCAGGAGCTAAAAACCTATTCTGAAGAAGATTTATTACTCAAAAAATCGGACGATATTGTAGAGTTGTATGACAGCTTTAAACAAGCTATTTTTCAATTGATACCGGATTGTGAGTTAATTCCTACTAAGTATTATATTGCTTTTAAGAAGGATGGTCATAATATTGTTGATATTGAAATTCAAAACAAGCAGTTAAAACTGTTCATAAATGCCCGAATTGGTCAATTGGATGATCCAAAACAATTAACCAGAGATGTTTCAAATATCGGTCATTTTGGAAATGGGGATTACGAGCTGAAGGTTAAGACGACAGACAATTTAGAGTATATCATGAGTTTGATTAAGCAAGTTTTATAAATGTGGAAAGGACAAAATATGTCAAAAGAATTATCACCAAAATACAATCCAGCCGAGGTTGAGGCTGGTCGTTACCAGACTTGGTTGGACCAAGATGTCTTTAAGCCGTCAGGCGATGCGGAGTCCAAGCCCTATTCAATCGTCATTCCGCCGCCAAATGTAACAGGTAAGTTGCACTTAGGACACGCTTGGGATACAACCCTTCAAGATATTATCATCCGTCAGAAGCGTATGCAGGGCTTTGACACTCTCTGGCTTCCAGGTATGGACCATGCGGGGATTGCCACACAGGCTAAGGTTGAGGAGCGCTTGCGTGAGCAAGGCGTGACCCGTTATGACTTGGGTCGTGAAAAATTCCTTGAAAAAGTCTGGGAATGGAAGGATGAGTATGCAGCGACCATTCGTGAGCAATGGGGCAAGTTGGGTCTGTCTTTGGACTACCAACGTGACCGCTTTACGCTGGACGAAGGCTTGTCAAAAGCCGTTCGCAAGGTCTTTGTGGAACTCTACAAAAAAGGCTGGATCTACCGTGGCGAATTTATCATCAACTGGGACCCAGCGGCTCGCACAGCTCTTTCTGATATCGAAGTTATTCACAAAGATGTCGAAGGTGCCTTCTACCACATGAATTACATGTTGGAAGACGGCTCTCGTGCCCTTCAAGTTGCGACAACTCGTCCTGAAACCATGTTCGGTGACGTTGCGGCTGCGGTTAACCCAGAAGACCCACGTTATAAGGACTTGATTGGCAAAAACGTTATCCTGCCAATCGTTAACAAGTTAATTCCAATCGTTGCGGATGAACACGCAGACCCAGAATTTGGTACAGGGGTTGTGAAAATAACACCTGCCCACGATCCAAATGACTTCCTCGTTGGACAACGCCACAATTTGCCACAAGTCAACGTTATGAATGAAGACGGTACTATGAACGAGTTGGCGGGTGAATTTGCAGGTATGGACCGCTTTGAAGCTCGTAAGGCAACCGTTGCTAAGTTACAAGAACTGGGTGCACTTGTTGAAATCGAAAACCGTGTGCATTCCGTTGGACACTCTGAGCGTACTGGTGTGGTAGTCGAGCCACGCTTGTCAACTCAATGGTTTGTTAAAATGGACCAATTGGCGAAGAATGCCATTGCCAACCAAGACACAGCTGACAAGGTAGAATTTTACCCACCACGTTTCAACGATACCTTCCTACAATGGATGGAAAATGTACATGACTGGGTTATCTCGCGTCAGCTTTGGTGGGGTCATCAGATTCCAGCATGGTATAACGAATCTGGCGAAATGTACGTCGGAGAAGAGGCACCAGCAGGTGACGGATGGGTACAGGATGAGGATGTCCTAGATACCTGGTTCAGCTCTGCCCTTTGGCCATTCTCAACTATGGGCTGGCCTGACGAAAACGCGACGGACTTCCAGCGTTACTTCCCGACCTCAACCTTGGTAACGGGCTACGACATCATCTTCTTCTGGGTGTCACGGATGATTTTCCAATCGCTTGAGTTCACCGGCCGTCAGCCCTTCAAGAACGTGCTGATCCACGGTTTGATCCGTGACGAAGAAGGTCGCAAGATGTCCAAGTCGCTCGGAAACGGGATTGACCCAATGGATGTCATCGAGAAATACGGTGCAGACGCTTTGCGTTGGTTCCTGTCAAACGGCTCTGCTCCTGGTCAGGATGTTCGCTTCTCTTATGAGAAGATGGACGCGTCTTGGAACTTTATCAACAAGATTTGGAACATTTCCCGCTACATCCTCATGAACAATGAAGGCTTGACCTTGGATGCGGCGCGTGAGAATGTAGCCAAAGTCGCAACTGGTGAGGCTGGTAACGTGACGGACCGCTGGATTCTCCACAACCTCAACGAAACCATTGCCAAGGTCACTGAAAACTTCGACAAGTTCGAGTTCGGTGTGGCTGGGCACATCCTCTACAACTTCATCTGGGAAGAGTTCGCCAACTGGTATGTGGAGCTGACCAAGGAAGTTCTTTACAGCGCCAACGAGGCCGAGAAAGTCATGACCCGCTCTGTCCTTCTCTACACGCTGGACCAAATCCTTCGCCTCCTCCACCCAATCATGCCGTTCGTGACGGAAGAGATCTTCGCTCAGTACGCAGAGGGCTCTATCGTGGTGGCAGCTTACCCTGTTGTCAACCCAGCCTTTGAAAATGCGGAAGCCCACAAGGGAGTGGAAAGCCTTAAGGATCTGATTCGTTCGGTGCGAAATAGCAGAGCAGAGGTCAATGTTGCGCCATCTAAGCCGATTACTATCTTGATTAAGACGGCAGATAGCGAGCTTGAAGCCTTCTTCAAGGCAAATGAAAACTATATCCGCCGCTTTACAAATCCAGAGCAGTTGGAAATCAGCTCAAGCATTGCCGCACCAGAATTAGCCATGTCAGCCGTTATCACCGGTGCTGAAATCTTCTTGCCACTCGCCGACCTCCTCAACGTCGAAGAAGAGTTGGCTCGACTAGACAAAGAATTGGCCAAATGGCAAAAAGAACTAGATATGGTCGGCAAAAAACTCAGCAACGAACGCTTCATCGCCAACGCCAAACCAGAAGTCGTTGAAAAAGAAAAAGAAAAACAAGCCGACTACCAAGCAAAATACGATGCGACAGTAGGGCGGATTGAAGAGATGAAGAAACTGGTTAAGTAGGTAGAATACAATCAAATGCCCAGCCTAAAAAGGCTGGGTTTTGTGGTATAATGGGGATAATAAATTGGAACAGGTATAAGTTATGAGTAAGCACAAATATTACCATCTATTAAATTTAATTGGCTATGGTCTGGCTAAATTTGATACCCAGTTAATCAAGCAATTTGGTTTCAATACAAAGACGGATTTTTATCAGTATTTTGTTCAGCTTGGTTTAACTGAAACGACAGGTGTTGTCAAGCAACGTATGGATTTATTTGATCCTTATTTTGAGAATGGTCGGCGGGGTTGGTGGCAGAAAAAAGATGTTTATGAGCATCGAAAATTATTTATAGATAGTTTGTTTGGAACTGCAGATGTAACGGAATTTGCAGATATTTTGAAAATGAGCTTAAAAGAAGAGGGGTTCTTAAAGGACATTTTTGTGGCTCAAAAACCAATTATTCAAACACGATTTCGGAAATTGCAGGAAACCGGTCTAGAAGCAGAGCAATACTTTTTGCAACATTTCCAGTCAGTACCTCTGTTTAAAGCAGGGAGTATTGAAGATGCTCGTTTGTATGGTGATGGATATGATTTTCAAATCACAACAACAGAAAGGGTATTTTTATCCGAAGTAAAAGGAATTCGAGAAAACAGAGGTCGTTTCAGAATGACTGAGAAAGAATTTTTGAAAGCGAAAGAATTTCCAAATCAATTTGTCTTATCTTTAGTGTTAAATTTGGAGAGTATCCCTAGAATTGTGACGATTGAAAATCCATTGAAAGAGTTGGGCTTTAGAGAAAAAATAGTCCAGTCAAAAGCAGTAAAGGAGTATCATGTTCTTGAGGATATTTATTAAAGAGAAACTCACAGATTATTCCTCTATTTTCTAGGAAGCAAGGATGAATGATGAACAAATCTAATTCTTACCAAATCCACCTCCCCTCCCTCATCCCTTTCGGTTTTATCCTCTCCAACAATCGTTACATCTATCGTGAAGTGTTCATGGAGGGGCAGTTAGAGGCGGTGGTGGAGGTCGATGAGGCTGGTCAGCTGTCGTCCTATGTCTGGGATTGTGAGATGGAGGAGGTCTATACCGCCCATCTGGTGACTGCGCCAGCGGGGGCTTTTGTGGGGCAGGTGCGTGAGGCTTACCAGACCATTTTGGGTCGGGTAGAGGAAGCCTGCTGTATCGCTCTGCCATTTACCAAAGACCAAAGCAACCGCCTAGCCCAGCTCATCAAGGAGCAGTGGGGCGACCTTCCTGACTATCCCTTTGCCAAGTTGCCGACCTATGGGGCTTTTCGCCATCCCAACAATAACAAGTGGTATGCCCTGGTCAGTCAGATTCCGAGGGACAAGCTGGATGGGAGCGATTCTCAAGAAGAGGTGGAGATTGTCAATCTCAAGGTTGACGGTCGGGAAATAGCAGAGCTGCTGAGTCAGTCGGGCATCTTCCCTGCCTACCATATGTCGAAGAAGACCTGGGTGTCGGTCTTACTGGATGATACGATGGAGGACCAGACGGTGTTTGCCCTCCTTGAGAAAAGTCGTTTTATGTTGGGACCAAAATCTTATAAGGCGGAGCAGGGGCCTGATTACTGGGTTATTCCAGCCAATCCCAAGGTCTATGATATTGATACTGAGTTTGCGGAAAATAAGGTAGTCTATTGGCCGCAAAAATCAACCATTCAAGCTGGGGACATCGTAGCCATCTACGTGACGGCGCCTGTACAGGCCATTCGCTATGTTTGTCGGGTTTTGCAAGCCAATGTCACCAATCATGGTCAGTCGGATATCCCAAGGGACAAGTCAGTCATGCAGGTCGAGTTGATTGCACAGTTGCCAGATGAGTTTTTGCCAAGAGAGCGCATGATGGACCTAGGAGTGAAAGCTGTCCGTGGTCCTAGACGGTTGACAGAAGAGTTGATAAGAGAATTGCAGAAACCCTTTTCTTATCAGGATTTCTAATAGTTCATTAAATTATCAGAATATTTAATAAAAAGGCTTTACAAGTTGAAAAAAAAGAGTATAATAGGTGTATCAATTTTACGAGGAGGTAAGGTATGAAGAAAAGCTTCATTCATCAGCAAGAGGAGATTTCTTTCGTCAAAAATACATTCACACAGTATTTGAAAGACAAGTTAGAAATCGTAGAAGTACAAGGACCGATTTTAAGTCGTGTCGGGGATGGTATTCAAGATAATTTGTCAGGAGTGGAGAATGCCGTGTCAGTTAATGTCAAATTGATTCCAGATGCAACTTACGAAGTCGTACACTCTCTTGCTAAGTGGAAGCGTCATACCCTGGCTCGATTCGGTTTTAATGAAGGAGAAGGGCTCTTTGTTCATATGAAGGCCCTGCGTCCTGATGAGGACTCCTTAGATGAAATTCATTCGGTTTATGTGGATCAGTGGGACTGGGAGAAAGTTATTCCAGCAGGTCGTCGTAATCTAGCTTATTTGAAGGAAACGGTTGAGCAGATTTATAAGGCCATCCGCCTGACAGAATTGGCTGTGGAGGCTCGCTATGACATTGAGTCTGTTCTTCCAAAGAAAATCACCTTTATCCACACGGAAGACTTGGTGAAAAATTTCCCAGACTTGACGCCAAAAGAGCGTGAAAACGTTGTTGCCAAAGAATACGGCGCAGTCTTCCTAATCGGTATCGGTGGAGAACTGGCAGATGGTAAGCCACATGATGGTCGTGCTTCGGACTACGATGACTGGACTAGTCCATCAGAAGGGGATTACAAGGGGCTCAATGGGGATATCTTAGTCTGGAACGAAGTTCTGGGTTCAGCTTTTGAATTGTCATCAATGGGTATTCGAGTTGATGAGGCAGCCCTTCGTCGTCAGGTAGCCATTACTGGTGATCAGGCCCGCCTAGAGTTTGACTGGCATAAGGCGCTCTTGAGCGGCTTGCTTCCACTGTCTATTGGTGGTGGGATTGGTCAATCTCGTTTGGCCATGTTCTTGCTTCGTAAGAAACATATCGGTGAAGTTCAATCTAGCGTATGGCCACAGGAAGTGCGTGATAACTTTGAAAATATCTTGTAAGATGAGTATATAAAAAATGATAGGTTTCAAAAAGGAAGTCTATCATTTTCTATTTAATATTGTTTCAAGAACTGCTCAATTTCTTCAAGTGGAGTCTGACTTCCTTTTTCAAGATAAGTTTGTTTTTCACCATTTTGATAGAAGGTTAAGTGAGGAACTGTTTGTATATTTTGAGACGATACAAAACTTTTTACAGGGTCACTAGATTCTTCATCTGTATTGAGATAGTAAACGGGAACTTGTGTATCTTGAATGGCTTTTTCCAAATTTGGAAAGAATTTTTGACAATAAGGACAGGTTGGTCGTCCTACATAGAGATAGAAGTCTTCTCGGCTGCGTATCTTTTCTTCCACTTCTTCAAGCGAAATAGACTGAGTGGAGGTGATAACCTCTGATTTAGCTTCTTGAGAAGGTTTGCAGGCATAGAAGATCACCAAACAGAGCAATAAACAAATACAGCTGACAAATTTTTTAATCATAATTTCTATCACTGTCTAGTCGGTTCGCATGCACGACCATCCCCGTCTCTATCCAAATGTGGGCCATAACCAGGTTGGCCAGATAGAATAGGTTTTAAACTTTCAGGGACTGCAGAACAATTTGGATAGTAAGGTGCAGCTGGTTCAGTTTGTGTAGGAGTTGCTGGTTCAGTTTGAACAGGGGTCTGAGGTGCTTCTATAGTAGGTGGTGCAGGAGGAGTAACATACTGAGTTGTAATTTGCTGTCCTAGGGACGTCGCATAGAATTTAACACCTTCTTGTGACCAGCCATGACTAGGGAGAACATTGTACTCATTTAGGTCTGTTGTCCAATGGTGAAGCCCACGGAGTTTGAAGTTATAAACGCGGTAAATTGGGACGGTACCACCAGAGTAGAATACTGGTTGTCCGTTGTTATCAGATGTCCAACCGTGTTTAGCAGTTAATTCCGCCACTTCATTGGTGTCGCTAGTATAGAGATGGTTCTGAAGACCAGCATTATAAAGTCTGTATACAGGTGTGCCAGTGTCAGGGGCATTCCAACCAATACCTTCGTATCCCCAACCATGTTGGTTATATAAAACATCTTTTTCATTTGCATCAGTGGTATAAAGATGTTCACCATTCTGTCGGTTATATAGGCGATAGATAGGAGTATCTGCAGAAACGCTTGTTTGGATACTTGCTCCGATAAGGAGAGCAGCTAACGATATAACGAATGTCTTCACTTTCATTTTGAAGAATCTCCTTTCATATTTCTTTAAGTATATCATATTCAATCATAAAATAAAAGCGTTTTCTATACATGTTATTATATAAAAAGTTTAGTGTTTAAAATAGATAGATATAGGTGGTAGAACAGATTATTTAATTATAGGTTCAACGCTGGCTACAGATTCTTTCCTAGATTCTTTCAAACTTTTGTCTGAAAACATTTACAATGTGATTATCTGTGATTTTTTCGCCAATCTATGATATACTTTTTTAGTTAAATTAAAAGATACAGAGGATATTATGACAAAACTTAGAGAAGACATCCGTAATGTAGCCATTATTGCCCACGTTGACCACGGAAAAACAACCCTCGTTGATGAATTATTGAAACAATCCCAAACCCTTGATGAACGTACGCAGTTGGATGAGCGTGCCATGGACTCAAACGATATCGAAAAAGAGCGTGGTATCACTATCCTAGCTAAAAACACTGCTGTTGCTTATAACGGTACTCGTATCAACATCATGGACACACCAGGGCACGCGGACTTCGGTGGTGAGGTTGAGCGTATCATGAAAATGGTTGACGGTGTTGTCCTTGTCGTAGATGCTTACGAAGGTACTATGCCACAGACCCGTTTTGTATTGAAAAAAGCCCTTGAACAAAACTTGACGCCAATCGTCGTTGTTAACAAGATTGACAAGCCATCTGCTCGTCCAGAAGAAGTTGTGGATGAAGTCCTTGAACTCTTCATCGAACTCGGTGCAGATGATGACCAGTTGGAATTCCCAGTAGTTTATGCATCAGCTATCAACGGAACTTCTTCCTTGTCTGACAATCCAGCAGACCAAGAAGAAACCATGGCACCAATTTTTGATACCATTATCGAGCATATTCCAGCGCCAGTCGATAACTCAGATGAGCCTTTGCAGTTCCAAGTATCGCTTTTGGACTACAATGACTTCGTAGGTCGTATCGGTATCGGTCGTGTCTTCCGTGGTACTGTTAAAGTAGGTGACCAGGTTACCCTTTCAAAACTAGACGGCACTACTAAAAACTTCCGCGTTACTAAACTTTTCGGTTTCTTCGGTCTTGAGCGTAAGGAAATCCAAGAAGCAAAAGCTGGTGACTTGATTGCCGTTTCAGGTATGGAAGACATCTTCGTTGGTGAAACGGTAACACCAACTGATGCGGTTGAGCCACTTCCAGTTCTTCGTATCGATGAACCAACACTTCAAATGACCTTCTTGGTCAACAACTCACCATTTGCAGGTCGTGAAGGTAAGTGGGTAACATCACGTAAAATCGAAGAACGTCTTTTGGCAGAATTGCAAACGGACGTATCTCTCCGCGTAGAAGCTACTGACTCGCCAGACAAATGGACTGTTTCAGGTCGTGGTGAATTGCACTTGTCTATCTTGATTGAAACCATGCGTCGTGAAGGTTATGAGCTTCAAGTATCACGTCCAGAAGTTATCATCAAGGAAATCGATGGCGTGAAAATGGAGCCATTTGAGCGCGTGCAAATCGACACACCAGAAGAATACCAAGGTTCTGTTATCCAATCTCTTTCAGAGCGTAAGGGTGACATGTTGGACATGATTTCAACTGGTAATGGTCAAACTCGTCTTGTATTCCTTGTACCTGCGCGTGGTTTGATTGGTTACTCAACTGAATTCCTTTCAATGACCCGTGGTTACGGTATCATGAACCATACTTTCGACCAATACTTGCCTGTTGTTCAAGGTGAAATCGGTGGTCGTCACCGTGGTGCCCTTGTTTCTATCGACCAAGGTAAGGCAACTACATACTCAATCATGCGTATCGAAGAGCGTGGTACAATCTTTGTCAACCCAGGTACTGAAGTTTACGAGGGAATGATCATTGGTGAAAACTCACGTGAAAATGACTTGACTGTGAACATCACGACTGCTAAACAAATGACCAACGTTCGTTCAGCAACCAAGGACCAAACATCAGTTATCAAAACACCGCGTATCTTGACTCTTGAAGAATCCCTTGAATTCTTGAACGATGATGAATACATGGAAGTAACGCCTGAGTCTATCCGTCTTCGTAAGCAAATCTTGAATAAGGCAGAACGTGACAAGGCAGCTAAAAAGAAAAAATTAGCAACTGAAGAATAATTCCGAGGAGAAGAGCTATGTTTTACCTCATCCTAGCGATTTTATTGGTACTCTTTTATATTTTTGTAGCCCCTAAAAATGTCAAGGGGACTATCAATTTGATTTTAGCAGTGTTTTTGCTAGTCGTACTAGTTATCGCGCTCATTCTTGGATTTCTAAAAATCATGCAGTTTTCTACAAATTTCTGGCTTGGTTTGATCATGATTTTCATTGGGGTCTGGGCTATGAGGGATATTCACTATCTAGATAGTTCTCCTAAAGGAAAATAAGTTAATAATAGAATAAAAGGCTGGACAGTTGGTCCGGCCTTTTTTCTCAGGATTTTAGGGTATAAAAAATAGCCCAAGCGAGTGTTCAGGCTATTTGTAATGGTTATTCTTTGTCAATTTTCTTTTCTAATTTTTCAAGTTGTCTTGCAGCAAAGTCACGACCACCTAAACCGAAGGCAAGGGCGAAGGCTACTGCTAGTGCACCAAGAACAATTGTGAAGGTTGATTGAACGATATGTTGTGCAAACTTCAATTGATCGAGAGCCATGAAGACTGCAAATACGATAATCAAGTAGCGTACAATTGTGATAACAAGAGGGCTATCCGTAACTTTTTGTAGGAAGTTAGCTACTAGATTGCTTGCGATGATTGCCAAGATAACAATAGCAACAGCGCTGATAAGTGATGGCAGGTAAGCAAGTAGGGCAGAACCAACAGAATTAAATACTTCAAGGTTCAATACTTGGATAGCTTGGATAAAGAAGAAAACGATGATGATAGCACGAACGACTTGAGTAATGATAGCTGACAATTCAAAGTTAGCTTCTTCTTTAGCGAATAGGTATTTAGAGTAGTTGTTGATACCGGCAGTTTCAAGAAGATTTTCAAGAAGGTTGCCAATCAATTTAGCTACAAAGCTACCAACTGCAATCAAGATAAGGGCAACCAAAACATTTGGCAAGATACCGATTACTTGATTAAGAATGGTAACGATTGGTTGAGAAATACTTGTGATACCAAGTGTTTCCAAAGCCAAGGTTAAGATCGGAATGAAGATCAATACATAGACAACAGTTGATAGGACAGAAATGATTTGTTTGCTGTCAAATGGCAATTTTTCCTGACCAGTAACTTTAGTGTACCATGCATCAATATCCAAACGTTCTAGGACACCAGTCAACAGACCTTTGATAAATTTGCAGAAGAAAGTTCCAACAAAGATAATCAAACCAGCTGCAATCATGTTTGGAATAAAGGCAAAGAATTTCTCAAACATGCTAGAGATTGGATCTACCGTGCTACTGATATTCAAACCAGACAAGATAGATGGAAGGAAGAAGAGAATCACAAGGAAGTAAACAAGTTGACCAAGTGTTTTGATGAGGGCTTGGCCGTTATCTTCAGGCTTGATAACACCCCATTCTTGTAATTTTTGTGAGAACTGGATTTTGTTCAAACCAGCTAGAGTTAGCTTGCGTAATAAGCCAGCCAACACAAAGGCAATGATAACCAGGACAAGCATACGGATGACGCCTGGTAAAGCAGAAAGCAAAGGATAGAATAAACTATCGATTATATTTGTCATATAATACTCCTTAAATATAATATTTTTCGCTATTAGTCTACCATGTTTACATACAATTGACAAATAAGTTGGTTTTTTTCTGTTCTGCATGCTATTCACTCCCTTTGGCTTGAAAAAGCTTCTTGTAAAGGGTAAAATAAAGTGTTAGAAAATACTTATTCTTGAAAAGGATAATCGGTCATTTGACAAGAGTTGATTGACTATGATAGAAAATGAAGGTAACTAGAATATGAAAGTGACTGAAATTGTAAAAAATAAAAAAGTTTTGGTGCTCGGTTTGGCTAAGTCGGGCGAATCGGCAGCTCGCCTATTGGATACCTTAGGGGCTATTGTAACAGTAAATGACGGTAAGCCATTTGAAGAAAATCCGACAGCTCAAGGACTTCTTGAGGAAGGAATTCGTGTGGTTTGTGGTAGCCATCCGCTGGAGTTGTTGGATGAGGATTTTGCTCTTATGGTTAAGAACCCAGGTATCCGCTATGATAATCCGATGGTTGAAAAAGCCCTTGAAAAAGGTATACCGGTCTGGACGGAAGTTGAATTGGCCTACCTGATTTCAGATGCTCCGATTATCGGAATTACAGGGTCAAATGGGAAGACAACAACCACAACCATGATTGCGGAAGCTCTAAATGCAGGAAATAAGTCTGCAAAATTATGTGGGAATATTGGCTATCCAGCCTCTTCTGTCGCGCAAACAGCGACCAATGATGATACTCTAGTAATGGAGTTGTCCTCTTTCCAATTGATGGGAACAGAGGCTTTCCATCCAAATGTAGCAGTTATTACTAATTTGAGTGCCAACCATATTGACTATCATGGAACCTATGAAGAGTATGTGGCAGCCAAATGGATGCTTCAACGCCAGATGACTGAAGAAGATACGATTGTTCTGAACTTCAATCAAGAAGAAGCCAAGGATTTGGCTCAAAAAACCAAGGCTAAAGTTCTTCCGTTTTCAACCAAAGAAGTGGTGGATGGTGCCTATTTACAAGATGGCAAACTCTATTTCAAGGGTGAGTTCATCATGGATGCAGACCAAATTGGTGTTCCAGGAACTCATAATATTGAGAATGCCTTGGCAACGATTGCTGTTGCTAAGTTGTGGGGAGTTGATAACCAATCTATTCAAGAAAGCTTGTCTGCCTTTGGTGGAGTGAAACACCGCTTGCAGTTGGTTGGTAAAATCAAGGGAGTGACCTTCTATAACGATAGTAAATCGACCAATATCCTAGCAACTCAAAAAGCCTTGTCAGGTTTTGATAATAGCAAGGTAATCTTGATTGCTGGTGGTTTGGATAGAGGCAATGAATTTGATGACTTGGTTCCAGATTTGCTTGGTTTGAAGAAAATGGTTATTCTGGGTCAATCAGCTCCGCGGGTTCAGCGAGCAGCAGACAAGGCTGGAGTACCAACTCTTGCTGCAAAGGATATTGCGGACGCAACTCGGAAGGCCTTCGAAGCAGCAGAAGAAGGGGATGTTGTGCTCTTAAGTCCTGCCAATGCAAGTTGGGATATGTATCCAAACTTTGAAGTGCGTGGAGATGTTTTCTTGCAGACCTACGAGGAGTTATGTAACTAATGAAAAAAATTGTTTTTACAGGTGGAGGTACTGTGGGTCACGTGACCCTCAACCTTCTCTTGATTCCCCGTTTTATTGAAGATGGCTGGGAAGTTCACTATATAGGTGATGGAAATGGAATTGAGCATGAGCAGATTGTAAAATCAGGCTTAGATGTACGCTTTCATTCGATTGCTACAGGAAAATTACGCCGCTATTTTTCTTTCCAGAATATGCTGGATGTATTTAAGGTTGGTTTTGGGGTCCTACAATCGCTTGCTATTATTGCAAAAATTAGACCCCAGGCCCTGTTCTCAAAAGGTGGTTTTGTATCAGTTCCGCCGGTCATTGCTTCTAAACTTCTAGGGGTACCTGTTTTTATCCATGAGTCTGATTTGTCCATGGGTCTGGCCAATAAAATTGCCTACAAATTTGCAACAACTATGTATAGTACCTTCGAACAGCCTGCAGGTCTGACCAAGGTCAAACACGTTGGGGCTGTTACCAAGGTAGGGCAAAGCAATGATAAAGTTACACCAATCCAGTTGCCAGAAATCCTTAGTCATTTTGACAAGTCCTTACCTACTCTCTTATTTGTAGGTGGTTCAGGAGGTGCCAAGGTATTTAATGATTTGATTAGTCAGAATAGCCTAGCTCTAACAGAACGGTTCAATATTATCAACTTGACAGGGGATAGTAGCCTTAACCGATTAGATAGAAACCTATATAGAGTTGACTATGTAACAGAACTATACCAGCCCTTGATGGATTTGGCGGATGTGGTTATTACGCGAGGAGGCTCCAATACCTTGTTTGAGTTGATTGCCATGCAACAACTTCACTTGATTGTGCCCCTGGGACGTCAAGCTAGTCGAGGGGATCAGATAGAAAACGCTCTCTATGCGGAGAAAAAAGGGTATTCCAAACAAATTGATGAAAGTCAATTGACCTTGGAAAATCTACTAGCCGAAGTTGAAAATTTATTGGAAAACAAGGAATTTTACAAAAATAATATGGCTAACTCTAAAGAAATCCAATCTGTAGATAGTTTTTACAATTTATTGCGGGATGATATGGGGAGGTAGGTGCAATGACACAAAAAAATGATAAAGAACCTACTAGCCAAGAACAACCCGACTTAGAAGTTCCTTCTATGGAAGCCTCTAAGGAAGAAAAAAGTGCTTTTTTTGAACAGTGGAAGGCCAAGCATCAAGCCTATTTAGCAAGTAAGGTGAAAGCGGATAATAGTGAGGAAGTTCCTTCAATGGTTCAAGAGAAGAAAAAGCTTTTTCAGGGGATTAAGAAGCCTGGCAAGCTTAGCTCTGTTCCTAAGAATAAGTTGGAAGGAAAGAAGATTAAGCAAGTAGAAATACCTAAAAAAGTAATTTGGAAATCTGTCCCTATTTTAGTGGTCAGTTTATTACTTGCGGCCCTTTCTCTCTACTTCATTTCCCCAACTAGTAAGGCGAAAGACATTGTTGTCAAAGGTCAGGATAAGCTGACAGCAGAACAGGTCATCAAATATAGTTTGATTTCGGATAAAGACTATGTTGTGACCACTCTATTGAATGCACCAGCTTACGCTGAGAATGTGAAAAAAAATAATCCATCTGTGGAAACTTCGGAGATTAGCTATCAGTTTCCAAACCAGTTCACTATCCGCATCAAAGAATACGCTATCATTGGCTATATTCAGCAGAACAATCAGCTTTACCCTGTTTTATCTAGTGGTAATATAGGTACTGAGGTTGTAGCAGTAGATACCTTGCCGGAAACCTATACGACCATTCAATTATCAGATAAAAATCAGGTAAAACAATTAGCCATTGCCCTTGGAGAGATTGAACCGACGATTAGGGAGAAAATCCAGACTGTAAGTTTAACTCCAAGTCAGGTAACAGCTGATTTATTGACATTCAATATGACAGATGGAAATACAGTTTTGGTGCCCCTTAGTGAACTGACCGAAAAACTTGTTTATTATACAAAAATTGCGGCAGAAGCAGAGGGACCAATAACAATTGATATGGAAGTTGGTATCTATCGCTATTCAAGTGAAATTTGATAGTTGGGTAAAGAAAAAATTATAAAATAATCCTTTATTATCCCCAAATTCGAATAGAATATGGTATAATGAAAGATGACTAATTATACTATTTTTTAAAATGGAAGATGATTTGTTAAAGTGGAAGTAAGAGAGGACTGATAGAATGGCTAGAAACGGCTTTTTTACGGGATTAGATATTGGAACAAGCTCCGTTAAAGTCTTGGTTGCAGAATATAATGAAAATGAAATGAACGTAATTGGTGTCAGCAATGTGAAAAGTGCTGGTGTCAAGGATGGGATTATTGTCAATATTGAGGTTGCTGCAGGTGCAATAAAGAAGGCTATCGAACAAGCCGAAGAGAAGGCGGGAGTCCGAATCGACAGAGTAAATGTTGGTTTGCCAGCAAATCTTCTACAAATTGAACCGACTCAAGGCATGATTCCTGTAACAACAGATTCACAAGAAATTACAGATGTGGATGTAGAGAATGTTGTGAAGTCGGCATTGACAAAGAGCATGACACCAGAACGTGAAGTGATTTCGTTTATTCCAGAAGAATTCATAGTCGATGGTTTCCAAGGGATCAAGGATCCTCGTGGTATGATGGGTATTCGCTTGGAAATGCGCGGGATGCTCTATACTGGACCTCGTACTATTCTTCACAATCTACGAAAAACAGTTGAACGTGCGGGTGTGCAGGTAGAAAACATTGTTATTTCTCCATTAGCTTTGACACGTTCAGTGTTAAATGAAGGAGAACGTGAATTCGGTGCCACTGTTATTGATCTCGGTGGAGGTCAGACAACAGTAGCCGTCATGCGTGGTCAAGAATTACAGTACACCAACATCTACCAAGAAGGTGGAGATTACATTACAAATGATATTTCAAAAGTGTTGACCACTTCAAAAAGCATCGCTGAAAACTTGAAATTTAATTACGGAATTGCTTTTCCTCAAGAATCTAGCGATAAGGAAAAGTTCACAGTTGAAGTGATTGGTGAAAATGCGCCAGTTGAGGTGACAGAACGTTATCTATCAGAAGTGATTGCAGCTCGACTTCGTCAGATTTTTGAACGTGTAAAACAAGATTTAGAACGAACTCGCGCCTTAGACTTACCAGGAGGTATTGTTCTTGTAGGTGGCGGTGCTATTCTACCAGGTATTACCGAGTTGGCACAAGAAGTATTTGGAGTAAATACAAAACTCTTTGTTCCAAATCAGATTGGCATACGTAATCCTTCGTTTGCTAGTGTTATCAGTTTTGTAGAGTATGTGGGAGAACTTGAAGAGGTTGCAGACATCGCTCAACGTGCTGTAAATGGTGAGACAATATTAAGACATAAGCCTGTAGATATTCCTATAGCACGTCCACGTATTAGTCAACCCATTCAGAAGGAGATTGTGAATGAGCTGAACGTGGTAGAACATGAAGAACCAGTAATTCCTGCCTACAGTAATGAGGTAGAAGAGAGTCGTCCAGCGACCAAAGGAAACCTAACAGATCGTATCCGTGGTTTGTTTGGCAGTATGTTTGAATAAGAGAATAGAAAAGGTGATATAAACTATGGCATTTTCATTTGAAGCAGCAGCAAGTCATGGTGCTGTCATTAAAGTTATTGGTGTCGGCGGCGGTGGTGGTAATGCCATCAACCGTATGATTGAAGAAGGCGTAGCTGGTGTTGAATTTATTGCAGCTAACACAGATGTACAAGCGCTAAGTAGTTCAAAAGCAGAAACGGTTATTCAGTTAGGTCCTAAGTTGACTCGCGGTCTAGGTGCTGGAGGTCAGCCTGAAGTTGGTCGTAAGGCGGCTGAGGAAAGCGAAGAAGTGTTAACAAACGTTCTTTCAGGAGCTGATATGGTCTTCATCACTGCTGGTATGGGCGGTGGCTCAGGTACAGGTGCAGCACCAGTTATCGCACGTATTGCCAAAAATTTGGGTGCATTGACAGTAGCTGTTGTAACACGTCCATTTGGTTTTGAAGGAAACAAACGTGGCAACTTTGCTATCGAAGGTATCGAAGGCCTTCGCGAACAAGTAGATACTCTGTTGATTATTTCAAACAATAACCTTCTTGAAATCGTTGATAAGAAGACACCGCTTTTGGAAGCTTTGAGTGAAGCTGATAATGTTCTTCGTCAAGGTGTCCAAGGAATTACAGACCTGATTACCAATCCTGGTTTGATTAACTTGGACTTTGCGGATGTGAAGACAGTTATGGAAAACAAGGGTAATGCTCTTATGGGTATTGGTATCGGTACTGGTGAAGACCGTGTTATTGAAGCCGCTCGTAAAGCAATTTACTCACCACTTCTTGAAACAACTATCGATGGTGCAGAAGATGTTATTGTCAACGTTACAGGTGGCTATGATATGACCTTGACGGAAGCAGAGGATGCATCTGAGATTGTTCATCAAGCAGCTGGTCAAGGAGTGAATATCTGGTTGGGAACATCTATTGACGAGACCATGAAGGATGAAATCCGCGTAACCGTTGTAGCGACAGGTGTTCGTCAGGATGCGGCTGAAAAAGCTGTCCGTTATCGTACAGAAACTGTTTCACCACGTCAGACACAACGTTTTGATTATCCAGTAGCTCCAGCAACGGCTCCAGTTCGCACTGCAGTAGCTCAGGTAGAAACACCAAAAGCTTCAGCATTTGGTGAATGGGACTTACGTCGAGAAAATCTAATCCGTCCTACTGATACAGAACCAGCTTCAACAGTAGCTGTCGAGAAGTTTTCTATGGACCATGACGAAGATGAGTTGGATACACCACCATTCTTCAGAAACCGTTAGGATGGATTTACAAAAGAATACGGATGCTGTCTTTATGGCTGTGGCTCAGGCAGCTGAAGAGGCAGGACGTCCAACTGAATCTGTGAATGTAATAGCTGTCACCAAATATGTTGACAGCTCTATTGCTAATAAGCTTGTGAAGACGGGGGTCACTCATATAGGCGAAAACCGAGTGGACCTGTTTTTAGATAAATATAATGCCTTGGCAGATCAAAATCTTACCTGGCATTTAATTGGAACACTGCAAAGACGCAAGGTTAAGGATATCATCAATTTTGTCGATTATTTTCATGCCTTGGATTCTGTAAAGTTAGCCAAAGAAATTGATAAAAGAGCTACTAGAAGAATTAAGTGTTTTCTGCAAGTGAATATATCTGGTGAAGAAAGTAAGCATGGATTTGACCTATCAGAGATTGATGAGGTCTTGTCTGAAATAGCTCAATTTAAAAACCTTGAGTTGGTGGGCTTGATGACAATGGCTCCTTTTGAGGCAGATGAATTGGAACTGCATTCCATTTTTTCTAAAATGAAGCAAGTTCAAGAAGAATTGTCAAATCGGCAGTTACCAGGAATGCCTTTTACAGAATTAAGTATGGGCATGAGTGGTGATTTTGAGATAGCCATTGAACATGGGGCTACCTATGTGAGAATCGGCTCTGCGTTTTTTGAATAGGTGAGGTAGGAAGAAAACCGTGGCACTAAAAGATACATTTAAAAATTTATTTAATTATTTTGAGGTTGACGATGTAAATGAAGTAGCTGAGCAAGAGGAAGCATATTCCATGCCAAATGAACGTCCTAAGATGCGTGTTGCCAATACGACACAAACTGTTAGTGAGCATCAGCAAAAGCCTGAAACACGTAGAGAAACACGTTCAGACTATCAAGTTCAGCGATTAAGTGAAAAACAACAAGATTTAAAAAATACAGTTATTAGTGATATGGCTAGGACAACCATTGACATTAAGTTTCCAAAACGCTATGAGGATGCTCCAGAAATGGTCAATTTGCTGTTAGATAATGCAAGTATTTTGATCGATTTTCAGTATATGTCAGAGCAACAGGCTAGACGTTGTTTGGATTATTTAGATGGAGCACGCTCTGTTCTTTCTGGTAATTTGAAGAAGGTATCAAATACCATGTGGCTATTGACTCCTGTAAATGTTACTGTACATATTGAAGAATTGCGTAATGCAAATAATGGTCAAGGGGCAGATTCGTCATTTGATTTTGATATGAAACGCTAAGAATATGCAATTTCTGATTTTAATCCTATTAAAATTTGTAGAGATTTATTCCTATCTCTTATTTGCCTACGCTTTATTGAGTTGGTTCCCTGCTCTATTCACAAGTCCCCTTGGTCGTTTCTTAGAAAGTCTAGTTAGTCCGCTCTTGAAACCCTTTCGGCGCTTGAACTTACAATTTATGGGCTTAGATTTGACAGTCCTGGTGGCCATGCTAGTCTTGAATATGGGAACGCGCCTATTGGTGCAACTCTTAGTTGGCCTGGTATAAAGATGAAGAGTGAAAAGCATATTTTGGAACATTTTGCCCGAGAGGAGAGGGAATTTGTCGAGAAGGTGATGGATATGTGTCAGCAAGTTGAGGATACTTATTCCTATAGATTGACAAGTTTTCTAAATCCTAGGCAGGATGCTATTGCTCAGATGATTGCCAATTATTACCACTTACAAGCGTTTTCGACAAGGGATCTTGTCCCAACAGAGTATTCTCGTGTCATTCTTGCTCCTAGCTACTATGTCTTGGACAAAAAAGATTTTGATGTGATGGCCCTAGAACTTGTCTACTCTAGAAAGTTTCACAGTTTATCACATTCACAGGTACTGGGAACTTTCTTGAATAAATTGGGTATTCGGAGAGAATACTTAGGTGATATTCTTAATAGAGAAGATGAGTTGCTCATTTTTTTGGATAAGAAGTTTGGAGAACTGGCAATTCAGACCATTGTTAAAATTGCAAGGGTTCCTGTTAAGCTGATGGAACGAGATTGGCAGTCTATGTCAATTAAAATGAATGATGAGGTCCGCTTTAAGGAAGTATTGGTTTCCAGTATGCGATTGGACAAGTTAATTGCAGTAGCCTTCCATCTGTCACGAACCAAGGTAGATAAGTTGATTACAGCTGGTCATGTAAAATTGGATTATGTTCAGGTAGAACAAGCAGGTAGGCAGGTTGAGTTAGGACAATTGATTAGTCTTAGAAAGTACGGAAGAATTCGAGTAAGCGAACTTTTAGGTTTTTCTAAGCAAGGTAAAGTAAAATTAAAGTTAGAAATGATTAAAACATAGGGGGAAAAATGGCACTTACAGCACTAGAATTAAAAGATAAAACTTTCGCAACCAAATTTAGAGGTTACGATGCGGATGAAGTGGATGACTTTTTAGATATTGTGACTCGTGATTATGAGGATTTAACTCGTAAAAACCATGAACAAGAGGCAGAATTAAAGACTCTTCGTGAACGATTGGCATATTTTGATGAAATGAAGGAGTCCTTGAGCCAGTCTGTTCTCTTAGCACAAGATACAGCTGAGAAAGTAAAACATGCTGCAGAAGATCAAGCAGCAAATATTATTAAACAAGCAGATTATGATGCCGCTACTTTATTGCACGAAGCAAAGGATAAGGCAAATGAGATCCTTCGTAATGCGACAGATAATGCAAAGAAAGTTGTAATTGAAACAGAGGAATTAAAGAATAAGACACGTATTTTCCATCAACGATTAAAATCAACAGTGGAAAGCCAGCTATCTTTGATAAATTCTCCAGAATGGGAAGAAATTCTCCGTCCAACAGCTACCTATATTCAAACTAGCGATGATGCTTTCCGCGATGTCCTTCATAAGGCTTTAGATGAGGAAGTATCCATTGAAGAGGATAGCTTAGACTATACCCGTCAGCTAAGTCCAGAGGAAATTGCAGAATTAACTCGTCAGGCAGAAGCTTTTGATAAAGGGGAAACAGTTGAAGTTTCCGTGACAGAATAGTTTTCAGATACAAAGACAGTATTGCTAGAAATATATTCAGCGAGTAGGTGATGGTGGAAGACCTGCAATCCCTTTCTAGTCAAGGATCCCTTTGTCTGATCTTTCCTGAACAGTTAAGTAGGGAAAGACGTCGGTTCACGTTACGAACATAGAGGGATGGGGGAAACCCTATCTAAACTAAGGTGGTACCACGAACTTTCGTCCTTATTGGCGGGAGTTTTTTTGTTTGTTATGATCGGATTAGAATTAGTAAATAAGGATAATTTTGAAGAAGTCTTGCAAGTGCAGGTCTTAGAAGAGGACCAGCGTCGAGTTGCCTCGGTTGAATATTCTCTGGCTCAGGCTTGGCTCTATCGGGAGGAGGGACATCTGCTTCCTTATGCAGTCAAATCAGGAGAGAAAATCGTAGGTTTTGTATTGTTGTCTATACAAGAAGACAAGAGCTACTATGTGTGGCGTTTGTTAATAGACAGGCATTGTCAAAATAGAGGCTATGGTAAGGAAGTCATCCGGCAAGTGATTGGTCTGGCTAAGGAAGATCCAAGTTGCCACACAGTTACCATGAATTATGTAATCGGCAATCATAAAATGCGGTACATCTTAGAAAAATTTGGCTTCCAATCAGTTGGTATGATTGGACAAGAAATAAAAATGGAATTAACTTTTTAAAAAGGAGATAAAATGAAATTAAAAGAAACCCTCAACTTAGGTCAAACGGCCTTCCCAATGCGTGCAGGTTTACCAACTCGTGAACCAGAATGGCAAAAGACTTGGGATGAAGCAAACTTGTATGCTCGTCGTCAAGAACTTAACGCAGGCAAGCCTGCCTTCCACCTACACGATGGCCCTCCATACGCAAATGGGAATATCCACGTTGGGCATGCTTTGAACAAGATTTCAAAAGACATCATCGTTCGTTCTAAGTCCATGTCAGGTTTCCGTGCCCCCTTTGTACCAGGTTGGGATACGCACGGTCTTCCGATTGAGCAAGTCTTGGCAAAACAAGGGGTCAAGCGCAAGGAAATGGACCTGGTAGAATACCTTGAAATGTGTCGTGATTACGCTCTTAGCCAGGTTGACAAGCAACGTGATGATTTCAAGCGCTTGGGTGTTTCTGCAGACTGGGAAAATCCATATATCACCTTGACTAAAGACTACGAAGCAGCTCAAATCCGTGTTTTTGGAGCTATGGCGGACAAGGGCTATATCTACCGTGGTGCCAAGCCAGTCTATTGGTCATGGTCATCTGAATCTGCTCTTGCAGAAGCTGAAATCGAATACCATGACATTGACTCTACTTCTCTCTACTATGCCAACAAGGTCAAAGATGGCAAGGGGCTCTTGGATACGGATAGCTACATTGTTGTCTGGACAACCACTCCATTTACAGTAACCGCTTCGCGCGGTTTGACCATGGGAGCAGACATTGACTATGTCTTGGTTCAACCTGCTGGCTCAGACCGTAAGTACATCTTGGCAGAAGCCTTGGTTGACAGCTTGGCAGCCAAATTCGGTTGGGAATCCTTTGAAGTGATTTCAAAACACAAGGGTGCTGAATTTGAATATATCGTGACCGAACACCCATGGGATGCTGAAGTTGATGAATTGGTTATCTTGGGTGACCACGTCACAACGGATTCGGGTACTGGTATCGTCCATACGGCTCCAGGTTTTGGTGAGGATGACTACAATGTTGGTGTCAAATATAACTTGGAAGTTGCCGTAACGGTCAACGAACGTGGCTTGATGAATGAAGCTGCGGGTCCTGATTTTGAAGGTCAATTCTATGACAAGGTTGTACCAACGGTTAAGGAAAAATTGGGTGACTTGCTCCTTGCTAGCGAAGTCATCAATCACTCCTACCCATTCGACTGGAGAACCAAGAAGCCAATCATCTGGCGTGCAGTGCCACAGTGGTTTGCCTCTGTTTCTAAATTCCGTCAGGAAATCTTGGACCAAATTGAATCAACGACCTTTATTCCTGCTTGGGGTAAAACACGTCTTTACAACATGATCCGTGACCGTGGTGACTGGGTCATCTCTCGTCAACGTGCTTGGGGTGTGCCGCTTCCAATCTTCTATGCTGAAGACGGCACAGCCATTATGACAAAGGAAGTTACAGACCACGTTGCTGCCCTTTTTGAAGAGCATGGTTCTATTATCTGGTGGAAATCAGAAGCCAAAGATCTTTTGCCAGCTGGTTTCACTCATCCAGGTTCACCAAATGGCGAATTTACCAAAGAAACAGACATCATGGACGTTTGGTTTGACTCAGGTTCCTCTTGGAATGGCGTCATGAATGCCCGTGAAAACCTTGCCTATCCAGCAGACCTATACCTAGAAGGTTCTGACCAATACCGTGGTTGGTTTAACTCATCCTTGATCACCTCTGTAGCCGTAAATGGTCATGCCCCATACAAAGCTATCTTGTCACAGGGCTTTGTCCTTGATGGTAAAGGCATGAAGATGTCTAAATCTCTAGGGAATACCATCCTTCCAAGTGATGTTGAGAAACAATTTGGTGCAGAAATCTTACGTCTGTGGGTAACTTCTGTGGATACTTCAAACGATGTGCGTGTATCAATGGATATTCTTGGACAGGTTTCTGAAACCTACCGTAAAATCCGTAATACCCTTCGCTTCTTGATTGCCAACACTTCTGATTTCAATCCTGCAAGCGATGCGGTAGCCTACGACGAACTTCGTTCTGTTGACCAGTATCTTTTGGTGAAATTTAACAAGTTGGTAGCTCAAATCCGTGAAGCCTACGACAATTATGATTTCATGGCTATCTACAAGTCTGTCGTAAACTTTGTGACTCTTGATTTGTCAGCTTTCTACCTCGATTTTGCCAAAGATGTCGTCTACATTGATGGTGCTAAATCACTTTCTCGTCGTCAGATGCAGACAGTATTCTATGACATCTTGGTGAAAATTACCAAGCTCTTGACTCCGATCTTGCCACACACGGCAGAAGAAATCTGGTCCTACTTGGAACATGAAGCAGAAGAATTTGTACAATTGGCGGAAATGCCAGAGGTGGAAACATTTGGCAATGAAGCGCAGCTTTTAGCTGATTGGGAAAGCTTTATGGTCTTCCGTACAAAAGCTCAAAAAGCCTTGGAAGAAGCACGTAACGCTAAAGTGATTGGTAAATCGCTAGAAGCACATCTGACTGCCTATGTGTCACTTGAAACCAAGTCCTTCTTGGAGAGCTTGAATGCAGACCTGGCTCAGTTACTCATCGTTTCAAACTTGACAGTAACCACGGAAGCAGCTCCTGAAAGTGCACTTGTGGTGGATGAAGTTGCCTTTGCTGTAGAACGTGCAGCCGGTGAAGTGTGTGATCGTTGCCGCCGCATTGATACTAGCGTTGTTGAGCGTAGCTATGGTGCAACAATCTGTGACCACTGTGCTAGCGTAGTAGAAGAAAACTTTGCTGAAGCAGTAGCTCAAGGTTTTGAAGCCTAAGCAATCCATATTCGTTAATTAAAGTCTATCTAGCGATAGGCTTTTTTATTGTTAATTGGTCAAAAAAAGAAGCCCGTTGGCTTCTTAGATTTCAGTAATAATGGGAATAGACATTTCAATCAACCGTTCGGTATGGATGGTTTGAATAGCAGCCTTGTCAATTGTTCGTTCATCAATCTTGCGGTGAAGGAAGAAATCACGGATTTTTTCGATTTCGGATTGTTGCACAGCCCTGTATTTGTTGCTGATTAAGAGTTCATAGTGACGAGGGGCCTGGGTGAAAATAACATCTGTATTACCAGCAGAATAGGTTTCTACTAGAAAGGCATCGGTATTGGCCAACTGATTTTGGACCAGGTATGAATGACTATTTGTCGTATTTATGATTTTCATGTGGAACCTCCTACATCTCTTTAGTTCCATTATAGCACGCTAGGGGGTGTTTTGGCTAGTTATCAGATACATTTTCTTGCAATTTCCATTGTTCAATTCCCCACTTGTGACTGCCTCGTTTGAGTTTTTCGATGGCCTCATCGATTGGGAACCAGGCAATGTGGTTAAAATCCTCTAAAGGTAGGCCGACCTGGTGATAGCTGGTCACTTGATAGATGTAAGCGGGGTTGTAGAAGTAGGTATCTCGATGGCTAGAGTAGAAATATTCGTCAGCCTGACCATAATAGTGACCAATTTCGGCTGTAAAACCAAGCTCTTCCATTAGTTCGCGTTCTAGGGCGATGAGATGATTTTCCCCTTTTTCGATTTCCCCACCTGGTAGGAACCAAGCACCATTTGGTGCTTGAACGAGGATGATATTTTCTTTCTTTTCATCAGGGATAACAGCATAGACACCAAATCGATTTTGATAGTCTACGTCAGCCTTCTTTTCTCCAAAAACGGCAATATTCATAGTAAACTAAGTCCTTTTTACAATTGAGATGACTATATTATACCATTTTTCTTACATTTTTCCTCAGACTAGACTTTTCTGGTCAAATCAGGTATTTTTTATATGTGAGGAAGGATTTTTGAAAAAAGGGAACTGGTCAAGTTGCCAGTCCCACTTTTCCTACTTATTTTGTTTTTGTATGTGCCTTGATTTGAATGTTCCCCTTGCTGGTCATAACAGCGCGAAGGTCTTTTTCGCTTGGGTTTTCCAAGTAGAAGTCTGTAATGGCATCTTCAATTTGATCTTGGATGGTTCTGCGAAGTGGCCGAGCCCCCATTTTGGGATCGTAACCTAGATCAACTAGCTTTTCTTTGACCTTATCTGTCACATGTAAGCTAATGCCGTTATTAGACAAGCGTTTGTTGACATCATCCAGCATGAGGCTGACAATTTCAAGGAGGTTTTCCTTGCTGAGTGGTTGGAACTCGATGATTCCGTCAAAGCGGTTCATGAATTCTGGACTGAAGAAATTGCTGAGTTGGCCAAGAACAGACTGGGTGCGACCTTCCATGGCTGCTCCAAAACCGACACTTGCTTCAACCTTACCAGTTCCAGCATTTGAAGTCATGATGATAATGGTGTCTTTGAAGCTGACTGTGCGTCCCTGTCCATCTGTCAGACGGCCGTCGTCTAGGACTTGGAGGAACATGTGCATGACATCAGGGTGAGCTTTTTCTACCTCATCCAAGAGGATGAGAGAGTAAGGATTGCGGCGGACCTTTTCCGTTAGCTGTCCTGCTTCTTCATATCCTACATAACCTGGAGGGGCACCGACTAGCTTGGCAACGGCATGTTTCTCCATATACTCGGACATATCGAAGCGAATCATACTATCGGCTGAACCGAAGAGTTCAATCGCTAGTTGCTTGGACAGCTCTGTTTTACCGACACCGGTAGGTCCAACAAAGAGGAAGGAGCCAATTGGGCGGTTTGGAGCACCAAGACCAACACGGTTGCGGCGAATAGCCTTGGCGATTTTGTCTACAGCTTCATCTTGACCGATAACGTGTGCCTTGAGATCGCTAGCCAGGTTGATCAATTGAGATTGTTCTTTTTCTTTCAAATCACCAACAGGGATATTTGTTTTTTGTTCTACGATGGCTTCAATTTCCTTTTCAGTAATGAGGGGAATATCTTCCTCGCTGATGGTTGCCTTTTGCATTTCCTTATACTTGGCAATCTGGTCGCGGAAATAGGCAGCCTTTTCATAGTCCTCGTCACGAGTTGCTTGGGCCTTACGATTTTCGGCATCAATTAAGCGTTGGTCGATTTCTTTTGGATCAACAAAATTGAGGGTCAGGTTCATCTTAGAACCAGCTTCGTCCAGTAGGTCAATGGCCTTGTCTGGCAAGAAGCGGTCTTGGATATAGCGATTTGAAAGGACCGCAGCAGCTTCAATAGCTGCGTCAGAGTATTTGACATGGTGGTAGTCCTGATACTTATTCTGGATACCCTTGAGAATGATAATGGTTTCTTCAACGCTTGGTTCTTCGACCTTTACAGGTTGCATACGGCGTTCTAAGGCTGCATCCTTCTCGATAATACGGTATTCGTTGAGGGTTGTTGCACCGACTAGCTGCATTTCGCCACGGGCAAGGGCAGGTTTGAGGATATTTCCAGCATCCATATTGCCATCACCAGCAGAGCCAGCCCCGACAATCTCGTGGATTTCGTCAATAAAGAGGATAATCTCACGGCGGTTACGGATTTCCTCCATGAGTTTTTGCATACGTTCTTCAAATTGGCCACGGATACCAGTCCCTTGTACCAGGCTGACAACGTCTAATCGGATGACTTCCTTACCTTGCAATTTTTGTGGCACATCGCCGTCGACAATTTTTTGAGCCAACCCTTCAACAACAGCGGTTTTACCAACACCTGGCTCACCGATGAGGACTGGGTTGTTCTTGGTACGGCGGTTGAGGATTTCGATGACACGTGTAATTTCTTGGTCACGGCCAATCACTGGGTCAATATCACCACGGCGGGCAATTTCCGTCACGTTGATACCAAACTCTTCTAACAATCCATTTGGTTGTTGTGGTTGCTGAGGTGGTGGAGTTTGCCCACCACGCCCGTTGTTCCCTCCTGCTTGTGTTGGTGGGGTTTGGTCACGTTTCTTGCCAGCTGGAGTGTTTCCTGGATAGCCTCCCAAGTGATTGAAGAACTCGCTGAAAGGGTCCATATTATTTGGGTTTGTTAAATCCCCTAAACCACGCAAGATGGCATTATTAGGATCAGTTTTCATAATTTGGTAGCAGTTGTGGCAGAGATCTACCTGTTGTTGCTTACCATTCAGATTGGTATAGAGATGGATGGTTGCATCGTTGATTTTACAGTTATGACAGAGCATCGTTCTACCTCTTTCTATGGAATGGACCTTTGTCAAATAGTCAATAAAGGTCAGTTATAGCTTTATTATAACAAGATTTAGGGAAAAATCAAGAAACTGCTATATTCGGAACATAATCACTTGGATGCCTTGGAACTGACAAGAAAATGTTGAAAAATCAAGACTTTTTTTATAATATGTGGTAAAATGTTTTTATAAAAAGGATTAGGAGAAGGAATATGGAATCACATTTGGTGAGAATTATCAATCGTCTGGAAGCTATGGCTAACGATGGCGGTACATTGAAACGTAATTTTGAGCGTGAAGGTGTTGTTGTTGCAGAAGTGGCTTATAGCTATGACGAGGAAAATGGTTCAGTATTTACCTTGCGTGATGTCGCTGCTCGTGAAACCTATACGTTTGACAGCATTGACTTGATTGCGATGGAAATCTACGAATTGTTGTACTAAGAACAAGCTCGAGCACCGATAGGTGCTTTTTTCTTGCAATAAAATGAATATCTAAGCAAAAATAGTTGCATAAATATTCAAAAATGGTATAATGGTGTCTAGATCATATTTGAGGAGTGAATGAATGGATTTTTCTTTCTTGCCTGATTATTGGGCATATTTTAATTATGGGGCCCTTGTAACCCTTATTATCGCTTTTTTCTCGGTTTTCTTTGGTAGTATTTTAGGGACGCTCTTGGCCTTTGCCCAACGCAGTAGATATAAGGTTCTGGTTTGGCTTGCCAATATTTATGTATGGATTTTCCGCGGTACTCCAATGGTAGTACAGATTATGATTGCCTTTGCCATGACCAATTTTGTTGCACCGACTATCCAAATAGGGATTTTAGATGTAGATTTGACGCGTTTAATTCCAGGGATTATTGTCATTTCTATGAACTCCGCAGCCTATGTGTCTGAAACCATTCGTGCGGGTATCAATGCTGTGCCAAAGGGTCAATTGGAAGCAGCTTATTCATTAGGTATTCGTCCAAAACAAGCCATGCGCTATGTCATTATGCCACAGGCTATCAAGAATATTCTCCCTGCTTTGGGAAATGAGTTTGTAACCATTGTTAAGGACAGTTCGCTCCTGTCAACCATTGGTGTTATTGAGTTGTGGAATGGGGCACAGACGGTTGCTACGACGACTTATCTCACTCAAAGTCCGCTTATTTTTGCAGCCTTCTATTATTTGATGATGACCAGTATTTTGACCCTAGGCATTCAAGCTCTTGAGAAAAAATTAAACAAGGGAGGACACTAAGATGACAGAAGCAATTATTTCCATAAAAGATCTTCATAAGTATTTTGGTGAAAATGAAGTTTTAAAAGGGATTGATTTAGATATCCAGCAAGGTCAAGTGGTTGTCATTATCGGTCCCTCAGGTTCAGGAAAATCAACTTTCTTGCGTACCATGAATCTCTTAGAGGTACCGACCAAGGGGACGGTGACTTTTGAAGGGGTCGATATTACGGACAAATCCAATGATATTTTCAAGATGCGTGAGAAGATGGGAATGGTTTTCCAGCAGTTTAACCTTTTTCCAAATATGACCGTATTAGAAAATATTACCCTGTCACCTATTAAGACAAAAGGAATTGCTAAGGCAGAGGCAGAAGCTAAGGCGCATGAATTGTTGGCAAAAGTTGGTTTGCCTGACAAGGCGGATGCCTATCCACAAAGTCTATCAGGTGGTCAGCAGCAACGGATTGCCATTGCCCGTGGTTTGGCCATGGATCCAGATGTCTTGCTCTTTGATGAGCCGACCTCAGCCCTTGATCCTGAAATGGTTGGTGAGGTACTTGCGGTTATGCAGGACTTGGCTAAGTCAGGGATGACCATGGTAATCGTAACCCATGAAATGGGCTTTGCGCGTGAAGTAGCAGACCGAGTTATCTTTATGGATGGAGGCTATATTGTTGAAGATGGAACTCCAGAAGAAGTTTTTGAACACACCAAGGAAGAACGGACTAAGGATTTCTTATCCAAAGTCTTATAAGCTCAACTCCGACATTGTTCGGAGTTTTTTGCTGTTTTCAGATGAATTGGGTGAGAACCTAGTCAAATCAGTGGCAAATAGGGTATAATGAAGAAAAAGTGAGGAGATTTTAAGCAATGACAGTGATTGATGGAAAGGCCTTGGCAGCCAAAATGCAGGCAGCTCTGGCAGAAAAAACAGCTCGATTAAAAGTGGAGAAGGGCTTGGTACCAGGCTTGGTCGTTATTTTGGTTGGAGAAGACCCAGCCAGCCAGGTCTATGTTCGCAATAAAGAACGTTCAGCCCTTGCAGCTGGTTTTAAGAGTGAGGTTGTACGAGTGCCAGCTAGCATTTCAGAAGAAGAACTTTTGGAATTGATTGAGCGCTACAATCAAGATGATGCATGGCATGGTATTTTGGTGCAGTTGCCTCTACCAGCCCACATCAGCGAAGAAAAAGTTTTGTTGGCCATTGACCCAGATAAGGATGTGGACGGTTTTCATCCGACCAATATGGGTAAATTCTGGTCAGGTCATCCGGTCATGATTCCGTCAACTCCAGCAGGAATTATGGAGATGTTCAAGGAATACCGGATTGACCTAGAAGGCAAAACAGCGCTGGTTATTGGTCGTTCCAATATCGTTGGCAAACCCACGGCCCAGCTCCTTTTGGATGCCAATGCAACTGTAACCATTGCTCATTCACGTACAAAAAATCTGGCAGAATTAGCTCGTCAGGCGGATATTTTAGTCGTTGCGATTGGTCGTGGACATTTTGTAACCAAGGAATTTGTCAAGCCAGGTGCAGTAGTGATTGACGTTGGTATGAACCGTGATGAAAATGGCAAACTGATTGGGGATGTCAAGTATGATGAGGTAGCAGAAGTTGCTAGTCACATTACCCCTGTTCCAGGTGGAGTTGGCCCTATGACCATTACCATGCTCATGGAACAGACTTTTGAGGCTTGTGTCAGAAGTGGGAAATAGGTAAGTAGGCGAGGTTGGCAAGAGCTGACCTCATTTTTTTATAAGAAAAATCCCCAGTCATGAAACTGGGGATCGCTTTTATGGATTGCTTACTGAGAAGGTGTCGGCGTGGGCAAGGTCACCATAGGTATAGCCGAGGTTAAACCATTTTTTACGTTGCTCAGAAGTACCGTGGGTGAAACTATCTGGGACAGTACGGCCGTAGGCTTCTTGTTGGAGAGTGTCATCACCAACTGCATGGGCAGCATTCATGGCTTCATCAATATCGCCAACGTCTAAGATACCCTGACCATCGACATATTTGGCCCAGGCTCCTGCATAGTAGTCAGCTTGCAATTCTAGACGGACATTGAGGGCATTGCCTTCCTTGTCTGATAATTGAGCACGTTTTTGGTGGTAGGCACCAAGGACTTCCAATTCATTTTGGACATGGTGACCAACTTCATGAGCGATGACATAGGCCATGGCAAAGTCACCAGCAGCCTTGTATTTGCTAGTAAGTTCTTGATAAAAAGAAGTATCAATATAAATCTTGCGGTCAGCTGAACAATAGAAGGGGCCGGCTTGAGCAGAACCGGTTCCACAGCCTGTTTGGGTCTGGTCCGTATAGAAAACAAGGGTTGGTGCTTGGTAGGTTAGACCATTTCTTGCAAACTCTTGTGTCCAAAAATCTTCTGTTGAGGCCAGTACCTTACTCATGAATTCTGCATCTGCGTCAGAAACACTGGTACCGCTTGTCGTAACCTGGCTAGACTGATAAGGATTGGTGTTGGTTGTTGGTGAAAGTAGACCACCTAGGTTGGACATGCCACCAAAGACAAAGAGGAGAACCACTAGTAGCAATTTTCCCTTCCAGCCCAGACGGGAGAAGAGCAGGCTAAGTAAGAGATTTCCACCAGCTGAACCACCAGAGAAAGAGGGACCTGAGCTTCTTTGTCCCCTGCGGTCTTCAATATTGGAACTTTTTCGTAAATCATCAATTTTCATCATAAACTCCTTAGAACCTGTCATCAAGTTCCTATTTTCTCACACACTATTATATAGCAAATTGCAGAAAAAAACACAGGAAAGCTATTGGAAATGATATGTCCAGTTCTGTATAAATGTGCAATTTTTGGTATAATAGTAGAGATACAGACAGAAGGAGTGGACATGGTTGAATATTTAACGGTTAGCCATCTAACTAAGTATTTAAAATTAAAGTTTGACCGCGATCCTTATTTGGAGAAGGTCTATTTAACAGGGCAAGTGTCCAATTTCCGCAAACGACCTAGCCATCAATATTTTTCGCTCAAGGATGACAAGGCGGTCATCCAAGCGACCATGTGGGCTGGCGTCTATAAAAATCTGGGCTTTGATCTTGAAGAGGGAATGAAAATCAATGCGGTTGGTCGTGTGCAATTGTACGAGCCTAGTGGTGCTTATTCCATCATAATTGAAAAGGCAGAGCCAGACGGTATTGGTGCCCTAGCTATCAAGTTTGAACAGCTCAAACAAGCTCTGACCCAGGAAGGCCTGTTTAAGCAAGAATTCAAGCAGGAATTGCCACGGTTTACCAAGAAAATAGGGGTTATAACCAGTCCGAGTGGAGCAGTCATTCAAGATATTATTACCACGGTCAGTCGGCGGTTTCCTGGTGTGGAAATTGTCCTCTATCCGACCAAGGTGCAAGGAGATGGGGCTGCCCAGGAAGTTGTTGCCAATATCCAAAGAGCCAATGAGCGTGATGATTTGGATGTTCTCATCGTCGGTCGTGGTGGTGGTTCTATTGAAGACCTGTGGGCTTTCAATGAGGAAATAGTGGTTCGGGCTATTTTTGAATCACGTATTCCTATCATTTCCAGTGTGGGTCACGAAACGGATACAACTCTGGCAGACTTTGTGGCAGACCGCAGGGCAGCCACTCCGACAGCTGCAGCAGAATTGGCAACCCCTGTGACCAAGGCAGATTTGCTGGGTTATTTAAGTCAGCAGGAAAATCGAGCCTATCAGGCCATGACCAATCGCTTGAAATTCCTGAGAGGTCAGGTTGAGAAAATTAGCCAATCAGTTATGTTTCGGCAGCCTGAACGCTTATACGATGGTTATTTGCAAAAATTAGACCGCTTGACCAATCAATTGCAGACACGAATGAAAGAAGTATATAGCCAGCAGAAACAGGCTAGCTTATTACTCAATCAACGTCTACAAGGCTTACAACTTGGCCCTAAAGTCGAGAGTTTCCAAGAAAGAATTATCCAGCAGGAACGGCTTTTAAAAAGCAATATGGCCAATATCTATGATAATAAGATGGCCAAGGCAGATAAGCTGATTGAGGCCTTAACCATGCTAGATACCAGTCGCATTGTGGCTCGTGGTTATGCCATGCTTTTACAAGATGGTCGGGTTTTAGACAGTGTGGAAACGATACAAAAGGGTGAACACCTGACCATTCAGATGAAGGATGGTCAACTTGATGTGGAGGTAAATCATGTCCAAAAAGACAAAAACATTTGAAGAAAATTTAGCTGAATTAGAAGGAATTGTAACCAAATTGGAGCGTGGGGATGTAGCCTTGGAAGAGGCACTTGCCGAGTTTCAAAAGGGTATGGTTTTATCTAAGGATTTACAAAAGACACTTGCTGAAGCTGAAAAGACCTTGGTCAAGGTCATGCAGGCAGATGGCAGTGAAGCGGAGATGGACTAATGGGAGTCAGTAAATTGCAGCTACTTGAGGAAACCATGGCAGGTTTTTATGAACCTCAGGTAGCAGAACGCCTCAACCAAGCGGTTCTTTATTCGCTACAGGCTGGCGGGAAACGAATTCGTCCCTTGCTCCTTTTGACGCTTTTGGAGTCTTTTGGAGTGAAATTAAAACAAGCTCATTACCAAGTGGCAGCCTGTCTTGAGTTTATTCATACAGGTAGTCTGATACATGATGATCTACCAGCCATGGACGATGATGATTACCGTCGGGGGCGTTTGACCAACCATAAGAAATTCGACGAAGCGACAGCTATTTTAGCAGGGGACAGTCTATTTTTAGATCCGTTTGGATTTTTGGCTCAGGTAGATTTGCCAGCTAAGACCATCCTTGCTCTCGTGAGAGAGCTTTCTCAGGCATCTGGGACTTTTGGAATGGTTGCTGGTCAGGTCTTGGATATGGCAGGCGAGGGACAAAAATTATCTCTCGAACAATTACAAGCCATCCATGCCAATAAGACTGGAAAATTATTGACCTTTCCCTTTGTCGCAGCTGGTTTGATTGCTGGACAGTCAGATGAGGTTATCCACCATTTGCGAAAAGCAGGTCAATTGGTCGGTCTAGCCTTTCAGGTGCGGGATGATATATTGGATGTGACGGCTACTTTTGAGGAAATCGGAAAAACACCGCAAAAGGATCTATTGGCAGAGAAATCTACCTACCCAGCTCTGATGGGCTTGGAGGCCTCAAAAGTCTTTCTAGAAGACAGCCTGAATCAAGCAAGCAGTGAGCTAGATCAAGTGGCTCAACTAGTCCCGTTTTCAAGAGAAGAAATCAAAAAAATCATAGAAAGTTTACGAATCAATGGCTAAGGAAAGAGTAGATGTACTGGCTTACAAACAGGGGCTTTTTGAAACCAGAGAGCAGGCCAAGCGCGGTGTTATGGCTGGGCTAGTTATTTCAGTTATCAACGGCGAGCGATACGACAAACCTGGCGAGAAGATTGACGAGGGAGTTGAGCTCAAGCTCAAGGGAGAGAAACTCAAGTATGTCAGCCGTGGTGGTCTGAAATTGGAAAAGGCCTTGCAGGTTTTCGACCTATCAGTTGAGGGGCAAACGACCATTGATATTGGGGCTTCGACAGGCGGATTTACGGATGTTATGTTGCAGGCTGGCGCCAAGCAGGTCTATGCTGTTGATGTCGGAACCAATCAGCTGGCTTGGAAATTGCGCCAGGACGAGCGTGTCATCAGCATGGAACAGTACAATTTCCGTTATGCTGAGTTGGCTGATTTTGAAGTGGGTCAACCAAGTTTTGCTTCGATTGATGTCAGTTTTATCTCTCTAGGCTTGATTTTACCAGCTCTTCACAAGATTTTGGTAGACGGTGGTCAGGTTGTAGCCTTGGTTAAACCCCAATTTGAAGCAGGTCGGGAGCATATCGGTAAGAACGGAATTGTCAAGGATAAGGCAGTTCACATCAAGGTCTTGGAAGATGTGACTGCTATGGCTGTCGTAACCGGTTTTTCTGTAAAGAGCCTTAGTTTTTCACCTGTTCAAGGCGGTCATGGTAACACGGAATTTTTAGCTCATTTGGAAAAATCAAACCAGCCTAGCCCGATTGAACACAGTGAAATAAGAAATATAGTCGATCAAGCACACGAGGAATTTAAGAAGGATGAATAAACGAGAACGATTAGAAGTCATTAAAGATTTGGTAGTCCGATTTCCCATTGATACTCAGGAAGAAATTGTGGAACGCTTGGAAGCCTTGGGGGTTCATGCAACCCAGGCTACTGTGTCCCGTGATATCAAGGAATTAGGCATTATCAAGGTTCCATCAGCTGACAAGGGATATGTCTATGGCTTGCCCAAAAGTAGCCTAGTCAAGGTCAAGTCCAATAATATTCTTGACTTTGCAGTCATGGACAAGATGGTCAACTTAAAATTGGTACCAGGGAGTGCAACGGTCGTAAAAAGGCAGATTTGTGAGTATTTCCAAGAGGAAATCTTCTCGATTATTGCTGATGATGACAGTATTCTGCTCATTCTGAAGGACCAGGAAACCATCCCCAATTTAGAACGTACGATAAAAGGGTGGTAGGTCATGTTATTAGAAGTTTCGATCAAGAATTTTGCCATTATTGAACAGGTATCCCTCAATTTTGAAAAGGGGATGACCATCCTATCCGGTGAAACGGGGGCCGGCAAGTCTATTATCATCGATGCCATGAACCTGATGTTAGGGGCGCGTGCGACGACGGATGTTATTCGCCACGGAGCAGTCAAGGCGGAGATTGAGGGGCTTTTTTCCTTTGAAAATAGCAGAGCTCTGGAACAGATTTTGAGTGAACAGGGGATTGAAGTTGCGGACGAACTCATTATCCGTCGGGAAATCCTACAAAATGGTCGTTCCGTGAGCCGTGTCAATGGGCAGATGGTTAATTTGTCTGTCTTGAAACAAATTGGCCAGCACCTAGTGGACATCCACGGCCAGCATGACCAGGAAGAATTGATGAAGGCCCAGCACCATATCCGTCTTTTAGACAGCTTTGGAGAAGATGAGTTTTGGGCTTTAAAAGACCGCTATCAGACCACTTTTGATGCCTATCGTAGCCTCCGCAAACGAGTGCTCGAAAAGCAGAAAAATGAGCAGGAGCATAAGGCCCGCATTGAGATGCTGGAATACCAAATTGCTGAGATTGAAGCAGCAGCCCTGCAATCTGGTGAGGATGTCCAGCTCAATCAAGAGCGGGATAAGTTACTCAACCACAAACAGATTGCGGATACCTTGACCAATGCCTATGCTCTGTTAGATAATGAAGATTTTTCAAGTTTGAATAATCTACGCTCAGCTATGGGAGACCTGCAAAGTTTAGAAGAATTTGACCCAGAATACCAGCAGCTTTCTAGCAGTCTGACAGAGGCCTACTATGTCGTTGAAGATGTGACCAAGCGCCTCAGTGATGTGGTGGATAATCTAGACTTCGATGGCAATCGCCTGTTGCAGCTAGAAAGTCGGTTGGATCTGCTCCACACCATTACTAAAAAATACGGTGGAACGGTCGATGATGTCTTGGATTATTTTGCAAAAATCAGCGAAGAGTACAATCTTCTAACAGGAAATGACCTATCTGGAGATGACTTGGAAGTGCAACTCAAGACCATGGAGAAGGAATTAGTGACCTTAGCCAGTCAGCTCAGCCAGTCTCGACATGAATTGGCTCAGTTGCTGGAAGAGATTATCCGTCAAGAATTACAAGACTTGTACATGGAAAAAGCTCGGTTCCAGGTTCGTTTTACCAAGGGTAAGTTTAACCGAGAGGGGAATGAAACGGTGGAGTTTTACATCTCTACCAACCCTGGTGAAGACTTCAAGCCTTTGGTCAAGGTTGCCTCTGGTGGAGAATTATCTCGTTTGATGTTGGCCATTAAGTCAGCCTTTGCCCGTAAGGAAGGCAAGACCTCCATCGTCTTTGACGAGGTGGATACAGGAGTTTCAGGCCGTGTTGCCCAGGCTATTGCCCAGAAGATATATAAAATCGGCCAATACGGTCAGGTCTTGGCTATCTCACATTTGCCACAGGTGATTGCGATTGCAGACTATCAGTTTTTTATTGAGAAAATATCTGATGACCACTCGACTGTTTCTCGCGTCCGTCTATTGACCAAAGAGGAGCGTATCGAGGAAATCGCCAAGATGTTAGCCGGTGACAAGATTACGGATGCAGCCCGTAGCCAAGCAAAAGAATTGGTTGAAAAAGGTTAGGCAACTAGCCTTTTTTGCTTTTGTTTTTATGTTTATTTTTAGATTGAAATTTGTTATAATAAAGGATAATACAGAAGAGAACGGAAGGACACTTGATGATGAAGATTAAAATTGTAACAGATTCTAGTACTACAATAGAAGCTGGTTTGGCTAAGGAGTTGGGGATTACCATCATTCCTTTGTCTGTTATGGTGGATGGGGTTGTCTATTCAGATAGAGACTTATCAGAAGGTGAGTTTCTCGACTTGATGAGAGGAGCCAAGCACTTACCGAAGACCAGTCAACCACCGGTAGGTCTCTTTGCGGAAACATTTAGCCAATTAGCTAAAGATGGTAGTCAGATTATTGCAATCCTTCTTTCTCATGCCTTGTCAGGAACGGTTGAAGCAGCCCGTCAAGGAGCTACCTTGTCTGGTGCAGATGTGACTGTTCTTGACTCTGGATTTACCGACCAGGCAGCAAAATTTCAGGTAGTGGAAGCGGCTAGACTGGCACAAGCTGGTGCTAACAAGGAAGAAATCCTTTCGGCCATTGAAGAGGTCAAAGATAAGACTGAACTATATATCGGGGTATCTACCTTAGAAAATCTAGTCAAGGGTGGTCGTATTGGTCGTGTGCAAGGGCTGCTTAGCAGTCTGCTCAACATTCGAGTTATCATGGAAATGAAGAACCATCAATTAACTCCCATTGTAAAAGGTCGTGGGAATAAAACCTTTAAAAAATGGCTAGAAGAATTTGTAGTGAGTTTATCTGACAAATCGGTGGCGGAGATTGGAATTTCATACTCAGGTAAGGCGGACTTTGCCAATGAAATAAAAGACTTGCTCCAGCCCCATGTAGAAACAGATATTTCTGTATTGGAAACAGGTTCTATCATTCAAACTCACACGGGTGAGGATGCCTGGGCTATCCTAGTTCGCTATGAATAATCGGAAGTTGATACAGGGACTTGTCTTCTTTTTTCTCTGTCTATTAGGGTCAATCTTCCTATTCCATCAGTTAATACCCCAGGCGCCGTCACGCATCAGTCAAGAAGAGCTAGGTCTTTCAGTGAATAGGAAATTTCGCTATTTGGCTCTTGGGGATTCCTTGACAGAAGGAGTGGGGGATGTGACAGGTCAAGGTGGTTTTGTCCCCTTGCTTGCCCAGTCGCTAGTCAATGAGTACGGTTATGAGGTAGACGTTCAAAATTTTGGAGTTTCCGGCAACACCAGTAAGCAAATCTTGAAGCGGATGAAGGAGAATGAGGAACTCCAACAGGCCTTAAAAGAAGCTGATTTATTAACCTTGACGGTTGGTGGAAATGATCTTCGTAAGGTCATTGTCAGTAATTTAAGTAACCTCAAGCTCTCTACCTTTGATAAGCCGGCAAGGGAATACGGGAGAAATCTAGAAAAGATTGTCAAACGGGCAAGACAGGAGAATGCCGATCTCCCTATCTATATCTTGGGAATTTACAATCCCTTCTATCTCAGTTTTCCTGAATTGACCGAGATGCAGACTGTGGTTGATAAATGGAATCAGACAACCAATCAAATCACGGAAAAATACAAGGATGTTTACTTTGTAGAAATCAATGACTTGCTCTATAAAGGTTTGGAAGGCGAGATGGGGCTTAGCCAGTCTAGTTCGGCTAGCACAAATAATTTATTGTACGAAGATGATCATTTTCATCCCAATAATACGGGATATGAAATCATGAAAAAAGCACTATTGGAGAAGATGTATGAAACTGAGAAAAGCTGGACACCTTAATATCTGGAAGTGGCTCTTCTTGGTTCAATTGGCTTTGACATTGGGGGCGGGTCTGGTTTTTCTAAATCGTATCCAAGTTAAGAGAGAAAATATGACGGAATTGGTACCATCTAGCCAGACAGATGCAAAAGTGGGGACTTTCGCGACCAACCGTGAAGCCCTTAATCAAACCATTGCCAACTATTTAAAAGATTACCAAACGAAGAATTTTTCTTACCAATTATTTGTGACTAACCAACAGGTTGTTTTTGAAGGAACCTATCAGGTATTTGGTGTAGATATCCCCTTGTATATCTATTTTCAACCTCTCAAAATGGAAGATGGTAATGTTCTTCTACGCATATTGGAAATTTCAGCAGGAAATCTGTCCTTGCCCAAGGCAGAAGTTTTAGCCTATCTGCAAAAAAACTACAAATTACCCACCTTTGTCAAAATAAATTCCCAAGAGGCAGCAATTCAGTTAAAAATAACAGAATTGGACAATAAATTTGGCATTTACGGTCAGGCCAATACCATTGATTTATACAACGACCAAATTATTGTTGATATATACAGAAAAAGGTAAGAAACCAGCATTAAAAACTTGACCAAATGGCTAAATTTCGGTACACTATAAAAGTGAGTAAAATCTCAGAAAATTATTGGAGGACTTAGCAAAATGGCTAATAAACAAGATTTGATTGCAAAAGTTGCAGAAGCAACTTCATTGACTAAAAAAGATTCAGCAGCAGCTGTTGACGCAGTATTTGCAGCAGTAGCAGACTACCTTGCAGCTGGTGAAAAAGTACAATTGATCGGCTTCGGTAACTTTGAAGTTCGTGAGCGTTCAGCACGTACAGGTCGCAACCCTCAAACAGGTGCAGAAATCAAAATCGCAGCATCTAAAGTACCTGCTTTCAAAGCTGGTAAAGCTCTTAAGGATGCGGTAAAATAATTCAGCATCAAAAAGCCCGTCATATCAAGCTTTCTAGCTTGTCCGACGGGCTTTTTTCTGTGTTTTGGGGCATTTTTGGGGCATAAAATCAGTAATTTTCCATGATTTCAGCTACATTAGCCTTGAGTTTCTTTGTGACATGGGTGTAAATTTGGGTTGTAGTCTTAGCATCTGCATGTCCGACACGGTCCATGATGGCTTTCAAGGGAACTCTGTTTTCTGCTAGACGGCTGACAAGGGTATGACGGAAGATGTGGCTAGTGAGTTTTTTTTGTATAGGCTTTTCAAGCCGTTCGTTCGCTTTTTTAAGAGCTAAGTTGAAAGAGTTTGTTTGCATCGGTACACCATTCTTGGTCGTAAAGATGTAGCCCATATCTTTATATCGTGGATTGGTATTTTTTTCTAGCTCATTCATGAACTCCAATTCCTCTATAATTTCCATTTCCCGTTTGGTCATGAATGTTTCACGATAGGAAGCGTTGGTTTTTGGGGTCGTTTTCTCACCGTTACGATAGCCTTCAGTATGGTCGTAGGTACCGTGTAATTGTAAAATCTTGGTCTCAAAATCACGGTTTTCTGGCTCAAGGCTGACAGCTTCGCCGATACGGCAACCGTTAAGACTCATAAATTCTGCTAGTAATGCAGTTCGGTATGTGCTAGGTCGCCTGAATAATTCCTTTAGCAGTGGCTTTATTTCGTCTTCCTCGAGATATTTTTCTTCAATCTTTTTCCAGTCTTCCAAGGTCTTTTTAATCCGTGGAAGTTTGGCCCGTCTAGAAGGATTGTCTTTGATGATGTCCAAGTCAACTGCATAATCAAAAGCAAGGTTTAACATGGATTTGGTACGCTCTTTCTTGTTCCTGGAGCAATTCAGGTTGTCTAGGTAATTTTGGACGTATTTTGGGTCAATATTGACTACTTTGATATCCAGACCAAAACTGTCTCTGATTTCCTTAATATTGCCCTTCAGAGAAGCGATTGAAGTGCGTTTGATTTCTTGTTGGTAGAAAGTCCACCATTGGTCGAAAAGATCTGTAAATAGCATTTCAGAGCTTTTCAGCTTGCTGAGGATGTCCGCTATCTTTGCATCCAATATTTTCTGGGCCTCTTTTCTGATACGTGGAGTATCTTTCTCCATCAATACAGATGTTCGTTTCCACTTTTGAGTATATGGATCTTTGTATCTTTCAACAAAATTCACTTTTCCGGATTTATGTGCTTCTGTCCACATTGTTTTTTACCTCATTTTCTGTTAAAATGGGTATAAAGAAAAGGGCTTTTTAATGCCTAATTCTTTATACAAGTTGCCTCACGCTCTCCATGACCAAACTTCGAGCGTGGGGCTTTTTTATTTGTAATTAATAGTGCAACCAGACTATATCTTCGGGATGATTTCCAAAGTCTTTGTCGTGACTAACGATTTTTAAATTGTTTGTCAACATTTTAGAATAGACTAGATCATTGTAGTCATTCATTTGACGATAACTATTCAAACTATCTCTGACATGCCATAACTTAATAGGTAATATTTTACTTTGAGATAAGATATCGTTTTTGACGCTTTCACAAGCCAGTTGATAATGGTGTTTAAAATCTAATGTTTGTTGATAATCTCGCTTAAATGCAAAGTTTCGAGAGTTTAACCCATTATTTCTAAGATAAGAATTATAGGCTGTTCGACAAATGACATTGATATATTCCGAGATAATTTGTGAATTAACAAATAGCTTACACTGATTTGATTGAGCTTCAGCTAAGAAGTTTTCATAGCCAAAAGTATTCGTTGAAAATGGTGAATAAAGATAAATCCAGACATTGGAGTCTACAATAAATGAGTCTCCTTTTGAGTAAGTATAGTTTTTGAGGTCAATATCAATAGCCATCAGCCATTACCTCGTCTTGTAAATCTGCTAGTTCTTGTCTTTTTTCTTTGCTATTAGATAATACTAAAGCGATTTTTTGAAAATGTGAATCACTAACGGACGAGCGCTTAATCTTAACCAATTTTGTTAAGACATCTATTGGTTTTAGGTCGTAGAGTTGTCCGATCGCGAGATTAAGAAAGGCAGTCGTTAGGGTAGTGATGCCTGTAAAGTCAAGTGTGACTGATTCGTCTTGATCGATATACTTTTTGATTTCTTGAAAAACAAGCTCACCAGTTTCAGATAATATTGCTGACTTACTATTTATAATATCAGAAATTTTTAGTGTTTCCATTTTTGTCTCCTTTAAATAAACCATTCGTCTAGTAGATTTGATAAATCCATTGTATCAGAAAATGAGGAAATTTGACAATCATCCAAAAAGAATGTAATGACAACTAGTGTTCCTGAAATGTCAAATGGGAATTCTAAGAAAGTTGAGTAACCGGTCTTATCGATATGATAGTATCCATTATTAGAAATAATTTTGATTTCTCCTTTCCCAAGGAGTTTCTTTTTTAATTCGTAAAGGCCAACTCCACTATCATATCTATTCTTAGTGGAAGTGCCCTTGTCAAATGCCCAATTGAAATAATCTACAGTATCAACAAATAAGAGATGTTTAGTTTTAATATTTTCAATCAATCCGATTCCGTTGTCAGATACTGCAAATGTAATTGTCCCATTTTGACTTCCAAAAGGTTTCCGTGGATAGTGCTGGCCACACATATAGATAACTTTAGAACCTGAATGATCCCTAACATTGTGGATGATTTCTAGCAAAGATTCTTTAATTTCTCCTAAAAATTCACTTGATGTCTTTGTTTGGATGTGACTCAGTAATTCCTTATCTATATATTCGTCAATTTGTTCAATTTTTTTGATAGATGAGCGATAAAAAGGAATAGTTGTATTATATGTATCTGGTAATTCGTAATCCAATCCGAAGTTTTTCAAAAATCCATTTTTTAAAAGGATCTCTTTAGATTTTAAGGATAGATTTTCTAAGATAGCATAAACTTTACCACCATTACTTGTTATTGCACTGAAAAGCATTCCAAGAAAGACAGTCATTTCAGCATTTATCCAACGGATATTTTCAAAGTTAAATGTTATATCGTCTCCAGGTTGAATCTGAGTCAATATTTCATCTACTTGTGAATATAATTCTGTTAAATTAACATATTCATTGTCCAAAGTTCTAGGTATCTTGATTTCGTATTCAGCCATCACCCCGCCTCCAAAAATCTTTGCAACTTAGGAGCTTGAAAAATCTGTAGACCACCTTTACGATAATCTAGGACAAATTTAAGTGAATAACTTTGACTGTACCCGACAGTGTGCGTCAAGAAATCCATCAGTCGATTATGTAGTGCAGGACTGCTGATATATGTTTCATTTTGCAAATCTAAGAAAGTCATCTTACTTCGAAAAGCCTTACTTAGTCGTTCATCTGATAAGTAGAGTATGGATGCCACAGTGTCAGCTTCCTGCTCCAAAGCTAGTAACTCGGGAGGGTAATTCCCAACCATTTTGTCCGTGGCTAGAGAAAGATAAATACTGTCACTCTGTCTTTGTTCTAAATGACAGAAGATATGGCTGAGTTCGTGAAGGATAGTGAAGATAATTCTTCCCTTTGTAGCTTTTCTCTGACTAATAGAAACGACGAAGCGGTTCCTTTCCATATCTGGGTAGGTCATTCCTGCGCAATTATCGCAAAGGTAGCGTTCCTGATATGAGAAAATCTGGTTTTTGACCAAATTCTTGTATCTGATTTCTTTGTTTGTTGGAATTGCTGGCGGTAATTCTGGATATTGGGCACCGAACTCATCAAAATCATAAAAATTGAAGATGATTGGATAGTTTTCTTCAAAGTAGGAAATGATATTTGTATGAGTTAGATCAGCCAAAGGTTTTTCAAAATATCTGGCAGCCTTATTTAGGATTTGGTAGGCTGTTTCTTTGTATTTGAGAAATTCTTGACGTGTTAATCTTTGTTTCAATAGACATCACCTACTCCCAATTTGAATCATCTTCAATCAATGCTCTAGCTGTATTCATAAGCCCTTTCAAAGCAGTAGTAAATTTGATTACATCTGCTTCAGACATCCCACTTGTTTCTTTTCGGAACATAACTAGTGCTTGTTCCTCTAGCGGATTTGTAGCAGGGGCTTGACCTTCTTGAGCAATGTTTGGATTATTTGTTCTACCCACTAGATAATCCAATGAAACATGGAAGTAGTCAGCAATTTCTTGCATCCTATCAGTTGAAGGACTAGAGTTTTTTATCTTATATAGTGTATTTCGGCCATATCCAAGATCTTCTTCCACTTGACCAAGTGATTTTCCTTGCTTTTTTGCCAAATATTTTATCTTTTCAAACGCTGAAATCATTGATTTATCAACCTTTCTGGGATTGACAAAAAATATTTTAACAAATTTGGTGTAAAGTTGTTGACTTTTATCAAATTTAGTGTAAAATAGTTTTTGTAAATAAGTTACAACTAAAAAAACAACTAAGCAAACAAAATATAATCTTGTTTTGGCGAACTGGATTTACTGATTTGTTAGTGTTCTTTCTTGCACCTTCATTTTATCTTATTTGGTAAAAGTGGTCAAGAGAAAACACAAAAAAAGTTAAAAATTTAGTTGTTTCTTGTTTACAAGTTCTTTGACAACTGAATAGCGATATGGTAATATTAAGGGGAAAGAAGAACAGTTCAATGAATATTGGACAAGAAAAGACCCCTGCTAACTTCCACATAAGCAGGGGTCTTTTTTTGGCACTATCAGTCTTTATCTAGCCATTTCTGGACAAGTAGAAGAACTAAACCGACCACGAGTGGTCCGATGATAGTTGAGAAGAACAATTCGAACACTGGACATTCACCTCCAATCTATGGCGGTATTGTTAGTGCCGACCCTAATTATATCATATTGCTATTCAGTTCAAAAGGTAGTTCTTTGACAACTGAATAGAAACGTGGTTTTAATCGTATGAATACTTATATTTGACATTTTCAGTCTTATAGAGTATTATTGAGGGGAAGTAAGAAGTCGCACAAGGTATTCACCGAGTGTAACATTAAAAACCCCAGTACCGTTAATACTGGGGTTTTTTGTTAGTTAAAACTAACTGACACTAGTCATCTGACTTATCTAATAGGATATGCAAGATGATACCGACCAAGATTGGTGCAACAAAGTTGGTAAGTAAGAAGTCACACATCGGCTTTCACCTCCTTCCCTGGCGGTATAGGAGTGCCAATCAATATTATACCACGTTTCTATCAGTTTGATGGGGACGTTTTTTTTGCTTACAAATCTTAGAAGAAGGAGGGAAAATGATATGGATGAAGATGAAATCCGAGTGCACATGCCATATAAGGTATTTAAAAACCTGCTTGAAAAAGCAGGCAAAATTAAACGTGACGAAGGGAGATTGATAGAGTGGACTAACTATAGCGGTCCATTTACAATTCAACAAAAGAGAGAGATAGATGATCTCATGAATCAATTTGTTGAAGATTGATTGAGAAGTCTGTTTGCGATGTATTTATTTGCAATAAGTAAACAGTCATTTAATCTATCAAAGATATATCGTGGTTGTTCGATAACATCGGGATTAGATTGTTCTTGTTCATCAAAAAGCTTATCCCAAATATAAGTTCCTTCTGGATGAGGATAACCAGCTAAATGGCGCAGAACGTTTCTAAAAGTAATGAATTTATTTCTATCTTCATCATTCTCTAAGAAGAGGTAGGTTTTATAGAAAATATCATCAAATTGAGTAATAATTTCTAGATCAATTGCCGGATCATTGTTTGTTCGAGAATCGACATAAGAAACAGTTTTACCACTGATAGAGGCAAAATTTTGAAAAGTTGTGATGAATAATTCCCTGTCTTCTTTAGATTGAGAGTTGAGAAAATCAATTTGCTTTTCTTTGAGATTGTTTTCAATTTCCAATTTCTTTTGGTAATAAGCAAAGCCATTGATGATTAGATTGGTTAGAACTGTTGCACCGACAGATATCAGAGTGGTTGTTATTACTTCAGTCATAGAGACACCTCGATATTATTTTTCAATTATTATACCAAAAAAGAAAGGAGATAGTATGCCAGATATTGCGGTTGGACGAGAAAAAGTTGTGACTTTCTTGAAAGAAAATAACATCAAGAAAGTTGATTTAGCGGCAGCCTATGGTCTCAATCGTCAAGAGGTCACTAATATTCTTAGTGGTTCAACCAAAGGACCGAAGGCTAACCAGTTTATTCTGCGAGTGATTGCAGATTACAGCATTGAGTAAATGCAGAAAAAAAGCCCCTTGATAAAGTCAGGAGCTTACTAAAATAACTACTTGAATTATAACACAGAAAGGGATGAATTGCTATGCCAAAAGCTGAATTAGTTTACAGACCAGCTAAGCAATCTGAAAAAGCAGAAGCTGGTGACTATGAGCACCTTTGTCAAATTTGGGAAGGTTTAACAGTCGGAACGGCTAAGGTTTGGGCGGCAGAAATGCGTGAGCATCCGGACTTTAGGCAATATATTGAAAATCCAACTCATCGAATTGTTTTTGTTAACTACGAAGGTTTCCGATTGTTTATCAAGTGGAAAAGTCGCAATCGATACAGACCGAAGAAAGAAACATTAGCAGAAATGCTTGAAAATATCAAACGAGAAAAACAGTTAGGAGTGTAGAATGACAGAATCTATTTTTACAGCCATTGGAGCAACTGCAGTATTTGCCATTCCGTGCGTAGTAGTTGCAGCGATTGATTACAGGAATGCGGAAAAGCGACGCAAGGAACGTGAAGCGGAATTACTTAGAGAGCAGCTGACAGCCCTGGCTTGTGAACGTGCTGTTGAAGCAGATCGCTTAGCCTGGAAGAACAGAGTTAGACAGTCACTTGCGAACTGGGAGCCAATCAAATTTGCTGATGAGATACCAACTCGCACAGCTAGAAAGTGGGGCAGACATGCACATTAGTAATGGAATTGGACGTATCAACTTGATTGAAAATCTTGTTGCATTGACGGGGAACCCTTTTGAAATGTATCAAGAGAAATCAAGGTACGAACTGGCTCTGGATTTAAAAATCGCTAAGTTACAGGCAGGATTGTGAGATGAATAACCTGGTCAGATTAGAACTTATAACTCAATCGTACGACCGATTTCTTCGGACGGGCGACGCTGAACATCTTGAGGATGTAGAAAGGATCTTGGAATATGACGAACATGACAGCGATTGATAACACGCTTCGGCGAGGAATTGTTGAAGTTTAGGAGGAATGGTTACGGCTTATGCAACACCTTGTCAGGAATATCCATGAAAACTATACGCAGTTGAATAATCATTCTGCTCAAAACAGCGAACTTAGTTTACAAGCTAAAGGGTTATTATTTGTGTTGATGTCAAACAAAGACACATGGAAGCCTTACATCGATGAACTTTCTAAACGTTCAAAGAATGGGCGTGATGCTCATAGGACAGCTTATGATGAATTAAAAGATGCAGGATATATCCGTGTTTACAATAAAAGTCTCGGTAGAGGAAAAGGGATGCGACGAGAGCCGTTAGTTATGGATGTCCCAATCACGGACAGCTATTGGGAGTATTGGAAAGAAAAGGTCGATAATGAGTTATCCACAGACGGATCGTCAGAGTGATTTTACAACTTACTGACTTTACGTAGGTTGAATAGTTCGTAGGTTGAATAGTTCGTAGGTTGAATAGTTCGTAGGTTGAAGAATCCGACACTAATAATAACTAAATAATAATAATAACTAACTTTAATAATAATCTAGGGGCTATCGCCCACTAATGAACAATAAGAGGCTAAAGCCTCTAACTAACTTAAAAACAAACTAATCGTTATATATAAATAATATATAGGGAATTTCACAAGAGTTATCCACAGGAGGAAAATCATGAAACAAACAAACACATTTATCGTATTGCGAGATGAAAAAGGGAACTTCTTAGCTAGTTACAAAAACAATAAACACGTTTTAGCATATTCAGCAGATTGGACTAGCGATGTTGAAGATGCTTTGAAAATTCCAGAAGAATATTATTACGACAAGGACCATGAGAAGTACTTGGCGATGGCAATGCTGTTCGACGCTGAGCCAATCAAGGTGCAGGCAGAATATACCTTGACAACTTTGGACGGGCAAGAGCCAGCTGAACCAGTCAAAGATATTGAGGATGTCGAAGACTCATTCAAGAAGTTGCTTGATATTTTGGCTAAGGCCTAGTCAGCGATGAAATGGGAACTACGTGAAAATCTAGTCTGGCAACGTGCCACGGCAGGAGAGAAGGAAAAACTACTGGATACAGGTCTAGCTGATAAGGCAGGGTACATCCGCCTTGTTAGAGAGCTAGGCAGAAAGTATGTGGTCTAGGAGGTGCGACATGGAAGGCACTTACCCATGGTTTGATTATGACCGTGACTATCTACAACCTGAGGAACCAAGACAGGTACATGATCCTGATGAATGGGTGTTCAGAGGCGGTCAATGGATTTATGTAGGGGATGCATAATGACAGAGGAATTACTAGATACAATCCGACGGCTGAGGTGTGACTATTTCCACCTAGGCCGAGAGCTGGGCGAGATTATCAATGAGCAACAGGACTTGATACTTGCCCTGAAACGAGAAAATAAACGCTTAAAGCGTGAGAAATGGAATTTGAAACAGACGAAGAGGAGAAGGAAATGAGTAATCTTGCAGTTATTCAAAAAGATATTACAGATGCTGTGAATGCGAAAGTGTCGCAGATGCAGAACGAAGGCTTGGTAGTAGCGCCAAACTACGCACCGGCAAATGCTTTGAAGTCAGCATTTTTTGCCATGACCAATAGCCCTAGCGGGAACTTACTTGAAAAGTGTTCGAAAGAAAGTATTGCCAATGCTTTGCTTGACATGGTTGTTCAAGGGTTAAGTCCAGCAAAGACCCAATGCTACTTCATCCCATACGGGAATACATTGAAAATGACACGGTCCTACTTTGGAACTATGAAGGTTGTCAAACAACTGTCCAACGTGAAAGATATTTGGGCAGAGGTGGTCTTTGAAGGGGATGTGCTTAAAATTCGAAATGACAATGGGCGCAAGGTTCTCGAAAGCCACGAGACAGATTGGACCAACCAAGATAACGCAATTATCGGTGCTTACTGCATCATTGAAAAAGTGGACGGTGAGCGAATTCTGACAGTCATGACCAAGAAAGAGATTGATCGCAGCTGGCAACAGTCGAAAAATAAATCTGTCCAAAATGCCTTCCCTCAAGAAATGGCAAAGCGTACTGTTATCAATCGTGCAGCCAAGCAATTCTTCAACACATCGGACGATAGTGACATCTTGATTGAAGCTGTTAATCGGACAACTGAAAATGAATTTGATGACAATCGCCAAATCAAAGAAGCAGAGCCAGTTCAATCAGCTGGGCAGGATATCCTGGATAAAATGACCGGAAAGACTGTCGCTGAAGAACCTGCAGAAGATGCAACTATTTCCGAAGTGGAAACTGTTGAAGACGCAGGAGTGGATATTTCCAAAATGGAAACAACCGAGCAGGTTATTGATGCCGAAACCGGCGAAATCTTAGATGAGGAGGAACCGTTCTAATGTCTGAAGAACTATCTCTATTTGACAATCTGGAAAGTATGGCGCCTACTCCAGCAGTGACCGAACTAGACTTTGATTTTGAATTTACGCCAGCTGAAATCACTATCGTGGGCAAGGAGCTACTGGAGCAAGCCTTAGCTGCCTATGCTAAAAAATATGAAAATTATGCTGTTACTGCCGAAACATTCGAAGACGATGCCAAGGTTCGAGCCGAATTGAATAACCTGCAGAAAAAGGTCAAGTCAGCTGTTAAAGATAAATTGGCAGATTACAACAAGCCCATCGACGAAGTTAAGGCTTGGGTGGACGGCTTGTTGGAACCTATTGTCAAAATCGGCAAGTCGATTGACGAAGGTGTGAAGGTGTTTGAAGAACAGGAACGACTTAAACGCGCCAAAACCATTGAGGAGCTATTCCAGAAAGTTATTGTAAGCACAGGAAAAGACGTAGACATCCGTTTGTTCAGCAAGTATTTTGATGAATTTTCGAAAAAAACATGCTTCATGGCTGACAATGTTCGTCCCAATAAAGCCACTGTCAATATGGTCACTAGTCTGGTAGAGGAAGAAGTGGCCAAGAAGGAAGAATATGAGTCAGCACTAATCAAAATTACTGAAGCAGCTGCCAAAGCAGACTTTGGTCCAGCTCCTTACGTACGTAATTTTGAACAAGGAGCAAGCTTGGCTGATATCTTACAGGCAATTGCTGATGATAAAGCCTTAGCAGATAAGACCCGTGAGGAGGCTAAGCGCAAGCAACAACTGGCAAAACGGATTGAAGAGATGACTGCTATCGCAGAAAGCAAGGGACTAGATCCGAAAAAGTATGCTGATATGCTCGAATCAGGGGTGTCTGCACTAGCCGTCCACGAAGAACTTGTCAATGACGCAAGAAAATGGCAAGAAGAGCAGGACCGAATGGAACAGGAATTCCTAGCTCGACATGGAGCCGTTTGCGGAAATGCTCAAAATCGCCCGAATTCTGACGAAATTCAACGAGAAAATATGTCTGAGGGTAAATATACCTCTGAACAGAAAAACGCGTCAGAGGACAAAATAAAGCTGAATAAGAAGGTGGTCAAATGGCAAGGTGATTTCAGAATTACTTTCCCAGACGGAGAGACCGCTAAGTTATTCGGTGGTAGGGGTGGTTTGTATGAACAGCATGGGATAGTTGTTGAGAAATTAGGAGAATGGACAAAAATCAATGGCTAAACTAACTGAAGAAAATTACTACCAAGACCGTCAATGGCTGTCAAATTCTCGCTTTAAGGCTTATATGGACTGTGAAGCGAAAGCCAAAGCTATTGACGACAAGGAGTGGACAGACAAGCGAGATGATACAGCTTTACTTGTCGGTAACTATGTGCATAGTTATTTCGAGAGCGAAGAGGCTCACGCCAAATTTGTTGACGCCAACAAAACTAGGATGATTTCCAGCCGTGGCGCGACCAAGGGCGAACTGAAGAAAGAGTTCCGAGTCGCCCAGAACATGATAGATGCTCTGAAAGATGACGAGAAATTCTTGAGACTTTACCATGGTGCTCCAGGCGATGATGTCCGCAAGGAAATGATTTTAGAAGGCAAAATCTTCGGTATCAAGGTCAAGGGTAAGGTGGATAGTATAAACTTGACTGAAGGCTATTTTGTAGACCTGAAAACTATGAAGACCATCCGCGGTCTTGAATGGTCCGATGTGGAACGAAAGAAAATGCCTGGAGCTGCTGCTAACATTTTAGGTTTTCGCTACGATGTCCAACTGGGGCTGTATCAGGAATTGTTGCGACAAATGGGCTATCCAAATTTCGTTCCGTTCGTTGTAGCTGTAAGCAAGGAAGACGTGCCTGACAAAATGCTTGTCGATTTCCCGCAATATCGCTTGGATGAAGGTCTGCAATTCTTTGAGAACAATGTCGAGCGTGTCGCAGGTATTATTACTGGCGAAATCAAGCCGAAAGGTTGCGGAAATTGTGATTATTGTCGAAGCAAGCGAACCTTGGACCGTGTAATCAATTTGGATGATTTGATTGCTGGGATATTTTGATTGAGGAGAAAAAATGTTTAAAGTTAAGGTTAGATTTATTGATGGTTCATCACTTGACTACACCAGCAAAGACAAGGCAGAAGAAAACAAAATCAGATACAATTTGGATAACAATGTACCATTATCAATCGTAGAAAGTAATAGAACAATAATGATTGTCCCTCAAAATATTATTTTGGTAGATGTAACCAAAGTAGAAAAACAGTAAGAAACTGAAATGACAATCTTTTGTACCTAGGAACACAGATAACGTGCCGTGAACCACGATAAAAGCGAACTAGAAAGCGTCAACTCACAGTCATTTTGGACGAATAGACAGTGAGAATTTCGTAGGGCCTGGTGTTATATTAGCTTTCACTCACAACCAGGCCTATTTTTTAGGACTAGATTATGAACGAATTAAAATAAAAAGCACTGGCAAAGATGCTGGACGAAATGGGTATAGACCCAGAAGGCGATGCGATGATTGTACCAAAGGACTTTGCTGCCATACATCAACACACTGTTGGGCTCTATAATCAATTCCGAGAAGAACAGCGTAGACTTCAACGAGCAGAACAGAACCGTGCTCAGAGAGAACGTGAGAAACAGCTTGAAGCCGAATTTAAGCGTCGAGATGCTTTTGATATGACACTGGCAGGGTACACTTTCCATGTTCCGTCGCGAGTTGCTGAATTGATTTACGAGGGTAAGAAACTGCATCATTGCGTCAGCTCGCATACCGAACGGCATCTCAAGGGGAAAACTATGATTGTTTTTATCCGGCTGGCTAGCAAGCCCAACACTCCTCTCTACACGCTGGAGGTCAATCTAGGGCGGATTGTTCAGTTCAGAGGGAAATACAACAAGGACGTCCCTGGAGAAGTCTGGGACGTAGCTAAAAAGTGGCTTCAAGTCACAAAACAAGAAAAAGTTGCATAAGGAGCATATATGATCACAAAAATTAACGTACCAAAAACATCAATCGTCATTGAGATTGAAAAAAAAGAAATCAAAATCGAAAACTTGATCGATTACGATATCAAAATGATTTTCAGAAACCAGGATGCAGAGCCGTCTTTGGATGAGAACGGAGATGTCTTTGAACCACTTTACTGGCTTGACATCAAGGCAAAACCAATCGAAGAAATCGAGTATCACAGCAGCCTGGGCGTCAAGAAAGAAAAACGAAGACTTGCGGAACTACAAATCTTCTTCGAATACGTTGAAGCGAACAAGCGAAACCTTTTCGACCTCTGCGGATTGAGAGGTGAATTAAGTTGAGCAATCTAACATTGTCACTAGATATTTCAACTGCTGGGACAGGATGGGCCATTTTCCGTGGCTCTGACCTTGTCCAAAGCGGTGTCTTGAAGCATAAAAGCAAATCATATTTTGAACGTGGTCACTATATGGCCAGCGAGTTACGAGCCATCCAGTCGCGGGCTTTACAAAAATTCGATTGCCCATTTGAGACAATCATTGTCGAAAAAAACAATGTCATGGGACCAAACCAACAATCTATGATGAGCATCGGCATCGTGACCGGTCTCATTCTAGGGAGATTGATTGCAGACCAGGTAGTCTTTGTCAATGTGTCTACTTGGCGAAAACATTGGAATTTTAGCTACAAGGATCGCAGTAAGAAATCAATGAAGGCTCAATCAGTGGCAAAAGTGGCCGAAAATTTCAAAAAGGCAGTGAAAGATGATGAAGCAGATGCTATCTTGATTGGCTCGTACTTTGTTGATGCAGGAACCAAAAACAACCAACTAGAAAAGCATGGTGTAAGGTAAGGAGGAAGTATGTAGCATGAAGAAACATCTTTCAGCGATTGCGAATTTTTATATTTTTTTTCAATCTTGGTAACACCTCCATTAGTCGTGTACAAGTTTGATGAGTTGAGCCAGAAAGTAAAACAACCAGTCATCATATACCAAGTCGACAACGCTGGTGCCGAGATTTTCGGCAAGGTCACGGCTAAGGATGTGATTGACGGTCATTACTATGTCGAGGTCAAGCCGTATGGTAAGTTTCTGGTGACCAGGGAGCAGTATGAAGAAATTGAAATCGGGCAGGAGATACCTGAGTATTTGAAAGGGCGGGGAGATTAGTATTGGAATGGATTGACCTAGCACTTTCTACACCCACAAACAAATCGGGTATTATTGCCAAGATAGATAACGACGGATATACATACCCACATTACAGCTTAAAACGTAATAAAGCTGTATCAGTTATTGATGTTTTAGCAATCCAACGTGATTGCGATAGAGTCGGGATAGCATTAGCAGATGTCTATCCTAGGCAGATTACATTATTTTAGGAGGGGGAGTTGATGTTAGTCGATGAAATTATAACAACCTGTCACAAAATCAACGCTAAGCCCAATATCCATCTAGGAGAGGTGCAGGATGTGTACGAGTCCAAGGATGGGCAGATGCGGTATTACGTTAACAGAAAAGGCGGTGTCGCCTATCTCTATGCGACACAGGAGAGAGGGAAAATTTGGGTCTTGTCAGATTGTACACAGAAGAAGAACTAGATTATCTTTGGCTGGCTATCGAAGATAAAGAGAGCAATTATGAAGACGTGGCTGCTTTACTTGGTCGTACAGTATGCGGTGTGAAAGGTAAGGTTTGGAAACTTACAAAAGGAACCAACAAAGGCGGATTAGTTAGACGCCCGTGGACACCAGATGAGATTGACGAATTACGTCAATTGTATCCAATTCTGCCTATGGAAGCTGTTTGTGAGAGATTGAAACGGACCAAAAGTGCTATTAAGACACAAGTTGTCCGATTAGGTATTCGCAAGCATGAGATGATTTATCGCGACGAAGATGAAATCAGATATTTAGCAGAACAAGGGTTATCATACCGTGAGATAGCTGAGCGGACTGGTGGGACGGTCAAAAATTTAAGAAACTATGCTTACGAGCACGGTATCAAGGTCCAACCAGAAAAACGGAGCGACAACCATCCTTGGCGATTGGATGCGGAAAAGATATTTGCCCAGAAAGAACGTTGGAGAAAGGAACATTTGGAGGAAACAGATGAATAAACAGGAAGCGATTGGGATTATCGAACAATCAAAAATAAAAAAAGCTAACACAGAGAGGGTAATATTTAAAGCAGGCGAAATTGTAGGAGAATGTGTACAGGTCGACTATGTACCACTTGAAGTTGTTGTGAATACGATTAACCAAATCTACGAACCGCAGAAGGTGGTGGTGCCGAAGTTCGTGGCGGAGTGGTATGAAAGAAATAAAGATGGCCTCGATACCGCAATATATAGCACAATCACTGGAACGTATAGAAAAGTAAATGGTGAGAATGATGACTTACTAGATAAGTTCGAAGGATGGCTTGTTTACGAAGTTGACTCCATTTTGACACTTGTTAAGATGCATTTATTCGGTTATGAAGTCGAGCAGGAGCAGTTATTTACAGTTAGGATACCTGACCCAAATCGCCCAGACACTGTCACATTCTTGTATAAAGAAAATGGAAAAGTATTTATTGGAAGTGATATCTTTTTGGATGAGGTACCCAACTATAAATGGAAAAAAGAACCAGAAAATCAACTCACCGAAGTCGAAATCAAAAAGGACTTTGAGTGGGCATGGGATGCTGGGTTTGCGAAAGAGGTGGAGTGATGAAACAATTATTAAGGTCTTTTGGATTTATGCTGATATTTTATTCGTTTGTCCCTAACATCATCCACGAGATGACGCTTGCTCAGAAGATAATGTTTGGATTAGGTGCTAGTTGGCTATTTTACGAAGGAGGTAGAAAATGATACCGAAGTTTAGGGTTTGGGATACCGTCAAAAAGGCTATGAGCGAGGTTCAAGCGATTGTGTATACAGAGGAAAGAGTGTATCCCGTCTATTCCAAAGTAATCCGAAGATACATTCCATTTAGCGAAGCAGTCCTCATGCAATCCACAGGTAAGATGGATTCGACTGGGCAAGTCGAGGTGTACGTTGGCGATATTTTATATTACCCAGACCAAGATGAGGACAACTATGGCATTATAAAATTTGACGAAGACAAACTAGCTTTTGTTCTCGACAACGGATATGAAAGGTATATTTATGGTGATTACGGTATGGGCAAAGTCATCGGCAACATCTATAAGAATCCGGAATTGGTGGAGGGGTAGGATATGGGAAGATTTTTTATCGGAAGTGAGTATCATGACGATATGCATGGGAACGACGGCCAATTATTACCAGGACACAGACATAAGTCAAAAGAAGAACTTGAACGAATCAGCAAAAGTTTGTATGACGCCGAACAATCTTCGATAGAACATGAGCAAGTTACAACATTAAGGTTTTGTGATATAGAACCTCCACCATTTGTAAAAATACTGCGGTATGAGTATGAAGATTTAAAAAGACGCTCAAAAAGATTAGAAATCTTGGAGCGAGCGTTTCTTGAGTGTCGTAAGTCAGAATTTGAAGAATTTAATGATTATCCGAATTGTTCGTTTGTTCCAGATGAAAAATCTCAGGAGGTACTAAATGACTAACGAAAAACTAGGTGTGCTACTGGTCGATGTGCCAGGGATGATGTATTTTGACTATAATTACATAATGGACGTAGAGGAAGATGGCGAAATTAAATTTACTGTCAATGAAACGGACATTTTATGTGAAGTGGTAAAAGCGGCCTACAAATGCACCAAAGAAGAAGCAGTAAAACACCCACAATTCAGATGGGTAGCGTTGGAGGATTTATGATTAAACGGCATAGATTTAACAAACACGCACCGAAACCCGAGCCAGAACCGTATGCAGAAGGCACGCTGAAAGACCTGCGGTTGAAGCTTGGCATGACACAGAGAGAGCTTGCGGAACTATTGGAAGTCCCTAAAACAACTATATGTCATTGGGAACGCAAACATACCAATCCGCCTGATGTTATACATAAATTGCAGAAGATGCACGAAGATACTAAAGACCATATCAAAGACGATGGTGTAGACATCATTGAAAAACTCAGTTACCTTAAACATCGGCTCGGAATATCATATGACAGCCTGGCTCAATTGGTTGGAGCTAGCCATGGAACGTCTGTCAAAGATTGGATGGACGGTGCAAAACCAAAATTGAAATATGTAGCAGAAATCAATCGCATGTATGATGAGTTAAAAGGTCAAAGCAGACCGAAACTCCGAAAACACCGACCGACTTTCTGTCAGTTAGATCCACTAAGCAGGACTTCGTGGAAAGCGGAAATTGAAAATCCGGTTATTGCGTGGCGATGAGTCTAGTTAATATCGCTAATGATTGGGTTTTCCGTAAGTCGTGGAGCAATGTATTAAATATTGAGATTGACAAGTGGGTGACAGATGAAGCGCTGGCTTTACTTGAATACCAGATACCGAAGAATGCTTTTGGAAAAAGCGTCAGGAGCGGTGTCTTAAAGAGTGGCATAGGGGTGTATCTAAAGCATTTGTCCAAGGACGAGGCGAACGAACAAGGTTTCACAGACATCATGCTAAAAGTGCAAAAGTCTAGACCTAAAGAATTAATGGGCTTGAAACCCGATTTTAAAATCCCGGGTATTGATGGCTATGTCGTCAAAAATATGCTTTATTGCAGATGGGTTGAGAACAAGAAGTCTTTCTGGTTTGTGGTCGATATTGACGTAGAAAACGTTCGAGAATTTGCGATTAAGCTACACAAGTTGTTTTTGAACGGTGCATATTTGGATGGCGTTTATGTTGTTTTTTCGAAAGAAGCAACAACCAGGCTAGCCTACGAAATTGCTTTAGAACTTAGAAAATGCGGTCGCTTGGAGCTTATGGGCTACAACGGAAATATTTTTAAGGGTTTGTGATTGTAAGAGGTCGCAAGCTCATTACCCGAATGGGTAAAATAAAAAAAGCGGGAACGATATCAAGACCAATCTAACCGAAACATTCTTCAACACTTTCCTAGTTTTGGTTAGTAGGAAAACAATAGATAACTGGACGGAGTTTTTAACCGTGGTCAAGAATTGTTTCTGAAAAAGAAAGGTTAAAATGGTAAATATATGACAAATAAACAGACAGAAAGGCCGCTCAAGGATTAGAAGCCTTGAGCCGGCAATTGTTTCGCGTATATGTTGACCTAACGTAAACTCATAGGTCGCCCTTTACATATTTCTTGAAATTTCTGTCTTTTGTATTCTCCAAGCTTATGCTGTGCTGTGAGAATGTGCTATCCAGTGAAGAGCCGACTGTCTGAGTGTAACCGGCTCATGGTATCTCAATCTTATATTAAAGACGGATACTTTTCTACTGGCTTACTAATTGTGAAAGGTTAGTGAGTCATTCTGCCAAAATAAAAAAGAAGGAGGAACTCCTTTGCGAAATAAATATACACATTATTGGGCCAATGGCAGTACGGTCAGCCACAAATAACATTTAACTTTACAGTCGTTGTTCCCTTGTGGATTGTGGTAAAGCAAGGGAAATACCGCAAATAAAGAAAGGAACAATCTTAAATATTTCACCGTCTGGCGCTCTATTGCGGTGTGGGTGTCAGACAATATTTTGGAGGGCAAGCATTGATTGAAAAAGAATTAAAAAAAGACCGTGATTTTTGGATTGCGGTGGCATTAGAACGCGCAGAAGAAATTGATTATTGGCAAACAATGGCTAAAAAATACGAGCAAGAAATTCAATTGTTGAAGAATCAGTCAGCGGTTAGACAAGGAAAAAGTATCATTTCATGGAAGTAAAAAAGCCAGCACACTTGTACTGACTATGTGAATAAAACTCTTAATAATATTATATCACAAAAGGAGTACGACAGTGCGGTTATTTAAAGAAATAGATAAGTATTTTACGAAAAAGAACGCTTACGAAGTGCTAGAATTATACAGACGGTACGCCAGAATGGCTGGCGAGGAATACACACCAAAATTGACCGCCACGTACTCTTTTGAACCAAAATCAAGTGGATTTACTAACAAAGCTACTGAAATCCAGGTCACGAATAGAGTTGCTGCGTGCGATGAGTTAGAAGAAATCACCAAAGCGATTAACAGAGTTATAGACCCGTACATTAGGCAGATATTGATTGAGAAGTATTGCAAGTGGCACATTAAGCAAGATAAAGCTATCTATACAGATTTAGGGTATTCTGAAAGCGAGTTTTATCGTATGCTCGAGCGTGGAGCGATTGAGTTCGCTGAGAATTACCGTGGTGGTGAGTTACTGGTTTTTCGTAAATTTTTGGGAGACATTTGCTAGTAACTTGCAAGTGAATGAGCGTTTTTATGTAGTAAAATAGTATTATCGGATACCACAAAGAAACATCAGTCTTTTTCATAAAACTCCTTAGAAAATCGTGTGTGGTATCTGTTATGGAGAGTTGGCAGAGTTGGTCGAATGCGCCCGTTTGCTAGACGGGTGGCCGCCTACGTGCGGTCCGTGGGTTCGAATCCCACACTCTCCTTCCGGGAACATGAGCCAGATTGGAAATTGGCAAGGGTAGCGCCCTGAGCAGGTCCGTGTGACGTCCGCGGCATAACGCTATGTGCAGGTTCGATTCCTGCTGTTCCCGTTTGAGAGTAAGCGAATCCTACGGGGACCTTGACTCGGAGGTTTGGTCAATCGCATATCGGACCAAGACCTAATATGCAATCAGTCACACAACGAAGTGTGGCTTTTTATTTTGGAGGAGGTGATGGAAAATCGGTAAATTAGATGAATTTGGTTTAGGGGCGAGGCAACGGCGTTTTGCTGATGAGTACATCGCTACAGGGAATGCCTATCAATCAGCTCTAAAAGCAGGCTATCCAAAATCTACAGCCAAAAATGCAAAAGAAAAAATGGTGGAAAATGGTGGAAAGATTTCTGAGTATATTTCTTTTAGGTTAGAACAATTGAGTCAGTCCGCTATAGCTACAGCGGAAGAAGCCATGGAGAAATTAACTTTAATTCTCAGACAGGAACTAACCGAAGAGAAATCAGAATTAAATCAGATAACTGGCGAGTTTGTAACAATCATTAAAAAACCTACGATTGACGAGGTAAGAAAGGCGGCTGTTGATATTCTAAGACGATACCCAATCGCACTAGAAGTTGAGAAATTGCGTCTTGAAATCGAAAAACTTAAAACACAAGTGACCGTCGATAATAAAACAGAACTAGCCTTAGACAAGTTATTTGACAAGTTAGAAGAGGAAATAAATGGGAATTGATAGACTGTACCACGATAAGCAACTCAGTATCTTAAAACGGGCTTTGCGTGAAGACTGGTACATGATGATTAACCATGGAGCTGTCCGTGCTGGTAAGACCCAGCTGGATAATGATTTATTCCTGATGGAATTGCGTAGAGCAAAAAGAAATGCTAAGTCTTGCGGTGTGGATAATCCTATGTACATCCTTGGTGCTACTAGTGCTGGTACCTTGCGAACCAATATTCTTCAAGAGTTATCAGAGAAGTATGGTATTGATTTCAAGTTTGATAAGCACGGGAACTTTACATTATTTGGCGTCTATGTAGTCACGACCTTTACAGGCTCTGTTGCTGGTTTGCGGGCCATTCGTGGTATGACGGCTTACGGGGCTTATATCAACGAAGCAACGCTGGCAAATAAAGAAGTATTTGACGAGATTCGCAAGCGTTGTTCTGGTTTCGGTGCTCGTATTATTTGCGATACCAACCCAGACCACCCTAACCACTGGTTGAAGAAAGACTATATCGACAAAGCAGATGGCAAGAGCATTATCGCCAAACATTTTACGATATTCGATAATACCTTCTTAAATCAGCGTTACATTGAGAACCTTATCGCAACAACGCCGAGTGGTATGTTTACAGAACGTGGTATCTACGGCCGTTGGGTCAGCGGGGAAGGGGCTGTCTATCGTGATTTTAAGGAAGATATGCTAATACCTGGCAAGGACATACCAACAGACGACATCACTATCTACTATGCTGGTGTCGACTGGGGATATGAACACCATGGGTCTATTGTTGTCTGTGGACAAACGGCTGATGGTCGTGTCTATCTCTTGGAGGAATGCTCGGCACAGTACCAAGAAATTGATTACTGGGTGGAGATTGCTAAAGACATCAAATCCCGGTACGGAAATATTTATTTCTACGCCGACTCCGCTCGTCCTGAACATGTCGCCCGGTTTGAACAGGAACATCTAAAATGCGTGAACGCTGATAAATCTGTTTTGAGCGGAATTGAACAAGTGGCTAAGCTGATGAAGCAAGGTCGCTTTTTTGTTTGTTCTGAGAAGGTTGACAAGTTCAAGGATGAGGTTTACCAGTACGTCTGGAATGAGAAAACAGGCGAGCCAGAAAAGAAGAATGATGATGTACTGGATGCACTTCGATATGCTATTTATTCGCATATGGCTAAACCTAAAGCTAAAGTCAAACGTAAGTCACTATTTGGCTTGTAGAAAGGAGCAAAATGGAAGAAACATTAGTCTATAGTCGCTCGTTGTACAATGAGCAGAATTTGGATAAAGATATCATTTACAAATTGATATTAAAGCATGACCAGACCAGTAGTAAACTCAGGAGGTTAAAAGATTACTACTTGGGTAAGCATGCAATCGAAAATCACACACGCAGAAGCAATCGGCCAAATTTTAAGACGGTTGCCAATCACGCCAAGGACATTGCGGATACCGCCACAGGTTACTTTATGGGCAATGCTATCCGTTATCCTAAGACAGACGATATGGACATTGAAGACCTGTTAGAAGCTTTTGATAATGCAGATGTTGATTCGACAGACTCAGACAATGCTTTGAACATGGCAATCTATGGCAGGGCTTATGAGTACATCTATGTCAAAGAAGGTGAAAATGAGCTGGTAACACGTAGTTTAGAACCAGAGAACACGTTTATCGTCTATGATGATTCGATTGAGCAGAAACCCTTGTTTGCGGTCTATTACTATCAAACAAAGGACGACGTGACGGAAGAAAGTTATTATCGGGCTCAGGTATTGACTGAGAACCTGCAATATAGTATGTCTTTGCGGGAGCAGAAGAAAGAATCGGAAGAAGGTATCCCGCATAATCTTGGAGCCCTGCCAATTATCGAGTATCGAAACAATCGCTACATGGTCGGAGATTATGAGCAACAGATTAGCTTGATTGACGCATATAATTCTCTGATGGGTAACCGAGTCAATGACAAGGAACAAGCTATTGAGTCTATTTTGGTCTTATATGGCGCAGCACTTGCAGACACGCCAGAAGAAGCAAAGGAAGCCATGCAGATATTGCTTGAAGAAGGCTTGTTGGAATTGCCAAAAGACGCAAACGCAGAATTTTTAAAGAATGTTTTGGATGAAGCGTCCGTGGAAGTATTGCGCAAGTCGTTAAAAGAGGATATTTACACGTTTAGTCATGTACCTAATCTGTCAGATGAGAATTTCGCAGGGAATACATCGGGCATTGCTATGGAATTTAAGCTTTTGGGGCTTGAGATGATTACCAAGACCAAAGAGCGATATTATATCAAATCCCTACACAAGCGCATACAGATCTTTGCGAGTTATTACAACTGGTCTCAGATTTACGAAAACGCCAAGGCAATTATTCCGCAGTTTAGCCGTGGTTTGCCGAAGAATTTGTTGGAGCTTTCCCAAATCATCAGCAATCTTAAAGACAAGGTCAGTCTGCGCCAGCTTATTTCGCTCTTGCCGTTTGTGGAAGACCCAGATGCAGAGATTGAAGCGCTTGAGAAAGAAAAGACGCAGGAAGAGCCTGCATTTAGCCAGAATTTGCCTTATGAAGAGGGTGTGATAGATGGACAATCAGAAGTATTGGGAGAAGCGGAAAGCTCAGCGAATGGTTCAGGCGATGGACCAGGCAGAGCAAACCGCAAAGCAACTCGACGAAATCCACAAGCTAGCAAGTAGGCATATCACTTCTAAGATAGACCAGATTTTTGAGAGTTATCGTAGAGACCACGGACTGACGGAAGATGAAGCTGCTAGGGTATTGGCTAATGTCAAGGATTTATCCGATATTCGGGAGTTAAAATTAGCTTTACAAAACACAACTGATAGCGAAGAGATACGGCAGTTGCTTATCTTGTTAGATTCGGCTCCCTACGCTTCCAGAATTGAGAAATACGAGGCTTTACAGAGAGAGGTGGATAATTTACCCACCCGACTGTATAAAGCCGAAAATGAGGCTTCTAGAGCCTTCTATGATGAGTTCATTCCAGATGCTTACTACCATTCGATTTTTGATTTGCAGCAGCAGTCTGGTGTGGCGTTCGCATTTAACAGGATTGACCCAGAGGAAATCAGAGCTATCCAGCAAACTCCATGGCTGGGGGCGAACTACTCTGAAAGGATTTGGGGTAATACTCAAGCCTTAGCAAATGAACTACAAAAGCAGTTAGCAGTCAGTCTGTTAACAGGTCGGTCAGCACATGAGACCGCGGAGGCTATCAACGCACAATTCGGCAAAGGAAGTTATAATTCTCGTAGGTTGGTACGGACAGAGGCGAGTCATTTCCATGCAGAGATGGAAGCTTTGGCCTATGAAGAAGCAGAGGTGGAGCGATACAAGCTTGTGGCTGTGTTAGACTTGAGGACATCCAGCGTCTGTCGGGAACACGATGGAGAAGTTTATCGGGTCAGCGAAAGAGTGAAGGGTAAAAACTACCCGCCTTTGCATCCGTGGTGTAGAACAGTCACTATTGCGCTAGATGATGATGAATGGCTAGCCAAAGCAACCAGAAGCGCAAGAGACCCAGAGACAGGCAAGACAATTCAAGTGCCAGCTAACATGACATATGAAGACTGGTATGGGAAGTATGTCAAGCCAAAATACAAGGCGGATAACCTAGATGTTTGGAAGATTGAACGTGCCAACAACCAGTACGAAAATTACAAGTCAATTCTTGGAGATAAAGCCCCTAAATCGCTTGAAGACTATATTGATTTGAAGTATAATAATAAAGAGGGATATGAGCGGTTGAAGGACTGGTCTTATATTCAATCCAAAATCAATTCAGGTGAGTGGGGAGTAGAAATCAATCTCCACAAACAACTACCTCATATGGAGAGTACAAGACAGATTGGGAAGTCATATATTTATGATTCAGTAGATGTTCAGAAATTATTCAATAGTTATTGCTGTACAGGTCGTTTAGAACGCGATAGACATGGACGAAGAACGAATAAAGAAATCATTGGATTAGGTTATCCAGTTGGCATTAACGCTTCAGATAATTCAGAAGTTACAGCTATTAAAATTCATCATTCCAAGAATCGAACTCATATAGTACCTAAGAAAGGAGATTGACAATGAATTTAAGTCAATATTTGGGAAAAAATATAAAAGTCACTTTCATAGATGGTCAAAGCCTTGAAGGGTATTGCAACTCATTCACGGGGAAGTTTGATACAGAAGATGAATTGTATGACGAATTGACAATAAAGACAGCTAAGTATCCATATGTGGGTTTTAATGAGTCTGAAATCAAATCGATTGAGGTACTCTAATGGCAAGAGATGATTATCATGTAATTATTTACCAAATTCTATCTTATCTCTACCAACAACTGAAACGAGGAAAAGAAATCGATGTAAAAATGCTAGTAGCCAACGGTACATTATTCCAAATCAATGAGAACTATTACATGTTTATTATTGAATCCCTTTTGTCGGAAGGATTGATTGCTGGTCCTGTAGTAGACGAGACAATGTCCGGCAAGTTCATTGATGGCTTAGAGTCTACTCAAATCACTGTTAAAGGCATTGAGTATTTAATGGACAACACCTTTTTGAATAAAGCCAAGAGATTCTTGAAGGATGTAAAGGAAGTAACACCATTTATTTAAGCACTAGGGAAATCTAAGTGCTTTTTTTGTTGCAGAAAAATAGAAAGGAGGTCGCTATGAATAAGAGAATGAAAAAGAAATGGTCGCGGGTCGAGAGATTAGAAAACAAAGTCGCTCACTTGATAGCAGAAAATATTTTATTAACTGATGCACTACGAAATCATGCTAACAATATCAATGATTTGTATGACATTGTTAAATTAAACGCCCAGGCTACTAATGCGAGATTTGAAAAAATCGAGAAGCAAGTGGCCAACAGCCCTACCAAGAAACCATTTTGGAAACGTTGAGGAGGTGGTCCGACATCTTGACTGGTAGGAAAGACTACTTGAAACTACTCGAAAATACTTAAAACCGTATGGAATCCCATGCGGTTTTCTTTATGTCCAAGCATTGAAGACGGTAAAAGCTATGGAAAAACAGTCGGGGACGACTTTAAAAATAGGAGGTTCGCAATGAACGAAGAAACACAAACAGTCGAAGCGGTCGAAGATGACAAAAAGGTAGCAGCTGAGCCTGAACAAGTCACGACAGACCCAAAAGACGAAAAGAAGTACACAGATGCAGATGTCGACGACATCATCAATAAGAAGTTTGCTAAGTGGAAGGCAGACCAGGAAAAAGCCGAATCAGAAGCTAAGAAATTAGCCAAGATGAACGCCGAAGACAAGCAGAAGTACCAGCTTGACAAGCGTGAACAGGACCTGGCTGACCGTGAAGCAGAAATCACACGCCGAGA
>NZ_POJD01000108.1 GCF_002960445.1 Streptococcus suis
AAGTCTGTTCTTGGATAGAGCGAATTTGCTCAGCTAAGAACTGTTGACCATTGTAGGTCGACATGAGTATATTTACTTTCATTGTAAAAATAATTCCTCGTACTCTTGGACGATTTTTTCCCAGGTGTATTCATCCTTCATGTGTTTTTTCGCAATTTCTCCTAATTCCATCGCTTCAGCATTCTCATCAATTTGGTTAATTAATTGACTCAGGCTACCTGACTCCTTACTCCAATACCGAGCACCTTCTAGGGCAACTTTGCGGTTAAAATCAA
>NZ_POJD01000109.1 GCF_002960445.1 Streptococcus suis
AGAGGGGAGAATCAAGCTCTTGCTGATTCGTCGTGCTGCCCACCCTTGTCAACACAAGCTGTCCTTGGTCGGTGGCTTTATTGCCAGAGGTGAGGATGCCTACCAGACCTGTCAGCGTGAGATAAAAAAAGAAGCGGGACTGGATTTGCCCCGCAATCATATCGAGCAACTCCTAACGGTTTCCGATTCTGAGCGGGATCCGCGGGGCTGGATGATGACTATTGCCCACTTGGTTTACCTGCCTAGTCAGGCCTTGGATTTGGTCAAACCAGGTCCAGATGGACGGGAGCCGATTGTTATCGATGTGGATTTCAAGACTTCGCAGTGTTCTTATGAGGGTCAGGTCTTGACGGCAGAGGATT
>NZ_POJD01000011.1 GCF_002960445.1 Streptococcus suis
GTGCAAAAATTGGGGAAAATTCCTCATCATTATCACTCCACGCGCTTGGAACATTCCATCAATGTCTCTTATACAAGTTATAAGATTGCGAAAAAATTTGGTTGGGATGCCAAGTCAACAGCTCGTGGTGGTCTATTGCATGATTTATTCTTCTATGACTGGAGAGATACCAAATTCAACAAGAGCCATGCTTGGGTTCATCCACGAATTGCTAAACGCAATGCTCAGAAACTCATTCAACTCAATAAACTAGAAGAAGACATCA
>NZ_POJD01000110.1 GCF_002960445.1 Streptococcus suis
GACGATAGCCTAGGAGATACACCTGTTCCCATGCCGAACACAGCAGTTAAGCCCTAGAACGCCTGAAGTAGTTGGGGGTTGCCCCCTGTGAGATACGGTAGTCGCTTAGCGAATAGGGAGTTTAGCTCAGCTGGGAGAGCATCTGCCTTACAAGCAGAGGGTCAGCGGTTCGATCCCGTTAACTCCCATTAAAAGCGGGTGTAGTTTAGTGGTAAAACTACAGCCTTCCAAGCTGTTGTCGCGAGTTCGATTCTCGTCACCCGCTTTGAACGATTGTTCATAAACCCAAACAAGTGTTTGGGCGCGTAGCTCAGATGGTTAGAGCGCACGCCTGATAAGCGTGAGGTCGGTGGTTCGATTCCACTCGTGCCCATTATAAATTATGGTCCGTTGGTCAAGGGGTTAAGACACCGCCTTTTCACGGCGGTAACACGGGTTCGAATCCCGTACGGACTATATTTTTTGGAGGATTACCCAAGTCCGGCTGAAGGGAACGGTCTTGAAAACCGTCAGGCGTGTAAAAGCGTGCGTGGGTTCGAATCCCACATCCTCCTTTTCATTATCGCGGGATGGAGCAGCTAGGTAGCTCGTCGGGCTCATAACCCGAAGGTCGTAGGTTCAAATCCTGCTCCCGCAATATTCTTATGGCTCGGTAGCTCAGTTGGTAGAGCAATGGATTGAAGCTCCATGTGTCGGCGGTTCGATTCCGTCTCGCGCCATTAATTTAATATTTTGGAGAGATAGCGAAGTGGCTAAACGCGGCGGACTGTAAATCCGCTCCTTCGGGTTCGGGGGTTCGAATCCCTCTCTCTCCATACCTTTACGGGCATAGTTTAAAGGTAGAACTAAGGTCTCCAAAACCTTCAGTGTGGGTTCAATTCCTACTGCCCGTGTTTTATGGCGGGTGTGGTGAAGTGGTTAACACATCAGATTGTGGCTCTGACATTCGGGGGTTCGATTCCCCTCACTCGCCTATTTTAATATTGGGGTATCGCCAAGCGGTAAGGCAAGGGACTTTGACTCCCTCATGCGTTGGTTCGAATCCAGCTACCCCAGTTAAACTATATGCCGGCGTGGCGGAATTGGCAGACGCGCTGGACTCAAAATCCAGTGTCCGCAAGGACGTGCCGGTTCGACCCCGGCCGCCGGTATAGTTGAAAAAGACAAGGTTTCTTAGCCTTGTCTTTTGTTTTGTGCTTTTAATTTTCTTTTTTTAAGGGGCTCTTTGTCAACTGTAGTGAGGAGATGTATGCCCACATTTATAGGTTGTTTTATCTGCCATTAGTTTGATCTGAAAAATTATAGAGTGAAGGGTTTAGTTAGTCAGTAGTAGGGGCTAGAGATATCTATTGTAGGGCTGTTATAAATTATGAGGTGATATATATAGGATTGCATTTGTTATATGTAGTTGAAATTTTGTAAATAATTTTCATATTTTCCTTGTCTTTTCTTTTTTTCTATGATATACTTAACAAGTTAATTAAAGAGTTAAGGAAATTGTATGAGTCATCTTGCATCACAGATTGAAAAATGTTTACATGAAATTGTTTTAAGCTCTGAGAACCAATTAGAGATTTTAGTTGGTAGTTGTCAGAGTTCAGTCAAATTAACAAATACGCAAGAGCATATTTTGATGTTGATTGAAAAGGCTGCCTATACCAATACGGAAATTGCTAAGGAACTGAATGTTAGTCAGGCTGCAATTACCAAAGCAACAAAAGCTTTGATGACGCAGGGACTTTTGGTTGCTGTAAGGGATACAAAGGATGCTCGTGTTGTGCGTTTTAGTTTGACGGAAGCTGCTAAGCCAATAGCGGCTGAACATGCCCATCATCACGCTCATACTTTGGAGGCTTATGAGCACTTATTGTCACATTATAGTGAAAGTGAACAAGAAGTTATTAGTCGCTTTATGAATGATTTAGTGGAGAAAATTAGAAGATAGATGAGATATATAAGTGTGGAGGATTTATCCTTCTATTATGATAAGGAACCTGTATTGGAACATATCCATTATCATTTGGATAGCGGGGAGTTTGTTACTCTAACTGGAGAAAATGGAGCTGCTAAGACAACTTTGATAAAGGCTACCTTGGGTATTCTAAAGCCTAGGATTGGAAAAGTGACCTTTGCAGAGAAAAGTGTTAAGGGTAAAAAGTTGCGCATGGCCTATTTGCCTCAGCAGATTGCTAGCTTTAATGCTGGTTTTCCGAGCACGGTTTATGAATTTGTAAAATCAGGTCGCTATCCACGTCAGGGTTGGTTTCGTCGGCTCACTGGACATGATGAGGAACATATTCGGATTAGTTTGGAAGCAGTAGGTATGTGGGAACACAGGGATAAGAAATTGGGGTCTTTGAGCGGGGGACAGAAACAACGTGCTGTCATTGCCAGGATGTTCGCTTCGGATCCAGATATTTTTATCCTAGATGAACCGACAACGGGTATGGATGCTGGAACCAAGGATGCTTTTTACCAACTCATGCACCACTCGGCTAAAAAGCATGGGAAGGCTGTTTTGATGATTACCCATGATCCTGATGAGTTAAGTCAGTATGCAGACCGAAATATTCATCTGGTGCGAGATCAGCAATCTCCTTGGCGTTGTTTTAACGTCCACGAAGCGGATGAGGAGGTGTCCAATGCTTGATTTATCTGTTTTCAACTATGATTTCATGCAAAGGGCTTTTCTAGCCATCATAGCCATGAGCTTGTTTTCGCCTGTTCTGGGAGTTTTTCTCATCTTGAGAAGGCAGAGTCTGATGTCGGATACTCTCAGTCACGTTTCTTTAGCTGGTGTGGCTTTTGGTCTGGTCTTGGGGATTTCACCGACGCTTTCGACAGTTCTGATTGTCATTGTGGCAGCGGTATTTCTGGAATACCTGCGGACCATTTATAAAAACTTTATGGAAATCGGGACGGCTATTCTCATGTCGACAGGCTTGGCTATTTCCCTGATTGTTATGAATAAGTCAGGCGGGAAGTCGGGATTGAGCCTGGAACAATATTTATTCGGTTCGATTGTAACCATTAGTCAAGAGCAGGTATTTGCCTTATTTGCTATCGCTGTGATTGTTATTGTATTGACCTTGCTGTTTCTACGGCCGATGTATATTTTGACTTTTGATGAAGATACAGCTTTTGTGGATGGCTTACCTGTGCGGGCGATGTCCATTGCTTTTAATGTGGTGACTGGTGTCGCCATTGCCCTGATGATCCCCGCAGCGGGTGCCTTGTTGGTGTCGACCATTATGGTTTTACCGGCCTCCATTGCCCTTCGCTTAGGTAAGAGTTTTAAGGCAGTTATCTTGATTGGTATGCTGGTTGGTTTCTTGGGAATGGTTACGGGCTTGTTGACATCTTACTATGCAGAAACGCCTGCTAGTGCAAGTATTACCTTGATTTTTATCAGTATTTTCTTACTGGTGAATGTGATGCAAAAATTTAAAAAATAGGAGTATATATGAAAAAAATTGGTTTGTTATTCTTGTCTGCTTCAGCCTTATTGTTAGCTGCTTGTGGCAATAGCACAGCTTCTCAGGAAGATGGCAAGTTGGATATCGTCACGACGTTTTATCCTGTTTACGAATTCACGAAACAGGTAACAGGAGATGAAGCCAATGTAGAGTTGTTGATTAAAGCAGGGACAGAGGTTCATGGTTATGAGCCTTCAGCTAAAGATATTGCCCGTATCCAAGAGGCAGATGCATTCATTTATGAAAATGAAAACATGGAAACTTGGATCCATGATATTGAAGATTCGGTGGATACAGAGAAAGTAGATGTTATCAGTGCAACTGAGGGAATGTTGCTCTTGCCTGGTGGAGAAGAGGGGCACGAGGAGCATGATCATAGTGAGGAAGGACATAGCCATGCTTATGATCCGCATGTATGGTTGTCCCCAGAACGTGCCATCACACTTGTAGAGAATATCCGTGATAGTTTGATTGCAAATTACCCGGATAAGAAGGCTGTTTTTGAGAAAAATGCTGCTGCCTATATTGAAAAGTTAGAAGCTCTACATTCTCAATACACTGAAACCTTGTCAGTGGCTAAGCAAAAATACTTTGTAACTCAACACACTGCCTTTGCATACTTGGCTTTGGATTATGGCTTGAAACAAGTTTCTATTACAGGTGTTGCTGCGGATGAAGATCCAACTCCGACTCGTTTGGCTGAATTGACTGAATATATCAAGCAATATGGTATTAAGTATATCTATTTTGAAGAAAATGCCTCAAAATCTGTAGCTGAAACACTTGCCAAAGAAACGGGTGTGGAGCTAGATGTTCTCAATCCGCTTGAAAGTTTGACGGATGAGGCGATGAAAAATGGAGAAGATTATATCTCTGTGATGGAGGACAATTTGACTGCGCTTGAGAAGACGACTTCCCAAGCTGGTTCTGAAGTTTTGCCAGAAGAGGGAGAGGTCACAACCAAAACAGTCTACAATGGCTACTTTGAAGACAGTGCTGTTAAAGATCGCACTCTGTCAGATTATGCTGGCGAATGGCAGTCTGTTTACCCATATTTGCTTGATGGCACGTTTGACCAGGTTTGGGACTACAAGGCTAAGCTCAAAGGTGGTATGACAGCTGAAGAATACAAGACTTATTACGATACTGGTTACAAGACAGATGTCAATCAGATCAACATCACAGACAACACTATGGAATTTGTAGTGGGTGATAAGAAGCAAAAATTCACCTATAAATATGTGGGTTATAAGATTTTAACTTATAAGAAAGGTAATCGTGGTGTTCGTTTCTTATTTGAAGCGACAGATGCCAATGCCGGAAACTACAAGTATGTGCAGTTTAGCGATCATAATATTGCTCCTGTGAAGACAGGTCACTTCCACATCTTCTTCGGTGGTGAGAGCCAAGAAAAACTCTTTGAAGAAATGGAAAACTGGCCAACTTACTATCCTGTTGGTATGACTGGTTTTGAAATTGCTCAAGAGATGCTAGCACACTAATACTAGAAGAGAAGGGCCGAGTAAACTGCTTGGCTCTTTTTCTTGACATTTTTTGACTACAAATGTAAACTAATTTTAGAAATACGATTGGTTGGAGGTGAGTTTGTGGAGCAGACGATTTCAGCTGCGGAGTGGCAGGTCATGCGGGTCTTGTGGGCTCGGCCTGGTGCAACTTCGCAGGAAATTATTCAGGCTTTGCAGGAGGGCTTTGACTGGCAGGCAACGACCATTAAGACCCTTTTGGGACGTCTACGGAAGAAAGACTATCTGAGAATGGTCAAGGAAACCAGCAAATATCACTATTATCCGCTGATCAGTGAGGAAGAACATTTGCAGGCGCAGGTGGAACTCTTACTGGCTACCATATGTTCCACCAAACAGGGACAGCTGGTCGAAAGCTTGCTAGACACAGGGACATTTTCCAAAAAAAGCCTAGAAAATCTAGCCAGCAAGATATGGCAGCTTCAAAAGACTGCACCTGAGCGCATCGCTTGTCAATGCTTAGCAGGTCAATGTACCTGTGGACATCATACGAAAGGAGAACGAACATGAAGCAAACCTTGAAATTGAAAAACTTATCCTGTCAGAACTGTGTCAAACACGTAACCAATCACCTCTTGGGCTTGGACGGGGTGGAAGAAGTGAAAATCCAGCTGGAAGGGCAGTTGGCGGAAGTGGAAACTTCGGTGGCCTATGATTTGGAAGGCTACCAAGAGGCCTTGGACGATACCATCTATGAAGTAGAAGAGTTGGTGTAAATAAAATAAAAAGCAGCTGTCGGGCTGCTTTTTATAATGCTTTGAGGAGTTTGTTCAGGTCCAGCTGGGCTTGCGTAAGCCTAATCTGGTCCCAGAAACCGTCTTCTCGAAAGCGTGGGATGAGATGGACATGGAAATGGGTGCCTGTGTCAAACAGGCGGTCATTGCAAGCAAGTGTCACACCGTCAATTGCCAATGTTTGACAGAGTTTCTCAGTCAAAAAAACTTCCAAGTCCGATAGTTCATAGCGAACAGCAGGAGGGACTTGGCTGAGCGTGTCATAGTGGTCTTTGCTGATAATCAACAGATGCCCAGTTTGAATAGGGTCAATGTCCCAGACTATCTTGAAATGCTCTGTCTGGTAGAGAATATCTTCTTCTTTGAGTTGGTGGCAAAAAACACAGGTCATAGCTGTTCTCCTATTGATAGAACAAAAGGAAATCACGGTGGATTTCCTTGAAAAATCTTAATAAGTCAACACAGAATACTTCTTCTTCCCACGGCGGATAACGGTCAATTCGCCGTCAATTTTGTCGCTGTCAGAAAGGCTATACTCCAAGTCCTGCACACGCTCGCCGTTGACATAAATAGCACCATTTTGCACATCCTCACGAGCTTGGCGTTTTGAGTTGACAATACCAGAGGTAACTAGAAGTTCTACGATGTTAAGGTTGTCTTCAGCCTGTACAGCGTAGTTTGGCACGTTGCTGAGACCCTGCTTGAGCTCTTTTGCGGACAGGTTTTTGATGTTGCCTGCGAACAATTGCTCGGTGATGTTAAGGGCTTGGTTATAGGCTTCTTCACCGTGTACCAAGGTCACGACTTCTTTGGCCAAAATCTTTTGAGCCAGGCGTTCATGACGGGCAGCGTCAAATTTTTCTTCAATCTCAGCTATCTCATCTAATGACAAGAAAGTAAAGATTTTCAAGAAACGAACGGCATCGTCGTCCATGACATTGAGCCAGAATTGGTACATTTCATATGGAGAAGTCTTGTCAGCATCCAACCAAACAGCGTTGCCCTCTGACTTACCGAACTTCTTACCAGTCGAGTCTGTGATAAGAGGAACAGTCATCACGTGACCAGACTTGTCAGCCTTGCGGCGAAGCAATTCAGTACCTGCTGTCATGTTGCCCCACTGGTCAGAACCACCGATTTGTAGGGTCACATTGTGCTTGTCATTAAGCTCGTAGAAGTCATAGCCCTGCATGATTTGGTAGGCAAACTCGGTATAGGAAATCCCTGTTTCAATCCGTTTTTTCACAGAGTCCTTGCTCATCATGTAGTTGACTGTGTAGTATTTGCCGACATCGCGGAGGAAGTCGATAAAGCTGATGTCTGAGAACCAGTCGTAGTTGTTGACCATTTCAGCCTTGTTGTCACCATTTTCAAAATCCAAGAAGCGAGAAAGCTGTCCTTGGATTTTATCAACCCAACCGTCCACGGTGTCTTTGGTCTGCAAGCTGCGCTCCGCATCCTTGAAGGAAGGGTCGCCAATCAGACCAGTAGCTCCACCAACTAGGGCGTAAGGCTTGTGACCAGCCAACTGCAAGCGACGGCTGGTTAGAATTGCAACCAAGTGGCCCAAGTGCAAGCTGTCTGCTGTTGGATCATAGCCTGTGTAGTAAGATATTTGTCCTTCTGTCAATGCTTTCACCAAGGCTTCTTCGTCTGTCGTTTGAAAGACCAAGCCACGTGCTTTTAGTTCTTCAAAAATGTTCATGCGTTTCTCCTTAAATAGAATGTGATAAAAACCACATCTAACCAATAAAAATTCTCCCTTATTATACCATGAAATTGTGGAAAATAAACAAAATTTGGTATAATGGTAAGATAAGGAGTTACTATGACGACTAAATCAGATAAGCAAAAACATAAAGATAAATCAAATGCTCTAGGGCTGGGAGATACTTTCGGTGTTTTCCTTCGCACCTTGAAATTGTTGGTCAATTCTATTTCTGTCTTGTTGTTCCTATTTGTTCTTTTTGGTGCAGGTATAGGAGTTGGTTTTGTTGCGAGTTTGTTTGACAAGGTTGAGGTGCCTAAGACCGAGGAACTGCTGACACAGGTTTCAGAAGTAAGTCGGATTTCCAAAGTAGTCTATTCTGACGGCAGCCTAGTAGCAGAGGTTAATTCGGACTTGCTTCGTGTACCAGTTGGGGCTGGTGATGTATCGGACTACCTCAAGCAAGCAGTTATTGCAACAGAGGATGAAACTTTTGAAAGTCATAACGGAGTTGTACCAAAAGCTGTTTTGCGTGCGGCACTAGGTTCAGTTGGCTTTGGGTCATCCAGTGGTGGCTCTACTTTGACCCAGCAGCTCATTAAGCAACAGTTGGTCGGAGATGCACCGACTTTTACTCGAAAGGCGAATGAAATTATTTCAGCTTTGGCCCTGGAACGCAATATGACCAAGGAAGAGATTTTGACCATCTATCTGAACGTTTCACCGTTTGGGCGGAACAATCAAGGTCGAAATATTGCGGGAGCAGAAGCTGCCGCTCAAGGAATTTTTGGCAAACCTGCCAGTGAGTTGACAGTTCCACAGGCAGCCTTTATTGCAGGTCTACCGCAAAGTCCAATTGTCTATTCCCCATATGCTTCCGATGGTACTCGTAAGTCGGATGAGGATATGGTTTACGGTATCGAACGTTATCAAGATGTTCTTTTCAATATGTATCGTGCTTCGTTCTTGACCAAGGAAGAATATGACACCTATAAGGCTTACGATATTAAGCAGGACTTCATTGCCCCAGCGCCTGTGACAGCTGATACCAAAGACTATCTCTATTATGAGGTGATGGAAGAGGCTCAGCAAGTCATGTTTGACTACTTGGTGAAACGTGATAAGGTTTCTGATAATGACTTGAAGAACGATGCAACAAGGAGTTCCTATGAGGAGTTGGCTAAGCAGGAGCTTAGTCAAGGTGGCTATACCATTAAGAGTACAGTTGATAAGGGTATTTATGATACCATGCAGTCAGTTGTTGCTAATTACGGTTCAGTGTTGGATAATGGAAATGTGTACGTTGAAACAGGCAGTGTGCTGATTGACAATTCCACAGGAGCTATTCTAGGTTTCGTTGGTGGTCGGGATTATGCGACTAACCAAAACAACCATGCCTTTGATACCCTGCGTTCGCCTGCTTCGTCCATTAAACCTTTATTGGCGTATGGTATCGCCATTGACCAAGGTTTAATCGGTTCGGCAAGTATTTTGTCGGATTATCCAACTAATTTCTCAAGTGGCCAACCAATCATGTATGGAACCAGTCGAGGTTCGGGCATGATGAACTTGCAGACGGCAATTGATATGTCTGTAAACATTCCTGCATTTTGGACCTACAAGATGATTCAAAATGCAGGTGTTAACGCCAAGGAATATATGGAAAAGATGAACTATCATATTCCGATGTATGATATTGAAAGTGTACCGTTGGGCGGAGGGGTTGAAATCTCTGTATTGACGAATACCAACGCCTATCAGACGTTGGCCAATGGGGGTGTTTATAATAAACACTACATTATTGAAAATATCACAGCTACAGATGGAACAGTTGTTTACCAGCATGAAGCAGCTCCTGTTCAAGTCTATTCCAAGGCCACCGCAAGCATCATGAACCAACTCTTGCGCCAAGTAGTGAATTCGGGCTATACAACGACCTTCAAGAATCGGTTGAGTGGCTTAAATCCTCAGGCAGCAGCTTCGGACTTTGTCGGTAAAACGGGAACAAGTAACGAGGTAAATGACGTCTGGCTCATGTTATCAACTCCAAAAGTAACTCTGGGGACTTGGGCTGGAAATGATGATAACTCAGAAATGTATGTTTGGACAGGCTATCACAACAATTCGCAATATGTCGCTCATATGGTTAATGCGCTCTATAATGTGAATGCAGATATGTTTGCAGGTCGCTTTGAGTTGGATGGTAGCGTGATTGCTTCGAATGTTGTTGCCTCTACAGGTCAACGTGCAGGAGCAACGCAAGTAAATGGACGCCAGGTCATGATTGGTGGTGCGACGACTACTAGTTATTGGGCTAAAAATGGCGCTCCTGTTACGAGCTACAACTTTATGGTCGGTGGTACAGATAGCGATCGGGCACAGGCTTGGAATAGCGTAGTTGGTTCAGCTACGAATTCAAATCAATCTAGCAACTCTACTCGTCCAAGTTCTTCTAGTTCCTCAGCTACCAATACTAGTCCATCGTCTGAAACTCAGCCAACAACAAGTCAGCAAGAGAATAATAATTAGCCTTGCTTTTTGGAAGAAGTTGTGGTATAATTTTGTAAATAATTTGTCGTGTGTCTTGTTTGAAATATTGTCCAAACAAGGCTTGCAGCAGTTAAATCAAACTTTTTATAAGGAAGATTTAGCTGCTCTTTTTGTGTCTATGAGGGATTACATTGAGAATTGTTACTTATTCTTAAAAATTCTAAATATTCAGAAAAAGGACAAGTGCTGGTCATTTTATGGCTATTATAATTGAACTCGCCTACAACTCTGTGAAAAAAGATAAGGTTTGTAGAGCTTTGTTTTTGTTTACTTCGTGGCGTCGTAAACGACTGAACTTTCTTCGACTATTGGTCTAGAAAGCCCTAGTCGTTCTGACGAGGGTGCGTCTACAAAATCAAAGATTTTGGACTTACCGCTTATTTTTCTTTGAGTTGCTTACGGCTTAGTATCTTTAATTGAACTCGGGCTACACTCCTGTAGAAAAAGATACATCTCCTTGCAATCCTTTGATTGCTTCGTCGATGTCCTATTTTCTTTTGGAGTGCTATACGCCCTCGTATCTTAATACAAAGGAGAAAACTTTTGGCAGGACATGAAGTTCAGTACGGTAAACACCGTACCCGTCGTAGTTTTTCAAGAATCAAGGAAGTTCTTGATTTACCAAATTTGATTGAAATCCAAACGGATTCATTTAAAGATTTTCTTGACTATGGTTTGAAAGAAGTCTTTGAAGATGTACTTCCAGTTTCAAACTTTACGGATACCATGGAATTGGAATTTGTGGGTTATGAGTTGAAGCAACCCAAATATACTTTGGAAGAGGCGCGTGCACATGATGCCAACTACTCAGCTCCAATCTATGTAACTTTCCGTCTAGTGAATAAAGAAACTGGCGAGATTAAAACTCAGGAAGTTTTCTTCGGTGAGTTCCCAATCATGACTGAAATGGGTACCTTCATCATCAACGGTGCAGAGCGTATCATCGTTTCTCAGTTGGTTCGTTCACCAGGTGTTTATTTCAACGATAAAGTTGATAAGAACGGTAAGGTTGGTTATGGTTCAACGGTAATCCCTAACCGTGGTGCCTGGTTGGAATTGGAAACGGACTCAAAAGATATTGCCTATACTCGTATCGACCGTACGCGTAAAATTCCATTTACAACGCTTGTACGTGCACTTGGTTTCTCAGGTGATGATGAAATCTTTGACATCTTTGGTGATAGCGAATTGGTTCGCAACACTATTGAGAAAGATATTCATAAAAATCCAGCGGATTCTCGTACAGATGAAGCCCTCAAGGAAATCTATGAGCGTCTTCGTCCAGGTGAACCAAAGACAGCCGAAAGCTCTCGTAGCCTCTTGACAGCTCGTTTCTTTGACCCACGTCGTTACGATTTGGCACCTGTTGGTCGTTACAAGATTAATAAAAAACTCAACCTCCGTACTCGCTTGCTCAACCAAACACTTGCTGAGCATGTCATTAACGGTGAAACAGGCGAAATCGTCTTGGAAGCTGGTACTGTCTTGAGCCGTGATGTGCTTGAAAAAGTAGAAGCACAATTCGATGAGCTCAACTTGGTAGAATACATTCCAAATGATAATGCTGTTCTTCTTGAGCCAGTTCTCTTGCAGAAGTTTAAGATTGTTGCACCAAAAGATCCAGACCGTGTTGTAACAGTGATTGGTAATGCTAATCCGGCTGAAAACGTACGTACAGTAACGCCTGCGGATATCTTGGCAGAGATGAGCTACTTCCTCAACTTGGCTGAGGGTCTTGGTCGTGTAGATGATATTGACCACTTGGGTAACCGTCGTATTCGTGCCGTTGGTGAATTGCTTGCCAACCAAGTCCGTATCGGTTTGACTCGTATGGAACGTAACTTGCGTGAGCGTATGTCTGTTCAAGACAATGAAGTATTGACGCCACAACAAATCATCAATATCCGTCCTGTTACAGCCGCAATCAAAGAATTCTTTGGTTCATCCCAGTTGTCACAGTTCATGGACCAACACAACCCGCTTTCTGAGTTGTCGCACAAACGCCGTTTGTCAGCCTTGGGACCTGGTGGTTTGACCCGTGACCGTGCAGGATATGAAGTTCGAGACGTTCACTACACACACTATGGTCGTATGTGTCCGATTGAAACGCCTGAAGGACCTAACATCGGTTTGATCAACAACTTGTCTTCTTATGGTCACCTCAACAAGTATGGTTTCATCCAAACACCATACCGTAAGATTGACCGTGCAACTGGTACAGTTACAAACGAAATTGTTTGGTTGACAGCGGATGAAGAAGATGCCTACATCGTAGCACAATCAACTTCACCACTTGATGAAAACAACCGTTTCGTTGATAAGATTGTAATGGGCCGTCACCAAGGTAACAACCAAGAATTTGCTGCTGACTCAGCAGACTTCATGGACGTTTCACCTAAGCAGGTAGTTGCCGTTGCGACAGCATGTATTCCTTTCTTGGAAAACGATGACTCCAACCGTGCTCTCATGGGTGCCAACATGCAGCGTCAGGCTGTTCCATTGATTGATCCAAAAGCACCTTACGTTGGTACTGGGATGGAATACCAGGCTGCCCATGACTCAGGTGCTGCGGTTATTGCTCAACACGATGGTAAGGTTGTTTACGCGGATGCAGATAAGGTTGAAGTTCGTCGTGAAGATGGCTCTTTGGATGTTTACAGCATTCAGAAATTCCGTCGTTCAAACTCAGGTACTGCCTACAACCAACGTACCCTTGTTAAATTGGGTGATGTTGTAGAAAAAGGTGATTTCATCGCAGATGGTCCTTCTATGGAACGTGGGGAAATGGCTCTTGGTCAAAACCCTATCGTTGCCTATATGACCTGGGAAGGTTACAACTTCGAGGACGCGGTTATCATGTCTGAACGCCTTGTGAAAGACGATGTCTATACATCTGTTCATTTGGAAGAATACGAATCAGAAACACGTGATACCAAGTTGGGACCTGAAGAAATCACACGTGAAATTCCAAACGTTGGTGAAGATGCTCTTCGCAACTTGGATGAAATGGGGATCATCCGTATTGGTGCTGAGGTTAAAGAAGGCGATATTCTTGTTGGTAAAGTCACACCAAAAGGTGAAAAAGATCTTTCTGCTGAAGAGCGCCTCTTGCACGCTATCTTCGGTGATAAGTCACGTGAAGTTCGTGATACCTCTCTTCGTGTACCACACGGTGCCGATGGTGTCGTTCGTGATGTGAAAATCTTTACTCGTGCCAACGGTGATGAATTGCAATCAGGTGTTAACATGCTGGTCCGTGTTTACATCGCTCAAAAACGTAAGATCAAGGTCGGAGATAAGATGGCCGGTCGTCACGGTAACAAGGGTGTCGTTTCACGTATTGTACCTGTTGAGGATATGCCATATCTTCCAGACGGAACACCAGTTGACATCATGTTGAACCCACTTGGGGTACCATCACGTATGAACATCGGTCAGGTTATGGAACTTCACTTGGGTATGGCGGCTCGCAACTTGGGCATCCATATCGCAACACCAGTTTTCGATGGTGCAAGTTCAGAAGACCTCTGGTCAACTGTTAAAGAAGCAGGTATGGACTCAGATGCCAAGACCATTCTTTACGATGGACGTACAGGTGAGCCATTTGACAACCGTGTGTCTGTCGGTGTCATGTACATGATCAAGCTTCACCACATGGTTGACGACAAGCTTCATGCTCGTTCAGTCGGACCATACTCACTCGTTACCCAACAGCCGCTCGGAGGTAAGGCTCAGTTTGGTGGTCAGCGTTTCGGTGAGATGGAGGTTTGGGCCCTTGAAGCCTACGGTGCTTCAAACGTCCTTCAAGAAATCTTGACTTACAAGTCAGATGATGTGACAGGCCGTCTGAAAGCCTATGAAGCTATCACCAAAGGTAAACCAATTCCAAAACCAGGTGTTCCAGAATCATTCCGCGTTCTTGTCAAAGAATTGCAATCACTTGGTTTGGATATGCGTGTCCTTGATGAAGATAACAATGAAGTAGAATTGCGTGACCTTGATGAAGGTGAAGATGATGACATCATCCACGTAGATGATCTTGAAAAAGCACGTGCAAAAGCAGCAGCTGACGCAGCGGCAGCCTTTGCAGCGGAAGAAGCGGAAGACAAAGAGTAATTCAATTGGATGGAACAAGTTGGTCCAAATCTCAGAACGGAAAGGGATGAGGACCAACGGTCTTCCTCTATTGGATTGATGAAAGAATAGCTTATCAGCTACTTATTCTGCTGTTTATTGTTCAAGAATTTGAGGTTTGGGAATCCAGCCTCTCACAAGAAAAGAAAGGGATTATTAGTGGTTGACGTAAATCGATTTAAAAGTATGCAAATCACGTTAGCTTCACCAAGTAAGGTTCGTTCATGGTCTTACGGTGAGGTTAAAAAACCTGAAACAATCAACTATCGTACACTCAAACCAGAACGTGATGGACTATTTGACGAAGTCATCTTTGGTCCAACAAAAGACTGGGAGTGTTCATGTGGTAAATACAAGCGTATCCGTTATAAAGGGATTACTTGTGACCGCTGTGGTGTTGAAGTAACTCGTGCCAAAGTCCGTCGTGAGCGTATGGGACACATTGAGTTGAAAGCGCCAATTTCACACATTTGGTATTTCAAAGGTATTCCAAGCCGTATGGGCTTGACCTTGGACATGAGTCCGCGTGCGCTTGAAGAAGTTATTTACTTCGCAGCCTACGTGGTCATTGATCCAAAAGACACAAAACTTGAGCACAAGTCAATCATGACTGAGCGCGAATACCGTGAGCGTTTGCGTGAACATGGTTATGGTTCTTTCGTTGCTAAGATGGGTGCAGAAGCTATTCAAGACCTCTTGAAGCAAGTTGATCTTCCAAAAGAAATCGCAGCTTTGAAAGAAGAATTGAAAACAGCTTCTGGTCAAAAACGCATTAAAGCAGTTCGCCGTTTGGATGTGCTCGATGCCTTCTATAAATCTGGCAATAAGCCTGAGTGGATGATTCTCAACATCCTTCCAGTTATTCCGCCAGATTTGCGTCCAATGGTTCAGTTGGATGGTGGCCGTTTTGCAGCGTCTGACTTGAACGAACTCTACCGCCGTGTTATCAACCGTAACAACCGTTTGGCTCGTCTCTTGGAACTGAACGCTCCTGGTATCATCGTACAAAACGAAAAACGGATGCTCCAAGAAGCTGTGGATGCCTTGATTGACAACGGTCGCCGTGGTCGTCCAATCACTGGACCAGGTAGCCGTCCACTTAAATCACTCAGCCACATGCTTAAAGGTAAGCAAGGACGTTTCCGTCAAAACTTGCTTGGTAAGCGTGTTGACTTCTCAGGACGTTCCGTTATCGCCGTTGGTCCAACGCTTAAAATGTACCAATGTGGTGTGCCACGCGAAATGGCGATCGAGCTCTTCAAACCGTTTGTCATGCGCGAAATCGTTGCCCGTGATATTGCTGGTAACGTCAAAGCTGCAAAACGCTTGATTGAACGTGGAGATGATCGCATTTGGGACATCTTGGAAGAAGTGATTAAAGAACACCCAGTTCTCTTGAACCGGGCACCTACCCTTCACCGTTTGGGTATCCAGGCCTTTGAGCCAGTTTTGATCGACGGTAAAGCCCTTCGTTTGCACCCGCTTGTCTGTGAAGCTTACAACGCCGACTTTGACGGTGACCAGATGGCCATTCACGTTCCCTTGTCAGAAGAAGCACAAGCAGAAGCTCGTATCCTCATGCTTGCTGCAGAACACATCCTTAACCCTAAAGATGGTAAGCCAGTCGTAACACCATCTCAGGATATGGTTTTGGGTAACTACTACTTGACAATGGAGGATGCTGGTCGTGAAGGTGAAGGCATGGTCTTCAAGGATGCGGATGAGGCTGTTATGGCTTACCGAAATGGCTATGTTCACTTGCATACTCGTGTAGGTATCGCAACGGATAGCTTGGCCAAGCCATGGAAAGACAACCAAAAGCACAAGATTATGATGACAACTGTCGGAAAAATCTTGTTTAACGCGATTATGCCTGAAGGACTTCCTTACTTGCAAGAGCCAAACAATGCCAACTTGACAGAAGGAACTCCTGATAAATACTTCTTGGAACCAGGTTCAGATATCAAGGCTGCTATTGCAGCATTGCCAATCAACCCACCATTCAAGAAGAAAAATCTTGGTAACATCATCGCTGAAATCTTCAAGCGTTTCCGTACAACGGAAACATCAGCCCTCCTTGACCGTTTGAAAGACTTGGGTTACTATCACTCAACACTTGCTGGTTTGACAGTGGGGATTGCCGATATCCCAGTTATCGACAACAAGGCTGAAATCATTGAAGAATCTCACGAGCGTGTCGAACAAATCAAGAAACAATTCCGTCGTGGTATGATTACCGATGATGAGCGTTACGCAGCTGTTACAGATGAGTGGCGTTCCGCTAAGGAAAAATTGGAGAAACGCCTAGTTGAAAAACAAGATCCTAAGAACCCAATCGTTATGATGATGGACTCTGGTGCCCGTGGTAACATCTCTAACTTCTCCCAGTTGGCCGGTATGCGTGGTCTGATGTCAGCTCCGAACGGACGTATCATGGAATTGCCAATCTTGTCTAACTTCCGTGAAGGTCTTTCGGTATTGGAAATGTTCTTCTCAACTCACGGTGCCCGTAAGGGTATGACGGATACGGCCTTGAAGACAGCCGATTCAGGTTACTTGACTCGTCGTTTGGTTGACGTTGCCCAAGATGTCATCATTCGTGAAGATGACTGTGGAACAGACCGTGGTCTTGACATCCGTTCAATCACAGATGGCAAGGAAATGATCGAGCCACTTGAAGAGCGTTTACAAGGTCGTTACAGCAAGAAAACTGTTAAACACCCTGAAACTGGTGCCGTTATCATTGGTCCAAACCAATTGATTACCGAAGACATTGCTCGTGAAATTGTCAATGCAGGTGTGGAACAAGTCACTATCCGTAGCGTATTTACATGTAACACCCGTCACGGTGTCTGCCGTCATTGTTATGGTATCAACTTGGCAACAGGTGATGCGGTTGAAGTGGGTGAAGCAGTTGGTACAATCGCTGCCCAATCGATCGGTGAGCCTGGTACACAGCTTACAATGCGTACCTTCCACACGGGTGGTGTAGCCTCAAACAGCGATATCACGCAGGGTCTTCCTCGTGTCCAAGAGATCTTTGAAGCCCGCAATCCGAAAGGGGAAGCGGTTATCACTGAGGTCAAAGGTGAAGTTACAGCCATCGAAGAAGATGCAGCAACTCGTACCAAGAAAGTCTTTGTTAAAGGTAAAACTGGCGAAGGCGAATATGTGGTTCCATTTACAGCCCGTATGAAGGTTGAAGTTGGTGACCAAGTTGCACGTGGAGCAGCTCTTACCGAAGGTTCTATCCAACCAAAACGCTTGCTTGAAGTCCGTGATGTCTTGGCGGTTGAAACTTACCTTCTTTCTGAAGTTCAAAAAGTTTACCGTAGCCAGGGTGTAGAAATCGGCGACAAGCACATCGAGGTAATGGTTCGTCAAATGCTTCGTAAAGTTCGTGTCATGGATCCAGGCGACACAGATCTTCTCATGGGTACCCTCATGGATATCACTGACTTTACAGATGCCAATGCTGACGTGGTTATTGCTGGTGGCATTCCTGCAACAGCTCGTCCAGTCCTAATGGGTATCACTAAGGCTTCCCTTGAAACCAACTCATTCTTGTCTGCCGCATCCTTCCAAGAAACAACTCGTGTCCTTACAGATGCTGCTATTCGTGGTAAACGAGATAACCTTCTCGGTCTGAAAGAGAACGTTATTATCGGTAAGATTATCCCAGCAGGTACTGGTATGGCCCGCTACCGTAATCTTGAACCACAAGCAGTCAATGAAGTTGAAATCATTGAAGACACAGTAGCACAAGAACTTGCCGAAGAAATGGTAACAGAATAATCAACAAAACACAGCTCGATTTGGGCTGTGTTTTCCTATTATTTTGGGATTGTCGCAAAAGACCATACTTTGTAAAATAATTTACAAGCCAAATCTTTTCATCTCTTCTTTTTTTTCGTTATAATAAATCCATTAAAGGAAGTAAGAGTATGTATCAAGTAATTAAAATGTATGGGGACTTTGAGCCCTGGTGGTTTGTAGATGGCTGGGAAAAAGATATTGTTAGCCAAGAAACTTTTGACGATTTGCAGGATGCTGAGAGATATTTTCGGAAAGAATGTGACCGTTTTTCTGAAAAATATGCAAAAACAAAGCAAAAAGAAGATCATTTGGTGGCATTTTGGGATGAAGAAGATAGATATTGGTGCGAAGAATGTGATGAAGAATTGCAACGCTATCACTCCTTGCTTTTGCTTGAAGTAGAAGAGCCGCATTTGAAAAAAGAGTTGATCCATTCGGGAGAAAGCTGTCTACGAATCTGTCGCATGAAGCAAGATAAATTAGCATAAAAGCTCGGATTAGTCCGAGCTTTTTCTTGTCTTAAAATGTAGACTCATGGTCTGGCTGTCGATTTCCACTTGACCTCCGATTGTGATGGTAAAAAGAGGTTGGGTATGGGCAAAGTCCAAATCGTAGAGAACAGGAATAGTCTTGAGAATAGGATGTTTGTCCAGAATTGCCAGCAAAATTTTCTCTGTCATTTTGGTTTCTTTTGGAAAACGTCCAAAGACGACCGCCTGAGGATTGGGATAGGCTTGCAACAGGGCAGTCAAGTGACGAGCGATAATGAGATAATCGTCGTCTTCCGCTTCCTCTAAAAATAGAATATATTCGTCTGGTCTGGGAGCAAACTCTGTTCCAGTCAGTAGGTTGAGGGTTGAGATGTTTCCGCCAATGGCAATACCAGAGGCTTGGCCTGGATTGTAGACTTTCCATTCTGTTGGGTAAAAGGTGCGAGGGACGTCTGGTAGGTACCAAGCGTCGCTAGACCATTCAGGACTCGGGGTCAAGTCAAAGGAGTCTTGTGTCACAGCCTTGAGCCAGGCTTCTGTTTGGTACTCTTGCCCCAAATCCATTTTGAAGCTTGAATAAGCTGGACCCATGTAGGTTTGCATACCTGTCTTGGCGTAGATAGCATTGAGCAGGGCAGTCGTATCTGAATAGCCACAGAAAATCTTTGGATGACGAGAAATGAGGTCAAAATCCAGATAGGGCAAAAGTTCATTGCAGTTGAAACCGCCAATGGTTGTCAGAATGGCATCAACTGATTCATCCGCAAAGGCTGCTTCCAAGTCCGCAACACGACTGGCAATCGGAGCGGAGTAAAACAGATCATTTTCAAAATAATGCTCCGAAAAGGATAGCTTGAAGCCTAGGTCTTCCAATTTTTCCTTGGCAGTTAGATTGGCCTCGAAGCCACCAATTCTTTCGATGGAAGATGACGGGCTGACTACGCGTATGTGGTCGCCTTTTTTTAATCTTTTCATAGTAACCTCCAAGCTTTTTTATTATTTTAACAAAAAAGCATGGAAAATCAAGTTTCCTTGCGAATAGATAGGGTGAGGAGGTTTTATGATTCAAGAAAAAGCAAGAAAGTTGATTGAAAAGGCGGTGGCGGATAGGGTCAGTGATATTTATCTGGTTCCTCGTGGTCAGGACTACCAAGTCTATCATCGTATCATGGACGAACGGGAATTTGTGCAAGACCTGGCTGAGGTGGAAGTAACAGCCATCATCAGCCATTTCAAGTTCTTAGCAGGTTTAAATGTCGGTGAAAAACGCCGTAGCCAGCAGGGTTCCTGTGACTATGATTATGGGAACGGCGAGATTTCCCTGCGCCTATCAACTGTCGGAGATTATCGTGGTAAGGAAAGCTTGGTTATCCGCCTGCTCTATGACAATGACAAGGAACTCAAGTTCTGGTTTGAGGCGGCCGAGCGGCTTGCAGAAGAAATCAAGGGACGAGGGCTCTATCTTTTTTCGGGTCCAGTCGGCTCTGGTAAGACCACACTTATGTACCATCTTGCCAGGCTGAAATTCCCAGATAAGCAGATTTTGACCATCGAGGATCCTGTCGAAATCAAACAGGTGGATATGCTGCAACTCCAGCTCAATGAAGCCATCGGAGCCACCTACGACAATCTGATTAAACTGTCCCTCCGTCATCGACCGGACCTGCTTATTATCGGTGAAATTCGGGATGCGGAAACCGCTCGAGCAGTCATTCGAGCCAGCTTGACGGGAGCTACCGTTTTCTCAACAGTTCATGCAAGGTCTATTTCAGGTGTCTATGCCCGTATGTTGGAACTGGGGGTCAGTCCTGAGGAGCTAAACAATGCCCTTCAAGGCATTGCCTATCAACGTTTGATCGGGGGAGGAGGTGTAGTGGATTTTGCAAACGAAAACTACCAAAACCATTCCGCAGACCAGTGGAATGAACAAATTGATCGCCTTTTTGCAGCAGGACATATCAGTCTTCGGCAGGCAGAAACAGAAAAAATTGCCCTTAGTTCGCCAGCGTAAGGTCATTGAACTGTTTAATAATCTCTTTGCCAGTGGTTTTCATCTGGGAGAGATTGTCGATTTTCTTAAGCGTAGTCAGCTTTTGGCAGACCCATATACACAAGTTTTATCCGATGGTCTTCTTGCAGGCAAACCTTTTTCAAGTTTGCTGGCGGATTTGCGGTTTTCAGATGCGGTGGTCACACAGGTGGCTCTGGCAGAAGTTCATGGTAATACCAGCCTGAGTTTGAGCCATATCCAGTCCTATCTGGAAAATGTCAGCAAGGTTCGTAAAAAATTGATTGAGGTGGCGACCTATCCAGTTATCTTGCTTGGTTTTCTGCTTTTGATTATGCTTGGCTTGAAAAACTATCTTCTGCCCCAGTTGGAGGAAGGTAATGTAGCGACCACGCTGATTAATCATCTACCGACCATTTTTTTATCCCTCTGTGGTCTGAATTTGGTGGCTATCATGGCTAGTCTGGTTTGGTTTCGTAAATCAAACAAAATCAAGGCATTTTCCCGTTTGGCAGCTCTGCCATTTTTCGGAAAACTCATCCAAACCTACCTGACGGCCTATTACGCCAGGGAGTGGGGGAGTTTGATTGGGCAAGGTCTGGACCTGCCGCAGATTGTGGGCCTGATGCAGGAGCAACAATCGCAGCTCTTTCGGGAGATTGGCCAGGACCTGGAGCAGTCGCTATCAAATGGTCAGGATTTTCACGATCACATTAAGAATTACGCTTTTTTTAAGCGAGAGTTGAGTTTGATTGTCGAGTACGGTCAGGTCAAGTCCAAATTGGGGAGCGAGTTGATAGTCTATGCTGCTGAGTGTTGGGAGGATTTTTTCTCTCGGGTCAATAGAGCCATGCAGCTAATCCAACCGCTGGTTTTTCTCTTTGTGGCCCTAATGGTCGTTCTCATCTACGCAGCCATGTTGCTGCCGATTTATCAAAATATGGAGTTATAAAATGAAAAAATTAATGAAATTGAAAAATAAAGCCTTCACATTGGTGGAAATGTTAGTAGTGCTTCTCATTGTTAGTGTGCTTCTGCTCCTATTTGTGCCTAATTTGAGCAAGCAAAAAGAAGCGATTAAGGAGTCAGGAGGTGCAGCGGTTGTTAAGGTTGTAGAAAGTCAGATGGAGCTCTATGAATTAGAGCATGATAAGGAAGCGACGGTGGCAGACTTACAGGCGGCTGGCTATATTACTGAGAAACAAGCAGAAGAGTATGCTAAGGCGAAAAAATAAGGCCTTCACTCTTCTAGAAAGCTTGCTGACCTTATTTGTTGTTAGTTTTTTAGCTGTCTCCCTGTCAGGAACAGTACAAACAGCTTTTAGATCTGTTCAAGAAGAGATTTTTCTCTGGGAATTTGAAGCCATCTATAAAGACAGCCAGAAATTGGCAGCTAGTTCTCACCAGTCAATTAGCTTGACTATCGGCGAACAAGAAGTGACAAATGGTCATCAGGCTGTAGAGGTGCCCAGAAACGTAAAAGTATTGGAAGAGAAGACCATCCAATTTGAAGAAAATGGAGGAAATTCCTCACTGTCTAACATTCGTTTTCGGCTTAGTCAAAAAATAGTCAAGTATCAATTATATATAGGGAGTGGTCGCTATAAGAAAACAGAAGAATAAGGCTTATATCCTGCTAGAAAGTCTGGTTGCCCTTGCGACCCTAGTAACTATTTGCAGCTTGATTTTGACTGCGGTAGATACAGGTCGCAGGCGACAGGCTTGGGAATTGGAACAACAGGAAGTTCTCAATCTAGCACAGATGGCTGTTCAGACCGAGCAAGATAGCCTAGCCTTAAACGGTGTTACAGTTCAGGTTCAACGAACAGTGGATAAGATGATTGTTTTCCACGAGGGAAAGGAGGTTTTATCGGTTGTTAAAAAGTAAAATTCCTGCCTTTACTCTCCTGGAATGCTTGGTAGCCTTAGTCATCCTTTCAGGTAGCCTTTTGGTCTTTGAAGGCTTGTCAAAACTGCTGGTCCAAGAAGCGCATTACCAAAGGCATACCATACAGAAGGAATGGCAGGTCTTTTCTAGCCAGTTGCGGTCGGAGTGGGACCAGGCGGACTTGGTCAAGGTTGAAAATGGCAAGGTCTATGTAGACAAGGCTGGTCAGGCTTTGGCCTTTGGTAAGTCACGGTCGGATGATTTTCGGAAAACAAATGACAGGGGACAGGGCTATCAGCCCATGCTCTATCAGGTGGACAGCGCAGCCATTTCCCAAGAAAACCAGCTGGTGCGCATCGACTTTAGCTTTAAAAACGGGGAGGAGCGGACCTTTATCTATGCTTTTAAAGAAAAAGGTTAGGGCTGGCATCCTGCTCTATGCCCTCTTGATGCTGGCAGTCTTTAGTCTCTTGCTCCAGTTTTATATCCACCGCCAAGAAGCCGAAAGTCGCTTAGTTCAGGTTGCGAGGCAAGAAACGACGGCCTACATCATGGCTCAGATGGTCTTGGACCAAGTCGAAGAGGACTTGCAAGAGCGTCAAGCGGTTGCTAAGGAGGAAGCTAGCCAAACAGATGAAAGGAAGGAAGATGACATAGTCGTTAGCGAGACTGTTGAGAAGAAGGAAGTAAAGGAGGCTCAATCAACTAAAGAAAGTCAAGAAACGATAGAAAAACCAGCTCAAACGAGTGTTAAGAAAAAGGAGGAAGGTAAACTGATAGAAGATAGGGGAACTATGTTATTTCAACAGGGTCAGGCTAGTTATCATGTTAAAAATCAACAAGTGTCAGTGTTGGTAGTATTAAGGGACGGAAGAGAGTATCGCTATCAATTTGGAATGAAAAGCCGAGATTGATTGAATAAAAAGTCTATTGCACCTTGCTTTCTCGCAAAAAGAGATAAAGGATATCTGTAGTCAATCCATACTGTTAGTGTGTGATGCAAGGTATTTTACAACCGCACTTTATCGGTAGTCTTCTATTACCGTTAAAAGTGTGGTTTGTTTTTAGTAAGTTGATTTCAGCGAAAAAGTATTTGAAAACACCTAAGGAAATATGTTATAATGACTTTGAATTCATAATAGGAGATGACGAATGAGAAGCAAATATATAAAAAGTTTAGGACTCGGAGCTACTTGTTTACTAACGATGACTTTACCTGTTGCAGCAAACACTACTGAAACAAGTCAAAGTTCGGCTGTGTCGGAAACACAAGTTTCTACTACAGAGGCGACAAGTTCAGAAGTCTCAACGGTTGCAGAATCGAGTACAAATTCCTCAACTCAGGCTCAGACTGAGACCAGCACAGTTGCAACAGAAGAACCGAGAATTTCATTCCGATCAGTACCGGATACTGAAGAGGGTGCTGCTACTGAAGAAAGTTCAACAACAAGCAGTTCAACCTCAATAACTGCAACTCAGCCAGAGGCTACAACAGTTACACAAGCAACCGTTGAGCAGGCTTTGTATCGTCTCTATCAGCCGGACTTGCGTGTCCACCTGTATACGAAGGATGCAAATGAATATGCTGTTCTAGCAGGTCGTGGTTGGAGACAAGAAGGTGAGGCATGGAGATTTGTTTCAAATCAGGGAGAGCCGGTTTACCGTCTCTATCAACCGGATTTGCGTGTCCATCTGTATACGAAGGATGCCAACGAATATGCTGTCCTAGCAGGTCGTGGTTGGCGGCAAGAGGGAGAAGCCTTCCGTTCTCACGGCAATATTCCGGTTTACCGTCTCTATCAACCGGATTTGCGTGTCCATCTGTATACGAAGGATGCTAACGAATATGCTGTTCTAGCAGGTCGTGGTTGGAGACAGGAAGGGATTGCCTTCTACGGACTAGGAAGTGCAGGAAGTTCAAGTGCTCCAAACACACCTGCAGCTCCACAAGTTGAAAAGAAACCAACAGGAACTGTAAGTATTCAGAATAAGAATTCTCAAAACGGGAATTTTGATATCATTGTATCAAACGTTGATAGTCCATTAGGTGTTAGCAGTGTTCTTGTACCAGTATGGTCAGATGAAAAAGGCCAAGATGACTTAGTTTGGTACGAAGCTGCAAGACAGGCAGATGGAAGCTATAAAGTATCTGTCCAATCCAAAAACCATGGCTATAGCACTGGAGTCTATCAGGTTCATTTGTATCTTGTACAAACGGATGGGACAAAAATTGGTGTTTCTCCTTCTACCACAACTACAGTAGAAATAAAGGATACCGTTCCAAAAGCTACGGTTAGAATTGAGAATATTGACAGAACCTATGGTTTCTTTGATGTTCGTATCACAGATTTATATGTTCCTAAAGGTATTGAATCCATCCAGGCATCTGTCTGGGCAGATGTTAGTGGTCAAAATGATGTCCAGCATTATGAAGCGACAAAGCAATCTGATGGAAGTTATCTTGTACCCGTTCGAATCAGTAATCATAACTATGAACAAGGAAATTACAGCATCTCCTTATCCATAACTAGTCAGGGGCAAAAGCATAATGTTGCCCAAGCTAATGCCTCGATTAGTTATACGAAATCAGAGATTCCTAGATTTATCGATGTAAGTAGCCATAATGGAACCTTGTCGGTAGCTGACTACAAAACCTTGGCTGCCAATGGTATTTCAGGTGTTGTCGTTAAACTATCAGAGGCTGTAAGTTATTTAAATCCTTATGCAGAAGGGCAGGTGAAAAATGCCTTAGCTGCAGGTCTCAAGGTTTCTGTTTATCACTATTCGCACTTCACGAGCAAGGAAGAGGCTAAAGCAGAGGCGCAATATTTTGTAGCTGCAGCCAAGAAACTCGGGCTTCCAACAAGTACTCTAATGGTTAATGATATTGAAGAGCATGCCACTCGTAAGAATATCAATGAAAACATGAAGGCTTGGGAAGAAGAGATGCGTCACTTAGGCTATTCAAATCTCATTCACTATACTGGAGCTAGTTGGCTTGATGATAATTCTCTAGGAGTAGTTGGCCCGATTCAAACCAGTCAATTTGGAATGAGTAATTTCTGGGTAGCGCAATATCCATACTCTACTATGACCCCTGCACAAGCAATGTCTATGTCTCTACACGCACGGACAGCAGCATGGCAGTATACATCTAAGGCGGAATTGTTGCCAGGACGTTCCTTCTTTGATGTGAATTTAGATTATACAAATCGATTTACTAAGTAGGAATGATTCCTGATTATATATAGCTCCACGGTTTCTGTGATGGATGTTTTCATTATCGGAACTAGTGGAGCTTTTATTGTGTCTATGCATTGCGCTCCCTTACTAGCGACAGTGTTATATTGCAAGCAGCGTTAATTAAGTGTATAATGTAGTGAGTTCGCTTTAGAAAAAACTTGTTCTATAGTGGGAATTGAGATGTGTTTTTCTCAGAGGAATAGGATTTTATAGAACTGTTATAATCGAAAGGAAAAAGGTATGGATTTATTTTCCACAAAAAATCGAATTCTTTTAAAAGAATTGATTAAAACAGACTTTAAATTACGCTATCAAGGGTCGGTAATTGGCTATCTTTGGTCAATTCTAAAGCCCTTGATGTTGTTTGCTATTATGTACGTTGTTTTCATTCACTTTCTAAGATTAGGTAGCGATGTTCCGCATTTTCCGGTTGCCTTATTGTTAGGGAATGTTATCTGGTCCTTCTTTTCAGAGGCCACCAATATGGGAATGGTTTCCATTGTTACACGTGGAGACTTATTGAGGAAGTTAAACTTTTCTAAGGAGATTATAGTGCTCTCTTCAGTATTTGGTGCGGCAATCAATTTCTCCATCAATTTATTAGTTGTGTTGATTTTTTCTCTATTTAATGGTGTACAGTTCACATGGACGGTTGTGATGGCTCTCCCTCTATTTGTTGAGCTCTTTTTGTTGGCGACAGGGATTGCTTTGATACTCTCTACCCTCTTTGTTCGTTTTCGTGACTTAGCACAAATTTGGGAAGTGGTGATGCAGGCAGGGATGTATGCAACCCCAATTATCTACTCCCTATCGTTTGTGATGGACCAGAGCGTATTGGCAGCTAAGTTGATGATGCTAAATCCGATGGCTCAAATTATTCAAGATATGCGCTATTTTGTTATCGACAAAGCCAATTTGCCTGTTTGGCAGGTTATTAACAATAAGGTGATTGTGCTGATACCATATCTCATCCCTCTAATCGTCTTTGCAATTGGGGTGACTGTGTTTGGAAAATATTCTAAGAAATTTGCGGAGATTCTCTAATGACAGAAAAAAATATTGCAGTAAAGGTTGATCATGTCAGTAAGTTTTTTAAATTGCCGACAGAAGCTAGTCAGAGTCTGCGTACAACCATGGTCAATCGTTTTAAAGGAATCAAGGGTTACAAAGAGCAGCATGTATTGAAGGATATTTCTTTTGAGGTTGAAAAAGGTGACTTCTTTGGAATTTTAGGGCGAAATGGATCAGGTAAATCAACCCTTTTAAAAATTATTTCACAGATTTATGTTCCAGAACACGGGACAGTGACAGTAAATGGAAAATTGGTTTCTTTTATTGAACTTGGAGTTGGTTTCAATCCTGAATTAACAGGGCGTGAGAATGTGTACCTAAATGGCGCTCTTCTTGGTTTTTCACGTGAAGAAATTGATGCCATGTATGATGATATCGTTGATTTTGCAGAATTACGTGAATTCATGAACCAAAAACTTAAAAACTATTCGAGCGGGATGCAGGTTCGTCTAGCGTTTTCTGTAGCCATCAAGGCGCAAGGAGATGTTCTCATCTTGGATGAAGTGTTGGCGGTGGGCGATGAAGCCTTCCAAAGAAAATGTAACGATTATTTCCAAGAACGGAAGAGAAGCGGAAAGACAACCATTCTGGTTACCCATGATATGGGTGCAGTTAAGAAATATTGCAACAAGGCCGTCTTGATTGAACATGGCTTGGTAAAGGCTATTGGAAACCCAGAAAATGTGGCCAATCAATATAGTTTTGACAATACTGTAACAGTTCAACAAGAACATTTAGAGGAAGAAAAAGGCGTAGATTCGGAATCCGCAGAAGCAAAAGAAGTGCAATTGGTTGAGAATTTTAAGTTGGATTTATTAAGTCCAAACCAGATTTCCCCTAAAGATACCATTCATTTTAGAATGGAATATACTGTTTTACAAGATATTGAGACCTATATGGCACTCTCTCTGACAGATATTGACCGCAACATTTGGATTTATAATGATAATTCAATGAACCAACTACAATCAGGGAAAGGCAAAAAAGTAGTAAACTACTCTTGTTCATTGCCTAATGTTAATGATTTGAAACTAAAGTTGGAAGTCACGGTGCGTGATAAAGACGGTAAGATGCTGGCTTTTTCAGATGCGACGCAGACACCGATTATCATGGTGAATCGAACAGATATTGCACCAGATGATATTTCAGCTTTAGATTCAGCAAGTGGTCTCATTCAACGAAATGGTAACTGGACTTTTGAAAATAACTAGATAGAGGATGAATGATGGGACAACCAATAGTATCAATCATTTGCACGGTTTATAATAAGGCTCCGTGGTTAGAGAGGGTTATCGAAGGCTTTCTAGCACAAGAAACAAGCTTTGAAGTTGAAATTATTCTTGTTGATGACTGTTCGACGGATTCGTCCAGAGATATCATTAGATCGTATCAAAACCAATATCCAGAAAAGATTCAAGCGATTTTCCATGAAGAGAACCAGGGAATCTCACGGACATGGGTGTCCGCCTGTCTAAAAGCAAAGGGTAAATACATTGCTCGTTGTGATGGGGATGATTTTTGGTTAGATCCATACAAGCTTCAGAAACAGGTGACCCTACTAGAAGAACACCCAGAAGCCAAGTGGTCCAATACAGATTTTGATATCTATGATGAAAATGGACAGCTGGTGTCCAGAGCAGGTTTTGCTAGTGGAAGTATTCCCTTAGCGGATACCTATGCTAAAATGTTAGCGACTCGTGGTTTTACCATGGCTTCGACTTGGCTTGTAGAGAGAGAATTGATGCTAGAGGTTAATCAGGAACTAGATTTGACCACTGCTGACGATACCTTTAATTTACAGCTCGATTTATTTCAACGAACACAATTGTTGTTCTTGCCAGAAGTTACAGTTGCCTATACGATTAACCAAGGCTCTGACTCGCGACCGGTAGACTTTTCTAAAATAGAGAATCGTTTCCATACCTTGTTGGAGACTCAGAAATTCTATCTAGATAAATATCCATCTAGTCATTATCGAGAAATGCTTGATATTCTTTTAGAACGAAATAACACCTATGAAGTCGTTTTGACAAAAAAAGAACGCGGTCTTGCGCAAGTTGGTATTCAAGAAGTCACCATCTATTTTGACAAGGATGGTTCTGGGTTCTGTCTAGAAAATATTTTACGTTATCCTTTGTTGAAGCAGGATAAGATTCGATTTAGCTTGCCCGATAACTGCCAACGAGTGCGTATTGACCTATCAGAACAACCAAGTTTTTACCGAAATATTTCATTGGTGAGTCAAAAGGAGCGAACAACCCTTTTACCAGCTTACACCAATGGCGTATTGGTTGGAGACATGGTGTTATTTACACAACAAGATCCGCAATTGATCTATGAAACCTCGTTTTTATATGGTTCGGAATTTACACTAAATTATACTATCTGTGAATTGGATGATCTGCAGTCCTCAGACTATGTTGCTAAGATTTTGGTAGAGCAGCTAGTTAAATTCCGGAAGAAAGCCATAGAGGGAGAGCGATTAGAGCGGCAGCTTCGTGAAAGTGAAGCCCTTATTAGCCGACAACAAAAAGAGATTGAAAATCTTACTATCTCATACCATGCAGTTGTTGGCTCACGACGTTGGATTATTCCAACAAAGATTATCAATTTTTTTAGGAGAAAAAAATGAAGCGTTTGCTTTTGTATGTCCATTTTAATAAATATGGACAGCTCAGTTCCCATGTCCGATATCAGTTAGAAGCCATGCGTTCGCTCTTCTCAAAGGTTGTTTTTATCACGAATAGCCCGCTTTCAGAAGGGGACGAAGCTGTTCTCAGACAGTCTTTTTTGGTAGATGAGGTCATCCGCCGAGAAAATATTGGATTTGATTTTGCGGCTTGGCGGGATGGGATGACAAGTATAGGCTTCGAGGAGCTAAAGCACTACGATTCACTGACACTAATGAATGATACCTGTTTTGGGCCGCTATGGGATATGTCAGAGCTTTATCAACGGTATGAGGAAGATGAAACGATTGATTTTTGGGGGATGACCAATTTCCGAGAAACCAAACAGTTTCGTGAGCATATTCAGAGCTACTACCTGACTTTTTCAAATAAGGTAGTTCAATCAACAGCCTTTCAAGAATTTTGGAAAAGTGTGCAAAACTTTACAAATGTTCAGGATGTTATTGACCATTATGAAACACAAGTTACGACCAATTTACTAGAAGCAGGCTTTCGTTATCAAACGGTTTTTAACACAGTAGCGGAAGATACTAGCGGGATGCTTCATCCAGATTTTTCTTACTACAATCCGACGGCTATTTTAAAACATAGAGTACCATTCATTAAAGTTAAAACGATTGATGGGAATCAACATATTACACCTTATATTTTACAAGAGATTGCGGATAAATCAGACTACCCAGTTGATTTAATTGTTTCACACATGTCTAAGATCAACTACCCTGATTTTAAATATCTCTTAGCACAGAAATACCTTAAATCAACTCAAAAACCGTATTCTAATGATGGAAGAGTAGCCATCCATCTGCATGTTTTCTATGTAGACCTCTTACAGGAATTTTTAACTGCCTTTGAGTCTTTTGATTTTCATTATGACTTGTTCATAACAACAGACCAAGAGAGCAAGGTGGCTGAGATAGAGGCGATATTGTCTGAATACGGAAGCCAAGCCCAGATTTTTGTTACAGGAAATATTGGTCGCGATGTATTGCCTATGTTGAAGTTGAAAGAGCAGTTGCAGACCTATACCTATGTCGGACATTTCCATACTAAAAAATCCAAAGAAGCAGACTTCTGGGCGGGAGAATCTTGGCGGAAAGAGCTAATAGCTATGTTGGTAGAACCAGCGAATGATATCCTAGCCAACTTGGAACAAAAATCTGATTTGGGGCTAGTTATTGCAGATATTCCAACCTTCTTCCGTTATAATAAAATTGTCGATGCCTATAATGAGAATAGGATTGCCCCAGCCATGAATGAATTGTGGCAAAAAATGGGGATGAAGAAGCAGATTGATTTCAATGCTCTTCATACTTTTGTGATGTCCTATGGAACCTATGTGTGGTTTAAATACGATGCCTTACAGTCACTCTTTGATTTAAACCTAACCGATGCAGATGTGCCAGCAGAGCCCTTGCCACAAAATTCTATTCTCCATGCCATCGAACGCTTATTGGTTTATATTGCCTGGGATAAAAACTATGATTTCCGTATTGTTAAAAATCCCATCGAATTAACAGCCTTTATTGATAATAAATTGCTTAATGAGCGGGCGGATGCTCTGCCTCACACCTACGTAAACTTTGATCACATCGGAGGAATCAAAGGCGCCTTAAAATATATTATCATTGGTCCATTAAGAGCTGTTAAATATATCATTCAACGATTGATGACGAAACAATAAAGAAACAAGTTTGGTAATTGGGATAAAAGTGGGTATTTAGGTGCAAAAAAGGTAAGATAAGATGAATCAAAATGAATCAAGGCAGGGAAAATGGAATATTTTCTATCAGGCCCCTTACGTAACACTATTTGTTTATGCATTGATGATGACGGTCATCTCCTATATATCAATCAATACAAACAGCCAAATCTATGATTATCCATTTCATTTGGCTAGGATAGTAGGGTTAGCGCAATCGATTGCTAATGGAGACCTGTTGCCAAATCTAAACTTTTTGTTTACACATGGTTCTGGTTATGCAGTTCCTATGTTCTATGGTAACGGTATTCTTTACATTCCTGCCCTAGTCTATCTAGTAACGAGAGTAGGGACGGTTGCCTTTGCAAGCTATGCCTTCATCATTATGTGGGCTACAGCAACAACATCCTATTTTTGTCTTTATAAGATGACTCAGAATAAAGCCAAGTCTTTGTTATTTGGTATGACGATGGCCATAGCTTTCCCCTATTTTGGTTTTGGCATGAGTGCAATACCTCCTTTGATTGTTCCGCTAATCTATTGTATCTACAAGGTGATCTTTCAGGATAAACTCAATCCTATCCCCCTAGGAATCATTATTGCTCTGATGGTCCAGACTCACATCATCTCAACTCTAGTATTAGCCATTTCTTCGTTCATACTGGTCTTGCTTTCGGTAAACAAATTGACCTTGAAAAAAATCAGTTCATTTGTTTTTTCGATTGTGATAGCGGTAGGATTGTCCATTGGTTTTGTGTTACAATTTATAGAACAAAGGCTATCGCAAACCTTCTTTGTGTCTTGGGGATTACGTGATTTCCCATTTAAGTCAAAAACCATCTTAGATGCAGGGAATCTTTTTGAGGAGATTACGAACTACTATTTTCCATTAGCTCTGGTCTTTCTAATAATCGGGGGAAAAGTCTATAAATCCTTACCCAAGATTGGTCGTCAGTTACTCGTAACCTCGGTAATCCTATTGGTTGCTACTTCGAACATATTACCGTGGTACACAGTATTCCGTTATACTTTTTTGACGGTTTTTCAGTATTCGAGTAGGCTATCTTACTTCATACCAGCCTTTATTATTACGGCACTGTTTTTGGCAGAGAAAAAACGGCTATATAAAGTAATTGCAATAGTACAGATAGGCTTTTATCTAGTGACAAATCCCTTGAGCTTTTTACCTAACTTTGCCAACTTCAAAGAAGAATACAATCTAACAGCGACAAATGCTGCTGTGATGAAACATCAAAATGAAATGGCGAATAAGGCCTTTAAGAATCCCTTGTTGACTACTTATTGGGCCTCAGGGAGTGAATACTTTAACTTAAATATCAACCATAAAAGTGTTCAGAACGGCACGGTCAATCAGTTTATATACGATGCAAATCAAATTACAGTAGATAATGTACGTCAAGGCTATAACCTTCTTATGTTTGATGTTCAGTTGAATCAAGAAGGAAAAAGTGTAGAGTTGACCTTGCCGAGAATTTGGTATAAGGGCTATGTTGCGGAGTATTCTGCGGGTGCAAAGGGAACACAACCCCAAATAGCTTATGCCCCTTTAACTAGCGAAGAGCTCCAACAATACAAGAAAAAATATAAGCCAAATGTCACCCAGAAAGCATTAAATGACGGTCGTGCAACGATAAGTGTGACGCACAGCGGAACAGTTTCTGTTTTTTATAAAAGGACATTTGCTCAGATAGTTGGATTTACGCTTCAAAGTGCAGCCTGGTTGCTATTGTTCTACCTATACTTGCACTTGACATTAACAAGGTCTGTACGAGAAAATAGTGTTTGAATGATAAAGTTAAAAATGGCAAATGAGTATAAACTGTGATGAGGAAGGAATAAATAATGTTAAAACATATCAATAGTGAAATACCTGATAGGAGAAAAAATTGAGATGATCGCTACTTACAAACGGCTAATGAAAGAGTATGCTCTCTATGTCTTATTGAGTAAGTACCTTTTTGCTGTTCTTCTGTCCATAATGAGTTTTAAAAACCACACAGATTGGGCCTATATTCTTGTTACTATTTTTGAAGTTGTTAGCATTGCAACATTCAGTAATCTATTGATAAAAGAAAAAAAGCTTGCAGCCTACATTGTGAACTGCCTACTTTTAATGATTGTCAATGTGCAGAATATTGTCCTGTTTTTTGGTGGAAGTTTCACCACTTTGGTAATGGTGACAAACCTTGAATCCTTAGAATCTTTGTCGGGGCATTTTGCTTCCATAGTGTTCGGAACGATTTGTATACTGATCTTCACATTTTTACCAATCACCTATGTGAAAACAAGAAAAATCAATTGGTCAACAGTCTTATCTAGCTCTCTTCTGCTAGAGTTGATTATCACCTTAATGAGTGGAAACATTTATTCTCCGATTTTTGGAGTATACCAACTAGCAGCTGATTCCTACGAATACCAGCAGGACCTGGCAAAAATTGCCAATGCTCCTAATGTTACGGATTTTTTCTATAAAGGGATTGTGCAGAATGCTCGTCCTAAACCAACCAATTTATCGGCAACTCCTAATGTGGTTCTGATTTTTGTGGAAGGCTTGTCACAAAATATTGTAGAAGATGAACGTAGCATTATGCCGAATCTGAAGAAATTGCAGGATTCATCACTCACTTTTGAAAATTATTACAATCATACCTTTGCTACCTACCGAGGTTTGATTGGTCAATTGTATTCAGGTTATCAACTAGATAATTATGAATCGAATACCTTAACTTCCTTGCAGGGAGTATTGGGAGAAAAGGGGTATCAGACAACCTTTATCAATACTGAGCCGAATAATACTCAGTTTACATCTTATCTAGAATCGTTCAACTTTGATAGTATTGTGAATGAGAACGACCTGGCGAAAGGCCCTAATGGAAGTTTAACAGACCAGGCGGCATTAGAGCTTCTATACGATACGATAGAAGGACAGGTTTCTCAGAAGACACCTTTCTTAACAGCTATCTATACTTACGGTACCCACATGACCTTTAATTCGCCGGATAAGAAATTTGACTCTGGAACAAACATATTATTAAATCGCTTCTATAACTTTGATTACTATTTTAATCAATTTTTAGAAAAATTTAAAAGCAACCCAGTCTTTGATAATACGATTTTGGTCTTTACAACAGACCATGCCACCTTTGCAGATAAGGATTTCATAGCAGCCTATCCGTCTTATAATCGTGAAAACCAAGATGTTGATAGAGTTCCGTTTATAGTCTATCATAAAGGAATCGTTGCAGAGAAAAAGGATGTTGAAGGCAGAAATTCCTTGGATCTGGTACCGACTCTACTAGATTATATGGATATTTCGGTTCCTAACTACTTCTTGGGAGAGTCATTGTTCTACTATAAAGAAAATAATAACTCATATGATACTGTTTTCTTTGACAATACCTATCTATTAAGTACGGATATGGGCAATATTCAGCCCTTGTCTGAAACTAATGAAGGTACGATCAAGGCCCTGCTTCAGAAATACTTTGCAGCCAAACAGCAAAAGCCACAAATTCCATAATCATTGTATGAAGGGGTATTGACAATTGCCCTTTTATATATTAAAATGGCGAAAAAAGCAAGGAGTTATCATATGAAAAAGACCCTGTCCGTCGGAGTGGTTACCGCTCTGTCAGCCCTATCTTTGTTTGCAGGCCAATCTGTTCAAGCAGATCAAACCATTTATCGTTTGTACAACAGGCAGAATGGAGAACACCTATATACAACCGATAAAAATGAAAAAGATGTCTTGTATACCCAGCATGGTTGGGGCTATGAAGGTGAAGCATGGTATGCTCCAGATCCAGGCCAAGGTAGTCCTGTCTATCGCCTTTATAATGCTGGCTTGCAAAACCACTTATATACAACTGATACTAACGAAGTCAAGGTATTGACCAGCAAACATGGTTGGACACTTGATAACAATGGACAGCCGGTATTCTATTCTGGTGGAAGTGCGAAAATTTACCGTGTCTATAATCAAGCCTTGCGAGGGCTACATCATTGGACCACTGATGAAAATGAATACACGGTACTACCAAGACATGGTTGGCAACAAGAAGGGGTTAAGTTATATGGAAATCGTGTAGGTGTCCCAATACAAACCCAGTATTACAATCAACCTGCGCAACCGACCAATCCGACTCCATCAACTGGTTCGACCCCAGTAATACCTCCTAAACAAGAAACTAGCCAGTTATCTTCATCTGTTCCATCTGGAGCTGCCACGATCGCAAATACAGAATCAAACCATACCATTGAAGCGGACGTGACCTTGACAGGCTCAGGTACTGGCTACCATGCAAAACTTGTTATGGCCGCACCAGATGCAGCAGTTAGTTTTGGTTTGCAATTTGATACTGCGGCAGTTGCACCATACACAGGTAAAACAGCCTTCTTGATTGAAAATATTGGAAGCAATAATGTAGGTGGACAGTCCTACCATAGAGCAAACTATCTTGCAAATCTCAACACTACCTACCGTTTGATGTTAACCTTGCAGAAAGATGGCAGCTATGTTGGATATGTAAATGGGACGGAGGTTGTCCGTGGTCAGAATGCAGTCTTGGCCAATCGTTCTGACATATACCTTCGAGTTGAAGGAGCAGCACGTAAGACAGGCGATGCTGTAACAGCAAGTTTCAGTTCGATTAAATTGAAGCAAAATGGAACGTACAATGCTTCTAGAAGTTGGGCAGGAACTCCGCAGTTTAATATTTCAAATGGCATAACAACTACTTTAGATGGTGCACAGGTCGGTAATAGTCCTAGCGAAGCTCGTACAATTAGCAATACGGTTGTCTTTACAGGAACACTAACAGGCTTACCTCAACATGCCGATTGGGATACTGCTGGCTATTATGACAAGGTGTCAGGTCTTATCCAGTTTATCAATTAGCAGTCTTTATTAGAGATAGTCAATTGGATCTTGCCTTAAAAGTATCACATATTCCAAAGTCTCATTGATAGGCTTTGGAATTTTTTGCCAATAGAGAATTTAGTCAACAACAGACAGATGTCATCAGCAAGGCCGAGCATTTGCTGGATAGAAATACATGGACAGAGTGGGAAAAGAAGATGATTGATCAACTGGCCTATAGTGCCGCTAATCATTTTGGGTAACTGGAAACTTCTTTCTTGCTAGGTAGAAGTCGTGGTAGGGAAGAAGGTCTACAACAAGGTTTGTTAGATGGTCAACTCAAGATTGCTCAGCAGATGTTGGCCGAGGGCTTCGCTGTTGATATGATAGTGAGATTGACAGGACTCAGTCAGGAAGAATTGGATGGTTTGAAAGCAGGGATAGAGTAGATGGAGGTGCCGCCTGTATTTCATAGAGTTGATGAGTTTGCAGGTGTGAAGAAAGCCTTCTACATGGTTATTGACAGAGAGGGGCGAAAATGATAGGTCAACGGACCTAAAGTCCTCCACTATTTCGAAGAGTTGGAACCTTTCAATATACTTGCTGGAGACAAGATGGTAAGAAAGTAGTCCTTAAGACGATCTAGGGTTACTTGGTCAGGGCATGCACCTGTTCTTTAGCCCTTCTCTGGTAATCCTACTAGCCGATGGGGATGGATTGGCTGAAGATACAAGTTTACACCTATGGTATTCGAGTCGGTTCAAAAATTTTTTAAAAAAATCTTAAAAAAATACTTGACAAAATGTGCAAGGGTTAGTATAATGATGGTAACGTTCCATGTAGAACGAATATAAATATTTATAGGAGTTTTTTATCATGAAAAAAACACACATCACACTTGCAACGGTTGCAGCTTTGGCAGCAGCTATCGCAGTTGCTCCAGTAGCGAAGGCAGATGTCCCATCTAAGTTGAATGAAGCACGCGGTATTGTCGTATCTAACGAAAGTGCTGCTGCTAAATTGAATGCAGACTTGGCTAAAGCAGTTTATTATGCTCAAAATGGTACACAAAAACGTGCTGCTGCTTTGATCATTTACGATTCAACTAAAGTAGAATTAGCGAAAGCAAAAGAGAAAGCAGCTGCTGACATTACTGCTATTGATGCTGCATATCAAGCAGCTATCCAACCATTTGTTGATGCAGTTAAATTGGAAGAGGAAGCTGTAGCTGATCAATTAGCAATGATTGCGGATGCTGAGAAAACTATTCCAGAATTTGAAAAGAAAATCAATGAATTAAATGTAGTTGCTGGTGTTACTGGCGAATCTAAATCTGCAGAAATTGCTAAGTATGAAGCAGACCTTTCAACTCTTAAAGCTGAACTTGCTGACCTTAAAGAAGGTCTGCCATTCAAACAACAAGATCTTAAAGATAAACAAGATCAATTGGAAGCTAAAAAAGCATTTGAAGCTGCTGAGGCTGCTAAGAAGAAAGAACTTGTTGCTCGTCATTTGAAAAACTATGAAGATGCAGTTGTTGCAGCTGAATTGGAAGTTAAAGAGTGGACAGAAGCTGTAGCTATTCTTGAAAAAGAGATTGAAACTATCAAGTTGAACCTTGTTAAAGAAGGATTGACAGAAGATCAATTGCGTGCAATTATTTCACAAGCACAAGCAGAAGTTAAAGCTGAGAAAACTGTTGCTTCATCAGCAGTATACCGTCTCTACAACGAAGGTCTTAAAGTTCACCTTTACACAACTGACTTCAATGAGTACTCAGTACTTGCAGAACGTGGTTGGAGACAAGAAGGTGTAGCGTTCAACTCTGCAACTGAAGGTACACCAGTATACCGTCTTTACAACGAAGGTCTTAAAGTTCACCTTTACACAACTGACGCAAACGAGTACGCAGTACTTGCAACTCGTGGTTGGAGACAAGAAGGTGTAGCATTCAACTCAGTTAAAGAAGGCAAACCAGTATACCGTCTTTACAATGAAGGTCTTAAAAAACACCTTTACACAACTGACGCAAACGAGTACGCAGTACTTGCAACTCGTGGTTGGAAACAAGAAGGCGTTGCTTTCAACTCAGCTAACTAATTTGGCTAAATCAGAGAAGGTTCATATGAACCTTCTCTTTTTTGTGTTGAATTTAGGATAGTATGCTAATAGAACTTTCTCTTTTTTGTGCAAAGTCTGTGAAATTTTGATAAGATAGGAGTATGAATTTTGAGAAGATTGAACAGGCTTACGACCTGCTATTAGAAAACGTACAGACCATCCAAAACCAGTTAGGCACCAATATCTATGATGCCATGATTGAGCAAAACGCAGCCTATCTAGCTGGTCAGCACGACACGGATTTGATTGTCCGCAACAATCAAACCTTACACGACTTGCACTTGACCAAGGAAGAATGGCGTCGTGCCTTCCAATTCCTGCTTATCAAGGCCAACCAGACCGAGCCAATGCAGTATAATCACCAGTTTACACCGGATTCTATCGGTTTTATTTTATCATTCTTGGTAGATCAACTAGTATCTACTTCTAAAGTAACAGTCTTGGAGATTGGCTCAGGAACAGGTAACTTGGCGCAGACCATCCTTAATGCCAGCCAGAAAGACTTGGATTACTTGGGGATCGAAGTAGATGACCTCTTGATTGATTTATCAGCAAGCATGGCAGATGTTATGCAGGCAGAGATTTCTTTTGCCCAGGGCGATGCGGTACGTCCGCAGATTTTGAAGGAAAGCCAAGTCATTCTTGCGGATTTACCAATCGGCTACTATCCAGATGACCAGATTGCCAGTCGCTATCAGGTGGCTAGCCAGACAGAGCATACCTACGCTCATCATTTGCTCATGGAACAGTCCCTCAAATATTTGGAAAAGGATGGCTTTGCTATTTTATTGGCTCCAAATGATTTATTGACCAGTCCACAAAGTGATTTGTTGAAAGGTTGGTTGCAAGCAGAGGCTAATATCGTTGCCATGATTGCCCTGCCACCAAGTCTTTTTGGCAAAGCAGCCATGGCCAAGTCAATTTTTGTCTTGCAGAAGAAGACCGCTAGACCGCTAGTACCATTTGTCTATCCCTTGCAGAGTTTGCAAGAACCAGAAGCTATTCAGAAGTTCATGGTCAATTTCAAAAATTGGAAGCAAGAGAATGCAATTTAGGTGAAAATCTGTTATACTAATAGGGAAAACGCTTTTAAAGGGGAATATTATGTCAAAAACAATTGCAATTAACGCCGGTAGCTCAAGTTTAAAATGGCAACTCTACCAAATGCCAGAAGAAACTGTCTTGGCAAAGGGTATTGTTGAGCGTATCGGTTTGAAAGATTCAATTGTCACAGTAAAATTTGGTGATCAGAAAGCTGAACAAGTTTTGGATATTGCGGATCATGTGCAAGCAGTAAAAATCTTGTTGGAAGACTTGCTCAAACACAATATTATTGCAGATTTCTCAGAAATTACAGGTGTTGGTCACCGTGTGGTAGCTGGTGGTGAAATCTTCAAGGATTCTGTTGTCATTACGGATGAAGTCTTGAAGCAGATTGAAGACCTTTCTAGCCTTGCACCACTTCACAACCCAGCTAATGCGGCGGGTATTAAGGCCTTCAAGGACATCTTGCCAGAAGTGACCAGTGTGGCTGTGTTTGATACGGCTTTCCATTCAACCATGCCAGAGGTAGCATACCGTTACCCAGTTCCAAATAAGTACTATGAAGAGCACCAAGTTCGTAAGTACGGAGCTCACGGAACATCTCACTACTATGTTTCACGTGAAGCAGCAAAAATGTTGAACAAGCCAATCGAGGAAGTTAAAGTTATCACTGCCCACATCGGAAACGGTATTTCAATTTCAGCGATTGAAGGTGGTAAATCTGTCGATACCTCAATGGGCTTTACACCGCTTGCAGGTCCTATGATGGGAACTCGTTCAGGAGACATCGACCCAGCCATCATCCCTTACTTGATTGAAAATGTAGAGGAATTAAAAGATGCCGCCGATGTTATCAATGTTTTGAACAAGCAGTCAGGTATTCTTGGTATTGCGGAAGTATCGAGCGATATGCGTGAGGTCGAAGCTGGATTTGAAGCGGGCGAAGCAAAATGCACCCTTGCCTTCAATATGCTTGTCAATCGTCTGCAAAAATTCATCGGTCAATACTTTGCAGTCTTGAATGGTGCTGATGCCCTTGTCTTTACAGCAGGTATCGGTGAGAACTCTACTCTTGTTCGTGAAGCTGTTGTTAACGGTTTGACTTGGTTCGGTATGGAATTGGATCCAGAGAAGAATGTTCGTGGTGCTGAAGGCGATATCTCAACTCCAGAATCACGAGTGAAAGTCTTAGTTGTTCCGACAGATGAAGAATTGGTTATTGCTCGTGATGTAGAGCGGTTGAAATAAGAAAATTGAGAGAAAGGTCGGTACTAGCTACTGGCCTTTTGTCTATAATTTTTTCAAATAAGCTGCTATAGGTAGAAGCAATTGGTCAGTCATTGAGAATTGTGTTACAATAGTGAAGCAAAGAAATTTGCACAGAGTAGATGGTTTGCGTTAAGTGTATGTGGATGGGATGTTGCCACATAACGAAGCTAGCTTTTGGTTGGGGTTGATGTCTGTTTTAGTCGGAACATTGGTCCTGGCTGAGAGTAGCGCGGTAAACCATTGCATCCGCTGTCGAATACATACGACAGCTCCATTTTTTGAAAAAGGAGTATTTTTATGGAAAAGAAAATTCCAAAACTAACGGTGCAGCTGTTGGCTGCTATTGCTGTGACCCTTGCCTTGGTCATGATTGTGGAGAACTATTTCTCTATTCGTCTTTCAGATACCTTGCAGGTCCAGTTTACCTTTATCCCAAATGCTATTTTGGGAGCGATTGCTGGTCCGGTTTGGGCAGCTGTATTTGCGGCGATTTCAGACCCAGTATTTGTCTTGTTTAGCGGGCAAACGGTCCTCTTTACTTGGATTTTGATTGAGGCGGTGTCGGCATTTATCTACGGCTGGTTCTTCTATCGAAAACCGCTAGACACCAAGAACAAGGCTGATTGGCTCTATGTTGCAGGGGGTGTTGTCTTGATTCAGGTTGTGATTTCCTTTATCATGACACCGGTTGCTCTTCATTTCCATTTTGGAACACCTTGGATTGCCTTGTATAGCAGTCGTTTGATTAAGGCTATTTTTGAAATTCCATTACGCATTGTCGTGACCATGCTTGTCTTGCCAAGTTTACAAAAAATACCTGAATTGGCTAGGTTAATGGGCCTTAAATAAGAAACTATCTAGCAACAGGTCATCCCCCTGTTGCTTTTTATAGAGAGGGAAACATGAATTATTTAGAAATGAGGCAGTGGTTGTCTAGTCGCCCGGCCTCTGATTTGGAACACGGGGTTGCGCGTGTCAATTGGCTTTTGGAACGTTTGGAACATCCCCAGCTTCAAGTGCCGACCGTTCATTTTGTTGGTACAAATGGCAAGGGCTCGACCCTCAATGCCCTGCAGTCCATCCTACAGGCTTCTGGCTACACGGTTGGTCGTTTTACATCACCGTCTATCATTGATTTTCGAGAGCAGATTGTCTACCAGCAGGAGATGATCGCGGAGGAAGATTTTGCAAGGATTGTGACAGACTTGCAGCCTTTGATTGAAGACTTGGACCAGACGGCTGGACTGGATGCCATCTCGGAGTTTGAGATTGTCGTGGTGGCTATGTTTGTCTACTTTGCCGACTATCAGCGTCCCGATATTCTCTTGGTGGAGGCGGGCATGGGCGGTTTGCAGGATGCGACCAATGTCCTTAATCCTCTAGCGGTAGTTTGTCCCTCTATCGGCTTGGACCATCAGGCATTTTTGGGGGTGACTCACGCAGCCATAGCCCGTCACAAGGTCGCCGTCTTGCGTGAGGGGGTTCCTCTCATCTATGCGACCGACCAGCCAGAAGTGGTGGCAGTTTTTGAGGAGCAGGCTCGTCAGCTTCAGAGTCCGACCTATGCGGTGGGGCGCGAGATTCTTTTGGAAAATAGCAGAGCAAGCTTTGCGGTTTCAAGCCCCTTCGGCCGAGTTGAGGATTTGAGGCTACAGATGCAGGGCCGTCACCAAGAGGTCAATGCCGCCTTGGCAGTGACAACCGCTCAGCTCATTAAACCTCATTTTCCAACAATTACCAATGAAACCATCAGCCAGGGCTTGTCCCAAGCCATCTGGCCAGGCCGCTTAGAGTTGATTAGACCTAATCTCATGATTGACGGTGCCCACAATAATGAAAGTATCGCCGTCCTGACCCAGCTCTTGGAAGAAAAGTATGCTGACAAAGATATTGAAATCCTCTTTGCAGCCATCAATACCAAGCCTGTGGACCAGATGTTGACCCAGCTTAGCCAATTTGGACCTGTTAGCGTGACAACCTTTGATGATTTTCGGGCGGTGAAGCTGGAGGACTATCCAGCAGGTTATGAACGGGTACAAATCTATCAGGAATGGTTGGAGCAGGCGGACTTGGACAATCCCAAAAAACTTTACCTGATTACAGGCTCACTATATTTCATTACCTATGTGAGGAAGTACATTTTAGAAGAGCTTATATAGAAAAAAAAGGCTTTGCCGGGCCATTCTACCTAGCAAAGTCTTTTGTTTTAATAATTTTTAATCAAATCAACCGTTGAGCGGTCTAGTTTTTTAACGATAGCCTGCAGGAAGGCTTGAGCTTCTAAAAAGTCATCCATATTGTAGAGGGTTTGATGGGAATGAATATAGCGAGCGCAGACACCGATGGTTGTTGATGGAACACCATGATTTTTCAAGTGGGCTGCACCAGCATCTGTTCCACCTTTGCCGCAGTAGTATTGATATTTAATACCAGCTTCCTCAGCAGTAGTCAGAAGGAAATCCTTCATATTTTTTAACATGATATGGCCAGGATCATAGAAACGAAGCAGAGTTCCGTCACCAATTTTTCCTTGGTCACCGTAAATATCACCTGCGGGCGAGCAATCAACAGCGAGGAAAATGTCTGGATTGAACTTGGTTGTAGAAGCATGAGCACCACGAAGACCAACCTCTTCTTGCACATTGGCCCCAGCAATCAACTGACTTGGCAAAGATTGATCGGATAGGCTTTCCAGTAATTCAGTCACCATAAGGACACCGAAGCGGTTGTCCCAAGCCTTAGAAATAACATTTTTTCCGTTGGCAGTAAGGATAGTTTCGTTTTTGGGAACGAGGACATCCCCCGGACGAACACCGAAAACCCAGGCTTCGTCATAATTGGTAAAACCAGCATCGAAAATAATATCAGCAATGGCAGGCATGCCAGGAGCGTTAGCCCCCCGTGAAAGGTGAGGTGGTACTGATCCTGAGATGGCTGGAATGGTACGGCCGTCCTGCAACTGAAGAGTGAAGGCTTGGCTAGAAACCACCAGAGGATTCCAGCCACCTAGCTCGACAACACGGAAAGTACCGTCTGGCTTGATTTGGCTAATCATAAAGCCGACTTCATCCATATGGGCAGCTACTAGGATACGAGGAGCATTTTCAACAGCCGTATCCTTGATGCCAAAAATTCCACCGAGTCCATCTGTTTCAATGCGGTCCACATGTGGCGTGATTTTTTGGCGGATATGGTTGCGAACCTGTCCTTCAAATCCCGGTAAACTTTGCAATTCGGTTACTTCTTTAATTTTTTCAAAAAGAGTCATTCTTCTTCCTCCATGACATGATTACTACTATTTTATCACGAAGAGCTAGACTTGTCTTAAAAATATAGAAAAATATGGATAGTATTGACAAGAATGTTTGAAATTTGCTAGGATAGAAATGCCCCTCAAAATAGAGAGGAGGTGATTGCTAAGTGTGGGAAGCATTTATCACAGTTTTTCTTGTACCTTTGTTCGTCAGTTTTCTAACAGTTTTGTTTGAAAGATGGCTCAACAATCGTGACAAGTAGGCCCCAGGGGCAAAAGAAAACCCTCAACGCTGGGAACGTTGGGGGTATTTTGATTGCCAAGTGTTGACAAACATTTATCACTGTAAGACCATTCTATCTATTTTTTAGTCTTTTGTCAAGCAGTGAGAGTTCTTCTCAGCTGTCACAAGTCCAATGGCATTTTTGGGAAAAATCCGGAGAAATATGATAAAATAGTCAACATGAAAAAGAAAAAGACAGCCTTGCTAGCAGGCTTATTGGGGGCAGGTGTGCTCACCGCTAGTGCTCAATTTTACCGCAAAATCCAAGAAGACCGTAAAAAAGCACAGGCCTTGCAGGAGGTGTGTGACTTTTTCGCTGATTTAGGAGAGATTGCCACGGTCTATGTGGATGAAACAGCCTCAACTCGTGACCAGCTTATTGGCGGGGTTGTGATGGAGGCAGGACAGGTGTTTTTATTTGAAAATACCCAAGGTTCTATTCAGTACAGGGAGGAAGAAAGATGATTTTTCCAACAAATCTTGAAGAAGTGGCTGCCTTGATTGAAGATGGCAAGCCAACTGTTTTTCTATTTGTGACGACTTGGTGTGGAGATTGCCACTATATCAAACCGCATTTGCCAGCTATCGAAGAGGCTTTTCCGGATTTCCGTTTTGTGCAATTGGATCGGGATGACTTTATGCCTTTAGCACAGGAATGGGCTATTTTAGGTATTCCAAGTCTGGTTGTTTTGGAAAATGGGAAGGAAATCGGTCGCTTTGTCGATAAGAATCGCAAGACCAAGGAAGAAATCATGAACTTCTTATCTGGACTGGGTAGATAAATTAGCAGAGAAGCTCTGCCATTTCCCAAAAGAAAGGAAAAAACATGAAGAAATCACTAGGAAAAATCCTTTTAGCACCTGTGGTGCTGGGATTGAGTTTAAGTTTGGCACCGCTGGTTCAAGCGGAAATCCAGACGGATGTCATCAATGAAAAATGGGGCAAGCCAACACTGGTCTACGGTGGCGGTTTGTCAGATGCGCAGGCGACAGAGGTTAACAATCTATTTGGTATTTCGGATGTCAATAATGTTAGTCGTCAGGTGGTTGTTGGCACGGATATGGACCAATATTTAGGTACATCTGGAGCGGACACAGCCTCCCTCTATTCGTCTGTCTTGGTGCAAAAGCAGGACGCTGGCAAAGGGGTTGTGGTAGATATTAAGACGCCACAGAACATCACCTTGATTACCGAAACGCAGTATGCCAATGCGGCCATTACTGCTGGTGCGACAGACGTCTTGATTGACGTTGCGGCACCCATTCAGGTGACGGGAGAGTCCGCTCTGACAGGTGTTTACAAGGCTCTTGCGGCCAATGGTGAGACAGTTGATACAGCCCGAACTGAAGTAGCTCAACAAGAATTAACAACTGTTAATGAAGTAGCGACAGCCCATGCTGGCGATGAACAATTTGACAGCTCTGCTTTGGATAAGGCAGTAGCAGAAATCAAGACAGCTCTTGCGGATTACAAGCAATCCAATGGTCAGGTGGCTTCTGAGGCTGACATCAACACCATCATCAATGATGTTTTGGCCCAAAACGGTTTGGGAAATGTCATCACAGCAGATGAGATTTCCAAACTAGTCACTTTTGCTAAAGCTTATCAGGAAACCTCTGCTATTGATTCGGCGGAAGTGGCTGCCCAACTCAACCAGTTCAAGCAAGAGGCGGAGCAACAAATTTCAGAAGCCTATAAGAATTTACAAGATTCAGGGATTTTAGAAAAGATCGGAGCCTTTTTTGAAAATCTATGGAAGGGCCTGACCGGTCTATTTGCATAAAGGAGAAATGAAAAAGAAATGATTTTTACATATAACAAAGAACAGGTCGGCGATGTTCTAATGGTGATTGTTGCGGAGGACAAGGGACAGGCTGTCCAGTTTGAGCGCAAAGGTCAAGTGGCGCGTGTCTTCTTAGCAGAAACGGGTCAAACAGTCGCTTGGAATATCTTTGAAGCATCAAGTTTGGTTGAGCTTGCTGGAAATGGTCAGGTTTTCATGACAGACGAGCAAGTTGCGACCTTGAATGCTGCATTAGCAAAAGAGGGTTTTACTGAAAGCTTGGTCAACGATAATGCTCCTAAGTTTGTTGTCGGTCAGATTGTGGAACTGGTTCCGCATCCAGACAGTGACCACCTCAATATCTGCCAGGTCAATGTTGGCGACAAAACCGTTCAAATCGTAGCAGGTGCACCAAATGCTGCCCAAGGCTTGAAAACCATTGTGGCTCTTCCAGGGGCAATGATGCCGAGCGGTAGCCTGATTTTCCCAGGGAAATTGCGCGGTGAAGATAGCTTTGGTATGATGTGCAGTCCACGTGAATTGGCTCTGCCAAACGCACCACAAGTCCGTGGCATTATCGAATTGGACGATAACGCAGTAGTCGGAGAAGCACTTGATCCAGTAAAACACTGGAAGGGATAGAAAAAGAAGAATTGGTCGCTGTGGCCAATTCTTTTATGCTGGTTCAATTTTTCCTTCAATAGCCTGTTCGATTTCTTCGGTCGATGCTTGATGTGACCTAAGTTGGAAGTAAAGACTAGACAGAAAATGTTGGAGATTGAGCCACCGGAAGTAGTCTACTGGTTCTTGATTTGGAAAGTCCAGCTTGCTAATCCATTCCGTCAGCTCTTGGCTGGTTACTTTTTCATTCAGTAGTAAATATACAGGAATTTGTGCCAGACGGATTTCCTCGCCAGCTGAGAAAACTTTACTTTGTCTGGTCAGACAAGTGACAATAGTTTGCCAGACTTCTTTGCTTTTTTCAGCGGGAAATTGATCATGACAGCTTGCGGCCAGAAGAAAATCTGCTCCGTGGGCAACGGTATGGATCCAACCGAGTTTTTCATCGTAGCCAGACCAGTCATTTTCAATCGCCAAATAATCCAAGGCCTGCTGGAAGAGTAGCTCACGGTCGTTAGTGCTTAAAAATGCAAAGTACACAGAATCTCGCTCATTATCAACAGATAGCAAAAGACAGTAGAGCAAGCAAGTAAAACTTCGTTTTAGTGTGGAACTTTCTAGGGAAAGGTGATTGGTTTCTTGAGAGAATTGTAGCAGCGACTGTGCTTGCTCCCTTGTGACCAAGCCCTCCAAAAAGATGTGGCAAAAACTAGCATAAACCAGTTCGTCGCGTATAGCAGGAACAGGATGACCGATGTTTTCCAGCAACCAAGCCAGTTCGGCATTGGTATATGGTTGGGAGGTCTGTATCTTTTCCATCAAAAATTCTTTCATAATTTTCGCTCCTTTTCTAATCCTTCTACGAATAAATAAGTAGGAGGATATAAAATGTATAATAAAGTTATTCTAATCGGTCGCTTGACGGCCCAACCTGAACTCACTCAAACACCAACTGGCAAAAATTTGACTCGTGTAACAGTCGCAGTCAATCGCCGATTTAAGACTGAAAATGGTGAGCGTGAAGCAGATTTTCTTAATGTTATTTTCTGGGGCAAACTGGCGGAAACACTTGTCTCCTATGGCAGCAAGGGCAGTCTGATTTCTATTGACGGTGAGTTGCGAACGCGAAAATACGAAAAAGACGGCAGCAACCACTATGTGACTGAAGTCTTAGGACAATCCTTCCAGCTGCTCGAAAGTCGGGCCCAACGTGCCATGCGTGAAAATAACACAGGCGATGACCTAGCTGACTTGGTTTTGGAAGAGGAGGAATTACCGTTTTAAAGCAATATCGGTCCTAAGACCGATGAAGAGAGTTGGAAAATGGTCTATACTATAATCAATCCTAAATATTTTTCATATCTCCTTAAAAACGCTGACGAAAGTTGGCGTTTTTTGCTACTTATTTTCTATATTTCCACCATTCTACTAGTATAACAATCAGTGACAATAGGATGACCACATAAAAGAAAAAGATGATGTAATGAGGGTGGGAAAAGAGAAGTAACCAGCCAAGCCAGAGTAGATAGGCGAACATTATTTTGCCCCAAAAACCTAATTTACGCTTTAAAAACCATTCGGCAAAACTTTCGTGAACGGAAAATCGGCTTTCAAGGTAATCAATTTTTAAATCTCTAAAAAATTTCATAAATCCCCCTTAACTTTTTAATAATAGTATAGCATAGTTTGGCTATAATTGAGTAGGTTCGTTTTTCTCAGACTTGGGACGGATTTTAGGAAAATTAAAATAGAATTCTCTTGACTATTTTTGACCAAGTGATACAATAGGAAATGTGAGTTAGCACTCAGGTGTATAGAGTGCTAAAAAGACCAGGAGGTAATACCATGTTGAAACCATTGGGCGATCGTATCGTCGTGAAAATTGAAGAAAAAGAACAAACAGTTGGTGGATTTGTCCTTGCGGGTGCAAGCCAAGAAAAAACCAAGGAAGCAAGTGTCCTAGCGATTGGACAAGGGATTCGTACCTTGAATGGTGACTTGGTTGCCCCAGCAGTGGCGGTTGGTGATACTGTTTTGATTGATGCTCACGCAGGATTGGAAGTGAAAGATGGAGATCAAACCGTCCACATCATTCGTGAAGCTGATATTTTAGCAATCATTGAATAAGAAACTAATAGAAAAGGATTTGAACCCGCTTGTGAAATTGTAAGAAATGTGAAATAGGATTTTTTATTGATTTAGGCGGGAGGGTATAATTATGGCAAAAGAAATCAAATTTGCAGCAGATGCTCGTGAGAGCATGGTTCGTGGTGTCGATATTTTGGCTGATACGGTCAAAGTAACCTTGGGGCCAAAAGGTCGCAATGTTGTCTTGGAAAAAGCTTATGGCTCACCACTTATTACAAACGACGGTGTAACCATTGCCAAAGAAATCGAATTGGAAGATCATTTTGAAAATATGGGTGCCAAGTTGGTATCCGAAGTAGCGTCAAAAACCAATGACATCGCTGGTGACGGGACAACAACTGCAACTGTTTTGACCCAAGCTATCGTACGCGAAGGATTGAAAAACGTAACTGCAGGTGCCAACCCAATCGGAATTCGTCGCGGGATTGAAGCCGCGGTTGCGACTGCGGTTGAAGCCTTGAAAGCACAAGCAAGCCCAGTATCCAATAAAGCTGAAATTGCTCAAATCGCAGCCGTGTCTTCCCGTTCTGAAAAAGTTGGTGAGTACATTTCAGAAGCAATGGAGCGCGTGGGTACAGATGGTGTTATCACCATTGAAGAATCTCGTGGTATGGAAACTGAGCTGGATGTGGTTGAAGGTATGCAATTCGACCGTGGTTATCTGTCACAATACATGGTAACAGATAATGAGAAGATGGTTGCGGAGCTTGAAAATCCATTTATCTTGATTACAGATAAGAAAATTTCTCACATCCAAGATATTTTGCCACTCTTGGAAAGCATTCTTCAGACCAGTCGTCCTCTCTTGATTATTGCTGACGATGTGGATGGTGAAGCACTTCCTACCCTTGTTCTCAATAAGATTCGTGGTACTTTCAACGTTGTTGCTGTTAAGGCGCCAGGCTTTGGCGACCGTCGTAAAGCGATGTTGGAAGACATCGCAATCTTGACAGGTGGTACAGTTATTACAGAAGACCTTGGTTTGGACTTGAAAGATGCGACTATTGAAGCCCTTGGTCAAGCTGCCAAGGTTGTGGTTGACAAGGATGGTACAACTATTGTTGAAGGCGCTGGCAATCCTGAAGCCATTGCCAACCGTGTGGCTGTTATCAAGTCACAAATTGAGGGAACAACTTCAGAATTTGACCGTGAAAAATTGCAGGAGCGTTTGGCAAAATTGTCTGGCGGTGTCGCAGTGATTAAAGTAGGTGCCGCAACGGAAACTGAGTTGAAAGAAATGAAGCTCCGTATCGAAGATGCCCTCAACGCAACACGTGCCGCAGTTGAAGAAGGAATCGTTGCTGGTGGTGGTACAGCTCTTGTCAATGTGATTGATAGCGTAGCCAAGCTTGAATTGACCGGTGATGATGAAACAGGACGCAATATTGTCCTGCGCGCCTTGGAAGAACCAGTGCGCCAGATTGCCTATAACGCAGGCTATGAAGGTTCAGTTATCATTGATAAATTGAAGAATTCTGAGCTTGGAACAGGCTTTAATGCTGCGACAGGTGAATGGGTGAATATGATTGAGGCAGGAATTATTGACCCTGTTAAAGTTACTCGTTCTGCTCTTCAAAATGCGGCTTCCGTAGCCAGCTTGATTTTGACAACGGAAGCAGTTGTTGCCAACAAACCAGAACCAGCTGCTCCAGCTATGCCACAAGGTATGGATGGAATGGGTATGGGCTACTAAAAATGAGTGAAATGACACAGCTGCTTGGCTGTGTTTTTTCTTGGAAATTTCAAACATATCTATTTGACAAGGTCTTCTAGCTGTGGTATTATATTAGACGGTACTTTTTACTTTTGGTCTCTCAAGAGTGTACAGGGACGTGCTGACAATTGTTGCAAAAGTACACACAGATAGGGGTTGTCACCAATGCCTTATCACCAAAAATAAAAAATATATACAGGAGAATGTAGATGCCTACAATTAACCAGTTGGTACGTAAACCACGTAAGTCTAAAGTAGAAAAATCTAAATCACCAGCTTTGAACGTTGGTTACAACAGCCGTAAAAAAGTTCAAACAAATGTTTCATCACCACAAAAACGCGGTGTTGCAACTCGTGTCGGAACAATGACACCTAAAAAACCTAACTCAGCCCTTCGTAAATTCGCTCGTGTACGTTTGAGCAACCTTATCGAAGTTACTGCTTACATCCCAGGTATCGGCCACAACTTGCAAGAGCACAGCGTTGTTCTCCTTCGTGGTGGACGTGTAAAAGACCTTCCAGGGGTACGTTACCATATCGTTCGTGGTGCGCTTGATACTGCAGGTGTTAACGATCGTAAGCAAGGCCGTTCTAAATACGGTACTAAACGTCCAAAAGGCTAAGAAAGGGGAAATATAAATGAGTCGTAAAAATCAAGCGCCTAAGCGCGAAGTATTGCCAGATCCATTGTATAACTCAAAATTGGTAACTCGTTTGATCAACCGTGTTATGTTGGACGGTAAACGTGGTACTGCTGCATCAATCGTTTACGGTGCCTTTGATCAAATCAAAGAAGCAACTGGTAATGATGCACTTGAAGTATTTGAAACAGCAATGGAAAACATCATGCCTGTACTTGAAGTACGTGCACGTCGTGTCGGTGGTTCTAACTACCAAGTCCCAGTTGAAGTTCGTCCAGAGCGTCGTACAACACTAGGTCTTCGTTGGTTGGTAACAATCGCTCGTAACCGTGGTGAGCACACTATGGTTGACCGTCTTGCGAAAGAAATCATGGATGCAGCAAACAACACTGGTGCAGCTGTTAAGAAACGTGAAGACACCCACAAAATGGCAGAAGCAAACCGCGCATTCGCACACTTCCGCTGGTAAGATTAAGATACGAGGGCGTCAAGCAACTCCTAGACAAAATAGGGAAGCGAAGCAGATTGCTGTGCAATCAATGAGGTTCATCTTTTTGTCAGTGAGTTGTAGCCCAAGTTCAATTAGGATGTGAGGACGTTAAGAAAATTCAAGGAAAAATAGGAAATCAGACGATGGACCTTAAGGTCCAAGGAAGATTTATACCTAAAGGTAGCCACACTTGTAATTGGCTAAAGCCAAAACAATTGCGTCTCTTTTTTCCAGAATTTTTAGTCCGAACTCAACTAATCAGGATGTGAGGACGTTAAGTCAGTTCTACATAAATCAATTGAGATTATGGTATAAACTTCTCGTTCAATCATCACAAACCGGATCGAGGCTTGCCTCATCCACTTCACACCATTAGTAAGAAATCAAGCGGGTGGGACTTGCCCACTCGCTTTTCTTAAAATATGGTATAATCAGAATAGAAATCTAAAAATATAGGAGAACAAACCTCATGGCACGCGAATTTTCATTAGAAAAAACTCGTAATATCGGTATCATGGCGCACGTTGACGCGGGTAAAACAACGACAACTGAGCGTATTCTTTACTACACTGGTAAAATCCACAAAATCGGTGAAACTCACGAAGGTGCATCACAAATGGACTGGATGGAGCAAGAGCAAGAGCGTGGTATCACAATCACATCTGCTGCGACAACAGCTCAATGGAACAACCACCGTGTAAACATCATCGACACACCAGGACACGTGGACTTCACAATCGAAGTACAACGTTCACTTCGCGTTCTTGATGGTGCGGTTACCGTTCTTGACTCACAATCAGGTGTTGAGCCACAAACTGAAACAGTATGGCGTCAAGCAACTGAATACGGAGTTCCACGTATCGTATTTGCTAACAAAATGGATAAAATCGGTGCGGACTTCCTTTACTCAGTAAGCACACTTCACGATCGTCTTCAAGCAAATGCACACCCAATTCAATTGCCAATCGGTTCTGAAGATGAGTTCCGTGGTATCATCGACTTGATCAAGATGAAGGCTGAAATCTATACGAACGACCTTGGTACAGATATTCTTGAAGAAGATATCCCAGCTGAATACCTTGAGCAAGCTCAAGAATATCGTGAAAAATTGGTTGAAGCAGTTGCTGAAACTGATGAAGAATTGATGATGAAATACCTTGAAGGTGAAGAAATCACTAACGAAGAATTGAAAGCTGGTATCCGTAAAGCGACTATCAACGTTGAATTCTTCCCAGTATTGTGTGGTTCAGCCTTCAAAAACAAAGGTGTTCAATTGATGCTTGATGCGGTTATTGACTACCTTCCAAGCCCAGTTGACATTCCTGCTATCAAAGGTATCAACCCAGATACAGATGCTGAAGAAGAGCGTCATGCTTCTGACGAAGAGCCATTTGCAGCTCTTGCCTTCAAGATCATGACTGACCCATTCGTAGGTCGTTTGACATTCTTCCGTGTCTACTCAGGTGTCCTTAACAGCGGTTCATACGTAATGAACACTTCTAAAGGTAAACGTGAGCGTATCGGACGTATCCTTCAAATGCACGCAAACAGCCGTCAAGAAATTGAAACTGTATATGCTGGTGACATCGCCGCTGCGGTTGGTTTGAAAGATACTACAACTGGTGACTCATTGACAGATGAAAAAGCAAAAGTAATCCTTGAGTCAATCCACGTTCCAGAACCAGTTATCCAATTGATGGTTGAGCCTAAGTCTAAAGCTGACCAAGACAAGATGGGTATCGCCCTTTCTAAATTGGCTGAAGAAGATCCAACATTCCGCGTTGAAACAAACGTTGAAACTGGTGAAACAGTTATCTCTGGTATGGGTGAGTTGCACTTGGATGTCCTTGTTGACCGTATGCGTCGTGAATTCAAGGTTGAAGCAAACGTAGGTGCTCCTCAAGTATCATACCGTGAAACATTCCGTGCTTCTACTCAAGCTCGTGGTTTCTTCAAACGCCAGTCTGGTGGTAAAGGTCAATTCGGTGACGTTTGGATTGAATTTACACCAAACGAAGAAGGTAAAGGTTTCGAGTTCGAGAACGCTATCGTCGGTGGTGTGGTTCCACGTGAATTCATCCCTGCGGTTGAAAAAGGTCTCGTAGAATCTATGGCTAACGGTGTTCTTGCTGGTTACCCAATCGTTGACGTTAAAGCGAAGCTTTACGATGGTTCATACCACGATGTCGACTCATCTGAAACAGCCTTCAAAGTGGCAGCATCTCTTGCTCTTAAAGAAGCAGCTAAATCAGCTCAACCAACTATCCTTGAGCCAATGATGCTTGTAACCATCACTGCACCAGAAGATAACCTTGGTGACGTAATGGGTCACGTTACTGCACGTCGTGGTCGTGTTGACGGTATGGAAGCTCGTGGTAACACACAAATCGTTCGTGCTTATGTGCCACTTGCTGAAATGTTCGGTTACGCAACTGTTCTTCGTTCAGCAACACAAGGTCGCGGTACCTTCATGATGGTATTTGACCACTACGAAGATGTACCAAAATCTGTACAAGATGAAATCATCAAGAAAAACGGCGGCAATGCTTAATTGATTGCCCAAGCCTGCTCGAAAGAGCGGGCTTTTTTCATACCTTCTATCTCTCTTTCGTCAAGAACAAAATGAAAACCACCAGTTAAACTGGTGGCTGCCAAGGTGTTGTAGTTCACTAAAAATCACCTCCAACAGTCTAGGGCTGAACTGTGGCAAGTGGAAGTCGGACAAACCAAGTGGAAAGCAAATAATCAAGTTGACGTTTTCCCGTCCCTATTAGATATAAAATCATTGTTCTTGGATGGGGAATATTTTAAAATATTGTAATTGTTCTTGATACAGTTTTGTGTATTTGTTGGCTTGTGAAAGGCTGGATAATACTGTTTGTGTACGAGTTGGGTAGTCGGTGATGATACCATCTACTTCTATGGAGTCTGCTTGTTGCACTCCCTCAGGAGTATTGACAGTCCAAACGTAGAAAGATTTTCCCGATTTGCGAATATAATTAAGTAAATCATCAGTGAGTTGATCCAAGGGAACACTATAGCCAGTCAGGTTAGGTAATTCAATTTCCGGAGGTGCGCTCATCAATAAGTAGGTTTCAAATTTTGGAGCATACTTTAGAATAGCGTTTATGAAATGAGGGTCAGCAGACTGAAGCTGATGCCCCTCCTCTTCAAAGCTTGCTTGGTATTTCTTCATAAAATTGTCTACCATTTGGGAACTATCTTGTGCAGAAGTTTTAAAATCAATTAAGAGTTTCTGATTTTGTGCCCTAGCTTCAGTTAGAATTTGGTCAAAACTTGCAATTTTGGCAGAGTAGCCAGCCGCATCTGTTATGATGGTTTCTGTTAAGTTTGCCAAAGTAAGATCATGGGGACGATAGTCTATACCAGCCCAATTAATCAAAGTTGGGTCATGAAAAGCAACGAATTCTAAATCAGCTGTTTCCCAAAGGTCGATTTCGATGTAGTCTGGTTGGCTCTTACTTGCTAATTGCAGTGCTTCAACGGTATTTTCAATAGCGTGGTGGTCGTTTAAAGCGCGATGAGAAATAATAAGTGGCGCTTTTGGGGTATGAAAGGAGGCTTCATATCGGGCTAATAAGAAGACCGGCACAACTGGAAGGAAGATGAAAAGGAGAGAAGAGGGCTTCCACCAAGTAAATTTTTCGTTAAAGAGTATTTTCCACCAGAACCACAAGGTAAGTGTGAGCGCAAGGATTAAACTACTGTAAAGAAAAGCGAAAAATAGGCTATAGTTCATTTGCACATGACTGGTAAAAATATTTGAGATGACTGGCTGGATAGATATGCTGATTGTATTTAATCCATACCATAATCCTAAACTGAATAAAGGAGTGAGAATGCTGAGGATGGCTTTTTGAAATTTAGACCGATGTTTTCTTTTGGATAAGTGTTTCTGGCGAATTTTTGAGTATTTTGTCGGCATAGGAGTAATAACTTTCTAAAACATTACTTATGATTGTATCAAATTTTATAGGTTTTATCCAATTGATCAGTAAGTTTTCAGAAATTCCATGCAGTTCCGACAATATTAACAATGAAACTATATGAAATTCTTGCTTTTTTATTGAATAAGTTATATAATAAAAACGTTGAAAAGATGCTTGTAGGCTTACAAGTTAATATTTTCACAAAAGGATTAAAAGGCTTGCCTTTTAAAATAAAGAACTCGATTTTCATAAGGAGGAAATCATTCATGGTAGTTAAAGTTGGTATTAACGGTTTCGGACGTATCGGTCGTCTTGCTTTCCGTCGTATCCAAAACGTAGAAGGTGTTGAAGTTACTCGTATCAACGACCTTACAGACCCAGTAATGCTTGCACACTTGTTGAAATACGACACAACTCAAGGTCGTTTCGACGGTACTGTTGAAGTTAAAGACGGTGGTTTCGAAGTTAACGGTAAATTCGTTAAAGTTTCTGCTGAGCGTGAGCCAGGAAAAATTGACTGGGCTGCTGACGGCGTAGAAATCGTTCTTGAAGCAACTGGTTTCTTCACTTCAAAAACTGCTGCTGAGCAACACATCCACGAAAATGGTGCTAAGAAAGTTGTTATCACTGCTCCTGGTGGTAACGATGTTAAGACTATCGTTTTCAACACTAACCACGATATCCTTGATGGTACTGAAACAGTTATCTCAGGTGCTTCATGTACTACAAACTGTTTGGCACCAATGGCTAAAGCTCTTCACGATGCATTTGGCGTTCAAAAAGGTTTGATGACTACAATCCACGGTTACACTGGTGACCAAATGGTTCTTGACGGACCACACCGTGGTGGTGACCTTCGTCGTGCTCGTGCTGCTGCTGCGAACATCGTTCCTAACTCAACTGGTGCTGCTAAAGCTATCGGCTTGGTAATCCCAGAATTGAACGGTAAACTTGACGGTGCTGCACAACGTGTTCCAGTTCCAACAGGTTCTGTAACTGAATTGGTTGCAACTCTTAACAAGAAAGTTACTGCTGAAGAAGTAAATGCTGCTATGAAAGCTGCTGCTACTGAATCATACGGCTATACTGAAGACCAAATCGTTTCTTCAGATATCGTAGGTATCTCATTCGGTTCATTGTTCGATGCAACTCAAACTAAAGTTCTTGACGTTGATGGTGAGCAATTGGTTAAAGTTGTTTCATGGTACGACAACGAAATGTCTTACACTGCACAACTTGTTCGTACTCTTGAGTACTTCGCAAAAATCGCTAAATAATCCTTAGTGAAAATCAAAGAGGCTTCGGCCTCTTTTTTTCATTCGTTCTTTTTGTAGATTTGTGAAAAAACTATCTTTATGAGAGAAAAAATTCAGAAAATATGGTACAATGGTAGGGTAAATATAAATTAAGGAGTTCTTATCTAATGGCAAAATTGACTGTTAAAGATGTAGAATTGAAAGGCAAAAAAGTTCTAGTCCGTGTGGACTTTAACGTGCCTTTGAAAGATGGCGTTATCACTAACGATAACCGTATTACAGCAGCTCTTCCAACTATCAAGTATATTCTTGAGCAAGGTGGACGTGCAATTCTTTTCTCTCACCTTGGTCGTGTGAAAGAAGAAGCTGACAAAGAAGGTAAATCATTGGCTCCTGTAGCAGCTGACTTGGCAGCTAAATTGGGTCAAGAGGTTGCTTTCATCGCTGGTGCTACTCGTGGTGCTGAATTGGAAGCAGCAATCAACGCTTTGGAAGATGGACAAGTTCTCCTTGTTGAAAACACTCGTTTCGAAGATGTTGATGGTAAGAAAGAATCTAAAAACGACGAAGAACTTGGTAAATACTGGGCTTCACTTGGTGATGGTATCTTCGTTAACGACGCGTTTGGTACTGCACACCGTGCGCACGCATCAAACGTTGGTATCTCAGCAAACGTAGAAAAAGCTGTAGCTGGTTTCCTTTTGGAAAACGAAATTGCGTACATCCAAGAAGCTGTTGAAACTCCAGAACGTCCATTCGTGGCAATCCTTGGTGGTTCAAAAGTATCTGATAAGATCGGTGTTATCGAAAACCTTCTTGAAAAAGCTGACAAAGTTCTTATCGGTGGTGGTATGACTTACACATTCTACAAAGCTCAAGGTATCGAAATCGGTAACTCACTTGTAGAAGAAGACAAGCTTGATGTGGCAAAAGCACTTCTTGAAAAAGCTAACGGTAAATTGATCTTGCCAGTTGACTCAAAAGAAGCTAACGCATTTGCTGGCTACACTGAAGTTCGCGATACAGAAGGCGAAGCAGTTTCAGAAGGCTTCCTTGGTCTTGACATCGGTCCTAAGTCAATCGCTAAGTTTGATGAAGCCTTGACTGGTGCGAAAACAGTTGTTTGGAACGGTCCTATGGGTGTATTTGAAAACCCAGACTTCCAAGCTGGTACAATCGGTGTAATGGATGCTATCGTGAAGCAACCAGGCGTGAAATCAATCATCGGTGGTGGTGACTCAGCAGCAGCAGCTATCAACCTTGGCCGTGCAGACAAGTTCTCATGGATCTCAACTGGTGGTGGTGCATCTATGGAGTTGTTAGAAGGTAAAGTATTGCCTGGTCTTGCAGCTCTTACTGAAAAGTAAAAACTTGAGAGAAAAGAGTTGGATTTCCAGCTCTTTTTTGTGCATCGCGTAGAGTTTCTACGAAGCTAAGCGAGTTAGAAAGTCTAGCAAGGTGAAAAGTTCTTCCAGCACTTGCGGCATTGACTGAAAAGTAAAAACTTACGACGAAAAGAGTTGGGTGACCAACTCTTTTCTGCCTTTCTTGGGATAATGACCCCATTTTCCATAAAATCATGTTAGAATAGAGATATGTTTGAAAAATATAAGTTTGATCCCAAAAAATTTCGATTAGGAATGCGGACTTTTAAATCTGGTCTAGCGGTTTTTTTGGTTATTTTGCTTTTTGGTTATCTGGGTTGGGAAGGTATTCAGATTGCAGCCTTGACAACGGTCTTTAGCCTGCGTGAGGACTTTGACCAGAGTGTCCATTTTGGTACCTCTCGTGTTTTAGGCAATTCGATAGGTGGTTTCTACGCCTTGATTTTCTTTTTACTAGATAGATTATTTTCTGATCAGTTCTGGGTAACTGCGGTTTTTGTACCTATCTTTGTCATGCTGACTATTATGACTAATGTAGCTATGAATAATAAGGCTGGCATTATCGGTGCGGTATCGGCCCTGTTGATTATTTCTTTATCAATTCCAGCAGGTGATACCATTCAGTATGTCTTTGTTCGTGTTTTTGAAACCTTTGTGGGTGTTTTTATAGCGATTTTGGTAAATTACGATGTTAATTTAATAAAAAAACGTTTCCAAAAAGAATGATGTCAGAAGATATAACATAATCGCTTGACCCATGGTCAAAATTCTCCTATAATAGTCTGCAGAAAGGAGTTCATTATGAGAGAAAAAGAGTTCCGTCGTTCCTTGGCCATTTTTCCAATTGGCAGTGTTATGAAATTGACAGACCTAACGGCTCGTCAGATTCGTTACTATGAAGATCATGGCTTGATTAAGCCCGATCGTAATGAGGGCAATCGTCGCTTGTATTCTCTAAATGATATGGATTTGCTTCTTGAAATCAAGGATTTTTTGGACGAGGGTTTGAATATTGCGGCTATTAAGAAGGAATATGCAAACCGTGAAGCAAAAGCTAAGGTCCAAAAACAACAGAAAACCTTGACCGATGAAGATGTACGCCGTATCTTACATGATGAATTCAGTCGTCAAGGACGCTTTTCAAGTCCTAGTTCTATTTTCCGTTCATCGTAAATACTTTTAAAAATAGAGGAGAAAATAATGGCAGTCACAGTAGCGGACATTAAACGCGATATCAAAGAGAAAAACGTTACCTTCCTACGTCTGATGTTTACAGATATCATGGGAGTAATGAAAAACGTAGAAATTCCAGCAACTGATGAGCAGGTGGATAAGGTTTTATCAAACAAGGTGATGTTTGATGGTTCATCAATCGAAGGTTTTGTTCGTATCAATGAATCAGATATGTACTTATACCCAGATTTGAATACATGGACAATCTTCCCTTGGGGTGATGAGAATGGTTCAGTAGCAGGCTTGATTTGTGATGTTTATACAACAGCAGGCGAGCCATTTGCAGGCGACCCTCGTGGTAACTTGAAAAAAGCCCTTCGTCACATGGAAGAACTTGGTTTTTCTTCATTCAATTTGGGTCCAGAGCCAGAATTCTTCCTCTTCAAGATGGATGAGCAAGGAAATCCAACCCTTGAAGTGAACGATAAGGGTGGATACTTTGACCTTGCGCCAACAGATTTAGCTGACAATACTCGTCGTGAAATTGTCAATGTTTTGACGCAAATGGGCTTTGAAGTAGAAGCTAGTCACCATGAATGTGCTGTTGGTCAGCATGAGATTGATTTCAAATACGATGATGTTTTGAGTGCTTGTGATAAGATTCAGCTCTTCAAGTTGGTTGTTAAAACAATTGCCCGTAAACATGGTATGTATGCAACCTTTATGGCTAAGCCAAAATATGGTATCGCTGGTTCAGGTATGCACTGTAATATGTCACTCTTTGACAAGGATGGCAACAATGCCTTCTTTGATCCAGAAGATCCACGTGGTATGCAATTGTCAGAAACAGCCTATCACTTCTTGGGTGGTTTGATCAAGCATGCTTACAACTATACTGCTATTACAAATCCAACTGTAAACTCTTATAAGCGTTTGGTTCCAGGTTTTGAAGCTCCTGTTTACATCGCTTGGGCAGGTAAAAACCGTTCTCCATTGGTTCGTGTTCCAGCTTCTCGTGGTATGGGAACTCGTTTGGAATTGCGCTCAGTTGACCCAACTGCTAATCCATATTTAGCAATGGCCGTGCTTTTAGAAGTAGGTCTAGAGGGTGTTGAGAACAAGATTGAGGCACCAGCACCTGTTGAAACAAATATCTATGCAATGTCTGATGAGGAACGCCGTGAAGCTGGTATTACAGACCTACCATCAACTCTTCACAATGCTTTGAAGGCACTTCGTAAAGATGAAGTCGTTCGTGCAGCCCTGGGCGAACACATCTACACTAACTTTGTAGAAGCTAAGAAAATCGAGTGGGCAAGCTACGCAACCTACGTTTCTCAATGGGAAATCGACAACTATTTGGATATGTATTAAACAAAGGACCCCGACGGGTCCTTTGTTCACGAGCTTTAGCAATTTGAGAGCGAGTAATGGCACTTGGACCATTTTTTCACGAGCCGAGAAACTGGAAAGCGAGTAGGACCCCGACGGGTCCTTTGTTCACGAGCTTTAGAAATTAGAGAGCGAGTAATGGCACTTGGACCATTTTTTCATGAGCTTGAAAACCAGATAGCGAATTGGGACCCCGACGGGTCCTTTGTTCACGAGCTTAGAAATTAGAGAGCGAGTAATGGCGTTTGGACCATTTTTCATGAGCTTGAAAACCAGATAGCGAATTAGGATCCCGACGGGTCCTTTGTTCACGGGCTTGAAAAAGACTACCCTTATATAGATTAAAAAAATTGGAGGCGATGTGGATGGATGAATTTGTAAAAGCTGTATTTGATGAACAGTATAGAGCGGTTTTTGGAGAAGGGCAAGACCTTGCTCCTAGTCAGCAGGAAATTGTTTTGGTAGAAGAGGAAGCAGGTCAATTAGTAGCTGTCTTGCAGGCCCAGCAGACCTTGGAAACGATTCATGTAAAGGCTTTGGTGGTTGTCAAACACAAGCAAGGTCAAGGATTGGGGAGGCGTTTGCTGATTCGTTTGGAAAATGAAGCTAGACAAAATGGAGTAAAGAGTATCACACTGTCAACTAAGTCCTATCAGGCTAAGGATTTTTATCTGAAGGCTGGATATTCTATTTATGCTCATCTAACAGATGTGCCGAAAAAAGGAATTTCCAAATATCATTTTATCAAGTGGTTGTAAGGTATTCCTATTAGAAAACAAGTGAAGCCTCGGCAGTTGCCGAGGCTTCTTTCTTAGTGATCAGGCGTTAAAATCATTGGGATAATGATAGGCTCACGTTCTGTTTTTTCGTATAGGAATGGTCGTAGGGCATTGACGATGGCGCCGTTGACTGTCTGGATATTGGCATCTTTATTGCGCATGGCGATGCGGATAGCGTTGAAGAGAACGCGTTGGCTTTCGCGGATCAGATCGCCAGATTCACGCATGTAGATGAAACCACGGCTGAGGATGTCAGGTCCTGCTAGAATCATCTTGGACTTGAAGTCAACGGTTGCGACTGCAAGGACAACGCCGTCTTCTGAGAGGTCTCGGCGGTCTTTGAGGACAGCTGCACCGATTTCACCGATGCGGTTTCCGTCCACGTAGATGTCTTGGGCATTGAATTTACCAGCTATGCGGGCAGAGTCTTTAGTAAGAGCTAGGACATCGCCGTTTTCCATGATGAAGATGTTGTCTTTTGGAACGCCGGTATCCACTGCCAGACTGGCGTGGATTTTTTGCATGCGGTATTCACCATGGACAGGCATGAAGTATTTTGGCTTGATTAGGCGGAGCATGAGTTTTTGTTCCTGCTGACCACCGTGTCCAGAGGTATGGATGTTGTTAATCTTGCCGTGAATAACTTCGACACCGGCTTCAATCAGGATATTGATGAGCTTGTTGACACCTGTGGTATTTCCCGGAATAGGACTGGACGAGAAAATAACCGTGTCGCCCGGCTGGAGTTGAACCTGACGGTGAGTACCGTGGGCGATGCGAGAGAGTGCTGCCATAGGCTCGCCTTGGCTACCTGTACAGAGAATCATAACTTCGCTGGCTGGGTACTCCTTGATCTCGTTTGGCTCGATGAAGGTATCCTTAGGCACCTTGATGTAGCCGAGATCGATACCATTGACGATAGCTTTCTCCATAGAACGTCCAAAGACAGCGATTTTGCGTCCGGTCTTGACTGCAGCGTCAGCCGCCTGTTGGAGACGGAAGATGTTGGAGGCAAAGGAAGCAAAGATGATGCGTCCGTGAATGCCTTCAATCAGTTTCATGATGGACTGACCGACCACTTTTTCCGAGTTGGTAAAGGTTGGAACTTCAGCATTTGTCGAGTCGGAGAGGAGGCAGAGAACGCCTTCTTCACCGAGTGCTGCCATGCGATGTAAGTCAGCTGGCTCACCAACTGGAGTGAAGTCGAACTTGAAGTCACCGGTACAGACGATTTTCCCTTGAGGGGTGTCAACGACGATACCGAGAGGTTCTGGGATAGAGTGGGTGGTGCGGAAGAAGCTGACCTTGAGATGCTTGAAGGTCAACTCAGTCTTGTGGTTGATTTCATGCAAGGTTGCATCACGGAGGAGTCCGTGTTCTTCCAATTTGCCTCGAATGAGGGCGAGGGCCAAAGGACCTGCATAGATTGGGATATTGGCTTGCTTGAGCAAGAAGGGAATGCCTCCGATGTGGTCTTCGTGCCCGTGGGTAATAACCAGACCTTTGACGCGGTCTAGATTTTCAACGATATAGGAGTAGTCAGGGATAACGTAATCGATACCCAAAAGGTCATCTTCAGGGAACTTGATACCCGCATCGACGATGAGAATTTCATCCTTGTACTCGATACCGTAGGTATTTTTCCCGATTTCTCCCAAACCACCGATGGCGAAAACGCCAACTTCATGAGGTTTTAGATTGACTGATGACATAAATTAGAACTCCGTAATTTTGAAATCTGCGTGCTCTTTTTCGTATTCGAGGTGTTTGTCAGAGAGTAGGTCAACGAATTCAACGTTGTAGGCTGGGAATTTTGTTTCAACCAATTCTTTGACTTTGATACGACCTTCTAATTCAGAAGTTGCATCAACTTCGACATAGAGGGCTTGTGTCTGCTCACGGCGTGGGCTAATTTTTGATTCTTGATAGAATACTTTATAAATCATGTGTAGTATAGTTCCTTTCTTTTTGACTGGCAACTATGAAAAAAGCCCCAAACAGTTGGGGCTGTCTGGTAATGCTTATTCAATTTTCTCGAGTTGTCAATTTATTCAGTCTAAATATTACTCTTCATTATACCATAAAATTTGCTGATGGTAAAAGGGTTTGGTAGGAAAATGGAAAAGTGTCGTGATTTTCAGAAATTAGAGCGTAATTGATAGAAGAATAAGGTAAATTGACAAATATATATCTGTATAGTATAATAAATGTAAGCGATATCATCTAGTGAGAAAGGAGGTAATTTATGGATGCAGTACCACAAATAGGATTGGGAGAATTTTACAGGGAACTCCGTCGTTCTCGCTTGGTCAAGCAAAAGGATGTTGTCGGTGGAGACTTTACAGCAGCTCAATTGTCACGCTTTGAGTCTGGAAAATCTATGTTGGCAGCGGATAAGTTGATTGTGGCTGTCGAAGGTATCAACATGACCATGGAGGAATTCACCTACAAATATCATGGCTACAAAGAAGCGCCCCATATTGAGCTAGCAAATCTGATTTCAGATTTGTATTACCGACAGGATAGGGATGGGCTAGAGGCTTTGTTGGAGTCAGACCTCTTGAAAGCTGAGGGGGCACTCTATGCCAGATTAAATGAAATTGTCATCAAGGTGGCGCTGGCTGCCTTAGATGGACAATCTGATTTTGACGATAAGGATAGGAAGTTTCTCTCAGATTATCTCTTTGCTATTGAAGAGTGGACGAGTTTTGAGCTGTATTTATTTTTGAATGCACAAATGTTGTTGAATGACGAATTGATTATTGTTTTGATTTTAGAATTAAAAAACAAATCTCATCATTATCGGAATTTGAGAAAAAATAAACAATATTTAAAAGAAATTCTGATAAATTCAATAACTGAAATGATAGAACGTGGGCGGTATGTTTATGCCGAACAGTTACTATGTGATCTAGAGTCAATCTCTGAAGTTTGTGATGCATTAGAACATATTTTTATTAACTATTTTAGGTTATGTTTGAAGTTCCTTCGAACAGAAGGAACGGAAACGAGTAAAAAGAAAATAGAGGCCTTTATAGCCTCTGTTGGGGTGGTTACAAATGAGAAGTTAGTTTCTCTGCTGGAACGACACTATAGACGGCAGTGTCTTCGTTTGGAGTGTGTTCTTGAGGAGTAGGACGTATAATAATTGGAATTACGATTAAAGTACAGATAATCAGTGAGACTATTTTATGGTTCATAGTTTCGTATCTCGTTTTTGATTTTATTATAACTAATTTTTATTGTATTTTGATTAACTTGAAAATATGTAATTTTATAAAAATAATCTTGTAAATTTGTAAGTTGACTCGATGGTAGATGTATATCTGATAAAATTGGAATATGGAAAATGTTTTAAAATAAAAATAGGAGGTACAATACCATGAAAAAAATATTTGTTTCAATACTGTGCTGTACTTGTATCCTAACAGCCTGTACTAAAGTACAAGAAAGTGTAAATACAGGTACGAGTCAATCTAGTCAGACTAGTGCTAGTCAGCAGAAATCAACTGGGACTAGCGAAACTAAGCAAAGTGGGCAGTCGGCATCATCAAGCACTAATACAAATTCGAGCACCTCAACGACTACCGAAAGTAGCTCTCAAATGGCAGCAAGTTCAGAGGAACAAGTGGCTTCTAGCAATAGCGAAATTAAGGAAACAGAACTTCAAACAGCAACGGACACTGGCCAGACTACTGTTTCAAGTAGAACTACAATTGATATTGATGCCATTTCTAATGGAGATTATTCCAGTGTTGCAGGGACTTGGGCAAATAGTCGTGGAGAAGTATTGATCATAGAAAATGATGGGAAGGCTCGTTTTTCAGAATCCACAGAAGATTCTATTCTCAGTGTTCAATCAATAAAAAACCAAGTTATCCATGCGGACATTGCTACTGGTCCATACTCCGCAGCTATGAAGATTATTCCAGCTGGAGAGGAAGATCCGTACTATGCAACTGTGGAGAACGTAGACCGTATTGCTATCGGTCATAGTATAGATATGTATGAATATCCTTTTTACCGCCAATAACCTATTTACAAACCTCCTCATCGTAGGAGGTTTTTGATTATTTGAAAAAAACTTCAATATAGCTTACAATAGGGAGTAGCATTGTACAGAAAGAGAAAATTATGAAAATCCTAGCTTTAGATAGCTCTAACCAAGCCTTGTCGGTGGCCTTGGTGGAGGACGGTCGTTTGCAGGCGGAAACCCTGCTGGCCGTTAAGAAAAATCATAGCATCAGCCTCATGCCTGTGGTCGATTTTTTGGTGGCACAGGTGGGCTGGACGCCCAAAGACCTGAATCGGATTGTGGTCGCTCAGGGGCCTGGCTCCTACACGGGTCTGCGGGTGGCGGTGGCGACTGCCAAGACCCTGGCCTACACCCTCAAGATTGACTTGGTGGGGCTATCCAGTCTTCAGTCCCTGGTTCCGCCAAGCCTGACGGGTCTGGTGGTGCCCCTCATCGATGCCCGCCGTAACTGCGTCTATGCAGGTGTTTATGAAAATGGCAGAGCAGTCGAGGCAGACCGCTACTGGTCTTTTGAAGACTTGCTTTCTAGCCTGGCTGGCAAGGAAAATATCACCTTTGTCGGAGAAGTAGAAAACTTTATGGAGCAAATCGAACAAGCTCTGCCGACTGCTCAGTATCAAGCCAGTCTGCCGTCTGCCTATCAATTGGCGGTAATTGGTCAAGACTTGCCAGCAGTAGATGTCACCAGCTTTGAGCCCAACTATCTCAAGCGAGTCGAGGCAGAGGAGAACTGGCTCAAGGATAACAAAGCTGGCTCAGAAAGTTATATCAAACGTGTATGATAGAGATTAAACACTACGATGGTCAGGCAAATCTGGCAGAGGCTGTTTTGGCAGTTATGCAGTCAGTCTATGAGCAATCTCCATGGACTCTGGAGCAGATTGCCTCCAGTATGGCTGGTCAGGACGAAGACTATTATCTGGCCTATGAGGGTCAGGAATTAGTTGGATTTTTGGCTGTTCAGACGGTGCTGGATGAGATGGAAATCTTGCAGATTGCTGTCAGGGCTGATTTTCAGAGGTTGGGAATCGCCAGTCAACTGATGGCTGCTGTGATGGACTGGGATGGAGACATCTTCCTCGAAGTGAGGGAGTCCAATAGCGCAGCTCAGGCCCTCTATACACGCCAGCATTTTACCAAAATAGGAAAAAGAAAAGACTACTACCGTAATCCTGTCGAGGACGCGGTGATAATGAAGAGAGAACGTGATGAAAGATAGATTGATTTTGGCGATCGAGACCTCCTGTGACGAGACCTCGGTGGCTGTTTTGCGAAATGAGGCGGAGCTTTTGTCCAATGTCATTGCCAGCCAGATTGCCAGCCACCAGCGGTTTGGTGGGGTGGTGCCTGAGGTAGCCAGCCGTCACCATGTGGAAGTGATTACGGCCTGTATCGAGGAGGCCTTGTTGGAGGCGAAAGTGACGGCAGAGGACTTGACGGCTGTGGCGGTGACCTATGGACCTGGCTTGGTCGGTGCCTTGCTGGTCGGGATTTCGGCTGCCAAGGCGTTTGCCTGGGCTAATGGCTTGCCACTCATTCCTGTCAACCACATGGCAGGGCATTTGATGGCGGCGCGTGCGGTCAAGGAGTTGGAATTTCCCCTCTTGGCCCTCTTGGTCAGCGGTGGGCACACGGAGTTGGTCTATGTCTCAGAGGCGGGCGACTACAAGATTGTCGGCGAAACGCGAGATGATGCGGTCGGCGAGGCCTATGATAAGGTGGGGCGGGTCATGGGTCTGCCCTATCCAGCTGGTCGAGTCATCGATGAGTTGGCACATGAGGGGCAGGACATTTATGATTTCCCTCGGGCTATGATCAAGGAAGATAACTTAGAGTTTTCTTTCTCAGGACTCAAATCTGCCTTTATCAACCTCTACCATAATGCTCAGCAGAAAGGGGAAACCTTGTCCAATGTGGACCTGTCAGCCTCTTTCCAAGCTTGTGTCTTAGATATTCTTATGGCTAAGACCAAGAAGGCTTTGGAGCAATACCCTGTTAAGACCTTGGTCGTAGCGGGCGGTGTGGCAGCCAATCAAGGCTTGCGGGAGCGGTTGGCGGCTGAAATCACCGATGTGGAGGTTATCATTCCCCCGCTTCGCCTCTGCGGTGACAATGCAGGCATGATTGCCTTGGCAGCAGTCAGTGAATACAACAAGGAAAACTTTGCTGGCTGGGATTTAAATGCCAAGCCAAGTTTGGCTTTTGAGAATTTGTAAGAAGGAAACAGCTGGATTTTGATGCCCAGCTTTTTCTAATGATGTACCAATTTGTTATTGACGAGGGAGAGATTGTCTCCTATACTAGAATGATATAAATTGATATCAAAGGAGAGAAGATGAAAAAACAGGATTTTCGTGAAGGCTTGCGGGATGCTATCCCAACAGCTCTGGGCTATGCCAGTATTGGCCTAGCCTGCGGTGTCGTATCGGTCAATTCCGGCATTTCTGCGGTGGAAATGGGGCTGATGAGCCTTTTGGTCTATGCAGGAAGTGCCCAGTTTGTCATGTGTGCTATGATTTTGGCAGGAGCTCCCTTGGTTTCCATTGCAGTGACCGTTTTCTTTGTCAATCTGCGGAATTTCCTCATGTGCCTGCACACGACGACCATTTTTCAGGGCAATAGTCTGGGGTCTAATATCCTGATTGGTTCTTTTGTGACGGATGAGTCCTATGCGGTTCTCTTGCGGAAACACATTGATGAAAAGCAGATTGCCCCAAGCTGGATGTACGGTAACAACTTTGCGAGCTACGCTTCTTGGGTAACCTTTACCATTTTGGGTAATCTGATTGGAGGGCTGATTCCAAATCCAGAACAGTTTGGCTTGGATTTTGCCCTGGTGGCTATGTTTGTTGGTATTTTCTCAGGTCAGCTGGAGGCTATGGCTCGGACCATTCCTTTGAAAAAAATCGGCCTGATTCTGCTGGCGGTGGGTCTGGCCTATGTCGGTCTGTCTGTGCTGGTGTCGTCCTATGTTGCGGTGCTTCTGGCGACGCTTTTGGGCTGTTTTGTGGGGGTGATGATTGATGATAAAAACTAGCATTTTACTGATTATTCTGGCGTCAGCCCTAGTGACCTGGCTGCCACGTGTCCTACCTTTTGTCCTGACGCAGAACAAATCCCTGCCACCTCGCATGGTCAAGTTCCTCAGTTTCCTGCCCATTACCATTATCTTTGCCCTGACCCTCTCTAGCATCATGGACGAAGAAGTCGGCTCGCTACCTAGCCTGCTTCCTGTCGAAAGCCTAGCCCTCCTTCCGACCTTCTGGGTGGTTTTGAAGACAAAAAATATCCTCCTGGCTGTCCTGGTCGGCGTTCTGACGACTGCTGCCCTCCGCTTGCTTTTTTAGGAGGGGCTTATGGTAAAGGAAAATGCCAGAGGTATGGTACTTTGTCTAGTCTTGGCTGGAATTAGCTGGTGCTTAGGAAGTTGGTTTTCAGTAGTGGGTGGGCCTGTTTTTGCCCTTCTAATCGGAATGAGCCTGCACTCTTACATTTCAAGGAAAAATTCATTTCAGTCAGGCTTGGCCTTTACCTCTAAGAAGATTTTGCAGTATGCGGTGATTTGTTTGGGATTTGGATTAAACTTATCTGCGGTCCTGGCAGTCGGTCGCCAATCTCTACCGATTATTCTGTCAACCATCAGTTTTGCCTTGTTTTTGGCAGTTCTGATGTGGAAAATCTTGCCCATTTCATCTCATCTGGCGACCTTGATTGGCGTTGGGACCTCTATCTGTGGAGGCTCTGCCATTGCGGCGACAGCTCCCATTATCCAGGCGGACGATGAGGATGTGGCTCAGGCTATCTCGGTCATCTTTCTCTTTAATGTCTTGGCGGCCTTGATTTTTCCGACTTTGGCAACTTGGCTTGGGTTCTCGACCGATTCGGGTCAGGCCTTTGGGATCTTCGCCGGAACGGCGGTCAATGATACCTCGTCGGTCACCGCGACAGCAGCCACTTGGGATAGTCTTTACGGCCTGGGCAGTCAGACCTTGGATACAGCTGTGACGGTCAAGCTGACGCGGACCCTTGCTATTATCCCGATTACGACGGTTTTGGCGATTTGGCAGGCTCGAGGGAAGGGAACTAAGGCAGACAAGAAGTCACTCTTGGCAGGTTTTCCGACCTTCATTCTGTACTTTATTCTAGCCAGTCTGGTGACTACAATGGCAGGTCACTTTGGACTGGGGACGGATTTTTTTGGCCCGTTCAAAACCCTGTCCAAGTTCCTCATTTGTATGGCCATGGCAGCTATTGGCTTGCGGACTAATGTGTTGGCCCTGGTAAAAAATGGTAGAGTTGCTCTTCTGGTCGGACTTGCTTGTTGGATGGGAGTGACCCTGTTAACACTGGTTTGGCAGGCGATCTTGGGAATTTGGTAAATATAGTCTTTTAGTTTACTTTTAGTACTAGGCAACGAGCCGCTGGCATAACTAAGGTTAGGCAAGGCGAGTTAACGAAGTAATAAAAGAGAAACTAAATGACGAGAAAACAGCCTTCTCTTGCGAGAGGCTGCTTTTTTATGCCTTCAATCTAAAAGTCTGCGGAGCTTTTTTCAATAAAATCCAGTAACCGATGCTGACATAGGCAATCATAGCCAGGGAAATGAGTAGGATGTACAAGTGACTGCCTAGATCTAGCTGGGTGTTGATGTAGGCCACCCAATAGAGGGCTCCACTGAGAAATTTATAGACTGGGTTGACAACCTCCATATCCTTTGTAAAGGGCTGGAGGATGTAGTAGATAAAAAGGTCGTGGAAGGAGAAGAGAGCTGTCAAGCTCAATAAAAGCAGAGCAGTTAGGAGATAGGTTTCAATAGGCAGCTGCACTCTAGTAAAGATGATGAGGGCCAATAGTAGAGACCCAGAGAAGGCAGCATTTAATTTTACAGTTTGCAGAAAACGATAATGAAAGCCTGTAATAATGGTCTTTGCTTCGCGGTAAAATGGATAGTGGAGCATGGAAATGTCGCAGTTAACAAAGACCATCTGTGCGACAGCCTTGCCCATGGAGGCCACATACATGACCATGAAAGCAAATGGAAGTCCCTCGATGTAGTTGGCATTGCTTATCTCTATATCCTCTTTTGAAAACCAACGGATTCCTTCAAGAAAGAGGACAATAGCCAAAAGACACCCCAAGCGGAAGAGTAATTTTTTAGTGAGGATGGAGCGGTAGCGGTCAAATAGCAGAGCGTTTAAGTAGGTCATGCCAGACAGGTGGGACAGGTCTTTTCCAGTTTCCATATTGAGTTTTGCCTGCATCTGCAAACCCTGACGAGTATATTCATTGCCCTTGGTCATCTCAACAATTTTCTTGTCCAACTGCAAGGACTGGTCCATGCAATAGGAAAGATAGTCAAGGTGGTTGGTTTGTCTTTTCAAATAATGGTAGCCAAACCAAATCAGAAATGGTTGGACAAGCAGGATAGGGACCAGCATGCCTAAGGAGAGCTGATGACGGAAGACAATCGCCAGAACATATAACACAAGAACAAACGCGACCCATAGCCAAGCATGCCAAGAATTGCGACGGGTTAAAATACGATGTTCAAAGAACCAACGATTGAGAGCATGACCAGTCAGGTGACCTGCTAGTACGGTCATCAGACCGACAGGAAATACCAGCCATTGATTTGTCATTAGGCAAAAAATAACTAGGGCTGGAAGATAGTAAATGGTAGTCAGGATAGGTTCGATAAAGAGTTGACTTTGCAAAAAGGTAGATTGTGATAGACCGAAGTTCTGCATAAATTCTCTATCTGCTTTCGAGATAACTGGGTCTAAGCCCTTCCCCAAACGATAGTTTAGTCCGACAAACAAAAACCAGAACACAAAGCCTAGAAACCAAGTCCCTGGAAGAATATTCCAAAAGGTCAATTCCTCACTGGCCAATACATTCATCCAGAAAGAAGCATGATAGAAATGAAAAACCAACCAGAAGCACTTGGTCAGAAAGCGACTGGGGATGGAGAGGATGTGCAGGATCAAAAAGAGACCAGACTTAAAACTGTAAGACTTGAAAATACTCTCTGGAATGCTCTTTCCAACAAGTGGCAGTTTCCGTAGATAGTAGAAGAATCCGTTGACGGAGCGATGGAGGGCATACTTTTCCCGATACCAAAAATAACGTAGAATGGTTTTCATAAGCTCCTCCTAATCTGCTGTCAGCAGCTGAACAATCTCCTGTTCAAAGTCAGGATCATGGAGTTTGTCGCTTGAAACAGCCTGCAATTCCTGGTGATGAAGCAAAACAATCTCATCACAGAGGTCTTGTGCTAATTGGAGAATGTGGGTGGAAAAGATAATGACGGAATCTTTTTTGGCTTCCCGAATTAACTGCTTAAACTCGTGGGCAGCCACAGGGTCAAAGGAAGTCAGGGGCTCATCTAATAGCAGGACAGGTGGCTGGACAATCAAGGAAAGGAGCAACTGGACCTTGTTCTGCATACCGTGGGAAAAATCCTTGAGCAGGCGATGCTGGTCTTCTTCTCCGATACCGACCAAGTTTAGCCATTCTTCTGGATTACGAGGAGATTTGAGTTTATCCTTGTGAATGTCCATATAGAAACGGACAAATTCAAAGGCGGTCATAAAAGCAGGCAGTTGTGGGTAGGTCTGGGTAAAACCGATGTCCGTATTATCGTAGTCAAGAGTTTCTTCCCCTTCTACAAACTGGATACTGCCACTGTCTAAGGTCAGATTTCGGGCAATGCAGTTAAACAAGGTTGTCTTACCAGCCCCGTTGCGTCCTAGCAAGCCGTAAATCTTGCCTTGTTCAAATTGAAAGCTGGTATCCTCCAGAATAATCTTGTGGTCAAATTTTTTAGAAATAGAAGAAAGTTTCAGTTGCATAGCCAATCTCTTTTTGTTATATTGTTATATCTTTATCATACAACAATAAATAAAAAAATTCAAGCAAATTTTTGCTTGAATGTGATGTAAAAACTAGTAATGCAAGCTCCCTGCCACCCAGCCAGTTGCTAAACAGTAGGTAATGTTAAAGCCACCGGTGTGGGCGTTGATATCCAAGACCTCTCCTGCAAAGTGGAGGCCAGGGACTTTCTTACTTTCCAAGGTTTTGGGATTGATTTCCTTGAGGTCAACGCCACCCTTGGTCACAAAGGACTTGGCTAGGGACATCTTGCCTGTAATCTTGATAGGTAGGGCTTTGAGGAGGGTGACCAGATCAGCCAGATCTTTTTTTGGAACTTGTTTGACCTTGCAGTCGTAGTTTTCAGCGAAAAAGTCTGCTAGGCGGTCTGGCATGAGTTCGCCAAGGGCATTCTTGACGGATTTTTCCCTGTTGGCTTCTAAATGCTCAAACAAATCTTGTTCAGAATGGGTCGGCAGAGCATCGAGAAATGCGATTTCGCCGCCTTTGACAAAACTGGACAAGCGAAGGGCAGCGGGTCCCGACAGGCCAAAGTGGGTGAAGAGCAGGTCGTGGGTGATGACGTGCTTGCCGTAGGTCAGAGTGACGTCGTCCAGGGAAATGCCTTGGAGCTTCTTGTGGGGGAAGTCGGTCAGAACGGGGCTTTCAGCGGCCTCAATCTCCGTGACTTCTAGCTTGAAGTGGCGGGCAATGTCGTGACCAAAGCCAGTCGAGCCAGTGGAAGGATAGGTCTTGCCGCCAGTGGTGACAATCAGCTGGGGAGCTGTAAAGGTCTCCTCGCTGGTCTTGACATGGAAGAGGTCATCAATCTTGCGGACGGAAACCACTTCAGTCCCTGTACGGATGTCCACGCCATTTTCCAGCATCTTCATCTCCAGGCACTTGATAATGGTCTGGGAACGGTCGGTGGTCGGAAAGACACGGCCGTGGTCCTCGACCTTGAGCTTGACCCCATTTTCCTGAAAGAAATTCATGATGTCGTGGTTGTCAAACTGGGAGAAGACGCTGTAAAGAAAGCGGCCATTTCCAGGAATGCCAGCCAGTAGGTCTTCCAAGGTGCCGTTGTTGGTCACATTGCAACGTCCGCCACCTGTGCCAGACAGTTTCTTGCCCAAACGCTTGTTTTTTTCGAGGAGCAGGGTCTTCTTGCCGTAAAAACTGGAAGAAATAGCGGCCATCATGCCAGCAGGCCCCGCTCCGATAATAATGGTATCTACTGTGTTCATGTCCTTATTGTACCACAAAATAGCAGAGGTGGCTGTGAGTAATTTCTCAAAAGATAAACCATGAATTTTTAGGTGAAAATTCCCCATAATTTGACAGAACATAGGCTTTGTGATAATATTTTAATGATACAAACTATGAGAAATCTAAGTACCGAGGATATTATGGGAATCGAAAAAACAGTCAGCGAATTAGCTGAGATTTTGGGAGTGAGCCGTCAGGCCATGAATAATCGCGTCAAGTCGCTTCCAGAAGAATTTGTAGATAAAAATGACAAGGGTGTAACGGTAGTCAATCGTGCAGGTTTGATTGAGCTAGAAAAAATCTATAAGACAACTATTTTTGAAGATGAGCCGATTAGCGATGAGGTGAAGCACCGTGAAATGATGGAAATCTTGGTGGATGAGAAAAACTCTGAGATTATCCGTCTATACAGTCAACTAAAGGCCAAGGACAAGCAACTGGCTGAAAAGGATGAACAGTTGCGGGTCAAGGATATCCAGATTGCTGAGAAGGACAAGCAACTTGACCAGCAGCAGCAACTAACTCTCAAAGCCATGGCAGACAAGGATGTCCTCAAGCTAGAATTGGAAGAGGTTAAGGCACAAGCAGAAGGAGTACAAACCAAAGGCTTCTTTGCTCGTTTATTTGGAAGATAGATAAGTAAAAAATCAAGCTCTTAGGAACTTGATTTTTTCTTATGCTCTAGCCATTCGTCTCTTAACATCCCATATTTGATAGAATCATGATAGTGCCCTTGCCAGTACCGAACCTTGCGGATGTGGGCTTCTTTGGTCATGCCTAATTTTTCTGCGGTTCTCATCATACCCTTGTTGCCAGACCAGGTAGTGAGCCCGATGTGTTCTAACTCTGCAAATTGCTGGAAAATGGTATCAATCCAGAGTTGGAGAGCAGCTGTGCCATATCCTTTGCCCCAGACCTTGTCGTCATAGATTTCAATCCCGATTTCGAGCCAGCGTGTTGGCTGGCACTCCCAGTAATAGCTCACAAAGCCGATAGGCTGCTGGTCCACCAGGATTGCTCTGACACAATCTTTTTGTAGCCACTGGTAAAGTTCCAATGCTTGAAACTCTTCAAAAGTGGCGCAGGCTTGGTAGTCATCAAAATAGGGGGCCGCAAACTCCTTCCAGCGAGGTGCGGCTTGACGGTGGCCAACTTTCCAAAGTGTATGCAAATATTCTTCAGTCATTGGTGAAATCCTAATCATGAGAACCTCCTTTATTTTTCTAGTCTAGCATATTTGTTGAAGGCTTGCAATTCCTAGTAGAATATGGGAAACTATGTGTATGAAAAGGATACGACGTACATTTCAGAAAGTTTATTACAATTTAGATAAGATTTTACTGCTCTTTTTTACCCTCTTTGCCTTTATGGAATTTGTCTGGATACCCCTCAATTCCTGGCTTTCGGAGAGTTTGCTGGCTATGACGGACCATGCCTATCTCTCGCCTACCAATCTTTTTGCGGTATTTACAGAGAACTTGTTGGTGACAGGCCTATTTATCTTACTCTTTTTTGCCAATATCGCCATCGCCTACTTAGAACTCGCCTTGCTCTTTACGGGTGTTTGGCAGCTCTTGGATGAACGGGTCAAGCATTTGCCAGATTATTTACGGGATGTGCGAGATAGCATGCTGGCTATTATCCGCCATAGTACTCTTCCTAAGGTCCTCTTTCTCCTTTTTTATTCGGTCATTCTCCTTCCGTTTTTACGACGGATTTTAAATATTTACTACTTCAATAAGATTGTTGTTCCACAGTTTCTAATTGATTATTTTTCTAATACCTTGTGGCTGGCCATCTTGATTTTTCTTTCGGTTTTCCTCTTCTTTTGGCTGGCAGCCCGCTTCATGTACGCCCTTCCAAAGATTTATTTTGAACACCGAAGCGTTAAAGAATCCATCGCCTATTCTTGGGAGAGAACCAAGGGGCGCCAGCAAATGACGTCCCTTTTGCGGCTCTTCTGGCTAGTGACCTTTCCAGTCCTTCTTTTTGCGGTGATTGGCATCTTGCTCTATGCTCTGCAATTGTTCCTAGAAAAACCCTTTCCTCAACTCTCCTTTGGACTAGCGGTCTTCTCCTATACCGTTTTAAAACTGTCTTATTATGGAGTAGTTGCCCTCTTTATGCTGGGATTTATCAGCCTATTGACCGGCAAAAAACTGCCCTCCTATCGACGAAAACGCCTGCGCCACCGTCTCCGCCTAGCCATTCTAGGGGTTTCCAGTCTGGTCTTTGGTGTTCAGGGAGCCATGACGCTTTACTATCCTTATGAGAACCTGCCTGTGACTATCTCCCACCGCGGTGTTGACAATGGAAATGCGGTGCAGAACTCTATCGAGGCTTTGGAGAAAACCTCTCAGCTCCAGCCAGATTATATCGAGATGGATATTCAGGAAACCAAGGACGGTCAGTTTGTGGTCATGCACGATACAGACCTGATGGCTTTGACGGGAAATCCCGGAGGTACACATGATTATAGCCTTGCAGAGTTGACGACCATGACTGCATCTGAAAACGGCATGACAGCTCTAGTCCCTTCTTTTGATACCTATCTGGATAAGGCGGATGAGCTAGGGCAAAAATTGTTGGTGGAGATTAAGGTGACAAACGCCGACTCGCCACAGTTGACCCGAAATTTCCTGAAGAAATATGGCCAACGCCTCCTTGCCAAGGGTCACCAAATTCAGTCCTTGGACTATAGAACCATTATCCAAGTCAAAGAATACAGTAAAAATCTAGTCTCCTTTTTTATCCTACCTTTCAACTCTATCTATCCGACAACCGTCGCAGATGGTTATACCATGGAATTTACCTCCTTAGACCAGAACTTTATGGTTAAGTCTTGGATAAAAGGGAAGTCAGTCTATGCCTGGACACCAAACGACCAAGAACACATGACTAAGATGGTCTTGTTACAGGTGGATGGGATTATTACAGACAATATGACAGAATTAAAGCAACTGCTGGAAGAATTACAAACAGATCATCGTTATTCTGATCATTATCTCTTGCAGTTGCAGTCCTTACTCTATAATTTTGAATAAACAAAGACGCGAGGGTCTAGCCCAATCGCGTCTTTTCTGTCTTAAAATGGCAATTTACCTGCAAAGGCACCAAGTTTCTTCTGAGTGGCATCGTCAACTTTTGCAAGAGCATCATTGATTGCTTGGATGGTCATGTCCTGCAAGGTTTCAAGATCGTCAGCATCCACAACCTCAGGCTTGAAGTCGATAGAGACCAATTTCTTATCTCCAGTAAAAGTAGCTGTAACCAAATCCTGCACTGAGCTACCAGTAAACTGAGTAGCTGCCAACTCAGCCTGGCTCTTCTCCATTTGCTTTTGAAGCTTCTGAGCCTGTTTCATCATTTGCTGCATGTTCATCATAATAACTATTCTCCTTAAAAAATCTTATGGATTTATTATAACATTAAAAAAGGAAATTTGGTAAGGTGAGTTTGTTGTAGTGGTATCTTATTCGGCTAAGCAATCGAATGCGTTTTCTATTTTAGTGTTTTCACAAGAGTATTGATTGCTTGGATTACTTCTGAGCGCTTTTTCTTAGGTAAATCAGTCATGAGTAGGATCAATTCTTCAATTTCAGGATCCGTGGAAAATTCAACATCAAAAAAAGTTGGGATATCGACCTTCAAAGCCTCCATGATTTTTGATAGTGTCGATAGAGTAATGTTATTTGCTTTATTCTCTAATTTATATATGTAGTTATAGCCGAGATTAGCTTTTTCTTCTAGCTCCATCTGGGTCATTCCTTCTTGAATGCGCAATAAGCGAATCCTTTTGGAAATATAGTCTTGTAGTTTATTATCCATGAAAGTACCTCTTATGGTCTATCATACAGGTATTATTAGATAACAAAACCACTATATATGACTGTTATTTGTCAAAACAGTTGTAAAAAACTGTTTCAACTGATAAAATAGTTTTATAGAATGCAATAGTTTATTTGCTATTTTATGTTTCAGGACTATCAATTTGGAGGTTATTTATGACTCACTATTATTCCGTTGCTTCAGCAAAAGTTCACTTTAGTAAATTAGTCTTAACAACAGCTCAAAAAGATCAACTACATAGAAATTATAAGAAATATGCAGTTGAGGAGTTTAAGAAAGCATCAAAAACGACTGTATTTGATGGTAGCGGATTATGGCATCCAAAAAAATTCAAAGTTTACTTCCATAAGTGGCAAACTTCGGATGTGCTACATTCTACAGCATTGGCTAAGAAATTACCACCACATTATCAATACTCAGATGATGATAAGAAAAAAATTGCAGCCAAAACTGCTACGGAGTTACGTAAAGTGGGTTATAAAGTGGATGTTGATGATTATGGAGGATTGTACTTATATAAACCGGTTAAGAAACGATAGGGGAATGTTATGGGTACTTCAAAAGTTGTTACTTTATTTTTAATAGATGGGACAATGACGGGGCGCGTGAAGGCTTCTTTAGCTAATCATACAGGGGTAGCTTTAAAAATTCCAAAACTAGATTTAGAAGATAGTGCCGACAGAACAGAGTTGAGTTACTCAGGAATTTATTTCTTATTTGGTGAGGAAGAAGAAAGCCAACGTCCTTTAGTTTATGTTGGGCAAGCTGGAGAGCGTAAAAATCAGCAAGCAACTTTAGGTAGATTAAAGGAGCATATGCGAAATGAAGAAAAGTCATTTTTTAAGGATGCAATTATTTTAACAACCACAGACAATACCTTTGGTCCGACAGAAATTTCCTATTTAGAAAATCGTTTTTACAATTTGGCAAAAAATGCAAAACGATTTACAGTAAAAAATAAGGTTGAACCAACAATAGGTAATGTGACTGAGGAAAAAGTTGCTGAGCTAGAGGATTTCATTGAGCAAGCTATTATTTTGACAGGGGTTCTTGGTTATAAAGCTTTTGAAACGGTTGCTAAATCTTTTGATAAAACCCTTGTTCAAGAGACTGAATCAGATAACTCTATTTCTCTAACGATGACCTATAATGGCTACACTGCCAAAGGTAGCTTGACAAATGAAGGATTTTTGGTGTTCTCAGGTAGTCAGATTTCACCTCAAATGGCAAATTCTGTGTCCGATTCCATTAGACGTTTAAGAGAATTCCATGCAGAAAGCATATCCAATGGTTGTCTTTCGGAGGATATTTTATTTACGAGCCCTTCCCAAGCTGCTTGCTTTGTCGGAGGAGCTAGTCTAAGTGGGAACAAATTGTGGAAAACACAAGCTGGTCAAACTTTAGGTGAATTGAAAGTGTAGGAATTAGAAATGTTTTGTATAGAATGTGGAAACAAGGTAGAAACAGGTTTTAAGTTTTGTCCAAACTGTGGGACAAAAGTGAGTCAGAGAGAAAAAGTGGGGACTCATTCTTCGGAAAATATGCAAAAACGAGTTGAAACTCAAGGACGGGAGTATATGCTACAAGCTTATCGCGGAAATTTTTATGATAGTGAAAGAATGTATCCTATTTCCGAATATAGAGGAATGTTTTTCTATGTTAGTATGATAAATTCGAACTTCTATATTGTTGTTTATTCCCCTAAGAAAGGTACCAAACATTTATTTGTCAAGTTACAGAATCAAGATTTATTTTCTGATAATTTTACAGAAAACCAGGTTTATGTTAATTCATTTGGTATTTTTATCAAATGTGGGAAGGGGAATCAATTTATTCATGTTGATTTTGATAGAAAAATTCAACGGGTACTGCCGTTAAAAGCTAGGATAAATAATAATTACTATATTACTGATCAATTTATTTATTATTCCTATGAACAAGAGATTCATAAATTTGATATTCAAACAAATATTGATGAACTACTTTTAAAGAGTTTTAAAACAAAAGGTGGCGAATCAATTGAGTATACAGGGAGTATTTTTTTTGCGAATAATGAATATCTGATGTATTACCCTATAATATCAGGTCGTGTCGTACCGTCCATATTTTCGATGAAGACTAAAATTGTTAGTCCGTTACCAAAATTTAAGGGTTTTGAGTTTCGAATGATGAATATGTCTGATAATACAATTTGGTATAACAAATTTCATGAAGATCAACTAAAATGGCGTAGCAATATGGATGGTTTTGATACATATGCACTTGGACCAGACTTTGAATATTATCGTTTAGAATCATTGGAATCAAGAAAATTGGTTAAGGAATTCGATAGAGATTTGAGTTTGAATTCTAAGTGTGGGGCTGTTTTACATCCAAAGTTTACAACTTATTTTGATGGAAACTATAGATTTGTATTAGATAGATTATTGTTAAGAGATGGGACTACTAAATATAATTTTAGTCAACTTAATGATACACAGATTTGGCAACCCAGACCGTTAGGTAATTACTTTCTTTCACTGAAATCTAATAGTAATAAATGGTATGTCCATTCACAAGAAAGTATGAAACTATTAGGTGAGATTAATTTTAAAGAAAGTGAAGACTTAATATTTGGCAATGATGAAATAGTAAATTTAAGTAGTATTATCCAACGTGATGATGAGACTTTGAATTTTAATGATTTCAAAACATCCATAAATAATGAATTAGAAAAATTTCAAATATTTTCAATGAACTACAAAGGTTTTCAGGCTAATGGTTATTTGACCACAAAAGGATTTATTGTAAAAAAAGGTAGTCAAATTAATCCAGAAATAGTGCCCTCTTGTCCTCAAGGGACTATCAAAGCAAGGCAACAATATGCTGACAAGATTAATGGAAATAGACTAGTAGTTGATATTGAGTTTTCGAGTATCTCGGCAGCTGCATCATTCGTTGCTGGAGCTAGCCAAAACGGAAATGTTGTTTGGAAAAATGAGGAAGGTGTGACTTTTAAGGAGTTGCACAAATAGTAAAGGGGTTAATATGGGATTTGATTCAAGTAAAATAAATAAATTCAATAGCTTTTCTATTGAACAAAAGGTTGAGGTACTATATAGCTATTTAGTTTTGGGAGTAGCACAGCCTGATATTGAAGAGTTGGTTTGGGGTAAAGAAAATGTTCGAAAAGCATTCAATACTTCTACTATTGCAAATGGATATAACATACGTGGTAAGGATCATAGAGGGAGATTTCCTAGTGTAACTAGAGATCAAATCCATAACTATGTATCTATGCATCCAACTTATAGTGATACAAATGATATTATAAGCTACCTTCGAAGTGTTCCCAACTACCCAAATCATGACGAAAGCTATAATGAAAATAATATGAAGCCAATATTTTATATTATCGGTGGAGTTATTGTTTTAATTGTTGGCTATATGCTACTGATGTTTCTATATAATCTTCTTAAACCACTAATTGATTTCTTTATTCAATATTGGTTAATGATCGTCATGTTAGTGGGAATAATTGCTTGGGTTATTCGAAAAGATAAAAAGTAAAATGGACTTGAACTGTTAAAAGATTAAAAAGTTAATCAAAGGAAGTAAATGTGATTTTGATTAATAAGGAGAATATGATGAATCAAAAAGAATGGGTAGAATTTTTTCAAGCCTCAAATGGACGTAATCCAGAACCAGCTGAATTTTCAGAAGCATTAAAGAATGGGGAGTTCAAGATTGAGACTGTTCAGACTGAGCAGAATGTAGTTGAAGAGCAGGTTGCAGAGAATCACTCAGAAAACTCGCAACCTCATTCGCAACCTAAATCAGTTATTAGTCAGAAGGATTTATTGCTGAATACTGACTTGCGCGCTTTGCGCAAGCAGATTGAAGAAAAGGATACGACCTTGTCTAAGCATTTCTTTGAATTGGGATTAGCCTACTATAATCAATCGATCAACCAGAAGGACATAAATCTTGAAAAGGAAGTATCTGCGATTATTGGGATCTTGCAGGAATCTTACAAACTTCGTCAAGATTACAATATCCACGTTCCGCGTGAAAAATCATGTTTAGCATGTGGTAATCTCTTAAGTTCTGAAAGTCGTTTTTGTTCGGTCTGTGGAAGTGATGTTCAAGAATTATCTGCTCTTGAAGAGGCAACTCTAAAAGAGTGTGACCTATGTTCGACTTTGCAAGCGGGCAAGAATAAGTTCTGCGCTTGTTGTGGAAAAGAATTTGCTTAGGAGAGTGCGATGGATAGAAATCAGGTTTATATAGATCGTCTGAGGAAGGTTCTCTGGGAGAATCAAGAAGATTTAAAAAAAGTAACATCTTACGACTTTTGTACCTCTTGTCAAGACTATGTCCTCACTTCAAACTATTGCCAACAATGTGGTCAAATGAATCTTTCAACGGAAACTGTATCCTTTGGCGAGAGTCAGTCACTACTGGATAATAGTCAATATTATATGGTTCAGTCAAATCGTTGGTTGGATCGCTGGGGCCTTTGGTTAGAGGAACAACTCAATAAAGTAGGAATTGAAATCAATCAAGGGACACTTTTTCATTTGGGAAGTCTCCATAAATTTTTAGTTATTCTATTTACAATTGTCAGTGTACTCTCTTTCTTCCTAACCATTTTTCCAGTTTTAACATATCCTTTCTTCTTGCCAAATGTAGTTTCTTTAGTCTTTACTGCGCTGTTAGTTTTTTTGAACTATCAACTTTATAAAGGGCAATCCCACAAAGTATTGCTAGGGGGAGCAGGGTTATTGGGGACCTCGTTAGTTGCATTGTTGTTGGGGATTCTAACATCTGATTCTCTTGTACTTCCGATGTTGATGTTTTCAATGCTATTCATGGGAGCTCTTCTTATCGTGCCACTTTTGCTCAAGCCAAGTGCAGCACAAGGGATTGAAAAAGCTTCGTCAATGGCAAAAGAAAAAGTTTCTGTTCCCCATTTTAAAGTAGCTTCCGCAAAGGAACAGAAAGAAACCGTTGCAGCAGCTCATGTTCCAGTCCAACATCCTAATCCTAGGCCGAACTACAATAGAAGTGAAGATGCCTTTAAATATCGCCATACAGGCTCAACTATTCTAAACTGGCTATTTTTTGGGGTTCCACTAATTGTATTACTTTTAAGTGCTTCAAGCTTATCAGAATTTTTAAGTAACTATGGAATTTATATTGGAGATAGTATTTTTGCACTAATTTTAGCAGCGACTTTCTTCACGTTTATTTATTTTCTACCAGCTTTTATCTGCCAAAGCAGTGGGTTAAAGATTGTCATTTGGTTATTGAATATTCCATTAGGTGGTACAGTCATCGGTTGGTTTATTTTGCTGTTTGTTGCGACTTCATCAAATAAAAATAGGAGACGTCAACAAGAGATGGATTACTTAATTCGCAAAATGGCAGATAGGTGATGATAGTTATATGTGCCGTATAGGATGTATCCTAGCGCAAGAAAGAGGTGTATAGATGAACGAAATAGAATGGATTGCCTATTTTGAAGCAATGAACGGACGAAAGCCCACCCCTGCGGAATTGCAGGAAGCGGTAAAAAGCGGGCTTGTGCAGTCTCCTAAAAAATCATTTCCCAACTGGGTCTATGGTTTGATTGGGATTGTAGTTATCGCAGGAGCCGCCTATATGTTTTTGACAAAGACATCAAACCAAGAAATTTCCAATATATTGACTGAGGCTAGCTCCTCAACAAGCCAGACAAAAGCAAGCCAGTCACAATCGTCGAGCGCGCAAAAAGAGGAAGATGGGATTGATTTATCAGCTATCCAAGCAGGAGATTATGCGAGTATAGCAGGTTTGTGGTACACAGAAATCTCTGATAGTCCCAAAGAATTTAACTGGAGTGATTATTTTAAAAATCATCAAGTCCGTGAAGAAAATGGCATGCTGATTTTATCGCCCGTTAATCTAGCAGGCGCGCCTACCCTTAAGATTATTCCTAAAGGGGTGGAATACAATCTACCTGTTGAGATGATATCTGGAGGCATTCCAACAATGACTACCACCGATCGTATCGTTTCAGAAGGAATTGTGTCGGACGTATATTATCGAGAAGCTGATTTTAAAAATGTAGAGAATACACAATATTCTATCTCCTATCACGCTCAGAAAACGAATGAAATTCCTCTTTGGACTCAAGAACAAAGTCAACAACTTGCAGACTTGATGGTGAGCTGGGGGAATTCAATGAACCAAAGTGGCTATCAAGATGTGACTGATGCAGTTAGAGAGCGTTCTCTAGCAGTGGTCGATGAATCAGGTGCTGGTCCAAACTATTCTGTGGATTTCACTACGGATGGAACGGTTCAAGCTGAGTATCATATTGTCGGCATCTACCATTTTTCTAAAGTCTTGGCTGGTGGAAAGATGGAACATAATTACTTGTTCACAATAAAAAAAGATGGCACACCAGTCGTACTTTACTCTCCTACAAGTCAGGATAATATCTATAAAGTTAGAGTGACAGATAATGCAGATTTGAAAGTAGGATTTGAGAAAATAGTAGGAGGCAATTAAGTGACTGAAAAAGAATGGGTAAACTATTTTGAAGCTATTAATGGTCGAGAACCTAGTGATGTTGAAGTGAAACTTGCTTTTCAAAAAGGTGAGATAAAGAGAAGGTCCTATTGGTTACGTTTTAGGAGAATTCCAGTTTGGCAGCAAGTTTCGGTAGTCTTATTGATGGTGGTTCTCGTGTTCATCGGCTACAAACCAGCCTTGAAAATGTATTATCAGAGTCAAGAGAGTCGTTATCGCGGACTTTATGAGACAGTAGTATCTAACCATCAGGAAGCCATTCTACAGAAAGATAGTCAGAAAGTAAGTGCTGCATATTTCGAGCAACCAACTCGGTCCCCGTCCTATCTAATTTATGATCTAGATGATGATGGGAAGTTAGAAATGTACATAGGGTTTGATGATGGAGCGGAAACAATAAACGTACTAGAGAAGTTTGATATTTCATTTGGGAAGGTCAAAAGGGTAAAAGTAGGTCCAGCAGTCTCTTCTGATAAAAATTGGTCTCCCTTCGATGTCAAAGGTCTCTACCAAATAGATTTGACGGAATTATCTAATCAAGATTTTTCGTCCGTAAGTGGAGTTTGGGTCTCAGAAGATGGAGAGTTTGAAGTAACGATATATGACGACGGCATAGCTTATATTAATGGGGTTAGTACGGAGAATATGTCTAGCGGCTCAAGTAATAATAAGATTATCGGGGATAGATTTGGTTTTCTAAATACAAGCAAGCAAGTATATGAAGGATATGCAGTTGGTGAAGCTAGTGGAGGCAAGATTTCTCTAACAGCTCTCACTAATTTAGGTGCACATTATACTTATACCTTTGTTCCGAAAGGAATTGATTACTCAGGAACTGACTCTCAAAAAGATAGAGTTGTTGTAAAGACATTTGATGGGGAAATGGTTTTATATTCATCTTCGGACGTTAATTCAAACATTAAATCTAATGAGCATGCTGATGAATCAGCAGTCAATCTGACAGACTTGTTACGAGGTGATTTTTCTAGCTTGGCTGGAACTTGGAAAAATTCTTACTATACTTTCACTCTTGATAAGCATGGGAATTATAAAGATTCAAATTCAAAAGATGGACTCGCTTTTCGAGATTTGAGATTAGAAGAAGATGAGTATATTATGGCAGTTCTTGGAGATAGCTCTACAAGTTGGCAAAATGCCAATTCTGGGGCATTTTGGTATTTTGTTCCAGCAGGAACAAAGCTAGAGTTTGAAAAGGATACTGATAGTAGTCGAGATAGGTTTATTGTCAATTCAAAAGATAGTTTAGGTGGCAAAGATTGGGTATACTACAAAGTAGAATAACAATTGTAAAACCTTCCTACATATGTTTGTAGGAAGATTTTTTAATTGATATGAGATACTGAAGACCAAAAGTAATCTTAATGATACAAGCTTTATGGTTTGTAAATTTTTCTCATATTTGTGAATTGATTTATTTCGGAATTACATATATCAATCTATTTTAATTTGACTTTGTAAGCACTTTCTTGTATAATAAAATAAAAACTGGTTATAACCAGAAAACAAGGAGGACCTATGTTCCGTTTAGCAAAAGAAGAATTAGAAAAATTGGGGGCCCATATCACAGCTACTGAGATTTACCAACAGCCTGGCTTGTGGAAAGAGGCTCATCAACTCTATCTTGACCAGCTTGAGAAGATTGAAGTATTTCTGAAAGCCATCCAGGACAAGCATGATTTTGTTCATGTTATTTTTACGGGTGCTGGAACTTCAGACTTTGTTGGTCAAAGCATTGCCAATTATCTCAATCAAGTCAATGATTTGAAGCACATCCGTTTTTCTGCCATTGGTACGGTTGAATTGGTTGGTCGTCCACATGACTATTTACAGGCAGATGTGCCAACTATTTTGGTATCCTTTGCCCGTTCAGGTAATTCACCAGAAAGTGTGGCAGCAGTAGAAGTTGCCAAGCAATTGGTTGATCAGCTTTACCAAGTGACTATTACCTGTGCACCAGAGGGCAAATTGGCTCTGGCAGCCGAAGGGGATGCGGACAATCTCTTGCTCTTACAGCCTGCGGGTTCAAACGATAAGGGCTTTGCCATGACAGGCTCATACAGCTGTATGTCCTTGACTGCTCTGCTTGTCTTCTCACCAGCTAGCCAAGAAGAAAAAGCCGCGTGGGTCGATACTATTGCCCGTCTGGGTCAAGATGTCTTGGACCGTGAGGATTATGTACAAGAGCTTGTTGATTTAGACTTTGAACGAGTGATTTACCTTGGTTCGGGTGGCTTCTATGGGGTAGCCCACGAAGCACAGCTCAAGATTTTGGAGCTGACAGCAGGTAAGATTGCGACCATGTATGAGTCACCACTCGGTTTCCGTCATGGACCAAAATCCTTCATCAACGACAAGACTTTGATTTTCCTTCTTGCATCAAATGATGCTTACACACGCCAGTACGATGTGGACTTGCTCAATGAAGTCCATGGTGATGGCATAGCAGAGCGGATTGTTGCCTTGTCGGCTGATAAACTAGCAGGTACAGAGGCAGCTAACTTTGTCTTGGCAGAAGGCGGAGCAGACCTGCCAGATGTCTTCCTGACCTTCCCTTACATCATCTTTGCCCAAACAGTATCAATTATGGCAGCTATCAAGTGTAAGAACTTACCAGATACACCATCGCCAACAGGCACCGTAAACCGTGTGGTGCAGGGTGTAATTATTCATCCTTTGGAAAAATAGGCAGTTAAAAACGAGTTGCGAGAGCAGCTCGTTTTCTTGTCTTATAGTCTTGGGAGATGGATGGTTGAATGGTCCAAATCAATCGAAATCGTCCAGTCGCTATTATCCCGAACAGTGCATTCAAAGTCGGTCGTGTAGAGAATGAGTTCTAGCATATCTCCTTTTTTCAGCTGATAAATGGTTGGCTGCAGTTTCCAGCTCAGGTCCATCCACTGGTCTGGCACCACTTCCTCTATGGTCGTCAGGTCTGTGCGGTTCTGCAGGTTCATAAAGCCCTTGGTCACCAAGCGTTGCGGCATCTCCACATAAGGCAACTCCACCAGATTTTCTTGGGCGTGGTAGCGGCCGTTGTCCAGGCTCAACCGCGTTTTTGGCGTTGGGATTGGGGCTAGACGTTTTTTATTTCCCTTGTCCAATAGCTGAGCAGATAAGAGGCCTTTGGCTACACTGGATGCGACACGGAGTTTCAGCGTGACCTGACCGTTGAGCAGGAGGTCCTCCGTCACAGGCAGTTCCATGCTGACTTGGTTGGCCTTTCCTGCATAGAGGTCTTGGTGGAAGGCTGGGTAGGATTTGCCGTAGCGGTCAAAATCTTCTTGGGCATACTGATTGGAGATGGTCTGGCTTCCAGTTCCCAGTGGCAAGACAGCCTCGTTTTCACCGCCAAAGGTGTCCAAAGTCGTCCAAGTTTGTTCACCGCTGTTGTCCTGCCAGATGACCGTTGGCAGTTGGTAGTTGTTCTCGTAGCCCAGCAGTTTTTGACTGAGCAGGGCGTTCATGGACTCACGGAAGTCGATGGATTGCCAGTTGTTCATATAAACGTGGGCACCGTTGTGGAAGAAGAGGTGCTTTTTGATGTGACTTGGCAGGGCGTGGAACATATTCCAGACATGGATTGGCTTGACATTCCAGTCCTGTGAGCCGTGGGTAAAGACCACCTCGCACTTGACCTTATCAGCCTGGAGCAGATAGTTGCGGTCATGCCAATATTGATTGTAGTCGCCGCTGGTGCGGTCCAGGGCAGCACGTTCTGCCGCCAGTCCTTTTTCGTAGGCTGCTTTATTGCGGAGGAAGTCGCCTGCTTGCAGGCTCTTGGAGTAGGTCAGGGCGGTCAAGCTGTCCAGGTCTTCGCCTGGATAGCCGCCAGGGCTGGTCACCATCCCGTTTTCACGGTAGTAGTCGTACCAAGAGGAAATCCCTGCTTCTGCGATAACGACTTCCAATCCGTCCACGCCAGTTGTTGCCAAGGCATTGGACATGGTACCGAGATAAGATAGTCCCGTCGTCGCCACCTTACCATTGGCCCAATCAGCCTTGACTTCTAGCGAGCGGGTGTGGTCTGTGTAGGCCTTGGTGCGACCGTTCAGCCAGTCAATCACCGCTTTATAGCCCTCCACCTGCTGGTAGTCGCCGGAAGTCATATAGCCCGTCGAGCCCAGCGTGCCAACGCCAGACACATGGAGGCTGGCGAAACCACGAGCGAGGAAGTAGTCATTGAGGGAGTATGAAGTCATGTGGCCCAGTTTTTCGGTAGCAGGGCTGATAGGTAGCTCTCGCTGGTCCAAGTCTAGCTTGGTGATGCTGGTCTGCTTGACCTCAATGGTGCCAGCTGGTTTTTCCGCCAACTCCCCTTCCATCTTGTGCAGGGCCTTATCGCTGGCTACATCGTTAACCCCTTGATGATAGGGACTGTTGGTAATGACCGCAGGGATTTTCCCGTCAAAGTGCGGACGGAGAATGGATAGCTTGACAATATCAGTCTGACCAGTCCCAGCCGTATCGACAGGCGTTTCGACATAGACCACCTCACGAATGAGGTTTTTTGTTGAAAAGGTTGCTAGCGATTTGCCGTTGAAGAAGTGGTAGTGGTTATCTTCTGGAATGAAATCATCGCTAACCAGTTGGTCAATCAAGGTATTTCCGGACTTGGTACGGGTGGCAAGCAGTTGGTAGAGGTTGTCAATCATATCTCCATAGATGACAGGGAAGTTGCTTTTCTCTACGAAGTCCATGACATCTGTATAATCCACACCAGGCACAAAGCCCAGCAACTGAAAGGCGACTTGATAGAAAATCTGGTCAGTCAGCTCACGGTCAGACTGGAAGAAGGTCAGCAAGTCTGTATTCCAGTCTGCAATCAGGTTTGACAGGGCAAAGTCAGTATTGGCTGTTAAAAAATGGCACTTTCTGACAAAGATTTCCAGATTTTTTTTCGGACTGTGGTCGCTTTGCAATGCAAAACCAAGTTTGTTTAGCTCTTCTAGAGATCCTGTTACATCATTTTTTATAAAAGAAAACTGATTAAAACGCATAGCTTTTCCTCTTTTTTACTTAGTAGTCTGTACTTATTATAGCTGATAAGGGGTTCTTTGTCTAAGATTTGTTGGAACATCAGTATATCTATGTAGAAAATGACAGTATAATTAGTTGTAAAATAGTGATTTTTTTTATACAATATTCTAGTATTTATTGAGGAGAGAATAGCTATCGTGTTGAGAAAAAATGATGTGATTGTGCCTGTATTGCGTGTCAACAATCGTGGTATCAATCAAGCCTTCCTAGAAGAACAACTAGGAATGAAAGTACAATTAGAAGATGGACCATTTGCTGATTTTGGCGATAGAACCAGTTCTGCAACAAAATTGGTTTTGATGGAGTCGCCAGGCAATCGCACTCGGGCTGTCAAGGGACCAAAAAAATTAAATAAAATCCTGGTTAAGGTAGAGCAGGCTAGTGACATTGAAGCCTTGTTAGCTCGAGGAACGGTGTTTACCAAGCTCTATAAAGGAAAAGCTGGGTTTGGATTTGAGGCTATCTCTCCAGAGGGAGATACTTTCTTGCTCCATGCCGAACAGGCTATCGAGGATTTGACGGCTATTCTTCCGCCAGTACACTTTCCTGCTCAAGCTGATTTTTCAGGTCTGACTGCTTTTGCGGTGGAGGCTGTCTGGATCAATAGTCCACAAGCCAGCGTTAGTCAAGATTTCTATGAAGCAATCTTACCTGAACAAGACTTTTTGCGTTTTGTGGGAGCAGAAGGTGAAGATCTAGTAACCCCTGCGGATCAGGTTTGGGACTTGGACAGTTTGCGTTTTCCTGTCGAGCAGGATTTTGACTGGGCAAACTTGGAAAGCCAGTTGGAAGGTCCTTTCTTTAAAGACAAAAAAGAAACCTTTATCCAAACGGTTGACCCAAGTGGTATTGAATTGTGGTTTGAAAAATGAGAAAAATAATTTTAGACAAGATTTCAGAGCAGATTGGGCAAGGAGTTTATCCTGGTGCCAGTCTGGCTCTTTTTTCTAAGGGTCAGTGGCAGGAGTATTATCTGGGGACCCAAGATGGTCAGACGCCAGTAGAGGCGGGTTTGACCTATGATTTGGCCTCCGTGTCCAAGGTGGTTGGTGTAGGCACTCTTGCGACTTTTTTGGTCAATAGCGGAGCTTTGGAGCTAGATAGGACCTTGCAGTCTTACTATCCTGCTTTTGAGAATAGTCAAGTGACCATCCGGCAATTATTGACCCACACCAGCGGCATTGATCCCTTCATTCCCAATCGAGATAGTCTGGATGCAGACCAATTAAAAGAAGCGATTTTGAAGATTAGGGTGACGGAGAACAAGGACTTTTTCTATACTGATATCAATTTTCTCCTGCTGGGCTTTTTGCTGGAGGAACTGGATGGAGCTAGTCTGGACCAGCTAATCAGTCAAGGCGTTCTAGAGCCCTTTGGCATGTCCCAAACCTCCTATGGGCCAGTCAGTCAGGCGGTGCCGACGGTGCGTGGTGTAAAAGCAGGTGTGGTGCACGATCCTAAGGCGCGTGTCTTGGGGCTCCATGCGGGTAGTGCGGGTCTCTTTTCTACGGTCAAGGATTTAGAAATCTTTTTGGAGCGCTATTTGACCGAGGACTTTGCGGCAGATTTGACCCAGGATTATGGCTTTGACGACAAGCGCAAGCGGTCGCTAGCTTGGGATAAGAAGGGGGACTGGTTGTCCCACACGGGCTATACAGGGACCTTTATCATGTACAATCGTCCCTTGCAAAAGGCGGCTATATTTCTCTCCAATCGTACCTTTGAAAAGGATGAGCGGGCTCAGTGGAAGCTGGATCGAAACCAGGTCATGGCCCTGATTCGGCAGGTTTTAGAGGATGAGTGTTAGACAGGAGGTTTACCAACTACCAAAATAGTTTGAGGATTGAAGTTAGAGAAGAAACCGTTAGCAATTTGTAATCAATTTGACATTTTTTACGGTGAAAATATTGGTAAAATGAGAATATGTATTGGAGGTGTAAAATGAAAAAGTATATTTGTCAGTCGGCCTTGTTGTTGGCAGGTTTTGTGACTACTGTTATGGGTGTCTATAGTGTTCAAGCAGACAGTCATATTGTGGTAGAAGGCGATTCCCTTTACTCAATCGCAGACCAGTATGGTGTGGATCCTTATCAACTAGCAGAAACCAATGGATTGGACATTCTAGGCCTAATCACACCAGGACAAGTTTTAGAAGTACCAGGTCAAGCCTATGTCGAAGAAGAAGTTGTAGAAGCTAGTGCAGGTCAGTCTGACTATGTTGTTCAAGAGGGGGATTCTCTTTATGGTATTGCAGATGCTTTTTCATTGGACATTTACGATTTATTAGCGCAAAATCAATTGACCCTCGAAACGACTTTGCATCCTGGTCAAATTTTGAAGTTGACAGAAACAATATGGGGGCAGGCTGTCGATACGAGTAGCGATAGCTACTATCTACCGGGTTATGAATATGAGCCGGGTATTAACTATCCTGTTGGTCAATGTACATGGGGGGTACAAAAAGTTGCTCCGTGGGCAGGCGATTGGTGGGGTGATGCGGCTACTTGGGGAGCCAATGCGGCGCGTGATGGTTTCCGTACAGGAACAGTGCCAGAAGTTGGTGCTATTATTTCCTGGAATGACGGTGCTCTAGGACACGTTGCCTATGTGACAGCTGTTAATGAAGAAGGGCAAATCCAAGTTCTTGAAGCCAATTACCGTGGGCAACAGTGGGTGGATAACTTCCGTGGCTGGTTCAATCCAACGGATACAGCTGGAGAAATTACTTATATCTATAATAACTAGGATAAATGACAAAAATATTATTAGAATGAAAGTGACCCTGCATTTGAATGTAGGGTCCTATTTTTTGGTATAATAGTAGTATATTTTTTGATTATTCTAGGAGAAATTATGGTCGATATAAAAGGGAAACTCCCTCTGTTTCAAGCAAATGATGTCAACATCAGCAAGGATGTCAATTTAGTCTGGTCTATTGCAAACACCCTACGAGGAGCTTACCGAGCGGATAAATACCGTGATGTCATTATTCCCATGTTTGTATTGGCTCGCTTGGAAGCTGCCCTTTTACCGACCAAGGAAGAAGTGTTGACTCGGTACCAGTCAAATCCGTCAACACCAGAGAAAATATTTGAGTCCCTCACAGGCTATAAATACTACAATACCAGCAAACATACTTTGAAGAATCTCTTGAACGAACCGGATGCTATCAAGGATAATTTTTTGGATTACCTAGATGGTTATTCCAAACGAGTCAAGGATATTATCGAGAATTTGAAATTTAAGGAGCAGGTGGATACCTTGGCAAGTACAGGGCGCCTCTTTACAGTAGTGAAGAAATTCTCGGAACTTGATTTATCACCAAGTTCCATTGATTCTATGCGGATGGGCTATATGTTTGAGGATATTATCCGCCGCTTTTCTGAAAATGAGGAGGCAGGTTCTCACTACACACCAAGGGAAGTCATCGCTCTCATGGTCAACCTGCTCTTGATGGAGGCAGATGAAGAGCTTTTTGTTGACAATAAGGAGATCAAGATTTTAGATATGGCGGCAGGTACAGGTGGTATGCTGGCAACTGCCAAAAGCTATATTCAACAGCTCAATCCCAAGGTCAACGTTCGCTTGTTTGGGCAAGAGTATCTGGCTGAAACCTATGGTATTGGCAAGGCGGATATGCTGATTCGTCAGGAAGAGTCGGATTATTTTGTTAAGACGGATACGCTTAAGGATCTAGACCCATTTCACGATAAGAAGATGAACTTTGTCATTGCCAATCCACCTTTTGGTCAGTCTTGGGGAGGGAAGGATGCGGATGACGGAGTAGAGCAGGCGGTCAAGGCTGATCAGGCTCTCTTTGAGTCGACAGACGGCAGGGAAGGTCGTTTTGTCAATACTCCCACGACAGGTGATGCTCAGTTGCTCTTCCATCTACATGCTTTGGCGAAGTTGGAGGAAAATGGCAGAGCTGCTATCATTTCAAACGGTTCACCCCTATTTTCAGGCGGAACGACATCTGGGGAAAGCCAAATCCGACGGTATATCTTAGAAAATGATTTGTTGGAGGCCATTGTCGCTCTACCGGGGCAATTTTTCTACAATACAGGAATCGGTATCTATATTTGGCTTTATAATAAGGATAAGAGTCCAGAAAGACAAGGTAAGGTCCAATTTATCGATGCGACCAATGAATTTGTTCCCTTGCGGAAATCGCTGGGACAAAAACGCCGTGAGCTGTCACAGGACAATATCAAGGATATTCTCCAGTGGTACCATGACTTTGAGGAAAACGACCGTGTGAAAATCTTTGACAGCAAGGAATTTCTTTATAAAGAATACTTGGTCATGCAGCCTCTACAACGTCGTGGAGAAATTACAGAGAAAAGTCTGGACAGTGTCCAGTCGGTCCAGTTTTTTACCAAGCTCTTTGATGAATACAAGTACCAAGAATTACTGGAAATGGAGCCACGCACAGCCAAGCAAGATAAGGAACTGCAAAAGCTTGAAGAAGGTAGAAAAAAGCAAGAGGAAATCCTCCAAGCCCTCCGTCAAGGTCTGTCGGAAGCTACCTATCCAAACTTTGAGACCTTTACAGCCATACTGAAAGCCCTCTTGTCAGAAGTCAAGCTGACCCCAGCCAATCTCAATGCCCTGGCCCTTGCTATGAGTGAGATGGACAAGACTGCCGAGGTTATCACAACTAAGAAGAAAGACAAGCTGGGTGAGATTGCGGACGGTATCGTCTATGACAAGACTACTAAGGATTCTGAGATTGTCAAGCTGTCGGAAGAAGTAGAGGCTTATTTTGAACGGGAGGTCTATTCTCATGTGCCAGATGCTCACTACTGGTGGGAGGAAAACAAGCTGGGAGCAGAAATCCCCTTTACCCGCTATTTCTACCAGTACCAAGCCCCAGAAAAGGCAGAAGATCTGCTCAAACAATTCTATGACCTAGAAGACCAACTACAAGCACTCTTGGAGGAACTCAAACATGACTAGGATGAAAGATAGTGGCATCGAGTGGATTGGGGAAATGCCAGAGGAGTGGGGGATTAAGCCGATTAAACATATTTTTGGTGCCATTGGTAGCGGTACAACGCCGGATAGCTCTAAAGTAGAATACTATGATGGAAATATAAATTGGCTACAATCGGGTGATCTATATAAAAAAGATTATGTTTATGCTGTTTCAAAGACAATTACAGATTTGGGGTACAGGAGTTCTGCTTCTCTAAGAATATATCAAGCTCCGTTTCTAGCAATCGCTATGTACGGAGCCTCTATTGGCAATTTGGCTATTAGTAAAATAGATGCGTGTGTTAATCAAGCAGTGGCTGTTTTAAAAGGAGAAGAAAATATAGTCAGATTTACAAAACTTGCACTGGAAATATCAAAAACTGAATTAATTTTTGCAGCACAAGGTGGAACTCAGCCAAATATAAATCAAGTGTTGATAAAAAACTGGGTAATACCATTCCCGAGTGAGATTGAAATAAAAAAAATCGCTGACTTCCTCGATAAAAAAGTTGCTCAACTGGATAAGGTCAAAAGCCTTCTAGAAGAGCAAATTAAGACCTTGGAAGACTACCGCCAAAGTCTCATTTACGAAACCGTCACAAAAGGACTGGATAAAACCGTTCCCCTAAAAGAATCAGGTGTTGACTGGATAGGACAGATACCAGAGGGGTGGGGAGTAGGTAGAGTAAAAGATTGTTTTATTCTAAGAACAGAGAAGAGTTATTTACCAATGGAAGATGTACAGCTGTTGTCGCTGTATACTGAGTACGGGGTATTTCCTCATGGTGAAAGAGAAGAAAAGGGGAATAAAGCTGTTACGACTGAGGGATACAAGGTTGTATTTAAAAATGACATTGTTGTAAACATCATATTAGCTTGGATGGGTTCGATTGGTATGTCTGGATATGATGGTGTAACAAGTCCTGCCTACGATATTTATAAGCCACTAGAAAGTATCTGTTCGAGATATTATCACTATCTGTTTAGAACGATGGCCTTCTCAGGTCAATGTTATAAGTATGGGAGAGGGATAATGAAAATGAGATGGAGGACATACTCAAATGATTTCAAAATCATCAATGTTCCTATACCTTGTTTTGAAATTCAAACCCAAATCGCTGACTTCTTAGATAAAAAGACAGAACAAATCAACCAAATGATTGCTATCAAAAAAGAACAAATTGAAAATATCAACAAACAACGCCAAACACTGATTTATGACTATGTGACAGGGAAAAGGAGAATATAAAAGAAGTGTCTATCCAATATATAAAATCTATTTTTGAAAATATCTCAACTTGTAGCGCTTGGTCATTGCAGATTATTAAAATAACTCATTCTAGTAGAAATGGGATTAGTTATCTTGCAAGAGAAATACAAATAGAACCTGTGGGTAGAGTCGATACACACATCAAGATTCTTGCTGATAAATATTTAAATAACGAACAGGATGGCTTAGGACAATATACAGATTGTAGGAATTATGATGGTTCCTCAGATTCACAAGTGATTTATAAGTTAGATAAATCGAATCATTTGATTAGTCAAGATTACGAGTTACTGATACAAGCAATCTCCACCCCTGATACTGAGATAAATCCGCTTGAACTTAAAACGCAGGCATCTGTAATTAAAGGAACAATATGGATTGATAATCAAGAGGTTGCTGTAAAATTCATTTCGATGCAAAATCCGATAACGACACTGAAGAATAAATTTTGGAGTGCAAATGGTACATTCCATGAGATATCAGATAAAGTTTTAACGTTAAGAAATTCTGTAGATGTCATGATTGTTAATGATACTGTCTATATGCTGAATTTATCTGGGGAAAAACTGTTTAATATGGAAAGATCGTATAATAAAATATGTCTTTCTAAAGTTGAACTAATTAGCCAAAAAAATATAATTGATAATTTTGATATATTTAAAAAATGCGCGACTAGTGGACACAATCCACGAAAATTTGTATCTTTTAATGATTCTCATCTTGAAAAGTTGGTGGTTACAAGGACTAGGAAGCAAATAGCAGCTAAATTTAATATTAAATTAACTAATGATCGGTTTGATGCAAGTGAGGAAGGTATCGCCGATAAAATTGTTAAACTGCTTTGTCAAAGGGGGATGCTTGATCCATTTGATGCTGTTCCGATGGAAGTTTCAGGTTCAAGAAAATGGACATAATGAGGTTGATAAAGTATGTCAAAATTTTTATTTTTTAGCTTATACTATACTTCATTTTCTCCCCTTTGGCTATCCATTCTTTTTATCAATATAAAAAGTTGTATTGAGAAAACTCAGCCAATCAATACAGAAAAATACAGTATTATTGTTATTTTGGTCTTGTGGGTGATTACTTTTATTAGTATACGCAATAACCTATGTTCTAAAAATAAAGAAGGCGCGATCGCTGTAACTTTAGACACAATACAAGAGGAAAAATCAATAACATCAGAATATTTATTATCGTATATTCTTCCTTTATTTGCATTTGACTTCACGAGGTGGGATAGTGTGATTTTGTTTTTGATATTTTTTATTACTTTGGCATACCTATGTATTAAGCATAATTACTTCAGTGTGAATATAGTTTTAGAAATATTGAACTATCAAGTGTATACTTGCACTGTAAAGAATGACGATAATTTCTGTTATCGAACTACCATTATAAGTCACAGGAATTTGAATGCTAAAAAAGGTGAGCAGATTTATTTAAAATCATTGAATAACGAATATAAATTAGATATTTATTGATAATTATTTACCTAGCTAATAATATTAAAAAAAACAAGTCTATCCTTTCGAAAATCCGCTAACCATCCCTCCTCTCTCCTTTCGAACTGTATTAGAATAAGCACCAGTTTAGTTAGGAGCTCTAACTGCCAAATAGGATCTCGTTTGACTATTTTTTCTAGTTAGGTTATAATGAGAATAGAAAAGGGTAGTTGCACTAACAACTACCCAATGCAGAACCGTTTAAGACGGTGACTAGTTTTATAATTACTAAAAAATAATCGTCAACCGGTCAAAGTTTAGACGGTTATTTTTTATTGCTCATTTTTACGATGATAATCACTAAGCCAATAAGGGATAGTAGGAAACTACCGAATCCCAGCATCAGTTGCGTCGTCTCGTAAACTGACAACAATCTGCTCCTTTCTGTTAGATTTTGATGAGTTGCCCATAGGCACCACCTGCCTTTCAGAAATTAGAGCCACCGTCTTCGAGAGGTTATTATGCTTTAGAAACATAAAACCTCCCTTCCCATTTGGGAAACTCTTCTGCATAAATAATCATAGCATACCTACATAGAAAATAGCTAAATTTTTGATGAGCAACTATTCTATCAAAACTATTACGCTATCCCTATCCTTCCGAAAATCTTCCAAACATCCTTCCGTTAACTTTCCTATCCTTCCGAACTGTGCTATAATAGTATTAGAAAAAAGGACTGTTTTGGTTAGAAGGTGAGGTGTCCTATGTATATGTCTGTCAAGCAGGCGGCGGTGCTCTGGGGGATTTCAGACCGCCGTGTTCGTGACTTGTGTAGTCAGGGAAAGGTGGAAGGTGCTATCCGTGAGGGGCGTTTATGGAAGATTCCCCAAGATACTCCAAAGCCAGTTGATGGTCGTTATAAAAGGGTGGAAAGTCTTTTGCCTCTGATTGATGAAAAGATGGCAAGGTTAGCGACCCTTCGTCCCTTGACCAGAGGAGAGATTGAGCGGCTCAATGAAGAATTTACAGTGGAGTTCACCTATAATTCCAACGCTATTGAGGGTAATACCCTGACCCTGCGTGAAACGGACATGGTTTTGCGTGGGTTGACCATTGATCAGAAGCCCTTAAAGGATCATCTTGAGGCTATTGGTCATAGGGAAGCTTTTGAATATGTACAGACCTTGGTGGCAGAAGATACGCCTTTGACGGAGCAGGTTGTAAAGGATATTCACTATCTGGTTTTGTCCGATAAGAAGGACGATAGGGGTGTCTATCGAAAGGTGCCCGTTCGTATCATGGGTGCTGCAAACGAACCTGCCCAGCCCTTTATGATCCGTCCCTTAATGGAGCAGTGGCTGGCGGACTATGCTCAGAGTCAGGAAAATATCGTGACCAGGATGGCTCGTTTTCACATTGTCTTTGAAAGTATTCATCCCTTTATTGATGGTAATGGTCGAACTGGTCGGCTCTTGGTCAACTTGGAGCTGATGAAGGCTGGCTATCCTCCCATTGATATTAAATTTTCAGATCGATTAGCCTATTATCAGGCCTTTGATGACTTTCATGCTAAGGGAAGTCTGTCAGCAATGGAAGATTTGTTTGCCCGTTATTTGAATGAGAGATTGGATATGTATCTGTCTATCCTCTCCCTCGATGGTGTAGAGTAAGTACAAGGAAGAATAAGGAATACCTATGGCTCATTTTGACCTTAAAGAACGTTATGATTTTCAGCAGTGGATTATCAAGGATTTAGAAACAGAAAATGGTTTTACTCACAGACCGCAGAGCAAGTATAATCAACGCTTGGCAATGGATACAGACATCTTGTGGGAGTTTCTGCGAGCAACCCAAGAAGACGAGATAGACTATCTCTTGAAGAAGTTGGACAAAGAGGTTATTCTCAACTTGATTAACCAAGAAATTATCAAGGGAGGTCTTCTCTTTGCCTTGAAGTCAGGGGTTTATATTGAAAATAAACAATTGAAACTGGTCTATCCCAAGCCTGCCACTTCCTTTAATGCCAAGGCAGTCAAGCGGTATGAGCAAAATCGCTTTACAGTTATGGAAGAGGTAGTCTACAAGGATCAAGAACGTGTAGACTTGGTTATCTTTCTGAATGGTCTAGCTTTGTTTGCGATTGAGTTGAAGCTTAATTCCAGTGGTCAATCGGTAGATGATGCTATTCGTCAGTTGAGAAAGCGAGATAGCAAGAACCGCTTGTTTAAGTTTGACTCAGGGGTTTTGGCTTCTTTCGCAGTAGATACCTTGGAAGTCTACATGACGACCGAAATAAAGGAGCAAGATACCTATTTCCTTCCCTTCAATATGGGGAAAGGTGAAGGGGTTGACCAGGGGGCTGGAAATCCGCACAATGAATCTGGTCCAGACACAGCCTATTTTTGGAAGGAAGTGCTGACTAAGGATAGTATTCTTCAGTTGATTGAACGCTTTATCTTTTTGAAGATTGATCGGGAGAAAAAAGGCAAGAAAACGCTGATTTTCCCTCGTTACCAGCAAAGACGGGCAGTAAATCGTGTCCTAGAGGATATGAAGGTCAATCACACCGATAGTAATTATCTGATTCAACACTCGGCAGGGTCTGGCAAGACCAATACGATTGCTTGGTTGGCACATAGTTTGGTCAGTCTGCATGACCACGAAGACCGAAATGTTGTGGATACGGTCTTGATTGTGACAGACAGGATTGTTGTGGACAGGCAGCTACAGGATGCTGTTCAGGCTATCCAGCATCAGCCTGGGGTTATCAAGGTGATGGATGACAAGGCGACTTCCAGTGACTTGGCGGATGCCTTGGCTGGAAATACCAAGATTATCGCAACAACCATTCATAAATTCGCCCAAATCAATAAGTCAGATTGGATGACAGCTGGTCCAACTGCCCAGAAAAGATTTGCCATTCTGATTGATGAAGCCCACAGTTCGACGACGGGCTCCTATATGAGTGCTGTCAGTCAAGTTTTGACAGAAACAGATGTGGAAGACGGAACGATGGATGAGGTGCAGGAGGTTTCAGTGGCGGACGCCATTGAACAAGAAATCGCTCGGACAGGAAAGCAGGATAATATTTCGATTATTGCCTTTACGGCAACACCAAAAGCAACTACCTTGCAATTATTTGGAAAAACCTTACCAGATGGTTCAAAAGGTCCTTTTGATGTCTACTCTATGAAACAGGCTATCCAGGAAGGCTTTATTCTGGATGTCTTGAATAACTATACTACTTACAAGACGTACTACAAATTGAACAAGGCTGTTGAGGAGGATCCTCAGTTTAAGACAGGTCTTGCCAAGAGAAAGATTGCCAAGTTTATCGAGTTATCGGATGAAAATATTGACCAGAAAGTTGAAATCATCATGGACCATTTCATCAGTCATGACATTATGGCTGAGTTGGGCGGTCAAGGTAAAGCTATGATTGTTACATCGGGTCGTGAAGCAGCAGTCAAGTATCAAAAGTCTTTTAAACGTTATTTCAAAGAGCATCATATCACCAGTATTGGAGCTTTAGTTGCTTTTTCAGGTAAGGTGAGTATGGATGATCAGGATTATACCGAGGCTCTGATGAACGGAATTGCGGAGGACAAGCTTAAAGAGAGATTTGATACAGATGATTATCAGGTCTTGATTGTGGCCAATAAATACCAGACAGGTTTTGACCAACCGAAATTGGTGGCTATGTATGTAGATAAAAAGTTGCGAGATGTAGCAGCTGTACAAACTCTATCTCGCCTCAATCGTACGGTGGGAGGCTACAATAAGAAAACTTTTGTACTAGACTTTAAAAATACCTATGAGGATATAAACAAGGCTTTTGCTCCTTACTATAAGGAAACGATTTTATCAGAAACGATTACGCCAAGTGATGTATTTGACTTGGTGCGTAAGATAGACGAATATAGTATTCTTGACAGTGATGTTATCCATGAGTTTAATCAATTCCTTTATCAAGAGAAACGCTCTAGTCGGGACAAACAAAAAATGACAGCATTGTTGAATAAAGGTTATAGTCGTGTTCAGGAATTTGATGAAAAGGAGCAGCTGGAAATCAAAAAAGTTTTCCGAGGTTTTCTTCGAATGTATACTTTTCTAATCCAAGCTACTGCCTATCAAAATGAGGTTCTGCATGAGCGTTATAATTATCTACAAGAATTGGTGAAGATGATTGATGTTCGGCTTGGTGGGACGGATTTTACCATTGCGGATAAGATTGTGGTTGACTACATGAAGCACAAGCAAACAGGAGTCCATACCGTAGCTGACTTGGAAGGAGAATATACTCTTTCGCTTAATAAACCTAAAATCGGACCTATTGATGAAGAACAGGAAAAACGTCTTTCAGAGATTATTGATGAAATCAATGAGCAACTTGATTTGACGATTGATCCTCAAATCGGTGTTAGCGGAGCAGTTTCTATTCGTGAACTCATGAAGAAAAATGAGAAACTCAAGCAGTCTGCTAAGGTAAATTCTCGTGAAGATTTCGAGTTTTCTTTTGAGGATGAGATTGACAATGCTTTGACTGAGGGGTATATGCAAAATCAAGATTTCTTTGGTGTCTTGCTCAATAATGATGCTTTCAAGAAACGAATTGCCAAGCTTTTTATAGATGATGTGTACAGAAGTTTGAAAGATGATGAATAGGGAGTGAAAAAGAATTCGATAAGATAAAAGAGTTGCTCAACAAATTCTTGTTTCAAGTTGTTGAGTTGTAACAGTCTATTTCCAGACATCAATTAATGTGGAGACTGGGCTTGAGCTTAGTCTCTTGTGGGATGCTGCTAGTATCCTTCAGTTCTCTCCCAATCCTTCCGCAAATGCGGGAGGATTTTTTTGACATAGCAAAAAGGACCTGCATATGCAAGTCCTTTTGTCTTTGTTTGATTAAGCTTGGCCTGAAACTTCAGCAGCGTGGTCATCCATTGAAAGAACTTCGTGGAAGACACGTTGTGTCAATTCAGTTTTTTGCTCTTTAGTGAGGTATTTAGTGTTTACGCAGTATCCTGAGATACGAACGATAACATCTTCACCCGCCATGATTTTCTCGTAAACGTCGTTTAAGTCCATAACGTTCAAGTTAACGTGTTGACCACCTTGCTCGAAGTATCCGTCAAGGATAGTCACCAAGTTTGTCACTTGCTCATCGAAGGTCTTACCAAGGGCTTTTGGAGAAACCTGAGTTGTCAATGAGATACCGTCGTTGGCATGGTTGAAGTTGAGCTTAGAAAGGGTGTTCAAGTTTTGCAACCAACCACCACGAGATTTAGAAGTTGGGTTAGCACCTGGTGGGAAGAATTCCACTTTAGAAGTGTTGACTGAGCCATCTTCGTTGAGGAATACACCACGGTGAACAGGTGAGTTACCAGTTTGTTTAGAGTAGGCAACGTTTGAAGTGATGGTCAAGATAGAAACTGCAGCTTCTGCATTCTTGTAAAGTTTCTTGTTAGCAAGACGAGTATAGAATGCTTCCATGAGCCATTTCGCGATATCGTCTACACGGTCATCATCTTCACCATAGCGTGGGAAGTCACCAGTTACTTCGTAATCGTAGATGAAGCCATCTTCGTCACGGATTGGTTTCACTTGTGCGTACTTGATAGCTGACAAGGAGTCAACAGTGTTGGCAAAACCACAGATACCGAAGCCCATATTTGCACGAAGGTGAGTTGGCAAGAAGGCCATTTGAACTGCTTCGTAGTTGTACTTGTCTGTCATGAAGTGGATAATATTCATGGCATCAACATAAGTATCTGTCAACCAGTCAAGGGCTTTCTCAAAGTTTGCGATAACTTGGTCGTAGTCAAAGATTTCAGAAGTGTTTGGTTCAACACCGTCGAATACTTTGTAGTCTTTGTGAACATCATCGTAACCGTTGTTCCAGCTTGAAAGAAGGGCTTTCAATACGTTTACACGCGCACCGAAGTACTGGATGTTGTGGCGTTTGTCTTCGCTTTCTGGGTCAAGTGGAGACACACAGCAAGAGATACAGCTCATTTCACCATAACCGTCTTTGGCCATTGTTGTTACACCTTCGTATTGGATAGAAGAGTGTTTGTGGCTCATTGCCATACAGTAGCGACGGAATGCGTATGGAAGTTGGTCAGACCAAAGAACTGTCAAGTTTGGTTCTGGAGAGTTACCGATGTTGTCAAGTGTGTTCAAGAAACGGTAGTCCATCTTGGTAACACGGTGACGACCATCGTTACCCATACCTGCCATAGATGTTGTCAAGAATGTTGGGTCACCAGAGTAGATTTCGTCGAAGGCTTTTGTACGAGCGAATTTCACTGTACGGAGTTTCAATACGAAGTCATCAACAAATTCTTGGATTTCTGATTCAGTAAATGTACCGCGAGCCAAGTCACGTTCTGCGTAGATATCAAGTACGATTGGCACACGACCAAGAGAAGTTGCCGCACCGTTGATAACACGGCAGACTGCCATGAAGGCGATGTTTGTCCATTGGATAGCTTCTTTTGTGTTCATCGCAGGTTTGCGAACATCAACACCGTACAAGTCACCCAAGCGAACAACTTGTTGCAAGGCTTGGTACTGCATGTTGATTTCTTCGCGAAGACGGATTGACTCTTCGTCGATTTCAGTGATGGCATTCCAGTCAGCTACTTTTTCTTCCATCAAGTAGTCAGCTCCGTAAAGGGCCAAACGAGCATACATACCGATGATACGGCCACGTGAGTAAGCATCTGGAAGACCAGAAACGTGGTGTGAGTGGCGAGCACGGCGGATGTCAGCTGTGTAGGCACGGAAGATACCGTCGTTTACAGTTGTAGCGTGTTTTGTATAGATTTCATGGATAAGTGGGTCTGGAGTATAGCCGTTTTCGATAAGCGTTGTTTCAGCCATACGGATACCACCACGTGGCATGAAGTTGAGTTTGAAGAGCTCATCGTTTTGGATACCGAAAATCAGCTCGTTGTCTTTATCAATGAAACCAGCTGGGATGTCAGCAATAGAGGTCGCACGATCCACGTCCATTGGGAAGCGTGTGTCTTCGTAGCCAGCTTTTGTTTCTTCGATGATTTTCTTGATGTGAAGCGAACGCTCAGTTGGTCCTGCAAGGAAACTTTCATCTCCATCATAAGGAGTGTAGTTAGCTTGTACAAAGCGGGTAATACTAGCCTTTTCTTGCCAGTCTACACCTTTGAAGCCTTCCCAGGCTTGAGCGAAAATGTCTTCAGTAACATTTTTAGTTTTCACTTTTGTTGACATGAGGGTTCTCCTTTGAGATAGTTTTGTTTTTCACATATTTTAGTATATCATATGTAAGCACTTTCCACAAGATAAAAATAGTTGAAAACATACTGAAATAATTTTCATTTTATATGTAAAAAAGTAGAAAAGATAAAATTGCTTTTCATAGCTCAAACTTGAACGAAGGGAGACGCTTATTTTCGAGGCGTGAAAGATTTGCAAAAATAATGTATAATGTGTTACATACAAAAGCAGAAAGGAGCACCATGTTAATTTTTCCCCTAATCAATGATTTATCTCGAAAAATTATTCATGTAGACATGGATGCGTTTTTTGCTGCTATAGAGGTCAGGGATAATCCTGCTTTGAAAGGGAAGCCAGTTATTATTGGTGCAGATCCGCGACTGTCTGGCGGTCGTGGAGTGGTATCTACCTGTAGTTATGAGGCGCGTGCCTTTGGCATTCATTCGGCCATGTCCTCCAAGGAGGCCTATGAACGCTGTCCGCAAGCCGTCTTCATTTCTGGAAATTATGAAAAATACCAGGAAGTGGGGCGACAGGTCAGGGAGATTTTTCACCGCTATACCGACTTGGTGGAACCCATGTCCATTGACGAGGCCTATCTGGATGTGACAGAAAACAAGCTGGGTTTAAGCTCGGCAGTCAAAATTGCCAAACTCATCCAATACGACATCTGGAATGAACTGCATCTGACAGCTTCTGCAGGGGTTTCCTACAATAAATTCCTGGCTAAAATTGCCTCGGATATGGAAAAACCGCATGGTCTGACCCTGATTTTGCCAGAGGATGCTGTTGGAGTACTAGCCTCTTTGCCTGTTGAAAAATTTCACGGGGTTGGTAAGAAGACGGTCGAACGACTGCATGAGATGGGAGTTTCTACTGGTCAGGATTTGTTAGATGTGCCAGAAATGGTCTTGATCGACCGTTTTGGTCGCTTTGGTTATGATTTGTATCGGAAGGCTAGAGGCATTTCGAATAGTCCCGTCAAAACCAATCGGGTACGAAAGTCTATCGGTAAGGAAAGAACCTACCGCAAGCTCCTTTATCGAGATGAAGATGTCTTGAAAGAGCTAGTCAGCCTCTGTCAACGAGTGGCCGCCAGCTTGGAGCGAAATGAGAAACAAGGGCGAACCATTGTTCTGAAAATCCGCTATGGAGATTTTTCAACCCTGACCAAGCGACATAGTTTGGGAGAAGCGACCAATCAAGCTCAAGTAATAGAGAAAGAAATCCGTCAGCTTTTTGAAGAAGTTGGACAGGCTGAGAAAGGTGTCCGCTTGCTGGGAGTGACCGTTACAAATTTTGTGGAAGGAGAAAGTAGAATTGCAAATTTCGAGTAGATTTACCATTGCTAGTCATATCTTGGTCTTGCTAGCCTTGGAGGGAGAAAAGGAAAAACAGACCAGTACCAGCATTGCAGGCAGTGTAGGGGTTAATCCAGTCATCATCCGCAATATTCTGTCCCAGTTGAAAGAGGCAGGTTTGGTTCAGGTGGCGCGCGGTGTAGGTGGCGCACGTTTGGCCCAAGCTCCAGACAAAATTACCCTCCTCCATATTTATCAGGCTGTAGAGTTATTTGGAGAAAAAGGGAAACTTTTTGGCTTTCATGAACAACCCAATCCAGCCTGTCAGGTCGGCCGCTCTATCCATCCTCTGCTAGATAGCCGTTTGGAAAATGCCCAGTCGGCTCTGGAAAAAGAGTTGGGACAAACAACAATTGCTGATTTATTGGCAGAATTATAGGTATTCAATCATCCTCGTGGTGATTTTTTTAAACTTTTTAGTTGTAATATTTGACATTACAACGAACATAGTATAAACTAAGCATTGTAAACAAAAACATTACAAGAAAGCAAGTGAGGTAAACAATATGAAAATCGCCATTATCGCAGCAAACGGTAAAGCAGGTCAAGCCATTGCCAAAGAAGCAGTAGAACGTGGTCATCAGGTGACGGCTATTGTCCGCTCTGAAAACAAGAGCGCAGCCCAGGAAGTAATCCAAAAAGATGCTTTTGCACTTAGCAAGGAAGACTTTGCAGATTTTGATGTGGTTGTCAACGCCTTTGGTGCTTGGACACCAGAAACGCTACCAGATCACAGCCGTCTAGCAAGCCATTTGACAGACTTGCTTGCAGGGACATCCACTCGCCTCTTGATTGTCGGTGGTGCAGGTAGCCTCTACCTAGACCAGAGCCAGACAAGCATGCTCAAGGATGCCCCAGACTTCCCAGCGGACTACCTACCAGTCGCAGAGGCTATGGGCGCAGGTCTTGACATCTACCGTCAGGCGACAGCGGTCAACTGGACCTATATCAGCCCAGCAGCTGATTTTGATGCAGAAGGTCAAAAAGCAGGTGCTTATACCCTTGCTGGCGAGGTTTTCCAGGTCAATGGTCAAGGTGAAAGTTATATTAGCTATGTAGACTATGCAGTGGCCTTAGTAGATATTGCCGAAAAAGGTGGCTACCAGCAAGAACGCATTTCGGTTTTTGCATCGTAAAATAGTAGAAAAGATAGTTCCCATCGAGGAATTATCTTTTTTATTTTTGTTCTATATAGTATAATAATATGTATAAAACAAAAAGGAGTTCCCTATGATTCACTTGATTTGTCCCAATCCAGCCCTAGACCGTACGCTTCTTGTGGAGAAGATAGAAAAAAACATTCCCCTACGTCCGTCAGAAGTCAGAGATTATCCAGGAGGTAAGAGTTTCAACGTAGCCTATGCCCTTCGAGAAAATGGTGTGACAGACTACACGATCCATACCATTTTAGGTGGGCAGATCGGTCGCTATATTCAAGACCTTAATGTCCAAAAGGGAAATCAACTGCAGGTCGTTGAAAATGACCAGAACACAAGAACCTGCAATATTTACGTGGAAACCAGCACAGGCGATGTCGTTCTTTTCTATGAAAAAGGCTTTGAACTGACAGAGGACCTGCTTGACCAATTTACCCAGCAGATAGCAAATAGCCTAGAAGCTGGCGATATCCTAGTCTTCTCAGGCAGTCTCATGAAGGGCATGCCGGATGATTATATTCAGCGATTTATTGAAAAATACCCAGAGGTCTTGACCATTGTGGATACCAGTGGACCAGCCTTACAAGCTGCCTATCAAGCTCGTCCAGCCCTGATCAAAATCAATAATGAGGAGCTCAAGGACATCTATCCAGAGCTGGATGAAGAAAGTCCAGAGGATATTTTGAGGATACTAAAAGAAGTCACTCCTCATGAGAATATCATCATTACCATGGGTGGAAAGGGCAGTTTGGCAAAGATCGGTCAGCGTTTCTTCCGTATCCAGTCGCCTAAAAAAGAAACACGCAATCCCATTGCGGCAGGAGATTTCTACCTAGGCTTGCTAGTTAAGGGTATCAGCCAAGGGCAAGAGCCTGAGATTTTCTTGAAAGAGGCAGCAGCCTTTGCGACTGCCAACTGCCTTAACTACTTCCCAGAAGTCGAAGCAGAGCAATTTGCAGAGATAGCGGGTAAAGTTGTTCTAGAAGAGGTGTAATACATATTCATCTATCAGCATTTATTTTTTGATATTTTTCAAAAACGATGCTTTTAGTGAGTTTTGGTGTGATAATGCAAAAAAGCAAATAGCAACTCGTGCTATTTGCTTTTTAATAAGTGCTAGATACAATATGTTACTCTACCTTATCCAAGGTTACATGTACATGAGGTTCTGATACCAGGTCGTACACGGCTTCTACAGATGGGTCAAAAGGATTTCCCCACATAATGACCTTGTATTGTCCGTCCTCTAGGATAAAACCTGGTGCAATCCGTCCGCCGAGGCCAGTTACTCCTGGTAGAAGGGCAGAACCTTCGCCATCAACTCCACGGATTAGGTAGTGGTTTGGAGCATATTCGACTAGGTCTGTAATTTGAGCTGTGTAGGTCTGGATGAGGTGTTCTCCTTCCTCATCTTCACTAAGTCGAAAATCTTCATAAGTAGTAAAGGTGCCGTCTGCGCTGATAGTTACTTCAACATTGCGCGCTTGCTGGCTACTTCCTTGCCATTTTCCAACTAGGTCGTCGGGGATATTAGTGGCTGGCAAAGTTAGTAGCTGAGTGTGAGTTGTTTCGGTACTTAGGACACTTTCTTGGGCTTGAGAGCTTTGGCTGTCTTGATTTTCCTGACTTCCCTCAGTTTGTTGGCTTGTATCTGTCGAAGAGCTGGTTTCACTTGTTTTTTCCACAGAGCTAGAACTGTTAGCAGTGCTTGTCTGTTTGGTACTTGCTTGGGTCGTTTTACTAGTGGTTGCTTCTGTCTGGCTTTCTTGTTTTTTTGCTGAACAAGCTGTCAATAGACAGGTTACAGAGAGCAACAATACTGAGTAGTTGAATATCTTTTTCATTTGTTCTTACCTCCGCTTATAAACAGAGTATAACAAATAAAAACAAGCTTGTCAACACAAAGTTGTAATATTTGTAACATTTTTGTAATAAAAGAAATATTTTTGTTACTTATTCTTGAAAAATTCCTCTATATCTGCCTCTTGGATGCCAATCATGGGGTCGATGGTTAGTAGGTTGTCTACAGTCAAAATGTATTCTCTGGGTTGGGCACTTGTTTTTTCTGGCTGGTCTTGTTCAAGAAGGGAGAGTTGTTGGCTGTTTTCTTTGACTACTTTAACCTGTTCTTTCCTGTCTGGCTGAGTAGGTAGCTGGGTTTGCGTGGTTTCAGTTGTTTTGCTTTGGTCTTTTTCAGTCAAAGCTTCCTTGCTGTCCTGCTCTGCCATTTCTCCTTGGAAACGTGGGACCAGATAGGTTTTTCGGACGGTGCCGGCATTTTTGACGGCGTAGTCGAAGGCGGAAATTTCGCCTAGGAGGATGAGCTTACTCTTGGAGCGGGTGATGGCTGTGTAGACCAGATTGCGCTGGAGCATGCGGTGGCTGGTGCGGGTGATGGGAAGGATAACGACCTGAAACTCACTACCTTGGGACTTGTGGATGGACATGGCATAGGCCAGGGTAATCTTGTACCATTCGTTTCGAGGATAGGTGACCTCGCTGCCGTCGAAGTTGATGGTAAGCTCGTCCTGCTTGGAGTCGGTATACTTGGCAGGTAGGAGGTCGGTGATGTAGCCCAAGTCGCCATTGAAGACATTGGCTTCGGCGTCGTTAACTAGATGAATGACTCGGTCGCCTTGGCGGAAGGCTTGCTCATTATGGAGGAATTCTAGCTCTCCCTCTTCCAGTGGGTTGAGCAGGGCCTGGGTCATGGTGTTGAGTTGGTCAATACCTGCAGCACCTCGGTACATGGGAGCGAGGATTTGTACTTCGTTTGCAGGAATGCCCGACTTGATGGCTGCGCCGACAATGCGCTCAATCAGGGCTGGAATTTGTTCATTCTGGGATTCAAAATAGGAGCGGTCTGCCTTTTTTTCACGGAAATCGCTAGGTAGAGCCCCCTGTCGAATTTGGCTGGCAAGTGTGACGATGGTCGAATCGTCTGATTGGCGGTAAATACGTTCTAGAGTAATGCTCGGAAGCTTGTCAATTTTTAAGAGGTCAGCTAGGACTTGACCGGGGCTGACAGAGGGCAATTGCTCGGCATCGCCGACAATGAGAACTTGGGTCTGGGATGAAATGTTCTGGAAGAGCTGGTTGGCCAACCAAGTGTCGACCATAGAAAATTCGTCTACGATGATGAAGTCAGCTTCGAGGTAATCATCTCGGTAGGATTCTTCCTGTCCTTCAACAAGCCCCAGATGGCGGTGAATGGTGGCAGAAGGTAGACCTGTCAATTCATTCATCCGTCTGGCTGCTCGTCCAGTTGGAGCTGCGAGAAGGACTGGGCATTCTTGCCGATTGCGAGTCAAGTCAATCTTATGTAAGATGGCATAGACCGCGATAATACCGTTGATAACCGTTGTTTTTCCAGTCCCTGGTCCGCCTGTCAGAATGAAAAGCGGATTGGTAATGGCTTGGACGATGGCTTCTTTTTGAATATCGTCATAGGTCAAAGAGGACATACTTTCCAGCTCTGCTATGGCAGCCTCAACGTCTGCGCGTGGGAAGGGTTTGAAGCCATTTTTTCCCATCAGGCGGGTCAGGTTTTTATGGATACCATGTTCGGCAAAGTAGAGGCTGTTGTCGAAAATCTTGGTACCTTCTTGTTGAACCTTGCCATCTTCTATCAGCCCGGTCAATTCTTGGGCAACAGCAGCAGGGTCTAGTTCGGTATGGCGGGATTTTTCCAGCAGTTCAAGGGTAGCTTCTAGTAAATCTCTAGCCTCCACATAGGTATCACCTGTTTCCATAGAGCGATGAATGAGGCTAAAGAGCATACCAGCTCGGAAACGTTGGGGAGAATCACTGGCAATTCCCAGGTTTTCCGCAATCCTATCGGCAATGGTAAAGCCAAGTCCCTGTACATCTTCGACCAGTTGATAGGGATTTTCTTCAATAATTTGGAGTGTTTTTTCCTTGTACTGGTCTTGGATTTGAAAGGCTAGCTTATTAGGAATACCGTACTCAGCTAGTTTGGCCAGTATCAGCTCCGTTCCATAATTGAGGCGGAGTTTTTCGATAAAGGCCTGCCTATTTTTGCTGGATAGTCCAGAAATTTGGGTCAGTTTTTCAGGCTCAGCTAAAATTTTGTCGATGGTGTCTTCTCCATAGAGTTCAACAATTTTCTCGGCTGTTTTACGACCAATGCCTTTGAAATGGTCACTAGAAAAATACTTGACTAGACCAGCAGAAGTGGGCTTGCTGCGTTCGTAGCGCGTGATTTGCAGCTGCTGACCGTATTTGGGATGGGTGACTAGATTGCCATAAAAGCGATAATCCTCCCCCTCAATGACATCGGCAATGGTGCCGGTCACAATGATGTCATAATCGTCATAGTCTGCGTCTGTTTCCTCAATTTCGAGGAGCAGGATTTTGTAAAAATTACTAGGATTTTCAAAAATGATCCGATCAATAGTACCGGTAAAATAAACTTCGTTCATAGAGAATATTTCCTAAAATAGTGAAAAAAGAAGAGGCTGGGCAAAAAGCCCTGGCCCACTTCTCAGTGTTCGTGTCAACATCTCAGCGCAGTGGTTGATTGGCAGATTTGTTCGTGTTTTACACTCCAAATCTGACCATTACGACTGTTGCGAACAAAGTTCGCTCTATTTCCAACCTCCAACAGTCACTACTCTGACTGTTGGAGCTATGCGGGGGTGGGAGTGCAACAGTCTGGGAATAGACTGTTTCAGCTCAACAACTGGAAATAAGGACTTGTTGACGAACTCTTTTTTGACCAGTCGAGTTCTTTCCCGCTCCCACTCATCAAGGCTCTTGACAACGGATAGTTCTGATTTTCGAAGAGTATTAATCGACAGTTCCAATTCGATTGAAAGGCCACATGCGGAAGACAACTTCTCCCTTGATACTGTCGCGTGCGAAAGTTCCTACGCTACGGCTATCTAGTGATACCAGACGGTCATCACCTAAGAGATAGTATTGTCCTTCTGGTACTGTAAGGCTGAAATCAACAGAACCATTGGCATCCTGTGTAAAGGCTTGGGCAGTTTGGGCAACGGCTTGGAATTGTTTGTTGTAAGCATATTCTTCTTGCAATTTGTCCTTTTGAAAGGCTGCTAGGTATTCATCAAGATAGGGTTCATCCACTTCCTGCTCGTTGATATAGAGGACGTCGTTTGCATAGCGAATGGTATCACCCGGCATGCCGACCACCCGTTTGACAATGAGTTTTTCCTTACCATCGCTGTCTGTTTCGCTGGCCACGACAATATCAAAACGATCTATGGATGTGGTTTTGAACATAACCAACTTTTCTTGGTGTTGGAGAGTAGGATCCATAGAATGACCATCAACGGATACAGGGTCCCACAAGAAGTAGCGACTAGCAAAGAGAGCGATCATAAAGAGAATGAGGGTCCCCCATTCAGCTAAGAAGGCTATGAAGCCTCGTCTTTTTCCCATATTTATTCCTCATTTCACTAATTTTTGTGCTTTTTGCGTATTGGAAAAGTGGAGCTTGGCAGTTTGGTTTAGGCCTGCCAGACCATATTCTTTTAAGATGCTGGCTGCGACATGGTCGGATTTGCTTCCAGCTCCGGAAGGTAGGTTTCTGCCTACCAATTGACCGAGTTGAGCAAGATTATCCAAAAACATAGCCCTAGCAATGATTGAAGAAACTGCTACAGCCAGGTACTTACCCTCAGCCTTTTCTTCCAAGGTCACTGGATTAGCAAATTGATTGGCTTCTTTCTTCAGGTATTTTTGGTAATTTTGGCTAGAAGTAAAGGCATCAATGACAATCTTCTCAGGCTGGGCTCCCTTTTGTAGGAGTAGGAAAATAGCCTGATTGTGTAGGGCGACCTTGACAGACACCGCATTGTAGCCCTGCTCGATGACCTCATTGTATTTTTTGGGTGACAATAGCAGAGCTTGGTGGGGGATTTTCTCTTTTAAGAGAGGGGCGATTTGGCAGATTTTTTGGTCTGTCATTTTTTTGGAATCATCCACGCCAAGCGACTTGAGAAAGGCATGGTCTTCTGGGCGGACAAAACTAGCAACGACTGCCAAACCACCAAAATAAGACCCATTTCCTACTTCATCCGTACCAATCATGGGCAGGTCTTGACCAGGACTGGTCGTCTGTTCAGAGCTTTCTGGCTCATAACCCCAGAGCCTTGCTTCCTGCTCTGCCATTTCCCCTTGGAAAACGACCTTGCCTGAAGTATAGATGGACAAGCTAGCACCAGCTAGTTTGAAAAATGCTTCTATATAAGGATTTTTGCTAGCCTGTCGATAGCGGTCGTAGTGGGCTAGCATGGCCTGTTTTTGCTGGGTTGATGGCTTTAGGACAAGAGTATTCATGTTTTTATTGTATCACAAATGCGGGTTAGAGTGTGCAGAAAAGGGTGGTTTTTACTATAATAGGAGGAGAAAGTGAGGTAGACAATGAAAGATCAAGTACAGTACAAGTGGGCGACCTTGGGGATAGGTGTCATTGCCAATGAATTGGTTCAGGCCTTGCAGGCTATGGGTGGCAATCTTTATTCGGTAGCCAACCGCACCTATGATAAGGGTGCGGAGTTTGCGAAAAAATATGGGATTGAAAAGGTTTATGCGGAAATCGATGAGGTGTTTGCGGATCCAGAAGTGGATATTATCTATATTTCAACACCTCACAATACCCATATCCATTATTTGAGAAAGGCCTTGAAGGCTGGGAAACATGTCCTCTGTGAAAAGTCTATTACGCTTAATTCAGAAGAATTGGTAGAAGCTATTCAATTAGCTGAGGCAAATCAGGTTATCCTGGCAGAAGCCATGACCATTTTCCACATGCCAATCTATCGTCAGTTGAGTGAAGTGGTAGCCAGTGGCAAACTTGGAGAGTTGAAGATGATTCAGATGAACTTTGGTAGCTACAAGGAATACGACATGACCAACCGCTTCTTCAATAAGAACTTGGCGGGCGGTGCCCTCTTGGATATTGGTGTCTACGCCCTGTCCTTTGTCCGTTGGTTTATGACAGAAAAGCCAAATCAGGTTTTATCTCAGGTTAAACTAGCTCCGACAGGTGTGGACGAGCAGGTAGGTATTTTGCTCAGCAATGATGCAGGAGAGATGGCAACCATCGCATTGACCCTTCATGCCAAACAGCCAAAACGGGGGACAATTGCCTATGACAAGGGTTACATTGAACTATATGAGTATCCTCGTGGCCAAAAAGCAGTCATTACCTATACCGAGGACGGTAGTCAAGAAGTCATTGAAGCAGGTCAAACTACCGAGGCCCTCTCTTATGAAGTAGCTGATATGGAAAAAGCAGTCGCAGGACTTGAAAATACCATGCATCTAGCCTACACCCAAGATGTCATGGACATTATGACCCAACTCCGCAAAGAATGGGGCTTGGTCTATCCGGAGGAAGTTTAGGAAGCTCCTTGAACTCTATTTGAGAGCTTTAGGTAGATTTTTGGAACGGCTTTCGTTGGTGAGTAATGTGACAGAATTGTAACAAATATATAGGTTGTGTAACAGAAAAGAAGCAATATTACGTAAGGGCAACAGTTTATTAAAAAGCCCTCTTTGTTCTTGTTTTTCACAACAGAATTAGGTATGATAGTACTATCAAATCAGAAAAGGAATAGAAGATGAAACGTAAAAGAGTTACAAAACCAAAGCATATGCGTCGTAAGAGAAAAACATCCCTTTTGCAAACAAATAAAAAAATGATGTACGCGTCAACCTTGGCCCTTTCACTTTTCACAACTGGTATGGTTAGTCCACAAGTTCTCGCATTGGAGTGGACACCACGAACTGTTGAAGAAATCGTTACTGAAATTACCAACAATGAAGGTCAGTTGACTTATACGGTTAAGTATGGTGATACCCTTAGTGCTATCGCTTCAGCTATGAATGTTGATATGCATTTGTTGGCTAAAATCAATCAGATTACAGATATTAACTTGATTTTCCCAGATACAGTTTTGACAGCTACTCTTGATCAAAACAATCAAGTTACCCAGATTGAAATTGAAACACCAAGCCAGGAAAATCCAGCAGAAACTGTTCAAGCAACTGTGGATGTGACAGCTAATCAGGCGACTATTGATAATACAGTTGTAAACTTGGCTGAAGTTCCTGTAGTAGCCCCAGTCGCTCCAGCAGTAGAAGCTCCAGCCGAGGCAACAGCACCCGTTGAGCCAGCGGTAGAAGCTCCAGCCGAGGTAACAGCGCTCGTTGAGCCAGCGGTAGAAGCTCCAGCCGAGGTAACAGCGCCCGTTGAGCCAGCAGTAGAAGCTCCAGCCGAGGTAACAGCGCCCGTTGAGCCAGCAGTAGAAGCTCCAGCCGAGGTAACAGCCCCTGTTGAGCCAGCAGTAGAAACTCCAGCCGAGGTAACAGCCCCTGTTGAGCCAGCGGCAGCAGAAGCTCAAGCGGCGGCGGAAGCTCAAGCGGCAGCAGAAGCTCAAGCGGCAGCAGAAGCCCAAGCGGCGGCGGAAGCTCAAGCGGCAGCAGAAGCTCAAGCGGCAGCAGAAGCCCAAGCGGCGGCGGAAGCTCAAGCGGCAGCAGAAGCCCAAGCGGCGGCGGAAGCTCAAGCAGCGGCGGAAGCCCAAGCGGCAGCAGAAGCTCAAGCAGCAGCAGAAGCCCAAGCAGCAGCGGCAGCTCAAACTCAGGCAGCAACTAGCTCTTACGATGTAGGCTTGCAACCACAGGTCGCAGCCTTCCGTGCAGAAGTAGCTAATGCCTTCGGTATTACTTCTTTCTCAGGTTACCGTCCTGGTGATTCTGGCGACCATGGTAAGGGATTGGCAATTGACTTCATGGTACCACAAAGTTCAGCACTTGGGGATCAAGTAGCAGAATATGCTATTGCCAATATGGGTGCGAAAAACATCTCTTATATCATCTGGAAACAACGTTTCTATGCGCCATTTGACAGTATCTACGGTCCAGCTTACACTTGGAACTTGATGCCAGACCGCGGAAGCATTACAGAAAACCACTACGACCACGTACACGTGTCATTTAATCCATAAGACAAATAGTAAAACTCATCCTTTAGAGGATGAGTTTTTTTGCGTCCTTATATTGGATAAAAGGGGAATGTTTTTATTGAATAGCTGTCATAAAATAAGGAAAAAACAATCTTATCACAAGAGCAATAGCTGTAAATCCAAAAAAGACGAATGTTTATCAAATATATTGACAAAATATACGGGGCGGGGGGGGGGCTATAATGGAAGTGGCATAGACAAATAGGGTGAATTAGAATAAAAAACTTGACCACGAGACCAAGAATTTGCCTTGTGTGTAAAATACTACCCATAGTATTTGTTATGCTATAGACAGAAGCATAGGAGATATGCAAATACATTTTAAGGAGTTATATATGTTAAAAGGAATTCAGTCTATTGGCAATCTTGCTTTGTTTTTTCTGAAGATAGTTATTCTGCTTGTTTGTTGGGATGCTTTTGACATCAGTCTATCCAATCCAAGCAAATTAGCTAATTTTATTGTAGTGGGAATTGTGGTCTTGCTTTTTGGCAGTGGCAAAATGAACGATCTACGGCAATCGACCTTTTATAAGGAGATTTATCTAAAATTATTTGCTATGGTAGCGGTCGTCCTTTTTCTGTTCATTCCAACAGTCTATTCCTTGTTTCGTGTGGAAAGTTTGCTACAGGAGAATGGGTTCTTTCGGGTAATTGGAGGATTTATTTCTGTAATCGCCTTACTAATTTTTGTATGCATCGGAATTGTTCTACCTTTTTGGCTCATCTATCGTGCGGCAATTTTTATCGCTGGAACAGATCGTTCTGGCTATATGCAGGTGCCAAAATTTTTTAAGCATCAGCCTAAGAAGATAAGGCTATTTATTCTTAATAAGACACCAAGATTTGATCGCCTAGCTATCGTCTGTGGTATTTTTTTAAGTATTGTCTATCTTCAAGCAGGGTCGGTCCCTTTACCAGCCTTTCTATCCTTTTTAAAGGTTGGGACCTATATTCACCCTCTGGTTCTCGTGTTCTTGTATAAGATGATTTCGATTCGTTTTAATTACAGTATGCATAATTTTTCTTATCATCTCTTTGACCCAGCTTCGCCCGTATTTCCACGTCTGAAGCCAGGTTTTTATGAGGAACTTTTCAAGGTCAAGTCATCCGGCGGCTCTACTGTCCAACAGAAGTGGGAAGAAGACAGGCGGTATAATGCAGAAATTAGATACCACCGGGCGACAGTCGTTCCTGTCCAACTTCCCTTCATTACTCTTTCTTTGTATTGGACTATGGATGAGGAAGGGAAAAATTGGAAAATTTACAAACCAGAGCAATACCTGACAGGTCCTCGCTCTGGCAAGGTAATGACTGAGGCGGAAAGACGGGCGACATCCTTGAAGCCACTAACTGAACCAAGTCTTATCAAACCAGTCGCAAAACAACCAGACATTAGAAGGAAATAGCTATGGGGAAGAAATTTGAATTTATATTGCGGATAGTCTTGTTCGGAGTGGGTGTTTTTGTGGTTCGCAACACGCTTACATCCCTGTGGCCCTTTACCTTTATCAATGTGATGTTTTGGCTCTATATTGGGATACTGTTTGCGCGGCTTTTCTTTCCAGACTTTTATGCCCGCTACCGTTCCCATCTCCATCTACTCCCTATTCTTTATTTTGTCTATTCGATTTGGTGGATTATGGAGTTGACGACAGACTATGCTTTTCAAGGGACAATTGTCATCTTTATTCTCCTCGTTCTTTGGTATCGTAAATCAACCTTCAGGGAAAAAGAGCAGGCACTGAAAGATGAAAAAGAACGTGCCAAGAGGATGGAGCAGAGAAAGACGGAAGAGGCACTGGCCGTGCGCCATGCCTTTCAAGAGGGGATTATCGTGAGAGATGGTTTCTACAATCCTCAATTGGATGATTTAGAAGCCTTCGCTAAGCAGACGATTATGAAATTCACGATAGATACTGCTGAAAATCCAGACAAGACAGTTATCACCTATCGTCGTTCCAATCGGTGGTTGCATGAATTTGACATTGACGATATGCCCTATGATCATATCAAGATTTATCATGATGGGGAGGTTCATCAGGTTTTGGCTCGCTTCCGTAAACAGTCTGCTAAACGTTTTAAGCGTGACAAGGAGCTAGGGCTGGGAGATTATCATAGACGGTCTTTGCGGCCGTGGATTCGCCCGATAGATGCTGGACCGTATGATAGGACCCATATTATTCCTATTGGTTACCATGGTTTTGAGGCTGATCCACGCCTGGTTATTGGTTGGTCTAGTGAGCAAAATAGAAATCAGTTTCCAGAGTGGGAAAAACTGCTTGCTTCTATCAATCAAGTCGAGGACATTATTTGGTACACGGAGATAAGAAAAACGAAATACGGCGCAAAGTGGACCTATGTGTTGACGGACAAGAATGGTCGTGCCTTGCAACGGGGTGAATTTGTCATGGGAACGGAAGAGAAGCCTGTGACCTTTGAATGGGGGACCTATGAACAATAAAAAAGGCTGTCTGCTTATTCTAGCAACTATCTTTGTCTTGTATAAAATTATTCTGCCAAGTAAGGTGCTGACGGGCTTACTTGGTCTGGCTATCATGGCAGGTCTTGTTTATTTTGTGAAAAAAGAATACTTCACCAATCGGACCGCAAACTTTTATCATTCAGGAAGTGAAATAAAGCCACACATTCGGAAGAAAATTGTGACACGGAAGACCTATTCGCCTGACTATGATCGTCTGGAGGCTTTTGAACAACAGGATGTACTCTATGTGACCAGTGGAGAACCTTTTGGTTCCTCGGTTGTCATTGAGTACAGAAGATTGCCTCAAGAAGTTGCTCCTGAAGATTTTTCAGATATACCTAAGGATACTATCTTGGTTCATCATTCGGAGGACAAGCATCAGTTGATTGCATTCTTTGGTAAGGGTTCTTTTCACAGGGTTCCATTTGACTACTACCGTGGGGATGATTATCCTTTAGAGAAGATGTGGGTGCGACCCTATGGACCTGTTTTTCAAAGATGGATGTTAATTCCCTTTACTTTTCACGGTTTGGAAGCCGATCCTCGTCTATTCATAGCTGTTGAGGGGATGACAGAAAGAATCTTTGATACCTATAAAGAAGCTATGTATGATATTGGTCTTTTAAATAGGGACCAGGATACCTGTATTTTCATCGACATCAATCGCTTTGACACTGGCATGGGTATCCTGTATCAGGTCTTGGACAAGGAACAATCCATCATCTATACCCAAAACTTTTTCCTTCCTGGAAACTATACTTTTGAAAGCTTAGAAAATGGAGTAAGTGTCTAATGTTTCATATCAATTATCAAGGAAAAGTGGCAAAATGTGGTGGTCTTTTTCGAAAATGTGAAGTAGAAGCCAGTCCTCATTTTGAAACCAAGGCAGAAGGGGAAGCCTATTTGGAAAAATGGGAGGACAATCGCCGGAGGTATCCAAGTTTACAATATAGCTCGCTCGTAGAGCCGTGTTTTAAGGGGCATGGACCGGGTAATCTGTTAAATATAGAAGGCAGTTCGGAGTATCTTCATGTGTTCTTGAATAGTGAGGAGCTTGAGGAAGCTATTTTGGAATTTTTATTCCAAGAGTATGAAAATGGAGCCTTACCAATGACTGTTCTGGGACCCGCGGCTGATTTTACGGAAGATCCTCAGTTAATAAAAATGGTGGAGCAATTTTATGCTTGTGATGGGGATTATTGGATAGCGGGTGGACCAAGTCCTGCCCCAGGGATGAGCATTGATAAGATACTGCCACTTTTGGTAGAACGCTTGTATGCAAAATATAGCATTATTGAATTCTTTGCTTGGCTAGGATACGAAGTCTATCATACAGGAGAATTTATTGGGATTGGTTATTTCAGATGTGGTTATTCGGACTTCTTAGTCGCAAGGGAGAATGAAGCATGGGAAGAAGAGATAGCCTACTTATTTGAAGAAGATGATGACTATGACTATGAGTTGGAAGAATAAAGGAGGATTGGAAGATGGTGCTATATCATTACTCATCGAGAACGGGTATGGTGGAGGAATGCACTGCTAGAACAGTGGAACATTGTGAGTTTAGTGCTTATTCGCATTCAGAGAATTTTTCTTGGGTGGAGAAGTATCGTCAGGATGAAAATAAGGCTAGGAAGGAGGCGATTGATAATACAGAACGGCTCTTGAAAAGGGATTATTTGTTTGCAACTTTTTCTGATCGCTTATTGTGGTCAGATACAGGGGTTAAGGACTGGTCGCGAGTAACCATACGAGCACTGGAAGTCGCTAAAGTAGACAGTGACATTATTCAGTGGTTAAAAAGCAAACCCTTCTGTCTTTTCCGTCGTTCTCAATCAGGGATTGCTTCTTTTCTCAACTCACAAAATGGTCTGAAAGATGTTGCTAAGGTGATGGAAACGCTATTCTATACCAATATTGGGTTTGATTTAGGAACTCAGACCATGTTAGACCGCTGGCAATTAAGAAAACTCTGTTCGAATGTTGGGGCTGCTACAAATTTTCATAAGCCAGTTCTCAACCACCATATCACCAGCATAGATAACTATAGTCTAGCAAACGTTTGGTTGGAATATGTCCGGGAAAAGAAAAAGCGTAGGGAATTGCGTGAATTTATCTACGGAATGGAGGTATTTTATGCGATTGTACTGCCAACCGGTCAAAGTCGCCCAGAGGAAAGTTATTGGACTTGCAAATAGTAGTAAAATTTTTTAGAATAGAGAAAAATGACAATTGGCGGTTGAGATATGAAAGATAAATTGTTGCTGGCGATCTATATCTTAGAGATATTAAAAAAGTATTCCAGCCCCCAAACCAGGCTCACACAAGCGCAGATTATGAAGCGTTTAGATACTGACTATACCATTTCGATTACCAGAAAAACTCTTTCCAACTATCTGGTGAGATTAAAAGAAGAGGGATATATTGAAGGTCAACGGGGTGTCTATATTCGCCGGGATTTTTCTGATAATGAATTAAAATACCTGATTGATAGTATCCTCTATGCTAAACATATGCCGGATGAACAGGCTGTCACCTTGATTGAAAAATTAAGGAATCTATCTCCTAGCCGTGTCAAAAACCGGGCCAAACACATTAGCTATCTATCCTCCATGAACCATACTGATAATATGTGCCTGGATCAAGTTGTTGAAGGTTTGGAGGAAGCTATTGAGAAGAATAGAAAGGTTCAAATTACGACCTGTCGTTACAATCTGTCGGGGAAATTAGTGGATACAGGCACTAGTATCATCAGTCCCTATTACATTGTTTCTTCCATGTCTCGCTACTATGTGATTTGTTATGACGACTGTCGGGGGCAATATCTGGAGAACCGCCGTCTGGATCGGATTACTCAGGTTGAGGTCCTCTCAGAACCACGACGTAAGTTGGATGAAAGTGCTAGTATGAGGGATCGGTTCCATCTTGGTCAGTACATGAAAGAGCATCTCTATATGTTTTCTGGTCCGACTGGCAAAGTTCGGCTTGCCTTCAAAGAACAATTAGTGGGGATTGTCATTGATTGGTTTGGCAAGGATTTTCGCTTCGTGAAACAAGAGGGAGATATAGTGACCGTTGATCTTATCTGTAATGAAGATGCCTTTTATCACTGGGCCCTGCAATACGGGGAACATTTCGAAATAATAGCTCCCGACCATCTCCGGAAGAGAATGAAAGAAGGTTTAGAAAAAATATTAAAAAAATACCAATAGAAGTTGATAATGTGTAATATTCTACCCATAACATTTTATATAATAGTCCCATAAATAAGAAAAGAGGTACTATGATGTCACTATTATTATTGAAAAAGAATGGTTTGTTTGGTTTGATGACAGTAGATGGAACAATGATTTTTCCACCACTTTACTCCGAAATATCCGAATATTCTAATGGTCTGATTGCAGTCAGAAAAGACAAGCTCTGGGGTTACTTAGATGAAGAAGGTCAGGTGGCAATTCCTTTTCAATTTACAGAGGCTAAGAAATTCTCAGCCAAGGGGGCAGCGCCTGTTAAATTTAATCACTCACCTAGCTCGTGGGGAATTATTGATCGGACAGGTAAGCAACTCAATAAGAAATTGAACTTTGATCAGGGCTACCATGCGATTTCAGAATTCTCGGAAGAAGGATTAGCCATAGCTCAGCACTATCAAACCTATTGCTTGCTTGGGGAAGATGGACGGATTGTAAACAACCAATTCTATGCTAGTATTCATAAATTAGATTTGAGCAATACCTATCTAATTCGTGAGTTGAGTTCCTACATAGCTGTCAATGAAGATATGGATGTTATTTTTAGGTCGGAAAAGCACTATGATGAAATTTACTCTATGTCCCATGGGATGCGGCAGGTGGTTATGGATGACTTGGTTGGCTATGTAGATGAAACAGGTCGAGAAGTCATTCCTTGTCAGTACCAATTGGCTTATGAATTTGCGGAGAATGGTCTGGCTCCTGTCCAGTTCGACAATGGTTTGTTTGGTTACATCAATAAAGAGAATGATCTTGTTATAGAACCTCAGTTTGACGATGCCTCTATTTTTGAAAATGGTTTGGCTCCTGTTACAAAAGATGGCAAGACCTGGTTTATCAATGAAAAGGGCGAGGCTGTCTTTGGGATGACTTTTGCGGCTGCCTCTCATTTTGCGGGTGGTTTGTCAAATGTGACCTTACACACTGGTCAAACTGCTTTTGTAAATACCTCTGGTCAAATCGTTTTCTACTATCCATCCGAATGGGAAGTGGAAAAGTTTACAGATAAGGATATCACAACCTTCAAGGTTGGGGATGAAGTAGGTATCATCAATAAGCAGGGAGATGTTGTTGTATCAGCTTGTTGCGAGAGTTTGAAGGTGAGTGAGTTTGGTAATCTGCATCCCTATAAACAAAATGGGCTCTGGGGTTATATTGATGGTGAGGGGAATATTGTCTTTAAAAATCAATTTTTACGAGCCAGCACCTTTGGGGCAAATGGTTTAGCTAGTGTCCAAATTGAACGAGCAGTGGCTGTAGAAGACCAAGTAATAGAAGAAGATGGTGATGAGATCATTATTGAGATGGATGAAGAGAAATCAATCTTTTGGAATATTATCAACGAAGATGGTCACATCTTGTTCCAGTCAGAAGATTTAGACTTCCTCTCAGGATTTGGGTCAAGCCCTTATGCCTACTGTGTAGAAGATGGCAAGTATTACTTTATCAATGCAGAAGGGGTTCGATTTGGTAAGGGAGATGAGTTTATGTCGACATTCTGTGACGGCGAAGCGATCGCTTTGCAATCAGGTTATCACAAGCATTTGGATGCATTTGGACAGGAGCTAAATCTGGATAAGTTTGGTCTGGTTCGCTTGTCGGAGGATTTTGAATTGATGGTTGATCTTGATTTTGAAAAGGAGAATTAACATGAAAACATTTATTACGGAACTGGTGGCACTAAAAAATACTGATTGGGTACAGCACCAAGTGCTCAATCAGTCTACTCCTAATATGTGATCCATTAGGGCATTACAAACGATGGATAATCAAAAAAACAGCTATCTCCCCCCTAGGATAGCTGTTTCTGTAATATAATTATAACAGTATTTCTTGAAAAATAGCTAAAAATACTACGATTTTTTTGAAGTTATTTTCCAGGCAAATTTTTAGTCGTTTCTTATCTCCAGAACTTATCATAGCCTCTCTTCTCGTCCATGTTATAGGCGATGATATTGCGGAGCAGGTCCCAGTTGACTTCTTGGTCTTCCTTGATTTTGAAGAGGTTGGAGGTTGCTTCGTAGCCTGCTTCCTTGATGTCCTTGGCAAAGGTTTCCATAGTGACCGTTTCAGGTGCAATGGAAATATGAGCCTTGGCAGCAGAGAAACCAATGATAAAGGTTCCGTCCATGATAAACATGGGCTGGTTCCATTTGATTTCTGTGGTTAGACTTGGAAATTCTTGCTGGATTTGGGTGAAGATTCTTGCCAGTTTATCCTTCAAGACAGGATTGTTGACCTTGTTCAAAAATTCTTGGAGCATAATATTCCTTTCCATTTTTTATTTCATTGTATCACAAAAGGCTGGGACAAAAGTCCTGGCCTCCTTAGTTTTTTTCAATAGTTAAACTTGACGCAGTGGTTGAGTGGGCTCTAATTAGCTGATTTTATCAGCTTTTACAGCCCTACTCAACTGTGCGGGGGTGGGACGAAAAAATCGAACCCTGCGGGTTACCGATTTTTGTCCCACTCCCTTCTTGCTTATTTCACTATAATCGCTAAAGCTTGATAAGGTTTCAAGCTAATTTTTTTACCGAGTTTGCTGTCAGGATAGTTGCTGATGAGGATTTGACCACGTGCGTAGTCGTCTGCCAGGTCTAGTTCAACCTCTTCTGCGAAGAAATTGTTGAGGACCAACAGTTTTTCGCCATTTAGTAAGCGTTCAAAAGCATAGACTTTCTGGCTGTCCTTATAGGCTGCCTTGTAATCTCCTTCGGAGATGAGCGGGAGTTCTTTCCGCAGGCGGATGAGTTCTTGGTAGAAGGTAAAGATTGGGCCTGTTTTTTCCTGCTCAACGTTAATCGTTTGATAGGATTTGCCAGCCTTTAGCCAAGGGGTGCCTGTTGAGAAGCCTGCATTGTCAGAAGCATCCCATTGCATCGGAGTGCGGGAATTGTCGCGGGACTTGGCCTGGATAATCTTGAAGGCCTGCTCAGGTGCGTGTCCTTGGTCCAAGAGCATCTGGTAGGCATTGATCGACTCGACATCGACATAGTCGTCCATGCTGTCGTAGTCAGGGTCAATCATGCCGATTTCCTCGCCCATGTAGATGTAAGGCGTACCGCGTGACAGATGGATAGAGGCAGCCAGCATGGTTGCTCCTTCATTGCGGAAATTCTTCACATCAACAAAGCGGTTGAGGGCACGAGGTTGGTCATGGTTGTTGTAGAAAAGAGCATTCCAGCCATTTCCGACGGACATTTCTTCGCCCCAAGTGTGGAAGAGGCGTTTGAGTTCCTCAAAGTCAAAGTCCATAATGGTCCATTTTTGACCGTCCTTGTAGTCCACTTTCAAGTGGTGGAAGTTGAAGGCCATGGACAATTCTTCCCGCTCAGGAGCCGTGTAGAGAATGCAGTTTTCAATGGTGGTAGCTGACATTTCTCCCACGGTCATGAAGCCTTTTTCGCTACCAAAAGTAGCATTGTTCATCATCTTGAGGTAGTCGTGGGTAATCGGTCGGTCGGTGTAGGCTGGCTTGCCGTCATTGATTGGGCAGTCTTCGAGGACTTCATCCTTACCAATCAGGTTAATGACATCAAAGCGGAAGCCTTTGACACCCTTGTCTTTCCAGAAGTTGACCACCTTGAAGAGTTCTTCGCGGACATGAGGATTTCGCCAGTTGAGGTCGGCTTGGGTCGCGTCAAAGAGGTGGAGGTAGTATTTCCCAGTATCTCCAAAAGGAGCCCAGGCATTGCCACCAAATTTAGACACCCAGTCAGTTGGCTGGTTACGCAGGATAAAGAAATCCTGGTAGTATTTGTCACCAGCTAGGGCTTTTTGGAACCATTCGTGGTCGGTTGAGCAGTGGTTGAGGACCATGTCCAGCATGAATTCGATGCCCAGCTCTTTACCGACAGCCACCATTTCTTCAAAGTCAGCCATGGTGCCGAAATCAGGATTGACAGCTGTATAATCAGAAATATCATAACCGTTGTCCCGTTGCGGACTTGGGTAGAAAGGATTGAGCCAGATCATGTCAATGCCTAATTCCTTTAGATAAGGAAGTTTTTCAATAATTCCTCGTAAATCCCCGACACCATTTCCTGTCGTGTCCTTATAAGATTTGGGGTAGATTTGATAAACAACCTTTCGTTTGTCTATTGTCATTTTGCTCTCTCTTTCTTGAATTGTCTTGGTTGATAAAGCAATGATAGGAGGTGCAAGTTACCCTGCGCCCTCCTAGTACATTAATTCTTTTTAGCGGTTAGGATAGCTTGTCCACGTTCTACTGAACGAGGAAGTTCTCCAAGAACCTCTGTATTGAAATCAGTTTGATTTGTTACGATGACAGGTGTTTCTGTTACCAGACCGGCAGCCTTGATAACATCGATGTCAAAGCTAATCAATTTGTCACCTGCTTTAACCTTGTCACCTTGTTTGACATGGGCTGTAAAGCCTTTTCCTTCCAAGCTGACAGTATCCATACCGATGTGCATTAGTAATTCCAAACCATTTGCAGCAGTGATACCAACTGCATGGTTGGTTGGGAAGAGAACAGATACTTCACCATCAACAGGTGCTACCAGAAGACCTTCGCTAGGGTCAATAAGGACACCTTGCCCCATGACACCTGATGCGAATACAGGGTCAGTTGCCTGTGATAATTCTTTTGCTTGACCAGTTAGGGGGCTGATCAAATCAGATTTTTCTCCTGAGGAAACGCTTGGAGTTACGCTTTTTACTTCTTCAGGAGCCTCATCCTTTTTTGCAAATAGTCCTGCACGTTTGAAAACAACTGTCAAAATCATTGGAACTACAATTGCTACCAACATAGTGAGGGCAAATACTCCCCAGTATTCAGCCTTGATAGACAAGATACCTGGAAGACCACCGATACCGATAGAAGCAGCTTGGATGTTAAAGGTTACAGATAATAGACCAGCAATACTTGAACCGATCATAGCCGCTACGAATGGGTAAACGTATTTGACGTTGACACCAAAGAGGGCTGGTTCAGTGATACCAAGGTAGGCAGAAATGGTTGCTGGAAGCGAAATTTGTGCCTCTTTTTCATTCTTACGGTTCATGAGGAAGTAAGCAAATACTGCAGAACCTTGTGCAATGTTAGAGAGGGCAATCATTGGCCATAGACCAGTACCACCAGCATCTGCAATCAATTGGGTATCGATGGCGTTGGTCATGTGGTGAAGACCAGTGATAACGAATGGTGCATAAAGGGCACCAAATACCGCACCGAAGAGCCATTTTACAGGACCAGTTAGACCAGCCAATACAATAGTTGACATCCATTGACCGATAGTCCAACCAAGAGGACCAAGGACAGTGTGAGCCAAGATAAGTGCTGGCAGAAGGGATAGGAATGGAACAAAAATCATTGATACCACTTCAGGAACAACCTTGCGCCAGAAGATTTCTAGGTAAGAAAGGGCCAAACCTGCCAAGAGGGCTGGGATAACCTGTGCTTGGTAACCGATACGAGCGATTGAGAAGAAGCCGAAGTTCCAAGACCAGTCGCTAGCGATGGTCGCAGCATCTGTTCCTGGTACTGCGTAAGCGTTGAGCAATTGTGGAGAAACCAAACAGATACCGAGGACGATACCGAGGATCTGAGATGTACCCATCTTACGAGATACAGACCAAGTGATACCTACTGGTAGGTAGTGGAAGATGGCTTCACCTGGCAACCAGAGGAAGTGGTTGACACCATTCCAGAATGGTGATACTTGAACGATAGTGTTCCAGATTGGTTTACCACTTGCGTCAAAGAGGAGTTCTCCATCTTTCATAGCTTGACCAAGTGCTTCGAATTGTACGCCTTCCAAAACGTTACGGAAACCGAGGATCAAACCGCCGACGATAAGGGCTGGGATGATCGGCGTAAAGATTTCCGCCAACATAGTCATCACGCGTTGGATGGCATTTTGGTTGCTTTTAGCAGCAGACTTGGCTGCTTCTTTCGACACGCCTTCGATACCAGATACGGCTGTGAAGTCGTTGTAGAAAAGAGGTACATCGTTACCGATGATGACTTGGAACTGACCAGCATTGGTGAAGGTTCCTTTTACGGTTGGAAGGTCTTCGATGACTTTGACATTTGCTTTTTTGTCATCTGCAAGAACAAAACGCATCCGTGTCGCACAGTGAGAAACTGCTGTGACATTGTCTTTGCCGCCAATAGCGTCCAAGAGCTGTGTGGCTTCTTTTTCAAATTTTCCCATATATTTTTCCTTCTAGGCACAATTGGGCTAGTGCCGTTCCCATATTTTTTAGTCACTTAGTTTCTCTCTAGGTACTTTGTTAACTCGCTTTACCGTACTCTATGAGGGTTACATTTTATCAGCAGTATGATTTTTAACCTTCAATAGTCGCTAGTCTGACTGTTGGAGCAGCCAGTAGCTAGTTGCTTAGTACCAAAAGTAAACTAAAAGACTTTGTTTTCCGATTTATCATGTTTTAGGGGGACACAACAAATTGGATATACGAAATTTGTACGGACAAATTTCGTTTGTGCTAGTATTGTATCCGATTTCAAAAAATAATGCAAGCCCTTTTACTTAAATTTTTTAAAATTTTGTTATAATAGTGATGTTGTATGATAGAAAGCAGTCAATATATGGGGTTAAAAAATGAAAAAATACCAAGAAATTTATCATGATTTAAAGGAAAAAATCCGTACAAATCTTTATCCGGCGGAAACGTCCTTACCGACCGAACAACAATTGCAGGAAACCTATGGGGTTAGTCGGGACACGGTACGCAAGGCCTTGGCTATGTTGACAGAAGGGGGGCTTATCCAAAAGGTTCAGGGACGTGGTTCCATGGTCTTGAAGCAAGAGATCTTGAATTTTCCTGTTTCTGGCTTGACCTCCTATCAGGAATTGACCAACTCTCTTCAATTGTCTAGTCAGACACAGGTTGTCAGTCTAGAACAGGTGACGGTCAACAGCAGTCTGGCTAGTTTGACAGGTTTTGAACCCTATAGCAAGGTCTGGAAAGTTGTCCGTACACGTTCTATTGATGGGAAGATTTCTGTCGTGGATACGGACTATTTGGCTGAGGAGTTGGTTCCTGAGTTGACTTTTGAGATTGCGGAGAAGTCCATCTATGAATACCTAGAAGGTCAGTTGGGCTTGGATATCGCCTATGCACAAAAGGAAATTACGGTGGAGCCTACCAGTCGGGAAGAACGTGATTTGATGCAGTGCCAGGATGATTATTTGGTTCTCATCAAGTCCCGGGTCTATCTGGGGGATACAAGACAGTTCCAATATACAGAAAGCAAGCATAAGATTGATAAATTCCGATTTGTAGATTTTGCACGCAGAAAACATTCTTTGTAGGATATGGATTAGCAAAATCATCTATTTTATTGTATAATGGTAAGCGAGGTGTTTTATGGCAAACTTAAATCGATATAAATTTACATTTGGTGAGAAGCAATTAACCTTAACGACAGAACATGATAATCTCTTCATGGAAGAAATTGAGCGTGTTGCAACTGAAAAATATCAGGCAATCAAGGAAAAGATGCCAACGGCTGACCCTGAAACCTTGGCGCTTTTATTGGCAATCAACGCCCTCTCTGTTCAATTAACGCGTGAAATAGCTTTTGAGCAGACCGAGGCGGAGTTGGCCTCTGTAAAGGAAAAAGTATTGAAGAAAAATGTCACATTAGTTGATTTGGATGAACTTGAGGAGAAGGCATGATTTCATTGGTAATTTTGCTAATTTTGGCCTGGAGCTTCTATATTGGCTACAGTCGTGGCTTGGTCTTGCAGGCTTTCTATGGTCTATCTAGTATTTTAGCCCTGGTCATTGCTACAGCGACCTACAAGAAGTGGATAGCCTTTCTCTACCTCTGGGTGCCTTTTGCCAATGCCACTCAAGGTAGTTCGACCTATTATTTTGATGAAAACTATCTATTTGATTTGGACAAGGTATTCTATGCTGGTCTTGCCTTTCTTTTGATCTATATCCTAATTTATGTATTGGCACGTTTTGTGGGGATTTTTGTCCATCTGCTAGAGGAATTTAACCCGGATACAAGAACGACCAATCTGATTAGTGGTGCCATAGCTGTTTTGGTGACCTTTCTTTCCTTGCAGATTGTTTTGGTCTTGCTATCGACCATCCCCTTGGCAGCAATTCAAGATAGGCTCCATGGAAGTTTTCTGGCCAATTTCATGATTCAGTACACACCATTTACGAGTAGTTTTTTTAAATCTCTTTGGTTGAGTAATATTGCAGGGTAAGGGGAACCTTATCCTTTTTGACTAAGTAGGAAAATATGAATAGTAAAATTATTGAAAGCCTTGAATTTCACAAGGTTATAGGAAAAATCGAGCCCTATCTCTTGACGGAGCAGGGTTTGGAAGAATTAAGGCAGTTGGAGCCTATGGTGGAAGCCCACCGTATCCAGCAGGCCTTTGATGAGTTGACTGATATGGGACAAATCTTTGTCGAAAGTCCTTACTTTAGCCTCTCAGCGACCAATGACATCAATCCAGCTATGCGCCGTTTGGAATTGGATACAGACCTGAATATCAGTGAGCTATTGGCAGTTAAGAAAGTCTTGGAAGTATCTAAGTCCCTCTTGGATTTCTATGGCAATCTTGAAAATGTCAGCCTTAGTCAGCTGGACAAGCTCTTTGAGAAAATTGAGCTCTTTCCCCATCTACAAGGATCGCTCCAGTCCATCAATGATGCTGGTTTTGTAGAGGATTTTGCTTCTGAAAAACTGGCCCGTATCCGCCGGAAAATCCGTGAAGCAGAGGATCAGGTCCGTCAGGTCATGCAGGATATTTTGAAGAACAAGAGCGATATGTTGTCAGATACTATCTTGGCTAGCAGGAACGGTCGCAATGTTCTTCCTGTAAAAAATACCTATCGGAATAAGATTGCAGGGGTTGTCCACGATATTTCCGCTTCTGGCTCGACCGTTTATATTGAACCACGGGCTGTAGTGAGTTTAAATGAAGACATTAGCCACTTGCGTGCAGAAGAACGGCATGAAATCAGTCGGATCTTGCAGGAACTGTCGGATATGTTGCGACCACATAGTGGTATTATTCGTAATAATGCTTGGGTCATTGGTCATTTGGATTTTATTCGTGGCAAACATCTTTTTGCGCGTGAGTACAAGGCGGTGGTTCCTAGGCTTTCTGATAAGCAGGATATTGCCCTGCTCAATGTCCGCCATCCTCTGATTGCTCAGCCTGTACCCAACGACCTTTATTTTGGTAGTCAGTTGACGGCTATTGTTATTACAGGTCCCAACACGGGTGGTAAGACTATCATGCTCAAGACCTTGGGTTTGACCCATCTTATGGCCCAGTCTGGCTTACCAATCTTGGCTGATAAGGGTAGTCGGGTAGCTGTTTTCAAGGAAATTTTTGCGGATATTGGGGATGAACAGTCCATCGAGCAGAGTTTATCGACCTTCTCCAGTCACATGACCCATACGGTAGCGATTTTGGCGGAGGCGGATCAGGATTCCCTCATTCTCTTTGACGAGTTGGGGGCGGGTACAGATCCCCAAGAGGGTGCGTCGCTGGCCATGGCTATTCTGGAAGACCTTCGCCTGCGGGGGATCAAGACCATGGCAACTACCCACTATCCGGAGCTTAAGGCCTACGGGATAGAAACCTCTGGTATTGAAAATGCCAGCATGGAATTTGACACCAATAGCTTGCGTCCGACCTATAAGTTTATGCAGGGTGTTCCTGGTCGCTCCAATGCCTTTGAAATTGCCCGGCGTTTAGGTTTATCGGATATCATCATCCAGTCAGCCCAGTCTTGGACTGATACAGATAGCGATGTCAACCGGATTATCGAGAAATTGGAAAGTCAGACGGTTGAAAGTCGCCGTCGCCTAGATAAGATTCGTGAGGTGGAACAAGAAAACTTCAAGATGAACCGAGCCCTCCGCAAGCTCTATGATGAGCTCAATCGGGAGCGGGAAAATGAGCTTAACAAGGCACGCTTGGAAGCCAAGGAAATTGTAGATATGGCATTGGCAGAAAGTGAGGACATTCTCAAAAATCTCCATGCAGCAGCCAGCCTCAAGCCCCACCAGATTATCGAAGCCAAGGCCGAGCTGAAAAAATTGGCGCCTGAAGTGGTGGATTTGTCTAAAAACAAGGTGCTGAAAAAAGCCAAAATCCAGCGTGCTGCCAAGGTGGGTGATGATATTATCGTCACAGCCTATGGACAACGTGGTACCTTGACCAATCAACTAAAGGACGGCCGTTGGGAAGCACAGGTGGGCTTGATTAAGATGACCTTGACCAAGGAGGAGTTTGACTTAGTCAAGGCGGAAAAGGCAGAGCAGCCTAAGAAGCGTCAGGTTCACACGGTCAAACGTGCCCATGTACGCGGACCAAAAGCCCGCTTAGATCTCCGTGGCAAACGCTACGAAGAGGCTATGATGGAGCTGGATGAATTTATCGACCAAGCTCTGCTCAACAACCTGACACAAGTAGACATTGTCCACGGTATTGGTACAGGGGTTATCCGAGAAGGGGTGACCAAGTACCTCCGTCGCAACAAACAGGTCAAGGAGTTCGGCTATGCCCCACAAAATGCAGGTGGCTCTGGCTGTACCATTGTGACCTTTAAGTAAGGAGGTATGAGTAACATTATGATTATCAGAAACTATCAAACCAGTGATGAAAAAGGATGGGTTTATTGCAAGGCGCTCAGCTATCTCTTTTCCCCATTCTTTGATGATAGGGAAACGGAGAAGCCCGAACTAATGACAGACGTTTATGACTACCGTGTGGAATGGGTGGCGGAAGTAGATGGCTCAAACGGTTTGGGGAACCGTTTGAGGTTGGAGATGGGACTTGCGTAGCAAGTTTCTGCTATTAAGTTGGTCTAATCGACATCGATATTTACACGGAAGAGTGCAGCCAGTCTTATATTTACGCACCGAGTAAGCGAACAGCTTATTTTACTAACCTTGCTGTTCATCCTGACTTTCAAGGGCAGGGTATTGCCCAGGCGCTTTTTGAAAAAGCAGAGCAGGAATTGCGTGAACAGGCTGTCGAGAAATTAGCCATCTTTACCAGAGAGGGAGATGTAGCCAATCATTTGTATAGAAAATGGGGAGGACAGTTAGTCTGTTCAGATTATCTTGTCATCGGTACACCTAAAGACACACCTTATGTCCGTTTTGGTGTCGATCTTCCCAATGCTAAATTGGCCTTTACAGATGAAACAGGTCAGCCAGCACCCTACTATCTCCGCGAAGGTGTCTATGTCGTGACAGACCAAGCAGATTTAGAATTGTTTGACATCGAAGATGTCTATCAAGAATTGACCTATGTGGTGGATTTGACGGAAAAAAGTTGAAGTTTTTCAACTTTTTTTCTTTTGGCAATGAACCTGGCAAGTCAAGGGGATTATTAGTCCCTTCTGGTATCCTTACGGTCTAGTTTGACTTAATCAATCTGCTTTTCAAATTAAGATTTCTAAAGTATGTCTATTCAATTTCTCGATCCGTAGCACCTACTCCGTCACCTTGTCCCCTTGCTACAACTGGATTTGACAGGAAGAACCATTTTCTATTTCACGCTTGCTCCCTGTGGTCTAGTTTAGAATGACCAACATGCTTTCAAATCACAATTGTTTAAGCATGACTATCTCATTTCTCTTCCGTAGCAAAAATTCGCATTCTCTCTTCATTTGGTGTAGAATGATAGTACCAAAATCAGAAATGGAGAAAATTATGGTTCAAGTTATTACAGATACAAACTTTGAAGTTGAAACACAAGAAGGCGTAGTCCTTGTAGATTTTTGGGCACCTTGGTGTGGTCCATGCCGCATGCAAGCACCAATCTTGGAACAATTAGCAGGCGAAGTGGATGAAGATGAATTACGCATCTACAAGATGGATGTTGATGAGAATCCAAACACAGCCCGTCAATTCGGTATCATGTCGATCCCAACCCTTTTGTTCAAAAAAGATGGACAAGTTGTGAAACAAGTTGCTGGTGTTCACACCAAAGACCAAATCAAAGCAATCTTGGCAGAGATTGGTTAATTATGGAGGTTGAGGAAACTCAACCTTTTTCTGCATCGAAAGGAATCTCACATGAAAGAAATTTACCTAGCAGGCGGTTGTTTCTGGGGGATGGAAGGCTACTTTTCCCAGATCGATGGTATTTTTGACACCAGTGTTGGCTATGCCAATGGACAGGTGGAGACGACCAATTATCAACTCCTCAAACAAACAGACCACGCAGAAACGCTCTATCTAGCCTATGATGAGACTCGTATCCATTTGCGGGAAATTCTCCTCTACTATTTCCGCGTCATTGATCCCTTCTCTGTCAATCAGCAGGGGCCTGACAAGGGGCGCCAGTATCGGACTGGTATCTATTACACAGATGAGGCTGATTTGCCGACCATCGAGCAGGTCATGACGGAGCAGTCCCAGCTCTTTGGCGGACGCCCACTAGCCGTTGAGGTGGAGCCACTCGCGCATTACATCCCCGCCGAAGACTACCATCAGGATTATTTGAAGAAAAATCCCCAAGGTTACTGCCATATTGATCTTGGGCAGGCAAAAATCCCTCTGATTGATGTTGCAGACTACCAAAAGCCAGACCAGCAAGTCTTAAAAGACAGCTTGACTGACCTCCAGTATCAAGTCACTCAAGAAGCTGCGACGGAAAGACCCTTCGAAAATGAGTTTTGGAATAGCGACCAGGCTGGTATCTACGTCGATATTACGACTGGTGAGCCCCTCTTTCTCTCGACGGACAAATTCGACTCAGGCTGCGGCTGGCCCTCCTTTACCAAACCAATCAGCAAGGAAGTTGCGACTTATTTCCAAGATCTTTCCCACGGCATGAACCGCATCGAAGTCCGCAGTCGGGCCGGGCATGCTCATCTGGGTCATGTCTTTGATGACGGACCGCGTGACAAGGGTGGATTACGTTACTGTATCAACTCCGCAGCCCTTCGTTTCATACCGAGAGAGGAAATGGAAGAAGCAGGATATGGTTTGTTTTTGGAGTTGCTACAATAATTTTTCAAAAAATATTCTTGATTTTTCCTGAAAAATAGTCTAGAATAGAGCAAGATAAAACTGAATAACCGGTTGATAGTGGGCAGAAAGGCGACTGACTGTCCAAAGGACGGAACTCTGGAGAGACCATCAGGCACCGAAGGGGCAAGGTGGTTCTACTTGGAAAAGTAGAACTGCTGAAACTCTCAGGTAAAAGGACAGAGCGCATTGAAGACAGGGGATTTTCCTTTGTTTTTCGCGTTGATTCTGGAGGTTGATGAATTCAGCCTCTTTTGTTTTTTCCGGCAGCTTTATCGGATTAAGAATTATGCTTAGGAGGAAGCTATGTTAGAATTGATGCAGCACATTAATGATTTTGTTTGGGGTCCGCCCCTCTTGTTACTATTGGTCGGAACGGGTGTTTATTTTACCCTTCGTTTGGGAGTGTTTCAGGTCAGCAAGTTACCGACCGCCTTTCGTTTGATTTTCTCCAGTGACCAGTCTGGTCAGGGAGATGTGTCCAGTTTTGCGGCTCTGTGTACGGCCCTTGCGGCAACGGTTGGTACGGGAAATATCGTTGGGGTGGCGACTGCCATTACGACAGGTGGACCTGGTGCCCTTTTCTGGATGTGGGTGGCGGCCTTCTTCGGGATGGCAACCAAGTATGCGGAAGGTTTTTTAGCTATCAAATATAGAACTAAGGATGCCAACGGTCAAGCGGCAGGCGGTCCTATGCACTATATCACCTTGGGGATGGGACAAAAGTGGAAGCCCTTGGCAGTTTTCTTTGCCATTTCGGGAGTTCTAGTGGCTCTCTTGGGGATGGGAACTTTTTCTCAGGTTAATTCCATTGCCTCATCTATGTCTGCTAGCTTTGGTCTGGCTCCCCAGTTGGTCAGCATTGTGACAGCCATTTCCATCGCCTTCTTTATCTTTGGGGGAATTGAGAAGATTTCGGATATTTCGACAAAAATTGTTCCTTTCATGGCGATTTTGTATATCTTAGCAAGTGTGGCTGTTTTGGCCCTGCATTGGGAACAACTCTTGCCAACCCTTGCCTTAGTGTTCAAATCTGCCTTTACTCCAGCTGCAGCTGTGGGTGGTTTTACAGGTGCGATCGTGCAACAGGCCATTCAGCGTGGGATTGCGCGTGGGGTGTTTTCAAATGAATCTGGTCTGGGCTCAGCTCCAATTGCGGCTGCGGCTGCCAAGTCTGATAATCCAGTGGAGCAGGGCTTGATTTCCATGACAGGCACCTTTATTGATACGCTTATCATCTGTACCTTGACAGGTTTGACCATTTTGGTGACTGGTCAGTGGTCTGTTGAAGGTTTGGCAGGGGCTCCGCTCACTCAGGCAGCTTTTGCAACAGTTTTTGGACAGCCAGGGGCCTTGGCTCTAACCATCAGTCTGGTTCTCTTTGCCTATACGACCATTCTTGGTTGGTCTTACTATGGGGAGCGTTGTATCGAGTTCCTCTTTGGCACCAACTCTATCTTGCCTTACCGTCTGGTCTTTGTAGCTATGGTTGCCTTGGGTGGTTTTCTCAAGCTGGATTTGATTTGGACCATCGCAGATATTGTGAATGGGCTCATGGCTCTACCAAACTTGATTGCCTTGCTGGCTCTATCTCCTGTCATCATCAAGGAAACACGCCAGTATTTTGCCAAGAAGAAATAAAATGAAAGACAGTCATTTGGCTGTCTTTTAGGTTTTTATAGGTTTTTCTGCTATAATGAACGTATGAATGAATTTATCCAGAAATATGTTTCTCAGTTTAATGTGGATGCTCTCTTGACAGCCTTTGTCAATAAAACCCTTTCGTTGGTACTCCTCTTTCTTGCCTTTTATATCATAAAAAAACTTGCTAAGGCATCTGTAAAAAAAGTCTTAGTGCCATCTCTGAAAGTATCCACTCAGGACATTGGTCGCCAGAAAACCATCAGCCGTCTAGTGGAGAGTATCCTGAATTATTTGCTCTACTTTATCCTTATCTACTGTATTTTAAGTATCCTTGGTTTGCCTGTTTCAAGTCTGCTTGCAGGTGCGGGGATTGCGGGGGTAGCTGTTGGCCTGGGGGCGCAAGGTTTTTTGTCAGACCTAGTCAATGGCTTCTTTATCCTGATAGAGCGACAGTTTGACGTGGGGGATGTGGTCAAGCTGACCAATGGACCAATTACTATCTCAGGTACTATTGTGAGCATGGGCATTCGGACCACCCAGGTAAGGGATGCGGATGGGACCCTGCATTTTATTCCCAATCGCAACATCTTGGTCGTGTCCAATCAATCCCGTGGCGATATGCGGGCTCAGGTGGATATTCCGCTCAAATTCAATACCGACTTGGAGCGAGTTGGTCAGGTTATTGAGGAAGTCAACCGTAGAGAAGTCAGCAACTTTGATCAGATTACAGGAGTGACAGTTCTTGGACCACAAAATACGACCAACGGCCAGTTTGTTTACCGTGTCAATCTCTTTGTAGCCCACGGGCAGCAAAGTAGTATTTATCACCAGTTCCTTGGTTTTTATCAGGAAGCACTACGGCAAGCAGGCATTGACTTGCCAACCACCAGTCTAACCAAATAAGGAGTTTCAGATGGAAGTTAAGGATTTTGTCGTTGAAAATGGGCAGATGTATTATAAGAAAAAGCCATTCTTCAAGCAACCATTATTTTGGACCAGTATCGTTGGTATGGTCTTGTCTTTTGTCTTGGGGATCACCTGTTTGTTTCTGATGACCAGCCTAAGCTTGTCAGATATAAGTGATTCTTGGGGTTCTGACAGTTACTTCGATGATACTGTGACCTACACAGAACACCAAGTAGGAGAAAAGGTAAGTTTTCCGGATGGTTTACAGATTACCGTGACTTCGATGGGTAAGGATAGGGAAGTAGATCTTGTAGATACGAGATATACTACAGCCTATGTAGTAGAGATTGAATTGGAAAACACTTCGGAGGAAGATTTGTATTTTGATGAGTATTATTTTAGTCTGTTAGATCCTTCCACCCATATCCCTTATCATTTAGACATGCGGACTTATGATGTTGATATTGCGGAGAAAGTCCAAGCTGGTGCAAGTATGGCTGTGAAGCTCATTTATGGGGTAGACAAGGAAACTAATTTTGCCTTTACTTACGAAGATGCAGTGTGGACTGAATTAGTTGGTGAGGGTATATAAATTGACAAAGGGGGCATCAGCCTCTTTTGTGGTTTTCATAGATTAAAGTTCAAGTTGTTCCCTTTCCTTATCGATAACATTTCAAAAAAACTCCCAAATTGGCACGTCAATTTGGGAGTCATTTTCATTATAGTAGGGTCAGCTAAAATTTTGCTTATACCAAACCTTGTGCGATCATCGCATCAGCGATTTGTTCAAAGGCTGCGATATTGGCACCTGCAAGGTAGTCAGTACCAAGGTTGTATTTTTCAGCTGTTTCTTTGGCTGTGTTGAAGATGTTGGCCATGATGTCTTTAAGGCGACCGTCAACTTCCTCACGTGTCCATGACAAGCGAAGGCTGTTTTGGCTCATTTCAAGAGCAGACACAGCTACACCACCAGCATTGGCAGCTTTTGCAAGACCGTATAGAACGCCGTTTTCTTTGTAGACTTTGATAGCGTCAAGGTCAGATGGCATGTTGGCCCCCTCTGCCACACAGTAAACACCGTTTTTCACTAGGGCAGCAGCTTGCTCACCGTTGATTTCGTTTTGAGTTGCACATGGAAGGGCAATATCAGCTTTTCCATCGTAGTTCCATACAGAACCTTCGAAGTATTGAGCAGTTGCTTTTTCAGAGGCATATTCTGTCAAACGAGCACGGCGGTTGTTTTTGATATCGCAAAGAAGGTCAAAGTCGATACCTGTTTCATCAATGATGTAACCATTTGAATCAGACACAGAGATAACTTTTGCTCCAAGTTCAGTAGCTTTTTGTACTGCAAATTGAGCTACGTTACCAGAACCTGAGATAAGAACAGTTTGGTCTTTGAAGGATTTACCGTTTGCAGCTAACATATTGTCAGTAAAGTAAACCAAGCCGTAACCAGTTGCTTCTGGGCGGATGAGAGAACCGCCGAAACCAAGAGGTTTACCAGTCAAAACACCTGCATCAAACTGGCGAAGGCGCTTGTATTGACCGTACATATAACCAATCTCGCGACCACCAACACCGATGTCACCGGCAGGAACGTCAAGAGAAGGACCAATGTGTTTTTGCAATTCTGTCATAAAGCTTTGGCAGAAACGCATGATTTCAGCATCAGTCTTGCCTTTAGGATCGAAGTCTGAACCACCTTTACCACCGCCGATTGGGAGACCAGTTAAAACGTTTTTGAAGATTTGCTCAAAACCGAGGAACTTCAAGATAGATTGGTTAACAGTTGGGTGGAAGCGAAGACCGCCCTTGTAAGGACCTACTGCTGAGTTGTATTGTACACGGTAGCCACGGTTCACCTGCACTTTACCGTCCTTGTCAGTCCATGGAACACGGAAGCTGATCACACGCTCTGGTTCAACGATACGGGCTAAGATGTTTTCTTCGATGTATTCTGGGTGTGCTTCAAAAACAGGCTCAAGTGTAGAGAAGAGTTCTTCTACCGCTTGGAGGAATTCTGTTTCATGTGGGTTGCGAGCTTTAACAGCTTCAAATGATTGGGCAATATAAGCTTTTGCGTTTGACATTGGGTCACCTGATTTCTTTTTTATTTATAGTCATCCAGTTTTTCTTTTATTATTTCGTTAACTCGCTTTGCCGTACTCCGGTACTGTCTGCAGCTCGTTGCCTAGTACTAAAAGCAAACTGAAAGTCTAGATTAAATTATCTGACAATTTAATTTATCTGACAATTATTATAGCACTATGATTTTTAAATGTAAAGAAGTAAATGCAAATTTTTTTAATTTTTTTTGCTTAAAAGACGAACGTTAACAGTTCTTGTTTTAAGCTTGTTTGTTTTACATGCTATAATGAGAAAAATAAAAGTTGAGGAGTAGTTTATGGTTTCAATAGCAACAAGACTAGGCGGATTTTCGTTTGACAACTGCTTGATGAATGCGGCAGGGGTTTGGTGTATGACCAAGGAAGAGTTGGCTGCGGTCAAGGATTCTGTGGCGGGGACCTTTGTGACCAAAACAGCAACCTTGGACTACCGAGCTGGCAATCCCGAACCGCGTTATCAGAATGTGCCACTTGGTTCTATTAACTCAATGGGCTTGCCAAATCAGGGCTTGGCTTACTATTTGGATTATCTACTAGAATTACAGGAAACTGAACCAAATAGAACCTTTGTTTTGTCCTTGGTAGGCATGTCGCCTGATGAAACGCATGAGATTTTGAGAAGGGTGGAAGCCAGTGACTTTAATGGCTTAATTGAGCTAAATTTATCCTGTCCAAATGTACCAGGTAAGCCGCAGATTGCCTATGATTTCGAAACGACAGAAACCATCTTGCATGAGGTATTTAGCTATTTCACCAAGCCTCTGGGTATCAAGTTGCCACCTTACTTTGATATTGTTCACTTTGATCAGGCTGCAGCTATCTTCAATAAATTCCCACTCAAGTTTGTCAATTGTGTCAACTCTATTGGGAATGGCTTGTACATTGAAGATGAGCAGGTGGTCATCAAGCCTAAAAATGGTTTTGGTGGCATCGGGGGTGAATATATCAAACCGACTGCCTTGGCCAATGTCCATGCCTTTTATCAGCGTTTAAAACCGGAAATTCAGATTATTGGAACAGGTGGCGTTTTGACGGGACGTGATGCCTTCGAACATATCCTTTGTGGCGCCAGCATGGTCCAAATCGGTACAACTCTTCAAAAGGAAGGGCTAGCTGCCTTTGAGCGTATCACAGAGGAATTGCAGGCTATCATGGCAGAGAAGGGCTATGAGAAGATCGAAGATTTTCGTGGGAAGTTGCGCTATATGGACTAATAAGAAGGGGAGTGGGAGGCTAATCCCGCTTTTTCTATAGATTTTTGAGGGCGAAAGGCGTATAATAAGGGTAAGAAGAGGAGGTGAGAAGATGCCAAATCTTATAACCTATAGCCGTTTAGAGAATAGAAGAGCTCTAAGAAAACGGAAGCAAGTGGTAGGAATTGCTTATCTAGCTATATTGCTGTTAGGTATTATTCTAGTTTTGGAGCGGATATTGCTAATGGGGCAGGATAATTCGGTAAGTCAGCAACAAGACGAAGCTAGTCAGACTAGTCAAACAGGTCAGGGAGAGAATGAGGGAAGGACCGCTCGTATTATGGCCCACGGTGATTTGCTCTATCATTTGCCTATTCTTCGTGGGGCGGAGCAAGTAGATGGGAGCTATGATTTTTCTGAGAACTTTACCTATGTTAAGCCTTGGATTGAGCAGGCTGATTTTGCCATAGCAGATTTTGAGGGGACTATTTCTCCAGATATGGATCTGGCGGGTTATCCGCTCTTCAATGCTCCCAGTATCGTGGCTAGTAACATCCGTGATGCAGGCTATGATTTGGTCGATTTGGCCCACAATCATATCTTGGACTCTCATCTGTCTGGTCTGGTTTCCACAGTCAATACCTTTAGAGAAGCTGGCGTGGATACAGTCGGTGTCTATGCAGAAGGAAATCGGTCAGCTGCGCCGCTCTATATCCGAGAGGTCAATGGTATCCGTATAGCTGTTTTGGCCTATGCCTATGGCTTCAACGGCTTGGAAGTCTTGCTTAGTCAGGAAGAATACGATGGCTACCTATCAGATTTTAATCTTGAAAAGATGCAGGCTGAGATTGAACGAGCAGAAAAAGAGGCGGACATTACTATTGTCATGCCTCAGACGGGTGTGGAATATCAGTTGGAACCAACGGAGGAGCAGACCAGTATCTACCATCAAATGATTGGTTGGGGAGCAGACATTGTTTTGGGAGGTCATCCCCATGTAGTCGAGCCGGCAGAAATTCTTGAGAAAGATGGTCAGAGAAAATTGATTATCTATTCTATGGGGAATTTTCTATCCAATCAACGTATCGAGAGTATGGAAGATACCCCAAATGCACAGTGGACAGAAAGAGGTGTCTTGATGGATCTTACTATTCAGAAAGAGAATGGGCAAACAAGTATTCAAACGGCTCAAGCCCATCCGACCTGGGTCAATCGCTGGTCTAAGGGGACTTACTCGTCAGAAGGCTATGAGCAATTTGCTTATCAGACCTATATTCTGCAAGATTGGATAGCAGGTGGACAGTATTATGGACAGCTGGACCCAGATACCCAGGCGCGTGTGGATCTAGCCTATCAAGAAATGAAGGATTTTGTAAATCTGAATTGGTAAGGAGTGACCTATGACAGTTCGATTAGTAGCAACAGATATGGATGGGACTTTCTTAGATGGTCAAGGGAGTTTTGACAGAGAACGTTTTGCATGGATTTTGGATAAGCTAGAAGAGAGAGCTATTCCATTTGTCATTGCTAGTGGCAATGGAATAGGTAGATTACTTCAACTCTTTAAAGGATTTGAAGAACGTTTGATTTTTGTAGCAGATAATGGTTCCCATGTCTATCAAGCTGGCAAAACCATCATTCGGCGAAGCATTCAGCAAGAAGAAATCAGAGCAGTTTTAGACTATTTCAAAGACCGTTGGGCAGAGGTCTGCCTGATGTTGTCGACGGAGAAGGACATTTATATGCAGGCCGGTGCAGGCATGCCTTTTGAAGGTACAGGTTTACCGATTGACCCTGCACAAATGGCAGCTTTTCAAAGTCGGGTAAAATACCTAGATGACCTCAGTGCCTATCCAACCTTTGAACCTATTTATAGGCTTGGTCTTTGGGTTCCTGAAGCGCAGGTAGATAAGATAACGGAAGAGTTTAATCAGGCTTTTCACGGTCAGTTGGTGGCTGTAACCAGTGGTTATGGTTCCGTTGACATTCTACCGCAGGGTATTCATAAGGCATGGGGCTTGGAACAGGTTTTGACGAATTTAGCAATCACGCCAAATCAAGTCCTGGCCTTTGGGGATTCGGATAATGATATCGAATTGTTGGCCTATGTTGGTGCTTCCTATGCTATGGAAAATGCGACAGACAAGGTCAAGCAAGTTGCCAAATACTTGGCACCTAGCCATTTGGAAGCTGGTGTGTTTCAGGTGCTTGAGGAACTTGTTTTATAGGTATATAAAAAAGCTAGCATTCTCTGGATGAAGAATGCTAGCTCTTTTAATTTCCTACGCTGGTGAACTTGGTCATACCATAGCGGAAGAGTTTATAATTGATAGAAAATAGGACCACTACCACCAGAGGTAAAGCTAGTCCCCACATGGACAAGTCTAAAAAGTAGAGGGCTGGGAAATAGGCTGTAAAAGCATAAGGGAAAACAAAAATCAGCAGGATTTGAATGAGTTTTGGATAGATGTTGAGGGGATACTGAGCCATTTGATTGAGGGAGAAAATCCCCATGGTCAGAGGGAAAGACTCTACAATCCAAAAGGCTAGGGCCGTTGGACCGAGTTGAATAACGGCATAGAGCAGGCCGATGCAAATGGTCACAAAGATTAGTAACATCAGCTTTCCAAAGCTCCATTCCAAGCCTAGTTCACTGGAAGCTTGTACAAGAGCGATAGAGCCGATAATGGTGGTTCCGATTCCTTGAGGTTGAATTCGTTCACAGATGAGCTGAAAAAGAGGATTGACAGGCATGAGGAGGAGGCGTTCAAATTCGCCTTGTCGGATGTAGCGACTGCCAAACATCCAGAGATTGTCAAAGAATATCAGGTGAATGGAGCGTCCGACGGTCGCTATTCCATAGATAAAAAGCATTTGACCGTAGTTAAAACCAGCGATTTCCTTGATATTTCCAAAGAGAATATTGAGGAAAATCAGGTAGACAATCTGTTCAATCAAAGAGGAGAAAAGCCCGATGAAGAAGTCCACCCGAAAGGACATCTGGGCCATCATGTAGACCTTGATGTTATATAGATAGAGGCTGATATATTTCTTCATGTTAACCTCCAAAAATGACAATACGACGCTTGGCCTGAGACCAAAGAGCAGCGATGAAGCAGGCTAGAATGGGTATCCATATAACTTGCAACCCCAAAGCAGTTAGATCGCTTTCCTGTCCCAATAAAATGGAAACTGGAACGTTAACCGCATAATTATAGGGAAGCAGTTTCAAAAAGTTTTCCACAGCCTGTGGATAGAAGCTGAGTGGCAATAGTGCCCCAGAGGCTAGATTGAAAAGCCCCATTCGCAGGAGCATCACTCCCCAAGCATTGACCGTAAAAAATGCTAAGAAGCCAAAAGCCATATCCAGTAATTGAACGATAAACATACCGAGGATGGAGCTGACTAGAAAGAGCAAAATAGTTTTTCCGTCAGGTAGATAAAAATCCTGATGAACAAGTAAGATACCGATAAATACGATAGCAAATTTTATCAGTTCCAAGAGCTTATTTCCAAGGTCTTTGAAAAAGAGGGCTAGAATAAAGGAATAGGGTCTGAGAAATTCTCCAGCAATGCTTCCTTTTAAAATGCTATGGGACAAATCTTCTCCGAGTGAGAAAGAATTTAAACTGGCTAGTAGATTAGCAAAGATAATGTAGGTGGTAAAGGTTTGTAGGGTAAAGCCATTTACTTCTGATTGAGTAAAGAAAATGGTTTTCCAGACAAAGAGAGCCACCAAAATCTTCACTGCCAGTGAAACGAAGGTAGCCAGGAAGAAGGCCTTGTACTGCATGGCGTTCATCATGGTCAGGCGGGTCATGTAGAGATATTTACGCATGGATACCCTCCTCATAAATCTGACGGACCATGGTTTCTATTTCCAATTCTTTCATGGTAACATCTTCAACAGTAAAGTGATTGAAAACTTGCTCAATCACCTGGGCGCTAGTCCAAACCTTGCTTTGATAATGGATTTCAAAATGGAAGTCATCCAACTGCTCAAACTCCCAGCCATCCACTTGCAAGGCTTTTTCAATCGGTTTTTCGGTGGAGAAGAGAATGGTCTTGACTGTGGAAAAGCGTTCTTTGAGGACGGTCAAAGAACCGTCGTAGACTTTTTTGCCCTTATCAATGATAAAAATCCGCTCACAGAGGCTTTCGATGTCCTTCATATCATGGGAAGTAATCAAAAAAGTGGTCTGGTATTCTTGATTCATATAGCGGATGAAGGAGCGAATGGTTTCCTTGACGCTGGCATCCAAGCCAATGGTTGGTTCGTCCAAAAAGACAACAGCAGGCTGGTGGATAAAGATAGCCGCAAATTCACAGCGAACCCGTTGGCCGAGTGACAGATTGCGAATCGGTTGCTTCATGATGTCTGCCAAGTCCAATAGGTCAATCAAGACAGCCAATCTCTCTTTGAAAATCTTATCTGGGACATCATAAATTTTTGCGTGAAGGATAAAAGATTCTTGAACAGGCAAGTTCCAGTCCAAGTGAGATTTTTGTCCAAAGAGAACGCCGATTTGCTTATTGACAGCCTTGCGGTTTTCTTGTGGATTAAGGCCATTGATGCGGACGGAGCCTTGGTCTGGATAGAGAACACCTGTCAGCATTTTGATGGTGGTGGATTTACCAGAACCATTGGAGCCGATATAGCCGATAATTTCTCCTTTTCTCACCTGTAAGGAAATGTCTTGAACAGCAGGGATGGCCTTTTTCTTGGGCTTGAAAAAAGCCTTGATAGAGCCTTTGAGTCCCACTTCCTTATCAACGATAGAATAGGTTTTTGATAGATGCACTGCCTGAATCATTTCATTATCTCCTTTTAAGAAAACGTTTGCGTAAGACTATTATAACATATCCATCATCAACTGCTGATAAAAAATCTTGTTTACGGTAACAAAAAGTAGCCTATTCTTATAGGCTACTTCGCATTTGTTAGAGTTATTCTGACTTTTCCAGGTTTATGCTTGCATTGACAGCATCAATGGTCAGGCTATTTTTACTGTTTTTGTTTTCTAGGGTCAGACTGTGCTTGCTGTCTTCTTTTTTGACAGGGAGTTTCTCATACACTCCGCTGGTGTAAATTCCCATGCGCTCCATTGCTTCCTTGAGATAGGTGATGTCCCCCATCATTTCTTCTAGTTCTTGTTCCGTTTCTGCGTAGAAGCCCTGTTCTTGAGCCAGTGCCATTAGATCAAACTGCGTGTTAATATTGAGATTGATGTCTTGTAGGCTTTGCTCTGTCAAGTCAAGTATGGTATGAGTGGATGAACCGACCTTAGCAGGGGTGAAGCTATTATTTCCTTTTAGACTGATTTGGATAGTCTTCAATTCGTAGTAATTCGTAATCTTGACATTTTCAAGATTGGTTTCAGAGAGGCTACCGCCATTATCTGCAGAAATGTCAAGATTTTTCAGACTAGAGTTGGTGACATGAAAGGATCGGCTATATAGCTTGCCGCTGTCGATCTGGCTATTGGTGAGATCGACATTACCTTCTAGATTGATTTCTTTGATATGGACATTCTCTATGCTGAAGATACTACCGTAATAGAAATCTATGCTATGACCTTCCAAACTATTCAAGGTCTTTCCTTTTGGAATTTCAATGGTAACGGTGTTGACATCAATACCTCGTTGGGCTAAGAGTTCCCCAAAAAACTGCATAATTCCTTCGATTTTAAGCTCTCGTCTTTGAGAGGTAAGTGTTAATGTCCCATCTTTTTCGGATAGACTTAGTGGGCTCTGCATATTGTTGTCAGAATTAGCATAGGTCACATGGTAGTTGCTATCACTAGATTCTTTGATGTAGACGCTATGAGGGATAAAGTCAACTTTAATGCTATTCAGTTCGGTGTAAGTTTGGTGAATTTTCTTGGGAGCAGCTACATCTACCAAACCAGTAATGCCTCCTGTAAAAAATCCAATTCCAGCTAGAATTAAGCCAACAATCAGACTGACAAAGCCGATAATAAGGGCCAGGGTTAGTTTCTTTTTCATGCTCGTTTACCTCGTTTCAAGATCCATTTGAAGCAAGCCTTGACCAAGCGCCAAGACCAGTAGGCAAAAAATCCAGTCAAGATGTAGATGAGAATAGCTCCACCAATCAATGAAAGTCCTGAGCCAAAGCCCATGAGGAAGATGTTAAATCCTTCTGACAGGAGGGTGAAACCTTCCCAGATCAGATAGGCACCGCTAATCAGGAGTAGCACGCCTAAAGCAAAGGCACCGATAATGAGGGCTACGATAAGTGCCGTTAAACCCAATAGGCTAGCTAGTAGAATAAGCAGGAGAGGAATGGCGATGGGCAGGGAAATGACTGCAAGGATAGCTAACCAGAGTGTTCGTTTGGTCTGGCTAAAGTTGCGGAAGTAGCGGCCGAGGAAAAAGGCTCCAAGGATAAGGGTCGCAAACAATGGAATAAATCCGATAAATTCTCCCATGATAAAGAGCAGGAAGAAGGAAAATAAGCCCATCATACTCAAGGCTCCCAGTCCAGCCCAGTGCTTCCAAGTTAGCTGGAGCGGTTCTTTTCTTTCTTTATCCTCTTGAATTTGCTTATTGAGAATATTGTTAATCAGTTCGCTAGCAGCTTCTTTTGGTGAGCCTAGTTCTTCGATAATGTCTGCTTCCTGTTCTGGACCAGCCTCGTCAAAGTATTCATTAAAGAAGTTAATGGCTTCAAAGTATTCCTTGTGGGGTAGTTTTTTCAGGTGTTTTTCCAACTGCTCCATGTACTCAGTTCTTGTCATGGCGGACGCTCCCTTCTATAATACCGTTGATGGTTGCTGTGTAGGTGTCCCAATCATCTTTGAGCCGAACCAGTTCTTCATGGCCCAGCTGGGTCAGGCTGTAATACTTGCGCATGCGGCCTTGGTATTCTTGGGAGTAGGTGGTCAAAAAGTCATTTTGCTCTAGCTTTTTCAGGATAGGATAGAGGGCTGACTCCTTGATATTGGCAATCAGTTTGATGGTCTGACAGATTTCGTATCCGTAGGAATCATCGGATTCCAAAATAGCCATAATAAGAAATTCTGTCAGCACTGCGGGGACTGGAAAATGCATAGGACACTCCTTTCCTTGATAGTTGGGTGATTAGGTTTAGATTTGGTATATATTTGTTATTTGTCATATATCGAATCTTGGTATATAACAAATATACACCTAAACAAATATTTTGTCAAGAATATTTGTGCAAAAATTACCAAAAAAAATACGGCTGGAAGTCCAACCGTACTCATTCAGATTAGTCGATGTAAAGTTTTGATTTGTTGCTGAGCCAGCTATAGAGCAGACCGATTAGAAGTCCTCCACCGACGTAGTTTCCAAGACCTGAGAAGAGGAAGTTCACAAGGACACTGGCCACAGACATACCTTCTACAGCTCCGCCATTTGCAAAGAAGGCAAGTGAGAAGGTAGAGAAGTTAGCGATCACGTGCTCGAAGCCAAGGAAGGCAAAGATGAAGATGATGAAAATCAAGGAAATAACACGTCCAGCATCATCCTTCATACGCATAGAGATGAAGACTGCGATGTTTACAACGATGTTAGCGAAGATCCCTTCGATAAATTGAGTCAATGGTGTTTTCATCAATTTTGCAGTGGTAGCTTGGATTAGGTAGCTATGCTCATCCAAATGCCCAACTTGGTAAGGCTGGGTGTAGGAGAGCAAGAAGCAGACGATAACCGCGCCGACAAAGTTGAAGAAAATACAGGTTGCCAAGATTTTCAATGCAGTCTTAGTAGGGATGACCTTGCGGTGAATAGCTGATGTCATATACATCATATTTGATGTACCGAGCTCGGCGTTCATATACAAAATCATGACCAAGCACCAGCCGAACATAAGACCGTAACCGAATTTGCCCAAACCATCTACGATGTGGTTGAGTTTGTCAGCCACATAGGCTGAGATGGCCAAACCGATTGCCAAATAAACGCTGGCCATTGCGGCACGGATGGCGTAGGCAAAGTAGTTGCTTTCGATCAAGTCGGCTTTTTTCTTGATACTCTTGTCGATATTATAAATCAGCGAATCTTGTTGTGCTGCCATAATAATCCCCTTTATATAATCATATTTGATAGTGTTCTCACAATAAAAGAGTATAACAGAAAAAAGCTAAAAATGTAAGTGTTTTTCGGCAAAAAAACTCAAGTAACCGTTATCAATTATTGCTAGTCATGGTCGACCTACTTCATTCTCTTGAAAAGAGTGTGTCAGCTGCTCTCTAAAAAAGATTTTCCATCTGTTGAAAGGTGTCTGCTCTGCTATTTTCCAAAAAACTATGCTACAATAAAGCTAGAAAAAATCGGAAAAGAGGCTAGTATATGTCAGATGTTATTGCTTTTGGTTATGGTCGTGAGCGTGCGGAGATGAAGCTTAAGCGGCTCAATCGTCATGGAATTATAGCAGGTGCTACGGGTACGGGTAAGACAGTGACCTTGAAAGTCTTGGCGGAGCAGTTGAGTGACGCGGGTATTCCTGTCTTTCTATCAGACATCAAGGGTGATTTGAATAGCTTGGTTGCGGCGAATACCAAGGAAATTGATCCAAGTCGTTTGGAGAAAACCCACTATCCTGACTATAGTCCAGTGGGCTATCCTGTGGAGTTGTGGGATGTTTTGGGTGAAAATGGGACCCCTGTCCGCATGACCATTTCAGAGCTGGGTCCTGTCTTATTGACGCGCCTTTTGGGCTTGAATGACACCCAAGAATCTATTCTGAATATCGTATTTAGTGTAGCAGATGAGCGTGGGCTTCTCTTGATTGATTTGATGGACCTGCGGGCCATGCTCAATTTTGTGGCTGAAAATGCGGCAGAGCTGAGCCAGTATTATGGAAATATTCCAGCTCGTTCGGTTGGTGCTATCTTGCGTAGTCTGGTTGTTTTGGAGCAACAAGGTGGAAAGATTTTCTTCGGTGAGCCAAGTCTTGATATTGCTGATTTGATGCGTACAGCAGAAGATGGCCGTGGGGTTATCAACGTTCTCCAAGCTACTCAGCTATTTAATCAGCCGACATTGTATTCAACGGTTCTTCTCAGCCTCTTATCAGAACTCTATGAAGTCTTGCCTGAGGTGGGCGATTTGGACAAGCCTAAGATGGTCTTCTTCTTTGATGAGGCCCATGTTCTCTTCAAAGATGCACCAAAAGTTCTTCTTGAAAAGATTGAGCTAATTGTCCGTTTGATTCGTTCAAAAGGTGTAGGGGTTTTCTTTGTAACGCAGAATCCGACGGATATTCCTGATAGCATCGCAGCCCAGTTGGGTAATCGTATCCAACATGGTCTTCGTGCCTTTACACCAAAAGAGCTCAAGACAGTTGCGACAGTTGCTGAAACCTTCCGCCAAGAAGGTGGTGAGGACTTGGCCAAGGTCATTCAGGAGTTGCAAGTAGGTGAAGCAGTTGTGTCCACCTTGCAAGCCGACGGAACACCTAGCTTTGCGGACCGGGTGACCATTTATCCTCCAAAGAGTATGCTGGGAACCGTGGAGCCAAGTGCCCTCTTGTCAGTTATCAATAATTCTCCTTTGATGGAAAAATATGCTGACGCGGTTAACCGTGAATCAGCCCACGAGCAGATTTTAGCCATGACAGAGGCAAAAGAAGCCGAACTCATCAAAAAAGCAGAGCAGGCCGAGGCGGAAAAACAGGCAGAAAAAGAAGCTAAGGCAGCCGCAAAAATGGAAGAGAAAGCCCAGAAAGAAGCGGCTAAGGCGACTCAAAAAGCCAGCCAACCAGCCAGTCGTAAAACAGATTCCATGATGGATCGCTTTACCAAGAACCTGATGAGTCAGGTCGGACGGGAAGTTGGGCGCGTGGTGACACGTGGCATTATGGGCATGCTAAAAGGAAAATAAGATGATGAACTGGGAAGGCAACTTCTCAGTTTTTTTGGTCAAGATACTTGTAGGATTGGTAGAAATTGGTTAAGATAGTGGGTGTGCATCACTAATTAGTAAGGAATAGAGAGATGATTGATGAGAGTAGAATGATCTTGAGGGATTATCAGCCCCAACCTTTGGGACAAAAAAGCGAGTACGCTGTCTTGTTGCCATTAGTATGGTCAGACAATCAGTGGCAGGTCCTTTATCAAGTCCGTAGTGAAGGAATTTCCCAGCCAGGAGAGGTATCTTTTCCCGGGGGGAGGGTTGAGGTTGGTGAAAGTGCTAAGGAAGCAGCAGCCCGTGAAGCAGTAGAAGAGCTGAATATAAAGCCTGAACAGGTGGAATTACTAGGAGAGATTGATTACTTGGTCTTTGCCCAGTCAACCATTCGTTGTTATGTTGGTCGTTTGGATCTGGATTGGCAGAGCCTCCAACCCAATGAAGAAGTAGCCCGCTTGTTCACCGTTCCGTTAGACTATCTACTGCAAACAAGTCCGGTATACTATGATTTGACCTCTAAAGTCCTGCCAGATTGCGATTTTCCCTTTGACCGCTTACGAGGGGGTGTTGATTATCCCTTTAGTCACCATCAACGGTCTGTACCCTTTTACGAAGGTCTTCCAGAAAATATCTGGGGCATGACAGCCCAATTTACCCATCGCTTTGTGGAGATTATGAAAGAGCGCCTATGAGGTCGATTTTTATCTAAAAATGTAGACATGAAGGCTTGATAAAAGCAAAAAAAGCACTTGAAATCAATGATTTCGAGTGCTTTTTCAATTCAATTATTTTACTTCAGTAAAAATAACGTGCTTACGCAATTTTGGTGAGTATTTTTTCAATTGAAGACGGTCTGGAGTGTTACGTTTGTTTTTTGAAGTAAGGTACAAACGCTCACCAGATTCTTTGTGTTCAAGTGTAATATTTACGCGCATGGTATCTCCCTTCTATTATTCAGCTGAAGCAGCTTTAGCGATTTTACGTCCTTTGTAGTATCCTTTCAAAGATACACGGTGAGAACGTGAGTAATCTCCAGTAGTTTCATCAAATTTCACAGTTGGAGCTGCTACTTTATAGTGAGTACGACGTTTGTTTTTCTTCGCTTTTGAAGTGCGACGTGCAGGTACTGCCATTTCTTTCTTCCTCCGTTAAATATAAGGTACAAGCCCTTTTTCAATCTAAAATAGTGCGTATGACTTTCGTCAACTTTAACAGTATAACAAAAGTTTTTTGTAAAGTAAAGTTACTTGACAGATTTTTTTAAAAATTTTTGCCTCGAATACTTCCTGTGAGCAGAAATTCTCTAACTTTGCTAAAATAATCAAAAAAATGCAAAAAATACTTGACAGCATATATATATATAATGGTTGTAGGACAAGTTCCGATAATTCAAATATGAAGGAGAACTGTATGAAAACAGTTGGGAAGTTTTTCGCGAAAAAGTTGGCTAGCCTTTTGGTCTTATTGCTGGTTTTAGGTCTAGGTATCTTTTGGCTTAGAAATAGTATTTTTGCCTGGTTCCAAGGGACCCACAAGGTTCAGTATGAATTTGTCATCAAGAAGTTTGAAGCGGAAAGCAAGCTAGTTGTGGCAGGAGCTGAGGTAGCAACCACTGCCAACCAGACCTTTGAAAACAATAAATTAGAAGAATGGCCAGACTGGACAGAGCCCATTACCAAGCTCTTTGTTGGGCGGGAAATGTCTGTAGACATTCCTGTCCAGACAGAGTTCAAACTGGTCTTGGAAGGAATTGAGCAGTCAGATGTTCACATTCAAAACAACACCTTGACATTCAAGCAGCCTGTCCTTGTCGAAGTTGATTCTCAGCAGCATGGTCAAATCAAAATTAGCAATAATAGCAATGGTCTTGTCGATAAGGCAGTGGATGCTTTCACCTCTGGACAAAAGGCACAGGAATTTTTAAATGAAAAATCCCAAGAAGCCATTTACAAGACAAGTGAGGAAGTCTTGAATGATGCAGAACGCCAGGAAAAAGTCGCGGCTTTTGCAGAAACGGCTTTAGAAAACCTCCTCAATCTCAACTCCGAAGAAAAACTTGAGGTTGAGATAGAAGTGAGCGACTTGAATTTCCAGATTGTGGATAAGAAATAGTTTTTAAAACAAGGAGGCTGGGCTCAAGCCCAGCACCGCTTCTCAAAGTTAGTGTCAACATCTCAGCGCAGTGGTTGATTGGCAGATTTGTTCGTGTTTTACACTCCAAATCTGACCTATACGACTGATGCGAACTCTGTTCGCCCTATTCCCAACCTCCAACAGTCACTACTATGACTGTTGGGGCTACACGGGGGTGGGAGTGGAACAGTCTGGGGATAGACTGTTTCAGCTCAACAATTAGAAATAAGGACTTGTTGACGAACTCTTCTATGAATGGTCGAGTTCTTTCCCACTCCCTTTTTGTCTGCTCTGCCATTTCCAAAAAAGATTAAAATATGATAAAATAAGGGGCAAGATATAGAGAAGTGAGAAGACCTATGAAATTACAAAAACCAAAAGGAACCCAGGATTTACTACCACAGGATTCTGCCAAGTGGCAGTATGTGGAAAACTTCACCCGCAGCATTTTCAAGCAATACAATTATGCAGAAATTCGCACACCGATCTTCGAGCATTACGAGGTCATCAGTCGTTCGGTTGGCGACACCACGGATATTGTGACCAAGGAGATGTACGATTTCTATGACAAGGGGGACCGCCATATCACTCTTCGTCCAGAAGGCACGGCACCGGTTGTTCGCTCCTATGTAGAGAACAAGCTCTTTGCCCCAGAAGTGCAAAAGCCTGCTAAGTTCTACTACATGGGTCCAATGTTCCGTTACGAGCGCCCACAAGCTGGTCGTCTGCGCCAGTTCCACCAGATTGGTGTTGAGTGCTTTGGCTCTAGCAACCCAGCAACAGATGTGGAAACCATTGCCATGGCTTATCACTTCTTTGGAGAGTTGGGTATCAGAGGTATCCGCCTCCACCTCAATAGTTTGGGTAATCCTGAGAGCCGTGCCGCTTATCGCCAGGCCTTGATTGACTACCTGACACCGCTCAAGGACCAGCTATCTAAGGATAGCCAGCGCCGTCTAGAAGAAAATCCCCTGCGTGTGTTGGATTCCAAGGAAAAAGAAGACAAGGTCGCTGTGGAAAACGCACCGTCTATCCTGGACTATCTGGACGAAGAAAGTACAGCCCACTTTGAAGCGGTCAAGTCTATGTTGGACAGCCTAGGTATTGCTTACACCATTGACACCAACATGGTACGCGGTCTGGACTACTACAACCACACTATTTTTGAGTTTATGACAGAGGTTGGTGGCAATGACCTGACCATCTGTGCCGGTGGACGTTATGATGGATTGGTGACCTACTTTGGCGGACCAGAAACGCCAGCTTTTGGCTTTGGTATGGGGATTGAGCGCCTCATCCTAGTCCTTGAAAAGCAAGGCATTGAGATTCCTCTCGACACCCAGTTGGATGTCTACATCGCAGTTTTAGGTCAGGAGGCAAATGGCGGAGCGCTTGAGCTTGTTCAAGCTATCCGCAAACAAGGTTTCCGAGCAGAGCGCGACTATCTGGACCGCAAGCTCAAGGCCCAGTTTAAGTCAGCAGATGTCTTTGGAGCCAAGACCATTATCACACTTGGTGGAAGCGAGCTGGAAAGCGGACAGGTTGTGGTAAAAAATAACCAGACTAGAAGTCAAGTTGAAACAAGCCTGGAAATCTTAAAAACAGATTTCGCAAGTATTTTAGAAAAATTAGACAAGTAGTAGCGAGGGCTACTACTTTTTTCTGGTTCTAAAAGCAAAAAAGAAGCGACAATTGGGTCGCTTCTAACTTTAGTAGAGTAGAAATTAGTGACAGTGGCAGAAGTCAAGTACCATACGGCCTTGGATAGTACCTGCAGCCATTTCATCAAAGACGGCTTCTGCATCTTCTACAGGGCGTTTTTGAACAACCGGAACAACTAGGCCTATAGCACCAAAGTGGAAGGCTTCTTCTAGGTCTTTACGAGTACCAACCAGAGAGCCGACTACCTTGATACCATCTAGTACTGTTTTGACAATGCTGAGGTCCATGTATTCAGATGGAAGTCCGACAGCCACGACATAGCCACCTGCACGAACGCTGTCAATAGCCTGGTTGAAGGCAACCTTAGAAACAGCCGTTACGACAGTTGAGTGGGCACCACCACCAGTTATTTCCTTGATATAGCCAGGCACGTCTTCCACTTCAAGACCATTGATGATGACATCTGCACCGACTTCCTTGGCTAATTCCAATTTGTCATTATTGATATCTACAGCAATAACGTGAGCATTGAACACTTTCTTAGCGTATTGGACTGCAAGGTTGCCTAGTCCACCAGCACCGTAAATGACAATCCATTGACCTGGTTCTAGGTGTGCTTCCTTAATAGCTTTATAACAAGTAACGCCCGCACAAGTGATAGAACTTGCTTGAGCAGGATCTAGTGCTTCAGGAACTTTTACAGCGTAATCAGCTGTTACGATACATTGCTCAGCCATACCACCGTCAACAGAGTAGCCTGCATTTTTTACAGTACGGCAGAGGGTTTCACGGCCAGTAGTACAGTATTCGCAAGTACCACAACCTTGGAAGAACCAAGCAACGCTGACACGGTCGCCGACCTTCAAGCTGGTCACATCAGGGGCGATTTCAGTAACGACACCAATCCCTTCATGCCCAAGAACACGGCCAGGGACCTTACCAAAATCACCTTGAGCAACGTGTAGGTCAGTATGACAGACACCACAATATTCAATCTGAACCAGAGCTTCGCCAGTTTCAAGTGGACGAAGTTCTTTTTCAACAACGACAACACCAGTAGATTCTGGATTAACGACAACTGCTTTCATGGCAGACCTCCTATTTATTGTAGCACATTTTTTGAATGTGTTAATATAGATATTTTCTTGTTAATAATATCACATAAAACAAGAAAATGCAAGTAAATCAGAAGAGAGGGGCGTGTATCTGCTTTTGAAAATAATCAGGCAATTACTGAAATTTTTTCATAAAAAGCCATTTACTTGTAAACGTTTTCTTGTTAAAATAGAAACCAAGAGGATTAGTTGTTAGATTTTTATGTCTTAGGTTTATTTTTGAAGCTGTTAACAGACACATTTCAGAAAGTTTTCTGAAATGTACTCCAGATAAACAAAAAAGAAAGCGTTTTCAAAAATAAAACAGAAAAAATGTGAAAAAAATAACAAATTCTCTTTACAAATAAAATAAAAAGTTGTAGAATAAGATTGTGAAAAAATTAACAAAATGTTAATAAGAAAATTTGGAGGAACACAATGGCTGATAAAAAAGTTGTATCACCAGAAGAAAAATTAGCAGAAGCTCGCAAGCACGTTGATGAGCTTGTTCAAAAAGGTTTGGTTGCTCTTGATGAGTTCCGCAAACTTGGTCAAGAAGAGGTAGACTACATTGTAGCTAAGGCTTCGGTAGCTGCTCTTGACAAGCACGGTGAACTGGCAATGCACGCTTTTGAAGAAACCAAACGTGGTGTATTCGAAGATAAGGCAACTAAAAACTTGTTTGCCTGCGAGCACGTTGTTAACAATATGCGCCATACAAAAACAGTTGGTGTCATCGAAGAAGATGATGTAACCGGCTTGACCTTGATTGCTGAGCCAGTTGGTGTTATCTGTGGTATCACTCCAACGACTAACCCAACGTCAACTGCCATCTTCAAAGCCTTGATTGCCTTGAAGACACGTAATCCGATTGTCTTTGCCTTCCACCCATCTGCACAAGAATCTTCTGCTCATGCAGCGCGTGTTGTCTATGAAGCAGCTGTGGCAGCTGGTGCTCCAGAGAACTGTATCCAGTGGGTAACAAAACCATCTATGGAAGCAACTTCTGAATTGATGAAGCACGACGGTATTGCGACAATCCTTGCAACGGGTGGTAACGCCATGGTGCGTGCAGCTTACTCTTGTGGTAAACCAGCTCTTGGTGTAGGTGCCGGTAACGTTCCTGCCTATGTTGAAAAATCTGCAAACATCCGTCAAGCTGCTCATGATATCGTCATGTCTAAGTCATTTGATAATGGTATGGTCTGCGCGTCAGAGCAAGCAGTGATCATTGATAAGGAAGTGTATGACGAATTTGTAGCTGAGTTCAAATCTTACAAAACTTACTTTGTTAATAAGAAAGAAAAAGCCCTACTTGAAGAGTACTGCTTCGGTGTAAAAGCCAACAGCAAGAACTGTGCAGAAGGCAAATTGAATGCGGACATCGTAGGTCGTCCAGCTGCATGGATTGCTGAACAAGCTGGTTTCTCAGTTCCAGAAGGTACTAACATCTTGGCAGCTGAAGTTACTGAAATCGGTGAAAAAGAGCCATTGACTCGTGAGAAATTGTCACCAGTTATTGCAGTATTGAAAGTTGAAGGCCGTGAAGAAGGTCTGGAAGCAGCTCGTCAAATGGTTGAATTCCACGGTCTAGGTCACTCAGCAGCTATCCATACAGAAGATGCTGAATTGGCCAAAGAATTTGGTACAATCGTACGTGCGATTCGTGTTATTTGGAACTCTCCATCTACTTTCGGTGGTATCGGTGATGTTTACAATGCCTTCTTGCCATCATTGACACTTGGTTGTGGTTCTTATGGACGTAACTCAATCAGTGATAACGTAAGTGCGATGAACTTGCTCAACATCAAGAAAGTAGGAAGACGTAGAAATAATATGCAATGGTTTAAAGTTCCTTCTAAAACATACTTCGAACGTGATTCTATCCAATACCTCCAAAAATGTCGTGACGTTGAACGTGTGATGATCGTTACGGACCATGCCATGGTAGAGCTTGGTTTCTTGGATCGTATTATTGAACAATTGGATCTTCGTCGTAACAAAGTGGTTTACCAAATCTTCTCAGACGTTGAACCAGATCCAGACATCACAACAGTTTACAAGGGTACAGAATTGATGCGTACCTTCAAACCAGATACAATCATCGCACTCGGTGGTGGTTCACCAATGGATGCTGCCAAAGTTATGTGGCTCTTCTACGAGCAACCAACAGTTGACTTCCATGACCTTGTTCAAAAATTCATGGACATCCGTAAACGTGCCTTCAAGTTCCCAGAACTTGGTAAGAAATCTAAGTTTATCGCGATTCCAACAACATCTGGTACAGGTTCAGAAGTAACACCATTTGCTGTAATCTCTGATAAGGCAAACAACCGCAAGTACCCAATTGCTGACTACTCATTGACGCCAACTGTGGCAATTGTTGACCCAGCTCTTGTATTGACAGTACCTGCCCATGTTACTGCCGATACTGGTATGGACGTATTGACCCACGCAACAGAAGCATATGTATCAACAGTAGCAAACGACTTCACAGACGGTCTTGCGCTTCAAGCTATTAAACTTGTCTTTGAAAACCTTGAAAGCTCAGTGAAGAATGCTGACTTCCACTCACGTGAGAAAATGCATAATGCTTCAACTATTGCAGGTATGGCCTTTGCCAACGCTTTCTTGGGTATTTCACACTCAATGGCCCACAAGATTGGTGGACGTTTCCACACAGTTCACGGTCGTACAAACGCTATCTTGCTTCCATACGTTATCCGCTACAACGGTACTCGTCCAGCTAAGACAGCTACATGGCCTAAGTACAACTACTACAAAGCAGATGAGAAATACCAAGACATCGCGAAAATGCTAGGACTTCCAGCTTCAACACCAGAGGAAGGTGTCGCTTCATACGCACAAGCTGTTTATGACCTCGGTGAGCGTATCGGTATCCAAATGAACTTGAAAGCGCAAGGTGTGGACGAGAAAGAACTCAAAGAATACTCTCGTGAATTGGCTCTTCTTGCTTACGAAGACCAATGTACACCAGCTAACCCTCGTCTAGCAATGGTTGACCATATGCAAGAAATCATTGAGGATGCGTATTATGGCTACAAAGAACGTCCAGGCCGTTTGAAATAATTTTTCCGTCGAGCCTCTGCGTTGGCTTGGCTAGGTGAACTTGAGTTCAACCGTCGCCTTCGCCGCCTAGACTCTCTTAGGAAAAACTGATTTCAAAATGGACGTGTAAGTGTTTGTTGCACAAGTCATTTCTTAATAATCCTTATATAAACAATTGGACTAGCCTCCAAAACTTTCTCAAACACCAGCTTACGTGAGTAGGTTGGTGTTTTTGTCACTATTGAAGCTATAAATCTATTTTGATATACTGTGAAAGAAGATAGGAGGACTAGTATGGTAGCAGGAATTATTTTTGATATGGATGGTGTCATTGTTGATACAGAGTATATTGATTTTCAAATACTAACCCAATTTATTTGTAGTTTGACGAACGGAAGTGTAGAGTTGAGTGAGGAAGAAGCTGGTTTATTAGTGGGATCTTCCTATACTCGCCTCCACAAAACAATCAAACACTTATCCGAGACAAATTTGGATTTATCACCGGTTGCCAGTCAATTAGAGAAATTATAGAGGCTTGTGGAATTGCTCATTATTTTGATGCTATTGTGAGTGGAGAAGATTTTGAGGAAAGTAAGCCTAATCCTGCGATTTATCATGCTACCTTAAAAAGATTAAATCTCACTCCTGACAAAGCTGTTGCTATTGAAGACCCGGCTTATGGTATTCAGGCTGCTCAGTCAGCGGGCATAACTGTTATCGGTTATTTAGAAACGAGGCTTCCTGTTGATCAAAGTAAGGCAGACTATATTGAGTCGGATATGGTTGGGATTTTGTCACGGATAAAAAGATTAGAAAAAGAAGGGGTAAACTAGAATCTGTTTAAATTGCTCTTCATCAAAGCCGGACAGATGTTCGGTTTTTTGTCATATCTTCCCAATTTTCTGTCAATTTATGGTAGAATAGAAAAAATAGATTTTTTACGAGGGATACTATGACACTAGTTTATCAATCAACACGCGATGCTAAAAATACCGTATCGGCTAGTCAGGCTATTTTACAGGGCTTGGCGACCGACGGTGGTTTGTTTACACCGATTTCCATTCCAACCGTTGACTTGGACTTTTCTGTTCTCAAAGACGCTTCTTATCAGGAAGTTGCTAAACTGATTTTGTCAGCTTTCTTGGATGATTTTACGGCAGACGAACTGGACTACTGTATCAACAATGCCTATGACAGCAAGTTTGACACGCCAGTTATTGCCCCAGTGGTTAAGCTAAAAGGTCAGTACAACTTGGAACTCTTCCGAGGCTCAACCATTGCCTTTAAGGATATGGCACTGTCTATCCTGCCTTACTTGATGACGACTGCTGCTAAAAAGCATGGTTTGGAAAACGAGATTGTCATCTTGACAGCGACTTCAGGCGATACAGGCAAGGCAGCCATGGCTGGCTTTGCGGACGTTCCTGGCACGCAAATCATCGTCTTCTATCCACGCGACGGGGTGTCTAAGGTTCAGGAGTTGCAGATGACCACGCAGACAGGGGCTAATACGCACGTGGTGGCTATTGACGGTAACTTCGACGATGCCCAGACAAATGTCAAGCGCATGTTCAACGATGAGGCCCTCCGTGCCAAATTAGCAGCTAAGAAACTCCAGTTTTCATCTGCTAACTCCATGAACATCGGCCGCTTGGTGCCACAGATTGTATACTATGTCTATGCCTACGCTCAGCTGGTTAAGACCGGCGAGATTGCGACGGGCGACAAGGTCAACTTCACCGTTCCAACAGGTAACTTCGGTAACATCTTGGCGGCTTACTACGCTAAGCAGATCGGTCTGCCAGTTGGCAAGCTCATCTGTGCTTCCAACGATAACAATGTCTTGACTGACTTCTTCTCGACAGGCGTTTACGACAAGAACCGTACCTTCCGCGTGACCACCAGTCCGTCCATGGACATCTTGGTGTCCTCTAACTTGGAGCGCTTGATTTTCCATCTCTTTGGCAATGACGCTGTAAAAACAGCTGATCTCATGGAAGCCTTGAACACAGCTGGTCAGTATGACATTCAAGGGGCTGACGCGGATATCCTCTCTCTCTTTGCTGCCGCCTTTGCGACGGAAGAAGAAACCGCTGCAGAAATCAAGCGTATCTATGACGAGTCAGACTACATTGAAGATCCACATACGGCTGTTGCCTCAGCTGTCTATAAACAGTATGTGGAGCAAACAGGGGACCAAACTCCGACAGTGATTGCTTCCACAGCAAGTCCTTACAAGTTCCCAGTGGTTGCGGTTGAGGCTGTGACAGGCCAGTCAGGTTTGTCTGACTTTGAAGCCCTTGCAAAATTGCATGAGATTTCAGGTGTAGCCCTGCCGCCAGCTGTGGACGGCTTGGAAACGGCACCTGTTCGTCACACTACCGTTGTTGCAGCTGCAGATATGCAGGCTGAAGTAGAGCGCTATTTGGGTGTGTAATAAAAAATGACTTATGACAAACTGCTTAAAACAGGCAGTTTGTTTTCTTTTTTAATACAAATTAAAATTTACAGACAATTCAAAGAATGATATACTAGATAAGAGCACTTGGAAAAGAAGTCACTAGTGGCACAGTAGCAAGTAAGTTTTTTTGTAAAAAGAAAATGCCTTCTCAATGTGGCTGGAAGAATGGATTTTACCAACATTGAGAGGGCTTGGATACGTTTGTAGAAGCCAGTGACTTTTCAGCAGGAGAAGGGCAACGCTTGGAACTCATGCGGGCCTTGCTCAAAAACGCGGACTGCTATATCTTTGATGAGCCAACTAGTAACCTAGACTCGCTCAATGAAGCCCGCTTTATCCAGCTGGTTAAGGAACACTGTCAGGGCATGGTCTTCTTGATTTCCCATAGAAGTTCGACCATGGCTTGTGCGGATACCATTTTCCGTTTGGAAGACGGGCAATTAGTAAAGGAAAAATAAATGAAGAAATTACAAGTAAAAGATCTGATGGTAACAGGGGCTTTTGCTGCCCTCTACTTTGTTTGTGTTGGTCTAGGAACCTTATTGAGCTTGGTTTTTGATCGGTCGGGTAATATGATGTATGCACCAGCTGGAGCAGCTCTCTTAGCTGGTCCAGTCTATATGCTCTTGATTGCCAAGGTTGGGAAGCCGGGTTCTATTAGTCTAGTCGGTACAGTCATGGCCTGCTTCTTCTTTCTATCTGGCTATATGACAGCTGCCTTTCTGCCTAGCTTGACCTTTGGTTTACTAGCTGAACTGATCGCAAAAGCTGGTCACTATAAGCAAAAATGGGTCAATCTTCTTAGTTATATTGTTTTCTCCTTTGGAAATTTAGGTCCTATTATTCTCATGTGGTTCATGCGAGATGCCTATGAGGCTAGTCTATTGGCCCGTGGTAAGTCAGCAGAGTATGTGGCCCGAGTGATGCTGGACTTTACACCAGGGAATGTAATCTGGTTGTCAACTACTATAATCCTAACTGCTCTTGTAAGTGGCCTTTTTGGACAATACATGGTCAAGCGCTATTTCAAACAATCAGGTTTTCTATCATGAAATTAGATGCCCGTACCAAAATCATTCTAGTCATCTTTGCTAGTATTACCTATGGTTTGCGACTGACTATTTTTGAAAATGCAGTGCTAGTCTTGGGATTTAGCCTGCTTTTCTGGTTTTCTCAGAAGAAAAAAATGGCTGTCATTGGGATCTTGTTCTATACTGGTTTTTGGCTCCTGTCCTATATTTCCTTCTTGCCAGCTTGGCTGGCACATGTCTTGGTCGTTCTGACTTATACATGGCCACCACTTTTAGCAGGGCATTTTTTACTGATGACCACCAGCAGCTATGAACTTGTCCATGGTCTGCGAAAATGGCGCTTACCAGAAGCCTTTCTCTTGACCTTGGGGGTTATGTTTCGCTTTCTGCCAGCCATCAAAGAGGATGCCCGGACCATTCGTTCCTCTTTAAAGGTGAGAGGGATTTTCCTGGAGAGGCTAGATGTGGTTTGCCATCCAATTCAGTACCTGGAATATTTTTTAGTTCCCCTCATGATGTCCCTCTTGGGAACGGCTCAAGAATTAACTGTAGCCAGTTTGACCAAGGGCTTGGCCTTGTCTGGTAAACCCACAGAATACTTGCAGTCGTCTTGGAGCCTGCTAGATTGGAGTCTTTGTTTATGTTGTGTCAGTTTTCTTCTTCTGGTCCAGCTGTGACGGTAAAAGGGTTGGAATTAACCTATCCAGGATCTGACAAACCCTCCCTTGCTATTTCAGATTTAACCATCCCAACCGGCCAATGTGTTGTCCTTTGTGGCCAGAGTGGTTCAGGAAAATCAAGTTTTCTCAAAGTTTTGAACGGCCTGGTTCCCGAATATTATCCAGCCAAACTCTCAGGTCAGGTCTATCTAGGTGATAAGGAGTTGAGAGGGAGGAGTTTAGAAGATTTGTCCCATCAGGTTGCTTCTGTTTTTCAGCAACCTTCTACTCAATTCTTTCAAAATCAAGTCTTGCAGGAACTGGTATTTCCCTGTGAAAACCAAGGCTTATCTAAGGAAGAAATAGCTCAGCGTTTGGCTTGGGTCAATAACTTGTTTGACTTAGAGCCCCTGTATGAACGAAAGATTTCCAGCTTATCTGGTGGACAGCAACAGGTTCTGGCTTTGGCTGTTGCAGCCATGCAGGGAACAGATCTTCTAGTTCTGGATGAGCCGACAGCTAATTTGGATCAGCAAGGTGTGGTAAGGGTTCAAGAAGTCTTGCAGCTCTTGAAAAAACAGGGAAAGACCATTATTATTGCGGAACACCGCCTGTCCTATCTCAGTCACTTGGCGGATCGCTACCTCTATTTTCAAGACGGACAGTTGGTGACGGACTATTTGGCAGCGGACTTTCTCAGCCGAACAGAGGAGTGCCGTCAGGACATGGGCTTGCGGTGCTACGATGCAGCGCCTTATGGGCGGGCAATAGCAGAGCGGGTCAGTCAGTTTACAGATGATGAGCAAGGCTTGCTTGTTGAGAACCTATCGGTCAGCCAGTCGGGAAGCCTCCTATACCAGATTGAGAAGCTCTGTTTGGCACCGGGTCAGGTTATTGGTCTTGTGGGACCAAATGGGTCTGGAAAAACTAGTCTGGCCAATTATCTGGTTGGACTGTTAGAAGATAAAAAGGCTAGCATTGCTTGGTATGGGAAAAAACTCACGGCACGTCAACGCCTGGAAAAAACTGCCCTTGTCATGCAGGATGTCCGCCTACAGCTCTTTGCAGAAACAGTCCGCAGGGAATTGACGCTGGGGCAAAAAGACAAGCAGCTTGATGAGGAGATGATCAGCCGTTTTCGCTTGGAAGACTTGCTTGACAGGCATCCAGTCAGCTTGTCAGGTGGTGAGCAGCAACGTTTGATGATGGTGGCTAGCTTATTGGTGGACAAGGATATTTTTATCTTTGATGAGCCAACTAGCGGATTGGATTTGCGGCAGATGAAAGAGGTGGCCAGGGCCCTGCTTGATTTAAAAGAGAAAAACAAGTTGGTTCTCTTGATTTCTCATGATGAAGAACTCTTAGACTTGGTTTGTGATAAAATAATAGATATTAAACAATTAAAATTAAGATGAGGATGATGAACAAGCATACAAAAGAATTACTTAGGATTGCCTTGCCTGCTATGGCTGAAAATATTCTCCAAATGTTGATGGGCATGGTGGATTCTTACTTAGTGGCTAGTATCGGCCTTGTAGCCCTGTCGGGAGTATCTCTGGCCAACAATATATTGGCAGTTTATCAGGCAATTTTTATCGCTTTAGCCGCGGCCATCTCAGCTCGTCTGGCTCAGATTTTGGGTCAAGGGAAGTTTGAAAAGGTGGGCCATACTGCTAATGAGGGCTTAAAAATAACAGCTTGTATCAGTCTGCTGCTGGGAGGACTGGCTGTGCTTACGGGGCCACATTTGCTGACAAGTTTGGGAGCTGAAGTGGCTGTTGCACAAGCGGGAGGTTCCTATCTGATGTTGGTTGGTGGCGGAATTCTCTTTCTCGGATTGATGATGAGCTTAGGTGCGATCTTACGAACCTTGGGTCAACCCAAATTCCCCATGTATATCAGCCTTCTGTCCAATCTGTTGAATGTTCTTTTTTCGGCTTTTGCGGTCTTCGTTCTCCATGCTGGCGTGGCTGGAGTTGCTCTTGGAACAGTCTTGTCACGGCTGGTAGGTTGTTTTCTGCTGTGGGCAAAGCTTGCCCTTCCTTTAGAGAAATGGAACTGGTCTTGGGACATAGAACTCATCCGACTTGCCTTACCAGCTACTGGTGAGCGCTTGATGATGCGGGCTGGAGATGTGGTTGTTGTCGCTTTGATTACTGGTTTAGGTACAGCGGTTGTGGCAGGTAACGCCATTGGAGAAACGCTCACTCAGTTTAACTATATGCCGGCTATGGGAATTGCAACGGCAACCATTATCTTGACAGCCAAGCATAGACAGAATCAGTCTGCGGTAGAGGACATCTTGAAAAGGAGTTTCTTTCTTTCACTCCTCTTTATGCTACTGGTAGCTGTTACAACCTATTTATCTGGTCCACTTTTAATCGGTTTGTATTCAAAAGAACCACAGGTTGTTCAGGCCAGCCAGACAGTTTTGCTCTATTCCATGTTAGGTGTTCCCTTTACGGCTTCTACTCTTGTTTTAACTGCCTTGTGGCAAGGTCTGGGTAATGCTAAGCTACCATTTTATGCGACCAGTCTAGGTATGTGGATAGTTCGAATTGGTCTTGCCTATCTACTTATTGGAGTATTTCATCTAGGTTTACAGGCTGTTTGGATAGCAACCATAGCGGATAATGCCGTTCGTGCAGGATTTTTGTATGTCCAATATAGGCGAGAAAGAAAAGTTAAAATTGATTAAGGAATGTCTAAGAAAACTTTCAGTTTCGCTTAAGTTTGTTCTTGTATACTATATTCAAGCTAGAAATAGCGAATTTCTTTTTCATATAATCTCCAGAGAACAGTTGACCGCGGTCGGCTGTTTTCGTTTGTTGGTTAGAACTTTTTTTGGCCAGGAATTTTTCGGAAAATATCTAGAAACTTTCAGTTTCGCTTAAGTTTGTTCTTGTATACTATATTCAAGCTAGAGATAGCGAATTTCTTTTTCATATAATCTCCAGAGAACAGTCGACTGCGGTCGGCTGTTTTCGTCTATTATTCTTATGAAAAATGGTATAATAGTTGTGATTGTGTAAGGAGAAGAATATGTCAGTAGTAGGAAAAGCAAATGGGAAAATCATTTTGATGGGCGAGCATGCGGTTGTCTATGGCCAGCCAGCAATTGCTATGCCTTTTTCTGCTGTTGAAATTACCGCTCAGGTAAGGGCGCAGGGTCAGGCTCTGAGTGTGGCCTGTGACTTCTACGAAGGCTTGGTTCACAAGATGCCAAAAATCTGGGAAAGCCTCAAACATGCCATTCGCTTTTCCCTCTACCGTATCGGCGCTCCGACAGATCCGGCTATTCACATCGAAATCAGCTCCACCATTCCCGCCGAACGAGGCATGGGCTCCAGTGCTGCGGTGGCAGTAGCCGTTGCCCGCGCCCTCTTTGCCTATTATGAAAAAGAGCTGACAGACAGTGAGCTCTGGGACATTGTACAGTCTTCGGAAAAAATTGCCCACGGCAATCCCTCGGGCATTGATGCGGCAACCACCAGCGGCAAGTCTCCCGTCTTTTTTATCAAGCACCAGCCCATCGAGCCCTTGGAGCTGAAACTCCGTGCCCACTTGGTAGTGGCTGATACAGGCGTGACGGGCAACACCTTAGAGGCCATTTCAGACGTGGCGGCTTTATTGGAGAAAAAGCCAGAGGCTATCAAGCTAGTAGAAGAACTGGGCAACTTGACCCGACTGGCTAAGGAAGATTTGGCCACAGACCAAGCAGAGCTTCTAGGCAGCAGAATGAACCAAGCTCATGCCCTCCTGCAAGAATTAGGCGTGTCTGATCCTAGCCTAGATAAGCTAGTCAGCCTTGCCCAAGAAAATGGAGCCCTCGGAGCCAAATTAACCGGTGGTGGTCGTGGTGGTTGCATGATTGCCCTTGTTAGAAAAGCCCAGGATGCCCAAAAACTTGCACACATCCTTGAACAAGCAGGCGCCCGCCAAACCTGGATACAGTACTTAGGAGAAACCAATGACTAAACAGACAGGCATTGCCCGTGCCCATACCAATATTGCCTTGATTAAATACTGGGGAAAACGCGATAAGGAATTATTTCTACCCATGAATTCCAGTTTATCCCTGACCCTTGACGCATTTTATACGGATACCAAGGTTGTTTTTGATCCAGAATTGACTGCCGATGAGTTCTATCTCAACGGGATTTTACAAAAAGAAAAAGAAATTTTAAAAATTTCTCGATTTTTGGATTTGTTTTGCGAATATATAGGTGAAAGGGCATTTGCCCGAGTGGAAAGTCTAAATTTTGTTCCGACTGCGGCTGGTTTAGCCAGCTCAGCCTCAGCCTTTGCAGCGCTGGCTCTTGCAACCGCAACTGCCTTGGATTTAGATTTATCACCAGCCACCCTATCAACCCTTGCTCGTAGGGGCTCAGGCTCTAGCACCCGTAGCCTATTCGGTGGATTTGTAGAGTGGGACATGGGAACTGGTTCGGAAGATTCTATGGCTCACCCCATTGACGATGCGGATTGGGATATCGGCATGGTCGTCTTGGCGGTCAATACCGGACCGAAAAAGATTGCTAGTCGAGAGGGAATGGACCACACGGTTGCCACCTCACCATTTTACACAGCCTGGGTAGATACCGCCAAGCAAGACTTGGCGGACATCAAGGTAGCTATTGCTAGCCGTGATTTTGAAAAACTTGGTCAGATTACAGAGCACAATGGCATGAAAATGCATGCAACAACGCTCTCTGCCAATCCACCCTTTACCTACTGGTCAGCTGATAGCCTAGTGGCTCAAGAGGCAGTCCGTCAGGTTCGTGAAGCAACTGGCTTGTCAGCCTATATGACTATGGATGCAGGACCGAATGTCAAGGTCCTCTGCCGAGCAAGTCAGATGGATGAGCTAGTAGCTGAATTGTCCAAAGTCTTCCCAAGAGAGAAAATCATCACTAGCAAGCCTGGACCTGCTGGAATT
>NZ_POJD01000111.1 GCF_002960445.1 Streptococcus suis
AATCCTACATCGACAAAAAACATTTAGAATACTGGGAAGAATGCATTGATCCAAGCTATGGTATGGTCGATCTGGATCCTCAAGTCCTTATGATTCCCAAACCCATTTATGAAACGATGGAAGAATTAGACAGACAATACGATGACACGTTTAAAAAAGAGCTGCAGTAAAATAAAACTGCAACTCTTTTATTTAGGGCTTATCCCCAGAGTAATTCGACCTAAGCGACTAATTCTTGTCATTTTCCAAGCAGGAGACCAAACAATCTCGACCTGAGCATCTTCTATTCCGTCAATAGTCTTCAAAGCTGCTACTA
>NZ_POJD01000112.1 GCF_002960445.1 Streptococcus suis
AGAAGTAAACAAACAGAGTTAAAAAACATAAATATACATAATATTTCAATCAATAGTATTGAAGAAGTTTTAAAATTAAACAAACATCTTACTAAGAGACAATTGGAAACATTGGTTGTTAATAGGATAATAGGGGTTGAATTATTTAAACAACGTATTCCAAATGATTTCTTTGATGTAATCAATGATAAATCATCTTCGGATAGGAAAGACATTATTCAAGATTGCAACGCAAATTTATCCAGATTATTATTTGATAAAAATAGTAATAAGAAAAAATTTTGGTCACTTCTTGAACAAATATTGATTTTAGTAGAAGAGATG
>NZ_POJD01000113.1 GCF_002960445.1 Streptococcus suis
TTGAAATTAAGGCTATGATTGAACTTGGAAAACGTATCAATCAATCAGAGCTACTCTTAAATGAGAGAATTTTGGGAAGTGAGAAGTTGGGACGTAAGATGATTCATGAAATCGGGCATAAGAAGCAGGAGCATCTAGTTGCACTTTATCTCAATACACAGAACCAGATTATCAGTCAAAAAACGATTTTTATTGGGAGTGTTAATCGTAGCATTGCAGAACCACGTGAAATTTTGCATTACGCAGTAAAATGTATGGCAACATCGAT
>NZ_POJD01000114.1 GCF_002960445.1 Streptococcus suis
AGAAGTTGGTCAAATTCATATTTTGGTAAACAATGCTGGCCTGGCATTGGGATTGGACAAATTCCAAGACTATGATTTGACTGACATGATGACAATGATTGATACCAATATTAAAGGATTACTAACTGTGACACGTCAGTTATTGCCACAAATGGTTGAAAATAATGAGGGTCATATTATCAATATTGGATCAACGGCCGGTATTTACGCCTATGCAGGAGCTGCTGTCTATGCTGCAACCAAATCAGCTGTCAAAGTGCTTTCAGACGGGATCCGTATTGACACGATTGATAAAAATATCAAGGTAACT
>NZ_POJD01000115.1 GCF_002960445.1 Streptococcus suis
ATAGAGTTACATAAATTTATTAAGACGAAACATTTTTTATGTATTTGTAACTATGGGAGGATGAAGATGAAGAGCAACAAAGAACAAAAATATTTTTGGTTGACATTCTCATTGATTGTTGCATTGATGATTTGGTGGTTTTTATCGAATTATGATCGAACCTCTCGTAGTTTTCCAAATATCATTTTGGTTTGGAATGCTTTATTAATCATGATAGACAAAGGATTTATCTTTGAAGATATATTTTCAAGTCTAACTTCAGTTTTCTTCGGGTTCACGTCGGGCTTTCTATTGTCGGCGCCTAATGCACTCTTAATGGCCTGGTATTCACCTTATCGTAATATTGTGAAACCTTGGATACAATTTATCAGAAATATTCCACCTCTTGCATACGTCCCTTTAGTTGTAATTTCAGCTGGGGTTGGGCTATTACCTCAAGTTATTGTAATAGCG
>NZ_POJD01000116.1 GCF_002960445.1 Streptococcus suis
TTAAGGTCAATCACGCCACCTTTGGTGGTTTCAGAACCAAGAATGATGTTCTCTGCAACTGTGAAAGCATCAACCAACATAAAGTGTTGGTGCACCATACCAATACCCAATTGGGCTGCTTTGGATGGAGAGTCAATCTTCACGGATTGACCGTTGATAACAATTTCACCGCTTGTAGGTTCCAACAAGCCAGCAAGCATGTTCATCAGAGTAGATTTACCCGCACCATTCTCACCAAGAAGGGCATGGATTTCACCACGTCTGACATTCAAATTGATGTGGTCATTTGCTACAAATTCACCAAATATCTTAGTGATATTGCGCATTTCAATGACATAATCCTTAGTCATAATCTATTATCCTTTCTGACTATAGCCTTCTGA
>NZ_POJD01000117.1 GCF_002960445.1 Streptococcus suis
AATATGAGTCATGGGAAAACTCAGATATGCTTAAAAGCCTGAAATTCAAATTACAAGTAGTCTTTTATTCTATTGCACAAAAACATACTAAGATTAGTAGTGAGGAAATCTCCGACGGGAGAGAGTAGTCACTACTTTTTCTTTATGATAAAGTAGAGGTGTCTTGTTAAGTCGAGAACTCTTTTGACGCTAGACGTCGCAACAAAAACTGGCAAGACACCTGTTTTAGAAAGAATGTTATCAAAGTATGTGGGACGCCAGACGTCGAGTATTGAAAAT
>NZ_POJD01000118.1 GCF_002960445.1 Streptococcus suis
GAGTCGTCCAAGTTTCACAAGGGGTACGAATAACTGACGGAGAGGTCAGCCATTACCAGTTGCCGTGGTCGGTGCTCCCATGTTTACAAGCTATCGAATATGACTGTTCTTTTTTAGGGAGTAGAATTTTATTGGACTATTTGCAATCCAATCTCATCATATCAGGTGCCTTTGGGTTATTTTACAAGGAGTATGTCATAGCAGTTGGGGGTTATGATAGGCAGACACTGGGAGAAGATATGGAGCTAGTCATGAAATTGCATTATTTCTGTAGAAATAACAATATTCCTTATCGAATCTGCTATGAAACCAGCGCCATTTGTTGGAGTCAAGCACCGAGCTCTATCGGTGATTTATGCAAACAACGCCGTCGCTGGTTCTTGGGACTCTATCAATGTCTAAAAAAATACCGAAAAATGTTATCGCGAGTTCGTTTTGGGGCGGTGGGATATTTTTCCTATGCTTACTATATGCTATTTGAATTTTTGGCTCCGTTTATAGAGACTTTCGGTTGTTTCGTGATTCTACT
>NZ_POJD01000119.1 GCF_002960445.1 Streptococcus suis
CATAATAGACTTTGCCACCGATACCATAGCCAATTGTTGTGAGAAGGTTGTTCTGTGACAACTGCATCTCTTCACCTGTATTCATCACGATGAAGGAACCGGTTCCGTAAGTATTTTTCACCATACCTGGCTCAAATGCTAATTGTCCAAATAAGGCAGCCTGTTGGTCACCTGCCATGCCAGAGATTGGCACTTCTGCGCCATAGAAATGGAATGGAGCTGTTGTGCCGTAAACTTCAGAGTTTGAACGAACTTCTGGCAGCATGGCTTTTGGAATATTGAGAAGAGATAAAATTTCATCATCCCATTTCAACTCTTCAATGTTGTAGAGCATGGTACGAGCTGCGTTTGAATAATCCGTCACATGGCATTTCCCATCAGTCAATTTCCAAACCAACCAAGTATCAATGGTTCCAAAGAGAATCTCACCTTTTTCAGCACGTTCCTGCGCTCCAGGGAC
>NZ_POJD01000012.1 GCF_002960445.1 Streptococcus suis
AGTCTTCACAAGTGAAGTGCTGAACTGTGCATACTGGTACTAAGAGCGAGGGAAAGATGAGAAACGGTTTTTTTATTACATTTGAAGGTCCGGATGGGGCAGGGAAAACAACGGTATTGCAACAGTTATTGCCAGCCTTGCAGGAATTGGGGCCAGAAGTAGTCACAACTAGAGAGCCAGGTGGGGTGGCTATTGCAGAAGAAATTCGTAATATTATTCTGAATCCTGCAAATACAGCGATGGATGATAAGACGGAGCTGTTATT
>NZ_POJD01000120.1 GCF_002960445.1 Streptococcus suis
CCAGTAACAACTGCTTTAGATTTTTCTTCTTGAAGACCAACGATTTCGATTTCGTCGTTGACACGAACAGTACCACGGTCGATACGTCCTGAAGCTACAGTACCACGACCAGTGATTGAGAATACGTCCTCGACTGGAAGCAACAATGGTTTGTCAGTGTCGCGTTCTGGTTCTGGAATGTACTCATCAACAGTGTTCATCAATTCCATAACGATGTCTTCGTACTTAGAGTCACCTTCAAGAGCTTTAAGAGCTGAACCTTGGATAACT
>NZ_POJD01000121.1 GCF_002960445.1 Streptococcus suis
GCTCCAAGTTGTACTGACCTTTTAGCTTAACCACTGGGGCAATAACTGACGTGTCAAACTTACTGTCGTAGGCGTTATTGATACAGTAGTCCAACTCATCTGCCGTAAAATCATCCAAGAAAGCCGACAAAATCAGCTTGGCAACGTCTTGATAAGAAGCATCTTTCAAAACAGAAAAATCCAAGTCAACTGTTGGAATAGAAAGCGGTGTAAACAAACCACCGTCGGTCGCCAAGCCCTGCAAAATCGCTTGACTAGCCGATACAGTATTTTTAGCATCGCGTGTTGATTGATATACTAATGTCATGGTATCCCTCATA
>NZ_POJD01000122.1 GCF_002960445.1 Streptococcus suis
ACTTCCTTAATCTCACCCTTTTTACCTTGACCTTTAACATCTGCTAAAAAGATTACTTTCATATCTGTTCTCCTAATTTCCATTTATTTCTTCGCGGATTTTATCCGTCAACTTTTCACATACTTCTGCGATTGTCTGGTCATATACCTGAGCGGCAGCTAGGTTAAAGTGGCCACCTCCACCCATTTCTTCCATGATGCGTTGAACATTGATTTTATTATGACTCCTTGCAGAAATAGATACATACCCTTTGATATTTCTTGTTACAACGAATACCGCCTCAATTCCTGCCATGTCCAATATTGTATTG
>NZ_POJD01000123.1 GCF_002960445.1 Streptococcus suis
AGAAAAAATAAACGAGGAGTATGTAAATGAGATCAGAAAAAGAAATGATGGATTTAGTACTTTCTTTAGCAGAACAGGATGAACGTATTCGAATTGTGACCCTTGAGGGGTCACGCGCAAATATTAATATACCTAAAGATGAATTTCAGGATTATGATATTACATATTTTGTAAGTGATATAGAACCGTTTATATCTAATGATGACTGGCTTAATCAATTTGGGAATATAATAATGATGCAAAAGCCGGAGGATATGGAATTATTCCCACCTGAAGAAAAGGGATTTTCCTATCTTATGCTATTTGATGATTACAATAAAATTGATCTTACCTTATTGCCCTTGGAAGAGTTAGATAATTACCTAAAGGGCGATAAATTAATAAAGGTTCTAATTGATAAAGATTGTAGAATTAAAAGGGACATAGTTCCGACTGATATAGATTATCATGTAAGAAAGCCAAGCGCAAGGGAGTATGATGATTGCTGCAATGAATTTTGGAATGTAACACCTTATGTTATTAAAGGATTGTGCCG
>NZ_POJD01000124.1 GCF_002960445.1 Streptococcus suis
ATGTATTACCTCATTATGCATAACAAACTTTACGATAACGCTTCAACCCAAAATCGGTAAAACTGTTTATGCTCTATCATTGTAACACCTTATTTCAAAAAATACTAGATAAGGTGTCATTTTGTCATGCCCTTTTATAGCTAAATTAGTGACAAAAATAAGGTAGCAGCCTCAAAATAGCTACTGTTATGCTTTATTTTTTTGCTTAAAGCCTTGATAGACTTGACAAATGGTAGAAAAAGAGTTCGTCAACAAGTCTTTATTTCTAGTTGTTGAGCTGAAACAGTCT
>NZ_POJD01000125.1 GCF_002960445.1 Streptococcus suis
ATCGAATCAAGTGAGTTGTTTGTTTATTATGTTTTTGAATTAATAAAAAAAGAAATTCAGAAGACATCTAGTGGTAGTATCCAAGATAATATTAATATCGACTACTTAACAAAATTAAAATTAAAGGTTCCCAACAAAGATTATCAAGATAGAATTGTCAACTTATTGTCAACTATTGATAAAAAAATCTTAATTAATAACCAAATCAACGAGGAGTTGGAGGCTATGGCCAAGACGCTTTATGATTATTGGTTTGTGCAGTTTGATTTCCCTGATGAAAATGGTAAGCCCTACAAGTCCTCTGGTGGTAAAATGGTCTATAACGACCAACTCAAACGGGAAATCCCAGAAGGGTGGGGAGTGAAGCAGTTGGGTGAGATATGTGAATTTAGAAATGGAATCAATTATGAAAAATCTGAGACAGGGGATACGCTTTCAAAAATTGTAAACGTACGGAACATTTCAAATTCTAGTACTTTTGTTACTACTCATGATTTGGACTCAATTACTTTAGATAGAAGACGTATTGAAAGCTATCTTGTTACAGATAGAACAATTCTGATA
>NZ_POJD01000126.1 GCF_002960445.1 Streptococcus suis
TGGGAAGTCTGGTCCAGGCAAGAACTCCATCAACTTTTCTAACTTAGCTGTTGGATGATCAATCATGTAGACAACGGCATCGATGACCTCCGCTAGATTATGCGGCGGGATGTCAGTCGCGTACCCTGCTGAAATTCCTGTCGCTCCATTGACCAAGAGATTAGGGAAGGCAGCTGGTAGCACAGTGGGTTCTTTTTCCGTATCGTCAAAGTTCCAGGCAAATGGTACGGTCTTTTTCTCGATGTCAGCCAAGAGATAGCCAGCCATTTCCGAAAGGCGAGCCTCGGTGTAACGCATAGCTGCTGGCGGATCGCCGTCCATGGAACCGTTGTTTCCGTGCATCTCCACCAAAAT
>NZ_POJD01000127.1 GCF_002960445.1 Streptococcus suis
CCTTGTCCCCATAGCCAATACCTGCTGCTGCAAATTGGGCAGCTCTTTTTTGAATAGCTTCAAAAACTGTTTGATAGGTATTTTCCAATCCTAATTCAGGGAAAGATGCGTAGGGTTTGTCAAAATAAATGGCAACATTTGGAAACTCTTGAGCCGCTGTTTTAAACTGACGATAGAGATTTAATGGTTTGTAACTAATAGTTGACATATCTAACCTTTCTAAAATGACAATGATAAGGTTATTATAACATCTTGTGCCAACCTTCACAATCTGATATCTTTGTATGACTCACAGTTGTGAAAAAACAAGTAGTCAATCCACCACT
>NZ_POJD01000128.1 GCF_002960445.1 Streptococcus suis
ATTGAGGTAGCCCAGTAAGTCCGCCTTGGTCACAGGTGTTGCTAATTCTGCGGCAGCTGTTGGGGTAGCAGCTCGTTTATCTGCTACAAAATCAGCCAAGGTCGTATCTGTTTCATGACCTACGCTGGAAATGATTGGAATACGGGATTCAAAAATAGCCCGAACCACAATTTCTTCATTGAAAGCCCAAAGGTCTTCGATAGAACCACCGCCACGACCAACAATCAGAACATCCAAGTCATCCCGTTCATTGGCTCTTTGAATATTAGTAACAACCTCCTG
>NZ_POJD01000129.1 GCF_002960445.1 Streptococcus suis
TGAACCACATGCTGCAAGAACAGATGCTGAAAGGAGAGTCACACCTGCAAGTGCAAAAAGTTTCGTTGTCTTTTTCATAAAACACCTCTGTTTTCTTTTTGTTTGACACTTATTACTATGTCTTATAAAAATCATTATATCATAAATTTTTCTTAAATAAAGTCTTTTTGTCAGAAAATTTTGTAAAAACATATTTTTTCATCATTTTCTCATTTTTTACATGTTTTTTCCAAATTTTTCTCACATTTCTTGTGATATAATAGAA
>NZ_POJD01000013.1 GCF_002960445.1 Streptococcus suis
CGGCTGGCAACGGTTGGACTACTGGGCTCAGGAAGTTGATGCGGATATTTGTTTGTATGGGCATCTGCATGTGCCTGATGCCGAAGTGCGTGGTAAGACCCTCTTCCTCAATCCAGGTTCCGTCAGCCAACCTCGTGGCTTGGTCAGAGAATGCCTCTATGCCCTTGTCACCATCTATGAAGACCGTTTCCATGTGGACTACTATAACCGCCAGCACCAACTTTTCCCAGCATTGACAAAGGATATTTCACGATGATTGCACGAG
>NZ_POJD01000130.1 GCF_002960445.1 Streptococcus suis
CAGAATATCGCACTGTTGTCTTCATGGACACAACTACTGGCTACAAGTTCCTTAGCGGTTCAACTAAGAAATCTAACGAAACAGTTGAATTCGAAGGTGAAACTTACCCATTGATCCGTGTGGAAATTTCATCAGACTCACACCCATTCTATACTGGACGTCAAAAGTTCACTCAAGCAGATGGACGTGTGGATCGCTTCAACAAAAAATACGGTCTCAAATAATCAGCGTTATAAAACCGTTAGAAACGTTGATTTTAAGCCATTCCCGTGCCGTGGGAATGGTTTTCTTTTTGAAATGGTAACGGAAATGGTAACGGCTGGGCGTTACATTCCCAAAAATTGGGCAAACTTTTCAGCCGTTTTTTCTTTTGTATTTTCCGTAACGTGAGCGTAAATATTCATAGTTGTTTTAATATCTTCATGCCCTAGTCTTTCTTGTACTTCCTTAATCGATGCCCCGGCTTCAAATAATAAACTGCAATGAGTATGGCGGAAACCGTGGGGCGTTATATAAGGCAAGTCATATTTTTTCAGAATACAACGCAGATTATAGTTTATATAATCAAAACTATGGGCGTTGCCTGTTTCTGCTGGAAAAACTAGGTCAGTTGGTTTCACGCGCTGGGGGAAGTTT
>NZ_POJD01000131.1 GCF_002960445.1 Streptococcus suis
TGATCAGTCAATTGATTTTAGATGAAAGAGTCAAGATTGGAGAAGAGCGGTTAAATGATCTTCGGCTATATAGTCAAAAGGATTTTGAAATCCAGAAAACCGTGCGTTCTCCTCGATACAACCAACTAGTAGAGACCAATAAACTGGTCAAAAAAGAGAGTTTTCAAGATAGATTAGTTACATTTACTCTATTAGCAGATGAAGCAATTCGTGTCAAGCAATTGCCAGTTTACCAAACAGACTATCATTTGATAGAAAGCGGTTTGGCTTTTAGCTGTCAAGGAAAGGGACTGAATATTCTGTTAGTGGT
>NZ_POJD01000132.1 GCF_002960445.1 Streptococcus suis
AGTAAATTACTCTTTTTTCTCATAGTTTCCATTCTTGCTATGATTACTTACGATACCCGCTTGATTCTTTTTATCGCAGTATTTTCTCTAGCCTTGTTTAAAATGTCAGGGATTCGTTATAAAGAAATCTCTCTTGTTTTAATTCTGACAATCATTTTTGCTGCAATGAATGCCCTGATGGTTCACTTGTTTGCACCACGGTATGGAGTGGAACTTTACGGAGCAGACACTCCCTTGCTATCAGGTCTGGGAGTTTATTCCTTGACGAGTCAGCAAGCATTTTA
>NZ_POJD01000133.1 GCF_002960445.1 Streptococcus suis
CTTCCAATTGCACCGCAAGAAGAAGGAACAACCCCTAACAAGTCAATCCCAGGATACGAGTTCACAGGTAAGACTGTAACAGATCCAGACGGTAACACAACTCACATCTACCGCAAAGTAGAAACACCTGCTAAGAAGGTTGTAACAAACCATGTTGACGAAGAAACAGGTCTTCCAATTGCACCGCAAGAAGAAGGAACAACCCCTAACAAGTCAATCCCAGGTTATGAGTATGTACGTACAGTTGTAGATGCAGATGGTAATACAACTCACATCTACCGTAAGAAACCAACGACGCCAGTAACACCAGTTGTACCAGGTGAGCCAGTAACACCACCTGTAACACCAGTTGTACCAGGTGAGCCAGTAACACCGCCTGTGACACCAGTTGTACCAGGTGAGCCAGTAGCACCTGCAACACCAGTTGTACCAGGTGAGCCAGTAGCGCCTGCAACACCAGTTGCACCTGCAGTACCTGCTAAACCAGCGGCACCAGCTACATCTGCTAATTCAGGTGCGGCACAGTTGCCAAATACAGGTGAGTCAAGCACAGCAGCAGCTTCTGCCCTTGGTGTGGGTATGCTGGTTGCAGCACTTGCTTTGGCAGGTAAACGTCGTCGTAACGAAGACTAATTCAGACTTTTTCAAGAGGAATCTTTCCTGATGAAAAGAATATGAATGGAAAAAGCAAGGGTCTCAGGCCCTTGCTTTTTTCCGTGGTTTTAAATATAAAAAACAACCATCCTAGGAGATGGTTGTTATGTTTTATCTAGACCGTTGTTTACCAGCGTTGCGATTTGATTTTTTAGAAGTCTTTTCTTCGATGATAGCAGATGCTTTGGGAGTGACATCTTTGACGGTAGATTTGTAGGGTTTTGGTGGATTGTTTTTAAATTCTTCCTCTACCTTGGCGCGAACTTTTGGTTTGAGGATGAAGTTGGTTAAGGCTTGTTGAATGAGCCCGACAATACCGCCGACTACCCAGTAGAGGGTGACACCAGCTGGTGAAGTCCAAGAGAAAATGACAATCATGATGGGGTTCATATAGGTCACGGTTTGCATTTGCTTTTTCTGTTCTTCATCCATGCCGACCTGCATCAATAGTGATTGGGCATAGTAGAGAATACCTGCTACAGCAGTCAGAATCATACTTGGCTGACCAAGAGGAATGCCTAAGAATGAGGCTTCAGAGATACCTGGTGTGTGACGGGCTGCATAGAAGAGAGCCGTGAAGAAAGGCATTTGGATAAGGAGTGGAAGACAGCCCATACCGCCAAATACACTTACTCCATACTGCTTTTGAGCCGCAAAGAATTCTTGCTGGGCAGCTAATTGTTCCTCTTGAGAGCTTGCATTTTTCATCCGTTCTTGGATAGGACCCAAGATTGGCTTGAGGTAGTTCATCTTTTCCGATTGGTAGGTTGCTTTCCAAGACTGATAGATACCGAGCGGCATAATCACGAAGCGAACGATGAGGGTTACCACGATAATGGCAAGACCAAAACCAAGTCCTTGGTTTTCAGCAAAGAAGGTAATCAGGTTTCCCATTGGTTCTACCAGATAGTTATAAACCCAGCCTTCACCGGTTGGAACACCTTTTTTATCAGTTTTGACACATCCAGCCAAAAATACAAGACTGGCAAGAGCCATGCTGGCTAAGAGTAGACGTTTATTCTTTTTCAAATTGCTACATTCCTTTTTACATGATACATTCTATTTTACTGTTTTTACGGTCAATTTTCAAGTTTTATCTATGACTGACCTGAAAATCATGGTAGTCGTCAAAGTTAGCAAGTGTCACGTCAAGATAGCTAACCTTTGCCATGCGAGAGGGGCCTTTTCGGATTTCATGGATAAAATGGCTGAGCTTATCAGCATGCTCGGACTGAGCCAAGATGGTCACTGTTCCATCATCATTGTTCCAGACCCTGCCGTAAATATCACCAATTTCTACTGCTAAAAATTGGACAGCCCAACGAAAACCAACTCCTTGCACTCGACCAGATGCAATCATTTTAACCTTTCTCATAAGCTTCTCCTTTTGACAAGAACTTTACTTTATTATATCATTGTTGGGTAAGAAAGAAAATGAGGAAACTATGGAAATTATCCGTTCGAAATCCAATAATCTGGTCAAACAAATTAAGAAATTACAGCAGAAAAAATACCGTACTTCATCTTACTTGATTGAGGGCTGGCATTTGTTAGAAGAAGCAGTCAAGGCTGGAGCGACTATTCAACATATTTTGGTGGTGGAAGAGCATGTGGACAGGGTTGCTCATATGGAGCAAGTGACAGTGGTCAGCCCAGAAATCATGCAAGATTTGACTGATTCTAAGTCACCGCAAGGGGTTCTTGCCCAACTTGCTCTACCTAGTCAGGATTTACCTGAGCGGCTGGATGGTAGGTTTCTAGTCTTGGAAGATGTTCAAGACCCAGGGAATGTTGGCACCATCATACGTACGGCTGATGCGGCTGGTTTTGATGGCGTCTTTTTGACAGATAAGTCGGCTGATATTTACAATATGAAGGTCCTTCGTTCTATGCAGGGGAGCCATTTTCATCTACCTATTTATCGCTTGCCAATTGAGGATGTTTTCTCTACTTTAAAAACCAATGGTGTAGAAGTTTTGGCAACAACTCTATCTAGTAAGTCTGTGGACTATAGGGAGGTTTCGCCAGGAGCTTGCTTTGCGCTTGTTATGGGCAATGAAGGTCAGGGCATTTCTGATTTTGTATCCGCAGAGGCAGATCAATTGGTTCATATCACCATGCCTGGTCAGGCAGAGAGTTTGAATGTGGCTATTGCAGCTGGTATTTTAGTCTTTAGCTTTATTTAAGCCAAGAAGTCTAAACTGTGTTATAATAACAAAACGAGGTTTACATCTATGGGTGCTTATAAAAAAGATAAAGAATATATGGCCTATGTCGGTCACTTGATTGACACTAAAAAGGTGCAAAAGTTAGCAGATATTCCCCACCACTACCATTCGACCCGCTTGGAACATTCTATCAATGTTTCCTATACCAGTTACAAAATCGCTAAGAAATTTGGCTGGGATGCCAAGTCGACTGCACGAGGTGGTCTTCTGCATGATCTCTTCTTCTATGACTGGCGTGACACTAAATTTAACAGGAGTCATGCCTGGGTCCATCCACGGATTGCCAAGCGCAATGCCCAGAAGTTGACCAAGCTCAACAAGGTGGAAGAAGATATTATTGTCAAGCATATGTTTGGTGCAACCTTGGCTCCGCCCCGTTATAAGGAATCATGGATTGTGACCTGTGTAGATAAATATTGGGCAGTTCGTGAGTTTACCCTGCCCTTGCAATATAAATGGAAAAATCGAAAGGTCCTGCGCTTTGAGTAGGATATAAAAGGAGAACTATATGAACAAGGATTCATTTATCATCAATCAGGTGGATAACACCGCTCTTAACCGTTTCTTTGGGAAGATTTATGCTGTAGTCGCGATGGGAATTGGCTTGTCAGCCCTTGTTTCCTTCCTAGCAGTTACTGTTTTCCAGCAGTTGCTTTATGCCTTGCTTAGTGCAGGTTCTATTATCATGATGTTGGTCATGTTGGGACAAATTGCCTTGGTGGTTGCTGCTTCTACCATGGCTGCTAAAAATAGTCCAATGGCTCTACCAATGTTCTTGGCCTACTCGGTAACAAACGGCTTGACCATCAGCATGGTCTTGATGTTCTATACGACCGAAACGGTTGCCTTGGCCTTCCTATCTGCTGCTCTGATGTTTGCCATTATGGCAGTGATTGGTATGACGACTAAGAAAAACCTTTCAGGTATGGCTCAAGCCTTGCGAGCTGCCCTCTGGGGAATTATGATTGCCAGTGTCATCAACATCTTCCTTCGCAGTTCAGGCATCAGCTTTGCCATGTCTATCGTTTCTGTCCTTGTGTTCTCAGGTTTGATTGCCTATGACAACCAACGTATCCGCGACGTTTTCGAGCAAACAGGTGGCAATGTCCAGAATGGTTGGGTAGTGTCTATGGCTCTTCAACTCTACCTTGACTTTGTTAACCTCTTCCTCAACTTGCTTCGCATTTTTGGAATGATGAATAGAGATTAGTAGGATAGCAATGCTTAAAAACTCAGAAGTTTTTGGACTTCTGAGTTTTTTTGCTTACTTTGTGTCATTAGCATGGCTAGCGATGATTTCCATCTGGCCTGTAAAGGTCCATTCAGTCACATCGGCTGGCAGGATGAAGTGGGTTCCTTTTTCAAGTGGGTAGCTGGTTTCACCGACCTTGATGGTTCCTTGACCGTCAATAACACTGACAAGTAGGTAGGGAACGGTTTGCTCCATCTGGATTTCTCCTTTGGTCTGCCATTTATAGACAGTGAAGAAGGGATTAGAAACCAGGAGGGTGGTGTCAAGCTTGTCTACTTTGAGTTGGGCCGGTGTGGAATTGGCTACGGGACCGATTGTCAATACGTCGATAGACTTTTCAATGTGGAGTTCACGAAGATTTCCAGCGTCATCGCGGCGGTCAAAATCATAGACCCGGTAGGTTGTATCACTAGACTGCTGGGTTTCTAAAATCATGATACCCTTACCGATGGCGTGCATAGTCCCGCTTGGAACGAAGAAGAAGTCGCCTTTTTTAACGGGTACATGGGTCAAGAGCTTGTCCCAATCTCCAGCTTGGATTTGCTGGCGGAGTTCTTCTTTGGATTGGGCATTGTGACCGTAAATGATTTCAGCGCCTTCCTCGGCTTCCAAAATGTACCAACATTCTGTTTTTCCAAGTTCGCCTTCATGAGCTAGGCCGTAGCTATCATCAGGATGGACCTGGACGCTGAGCCAATCTTCAGCATCGAGGATTTTGGTTAAGAGTGGAAAAACCTTATCTTTTGGGTTGCCAAATAGCTGTTTTTCGTTTGTGTAGAGGTCATCTAGTCCACGACCCTCATAGCGACCGTTTGAAACGGTAGTGACACCATTTGGATGGGCAGAAATAGCCCAACATTCACCAGTCTTTTCACTTGGAATGTCGTAGTGGTAATTGGTTTTCAGGCGATTACCACCCCAAATTTTCTCATGCATAACAGGTGTCAGGAATAATGGCTCCATAATCTCTTCTCCTTATTGTTGTTTTTCTATCAATAGTATAACAGATTACCAAAGAATTTTGTAGTAGTGTGGTAATTCCTTATCTGATTAACAACTACTATGATGTCAGAAGCACCTATATTCTGAGGAAAAGTTCTACTTGTTTTGCCCTCCCACCCCATGCTTGTGGTATAATATACTAAAACCGAAAGAGAGGGAAGATATGACCGTTTTTGTGAAAGATTTGCTTGACAATCTGCGGATTGAGTGTGCCTATAGCACTGAGGAATTACTCAAAAAAGAGATTACGACTTCTGATATTACACGTCCTGGATTGGAGATGACAGGCTACTTTGATTACTATTCTCCAGAGCGTATTCAGCTTATGGGGATGAAAGAGTGGTCCTATTTGATGGCCATGACAGCCCATAACCGCTACCAAGTGCTCTCGCAGATGTTCCAGCCAGAAACGCCTGTAATTATTGTGGCGCGTGGTTTGGAAATCCCAGAGGAGATGTATCGAGCGGCCAAGGAGAAGAAGATTGCTATCTGTCGCAGTAAGACTGCGACCAGCCGTCTATCAGGGGAATTGTCTTCCTATCTAGACAGCCGACTGGCACAACGGACCAGCGTTCATGGTGTCTTGATGGATATTTACGGGATGGGTGTCCTCATCCAAGGGGATTCTGGTATCGGTAAAAGTGAAACGGGTCTGGAGTTGGTCAAGCGTGGTCACCGCTTGGTTGCGGATGACCGTGTGGATGTCTATGCCAAGGATGATGTGACTCTTTGGGGTGAGCCTGCGGAAATTCTGCGCCACCTACTAGAAATCCGTGGAGCTGGAATTATCGATATCATGAGTTTGTATGGTGCCAGTGCTGTTAAGGATTCTTCAGAAGTGCAGTTGGCTGTCTATTTGGAAAATTATGAAACGGGCAAGGTCTTTGATCGTCTTGGGAATTCTGGCGATACTATTGAGATTGCTGGTATTTCCATTCCACAGATTCGTATTCCAGTAAAAACTGGTCGAAACATTTCTGTGGTTATCGAGGCTGCAGCCATGAACTACCGTGCCAAGCAGATGGGTTATGATGCGACAAAAATCTTTGAAGAGCGTCTAGGTAGACTCATCCAGCAGAACAAGGAAGAGGCCTAATATGGATCCGATTGCCATTCGATTAGGACCTTTAGAAATTCGCTGGTACGCCATTTCTATCTTGCTGGGTTTGGTCTTGGGTGTCTACCTGGCGACCAAGGAGGCACCACGCAAGAAGATTTTGCAGGATGATATATTAGACTTTATCTTACTGGCCTTTCCACTTTCCATCATCGGAGCAAGGATTTACTATGTAGCTTTTTCTTGGAGCGAATACAAGGATAATCTGCTCTCTGTATTTGCCGTTTGGAATGGTGGCATTGCTATCTATGGTGGTTTGATTACAGGGGCAATTGTACTTTATTTCTTCACTCGCTACCGCTTTATCAATACGCTTGATTTTCTAGATGTGGTGGCTCCTTCAGTCATGATTGCTCAAGCCATTGGTCGCTGGGGGAATTTCTTTAACCAGGAGGCCTATGGTAAGGCAGTGGAGAGTTTGGACTACTTACCAGCCTTTATCCGTGACCAGATGTATATTGAAGGTGCCTATCGTCAGCCGACCTTCTTGTTTGAAAGTCTGTGGAACCTACTTGGTTTTGGTTTGATTTGTGTCTTGCGTAGACGGCCAAACTTGCTCAAGCAAGGTGAGATCACGGCCTTTTACCTGATTTGGTATGGTTTTGGTCGCCTCTTGATAGAAGGCCTGCGGACAGATAGCCTCATGTTCTTGGGAATTCGTGTTTCCCAATGGCTGTCTGGACTTCTTATCCTCATTGGAATTAGCATGGTTGTGGTGCGGAGAAGAAAAACTTCTATTCCATTTTATCAATCATAAAGGAGAAGGTATGATTATTGAAATTTCTGTCTTGATTATTGCTCTGTCCATCGCGGCGGTTGCAATCTATGTTATCTTGTTATTGAAAAAGTTGGGGACGGTGACGGAAGAGGCTCAACAGACCCTCAAGGTCTTGACCAGCGATGTTAATGTGACCCTCTATCAGACCAATGAACTCTTGGCCAAGACCAATGTTTTGGTTGAAGATGTCAATGGGAAGGTTTCCACCTTGGATCCACTTTTTGTTGCGGTGGCAGATTTGTCCACTTCTGTGTCTGACTTGAATGCTTCGGCGCGTGATTTGACTGTCAAGGCCAAGTCGGCAGGTGCCAATACGGTTAAAGCTGGCGGAGCCCTCTCTGCCTTGTCAACTATCTCATCTCTCTTAGGTAAGAAAGGAGAAAAAAATGGTAAAAAAATCTAGTGTTTTGACCAGTATCTTATTGGGAGTGGCTGGTGGTGCAGCTGCGGCAGCCTTTCTGGCAAGTAAAACCGGTCAAGCGGTCAAAGAAAAAGTAGTCAACTTTGCCAATGACTACAAGGAAAATCATGAGGAAATCAATGCTGATTTGGTCAACAAGGCCCAGGACTTGGGTAAACAAGCTACAGACCGCTTCACAGAAGTCAAAACTCAGTTGGAAACTGGTGAATTGACTGTGGAAGATTTGGTCAAGTCAGGCAAGGAAAAATCTGTCGAAACCTTTGAGCAAATCAAGGAAAAAATTGCAGAACAAAATCTGACTACTGCGGATATATTGGAAGCTATCAAGGCTAAAACAGTCAAGGCTCCAACGGTAGATGTGACGGAAGAAGAAGTCGAGGACGCTGTCATTGTATCAGAGGATATTGAAATTTCCATTGATGATGTTGTGACGGAACCGGTTTTAGAAGAGGAAGCGGAAATTCCGTCAGAAACGACAGAAGCATAAAAGGAGGACTAGCTTAGGCTATTCTAGGCTAGTTTTCTTTATTTTGGGGTTAGAGAAATTGTAATGGAAATCAGTTTATTGTTTTAGAAATATTTTCGTTTGATAAAATAGCTTGTTAAAAAATAAATAGGAATTATTTGAATTTTTTAGGAGGTTGGTCATGAAAAAATTTGTATATGCCTTCTTGGTGCTTGCCTATGTTATGGTCGCTTATTTGTCGGTCTATGTCCTTCCGCACGATTATTTTGGTGCAATTTTAGGAGCGGCAGGAGCAAGTCTTGGTGCTAGTTTCAAACAGTTCAAGGAAGTGAAAGCTTGTCCTGAGAAACCCTTTTCAGCCTATTTTAAGTGGGATAAGACAACGACAGTTATTTTATTAGTGGTTATTTTGGGTCTCATTCTTTTTGTTCATCTGCTACCAGTGTCCAATGTGCAAGTCGGCTTAGCTTTCTTGGTCGGGATTAGCTATGGTGCGTTTTGGAATATCTTACATATCCAATTTCTTAGAAAGTATTATTTTAAAAACGCATGAGAGTTTCATGCGTTTTTCTTTGTCTATATTGTTTGTCCGGCTTTCAACTTTTTCATTAAGACGATGGAGCTTGGAATGAGAACAATGATGCTACCGATCCAGGCTGCGGGATTGGCAGCTGCTGTTCCATAAAAGCCCCAATACTGCATACCGATGATGGCGACAGCCGCTCGGAAAATCAATTCCCCAAAGCCTGCAAGAGTTGGAATAAAACCCTTGCCCAGTCCCTGGATAAAGCTACGAAGAATAAAGAGGCTGGCTACAATCCAGTAACAAATCCCGTTGATGATGTAGTAGATAAGGGCCAAATCCAATACGGTTTGACTGGCATTGGGCAGAAAGAGGCCGGAGAAGAAGCGGTTGCCCAGGATGAGCAGGAGGGCAAATACTAGTGCCCAAGCGATGTTTAGAACCAAGGCCTGACGGACACCTTCTCGGATCCGTTCGTAGAGCTTGGCCCCATAGTTCTGGGCTGTGAAGGTTGCGATGGCTAGACCAAGATTGACCATGGGCAGCATAGCTAGCTGGTCAGTACGGAGGGCGATAGCTTGGGCAGCAATGGCATCCGTGCCCAGTTGGTTGACCATGAATTGTAGGGTCATGGCTCCGATAGCGATAATACTGGCTTGAAAGCCCATAGGAAAAGCTAGTTGTGCGTGTTTCTTGAGATTGTCTTTGTCTAATTTTATATCAGATAAGCCGATATGGTATTGGGGAACCTTACGGGCAATGTAAAAAATCAAAAAGAGAACAGAACAGGCTTGGGCTGTAATGGTAGCAAAACCAGCTCCGAAAACACCCCATTTCATGACTAGGATGAAGAAAAAGTCTAGACCGATATTGATAAAACAAGCGATGATCAGGGCTATGAGTGGCGTTCTAGAATTTCCAAGACTTCGGAGAGCAGAAGAGAGAAAATTATAGAAAATAGTAAAGGTCAATCCTCCGAACATGGCTGTCAGAAAGGCATGGGAATGTGGAAGAATGCTGGTAGGTGTCCTCATCAAAACTAAAATCGGTTTCAAAAAGACTAAGGCAAGGAGTGTCAATACTAGACTGATGAGGAAGGAGTAGAAAAGTCCATGGACAAAGGATTTTTTCAACTCATCAAAGTCACCTGCCCCAAAGCGTTGGGCGGAAATGATGGTCAGACCATTGGTCACTCCTTGTGCAAAACCGATGATGAGAAAAATCAAGCTGGCAGTTGAGCCGACACTGGCAAAGGCTTCTTTTCCCAGGGTATGACCCACAATCATAGAATCGGCAAAGTTATAGGCCAATTGGAAAAAAGAACCAATCAGTAAGGGGATGGCAAATTGTAAGATGACAATAATTGGTTTCCCTTTTGTTAAATCGTTCATGCATTCTCCTTTGTTAACAGACGAGAAGCCTACTAGGAGTTTTATCCTCTAGTAGGCTTTTTCAATATTTTAGTTAGCTAGGTCTTCAAAGTGGTCAACGGTATTATGATCTGTAATGGCCATGATGAGTTCTTCAGTTTTGAAAACATAGTCTGGGGTTAATTGGATATTCAATTCCTGATTTTCCCCACTACGGTAGCCGATGATATTCATCTTATAGCGTTGACGGAGCTTGAGCTCGCCCAGGGTTTTACCAATCCATTTTGCAGGCGGATGAAATTCCACGATGGAAACATTACCTTCTAGTTCAAATAGGCTGGTTGTGTCTTTGTGAAGAAGTTGCTTGGCCAGTGAAATACCTGTTTCTCGTTCTGGAGAGATGACCTTATCTGCACCGACACGAAGGAGAATTTCTTTGGCGGTTGTTCCTTTTACTTTGGCAACAACCATGGGAACGCCGAGAACCTTGCTATGCATGACAGCGAGAACGCTAGATTCTAAATTCTCACCAGTAGCAACGACGACCGCATCACAGTTTTCAATGCCTGCAGCTCTTAGGAGAGAACGGTCGGTTATATCACCGACAATCCCTCTAGTAAGAATGGGTTCAAGATGGTTAATTTGTTGTTCGTGGTTATCAATGGCAATGATGTTGCAATCATAATTATGTAGGGTCTTGGCAATGGTTGTACCGAATACTCCTAAGCCTAGGATTCCGATAGTATAGTTTGGCATGATTTCTCCTTTATACAAGCATGGATGATTTGGCGTATTGTAGGCTTTCCTGTTTAGAAGCTTTACGGAGGGAAAGGCTAGCTAGGATAGATAGAGGCCCTATGCGGCCGAAAAACATGAGAGCCATGATAACTGCCTGTCCTGCCATGGTGAGTGATGGGGTCAGGTTGGCAGTCACGCCAACGGTTGCTAGGGCTGACATGACCTCAAAGACTAAGAAGAGCAGGGGTTGCTGCCTATCTGTGAGAACTAAAGCAAACAAGCCTGTCAAAAAGACCAAAAGAAAGACAGAAAAGGTCGCAAAAGCCTTGCGGATGGTCAGGCTATCAATGGTACGACCAAGGAAGTTGGTATGGGGCAGTCCCAAGATTTCGCTACGGGCATAGAGGACCAGAGTGAGAAAGGCAGTAATTTTAATTCCTCCCGCCGTTCCTCCTGGTGCTCCCCCCAGCATCATCTGAAAGATATAGATCAGCAGGGTGATAGGAGCCGCTGTGGTATAGTCAATACTAGCAAATCCCGCCGTTCGCATGGTCACAGTCTGGAAAAAGCTTGCTAGTAGTTTGTGACCAAAGGATAGGTGACCGATGGTAGCAGGATTGTTCCACTCTGTAAGTAGGGTTAATAGGGTCCCACAGCTCAAAATCGTGGCAGTTAAACCTAGAACCACCTTGGTATGAAAGCCTAGTTTACGAAGATGGAATTTTTGCCCAAGCTGGGTTTGCAAATCAAACCAGACAGAGAAGCCCAGTCCTCCCATGATGATTAGGCTGGCTAAGGTCAGGTTAATCAATGGATTGTCAACATAGCGGACAATACTGGTGGCGCCGAAATTATCAAAACCAGCATTACAGAAGGCTGAAACGGCTAGGAACATGGAAGTAAATATCCCCCTAGCCCAACCAAATTCTGGTACGAAGTGCAGGGATAAGAGAATAGCTCCCAGTGTTTCAATGGCTAGGGTGAAGCCGAAAACAGACTTGAGAAAATTTCTAAAATGTTTTGTGTCAGAGCGATTGAGGGCTTCTTGGAGAGTTGCCATACTCATAAAATTGATTTTCCGACCACCTCGTAGGGCAAAGAGGCCAATAAAACCAACCAGGCTCAGTCCACCAATCTGAATAAGTAGCATACAGATGATTTGACCAACTGTAGAATAGGTATCGGCAACAGCCTTTGTAAACAATCCAGTCACGCAGACCATGGACACAGAGGTGAAGAGATGGTCCCAGTAACGGGCATTAGATGTAGGAACTTGCGAAATGGGCAGACTAAGTAAGAGGGAGCCAAGGAGAATGACCAGCAGAAAGCTGAGAATAATTCGTTGGCTGGGAGTAAGGTGTATCTTAAATGCTTTCATAAAGCTACCTTTTCAAAAAATAAAGATGAGCATATTGTAGCATAAATAGGAAAAAAAGTAAGCTAGAAAGCAGATTATTTGCTAGCCAAAAAGGGCTGGATTTGAGCCAACCCTATATTATCCAGATTTTTCATTTTTTTTAGGAAGTTACCTATTCGTAGAGAATTGATATAGTCTTACTTTTTTACTTGTCCAATAAAGAGCAGGAGAGCAAATATTCCCCAAAATCCAGCTAAGAGTGGTTTGATTTGTCCAGCGAAAAATCCAATGGAGAAAGTTAGGGCAAAACCTGCAATGAGAAACTAGAGCAGTGGTTTACGATAAAGATGGATAGCTTCTTGGACAGCATTTGATTCTGGACGGGTAGTTTGCCAGTCACTATTCAAGATTGGAAGTATAGTGAACAGTAAGATAAAGAGTGGTGGATTGTCTCCAGTCAGGTAGCTATGTATATACAGGCTACAAATTGCTGTATAGGAGAGAACAATCAAAGTGAGTATGAGTTTCGGGTTGTTAACGTTCATCTGTTTTCTCCTTTTTGACATACAGCCGATAGAGGATAGCGACAGCAAATCCAGCAGGAAGGATGAGGATAAGTGGTTTGACATGTCCTAGCCAAATGCCCACGGAATAGGTCAAGGTCATGGCAATAATTGTAAAGACACTTGAGAGAATAAAGTAATGCCTTTCTTTTGCAGATTTAAGAGGTTTGAGCATCTGGACGATGGGAAAAACGAATAGGAAGCTATCGTGAATGGGCTCCTTGACTATGTAGGAATAGATAAGAAAGGCAGAGAACAGACTATAAAATAGCACAAAGAATTGAAAGGATTGTTTATGGGAAAAGGGGGTGTTCATGGGTTACTCCTTATTTTTTCTTAGCAGAATCTGCTTCCAATTTTTGCAGATAAGCAAGGGCAACCAGGCTAGACTGGCAAAGAGGCCCATCATGCCACCGAAGAGGAGGGATTTTACGTGGAAGATGGAATCCAGTAGGGGAAGCTGGAGGCTAAAGAGGTCTGCCAGCCCAGCAAAGAGGCTAGATAGCAGGGCAACTCCCAGTCCCCAAACGAGTGGCTTGAGGGTCTGTCCTTGTCTTTCCTCAGGGCTTAGTTCGTCCACGTCATATTGAGGCAGGTCAGCATGGAGGGTGCGCATATTAACGATACCAATTAGGATAATACTGAAGAAGGCAATGATCATTGGATAGTAGGTAGCCACCTCCAGAGGATAGCGGTAGGCTAGGAAGTAGGCGATGGCATTTCCGAGAGCTAGGAAGTAGAAGTGGTAGATAAAGGCTATTCCCCCAATCTCATCTGCCTTAGTCCGTCGGTACTCGTCTAAAGGCCCGCGAATACCATAAACGTGCCGTATCATGTTTTGGATCCACTTAGGTTCTTTTTTGGAAATAGCAGAGCTGGCAGTCAGTTGTTCTGCTTTTTTCATGCGCTTGCGTAACATGATTTCGATAGCAATGCCTGTGAAAATACCACCTAGACAGGCTGCAAGGAATTTTCGGAGGTCAAATAGGTGGTCGAGAGGATTGAGTCCCTCCATCCAGGCACCAAAAACAACAGTCCAAATGTACATAAGGGCAGTGAAATAGAGGGTGAATTTGAAACTTGCTCCCTTGAGCTGCTTCTGTTCCTTGCTAGTCAATTCTTCTACATCTAAACTGTCCACTTGGCTGTGGCGCATCTTGGATGCCATATACATACTGGCGGAAAGAGTGGATAGGAGTAGAGCAGTTGGGTAGCCATAGGCAACGACTTCTGGGTAGCGTTTGGATAGGGCAAGTGCCAGCAGGGTAAGAACCATGGTGCCCCAAAAGAGCAGGATAAAGCAGGTATTGCCTAGTCGGAAGGCTTCTTGTTTGCGATATTCATCCAGGGGACCTGCGATACCGTAAAATCGTTTGATCAATTTATCTTGAAAGGTTTCTTTTTTCATACGATACTCCTATTTACTTACGACGAAAAATGAGTGGTAGGTAGGCTAGTCCTAAGAAGTAGATGGTCCCAGCAATCAGCAATTGTAGCCAAAATTTTGCTTGGCTGATAGTATGCAAGATGTCTGCTCCGCTATTGCCCCAAAGCTGAAAGAGGACAAAGAGCGGGATAAAAATGAGGGTAGAGATAAGGGCTTTGCGTGTATTCTTTTTCATGGTAATTTTTCCTTTCTATTCATTTCAAATGGTGCTGTTTAAGACAATCTTACTTACGACGAAAAATGAGTGGTAGGTAGGCTAGTCCTAAGAAGTAGATTGCCCCAGTAATCAGCAATTGTATCCAGAATTTGGCTTGGCTGATGATATGCAAGATGTCAGCTCCGCTATTGCCCCAAAGCTGAAAGAGGACAAAGAGAGGGATAAAAATGAGAGTGGAGATAAGGGCTTTGCGTGTGTTCTTTTTCATGGTAATTTTTCCTTTCTATTCATTTCAAATGGTGCTGTTTAAGACAATCTTACTTACGACGAAAAATGAGAGGTAGGTAGGCTAGTCCAAGGAAATAGATTGTCCCAGTAATCAGCAGTTGCACCCAGAATTTCGCTTGGCTGATGATGTGCAAAATGTCCGCTCCGCTATTGCTCCAAAGCTGAAAGAGGACAAAGAGTGGGATAAAAATAAGGGTAGATATAAGAGCTTTGCGCGTGTTCTTTTTCATGGTCTTTCTTCCTTTCTACTCATTCCAAAAGAGGCTATTGAGGTCGGTTTCTAGAGCCTTGGCTAGGTTAATACAGAGGTCTAGTGAGGGGTTGTATTTGTTGTTTTCAATCATGTTGATGGTCTGCCTGGATACGCCGATGGCCTTGGCCAAATCTAGTTGGGAAATACCGAGCAGTAGGCGGTAGTCTTTGACACGGTTCATGTGCCCTCCTTTCTATGTCAATTATATCTGACATATTTGATTAAAAATGAGAGGATAGGTTGGCTATCCTTTTAAACTGCTGTCAATTATATCTGACATACTAGTGTAAAAAAATGTGGGAACCCTCCCTGTATCTGTCAATTATATCCGACACCTTTCTGTAATGTTATTATATACCCATCAAGAAAACTTGTCAACTATATTTGACACATTTTTTTGTAAAAAGTTTGCAACATCTTTTTGATTTATTTTGTGGTACAATAGATAAGATATGAGCAAGGAATTTAATCACACTACTGTTCTTTTACATGAAACAGTAGACATGTTAGACATCAAACCAAATGGAATTTATGTAGATGCAACGCTGGGTGGGGCAGGTCATAGTGAGTACCTGCTTAGTCAGCTGACGGATGGGGGGCATCTCTATGCCTTTGACCAGGATCAGACGGCTATTGATCATGCCCAGATCCGTTTGGCAGCCTACATTGAAAAGGGGCAGGTGACCTTTATCAAGGATAATTTCCGTAATCTCAAGGCCCGCTTGGCAGAGCTGGGTGTGACAGAGATTGATGGGATTTGTTACGATTTGGGTGTGTCCAGTCCGCAGTTGGATGAGCGGGAGCGTGGCTTTTCTTACAAACAGGATGCCCCGCTTGATATGCGCATGAACCGTGATGGTCAGTTGACGGCCTATGATGTGGTCAATACCTATGACTATCACGACTTGGTACGGATTTTCTTCAAGTACGGTGAGGACAAATTTTCCAAACAGATTGCTCGTAAAATCGAACAGGCGCGTGCCATCAAACCTATTGAAACCACGACGGAGTTGGCGGAGCTGATCAAGTCTGCCAAGCCAGCCAAGGAACTCAAGAAGAAAGGCCATCCTGCCAAGCAGATTTTTCAGGCCATTCGGATTGAAGTCAATGATGAATTGGGCGCGGCGGATGAGTCTATCCAGCAGGCTATTGACTTGCTGGCGATGGATGGACGGATTTCTGTCATTACCTTCCATTCCTTGGAAGATCGTCTGACCAAGCAACTCTTTAAGGAAGCTAGCACCATTGATGTGCCCAAAGGCTTGCCCTTTATTCCAGAAGACTTGAAGGCGCCACTTGAATTGGTCAATCGCAAGCCAATTTTGCCAAGTCAGGAAGAATTGGAGGCCAATAACCGAGCACATTCAGCCAAATTGCGTGTAGCTAAGAGAGTACATAAGTAGGAGAAGAATCTATGTTACAAGAAAAACGTAGAGAAGCTACCATGCGTGTGATTGGTGACAAGTTCAAGACCTTCACCCGTGTAGAAAAAGCCTTTTATAGCAGTATTATTCTATCAGGCCTGGCCCTAGCCATAGGGGTTATTTTCTTGCAGACTCGTTTGATTCAAGTCCAGTCTGAAATGGCCAAGGTCAATCAAAATATCAATCAAAAGCAGGTTGAAATCAATGATGCCAAACAGGCTGTCAATGAACTAACGCGTTCTGCTCGTCTGATGGAGATTGCTGAAAAGGCTGGATTAACATTTAATAACGACAATATTGGAGTAGCTGAATAATGCCCAGAAGAAACAATAAACTCTTACAATATGTTTTGAAAAAACGATATATTCCGTCCCAAAATCGTCGAAAAGTGGGCCAAGGTCTGCTGTTTTTGACGGTTTTAGTCTTTTTTATCTTTCTATTTACTTTTGCCTATATTATTGGAACAGATAGCAAGGCAGGTGTGAAACTATCAGAGAGGGCAGATGCAGTCCACCAACAAGAAGTAACTGTTCAGGCTAAACGTGGAACCATCTATGATCGGACAGGGATTCCTATCGCAGAAGACTCAACCACCTATACTGTTTATGCTATTATTGACAAAGAGTATGTGTCAGAACTGAAGAAAATTCTCTATGTTCAGGACAGTCAGTTTAGCAAGGTGGCGGATGTTTTCAAGAAACATCTTGGAATGGAAACAGACTATGTTCTCCAGCAATTGCGACAGCCGGAACTGAAGCAGGTTTACTTTGGAACCAATGGAAAAAATATTTCCTACAATACCATGACTGCTATCCAGGAGGAGATGAAGGCGGCAGGGATTGAAGGGATTGCCTTTAATGCCAGTCCAGGTCGGATGTACCCTAATGGAAATTTTGCCTCAATTTTTGTCGGGTTAGCGAACCCGGTTGAAAACAAAGATGGCAGTTATAGTTTACAGGGTGTAAGTGGGATGGAGTATTATTTGAACAGCATCCTCGCTGGTCAAGATGGTAAGGTTGTCTATGAAAAGGACAGTCAGGGACGTGTGCTGCCAGGAACAGAAACAGTTAAAGAAGAAACTATCAATGGTCAGGATGTCTATACGACGATTTCTGCAGACCTGCAGCGGTCCTTAGAAACCAACATGGATACCTTCTTTAATACTGCCAAGGGGCGCTACGCCAATGCTACTCTGATCTCAGCTAGGACTGGGGAGATTTTAGCAACGACACAACGTCCAAGTTATGACTCAGATACCAAGGAAGGCTTGGGACAAGAGGGGGTTCTAGAGCGTTCCCTCCTCTACCAAGAGGCCTTTGAACCAGGTTCTACCATGAAGGTTTTGACTGTCGCATCAGCTATTGACAATGGAACCTTTGACCCAAATGCCTACTATACCAATAACGAGTATGTGATTGCAGACGCAAAAATCAATGACTGGACTTTAAACGCTGGCCAATCAGCTGTTACGTTAAATTTTGCTCAGGGTTTTTCACTCTCAAGTAACGTCGGAATGACTTTGTTACAACAAGAAATGGGGGATGAAAAATGGCTAAATTATCTTGCTAAATTTCGCTATGGTTACCCAACACGATTTGGTATGGGGGATGAGGCACCAGGTCTTGTTCCTGAGGATAATATTGTAACGATTGCCATGTCTACATTTGGTCAGGGTATTTCAGCTAACCAAGTGCAAATGCTTCGAAGTTTCTCTGCGATTGCAAATAATGGTATCATGTTAGAGCCAAAATTTATTTCAGCCCTGTATAATCCGAATACTGATACTGCAAGGCTTTCATCTAAAGAAGAAGTCGGGAATCCAGTTTCTGAACAGGCGGCAGATGAGACATTGAAATATATGATAAATGTTGGTACGGACCCTGTGTTTGGGACTCTTTATTCTTCAGATTTACAAGGGCCAGCTATTCAGGTTGAAGGCTATGATATTGCGATGAAGTCTGGTTCTGCCGAGATTGCCAGTGAAGACGGTCAGGGTTATATCAAGGGCGCTTATACCAACTCGGTTGTCGCCATGATTCCTGCTGAGGATCCAGAGTTCATTATGTATGTGACCATTCGTCAGCCAGAAGTCTTGAGTGTTCTCTCTTGGGATACTATTGTAAGCCCGACTTTGAAAGAAGCAATGTTATTGAAGGATAGCTTGAACATAGATGCTCCAGCTCCGTCCCTAGCTTCTGTTGGAAAAGAAACGGACTACACATTGCCAGATCTAATTGGTAAGGCACCTGGTGAGTCGGCTGAGGAGCTTCGTCGCTATCTGGTTCAACCAGTTATTTTAGGCAAAGGTGCTGAGATTAAGAAGGTTTCTTTGGAAAAAGGTAGCTTAGTAGCCCCTAATCAACAGGTTCTCTTATTGACGAATAAATTGGAAGAAATGCCAGACTTGTATGCGGTGACCAAGGAGAATATGGATCTACTAGCTGAATGGACAGGTATTGAAGTGACCTATGAGGGGTCTGGTTCCAAGGTTGTGAAGCAGAGCGTAGAAGTGGGGACCAAGTTGAATAAAACCAAGAAATTAACAGTTACGTTAGGAGAATAATATGCAGTTTGCACTTATGTCGGGATTGGTTGCATTTTTAGCAACGGTAATCCTGATACCACGATTTATTACCTTTTATCAAGCCAAGCGCATCGAAGGGCAACAGATGCACGAAGATGTCAAGCAACACCAGTTCAAGGCCGGAACTCCTACCATGGGGGGTACAGTCTTCCTAGTTGTTGCTGTCCTTGTTAGTTTTATTTTTGCAGCTAGCCTGAAAATGCTGACAGGTGGTGTCTTGGCTATTCTTTTCATTTTGGCTCTCTATGGCTTGGTCGGATTTTTGGATGATTTCTTGAAAATCTTCCGCAAAATCAATGAAGGACTAAATCCGAAACAAAAATTAGCCTTGCAGATTTTGGGTGGACTGGTATTCTACTTTGTCCATGTGAATGGTGCTGGCGGAGGAGAGCTCAATGTATTTGGGCACATCATCAATCTCGGCATGCTCTATCTACCTTTTGTTCTATTCTGGTTGGTTGGTTTTTCAAATGCGGTCAACCTGACTGATGGTATTGATGGCTTGGCCTCTATTTCGGTTGTTATTAGTTTGCTGGCCTATTCTGTCATTGCCTACAAGGAACAGAAGTTTGACATTCTTTTGGTTTGTGTAACCATGATTGGTGGTTTGCTTGGTTTCTTTGTCTATAATCGCAAACCGGCTAAGATCTTCATGGGAGATGTGGGAAGTCTGGCACTCGGTGGGATGTTGGCAACCATTTCCATTGCCCTCCGTCAAGAATGGACCCTCCTCCTAATCGGTTTGGTCTATGTTATCGAAACGTCATCTGTTATGTTACAGGTTTCATATTTCAAATATACTAAAAAACGCTTTGGAGAAGGTCGTCGTATCTTCCGTATGACCCCTTTCCATCATCATTTGGAATTAGGTGGTTTGACAGGTAAGTCTGAAAAATGGAGCGAGTGGCAGGTTGACTTCTTCCTCTGGTCAGTCGGACTTGTCATGAGCCTGATTACCCTAGCTATTCTTTATTTATAAGAATTTCAGAAACAGCAGAAATGCTGTTTTTGTGCTATAATAGAAGGCAGTATAATGAAGAACCAGTATCCATTGTTGGTATCGTCATTTAGTTTTTCTTTTTAACTCGCCTTGCCTAACTCCAGTTATGCCTGCGGTTCGTTGACTAGTACTAAAAGACTATACTTGCCTTGTGTATACGGATTCTAAAGAGGAAACTATGAAATTTACAGATATGAAACTCAAGCCTTACATTCAGGAGGCTTTGAAAGAAATTAACTTTGTCCAGCCGACAGAAGTTCAGGAAAAATTGATTCCTGTTGTCTTGTCAGGTCGTGACTTGATTGGGGAATCAAAAACAGGTTCGGGCAAGACCCATACCTTCTTGATTCCGATTTTCCAAAAATTAAATGAGGAATTGGACCAGGTTCAAGCGGTTATAACAGCTCCATCACGTGAATTGGCGACCCAGATTTATCAAGCGGCTCGTCAGTTGGCTAGTCATTCGGACATCGAAGTTCGTGTGACTAACTATGTGGGTGGTACGGACAAGAACCGTCAAATTGACAAGCTTCAAACAGGTCAGCCACATATTGTTGTTGGGACACCGGGCCGTATTTATGACCTGGTTAAATCAGGTGACCTTGCTATCCATAAAGCCAAAACATTTGTGGTGGATGAGGCAGATATGACCTTGGACATGGGCTTTTTAGAAACAGTTGACAAGATTGCTGGTAGCCTGCCAAAAGACTTGCAATTTATGGTCTTTTCAGCGACAATTCCACAGAAACTCCAACCGTTTTTGAAAAAATACTTGTCCAATCCAGTCATGGAACAAATCAAGACCCATACGGTGATTTCAGATACCATTGAAAACTGGCTGATTTCAACCAAGGGTCGAGACCGCAATGCGCAGATTTTGGAAGCGACCAAGCTCATGCAGCCTTATTTGGCTATGATTTTTGTCAATACAAAGACCCGTGCAGATGAATTACACAGTTACTTAACTGCAAATGGTTTGCGGGTCGCAAAAATTCACGGGGACATTCCTCCACGTGAACGTAAGCGGATCATGAACCAGGTGAAAAACTTGGACTACCAGTACATTGTAGCGACAGATTTGGCGGCGCGTGGGATTGATATCGAAGGTGTCAGCCATGTCATCAACGATGCCATTCCTCAGGACCTTTCCTTCTTTGTCCACCGTGTGGGTCGTACAGGTCGAAATGGCTTGTCGGGTATTGCCATTACCCTCTATCAGCCGAGTGATGATGCGGACATTCGCGAGTTAGAAAAACTCAATATCAAATTCTTGCCAAAAGAAATGAAGAGTGGGGAGTTTGTCGATACCTACGACCGTGATCGCCGTGTCAACCGAGAAAAATCTCGTGAAAAACTGGACTTGGAAATGATTGGCTTGGTTAAGAAGAAAAAGAAAAAAGTCAAGCCAGGCTATAAGAAGAAAATCCAATGGGCTGTTGATGAGAAACGTCGCAAGACCAAACGTGTGGAAGCGCGTGCCAAGGGGCGTGCAGAGCGTAAGGCCAAACGCCAAACCTTCTAGGAGGGTTGGAGGAAAACTATGTTACAAAATATACTTAGTTTTTATTTGCAGGGGCTTTTGGTCGCGGCCTTGCTGGTTATTCTATCTAGCTTGATTTACTTTGTTTTAAGGGCGGGTAAAAAAGTCAATCGAACACTGCAAGAGCGCCAGGATTTTATATTTGATTTGTTGATGATCAACGTCATGACCATCCCCATTCTTGCCTTTGGGGTCATGGGGATTTTGTTAATGTTTAAAGCATAGAAGGAAAAGATATGTACGATACAATTGTTGTTGGAGCTGGTCCTGCTGGGATGACTGCTGCCCTCTACGCAGGACGAAGCAATCTAAAAGTAGCTCTTCTGGAACGCGGTATTTACGGCGGCCAGATGAACAATACTGCTGAAATCGAAAACTATCCAGGCTATGACCATATTTCTGGTCCAGCCTTGGCAGAGAAAATGTTTGAACCTTTGGAAAAATTCGGAGTAGACCATATTTTTGGCACCTTGGTACGCATCGAAGAAGATGGACCAATCAAGAAAGTCATTACAGAAGATGGTGTATTGGAAACCAAAACTGTCATTCTAGCCATGGGGGCTAAGCACCGCTTGCTAGATGTTCCAGGTGAAGATACCTACAATAGCCGCGGAGTTTCCTACTGTGCAGTCTGCGACGGGGCCTTCTTCCGAGGTCAAAAACTCTTGGTAGTCGGTGGTGGTGATTCTGCGGTCGAAGAAGCCCTCTTCTTGACACAATTCGCAGAATCTGTGACCATTGTTCACCGCCGTGACCAACTTCGTGCTCAAAAAGTCATTCAAGACCGCGCTTTTGCCAATGAAAAAATCAACTTCATCTGGGATAGTGTGGTAGAAGAAATCAAGGGTGATGACCTACGGGTTCAAAGCGTCCGTATCAAAAATGTGAAAACGGAAGAAGTTAGCGAACTGGACTTCGGCGGTGTCTTTATCTATGTCGGTTTGGATCCGATGACGGATTCGGTTGCCGATTTGGGTATTACGGACGAGGCTGGTTGGATTATCACGGATGAAAAGATGGCAACCAGCAAATCTGGTATTTACGCCATCGGTGACATTCGCCAAAACCAACTGCGCCAGATTGCGACTGCCGTTGGAAATGGTGCGGTTGCCGGTCAGGAAGTCTATAATTACATCACAGAACTAGCTGAATAGGGGAAAATTATGTTTCATATTTACGATATTCAGAAAAATCCAGATGGAATTTCCTTTGAGAAGACCTTGGACTTGCAGGAAGAATTGCAGGCTCGAAATAGTGAAGTTTTAGGTTTGTCGCCTGTACAAGTAAGTGGAAATGTTCGCTTTGAATCAGGTTTCTTTTTCTTGGACTATCAGATGACTTACGACATTACCTTGGCTTCCAGCCGTTCCCTACAACCTGTCCTTTTACATGAAGTGCAAGAAGTCAATGAACTCTTTGTTGTCAATGAGGCTGTTCTTAAGGAGCAGGATTTGATTGATGAGGATATGGTATTGGTGGTGGAAGATGACCACATCATCTTAGAAGAAAGTGTGGCGGATAACATTCTCCTAGCTATTCCTATCAAGGTTTTGACACCTGAGGAAGAGGCGGGAACAGACTTACCATCTGGTCAAGCTTGGACCCTGATGACAGAAGAAGCCTTTCAGCAAGATGTCCAGGAGAAAAAAGAAGCCAATAGTCCTTTTGCTCAATTGCAGGGCTTGTTTGATAACGAAGAATAGTTTGGATGGTTAAATTATCTGAAAATTCTTGTCAATTTTAGGCTTTCAGTGTATAATAAAAGAGATAGAAATTAGAGGAGTAAACAAATGACAAAAGCAAATTTTGGTGTTGTAGGAATGGCCGTTATGGGCCGCAACCTGGCACTTAACGTTGAATCACGTGGTTATTCAGTAGCCATTTACAACCGTTCTGCTGACAAGACAGAAGATGTAGTAGCAAGTAACCCAGGGAAAAACTTGGTACCAAGTTACGATGTGGAAAGCTTTGTAGCATCTATCGAAAAACCACGCCGTATCATGCTTATGGTTCAAGCTGGTCCTGGTACAGATGCAACTATTCAAGCTCTCTTACCACACTTGGATGAAGGCGACATCTTGATTGACGGTGGTAATACCTTCTATGAAGACACTATCCGTCGTTCCAAAGAATTGGCTAACTCAGGTATCAACTTCATCGGTACAGGTGTATCTGGTGGTGAAAAAGGAGCCCTTGAAGGTCCATCTATCATGCCTGGTGGTCAAAAAGAAGCTTACGAATTGGTGGCAGATGTCTTGGAAGAAATTTCAGCAAAAGCTCCAGAAGACGGCGCTCCATGTGTGACTTACATCGGTCCAGATGGTGCTGGTCACTATGTAAAAATGGTCCACAACGGTATCGAGTATGGTGACATGCAATTGATTGCAGAATCTTATGACCTCATGCAACACTTGCTTGGTTTGTCAGTAGATGAAATGGCTGATATCTTTACTGAGTGGAACAAGGGTGAACTAGACAGCTACTTGATTGAAATCACGGCTGACATTTTGAAACGCAAGGATGACCAAGGTCAAGATGGTCCAATCGTTGACTATATCATGGACGCTGCTGGTAACAAGGGTACTGGTAAATGGACTAGCCAATCATCACTTGACTTGGGTGTGCCATTGTCATTGATTACAGAATCCGTATTTGCTCGTTATATTTCAACTTACAAGGATGAGCGCGTGGCAGCAAGCAAGGTCCTTCCAAAACCAGCTCCATTTGCATACGAAGGTGACAAGGCTGAATTGGTTGAAAAAATCCGTCAAGCCCTCTACTTCTCAAAAATTATGTCTTATGCACAAGGCTTTGCACAATTACGCGTAGCATCTAAAGAAAACAACTGGAACCTGCCATTTGGGGAAATTGCAAAAATCTGGCGTGCAGGTTGTATCATCCGTGCTCGTTTCTTGCAAAAGATTACAGATGCATACGGACGTGACGAAGATTTGGCAAACTTGCTCTTGGATGAGTACTTCCTTGATGTAACAGCTAAATACCAACAGGCTGTTCGCGATGTGGTAACCTTGGCTGTTCAAGCAGGAGTGCCTGTGCCAACCTTCTCAGCTGCCATTACTTACTTTGACAGCTACCGTGCAGAAAACTTGCCAGCTAACTTGATCCAAGCCCAACGTGACTACTTCGGTGCTCACACTTACAACCGTAAAGACAAAGAAGGTGTCTTCCACTACGATTGGTATAGCGAAACAAAATAAAAAGAATGGGAGTGGGAAAGAACTCGACTAGTCAAAAAAGAGTTCGTCTTCCCACCCCCGCACAGTTGATTAGGTCAGATTTGGAGGGTGAAACACGAACAAATCTGCCAATCAACCACTGCGCTGAGATGTTGACACGAACTCTGAGAAGTGTCTTTGGACTTTATGCCCAGCCTCTTCTTTCTAATTTATCGCTAGCTGATTTGATTGATAGAGAGAACAATGAAAGAGATAATGGCTAAGAAAATTTTAATTGCAGGAAGAGAGCGCAATCTATCGCACTTTGTTTCCATGGAATTACAGAAGAAAGAGTATTTGGTAGACTACGCTTCAACAGGGAAAGAAGCCCTATCTTTAGCTCATGAAACAGATTTTGACTTGATTTTGATGAGCTTTCAGCTTTCTGATATGTCTAGTAAGGAATTGTCAAGGGAATTGTTGGCCATCAAGCCTGCTAGTGTCATGATTGTTGCCATTGATTCTGCGGATGTTGCCCAGCATGGGGAAGAGGTCCTTTCTTACGCAGTTTCCTATGTCGTCAAACCCTTTGTCATCAGTGAATTGGTCGAACAGATTGTATCCATTTTCCGAGGGCGTGATTTTATTGATAAGAATTGTAAGCACGTTCCTTTGCAAGCAGCCTATCGTGATTTGAAGGTCGATTTTCAAAATCGAACAGTTACTCGTGGGGATGAGTTGATTAACCTGACCAGACGCGAATATGATTTGCTTGCAACTCTGATGAACAGCCCCGAACCTGTCAGCCGAGAACAATTACTGGAGCGGGTTTGGAAATATGAAACGACATCGGAAACTAATGTAGTAGATGTCTACATTCGTTATTTACGTGGAAAATTAGATGTTACCGGTAAACCATCTTACATCAAGACAGTTCGTGGCGTTGGCTATGCCATGCGAGATTAAGAAAGGGGAAACTCTTTCTTTTTTTTGCTTCCTATGATAAACTGAATGCTAATCATACAAAATTGGAGATATTATGAATTCGTCGTTTAAAGAAAAAGCTTTATTGATTTTGTTGGCTGGAGCTACCCTCTTAGCTGTATTGAATTGGGATACGATATACAAGGCAGTTCAGATTTTGTTGGGAAGCATGAATTCTCTCTTTATAGGGAGTATCATTGCCTTTATTTTAAATGTGCCTATGAAAAAGATAGAGGATCAGATAGAGAAGATTTCTTTTTTGAATAAATCCAAACGTTCCTTGGCTATTGTTGGAGTGTTGATTGGTTTTGCTTTAATTGTTACTGGGTTGGTGTTGATTGTACTTCCTACCTTGATGTCAACGGTGTCGCAATTAGTGACAGTGAGTAGCACAGCCATTCCTAAATCGGTCAATGCCCTCACAAGCTTCCTGGAAAAAAATGGACTTTTGGCTGGTCAGTTGGGTGAGCAAATTGCAGGTATGCTGGATCAATTGAAAAATCTAACCTTTATTTCCAATTTGGTAACGCCAGTCTTATCAGGTTTAGTATCAAATGTCACTGGTATTTTTTCCAATACCATGACGCTTGTGATGGCCTTCTTCTTTACCTTGGCAATACTTGGAAGCAAGGAACACCTGCAAGCTATGACAGGTAAATTCCTACAAGCGATACTGCCGACAAAAACTGTTCGAGTGATCAGTTATATCGGAGAAGTCATTGTTGATACTTATGATAAATTCCTAATGAGCCAAATCGTAGAAGCTTGCATTATCGGTACTCTCGTATTTGTGAGTTATTCTCTCTCAGGAATTCCTTATGCCAGCATGGCAGGAATTTTGGCAGGTGTTTTATCCTTTGTGCCTTACATTGGTCCCTTTACCGCCTGTCTGATTAGTGCCTTATTTGTGGCGGTGCAGAATCCCCTCTTGGCACTTTGGTCTATTGCTCTCTTCCAGATTATTCAGTTGATTGAGGGGAATGTTATCTATCCACGCGTGGTTGGACAATCGGTTGGTCTTCCGACTCTCTTTACCCTTGCTGCAGCCTTGATTGGTGGAAATTTGTTTGGCTTGCTTGGTATGGTCTTCTTTACACCTATCTTTGCGCTTATTTACCGTCTGGTTCGTGAATGGGTGGACAGTCGCTTGAAGAAGCAAGAGGATGCAACAGTCGGTTAACAATGGTAAAAATAGAAAGTGGGTTTTCTCGCTTTCTTTTATTTTTGCTGTTTTTATGCTATACTGAAGTGATAAAGAAGTTGTAGGAGTGAGAGTATGCGTTGTCCAAAATGTCAAAGTTTGAAATCAAGTGTTATTGATAGTCGTCAGGCTGAAGATGGCAACACCATCCGTCGCCGTCGTTCTTGCGATCAATGTGGTCAACGTTTTACCACCTATGAACGTGTTGAAGAAAAAACCCTTGTCGTTGTGAAGAAGGACGGGACTAGGGAGCAATTTTCCCGTGAAAAGATTTTCAATGGCATTATTCGTTCAGCACAAAAACGTCCAGTTTCAACTAGTGATATAGACGAAGTTGTCAACCGGATTGAGCAGAAGGTTCGTTCTCAGAGTGATGGCGAGGTCGAAAGTGATGTCATTGGTAACTTTGTCATGGATGAATTGGTGGAGTTGGATGAAATCACCTATGTGCGTTTTGCCTCTGTCTATCGTTCCTTTAAGGATGTGGAAGAGTTGGAAAATCTGCTCAAGCAGATGATTTCTAAGGGTAGTAAAGTAAAGTCAGGTGCTGCCAATGAAACCAAGTGATTTATTTACCTACATCAAGACCAATCCTTTTACACCAGACATTATCAGTTTAAGCCAGTGTTATCAACCTATCATTAGTTTTGATGCCCTAGCCCTTTACTATTACCTCTATAGTTTCTCGGATCAGGGGCAGGGGCGTTACAAGTGGGCGACAATCCTCAATCATATGGATTTCGGTATGAAGCGCTTGGAGCAGGCCTTGGATCTCTTATCTGCCATGGAATTGCTACAAGTCTATCGGGCAGATGAGTTGACAGGCTTGGTCTTGTTGCCACCACTGACGGTCAAACAATTTTTGGGCAAACCGCTTTATAAGAATTTATTGGCCCAAAGGATTGGCGAAGCCAGCGTAGAAAGTTTACAAGTATCTGGACCAAATAAGGAGAAGAAGGTATCCAAAACCTTCTCCCAAGTCTTTACCATTGATGGTCAAGTTCCAGTAGCTTTTGAACCCAAGCATGATTTTGATTGGTCGGCCTTTAAAGCCTTGATGGCTAAGGACAAGCTTCTTTTTCAAGATGAAGCTGAGGATATTATTGCCCTTAGTCACATAGCAGAGCAGGCAGGTTGGACCTGGTTGGAAACCTATCGTCAGGCTAAAGCAACAGCCATTGGACAGACAATTTCAACCAAACGCTTGCAGCAGTCACGCCAGGCAAGACCATTAGCTTCAGGACATTTAACTCCTCAGGAAGAGGCAATTGTTCGTGAAGCCAAGTCAAAATCCAGCAATGATTATTTGCAGTTTATCAAGGATCGCCTCAAGGCGGTTGTCACTGCGGCAGAGAAGAAGTGCTTGAAAGATTTGGCAAACTTGGGCCTACTTGACGAAGTTATCAATGTCTTGGTCCTCTACACTTTTAACAAGGTGGATTCGGCCAATCTAAATGAAAAATATGCCATGAAGCTGGGTAATGATTTTTCCTACAAGGGAATTGGTAGTGCTGAGGCGGCTGTTCTTTACCTAAGAGATTTGAAGACAGGTCAAGCTGTCACCAAGCCGAGCCAGCCACAGAAGACCAACGTACCTGAGTGGAGTAAGGAAGAAGTGGTTATGGACACAAGCCCAGAAGCTCAGGCTAGAATGGAAGCGCTCAGAAAACGAATGTTAGAAAATGAAAGCAAGAGAGGTAGTTGATGAAATCAGTTCAAGACAGGTTGTCGCAGGCAACCAACCCAAGCCCTAAATCTTATCAGCAACTCTTTCAAGAGATTGTCAGCGATACTGAAGTTGCTGCTTTTATCAAAAAAGAAGGCTTGACCCAACAGGAAATCACCCTCTCCATTTCTAAGTTTTTGGAATATATCAGTCAGCGTGACCTCTTTGTCAAGCAGGATGAAGCCTATATTGCTAAGGGCTATCAACCTGTTTTGGTCATGAATGAGGGCTATGCGGATGTTTCCTATCTAGAAACAGAAGAATTGGTCGAATACCGTCGTCTGGAAGCTATCAAGAACCGTATCCAGCTTATCAATATGCCCCAAGCACTCAAAAAAGTTACTATTGCAGATTTGGATTTCACAGACAGCAATCGTGTTGAGGTTTATGAGGCTATTGATGCATTTGTAGAACAGGTGGGCGAATACTGCAAAGGCTTGTATTTATACGGTGATTTTGGAATTGGGAAGAGTTTTTTGATGGCTTATATGGCCCATCGCTTATCAACCAATCGCCACCTCTCAACCACCATGCTCCATTATCCAACCTTTGTGGTAGACATAAAAAATGCCATCAAAGATGGCTCTGTCAAGGAGCGGATTGATGAAATCAAGATGGCTCAGGTCTTGGTGCTAGATGACATCGGAGCGGAGCAACATAGTCCGTGGGTGCGCGACGATGTTTTACAGGTCATTCTTCAATACCGCATGCAGGAAAATCTGCCGACCTTCTTTACCTCCAATTTCTCCTTTGATGATTTGGAGCGTCATTTCGCCTCTGGTAAGTCTGGTGATGAAACCTGGCAGGCCAAACGGGTAATGGAGCGGATTCGCTATCTGGCTCGCGATTTGCATTTGAAAGGAAAGAACCGCCGATGAATGAAACCATTGATTTGATGCTGAATCATACTTCTGTCCGTCGTTTTACGGAAGAGCCCATTGAGTCGGAACATTTGCAAGCTATTATTTCAGCTGGGCGAGCTGCGTCTAGCTGGAAGAATTTCCAGTCCTATCCCATTATTGTGGTTCAATCAGAGGGCAAAAAACAGGCTCTCTATGATTTGGTGCCCCAGCCAGCTATTTTACAGGCTCAGGCCATTCTGGTTTTTGTGGGCGATCATAATCGTGCCAGCAAGGCGGCTCAACTCCATGGTTCAGACTTTGATGCCAAGGGAACAGAGAATCTCCTGATTTCTTCTGTTGATGCGAGCCTAGCAGGGCAAAATGCCCTTTTAGCAGCTGAAAGCTTGGGTTACGGTGGTGTCTTTATCGGTATGATTCGCCATAAGGCCTTGGCAATAGCAGAGCTGTTCAACTTGCCTGATTATACCTATCCAATTTTCTGCATTGCACTTGGTAGACCAGCCCAAAACCATCCTGTCAAACCACGTTTGGCAAGCGAAGCCATTGTCTTTCAGGAAGAATATGTGGAGCAAGGTGTAGATGTGATTGAAGCCTACGACCAAGTTCAGACAGACTATGCAGGTGCTCGTCAGACAGAAACCTGGTCGGAGCGTATGGTTGCCCAGTTTGGTCAGCCAGAGCAGCCTGAAACGAGGGCTGTATTAGAAAAAAATAAACTATTGTAAGTTATAGTCTTTTTGTTTGCTTTTAGTACTAGGCAACGAGCTGCAGACAGTACTGGAGTACGGCAAAGCGAGTTAACGACGTAATAAAAGATAAACGAAAACGACTATATTAGAAGAGGAGGAGCCATGGCTCAACCAACTATCGCCATCGTTGGCCGTCCCAACGTTGGTAAATCAACCTTATTTAACCGTATTGCGGGGGAGCGGATTTCCATTGTCGAAGACGTGGAAGGTGTGACCCGTGACCGTATTTATGCTACTGGTGAGTGGCTCAACCGCAAGTTTTCCTTGATTGATACAGGTGGTATCGACGATGTGGATGCACCTTTCATGGAACAAATCAAGCACCAGGCTGAGATTGCTATGGATGAAGCAGATGTTATCGTCTTTGTTGTTTCAGGTAAAGAAGGTGTGACAGATGCGGATGAGTATGTATCGCGTATCCTTTATAAGACCAACAAACCAGTCATTTTGGTTGTCAATAAAGTCGATAACCCTGAAATGCGTAATGACATTTACGATTTCTATTCGCTTGGTCTTGGGGATCCCTATCCAGTATCATCTGTGCATGGTATCGGTACAGGGGATGTCTTGGATGCGATCATTGAAAATCTGCCAGTCCAAGAAGCAGAAGAAAATCCAGATATTATCAAGTTCAGCTTGATTGGTCGTCCAAACGTTGGAAAATCAAGTTTGATTAACGCTATTTTGGGTGAAGAGCGCGTGATTGCGTCGCCTGTTGCTGGAACGACTCGAGATGCCATTGATACGCACTTTACAGACTCAGAAGGTCAAGAATTTACCATGATTGACACCGCAGGGATGCGCAAGTCTGGTAAGGTCTATGAAAATACGGAGAAATACTCCGTTATGCGTGCCATGCGTGCCATTGAGCGTTCAGATGTTATACTCATGGTCATCAATGCAGAAGAAGGCATCCGCGAGTACGACAAACGCATCGCAGGCTTTGCCCATGAAGCTGGTAAGGGAATGATTATCGTCGTCAACAAGTGGGACACGCTTGAAAAAGATAACCACACCATGAAGAAATGGGAAGATGATATCCGCGACCAATTCCAATACTTGTCTTACGCACCTATTATCTTTGTATCAGCCTTGACCAAGCAACGCTTGCATAAGTTGCCTGAGATGATTAAGGCCATTAGTGAAAGCCAGAATACCCGTATTCCGTCGGCTGTTCTCAACGATGTTATCATGGATGCCATTGCTATTAACCCGACACCAACTGACAAGGGTAAACGCTTGAAAATTTTCTACGCGACCCAGGTTGCGACCAAGCCACCAACATTTGTGGTCTTTGTCAACGAAGAAGAGCTCATGCACTTCTCCTATATGCGTTTCTTGGAAAATCAAATCCGCAAGGCCTTTGTCTTCGAAGGAACACCGATTCATCTGATTGCACGAAAACGGAAATAAGAAAGAGAGGTCAAACCTCTTTTTTCTTTGCAATTATTCGTAAATATGCTAGAATGGGACTAGGAGGTGGTTCTTATGGTAGCGATTCCGATTTGGCGTTCTTTTTTGATATTGCTTTCTTTTTCATCATTTTTTCTTGTATTTTATGAAGACAGTCAGTATAAGCCTTTCGGCTTTCGGTATTGGCTGGGGCTGGTGGCTTGCATCTGGCTCAATTTGGTGACTTTGGCATCCTATTTTATCGCTTTTACAGGTGGTTCAACCATGGTCTATCATCGATTTGAACAGCCTACGGTTTTGCTTTTCATCTTCTTTTTGTTATGTGCAATTGGCCTAAGCTTCCTATCCCTACATGCGATGAAAACCCTTGTCCGACGAACCAAGTATTACCGACAGCTGAGAAAGGGAGTCTAGTATGGAATTTTTAGGCGAACTAGTATTTGAATTTTTGGCGGGTTTGGCAGATTTCGATGAAAGAAAGTATGCTCCTTTTGGACTTCGCTACTGGCTGGGCTGGTTGGGGCTTCTAATCAACCTCTTGATGCTTGGTCTGCTTACTTGTGTACCAACAGTATTTCTCCTAATGTTTCTGGATGGAAAGGGCTGGGTTAACCTCATTTTAGCAATCCTTTTCATACCAATTCTCCTATTTTGGCTCTTAAAAACACTTGGTTTTGTGAAGAAAATGTGGCAAGTGACAACATATTATAAAATGATTTCAAGGAACATCAGTGACTGACTGGTGTTTTTTTGATGCCTAGGCAAGGAATTATCTCTTGAAATATGCTATAATGAAAAGATAATATTTTAGAGATTGTGCTAGGTCAAAAGAGGTATTGCTATGGGGCGCATGATGCCGGGGCGGGTTCGCCAAGAAGGAATTGATTTGTATGAGGCTGGGAAACTGACTGTTCTTCAGAGCGAGAATGGGAAGTTGGAGCTGGATATTGCTGGGGAACGTTTTGTTTACAGTGATGAGGATAGTGATTTGCAGTGTAGTTGTCACTTGTTTCAAAGCAAGGGCTACTGTCAGCATTTGGCAGCCACGGAGTATTATTTAAAAAATGATGGGGCTGGTAAAAATCTGGAGCAGGAGCGGAAAGAAGAGGGAAATCAACACAAGGAAACGGTCCGTCGGACCTATTTTGGTGGCCTCTTTTTAGATGAGATTTTGCATCCCAAACCAGAAATGGGCATCAAGTATCGCCTCTCTGTTGAGGGGAGCTTGTTGCCTTATGATCGGCAGATAGACTGGACCTTGAAAATTAGCCGTTTACCAGACACGCGCGCCTATATTGTAAGGGACATTGGTGCTTTTTTGCGCTTACTCAAGACCAATGGGCATTATCAAATCGGGAAAAATTACTATGAGCAGCTAGCCTATGAAAACTTTGATGAAGCCAGTCAGGCTCTATTGGATTTTCTTTGGACCTTAATTCCGGAGAAGGTAGGTTTAGACTCGGATATTCTCATCCATTTTGGGAGGCATTTCCGTTTGCCCCAAGCCTATTTTGAAGAAGGGCTTGACTTGTTGAATCAGCTGGATGATTTTGTCTTTACCTATGAACAGCGCTCCTATTCGTCCTTGATGGTACTTCCTTTGACAGAGGAAACTGGACTTTATCACTTTGATGTGACAGTCCATACGCACATGATTGAGATGGTTATTCATGAAAAAGTTGTTCGTCCCCTCCTTCAGGGTCGTTATCTCTTGCTCGATGGGGTCGTTTATAGTGTCAATCGGATGCAGGAACAGCTGATTGGACATATTTCTAATCTAGTGCCTACTGAGTCTGGTTTGAGAAAAGTCCAGGTCGATTTTCAAGACCAGGACCGCTTGGCTTTGAGTTTACTTGATTTGCAGACCATTGGAAGGGTCAAGGCACCCAAACGCTTTAAAATTCACGATTTTATCCCTCATTTCCATATGGAGATGGAGGCAAATGGAAGTCTGTCCTTGCAGTTGGTTTTAGATTTTGATGGTCGCTTGGTCAGAAGTGAGGAAGAATTGAGTCTCCTTCCATTTGCCAGTCATTTTCAGCACCTAGAAGCTGTCTTTCAGGCAATCAGTTTGGCTGGTTTTCGGGGCAAATACCTGGCTCAAAGACCTGCCCTCAGTCAACAGGAAGTTTATTCCTTCTTCCGTCAACAGCTGCCCTTGCTAGAAAAAATGGGACCAGTTCATCTAACAGAAAATCTTCGGTCCCTCTTGGTTGAAGTCAAACCACAGCTGGAAATTGTGCGAAATGGCTCGCTTTTGGATATTTCATTCGATTTATCTGGAATTGATCAGTCTGAAATTGATCAGGCACTTGAAGCCTTGCTCAATCAAGAGGACCATTACACCAGCCCGACCGGGAAAGTCCTTGTTTTTGATGAAGAAACCCGGAAAATCAGTCAGACCTTGCTTCAACTAAGAGCTAAGCATGGCAAGGGTGGGCAGGTGCAGGTTCATGCCTTGGCAGGTTTTCAATTAGCCCAATCTCTGTCTGGTTTTGATCAAGTTCGTTTTTCAAAGGATTTTCAAGAAATGGCTGGCTATCTTGCCAAGCCTGACCGCTTTCCCTTGCCTGATGTGGATGTAAAAACTGAATTGAGAGATTACCAGCAGACTGGTATCAAATGGCTGTCTATGTTAGACCATTATGGTTTTGGTGGTATTTTGGCAGATGATATGGGACTTGGCAAGACCCTGCAAACCATCGCCTTTCTATCCAGTCGGATGACCGAGGATAGCCGGGTTTTGATTTTGGCTCCCTCAAGTTTGATTTACAACTGGTTAGATGAATGTCAGCGCTTTGCTCCGGATCTAGACGTAGGGGTTGTTCACGGAAGTAAGGAGCAGCGTGTAGACTTGATTGGGCAGGGGCATCAAATCTTGGTAACATCCTACCCATCCTTTAGGCAGGATATTGATCTCTACAAACAAGAAAAGTTTGACTACCTGATTTTAGATGAGGCTCAGGTCATGAAAAATGCCCAATCTAAAATCGCTCAGCTACTGAGAGAATTTGAGGTTGGGAATTGTTTTGCTCTTTCAGGTACACCGATTGAAAATCATTTGACGGAATTGTGGTCTATTTTCCAAATTGTACTTCCAGGTTTATTGCCCAGTAAACAGGCCTTTAGCAAGTTAAGTGCCAAAGAGATTGCTCGAACCATCCAACCCTTTGTCCTCAGACGGCATAAGGAAGATGTTCTGCAGGAGTTGCCTGATTTGACAGAGGTCAATGTTCTTAATGAATTGACTGATGAGCAGAAAACTCTCTATCTGGCCCAGCTCCAACAAATGCAGTCTAAAATTGCCGGCGCTGATGATGCCCAAATCAACCGAAGCAAGATTGAAATTCTATCAGGGATTACGCGATTACGCCAAATATGTGACACACCTAGTTTGTTCATGGATGATTTTAGGGGAGAGAGTGGCAAGCTCAATAGTCTGAAAGAACTGCTCCTGCAACTCAAAGAAGGAGAGCATAGGGTCCTGATTTTCTCCCAATTCAGACAGATGCTGGAGCAGATTGAAGAACAATTAAAAGAAATTGGTTTAACTTCTTATACCCTGACAGGCTCCACCCCTGCCAATCAACGCCAGGAAATGACCCAGGCCTTCAATGCGGGTAGCCGGGATGCCTTTCTCATTTCCTTGAAAGCAGGTGGGGTTGGTCTGAATTTGACAGGTGCAGACACGGTTATTCTGGTTGACCTCTGGTGGAATCCAGCTGTGGAAGCCCAGGCCATTAGTCGTGCCCACCGAATGGGGCAGACTGAAAAAGTAGAATGCTACCGCCTGATTACCAGAGGAACCATTGAAGAAAAAATCCAAGCCCTTCAGGAAAATAAGAAAAATCTGGTTAAAACGGTTCTTGACGGTAGTGAAAGCCGTGCAAACTTGACTGTTGAAGATATTCGTGCTATTTTGGGGATAGAATGAGACCAATTTGATACTAGTTACTTGAGTCTTATGGCCTGTTAGCAACGGCTAGGTGGTTAGAAGTTTCCAAAGTCCAAACATTGCAGTGTTAAAAGAACCTTTAGTTAAGGAAAAAATAAGCAAAAATGGTATAATTAAGGGATAATAGAATTAGTAGCAATGATTAAAGGAAAAGGAGATGAGAAAGCAAACATGACAAAGTTGATTTTTATGGGAACGCCAGCGTTTTCTGCGACAGTTTTAAAAGGTCTTTTGGCCGATGACCAGTATGAAATCCTAGCGGTTGTTACCCAGCCTGACCGAGCTGTTGGTCGTAAAAAAGTCATCCAAATGACACCTGTTAAGGAAGTGGCTTTGGAACACCATTTACCAGTCTATCAACCGGAAAAGTTATCAGGAAGTCAAGAAATGGCTGACCTGATGGACTTGGGTGCAGACGGGATTGTGACGGCAGCTTTCGGGCAATTCCTACCAACCAAATTATTGAACTCTGTTGACTTTGCGGTCAATGTCCATGCCTCTCTTCTTCCTAAATACCGGGGTGGGGCACCTATCCACTATGCTCTAATCAACGGTGATGAGCGAGCGGGTGTGACCATCATGGAAATGGTCAAGGAAATGGATGCAGGTGACATGATTTCCAGTGATAGCATTGCCATTGAAGAAACGGATAATGTTGGGACCTTGTTTGAAAAGTTGGCTGTTGTTGGACGGGATTTGCTATTGCAAACCTTGCCAGCCTATATTGCTGGGGATATGAAGCCAGTAGCTCAAGATCCAGATCAGGTAACCTTCTCGCCAAATATTCGACCGGAAGAAGAAGTGCTTGATTGGAACAAGTCAGCTCGTCAACTCTTCAATCAGATTCGCGGTATGTACCCATGGCCAGTTGCCCACACCTATTGGCAAGGCGAACGGTTTAAAATTCAAGAAGCTGTCGAAGTAGAAGGTTCAGGTCCAGTCGGTCAAGTGCTTGCTCGAAGCAAGAAAGAATTAGTCATTGCGACAGGACAGGGAGCTCTTTCTCTGAAAACTGTTCAGCCAGCTGGTAAGCCCAAAATGACCATTGCAGACTTTTTAAATGGTGCAGGTCGAGAGATTGCAGTAGGAGATCAATTTGGTGGTTAATAAACATGAAACAGCCAGAAGTCTAGCCTTATCTGTACTGGAAGATGTCTTTGAACAAGGAGCCTATTCTAACATTGCACTCAATAAAGCTTTGGAAGCTTCTGCCTTGTCGATGCAGGACAGGGGATTGGCGACGGAGCTGGTCTATGGGACGGTTTCTCGTAAAATCACGCTGGAGTGGTACTTGGCACATTTTATCGAAGATAGAGAAAAGTTGGACACTTGGGTCTACTATCTTCTTATGTTGAGCCTCTACCAGATGCTTTATTTGGATAAACTTCCAACTCATGCAGTTGTCAATGAGGCTGTTACTCTTGCCAAAAGAGGTCGTGGAGCAGACAAGTTTGTCAACGCCATTTTGCGAAAAATAAGCCAATCGAACTTGCCCAATCCTGCTGATATCAAACGAAAGAATAAACGATTATCTATCCAGTACTCTGTACCTGTTTGGTTAGTTCAAACCTTGATTGCAGAATATGGGGATGAACGTGCTGAGAAAATTTTTCAAAGCTTACATATTCGGAACAAGGCCAGCATCCGTGTGACAGATAGTCAGCAAATAGATAGACTGGCAGAGGAACTAGATGCCCAACATTCTCCGTTATCCCCTGTCGGTTTGGTTAAGTCCCATGGACATTTTGCGGCTACGGATTACTTTAAGCAAGGGTTGATTGCCATTCAAGATGAAACCAGTCAATTGGTGGCACCGACATTAAAGATACAGGGTGAAGAACAAATCTTAGATGCCTGTGCGGCCCCTGGTGGCAAAACTTGCCATATGGCTAGCTACCTGACAAGTGGTAAAATCATGGCCCTTGATTTGTATGAGCATAAACTGACCTTGATTGAAGAAAATGCCAAACGATTAGGGCTAGCAGATAAGATTGAAACCAAACGTCTGGATGCCAGTCGCGTTCATGAGGAATTTGGTCCAGATACCTTTGATAAAATCCTAGTGGATGCCCCTTGTTCAGGTATTGGGCTCATTCGACGTAAGCCTGATATTCGTTACAACAAGGCGGCTATGGATTTTGAGAATTTAAAAACCATCCAATTGCAGATTTTGGACAGCGTTTGCCAAAGCCTGAAAATCGGTGGTATAATTACCTATAGCACCTGTACGATTATTGCTAAGGAAAATCAAGAGGTTATTGACGAGTTTTTACAAACCCATCCCAATTTTGAGCAGGTTCTGTTAGAACATCCGCGAGCAGATATTATGGTGGATGGCTGCCTGTTGATTACCCCTGAACAATACCAGACGGATGGATTTTTCATTGGTCAATTTAGAAGAAAATCCTAGAATAAGAGGAGGAAGTTGCTTAGCAACGAGAGAAAATTATGGAAATTGCATTACTTACTGATGTTGGACAAAAACGTTCGAACAACCAAGATTATATCAACTGTTATAAGAACCGTGCAGGTATCGACTTGGTGGTCTTGGCAGATGGCATGGGCGGACACCGTGCAGGTCATATTGCCAGTGAGATGGCTGCAACTGATTTGGGCGCTGCTTGGGTCGATACACAATTGGTAACCTTGAATGATGTCCGTGAATGGTTGATTGCTATTATCGATGCAGAAAATCAAAAAATCCATGAACTTGGGCAAACGGAAGAATACCGTGGAATGGGAACGACGCTAGAAGCAGTTGTGGTGATTGACAATCAGATGATTTATGCCCACGTTGGCGATTCTCGAATTGGTCTAGTTCGTGATGGGGAATATACTCGATTAACCAATGATCATTCATTAGTAGGTGCCTTGGTTCGTGCAGGTCAATTGACAGAAGAAGAAGCCCTTCGTCATCCGCAGAAAAATATTGTGACCCAGTCCATTGGACAGGCAGAACCAATTGAGCCAGATATTGCCTTGAAAACTCTGGAAGTTGGTGATTACGTTCTAATTAACAGTGATGGACTGACCAATATGGTATCTGCAGAAGATATACGCGATATTATAGTGAGCGGTGTATCACTGGAAAGTAAGGCAGAAACCTTGGTACGTTTCGCTAATAATGCAGGAGGTTTAGATAATATTACAGTAGGCTTGCTTCATATTACGGAGGAGGCTAGGTAATGATTCAAATCGGTAAGATCTTTGCTGGACGCTATCGGATTGTCCGGCAAATTGGTCGAGGCGGGATGGCGGATGTCTATCTGGCTAGGGATTTGATATTGGATGGGGAAGAAGTGGCTGTTAAGGTCCTCCGCACCAACTATCAGACTGACCAAATTGCCATCCAGCGTTTCCAACGGGAAGCGCGTGCTATGGCGGACCTGGATCACCCAAATATTGTTCGTATTTCGGACATTGGTGAGGAAGATGGTCAACAGTATCTAGCCATGGAATACATAAATGGCCTTGACTTGAAACGCTATATCAAGGAGAATGCTCCTCTTTCAAATGATGTGGCAGTTCGTATCATGGGACAAATTCTCCTAGCTATGCGAATGGCCCATACTCGTGGTATTGTCCATAGGGACTTGAAACCTCAGAATGTTATCTTGACATCTAGTGGTGTCGCTAAGGTAACGGACTTTGGTATTGCAGTTGCCTTTGCGGAAACCAGTTTGACCCAAACCAACTCCATGCTGGGCTCTGTCCACTATCTTTCTCCGGAGCAGGCGCGTGGTTCTAAAGCGACTATTCAAAGCGATATCTATGCAATGGGGATTATTCTCTTTGAGATGTTGACAGGACGGATTCCTTATGATGGTGATAGTGCGGTGACCATTGCTCTCCAGCATTTCCAAAAACCACTGCCGTCTGTCAGAGAAGAAAACGCAAATGTCCCTCAAGCACTTGAAAATGTAGTGTTGAAGGCGACTGCTAAAAAATTAAATGATCGCTATAAATCTGTAGCAGAAATGTACACAGATTTGGCTTCAGCTTTATCTTTCGATCGTAGAAATGAAGGAAAGGTATCATTAGAGGGCAATAAGGTTGATACAAAAACTTTACCAAAACTCTCTCAGGCAAATGTTGAAGCTAAGCCACTAGCCAGTACAGGAGCACCCAAAACAAATGTAGAAAATCGTCCAGCTGGAAAGGCTATGACACAAAAGGTGGCTGGAAAATCTGCAGCTAAACCGAGGAAAGGTATTAGGACTCGATTTAAAGTCTTGTTTGGAGCCCTTCTTTTGACCCTTATGGCGGTCGGTCTTATGTTTTTCAATTCACCAAAAACAGTAATTGTGCCTGATGTGACTGGTCAAACGATTGAAAAAGCACAGGAGATGATAGAAGTTGCTGGATTAGAAGTAGGGAATGTCACAAAAGAGGCAACCAATGAAGTTGAAGAAGGCTTAGTGATTCGTACTTCGCCAGGAGCTAAGACTTCAAAACGTCAAGGAAGTAAGGTAGATCTGGTAATTGCTACAGTTGCTATGGTTGTTATCCCAGAAGTGAGTGGTAAAGATGTTGAAACTGCTCGGAAAGAACTAGAAACACTGGGACTCCAAGTGACGATTACAGAGGAGTACAATACTACGGTTGCAAAAGGGATGGTTATCAAGACCAGTCCAGAGGTAAATGCTTCTGCAGAAAAAGGTAGCAGCATCACTCTCTATGTTTCTAAAGGTATTGTTGTACCTAATGTTATTGGTAAAACCCAGGAAGCGGCTAGTCAAATTTTACAAGATGCAGGTTTCTATATAGGAACTGTTACTCAGGTTTATAGTTCAACTGTTGAAGCAGGTCAGGTGATTAGTACTGATCCAATTGCTGATACAGAGCTTGAGAAAGGCTCGGTTATCAATATTGAAGTATCGAAAGGTAAGGAGCTTATTATGCCTGACTTGACTTCTGGTCATCTCACTTATTCTCAGGCAAGTAGTCAGTTGCAAGATTTAGGAGTCACTGTTGCAAATATTGAAAAACAAGAGGATAGGAGCTATTATTCAACGACAAGCGATATTGTCATAGGCCAATATCCAGCAGCAGGTGCCACGATTGAGGGTACTGTAACCCTCTATGTATCAGTAGCATCGGGTACTAGTACTGCAAATTCGACAAGCTCTTCTAGTACAAGTACTACCACTTCAACTTCTACTAGTGGACAATAATAGAAACTAGGGCAGGTTTATCCTACCCTTTTTTCCTACCCTGGTCGGAGTTCTTTTATCTAAAATTTGTTACAATAGTAAAGAAAGGATGCGATTATGAGAAAAGTTCAATTTTTCCTGCTGATAGAAAGTATGCTTTTTACTATGGCAGCTTTTGATGTCGTTGCCAATGAGGCCAGTCGGACCTTGTTGCTCTTCTCAGCCTTACTCTTACTGGCCTGGTATTTTCTAGGACGGCGTTTAAATAGTGTCTTATTAGTCAGCTCGCTGTCATTGTTATTTCTGGTGTTTGTCTTAAATCCCTATTTCATCATAGGGGTTATGCTCCTGGTTGTTTATATGTTTGTCAATTTCTTCTCACGTTATGAGAAACGCAATCAGTACACTCAGATTGTATTTAGCGACTATGCTCTGCAAGTGCAAAAAGAAAAAAATAGGTGGTTTGGCAATCATGACCATTCACAAGACCGTTTTGGTTTTGAGGATATCAATATTGTCCGTTTGTTTGGCAATGATGTAGTTGATTTGGATAAGACAGTCTTGGTGGGGCGAGATAATATTGTCGTCATTCGAAAAACTTTTGGCAGGACAAAAATCATCGTTCCAATCGATGTGGAGGTTTCTTTGACGGCTACCACTGTTTATGGAAAAGTAACCTTCCTTGAACATTCGACTTGGGATTTACGAAATGAGAGTATCGCTATCAATAGTCCAGACTATCAAGAATCTCATAAACGCGTAAAGGTAGTGACGAATAATATTTTTGGAGATGTGGAGGTGGTTCGCGTATGAGAAAACGTACCTATTTCCTCCTGGCCTGGTTTGCCAGTCTGATTGTATTTGTGGTCATTTCCTCCACCCTGCCCCTCCTCAACCATTCGCTCTTAGATGTTAATCTATGGACGTCTACAGAACAACTTGTTTTTACTCTTATTCTTTTAGTTATCGTACTGACTCTCTTTTTAGCGGTTATGGTTCAAACGGTTAGTCTGGCTTCCACTCAGGTTATGCGAGCAAAGTTACAGGCTATTTTGAAAAATAAAAGTATCCGAACAGACAGTGAAAATGATCAACTCTTACTTCAGTTGTCTGATAAAGTGAGGACGTTGACCCGTCAAGTCCAGTTGGTGGACAATCAAGACTTGGTTAAGAGAGAGGAAATTGTGGAGGGCGAACGAAAACGGATTGCCAGAGATTTGCATGATACGGTCAGCCAAGAATTGTTTGCGACCAGTATGATTTTATCTGGTCTGTCCTCCAGTTTACCTAATCTGCCCCAGGAAACCTTGCAAGAGCAGTTGGTTTTGGTCAAGGATATGATTGAGGCTGCACAGAGGGATTTGCGGATTTTACTACTTCATCTCCGACCAAGTGAGCTAGAGAGCAAGACCTTGGTAGAAGGCTTCGAACTCATTTTACGAGAGGTCAGTGATAAGAGTAATATCATCGTCCATTTTCAACACGAAGTAGAAGAGTTACCAAAGCTGATCGAGGAACACCTCTTTCGAATTGCTCAGGAAATTATCAGCAATACCCTGCGTCATGCCAAGGCCAAGCATCTAGATGTTTATCTTATCCAAAAAGAAACTGAGTTACAGCTAAAAATGACGGATGATGGTGTTGGTTTCAAGCAAGAGGAGGGTGGCGACCTTAGTTATGGCTTGCAAAATATTCGGGAACGGGTGGAAGATATGGCAGGGACCATTCAGATCCGTTCAGCCTTGAATAAGGGTGTTGCCATTGATATTCGTATCCCATTATTGAAAGGAAAAGAAGATGAATACGATTCGAGTGATGTTAGTTGACGATCATGAAATGGTTCGTCTAGGTTTGAAAAGCTATTTAAATTTACAGGCAGATGTGGAAGTTGTAGCAGAAGCTAGCGATGGTGAAGAGGGTTTGAGTAAGGCCTTAGAGGTTAAGCCAGATGTGGTGGTCATGGACTTGGTTATGCCAAAGATGACAGGTGTAGAAGCTACCTTAGCTCTTCTTAAGGAATGGCCTCAAGCACAGATTGTCATTTTGACTTCCTACCTTGACAATGAGAAAATTTATCCAGTTCTAGAAGCAGGTGCTAAAGGATATATGTTAAAAACCTCTAGTGCGGATGAGATTTTGACTGCTATTCGCAAGGTGGCGCGTGGGGAATTTGCTATTGAAACCGAAGTGGAGAAAAAGGTGGAGCACCATAAACGCCACCCTGATTTGCATGATGATTTGACAGCCCGTGAACGCGAAATATTAACCCTATTAGCTAAGGGTTATGACAACCAACGGATTGCGGATGAGTCCTTCATTTCCTTGAAAACCGTTAAAACCCACGTTTCCAATATTCTCTCTAAACTTGCTGTCAGCGATAGGACCCAAGCGGTTGTCTATGCCTTTCAACATGGGCTGGTAGCACAGGAGGAAGAATAATGGTATAATGAGAACTAGTTAGTTTCCAGAAAGGATGCCTAAATAGTGGATGCAAAATTAAAATACAAAGCAAAAAAAATAAAGATTGTCTTTTTTGATATTGACGATACCTTGCGTGTCAAAAATACGGGCTATATTCCTAATTCTATTCAGCAGGTTTTTAAATCCTTGAAAGAAAAAGGAATTTTAACCGGAATAGCATCTGGTCGGACACCCTATGGTTTGGTGCCAGAAATTAAGGCCCTCCAGCCAGATTTCTTTGCTATGATCAACGGTTCCTATGTTGAAGATGCCAAAGGAAAACTTGTTCATCACCAACCGCTTTCTCAGGACCTAGTAGAAAAAGTGATTGCCTGGACCAAGGAAGTTGGTATTGAATATGGTTTACTGGGTAGCAAAAAAGGAACCTTGTCTGCTCGTACAGAACGAATTAGTCAGGTAATTGATTTAATTTATGAAGGCTTGGAAACAGACCCAGACTTTTATAAAGACAATGCTATTTATCAGATGTTGACCTTTGAGAAGGATGGACAGGAAGTTGAATTACCAGAAGACTTGCAAAATGATTTACGTACGGTTCGTTGGGATGCTATCTCATCGGATATTGTTTTAAATGATTCTTCCAAGGCTGCTGGTGTGGCTAAAGTAGTTGAAAAACTTGGTTTGAAACCGGAAAATGTCCTTGTTTTTGGTGATGGACTAAATGACATTGAATTGTTTGACTATGCAGGTATTAGCATTGCTATGGGGCATTCCCATCCAGAACTGCAAAAGCGTGCAGATTATATTACAAAAAAAGTAGAAGAAGATGGCATTTTTGATGCCTTGGAGAAATTAGGTATGGTAGAAAAAGAAAAATACTTCCCACAACTAGATCTGGAGAAATTTGAAGGACCAGTAGCGCATATTAAAACCAATCATGGTGAGCTAACCCTAAAATTGTTCCCAGAAATTGCTCCTAAGACAGTAGCTAACTTTATCGCTCTGTCTAAGGATGGTTATTATGACGGCATTATTTTCCACCGTATTATCAAGGATTTCATGATTCAAGGTGGTGACCCAACTGGTACAGGCATGGGTGGTGAGTCCATTTATGGTTCTTCATTTGAAGACGAGTTTTCAATGGAAGCCTTCAATCTTCGTGGGGCCTTGTCTATGGCCAATGCAGGACCGAACACCAATGGAAGCCAGTTCTTTATCGTTCAAAATCAAAACTTCCCTTACAATGCCAAAGAATTAGAGCGCGGTGGCTGGCCAAAAAAAATTGCAGCTGCCTATGTTGAAAATGGGGGAACACCACATTTAGACCAACGCCATACCGTATTCGGTCACCTAGCTAATGAAGCATCATTTGCAGTACTTGATGCAATAGCTGAGGTTGATACGGATTCAGCAGACCGTCCACTTGAAGATGTGGTGATTGAAACCATCGAAATAGAGGATTAAGATGAGGATTGGAGATAAGATCAAAGGAACGGTATCGGGAATCCAACCCTACGGAGCCTTTGTAGATTTAGAAAATGGCACGACAGGTTTGATCCATATTTCCGAAATTAAGACAGGTTTTGTGGATAACATCTACGACCATGTCAAGATTGGTCAAGAGGTCTTGGTACAGGTGGTTGATTTTGATGAATACACAGAAAAAGCCAGCCTATCTATCCGAACGCTTGAAGAAGAACAGCAAAAAATTCCTCGACACCACAGATTTACCAATGAACGAAATAAAATCGGCTTTAGTCCGTTGGCTAAAAGTCTTCCGAGATGGATCCAGGAAGCTAAAGAATACCTCAAAGAACAAAAAGAAAAGAAGGTTTAGGGAGAAACTCCCGACCTTCTTTTGCTTTGTATTAATTATCGAATTCATAGAGGGCAGTAGACAAGTAACGTTCCCCGTTATCTGCCAAGATAGCCAATACTTTTTTACCAGCACCCAATTCTTTCGCAACTTGGATAGCTGCGTGGATAGCTGCACCAGATGATATGCCAACAAGGAACCCTTCCTGTCCACCGATTGCACGACCAGTAGCCAAAGCGTCATCGGATTTAACACGGATAATACCGTCGTAGGCTGCCGTATCGAGTGTATCAGGGATGAAACCAGCTGAAATTCCTTGGATTTTGTGAGGTCCAGGAGCTTCACCAGACAGCACAGCGGACTCGTCAGCTTCTACGGCATAGATGGCAATGTTTGGGTTAGCCGCTTTCAATACATGTGAAACACCTGATACGGTACCACCTGTACCGACACCTGATACAAAGGCATCCAGACCAGTTGCACCAAAGTCTTCCAAAATTTCCTGTCCTGTTGTATCTTCATGAACTTTTGGATTGGATGGATTGGCAAACTGGAATGGTACCCAGCCTTTTTTCTCTTCGGCAATTTCTTTTGCCTTGGCAATAGCACCTTTCATACCCTCGCTACCAGGTGTCAAGACAAGTTCAGCTCCATAAGCCTGGATGATTTTGCGACGCTCAATACTCATGGTTTCAGGCATAACGATAATCACCTTGTAGCCCTTAGCTGCACCAACCCATGCAAGTCCGATACCAGTATTACCACTGGTTGGCTCAACGATAGTGTCGCCAGGCTTGATCGTACCAGCCTTTTCAGCATCTTCAATCATCGCCAAGGCGATACGGTCTTTGACAGAAGAACCTGGGTTAAAGGCTTCTAACTTAACATAGACATCTGCTGCTCCCTCAGGAACAATATGATTGAGCTTGATAATTGGTGTTTTTCCAACTAATTGCGTAATATTTTGATAAATAGCCATAAGGCACCTCCAAATTATGTTACCACTAGTATATAGTAGAAAAGCTAAAAAGTATAATATAAAAAAACTATCTTAGCGTTAAGAAAAAGCTATACCCAACCAATCATGGTATTTATGTAACAATTTGAAAACGTTGATACTACTAGCTTTTCGAAAAAATGTTTGTTGTTGATATTGTCATAACTCGGTGTAGTTGTCGGGGAATTGTCGGGAAGAAGTCGGGGAAAATTATAGAACTTTCTTGTCAAATAGATCGGTAACATTATGTGCTCGTTCTTCTTTGATGTGAGTATATTGTTTGGTTGTTTGAAGGCTTGCATGTCCCAGGAAGTGCATGACATCTTCTGGTCTAGCTCCAGCAATGAGCGATTGAGTGGTAAAGAAGTGACGCATAATGTGTGGAGTGATATAGATACCACATTCCTCACTTACTCGTTTAAAAATTTTGTTTAAAAAAGCAGGTCTTTCCAAATAGTATTTATATACTTTCCCAAAAATAGCAATCCGCCTATTGTGAGTTTATAAACCACCTTATCGGTAATAGTCCTATCTCGCTTAAATGCTCCAATTTCTATGAGCATATCAAAGTTAGTCATAGTTTGGAAACGACTGTCGGATTGACTTAATAAGATTTTATACTCACTTAAACTATAGATGACATTATTTTTTTAGACAGCATTGCGGTTTAACCGCACAAAACCAACCAAACTAGAAAGGAGAAGGGGATGGAAGAAGATAAAAAAGCTAACCTTGAAATTGTTACAAGGCTAGCTGGAAAGGTTATTAAGGCAACTGTTTCTGAATTACCTCATGAATTTTCTGAGCAAGCAACGGTTGAAGTTGAGAAGAAAAATCGTTAGCCATTGCTATAGACATAACTTGGATAAACTCAGACAAGTTATTTGCTTTAAAATCTTCCGGAACTTCTTTAGGTTGGTATGTATTTGCTAATTTCAATACAACCTGTCTAAAGTCGCCATCAAAGTTTATTTGAATTTGCTTAGAATTCATAAAGTCACCTCCTTTCAGTTTTATTGTAGCACAGGAGGAGGACCAACCAAACTAGAAAGGAGAAAGGGATGAGACCAAAACGGTATCCCTATCAAGGAAAGAATAAAGTACCTGCTATGAAGCAAGTTCTAAATTCTAAAGATGGTTTAGTATCTATACTTTTGAGTAAAAAACTTATTCAGTTTCAAAAGTAAAAGACTATTCAAGTCCCTGCTAGCATGACCTATAAGGACTGGTATGAGAAGTATGTGGATAAAACTACCGATTTGGTTGAAAACAGCGCACAAAAGTTGTATAATCAAGGTATGGAAAATCATATTGAGATTGATAAATTTACCCCTTGTTTAGAAGAAGTTAAGACCGGTAAAATTATTAAGACAAATTATTTAAAGAGTCAATTGATTACCAAGTCAGAATCGATGGAATTACAAAAACAAGGTTGGTTGTTTGATTGGTCGATTCCCCAAACGAATGGTTATGACGTTTATAAGTTATATCGTCAAAATTCTAAGAGAATTGAAGGGATGATTGCTTTAAAAGTTGACCATAGCAACAGTGCTGTCCATATTGATATTGTTGAAAATTCTCCTAAAAATAGAGGCGCTGATAAAGAATATTATGGGGTAGGCGGTCACTTATTTGCTATTGCTACAAAGGTCAGCTATACAGAGAGTTTTGAAGGGTTTACCTATTTCACTGCTAAAACAGATTTGGTTAAGCATTATCAAAAAGAATTGGGGGCTAAAGTCGTAGCAGGTCGGGTTATGGCTATTGATGAACAAGCTGCATTTAATTTATTAAGTAAATATGAACTTATTGAGGAGGATAAAAATGACTAGAGAAGAAATGAAATCTTTTGCAAGGTTAGATGAAGCTGTTGATAGAATTGCGGATGGTCGTTATACAACTCCTTCAGAAAATATGCCTAAATATAATATCAGAGCTGTTATGATAGAAGCGGAGCGACTTGGACGGCCGTTGACTGAAAAGGAAGCTAAAAAATTTTTAACTATGTAAAATAAGCATTCGAGAAATCGGGTGTTTTTTTGTTGCAAAAAAATAGGAGGAAACTATGAACAAGCGTATTAAGAAGAAACGTTGGCTTGAAATTAAGTTAGCTGAGTGTTTAGCTCGTGAGCATTTGCTTATGTCAGCTGTGACTGAGCAGAATGACAAGATTGTTGAGCAGGCAAAAGAAATCACTGAACTACGTTCCATTATAGAACGCAATGCCCAGGCTACCAATTCAAGGTTTGACAAAATCGAGAAGCAAGTGGCTAATAGTAATGCCAAGAAATCTTGGTTTAGTAGAAAGTAGGAGAAAAAATGGAAAAAACAAGTTATTATCTTTTTGAAAAATGGTGAAACATTATTGTTTCAAGATGTAAGTAATGTGGATGTGACAGATGAATATGTTGCTTTCGATTACTTTGGAAAGAGTACAAATCAAGAAAAAGTGGTGCTTTCTACTTTGACAATATTGCAGGTTGGTCTGCATCAACTGGACTTTTACAATAGGAGATGGCCACTCATCTTGACAGCAGGAAAGACTGCAATAATTATATAACTTAACCGTGTCGAATTCGATGCGGTTTTCTTTTGGTCCAAGCATTGATGACATGAAAAGCTATGGAATAAAGACTAGGGATAGTCTGTAAAAAAATAGGAGGTTCGCAATGAACGAAGAAACACAAACAGTCGAAGCGGTCGAAGATGACAAACAGGTAGCAGCTGAACCTGAACAAGTCACAACAGACCCAAAAGACGAAAAGAAGTACACTGATGCCGATGTTGATGCCATCATTGACAAGAAATTCGCTAAATGGAAGGCAGAACAGGAAAAAGCTGAATCAGAAGCTAAGAAATTAGCCAAGATGAACGCCGAAGACAAGCAGAAGTACCAGCTTGACAAGCGTGAACAGGACCTGGCTGACCGTGAAGCAGAAATCACACGCCGAGA
>NZ_POJD01000134.1 GCF_002960445.1 Streptococcus suis
GTCCAGCGTTATCACCACCTTGATAACGTGCGATTACTTCAGCATTAGCAGACAAGAAGTCTGTAATTTTACCCTTACCTTCGTCGCCCCACTGGGTTCCTACAACAACTACTGATGTCATATTCACTCTTTCTCTGAACTGGCTAACCAGCCCAGCCTTTCTTCTACTTCTGGCAGGAATCTCACCTGCAAGTTTCGTTTTACACACTATTCTATCAAAAAACGAACATTTTTTCAAGAAATTCCAATAATTTCATATATATCGAATGTTTTTATTTTTTTAAAAGTATATTTTAAAAAAAT
>NZ_POJD01000135.1 GCF_002960445.1 Streptococcus suis
GTCATTTTGCCCATTTTGAGCAAATAGAAATCAAATCTCGCAACCATTATTGACAAAATGGCAATTTTGAACGAATAGGCAACTGTACTTTACTGTGTTTTTTGATAACAAAAAGCCCCAGTGGTCTGCTGGAGATTAGTTATTTTTATTAGCATTCCCTGTAAATAGACCAATTACCCCTAATGCAGTAGTTCCAGTCATGATAGAACCTGCGATTGCATGGCCTGTAAATATCAAAAAAGTGCCACTTCCAACAATTGTTAAGGCCACAATGAAACCTAGTATTTGTCCTAAGCGATGGGCTAATATATTCCCAGAAAGATATCTTTCTTCCATTTTTCGTCTATGTTCAGTTTCTGCAATACCGTTTTCAATGATTCGTTTAGCTGCATCAGGATACAACTTATTATAACCTTGTAATATATCTGGATGAGGTAAGTCCCCTTGGTATATTTCTAATTTTTCAAGGACTACCTGTCTTTCTTCTTTTGGTAACCTTTCGACTTCCTCAACAATAGTATCTATTTGTTTTAGTTCATTTTGCTTTGTATCCAAATTTAACTGCCTCCTCTTTTATCTCCTTCAACGAACGGGAGTAATCCAGTTGAACCCGCTGGCCGGCAGTAAGTTTATCCACTTCTACTTTAGGAATATCTTGATTTTGAAAAAAAGTTGGTAGAACCAATGCGCTTGCACCTATGAGCATTGAACGCAAATAGTTTGGAGTTTTAATAACTTTATCCATGGTTTAGACCTCCTATATCGTAATTATTTCATACTTTATCATAACTTGTCAAGAAAAATCTTTTAAATAAAA
>NZ_POJD01000136.1 GCF_002960445.1 Streptococcus suis
TTTTCTACCATTTGTCAAGTCTATCAAGGTATTTGATGAAAAATATGTTGAGTTCAATAGTCAAAATAAGAAAATTGTTTTCTTTTGGACTAAGGTTTCGTGTAAAAAAGAGTACACGAAATTAACACCTTATGTTGAAAATTTTTGATAAGGTGTTACAATAATATTGCATAAACAATCTTACTGATTTTGGGTTAAAGTGTAATCGTAAAGTTTGTTATGCATTATGAGGTAATACATTGTCCGAATGAGACGATGTATGGAGGCAATCGTGTGTGGCTTCGTAGAAGTCGTTTGCGATTGTCTTTTTCGTTTCTCATAAAAGTCGGCGATATGGCAAGGATTGGTGTGACTAGCTGAAGCGATATTATGGATACATTTGAACAGAATCTTTCTAGCGTAGGGATTGCCACGCTTGGTAATGTGTTCCTTAGCGAGGAAGTTACCAGATTCATAGTGTCTCAGGTCAATACCGATAAAGGCATTGATTTGATTGGCAGACTGAAAACGGCGAATATCTCCCAGTTCACCAATAATACTTGTTGCAGTAGTCTCAGCGATACCAGGAATAGAGAGCAGAATGTCATATTCAGGTAATGGCTGAGCTAGTTCCACCATTTGGTCTAGAACAGTTTGTCTCTGTTCAGAAAGTCTAAGCAATTCTTTTGTATAGTAACGGACCTCTTCCAGCATTGGAGAGGTTTTCTTGACAGCACAATAAGATTGATTAGCTAGTGCTATAAGCTTCTCGGCTAAGTACGCCACACGCTTGTCCGAAATCCGTTTTGAAGTGGATTGACGAATGCTTTCTGAGAGTTTATCCTTGCTTAACTCAAGCACGAAGTCCTTACAAGGAAAAGCTATAACTAAGTTCCAGTATTGTTCACCAGTTGGTGTTGATAAGATATTTTCCAATTCAGGGAAAGTGACCTGTAAGACCTTGTGCAGGCGGTTTTT
>NZ_POJD01000137.1 GCF_002960445.1 Streptococcus suis
CCCACTGTAAAATTTCCTGCCATAATTTTACCGTCAGAAACGAATTTGTCAGAGCTACAAGCTCTTGCAAATGAAAATGGAGTAAAGGTTGCTATTAAACCTGAAAGTTCTAATGGACTATGGTTGAACATTATCTTTAATTTGTTGCCACTTGTTATTGCTGGTGTATTCTTCATGATGATGATGAACCAGGGTGGTGGTGGAGCACGTGGTGCAATGAACTTTGGACGGAATAAAGCTAAAGCTTTGGAACAAAGTAACATCAAGG
>NZ_POJD01000138.1 GCF_002960445.1 Streptococcus suis
CATTTTACCTTCAAAGTGCAAACCGTGATAGAGAACAAGGTCAGCCTTTTGTAATTTTGATAAATCACTAGATTTGGCTACATACAAATGAGGGTCTTCTCCTGCTGGAATCAGCAAATCACGTTCCACCTCATCACCCGCCAACTGATAGACCATGTCATTGAGGAAGGAAGTAGTCACAGCCACTCTTGGCTTACTAGAGCCTTCTGTGGTTTGCGATGGACGACAAGCTCCTAACCCTATTAGGGACAATAGCAGAGCAAAACTGAACAATATTTTCTTCATATAGGTTCTCCTTTTATTTTTATTAAGCATACCTAACTATA
>NZ_POJD01000139.1 GCF_002960445.1 Streptococcus suis
ATTTTGCACCGGACAAAGCATTAAAGCCTGCTGTAATACCAATCGATTGAACAAATGCCAGTACCAAAGAAATGTAGCGTGTTGCTTGATTTAGTTTACGACGACCAACTTCACCTTGCTTACCCCATTCAACAAATTTAGGTAAAATATCCATTTGTAAAAGTTGAACAATGATGGAAGCTGTAATATAAGGACTAACACCTAGTGCGAAAACTGAGAAATTACGCATAGCATTTCCTGAAACCAAACTCAACATGTTCAAGAACGGAAGGTTTGACAAGGCCTCAAGACTCTTTGCGTTTACTCCTGGTACTGT
>NZ_POJD01000014.1 GCF_002960445.1 Streptococcus suis
CTACAATTGATTTGAGTTGATAAGCGGTTAAGGTTTGAATAACCTCTTGAAGTTTATCGATTACCTCATTTAAGGTCCTAAATACTTTATTCTTGAAACCAATTTTACGAATCTCAGTCCAGACTTGCTCAATAGGATTCATTTCAGGTGTGTAGGGTGGAATGAAGGTAAATTCAATATTCTTAGGGATATTTAAGGTCTGAGATTTATGCCAGATGGCATTATCCATGACTAAAACAATATAATCTTCTGGATAAGCTGTCGA
>NZ_POJD01000140.1 GCF_002960445.1 Streptococcus suis
CGATAAGCAGGTCTTGGACGAAGCAGTTGAGCGTTCCTTGATTGGTGCTTCTATTTGGAATGAAGTGAAAGATCGCTTGCATGACTCAGCAGTTGGACTTTCAGGTGGTCAGCAGCAACGTGTATGTGTGGCCCGTGTATTGGCAACAAGCCCCAAAATTATTTTGTTGGATGAGCCAACTTCAGCCCTTGACCCGATCTCAGCTGGTAAAATTGAGGACACACTTTATGGTCTGAAAGATAAGTATACAATGGTGCTAGTAACACGTTCTATGCAACAGGCATCACGTATTTCAGATCGAACAGGTTTCTTCCTTGATGGCGATTTGATAGAATACAATTTGACAAAAGAAATGTTCTTGAATCCTGCCAATAAAGAAACAGAAGACTATATTACAGGTAAGTTCGGCTAAGGCCTATAAGAAAAAGAAAGAGGTTCACATGTTAAGAGCTCAATTTGAAGAGGAATTAGGAAAACTTCATAACCAATTTTACGCCATGGGAAATGAAGTATTGGCTCAGATTAATAATGCTGTTCGTGCCTTTACA
>NZ_POJD01000141.1 GCF_002960445.1 Streptococcus suis
TTACGTGGACCTGTTCCATAGCGTTCCGCGTCCCTATCTTCCTTATAAGGTAAAAAATAAGCTGCTGCAATATAGAGAGCAATTAGAAGGAGGAAGGATTTGCCTAAGAGGAGACCTGCAATATAGTTAAATGAAACAAAAACAGTACATTTATGATATAATGTATTTATGGCATATTCATTAGATTTTCGTAAAAAAGTTCTCGCATACTGTGAGAAAACCGGCAGTATTACTGAAGCATCAGCTATTTTCCAAGTTTCACGTAACACTATCTATCAATGGCTAAAATTAAAAGAGAAAACCGGCGAGCTTCATCACCAAGTTAAAGGAACCAAGCCAAGAAAAGTGGATAGAGATAAATTAAAGAATTATCTTGAAACTCATCCAGATGCTTATTTGACTGAAATAGCTTCTGAATTTGACTGTCATCCAACAGCTATTCATTACCCCCTCAAAGCTATGGGATATACTCGAAAAAAAAGAGCTGTACCTACTATGAACAAGACCCTGAAAAAGTAGAACTGTTCCTTAAAGAATTGAATAACTTAAGCCACTTGACTCCTGTTTATATTGACGAGACAGGGTTTGAGACATATTTTCATCGAAAATATGGTCGCTCTTTGAAAGGTCAGTTGATAAAAGGTAAGGTCTCTGGAAGAAGATACCAGCGGATATCTTTAGTAGCAGGTCTCATAAATGGTGCGCTTATAGCCCCGATGACATACAAAGATACTATGACGAGTGGCTTTTTCGAAGCTTGGTTCAAAACATTCTTACTACCCACTTTAGGTAAACCATCTGTTATCATTATGGACAATGCAAAGTTTCATAGGATGAGTAAGCTAAAAGATTTATGCGAGGAGCAGGGACATAGACTTTTACCACTTCCTCCTTACTCACCGGAATATAATCCCATTGAGAAAATATGGGCTCACATCAAAAAACACCTCAGAAGAGTATTGCCAAATTGCGATACTTTTCTTGAGGCACTTTCGTCCTGCTCTTGTTTCAGTTGACTATACAATCACAGAAAGAATGGAAGCTT
>NZ_POJD01000142.1 GCF_002960445.1 Streptococcus suis
TCCTTACAAGGAAAAGCTATAACTAAGTTCCAGTATTGTTCACCAGTTGGTGTTGATAAGATATTTTCCAATTCAGGGAAAGTGACCTGTAAGACCTTGTGCAGGCGGTTTTTAGCTCGAACAATATCCTCGGTCAGATTCTGATAGAAACGACTTAGATCCCGCAAGTTTTGGTAGACTTCTTCTTGGACATACGTCGATTTACGATTCAGTACAAACTGAGATTGAGCCAGTTTTTCGGCGTCAATTTGATCTGTTTTCCGCACACGCAAGCTATCCAGTTGCTTCTTAGCTTCTAAGGGATTAAGTCGTGTATAAGCGTAGCCATGTTCATCCAGAAAAGCTTGGAGACGGCGAGAGTAGACACCTGTTGCTTCAAAGATGATTTCTGGCTTATGGACGGTTCTCAAATCGCCAAGTAGCCGAGCAAAGCCTAAGGCGTCATTGGACATGGTATAGCCATGAACTTTTTCACCATTGACTAGAATGGCCACTTCTGAACTTGCCTTACTCACATCAATCCCAAATACTACTCGCATGATATTACCTCTTTGTCTTGAATGATTCCTTGTTTTAGTGATGTCATTTTCAATACTCGACGTCTGGCGTCCCACATACTTTGATAACATTCTTTCTAAAACAGGTGCCTTGCCAGTTTTTGATGCGACGTCTAGCGTCAAAAAGCCCTACGACTTAACAAGACACCTCTACTTTATCATAAAGAAAAAGTAGTGAGTACTTTCTCCCGTCGGAGATTTCCTCACTACTAATCTTAGTATGTTTTTGATAGAATAGATGTACTTGGTTTCTATTGTTGTTTGTGACAGAGAAAAATTGATTGACTGATTTGTTTTGAAATGTAAGGAGTTATGATGGCTAGAAAAGAAATGGTCACACTGACCAATATGTGTTTGATTGAGGATAAAGATGGGAATGTAGTAGTGCAAATTCGGGATCCTGAACGCTATCGCTGGTCAGGAGTTGCTTTTCCTGGCGGGCATGTTGAAGAAGGTGAGAATTTTTATGACTCGGTTGTTCGGGAAGTTGAGGAAGAAACTGGTCTGGTCATCACAAATGCTCATCTGGTTGGTATCAAGCATTGGCCTGACAAGGAAGGACATCGCTATCTGGTCTTTCTCTATAAGGCGACGGAGTTTACTGGAACCCTCCAATCAACTGAAGAGGGCGAGGTGCGTTGGGTCAAGAAAACAGACTTACCGCAGATGGATTTAGCCTATGATTTGCTAGAAATCCTAAAGGTTATGGATGACCCAGATTTATCTGAGTTCTTTTATACTCGAAAAAATGATGATGGAGCGTGGGATAAGAATTTTAGGTAGGGTTGCTTGATTTTTTGAGTTGACGAAGACTTGAATATAGTATATACTATACTTGTTAATATATAAAAGGCAAAGGGGCCTGTTGTTCGCAATGAAGCGGAAGTTTTGGAACAACGGGCTAACTTTGCCTTTTTATTTCTAATAGTATTTTAGGAAATTGAATTTCCCCTTTGACAAATAGCTTGAGAGGATGATTGTATGGGACTTGAATCAAAAAAAATTATGTTTGTAGGCCCAGTAGGTGTTGGGAAAACGACACTAACACAACGTTTGAAGGGGCTTGATATCACCTATTTTAAAACACAAGCTATCCAATTTTATGATTCTATCATTGATACACCTGGTGAATTTTTACAACATAGACGATACTACAATGCTTTATCTGTAACAGCTGCAGAGGCAGAAGTGATAGGCTTACTAGCTTCGGCAACCGCTACTATGCAAACATTTCCTCAGGGGTTTTCATCTTTATTTAATAAACCAGTGATTGGCATTATCACCAAGGTTGATTTAGTAACAGACCCTAGCGGCCTTGAGAAAGCTAGAGCACAATTACGTGCAGCAGGTGCCAAGGAAATCTTTGAGGTATCTTTAGAGGATAATACAGGTATTGAAGCGATTCAAAACTATTTGACAAAGGAAAGTTGAGGTGATGGGATGAAGGTAGAACATGGAGGAAACATGAATCAGCTTGCCTCTGATTTTGGTTTTCGCCCAGAGGATTGCTTAGATTTTTCTGCCAATATCAATCCATTAGGTCTTTCAGAAAAAGTAAAATCAAAGATAATAGAAACTTTAGATAGCTTAGTTCACTACCCTGATGTGACCTACTCACAGTCCAAGGCAGCCTTGGCTGAATACCATTCTTGTCCGACCCAGCAAATCCTTCTATCAAACGGTGCAGTAGAAATCTTTTATGAATTGGCTAGGTATGTGAAACCAAAGAAGATACTGCTCTTAAGTCCGACATTTATGGAGTATGAAAAAGCATTTAAGCAGGTTGGCTCAGAGATTATATGTCATGTATTAGAAGGTCCTCATTACAGTTGGACGTTTGAATCCATCTTACCTAACTTGGAAAAGCTGTCATCTGGAGATTTGGTATTGATTTGTAATCCAAACAACCCAACAGGGACCTTGGTACCAACGCCTACATTATTACTGGTAGCAGAATTTCTTCGACAAAAAGGAGCCTATTTGGTTCTTGATGAAGCCTTTATGGACTTTGTTTTAGACAAGGATGCCTATTCCATGGTAGCTCATCTGAAGGATTATCAAAATGTCATTGTTGCTCGATCTTTGACAAAATTTTATGCTATTCCTGGCCTGAGGTTGGGGTATGCCTTATCAAGTAATACAGAATTGATTGCTGCTATAGATGAAATGCGACCACCTTGGACCATCAATGCATTGGCAGATGCTTTGGTGCCAGTTATTCTCAAGGATAGTGAGTATCACCATGCTACAGAAGAGTGGCTCAAGAGTGAGCAGGAATTCCTTTATAAAGAATTGACTGCTTTGCCCGATTTGAAAGCCTTGCCACCGACTGTCAATTACATTTTCTTTGGATACGAGGGAAATGAAAGTCTGAGAGAGCTTTTAATACAAGAAAAAATATTTATTCGTTCCTGCCATAATTACCATCATCTGAACGACCGCCACTATCGAGTAGCCATTCGATCAAGAGAGGAAAATTGTCGTTTGATTGAGGCTTTTAGATCTGTGTTAAGAAAGTGTGATGGCCATGTCTAGGAACAAATGGTTTTCCTGTCCAGGTTCATGTGGGGAATTGTTTCAGGGTGTTAAGGATGGTCAAGAATTTTTGCTGACCTACGGTATCAATCGCAAGTCCTATGCAAGGCTTATCAGAGAGGAGGAAGAAACGGAATTTGCAATAGGAGAAAAGGTTGTCAAGGTCTTGGATTATCTTGATCCGATAGAGGATGGATGGAAGCTAGAAAAGAAGTCCAGTCTTCCAATCGGTAAAGGAATGTCCAGTAGCACGGCAGATATGCTGGCAAGCCTACAAGCCTTAGCCTATGTTCAAAATAGGCATTTGACTGCTGAAGAAGTGACCAAGTTCTGTTGTCAGATTGAGCCAACAGATTCGATTGCCTTTGCTGACTGGACGGTCATCAATCCCTTGAGCGGTCAGATACTGTTTCAGACGGATTGGAAACCAGAACTTTATGTCTATATTCTAGAACCTAGAAAGACCGAGTGGACAGTTGAGTTAGCTAGAATGACAGAATGTCCTACTTATCCAGTCCAAGCATCAGAAGGGTTATTGGAAATGTTTCAGCAGGCATGTCAGTCAAAAAATGAACTTCTTTTGGGTCAGATTGCGACAGCAAGTACCTTATTAAACAACACTCGGCTACCAAAGCCTTATTTGGCGGACATAATAACCCTAGTGAATCAAATAGGGTTACTTGGAGTTAATGTCGCTCACAGCGGAACGGTAGTGGGAATATTGATGACTAAAAGTCAATTACCATTGATATCAGTTATCGAAGCAAATTTTTCTAAGGGAGAAATTGGTAAGTATTATGACCAACGCTATCTTTCAAGGATTTGTTTCGAAGGTGTTAAAAGGGTGAAAGGAGGTTGAGGTGGTAGACTTACATGAGATATTGAGGGAGATCAAGCCTCTAGATAAACATGCAATTGAGAAGGGGAAGAAGATTTGTGATCAATTAGGCAAGCCCTTAGGTGCTCTGGGTAAAATGGAAACAATATATGCCCGTTTGTATGCTATGTTTCAAGGAGCTATAGACATATCTAAACAGATTGTAATGGTTTATGTGGCTGATAATGGTGTCGTTGCCGAAGGTATTTCTGCCAATCCACAGGAAACGACCTTTATCGTTGCTCGCAATATGTTAGAGGGAAAAACAGGTTTATGCGCCATTTCAAGGCATGTAGGCTCAGATGTCAGGGTAGTTGATATAGGGTGCATGAAAGATGTTCATACCAACCAAGCTTGTAAGGTCAGGAGAGGGACGGGGAATATTCTCAGGGAACCAGCCTTGACTAGAGAGCAAGCTGTTGAAGCCATAATGGTTGGCTACAGGGAAACCCTATCCTGTATTCAGAAAGGCTATAAACTTTTTGGTACAGGAGAGATGGGAATTGGCAATACGACAACCTCGGCAGCAGTAATCAGTGCTATTTTAAATCTTGAAGCCAGTCAAGTGACTGGTTACGGGGCTGGCTTGACAGAAGGGATGAAATCCCATAAAACACAAGTGATTGCTTCAGCGGTTGCTCGCCATGCTCCCTACAAGGATGTTCTGGACATTGCTGCAAAAGTTGGTGGATTAGATATGCTGGGTATGGTAGGGACTTACTTGGCCTGTGCTCATCATCAACTTCCCTGTGTAGTGGATGGTCTAATCTCCATTACAGGCTTGCTGATTGCCAGTAAATTAAATAGTCATGTTTTAGATTACTGCTTTGCTTCCCACCTTTCTACAGAGCCTGCCTATCGGTTGGTTTGTGAGCACTTGGGACTAGATCCCATGCTCTTGATGGATATGAGATTGGGTGAGGGATCGGGTTGTCCTCTAGCCTTCTTCTTAATGAGCAATGCAGTTTATACTATTGAAGAAATGCCTACATTTTCTGAGGGAAAATTGAGTAGGGATGATTACATCGACATTCGTCAATCAAAATAGAAAGTGAGAATACAAATGCAGTTATATACAAAAACAGGTGACAAAGGCTTGACCAAACTGGTTGGTGGTCAGAGTGTCGCAAAAGATGCGGAGCGTGTTAATGCCTATGGAACCATTGATGAGTTAAATTCTTGGATTGGTTATATAGTTACTAAAATGGACCCCGCAGATGCCTTAAAGGATGAATTGTTGCAACTCCAGCATTACCTTTTTGACTGTGGTTCGGATTTATCTACGCCTCACGGTGTTTATCCTTATAAGGTTGACAAAACCATGGTTGATTGGATTGAGGAAAGGATTGATACTTACGCAGATGTTCCACCAGCGCTCGAAGTTTTTATCTTACCAGGAGGACATGAAATTGCCGCTATGATCCACATAGCACGCACTATTGCTAGACGTGCGGAGCGCCATATTGTAGGCACCATGTGGACAACGGAAATTAATAAGGATGTCTTGGTATTTGTAAACCGTCTTTCAGACTATTTCTTTGCCTTGGCGCGTGTGATCAATTTTACCCACCAGCAGCCAGATATTGCTTATGAAAGAGGTGCAAAAGTCTTTCATAATATAACAAAAGCTGATGTGGAGCGTTGGGCTAAGGCTAGGGAAGAAGGAAGATAAGAGCATTTTTGAAACCGTTTTAATTTACATATTGACAGAATGCTCTATAAAGTGTAGAATGATTTTATAAGAAAATCATTTGACACAACGGCGTGTTAAATCAATTAAAGTGAGCAACGGGGCTACAAAAAATAGTGATATTTTTTGTGGCCTTTTTATGTTTTAAAAAGGTGGCAATACATGAAACAATTTATGTTAGCAGGTGTTTCTAGTGGGGTTGGAAAAACAACAGTCACTCTAGGTATTTTAAAAGCCTTGACTGAGAAAGGCTTACGTGTGCAACCTTACAAGGTCGGTCCAGACTATATTGATACCGCTTATCATAGTCGAATAACGAAGAGAGTTTCTCGGAACTTAGACAGCTTTATGATTCCTGATAAGGCTGCCTTGGACTGGTCTTTTAGAAAGTGGCATCAAGATGCTGACATTGCCCTTGTTGAAGGTGTAATGGGTCTATTTGATGGTCTTGGTACGGATAAAGACTGTGCATCATCGGCTGCGATTGCTAAGAAATTAGATATCCCTGTTGTCTTGATTATCGATGGGAAAGCAACTTCAACATCGGCAGCGGCTATGGTTCATGGTTTCTCAACTTTTGATCAGGATTTGACAATTGCTGGAGTGATTGTCAATCGAGTTGCTTCACAAACTCATTATGAATTGATAAAAGGCGCTATTGAACGCTATACAGATGTGGAAGTATTGGGCTACTTTCCAAAAAATGTTCAGGTAGAATTGCCCTCGCGCCATTTGGGGCTAGTTCCAGATGTTGAAATGGAAAACTTGGAGAAACATTTTTCTATCTTAGGTCAATTGGCTCAAGACCATATTGACTTAGATCGCTTGCTTGAGAAGGTAGATATAGCAGGTGAAGAACCGTCAAATCCATTCAGCATTCCGAAACAATTCCCTCTAAAAATTGGCTATGCTCTTGATGATGCCTTTCATTTTTACTATGAGGATAATTTGGATTTGTTAAGGGAATATGGGGTCGAATTGATTCCCTTTAGTCCTCTCAATGATCAGGAATTGCCCTTAGTCGATGCCTACTATTTCGGCGGAGGTTTTCCGGAAGTCTATGCAAAAGAATTGATGGAAAATGTTTCCTTCCGCCAATCTGTTCTGAAGGCCCACCAAGAAAATAAACCTATTTATGCAGAATGTGGTGGCCTGATGTATCTTGGCAAGGAACTACAGACTGGAGAGGGGTCTTATGACATGGTAGGGATATTTGATGGTGTCAGTGTTATGACAGACCGGCTAAAAAGCTTTGGTTATTGTCAAGCTAAGACTCAGGTTAGGAGCTTGTTTGGTCCAAAGGGTACGGTTGTTAGGGGTCATGAGTTTCACCATTCTGTATTTCAGACTAATGAACCGACCGTTTTGCAACTAGAAAAAGTTCGAGATGGCCAAGTTGTTTCTAGCTGGACAGGTGGCTATCAAACTGGTAATACCTTTGCTAGCTATCTGCATGTTCATTTTTATCAAAATCAGGCTTTGTTGGAAAATTGGCTTCAAAGTATTTGTGAGGGATAGCTTATGTATTTACTAGCTATATTCATTGCGGTTCTGTTGGATTGGTTGCTGGGGGATCCCTATAGTTGGCCTCATCCAGTCAAGCTAATTGGGAATTTTATTAGCCTATTTTTGAAAGGTCAGCCTAATAGTCCAAAAGGAAAATATGTCTATGGGCTCTTCTTATGGCTAGCTACGGTTGGTCTGACATCAGGTATAAGTTATCTCTTGCTCAGAACATCTGCTCTTTTTTCACCAGTGCTTTACTGGGGAATTTGGATCTATCTAGCCTATACGACTTTATCGACAAGGTGTTTAGCCATGGAAGCCTTAAAGGTCTTGAAAACGTTAAAGACGGGGACTATCGAAGATGCTCGTTATCAGGTCAGTATGATTGTTGGGCGAGATACGAGCCAATTAACAGCGGAGGAAATCAGCAAGGCCACCATTGAAACAGTGGCTGAAAATACCAGTGACGGCGTTATCGGACCATTGCTCTGCTTGTTTATTGGTGGTCCAGTTTTGGCCATGGCTTATAAGGCAGTTAATACCTTGGATTCTATGGTTGGATATAAGACGGAAAAATATTGGCAAATTGGTTTTGTGTCAGCCAAGCTGGATGATCTAGCAAACCTGATACCTGCGAGGATCACGTGGATTTGCTTGATGATTGCTAGTCATATTCTAGAATTGGATAGTAAAAATGCATGTCTAATCGGTTTTAGGGATCGTTACCAACACGCCAGCCCTAATAGTGCCTTTTCAGAAGCTGTAGTGGCAGGTGCCTTGGGTATTCAACTTGGTGGCGCCCATATTTACCATGGTGAGTGGGTTGACAAGCCGACCATTGGTGATGCGGTTCGTCCTGTTGAGTTTACTGATATTCAAACGACCATTCAAATGCTCTATATGAGTACAACCGTTTCATTGTTGCTATTTAGTGCCGTATATTTGTTACTTATGATTATTTAGGAGACTTACATGACCTATATTCAAAATCCATCCTCTATTGAGGAAACAAGTTTTAAGATTATCCAATCCATAATTGATGAGGAGCATCCAGATTATCAATTTCAAACGGAGATGGAGGAGTCTATCATCAAGCGAGCAATTCACACTTCAGGCGATTTTGATTATCTCTATACTTTAAAATTTACTCATGATGTCAATCAAAAGATTGTAGAAGTATTGAAAAACAAGGGGACCTTGGTGCTGGATTCCAGTATTTCACTTAATGGGATAAACAAACGCGTTTTAGATCAAATGGGGGTGAATTATACCTGCTTGATCAACGATGAAGATGTTGCTCTACTGGCTAAAGAAAAAGGTATCACACGGGCCATGGCTGCTGTTGAAGTGGCAGCCAAAATTCCAGGTCAAAAAGTTTTTGCCTTTGGCGGTGCTCCAACAGCCCTATCCTACTTATTAGAATTGGTTGAGGCAGGGAAGATGGAAGTTGATGCAGTTATTGGTGTCCCAGTTGGCTTTATCAATGTTGAGGAATCTAAGTCAGATTTGCTTGCGTCACCTCTTCCTGCCATTGCGACCCTTGGTCGAAAGGGTGGTAGTACCATTGTGGTGGCTATAATAAATGCCATCATCTACCAGTTAAAAGAAGTCTTGACTGGTGATTATGTTCGTTATTCAACACCAATAAATAAGTAGGAGAACTTTATGGCCTATATAACAGATGCACATCAGATTGAAGCAGCAAGTTACCAAAAAATTCAGGAAATCATCACTAAAGAACATTCGGATTTTGTATTTAAAAACCCCTATCAGGAGGCTGTTTTAAAGCGAGTTGTTTTTACCAGTGCTGATTTTGATTACCTGTATAATATACAGTTTTCCAATCATGCCATTGAGGAAATAGTGAAGGTCTTGAAAAATAAGGGAACTATCTTCACTGATACGACTATGGTTTTGGGAGGGTTCAATAAGAAATTATTGGATAGGCTTGGTGTCGCTTATCGTTGCTTGGTGAATGAACCAGAGATTTTTAAAGAAGCCAAGGAAAAGGGAATTACGCGGTCAATGGCTGCAGTAGAGCACGCGGCAAAAGTTGAAGGGCCGAAACTCTTTGTTTTTGGGAATGCTCCAACTTCTATATTTAAGGTCTTGGAAATGGTCGAGGCAGGTCAAATGGAGTCTGTTCCAGTCATCGGTGTTCCAGTTGGATTTGTTGGAGCTGCAGAGTCTAAATTGCAACTCCATGAAAGTTCCTTGCCGGCTATAGCTGCACTTGGTAGAAAGGGTGGCAGTACCATTGCAGCAGCAATCGTAAATGCTATTCTTTATCAGCTAAAATCTGAGGATAGAGAAGGGCAACTCTTCTCACTTTCAGGAAATAGTTTTTGTCAAGGTAAGTAATATGGACGAATATGTATATGTTGATGGAAAAAAATTAAAAAGGGGATTTACGACTGGGACCTGTGCAACAGCAGCGACAGTTGCAGCTTTGAACATGATTTTACAACAGGAAATCGAGGAGAAAGTTACTGTAAAAACAGCTTCAGGTGTCCAAGTTACTATGGATGTTCACAAGCCTTCCTTTGATGAACAATCGGCTACCGCTGCCATTCAAAAAGATGGGGGAGATGATGCTGATGCGACCCATGGATTATTGATTTTTTCAACAGTTACCTTATTACCTCATCAGACGGAAATTGAAATTGATGGAGGTGAGGGAGTCGGTCGGGTGACAGAAGTTGGTCTGGCCAATGCAGTCGGTATGGCAGCGATAAACCCAACTCCGCGAAGGATGATTGAGGAGCATGTTCGTGACTTGATTGGTCCAGATTGCGGGGCTAAGGTCTTGATATTTGTTCCAGGAGGTGAAGAAGTTGCTAAGGCAACCTATAATTCACGACTAGGCATTCTGGGAGGGATTTCTATTTTAGGTACCACAGGGATTGTCAACCCCATGTCTGAAGATAGTTGGAAGGCAGCCATTACAGTCGAGCTGTCCATGCTCTATAACAAGGGCTATCGTTCGGTTGTCCTATCGCCTGGAAAATACGGTGAAGCCTTTGGAATGGATGGTTTAGGCCTACCTAAAGAGCAAATTGTCAATATGAGCAATTTTGTGGGGCACGTTCTGAAAGAAGTTCAGAGAATTGGCTTTACAAAGGTACTGATGGTTGGGCATATGGGCAAGTTAGTCAAGGTTGCATCGGGAACCATGTCTACGCATAGTAAGGATTCTGATGGACGTATTGATACCTTAATAGCTAATTTGGCCCTCATGGGAGCTCCTTTGGAAATGTTGCAGAAGGTCAATGCTTGTTTGACAACAGATGCGGCAGCGACCATTATTAAAGAATATGGTTATGAAGGCATTTACCAAATTTTAGCAGATAAGATTAAGGCTAAGACAGAGCGGTTGCTCAAGTACCGTCAACCTGCGGTGACCATTGATGTTGTCTTATTTGGAACAGAGGATGGCTACCTAGCTTCAACCAAAAGCTTAGCGGAAATTCAGGAGGAATGGTCATGATAGATGTGATTGGCATTGGTCCAGGAAATCCGGTCTATTGCCTGGTTGGTCAATTGGACCGTTGTGAGCAGGCAGACTATATCTTGGGGAGTGAGCGCCATTTAGAAGTTCTTCCTGCTAGTCTTAGGGAGAAAGGGGTTATAGCCCCAAAAAAACTAATGGAATTAGAGGCTTTATTGGAAACATATCCCGTAGAAGCTTCTATTGTTTACTTGGTTTCAGGAGATCCCTTGATTTACGGTTTGGGCAAGTGGATGTCTGAAAAATTTCCTGGTCGTGTTAGGATATTGTCAGGGATTAGCTCCATGCAATACTTAGCTAGCAAGGTATGTTTGCCTATGAATGATGCTTATTTGACTAGTAGCCATGCTAAACTCCCAAACTTCGATTTGATCATGAGTTTGCCCAAGGTCTTCATGGTGACAGATGCCCATGTTGGTCCCTATCAAATTGCTCAGGAGGTCCTCAAAAGGGGACTTAAACGGAAGATCATTATCGGTGAACATCTGAGTTACGAAGATGAGGAAATCAGTATTCTAGCAGCGAAAGATGTTGTTGACCGTGATTATAAAATGAATGTGGTGGTAATTGTAGATGAAGGATACTGAATTTATTCGAACCAAGGTCCCTATGACCAAATCAGAGATTCGTGCCATTAGCATTGATAAACTAGATTTAACACATGCTAAACGGATGCTGGATGTGGGATCTGGGACTGGTAGCGTTACGATTCAAGCAGCTTGTAGCTATCCTCAATTAGAAGTGGTAGCTGTGGAGCAAAATCCTGATGCCTTGGCCCTAACAAGACAAAATATTGAAAAGTTTCAGTGCCAAAACATCACTCTGCATGAAGGGAAGGCACCGATTGAACTACAGGGTCCATTTGATGCCATTTTTGTCGGAGGGACTGGTGGAAACATGCAGGAAATTTTTGACTGGTGTCAGAAACTTCTCCTTCCAGGAGGCAGGTTGGTCTTGAATTTTATACTTTTGGAAAATGCCTTAGAGGCAGCCCAGATTGCTGAAACAATGGATTGGGAAGACCTAGAGCTCACCTCAGTACAGGTTGGCAACTGGACTGGTTTAGGAAAAGGTCATTATTTTAAACCACAGAATCCAACAATTGTGGTTTCTTGTCAAAAAGCTATAAAGGAGTAAGTAGAATGTCGAAGGTACATTTTGTTGGTGCTGGACCTGGTGATGTGGAACTGATTACCTTGAAGGGTTATAAGCAGTTATCACAGGCAGATGTTGTGATTTATGCAGGTTCCTTGGTCAATCCAGCCCTCTTGGATTACTGCAAGGAAGGTGCAGAAATTTACGACAGTGCTGGGATGCATTTGTTGGAAATTATTGATGTCATGGAAGCAGGTGTCAAGGCAGGTAAGGAGGTTGTTCGATTACAGACTGGCGACTTCTCTATTTACGGCTCTATCCGTGAACAGATTGAGGAGATGAAGAAGCGAGGGATTGCATTTGATTGTACCCCAGGTGTCAGTTCCTTCTTAGGAGCTGCTTCAAGTATTGGAACAGAATACACAGTACCTGAAGTTTCTCAAAGTGTTATCATTACCCGTATGGCAGGTCGGACACCTGTTCCGGAACGTGAATCTTTACGAAGCTATGCCCAGCATCGTACTTCAATGGCTATTTTCCTGTCTATTCAAGGCATTGAAAAAGTAGTGGAAGAATTGGTTCAAGGTGGCTATCCTACCACTACACCTGTTGCGGTCATCTATAAGGCGACTTGGCCAGAGGAGAAAAAGGTTTTTGGCACACTCGAAACGATTGCAGAGAAGGTCAAAGAAGCGGATATCAGTAAGACGGCTCTGATTCTGGTTGGTGATTTTCTAGGACAGGAGTTTTATTATTCAAAACTTTACCATGAAGAATTTGAACACGAGTATCGCCATGGGAAAAGTAGCCATGCCCAGTAAGGTTGCCCTTGTTGCCCTAACAGAAACTGGCAAAGAAACGGCTCTAAGGTTGAAAAGCAAGTGGGCACGTCCCTGTCATATCTATAGCCTAGCTAAATTGGCAGATAATCAGGTGACAGGTTTTGATAAGCGTCCTACTCAGGCAATAGCAGAGCTCTTTCAACAAGTGGACGTTCTGGTCTGTATCATGGCGACCGGAATTGTTGTCCGTGCCATTGCCCCTGTTGTTCAGGACAAAGCAGCAGACCCAGCCGTCATTGTCCTAGATGAAAATGCGACAAATGTCATTAGTCTACTAAGTGGTCATCTGGGTGGAGCCAATGAAGTGACAAAGGAAATTGCAAGCCTTTTGGAAGCTAATCCAGTCATTACAACGGCAACGGATGTTCAAAATGTTGTTGCCCTGGATACCCTTGCCAAATCCGTCAATGGTTGGCGATCTGACCTACGCCCCTTGGTTAAGGAATTTAATGGCTTGTTAGCAAATCGGGAAAGGGTCTATTTTTACCAAGAAAAACCTTGGATAGAAGATGTGCGGGGCTTAAGCCTTCTTGAAGCCAATCAAGTGGAAGAAGTCCTAGCTGGAGATGCCCCTCTTATTCTCTTGCAGACAAAGGAAATGACCAGCAAACGTGAACACCTTGCTGTCATTTATCCTAAGCCCTATGTACTTGGAGTTGGGGCAAGAAAAAATGTATCCTCTGAGATTTTTTATCGGAACTTTCAAGAATTTTGTCAGGAACAAGGTATTGAACAGACCGAAATTGCGAGGATTGTCAGTATTGACATCAAGAAGGATGAAGAGGCCATTTTGGATTTAGCAGAACAACTATCTTGCCCCTTTGATGTGTATAGCAAGGAGGACTTAGAGAAGGTTGCTGACAAGTATCCTTGTTCGGATTTCGTGAAAAAAACAGTTGGGGTAGGAAGTGTGGCGCTTGCTAGTGCAGATCTTGCCAGCAATGGCCAGGTTCTAACAAATCGATTTGCAAAAGATGGGTGTACCTTTGCTTTAGGTAAAGTCCCTGTAAATTAATAGATATAAAGGAGAATGCTATGCTCTATGTGATTGGCTTAGGTCCAGGTAAAGAGGAACTAATGTCTAGAGAAGCCCTCAAGGCTATCGAGGATTGCGAAATTATTGTTGGTTATTCAACCTACATGCGTTTGATTTTGCATTTGGTAGAAGGTAAGGAATTAGTGGCGACAGGTATGCGGAAAGAAATTGAACGCTGCCAAAAAGCTATTGATTTGGCTCTGGAAACGGGTAAGAATGTCGGTGTTGTATCCAGTGGTGATGCAGGTGTCTATGGTATGGCTGGACTAATTCTAGAGCTGATTGGTGATGATTCTGACTTGGAAGTCAAGGTGATTCCAGGTATTACAGCTAGCTTGGGTGCTGCAGCAATTATGGGTGCTCCCTTGATGAACGACTTTTGTCATATCAGTCTTAGTGACTTGATGACCCCCATGCCTGTTATTGAAAAACGTCTTCATGCCGCTGCTCAGGGAGATTTCGTCATCTGTCTCTACAATCCACGTAGTAAGGGGCGGCCAGACCACTTGTCCAAGGCTCTTTCAATCATTGCAGAGTACAAATCACCAGATACCATTGTTGGTATCGGTAAGGACATTGGTCGTAAGAAAGAGGAGTATATCTTAACGACGATTAAAGATTTAGATGAGTCCTTGGTTGATATGACAACCATTGTCATCGTTGGAAACAAAGAAACCTATATTAAAAATGGCCGTATGGTTACACCTAGAGGATACACTCTATGATGAAATTACTTTTGGGAGGGACTTCGGACAGCACAGAAATTTTGGCTCTTCTAAATGATCTAGGTATCGAGGTAACAACATCGGTGGTGACAGACTATGGGAAACATCTGGCATCCAAATTTGGTCAACCTGTCATTCAAGGTCGATTGACTGCAGAGGATATGGTCCGCTTTGTCCAAGAACACCAAGTAGATGAAATCATTGATGCCACTCATCCCTTTGCTGATTTGGTTTCCAAGGAGGCGGTGAGAGCAGCAGAGCTTGCTGGCATTTCTTACCTGCGATATGAGCGGAAGGAAACAGACGACTTGACGGGAGCCCTAGTGGTACATTCCACAGAAGAAGCTATATCCCTGATAAAAGAAAAAGGTTACCCTACTGTTTATCTAGGAACTGGAAGTAAAACCTTGCCACTCTTTGTTAAGGGTTTACCTGATGTGCGAATTGTGGCCCGTGTTCTTCCAACTTCTGAGGTTTTGCTGGCTTGCGAGCGATTGGGCATGGTTGCGGATCAAATTGATGCTATTAAGGCACCCTTTTCCAAGGAATGCAACAAGGAACTGATTTTACGGTCCAAGGCTCAAGCCTTTGTTTCCAAAGAAAGTGGCAGTATTGGTGGTATTCGTGAGAAAATCACAGGTTGTCAAGAATTGGGTGTTGATTGCATTATCATCGCAAGGCCTAAGGTGGACTATCCTAAGAAGGTGTCTTCCGTAGAAGAACTAAAAGATTATTTACAAATAGAAGCATTTCAAAACGAATGCCCAATAGTTTAACAGTGAAAGGAGTTAGAATGACAGGATTTGTAAGTTTGCTAGGTGCGGGACCTGGTGATGTTGAACTGATAACGGTCAAGGGGGCTAGAAGATTGCGTGAAGCAGATGTTCTGGTTTATGACCGCTTGGTCAATCAGGATTTGTTTTCCTATCTATCAGATAAGTGTCAGCTGATTGATGTTGGAAAGAAACCAGGAATGCCTTGCATTCGGCAAGAGGAAATTGAGCGAATTCTTATTGAAAACGCTAGGGAAAATAAGCGGGTTGTCCGACTGAAAAGTGGAGATCCTTATATCTTTGGGCGAGGCGGGGAAGAAGCTCAAGCCTTGGTAGAGGCTGGAATTCCTTTTGAAATTGTTCCAGGAGTGACCTCAGCCATTGCAGGTGCCACTTATGCTGGAATCCCAATGACTTTTAGGGATAAGGCAACCAGCTTCCATGTCTTTACAGGTCATTTGCAGGATGAAATGGAAAGTCTAAACTGGGCAGCTATTAGTCAGCTTAAGGGAACCCTGGTCTTCTTAATGGGGATGAAACATCTATCCGTCATCACACGAGAACTTGTTAACAATGGTTTTTCTAAGGATACACCTGTAGCGATAGTAGAATGGGCAACCCATCCAAGCCAGCGTTCGATAGACGGAACCTTGGCCACCATTGAAGAACTGGCCCTGAAAGAAGATATGAAGGCACCTTCTATCATTGTTGTTGGGGATGTAGTTTCATTTAGAAAGGAATTGAATTTCTATGAACATCTTCCTTTGCATGGTAAACGAATCTTTTTACAGGATTCAACAACAGGGAAATTGCCAGTCTACTTAAAAGATGATGGAGCGACCTTGGTTAAATTCCCAAGTCGTACACAGGTTAATAAGCTTTCCTTTGATTTGCCAGATTGGTCTAAAGTTGATGGAATGGTATTTACTGATACGCAGAGTTGGGGATTATTCCTAGCTCGATTGAGAGAAGCAGGGATTGATTTGCGAAGTCTGTCTCATGTTCAGTTTGCGGCCATTGGTCATCATACTGCTAAGACATTGGAAGAAGCAGGGATTTTATTGGTAGCAAAAGGAACACAAAGTAAGGATCCTTCTATTAAGGACTTACTGGAAAAGACTGATGCTTCTTGGTATTTGGTGGCTCCAGAACACAAGCTGGCAGATTTGAGAAGCTTATATGACTACCCTGTTCTTGTCACCCATAGTCTTGCATTTGATAAGGAATTAAGACCTCAAGATTGGACCAATCTTGACTGTGTTTGCTTGCCAAATTCAGTTGCTGCGGCTAATTTTGTGACTCTTGTGGAAGAAACAGGATTAGACCTTCAAGAACTGCCAATTATCGTTATGGGAGAAACAACACGAGATAAACTGGTGGAAGCTGGCTATTCAAATATTGTTGAAACGGACCAGCCGACTATTTTGGCGATTCGAGACAAGTGCCGTGACATTCTGATAAAGGAGAATCTATGACAAAAGCTATTTTATTGGTGAGTTTTGGTACAACTCATCCAGAAACTAGACAAAAAACGATTGGTGCCTGTGAACAGGCCATCAAGGAGGCCTTTCCGCAGTATGCGGTTTATCAGGCTTATACTTCCACAGTCGTTTTGAGACGTATCAAGGAAAATGAGGGACTAGAGATTCCAACTGTTAAACAAGCTCTGGAACAAATGAAAGACGAAGGAATTCGGGAAGTTTACATTCAGCCATTACACATTATTGCGGGGTCTGAATTTGAAAAAATCTTAAACCAATCAAAAGAATTCCAATCCTATTTTGACATCATAAAAGTTGGTCAGCCCTTGCTCCACAGTGAAGATGACTATCAGCAAGTCAAGCAAGTTCTGATGGACCAGTACGGCCATTTTGGTGAAAAAGCAGCTACTGTTTTAATGGGCCATGGAAGCCAACACAATGCCTTTGTGGCCTATGCGGCATTAGATCATATGTTGACTGGTAGTCAGGTGCACATTGGTTGTGTGGAAAGCTACCCTCCTGTTGAGCAGATTGAGGAGAAATTAAAATCTAAGGGAATCAAAGAAGTTCATTTGGCACCCTTCATGCTGGTAGCTGGTGAACATGCGACCAATGATATGGTGTCAGATGATGAAGATTCTTGGAATACCTATTTCAATCAACGGGGTTACGAAGTGATTCCACATTTGATTGGTCTAGGAGAGTATCCAGCCATTCAAGATATGTATATCCAACATCTACACAAAATCATTGACTAGGAGTAGCTTATGGCACGATTTTATGGAATTGGGATTGGTCCTGGTGATAGTGAGTTGGTAACAGTAAAAGCTAGTCGTATTCTTGGTGAGCTTGATATTCTCTATACTCCAGAAGCCAAAAAAGGAGCGAAAAGTTTAGCGCTTGAGATTGCTGGACCCTATCTAAGTGAAGAATTGATGATCAAGCAACGGCATTTTCCAATGGTAAGGGATAAGTCGCATAAAGAAGGGCAATGGCTGGATATCGCTGAAGAGATTGTTGCAGATGTCCAAGCAGGTAATAATGTTGGTTTCATCACTCTTGGGGATCCAATGGTATTCAGTACCTATAGCTATCTATTAGACATTATCGGGCATCGTATTGAAACCAAGACCATACCGGGGATAACGTCATATAACAGTATTGCAGCTGAAGTCGGTTTACCCCTGGTCATGGATGAGGAATCCTTTGCAGTTGTTCCAGCAACTGCGGGTGTACAGCACTTGGAGGCTGTATTAAGGACACATGAAACGGTTGTTATTATGAAGGTGGCTAATCATCTTGCTGAAGTACTTCCCTTGTTAAAGCAGTTTGATTTGCTTGATAAAACGGTTCTTGTTAGTCGTTCTAGTACCGATCAACAAGAGATTCGACATGGGGTAGCAGATCTCTCTCCTGAAGAAAAGCTATCTTATTTCTCAACTATGTTAGTCAAAAAACATTAAAAAAAATAAAGGAGAATAACATGAAAAAGTTATTGAATCTTTTAGCACTTGTTGCTTTGCTGACCCTAGTTACAGCTACACCAGTAGCAGCCATGCACATTATGGAAGGCTATTTACCACCAGCTCATGCCTTGCTCTGGTTTGGAATATTTGCACCATTTTTCCTGTATGGTTTGTTCCAATTGAAAAAGTCGGTCCAGAAAAATCCTGAAAGCAAGGTGGGATTGGCTCTATCAGGTGCCTTTGTCTTTATCCTTTCAGCCCTGAAAATTCCATCTGTAACAGGTTCAACATCTCATCCAACAGGTGTCGGCTTTGGTACAGCTATGTTTGGTCCGAGTGTCATGGTTGTTTTAGGAACGATTTGTTTGCTCTTCCAAGCTCTCTTCTTGGCCCATGGTGGTTTGACAACCTTGGGAGCAAATGGATTTTCAATGGCAGTCGTAGGCCCATTTGTTGGTTACTTTGTTTATAAATTAGCTCTTTCTATGAAAGTCAATAAGCGCGTGGCTATTTTCCTCTGTGCTTTTATAGCTGATCTAGCAACTTATTTAACTACTTCGCTACAATTATCATTGGCCTTTCCAGATGCACAAGCAGGTGTCTTTGGTGCTGCAATGAAATTTATGGGTGTTTTCATGGTTACACAAATTCCAATTGCCATCATTGAAGGTCTTTTGTCAGTAGTCCTGTATAACTTAGTTGTAGCCAATGCTAAAAAAGAAGAAGTGGGAGTGTTCTAAGATGAAAAAGCAAAATATTCTTTTATTGTTGACTTGTGTTCTGATTGCTGTTGGTGCCTTCTTCTTAGCGCCTAAAGACGCCGAGTTTGGGGGTTCGGATGGCGGTGCTGAAGTAGCCATTACAGAGGTTAATCCAGATTATGAACCATGGTTCGCTTCAATTTATGAACCAGCTAGTGGTGAGATTGAGAGCTTACTCTTCACCATACAAGGTAGCATTGGTGTGGGTATTATTACCTATGTATTGGGTTATCACAAGGGAAAGAAATATGTTAATCATTGATCAATACGCCTACCAGAATCGATTGGTAGGCCTATCTCCCAAAGTAAAATTAGGGATTTACCTATTGTTGCTAGGAATTTCTTTTACAGGAATTCCTAGCCTGCAATGGGCTATTATAGTGGCCTTATTCCCAGTGACTTGTTACCTAGCAAAGTTACATTGGAAAACATATGCAAAATGGCTATTGTTAACCTTGCCTTTTGTTTTTATCAGTTTAGTAACCATGGCCGTGAGTTTTCAAGAATCTCCATCAAAGGATCTTATTCTAGTCTTACCTTTGTGGAAGGGCTATGCAGTTATCACTCGTGCAAGTCTAGATCAAACCATTGCTGTGTTTGTGAGAAGTTATGCTTGTTTGATGTCTACCTACTTTTTTGTTCTCACTGTACCATTTAGACAGTTGATTGACTTGTTAAGAAGTTTTCGCATTCCAAATGAATTATTAGAAGTTATTGTCTTTATGTATCGCTTTATCTTCATGTTTTTGGAAGAATTTCTTGTCATGCGAGATACACTTGATTTGAAATTTGGTTTTGGAACAGTCAAGCAGAGCTATCAAACTATGGGTTTGTTGGCTAGTCAATTATTTACTAGATTGATGAGAGCAAATCGACAGATCAATGATATGTTAGAATTTCGCTTTGATCCTTAGGAGGTTATCATGCTAAGTGTGGAGAATATCAGTTACACCTATAATCTAGACTTTGGAAAGGTCCTCGAAGATGTAACTATGGACTTTGATAAGGGGCAAATCGTCGGTGTTTTAGGTGCCAATGGTTCTGGTAAATCAACTTTGATGAAAGTTATCATGGGCCTCTATCAGCCGCAGAATGGAAAGGTATTTTACCAAGGGAACTCTCTTATCTATAACAAGAAGGCCTTATATGCCTATCGCCAAGAGGTTGGAATTGTTTTTCAAGACCCTGAACAACAGTTGTTTTACTCAGTGGTGGAAGATGATGTGGCCCTGGCCCTTCGTAATCTCTCCTATCCAGAGCCAGAAATAAAGGAGCGTGTGGATAAGGCGTTAAAAGATATGCATATCGAACATTTGCGAAATCGCCCTGTTCACTATTTGAGTTTTGGTCAGAAGAAAAAGGTGGCGATTGCAGGTGTTTTAGCCTTACAACCTAAGTATTTACTTCTGGATGAACCGACTGCAGGTTTAGATCCGCGTGGTCGGAATCATATGATGTTTCTGATGAAAAAATTGGCCAAGCAAGGAACAAAAATTATCTTGACCAGTCATGATATGGATTTGATGTATGATTGCTGCGACTACGTTTACCTACTTGATAAGGGGAAATTAGTCTTGGAAGGCGAAGTAGGCAGTGTCTTTTTAGAAGAGGAAATCTTAGAGAAGGCACGCTTATCTTTACCTTGGCTAGTAAAATTACATCTAGCAATGGGGCTCCCATTGGCAGAAAATGAACAGGAATTTTTTGAAAGGTTAGGAAAAGACTATGGCAAAATCATTGATGATTCAAGGAACAGCTTCGGATGCCGGTAAGAGTATTATCGTAGCAGGTTTGTGTCGTATTTTTAAGCAGGATGGCCTGCGGGTTGTGCCCTTCAAATCACAGAATATGGCCCTTAATTCTTATATCACCAAAACAGGTCAAGAAATGGGACGGGCCCAGGTCTTTCAAGCGGAGGCTGCTCAGGTTGAACCAGATGTTCGGATGAACCCTGTTCTTCTCAAACCGACCTCAGACCGAAAATCTCAGGTTGTTTTCATGGGCCAGGTCCTAACGGATATGGATGCTGTCGAGTACCACGAATTTAAGCAGGAGCTACTTCCCAAGATCAAAGAAGTTTATGAGGAACTGAGTGCTGAAAATGATATAATATTGCTTGAGGGAGCAGGTAGCCCAGCTGAGATCAATTTGAACGACCGAGATATTGTTAATATGGGTATGGCTAGATTGGTTGATGCACCGGTTATCTTGGTAGCGGATATTGATAAGGGTGGTGTCTTTGCTTCGATTTATGGGACAATCATGCTCATGCCAGAGGAAGATCGCCAACGAATCAAGGGAGTAATTATCAATAAGTTCCGAGGTGACGTTGCCCTGCTTCAATCAGGAATAGACATGATTGAGGACTTGACTAAGGTTCCTGTTTTGGGTGTGGTCCCTTATGCCCAGCTCAACATTGATAGTGAAGATAGTGTTGCCCTAGTTCAAAAAAGCCGGAAATATAATCCTCAAAAAGACTTGGATATTGCCATTATCAATCTGAATAGGATGTCTAATTTTACAGATTTTAATAGTCTAGAAATGCAGCCTGACGTGTCTGTTCGCTATGTCAGACCAGGTGATGAGCTTGGTCACCCAGATCTCGTGATTTTACCAGGAAGTAAGAACACTATTGAGGATATGGTCTATTTGGTCGAGTCGGGCTTGGATAAAGAAATTCATCGTTGTTTCCAAGAAGGAAGTGCTATTTTTGGTATTTGTGGTGGCTACCAGTTACTTGGTCAACACTTGTCGGATCCCTTAGGGGTTGAGTCCAGCATTCAGGACATACCTGCGCTGGGGCTTTTAGACACAACCACTATCTTCCAAGCCAATAAGTGTACCACTCAGGTCCAAGCTCGGCAAGGTGACTACTGCTTAGAAGGTTATGAAATCCATATGGGGGAAACCTGTTTGGGTGATGGTGTTCAAGCATTTTCAACCATTGTTTTGCAAAATGGCGAGGCGACGGAGCGTCAGGATGGAGCTATTGGACATGGTGGTCAGGTTCAAGGGACCTATCTACATGGTATTTTCGACAATCTGGCATGGACCCGTGATTACCTAAATCAATTAAGAATTAGAAAAGGCTTGCCAACTCTTGACCAGCAAGTAGAAGCCATTCAGACCATAAAGGATAGAGAGTACGATAAGTTAGCAACTATTTTGAGAGAATCCTTGGACATGGCAGCTATCTATGACATCTTAGCTTGACCGTTAGGAAGGGAAAATGTATGCGAATTTATACAGGATATGGAGATAGTGGGAAAACCCGCCTTTATGGTGGTGACCGAGTTTCCAAGACCCATGAGCGCGTGGAAGCTTACGGGACTATGGATGAGCTGTGTTCACTGCTAGGAAGAATAGTTGCGGAGATGAGGGAATACCCAGAATTGGACGATCTTCGACTGGAGTGCGAGCAAATCCAGCAGCAGCTCTTTGATTGTGGCAGTGACCTAGCTACACCAAGGGAATTGCGGCCCTACAAGCAGGAAGAAGCTACTGTAAATTGGCTGGAAGAACGTATGGATGCCTATATGCACCAGCCACCGCAGTTGGAAAAGTTCATCATACCAGGTGGGCATTTGATTGCCAGTTCTCTCCACATGGCAAGAACACTTACTCGGCGATTGGAACGTCGAATGGTAGCCTTAATGGAGATAGAAGAAAAGGTAAATCCAGTCGGTATGGTCTATATCAACCGTTTATCAGACTACTTTTTTGTCCTAGCTCGCCTGGTTAATTTTAGACTAGGGGTAGCTGATACGGTCTATGAACGCAGCTCTAAGATTTTTCGAAGTCGGAAAAAGGAGGCATGACCATGTACCCAGTTATGATTAACATAAAGGGAAAAAAGGTAGTTGTGGTAGGTGGGGGCAAGGTTGCCTCCAGAAAAATCAAGGGCTTGCTAGATGAGGGTGCTTTGGTGACTGTTATCAGCCCAGACCTGCATTCAAGTATTGATGCTACACAAGTGACCTGGCTTGCCAGGCCCTATGAAGAAGGAGATTTAGAGGGTGCTAAATTAGCCTTCGCCTGTACCGACCAAGCCAGTGTCAATCTGCAAGTGATGGAGGATGCCGATCCTAGTCAGCTGGTCAACAATACTGGTGACAAGAACCATTCAGATTTTTACAATGTAGCAATGGCCAAGGGAAAAAATTTTTCTGTTATGATTTCAACAAATGGTACTTCAGCGGCCTATTCAAAAGCTATACGCCAGAAAATTGAAGCACTGTTAGAAGATTTAGAATGAAAAGGTTAGTATGTTATGGACCTATTATATGTTGGATTGACCCATCAAAATACACCGTTTAGTTTGTTGGAGAGGGCACACTTTTCCGACGAGGAAGTGGACCAGGCCTTACAAGCACTGAATCAAGAGAAAAGTATTTTTGAAACGGTCATTGTATCGACCTGTAATCGAACAGAGCTGTATCTAGTGGTGGACCAGCTCCATACAGGACGCTATTATGCCAAAAGATTTTTACTGAACTGGTTTCAGCTGGAAGCGAAAGAAGTAGATCCCTGTCTGATTTTCAAAGAAGCCGATCAGGTCTTGGAACACCTACTGAGAGTGTCCATTGGCCTGGAATCGAAGATTTTAGGAGAAACTCAAATTCTAGGTCAGTTGAAACGGGCCTTTGCCAGAACCCAGTCAGTAGGGACGACTGGAGTTATATTAAATCAAGTCTTCAAGCAAGTCATGACCTTTGCCAAACGAATGCATGAAGAATACCGCATCAATGCTCGACCGATTTCCATAGGCTTAACAGCGGTGCAAATGCTAGAGCAGACGGATTTTGACTATTCTGGAAAAACAGTAGCGGTTATCGGCCTGGGAGAAATCGGCCAACTGGTGACCAAATACTTGCTGAAAAAAACTTTTGAACAAATCCGCTTGGTCAATCGGACAGTTTCAAAGGCCCAGTATTTTCTACAGGACCAACGTGTGCAGGCTTTTAGCTGGGACCAGCTAGAAGCAGCGGTTGCGGATGCGGATGTTGTATTCTCGGCTGTAAAAGTAGGTGGCTACATTCTCTTTCCAACTATGCTAAAAGAAAGTGTTATCGCCTTTGACCTTTGTCTACCTAGGACCGTTCATCCCACTGAACAGATGACCCTCTATACCATCGAGAATCTCAGCAATCAACTGGAAGTCTATCATGAAGAAAGAAGAGAAATTGCCAATCAGATTGTTTTGGAAATAGAGGATGAGTTGGTCAAATACCAAGAGTGGCAAGCTCAGCTGGGGATTGTTCCTCTCATTCGTGAATTGAGGGAAAAAGCCTTGCAGATTCATGCAACATCCTTAGAAAGTATCAATCGAAAGATACCTAATTTAACCGAAAGGGAACAGAAACAAATTTCCAAACACATGAAGGGGATCGTCAATCAGTTGATTCGAGAGCCCATTTTACAACTCAAGGAGATGTCTGTCGGGGAAAGGTCTGACTATGATATTGCCTTGGTCTGTAAACTTTTTGGCTTAAAAGCAGACAGATTAGGAGAAGATTATGACAATAATTAGAGTGGGAACTCGGCAAAGTCAGTTAGCACTTACTCAGACCAATATGGTTGTAGATGCCCTTAAGACCTTACACCCCGATGTTGCGTTTGAACTGGTTCCTTATAAGACGACAGGTGACAAGCTAGTCCATGTCAGTCTTCAGAAAATCGGTGGAAAAGGTGTTTTTGTTAAAGATATTGAGAAGGCACTGGTGGAAAAAGAGATTGACATTGCAGTCCATAGCTTGAAAGATGTTCCTGGGCTACTAGCTGAGGGATGTGTGATTGGGGCCAGTCCTGAGCGTGAGGATGTGCGTGACTGTTTGATTTTCAAAGAAGCTGGTATGACCTTAGCTAGCTTGCCAGCTGGATCAGTAGTGGGGACTAGTAGTCTTCGCCGTCAAGTCCAGCTCGAGGCTGTTCGACCTGACCTGGTCTACAAGTCCTTGCGTGGAAATATCGATAGCCGTATTCAAAAGGTCCGAGACGGCCAGTACGATGCCATTGTCTTAGCAGTTGCGGGAATCAATCGGCTTGGCTGGACCAGCCAGGCTGACTTGGGTATTGAATATTTGGACGAATCCATTTGTCTTCCTGCCATTGCTCAGGCAGCTCTGGGAATCGAATGTCGGGCGGATGACCAGCAAGTATTGGATATCTTATCTGGCATAAACCATCCTGAAACAGCCATCTGTGCAGGCATTGAGCGGGAATTTTTACGAGGAATGGGTGCCGATTGCACCTTCCCAATTGCTGCCTTGGCCAAGCAGGTTGGAGCTGACTATCAGTTAGAAGTCATGCTGGCAGACCGTGAGAAAAACTGCCACCGCATCAAACTCTCTGGTCCAGACGGTTTCCAGTTGGCCAAAGAGGCCGTGGAGAAACTCAATCAGCTAGGGGTTGAGCCAGCAGGATGACAGCGATGATTGTAGTAACAAGAGATGGGGCTATAGATGTGGACCTGCAAGCAGCTTTGGAAAATGCTGGCTTCCAGCTAGTAATTGTTCCCCTGATAGCTTTTCAGGCCCATCCTCTGCCTCAACAAGTCCAGCAGGAGTTAGCAAAGGCTGATTGGCTGTTCTGCACCAGTGCAACAGCCTTTGAGTGCTTCCTGCCCCATCTTCCATCTTCTATACAGATTGCCAGTATTGGTGAGCAGACCAGTCGTTCCATAAGGGAAGCAGGACGGTCAGTGACTTTTGAGTCTGCTAGCCAATATGGAAAAGATTTTGTAGCGGAGTGGTTGGCACTTGGCTTAGAAAGGCAAAAGATTTTGTTTCCGCAAAGTCACTTGGCCAATCCTATCATAGCAGAAGGTTTGAGGCAGGAGGGGCATGCTGTGCTGGCTTGGGAGATGTATGATACGGTTGCCAATCAGGCAGGTCAGGATCAGCTGGCTACTTATCTGAATACGGATAGGGTTATCTGGACCTTTGCTAGTCCATCTGCCTGGCACAGTTTTACAGAGGTAGTCAAAAAGCTTCCTGTCAGCCATAAAATAGCAGTCATTGGAAAAACAACAGCCCAAGCGGTGATGGAATCTGGTTATGAGGTAGACCTCATGCCAGACAAGCCTTCTATCACAGCCATGCTAGAAACCATCATGGATAAGGAGAAACGATATGGTATTTTTTAGACACAGACGTCTGAGAAGGACAGAAGGGATTCGCGATATAGTCAGAGAAACCCAACTGCTGACCACAGACTTGATTTATCCTATTTTTGTGAAAGAAGGTCTTGATGACAAGCAGGAAGTAGCTTCCATGCCAGGAGTTTATCAACTCCCCTTGCATCAGTTAGTGGATGAAGTAGCAGAAGTAGAAAAATTAGGGCTAAAGAGTATCATACTTTTTGGCATTCCCAAGGAAAAAGATGAGATTGGCAGCCAAGCCTCCTGTGAAACAGGCATTGTTCAGGAAGCGATTCGCCTAATCAAAGAACACTTCCCTCAGCTTGTCGTGATCGCAGATACCTGCTTGTGTGAATTTACCAGTCATGGACATTGTGGTTTGTTAAAAGGTCAGGAGGTTGACAATGATACTTCCTTGACACGCTTGGCAGAAGTTGCTATTAGTCAAGCAAGAGCGGGGGCGGATATCATTGCTCCATCCAACGCCATGGACGGCTATGTTGAGGCTATTCGTCAGGGACTGGATCAGGCAGGTTTTGAAGATATTCCCATCATGTCCTATGCCATTAAGTTTGCCTCTAGCTTTTACGGACCGTTTCGCGATGCTGGTGAGAGTGCTCCAAAGTTCGGCAATCGGAAGACCTACCAAATGGATCCAGCCAATCGTTTAGAAGCCTTGAGAGAGGCGCTGAGCGATGAGAAAGAAGGTGCTGACTTCCTCATGGTCAAGCCAGGTCTAGCCTTCTTGGATATTCTACGGGAATTACGGCAGGAAACAAAACTTCCCTTAGTTGCCTATAATGTCAGCGGAGAATACGCCATGATTAAAGCTGCAGCTCAAAATGGCTGGATTGATGAGAAGGCGGTTGTTCTTGAAACCTTGACAGGATTTAAGCGGGCAGGTGCAGACTTGATTATCACCTACTTTGCCAAAGACGTAGCCCACTATTTGAATGAGGAAGGATAAGATGATGCAGACTCAACAATCTAAGTTCGAATTCGAACAAGCCCAAGCCGTTTTTCCAGGCGGAGTCAATAGTCCTGTCAGAGCCTTTAAGGCAGTTGAAGGAAATCCAGTATTTATCGACAGGGCCAAGGGTGCCTATCTTTATGATGTGGATGGAAATCGCTACATCGACTACGTTCTATCCTGGGGACCAATGATTCTAGGTCATGCAGAAGATAGAGTTATTGAAGCGGTCAAGTCAGCCGTGGAATGCGGCACCAGTTTTGGAGCACCAAGTCCCTTGGAAACTCGTTTGGGCCAGCACCTGCAGGAACGAATTCCCTATCTGGAACGGATGAGAATGGTCAGTTCGGGAACGGAAGCTACCATGAGTGCTATTCGCTTGGCACGTGGAGTAACCCGGAGGGATAAAATCGTTAAATTTGTTGGCTGTTACCATGGTCACAGTGATTCCTTCCTCGTTCAAGCAGGGTCTGGGGTTGCCACCTTTGGCTTGCCAAATTCCCCTGGCGTGACAGAAGCAACTGCTCAAGATACTATTACGCTACCTTATAATGATAAGGCTAGCTTTCAGGCCTGTTTTGAAGAAATGGGTTCAGACATCGCCTGTGTCATTATCGAAGCTGTGGCGGGAAATATGGGGCTGATTCAGGCGGACCATGACTTTATCCATGTTATTCGAGAGCTCACCAGTCAATACGGTGCCTTGTTTATCATCGACGAAGTGATGACAGGTTTTAGGGCTAGTTATACTGGAGCTACGGGCTTGTACGGAGTAGAGCCAGACTTATTGTGCTTTGGTAAGGTTGTTGGTGGAGGTTTCCCAATGGCATTGTTTGGAGGTAAGAAGAAGTACATGGACTATATCGCTCCCATGGGAGCAGTCTATCAGGCAGGTACCTTGTCAGGAAATCCCATCGCTATGACAGCTGGCTATGAAACCTTGGTGTCCTTGACACCAGAAATCTTCAAGGACATGGAAGAACGAACTAGTCAGCTTTGCCAAGGCTTGAAAGAGTTAGCTGTCAAGTATCAGATTCCCTTACAGGTTGTACAAGTTGGTACCATGTTTGGATTTTTCTTTAACGAGTATCCTGTTCGAAATTTTGAAGATTCCAAAGCCAGTGACCAGGAAGTCTTTGCTCGTGTCCATGCAGGCTTACTCAAACAGGGGATTTACCTAGCACCTTCCCAGTATGAATCAAATTTCATGTCCGCAGCTCATACCAAGGAAGATATTGATCAGACCTTGCAGGCCTTTGATACTGTTTTTGGAGAAATATATGGGTAAAATTGTCTTGGTAACTGGAGGAGCTCGAAGTGGCAAATCGCAGTTCACAGAAGAGCAAATCTGGGAGAAAAATCGTGTTTGTTATATAGCGACAGGAATGAGTTCAGGCACCGACAGTGAATGGCAGGAGCGAGTCCGACTTCACCAAGAACGCCGTCCAGCTGCTTGGACCACCCATGAACAGTTTGCGAATCTGGGATCCTGGTTGAAAGACCAAACCTACGATTATTACTTGCTGGACTGTGCCACCATGTTGACCACCAATCTCCTCTTTCAGCTGGTTGAAACCTATTTCCCTGAGAAAATAGCCATGGAGGATACCAACTTCCTAAGCAAGGAAGAACAGGCTTTTATCAGCCAACAAATCCATGCTCAATGGCAGGACATCCTACTTGCTCATAGGGCAACAGAGAGTCAGCTCTATATTGTTACCAACGAAATTGGACTGGGCATTGTTCCAGATACCAAGTTGGGACGGTATTTCCGCGATCTGCTTGGACAGGTAAATCAGTTTTTAGCGAAGGAGGCGAGTGAGGTTTATCTGGTGATTTGTGGCCTTGCTCAACGCTTAAAATGATAGATGCACTGATTATTTACACACAATTTTTTAGTCGGATTCCCATCAACAAGGAAGTGGACATTGCCCATATCCAGAAAGGAGTTCCCTACCTGACCCTATTTGGCCTCTTGCTAGGGAGTATTACAGGACTGTTTTATTTTCTAGCTCAGCTAGTTTTACCAGGGATAGTCGCGTGGTGCCTCAGTTTTCTCTTTGATGTCTTACTGACAGGTGGGTTTCACTTAGATGGCTTGGCAGATACTGCAGATGGACTTTTTTCCTCGCGAAAAAAGGAGAGAATGCTGGAAATCATGAAGGATAGTCGTATCGGTAGCAATGGTGTCCTGGCCTTGATTCTTTACTATGCTCTGATGCTGGTGGCCTATCCTTATCTTCCTGAGCCGACCTGGTTTATAGTGGCAGCATTGGCGATGATTGGGAAGGCTGGACTAGCTCTGCAACTTTATCACATGCGATATGCACGGGCTGAAGGTGGTACGGGCAATTTTTTCTCAGGTACGACAAGTGGTCAAATTTTCCTCTCTCAGCTCTTGCCACTAGCCAGCTTGGTTTATGTCTTTAGTTATAAAGGTTTGCTTGCCTACGGCCTTGTCTTGCTCGGTTCACAGGTCTATCGGCGGTTTGTCTACCAAAAAATTGACGGCCACACGGGTGATACTTTAGGAGCCTTTGTAGAAGTGGCTCAACTCCTATTTATTATTGGGTTAATCATATGAAAATCTACCTTATGCGTCACGGTGAAACCGATTTAAACAAGAAAAGATGTTTTTACGGAAACTTGGATGTTTCTATCAATCAAAGAGGCAGGGAGCAGGCTCAGATTTTACACACTCTGATGCAGGATATTCCTGTTGACAAGGTCTATGTCAGCTCTTTAAGACGTAGTCAGGAAACAGCCCAACTTGTCTTTCCAGCTAGTAATCCAATTCCATTAAAAAAACTAGATGAAAAAGGTTTCGGATTGTGGGAAGGCTTGACTGCTGACCAGATTCAAGAACAATTTCCACTGGAATGGGAGGCCTGGTTAGCTGAACCATTTACCTACAAACCGCCAGAAGCGGAAGCTTTTGGGGAATTTCAAGACCGTGTTTGGAATGAAGTTGACAGATTGGTCAATGAACACCCAGGGCACTCACTGGCTCTTGTTGCTCACTTAGGTGTTTTAAGGCTGATTTACCAACGTTTAGTAGATCCATCGGCACTATTTTGGGATATTGATTTCCCCCAAGGAACCGTGACTGTTGTTGAAAAAAAAGAAACATATTTTACTGCATATCTTTTAGGAAAAGAGGTTGTAGATGGTAAAAACAATTCATGATGCCGTACAAATTACGGATTACATTCACACTAGAAATCGAGTGGTGCTGGCTCCCATGACCTTGAGTGTTTGTCAACCGGGAGGCTATGTGTCACAAGATGATATTGATTTTTATGCTCGTCGTGCTGGCCAAGTAGGTATGGTTATTACAGGTAGTGCCTATGTCCATGCACAAGGTCAGGCGTTCAGGGATAGCTTTAGCGTCGCGGAAGATGATAAGATTGAAGGTTTGTCCCGCTTGGCTCACGCCATCAAGGAAAAAGGAGCTTTGGCAATCTTACAAATCTATCATGGTGGCCGCATGGTTCCTCCAGTCCTGATTGAAGGAAAACCCGTAGCCCCTAGTGCCATTATTGGTTCTCATGGCAATGTAGTGGAGCCACGTTCCCTGAAGCATTTGGAAGTAGATGAGATCTTACAAGCCTTCCTTGATGCAACTAGGAGGGCCATAAAAGCAGGTTTCGATGGGGTAGAGTTACATGGAGCTAACACCTATTTAATCCAGCAATTCCTTTCTCCCCATTCCAATCGACGGCAAGATAAGTGGGGAGGCAGTCTGAATAACCGTATGCGGTTTGCCAAGACCTTAGTTAAGCAGGTGAAAAAACTAGTCAAAGAAGAGGCAGATAGACCATTTTTGGTTGGTTATCGTTTCTCTCCAGAAGAGATTGAAGATCCAGGGATTGAATTATGGGATAGTTTACAGCTGATAGAGCAGCTAATTGCAATGGGGGTAGATTATCTTCATCTCTCCTTAAGTCATGTTTTCCGACCTTCCCTGCGGAATCCTGAAGCACCAGAGCCGATCATTCACTCAGTCATAAAAAAAATCAATGGACGGGTTCCTTTGATTGGAGTTGGTGGGGTTCAGACTAGTCAAGATGTGGAAGAAATTCTCGCAGAAGATATCCCACTCTTCTCTGTTGGTAAGGCCATGTTACTAGATCCCGACTGGCCAATCAAGGTTTCTCAAGGACGGGAGTATGACATCATTACCCGCTATCGAGATGAATTGCAAGAAGAGCTGAAACTTCCAACAGCATTTGTCAATTCCTTACGGGATTATTTGGAAGGCAACCAATGACTATTTAGAATTGGTCATCTTTTGTCTTAGAAAACTATCATAAAGGAGTAAAAGGTGAAAAAAACATTTGAAACACGCAAGCTATATTTCGGATTCCCAGTATTCTTTCTGGGATATAAAGATGATGTTCATGGATACAATATAACAACCTCAAGTTCTGCTTATTCTTTGGGCAGTATGATGGTTATTGGCATGAGGACAAAGGGAAATGCAGTAACTGAAATCAGTAAACATGGTCACTTTACTGTCAATATTCCTAGAGAAGAGTTGATTGAGGAAGTGGAACTTGCTGGTTTTAATAGCCGAAAAGATAAATTTTCCTTGACTGGTTTGACTTACACAGTTGGTGAAACAGTCGATGCTCCTTTAGTAAATGAGTGCCCAATTTCTATTGAGTGCGAAGTTGTTGAACTTGTGGAATGTGGTAAGTTGACCAACATTATTGGAAAAGTGACGCGCAGAGTAGTAGAAGAAGACTTGCTTGATGAGCATGGTGATTTTAAGGGCCATGAATTTTCGCCGATCAGCTATATCGGTGATGGTTCAGGTCGTCACTATCGCTACTATAGTGAAGATTCCTTAAGGATGGGGACTCTGATCAAAAAACGAAGAGAATCAGAAGCAAAGTCGGATTAGAACAAGAAAAAACCACCTTTGAAAAATCAAGGGTGGTTTGTAGTTTATGTTAAGAAAGCATTTATACATCTTTGTATAGTCTGTTAAGCATCATTGATTAACTGTGGCTTTCCCGATTATCGGCCCTGCTCCGTTGCAGTAAGGTAGTTTTTCTACCTTTAGAAAATGAAAGGTACTTCACGTAGAGCCAATAATGGAAAATACCGCAGTAGATGCGCTATCCAAACTGACATCACACCTTACATCGAGGCGTGAGATCTACTAAAATTTGAAACCAAAGACCTGACTTAAAGCAAAGCTTATCACAGTGGCGGGACCGCGTTGGATTTGCACCAAACTTCCATGTTTTCAAAAGTACTAAAATCAATTCCTAGCATCATAATTATAACTTATCTTCGCTAGTTTGACAACTAATTTGTATCAAAATGATGGAAATTGAGAAGCTCTCTCCATCCATAACTCGCTTTGCTATCAGGAGAGCATTTTGTCATTCATCAAGGCAGATTTTTATGGAAATATAAAAAAGAAGATGAATGCTGGGTAGCTTGAAAACTAATCATAGATAGAAGTACTGAACGAGGGGCACAGGTTCGTAGGTAGTCATTTAGGTAAGGGGGCAAGGAGCAAAAAAAGTTAATAAAAATATCAAGAAAAATCATTATTTCTGTTGATATGTTAATGGCTTTATGTTATAATTTTTTCGTGGTACAAAGGCGTACTAATCAATAAGCAATGTAGCTATATGAAACGACTATGACTTAATGGAGAGTTCTAGTCTGGTTTTCATATGGCTTATTTTTATGGAAAAGTTACATAGAAAGGAGAAGAAATGTACAAGATTTTCTATAAAACAGAATTGTGCATAGGTGAGGGTGCTCTAGAACAGCTAAGAAGTTATAAGAATGAGCACATCTTGGTTGTTGCAGATCCCTTCCTAAAACAAACTGGTCAACTGGATAGTGTATTAAGTTACCTAGATGACAGCAATCAGTGTCATGTTTTTGATGATATTGTACCAGATCCACCGATTGAAACCATAATTGCTGGTATTCAGTCCGTGGGTGGTCAACAAATCAGTATCATCCTTGCGATTGGTGGCGGTTCAGCTCTTGATGCAGCCAAGGCAATTTACTACTTTGGTAAAAAAATGGCTGTGTTTACAGATGTGACTTTAATTGCTATTCCAACAACCAGCGGTACTGGTTCGGAAGTGACGGAATTTGCCGTCATTACTGACAGGCAAAAAGAGATCAAGTATCCCTTGGTTTCAAGAGAAATACTACCCGATGTAGCCATTTTAGATTCCTGTTTAGTATCATCTCTACCAGAAAACATTACAGCAGATACGGGGATGGATGTCCTGACCCACGCTATTGAAGCCTATGTTTCGACCAAGGCAACAGATTTTTCAGATGCTCTAGCAGAAAAAGCCATTAAATTAGTTTTCGAATACCTACCTAAAGCCTACAAAAATGGAAACGATTCAGTGGCTCGTGAAAAAATGCATGTTGCGTCAACTCTGGCAGGCATGGCCTTCAATACCGCATCCTTGGGGATCAACCATGGCTTAGCCCATGCTACAGGAGCAAAATTCCATATCCCTCATGGACGAGTAAACAGTATTCTAATGCCATACGTCATCCAGTATAATGCCAATATCAGTGCTCGTGGACTAGGTGACGGTGATAGAGCAACAGCTATCCGATACCAAGAGATTGCTAAACTAATTGGTTGCAGTGCTACTAGTCCTGTTTTGGGTGTTCGACAGCTGATTGACGCTGTGAAAAAATTGCAACGAAAACTGGATTTGCCGATGACTTTACGGGAGTATGGTGTGTCTGTTAGTGATTTTAATCAGTACAAGGAAGAAATTGCAGCAGCAGCGGTAGTAGATAAGTGTACTGCTACAAATCCACGACAACCGAGCACGGAAGAAGCTTTGGCAGTTTTGGAAAATGCTTTCTAGAATTATGTTGATAATTACCCTACTTCGTGTTATAATATACTAACTAGGGTGTTATCCAAACTTCTATTGAGGGAAGGTGGACAAACTGGAAGAAAAACAGAGAATGATACAAGAGTATGTACCAGGGAAACAGATAACCCTGGCCCATCTCATTGCAAATCCTGATGAAGTCATTTATGAAAAACTTGGTTTGCTGGTCGATAAAAAAGGAGCTATTGGCATACTGACGATTACTCCTAGTGAAGCTTCCATCATTGCGGTAGATCTTGCGACCAAGGCGGCAGATGTTCAGATCGGCTTTGTTGACCGATTTAGTGGCTCTGTTGTCATGACAGGAGATGTTTCATCTGTTGAGGCTGCTCTAGTAGCTGTGTTACAAGGCTTGGAGGAAATTCTTCATTTTTCAAGTACAGTTGTAACGCGGACATAAGCTTTCAGAAGAGGTAGGTATGAAAGGTAGAATACTAATAGCAGACAAGGATCCAATGGTCAGACGTGAAGTTAGAGAACTATTGGAAAAGGCTGATTTCGAAGTTGTGGCAGAAGCTAGTGATGGCTTTGAAGCAATAGAATTAAGTCAAAAATACCGTTCGGATTTAGTTGTGATGTCTATCCAGCTACCTCTATTAGATGGTTTGACAGCCTGTAAAAAAATATTGGATGATAATCTGGCCTATAGTGTTCTCTTGTTAACTACCCAAAGTGATGAACAGTATATCGAGAAAGCCAAAAGATATGGTGTTAGTGGTTACTTAGTAAAACCTCTTGATGCTAAATCGTTGATTCCTATGGTGGAAGTATGTATTGCAAGAGGTAGACAATTTCAGCACTTGACCAGTGAAATGGCTAAATTGACGAAGAAAATCAATGACCGTATCATCATTGAAAAAGCAAAAGGCTTATTGATGTCCCGTGATCATCTATCAGAATCAGCAGCCTTTAAGCATATTCGAACCATCAGTATGCAAAAGCGAGTTCCCATGGTGGAAATTGCTAAATTGTTGGTTATGCATGATGAGTTTTAATAATAGATATACAATACAGTGAACCAAGTCCTGTGATAGTAAGCAGTATTACAGGATGCTAATCGAATAGAAGAGGCTGACAATGATGTAAGCCTAAAAGCAATGACGCTTGAAGAGTGGTAATAGACGAGTTCTATTAGCATTTCTTTAAGTGTCTTTTTTTGGAGGTAAGGTGATGTCCGATAAGATTTTAAGTGTTGGCATTGATATTGGTACTGCTACGACCCAACTGGTGTTATCTGAATTGACTGTGGAGAATATTGCCTCCGTTTTCACTATTCCACGTGTCTATATAACAGATAAGAAGGTTCTATATAGGAGTGAAATTATCTTTACTCCCATCTTTGAAAATCTTTTGATAGATGTTGAGTCTATAAAAGAATTTGTCCGCTTGGAATACCAAAAAGCAGGTATTTCTAAAGATATGATTCAGATGGGGGCTGTCATCATAACGGGTGAAACAGCTAGAAAGGATAATGCTAGTCAAGTCTTAGAGGCTTTGAGTGGCTATGCTGGTGATTTTGTTGTTGCTACTGCTGGTCCAGACTTAGAGAGTGTTATCTCTGGAAAGGGAGCTGGTAGCTATCAGTACTCTCAGGAACATCACACTTCTGTAGCAAATATTGATATTGGTGGTGGAACATCCAATATCTCTGTTTACCGAGAGGGTGATTTGATTGATACAGCGTGCTTTGATATTGGTGGCAGGCTTGTGAAAATTGAACCTAATAGTCACAAAATTACCTATATTGCTCCAAAACTTCAAGAAATTATTAGCCAAGAAAAATTACAATTGGCAGTAGGGGCTCAACTTAATGGTCCAGATTTAGAACGCTTGATAGATATTTTAGTATCTGTACTGGAGCAAAGTTTGGGTCTAGATACAAATAGTCCATACTATGAGTTACTTCAGACTAATCATGGTTTGAAACTAGATTATCCTGTCAAGTGTGTTTCGTTCTCAGGGGGAGTAGCTGATGCTATTTTCCAAGCAGATCCTTCTGTTAGTGATTTTCACTATGGTGATATAGGGATACTACTTGGAAAAGCGCTAGCACAATCGAAAATATTTTCAGACAAGAAGGTAATTGAGTCAGTTGAAACCATTCGGGCTACAGTAGTTGGTGCTGGTAGTCATACGACAGAGGTAAGTGGGAGCACGATTACCTACATTTCGAAAATTTTGCCAATCAAGAATATCCCAGTTTTAAAATTATCTAGTCAAGATGAGATGGGATCTAAGCAAATGCTGGCAGAAGCTATTAAGGAAAAAAGCCGTTGGTTCATGCTTGAAAATGAAGTGCAGGAATTAGCGCTGGCCTTAGATGGTATAAAGAGTCCAAGTTTTGTCAGGGTACAAGAATATGCTCAGGCTATTCTGGAAGGGATGAAAGATAGTATTGACCGAGGAATTCCTTTGTTGGTTGTTGTCAAGGAAGACATGGCAAAGGTACTTGGTCAAAGCTTGTTTGCATTGTTGCCTAAAGATTATCCCTTTGTTTGTATCGATTCAGTTGATGTGCAAAATGGAGATTACATTGATATTGGCAATCCGCTAATCGAAGGGTCGGTTTTACCAGTCGTTGTAAAAACCCTCGTATTCAGTTAAGTAGTCAATATCAAAAGGAGGATAAATTTAATGATATTAAAAACGAAGTTATTTGGTCGAGTCTATGAATTTCATTCTGTTAAAGAAGTCTTGGCCAAGGCTAATGAATTCAAATCAGGAGATCATTTGGCTGGTGTTGCTGCAGAGTCTGCAGAAGAACGTGTAGCAGCTAAGGTTGTTTTGGCTCAGCTCAAGCTTTCTGATTTGTTTAATAACCCAGTTGTCCCTTATGAAGAGGATGAAGTGACGCGCATTATCATTGACGACGTTAATCTTCGAACCTATGAAAAAATCAAAAACTGGACGGTTGAAGAACTGCGTGAGTGGATTCTTGATAATAAAACAACAAATATTGATATTCAATGGTTGTCACGTGGTTTAACTTCAGAAATGGTTGCAGCTGTTGCTAAGCTCATGACAAACTTAGACTTGATTGTAGCAGCGCAAAAGATTGTCATTACTAAGACTGCAAATACTACTATTGGTGTTCCAGGTACCTTCTCATCTCGCTTGCAGCCTAACCACACAACTGATGATCCTGATGGTATCATGGCTTCAACAATGGAAGGCTTTGCTTATGGCTGTGGAGATGCCTTGCTTGGTTTGAACCCGGTGGATGATTCGGTAGAAAGTACCAAACGGATTTTGCATAAATTCAATGATTTTATTGAAGAGTATAAAATCCCAACTCAGCATTGCGTGCTGGCCCATGTAACGACACAAATTGAGGCCATGAATCAGGGAGCTCCGACAGGATTGGTCTTCCAGTCTATTGCTGGATCTGAGAAAGGAAATACAGCCTTTGGTTTTGATGCTAAAATCATTCAAGAGGCTCGTGACACAGCCTTGAAAGTAGGTACAGCAGCAGGTCCAAACGTTATGTACTTTGAAACAGGTCAGGGATCAGAATTGTCCTCAGATGCCCATCATGGAGCTGACCAAGTAACTATGGAAGCACGTTGTTATGGTTTTGCAAAACGTTTCGATCCATTCCTTGTTAATACTGTAGTTGGTTTCATTGGTCCAGAGTACCTCTACGATTCCAAACAAGTTATTCGTGCAGGTTTGGAAGACCACTTCATGGGTAAATTGACAGGTATTTCAATGGGATGTGATATCTGTTACACCAACCACATGAAAGCTGATCAAAACGATGCTGAAAACCTACTTGTTCTCCTCGGTGCTGCAGGTGTCAACTATATCATGGCTATTCCACATGGTGATGACATCATGTTGAACTACCAAACAACTGGCTATCATGAAACCGCTACCATGCGTGACTTGTTAGGCAAGCGTCCAATCAAAGAATTTGAAATCTGGATGGAAAATATGGGCTTGATGAAAGATGGTCATCTGACTGAAATTGGTGGTGATGGCTCTGTCTTTATGAAGTCAAAAATATAGGAGGAAGTTACTGTGAATGAACTAGAATTAAAAGAAATGATTCGTTCCATTTTGAATGAAATAACTGAAACGCCAGTTGTACCAGAAAAAATGGACACGCCTTCCTCTTCACATCAACCGAAGCAAGAAGATAGCCAAATTGAAGATGGAATCATTCCTGATATTACCGAGGTGGATATTCAGAAACAATTCCTTATTCCAAACGCGATCAATGAAGAGGCTTATCGCAAGATTAAACAATTCACTCCAGCTCGTTTAGGTTTGTGGAGAGCAGGAAATCGCTATAAAACACAAACAATTCTGCGCTTTAGAGCAGACCATGCTGCAGCTCAAGACGCAGTATTCTCCTATGTCGCAGAAGATTTTGTCAAAGAGATGGGCTTTATTCCTGTCCATACCAAGGCTTCTTCTAAGGACGAATACCTAACGCGACCTGATTTGGGAAGAATTTTCCCAGAAGATCAGCAGGAAATTATCAAAAACAGCTGTAAGAAGAATGCCAAAGTTCAAATTGTTGTCGGTGATGGATTGAGCTCGTCAGCCATTGAAGCAAACATAAGAGATTTCCTTCCAGCTTTGAAGCAAGGTTTGAAAATGTTTGGTCTAGAATTCGACGAGGTACTCTTTATCAAACACTCACGGGTTGGTGCCATGGACCATATTGCAGAATTGACAGGTGCAGAAGTTGTTTGTATCTTGATTGGCGAACGTCCAGGATTGGTAACAGCAGAATCTATGAGTGCCTACTTGGCCTATAGACCAACGATGGGGATGCCCGAATCACGTCGGACTGTTGTATCCAATATTCACAAAGGTGGAACTCCTGCGGTAGAGGCAGGGGCATATGTTGCGGAAATCATTAAAAAGATTTTGGACAATAAAAAATCAGGTGTTGATTTGAAATAAAAAGGAGGTCCTATTGTGATAAACGAACGTTTGGGAGCATCTGTTCTTAGTGCTCTACTTATTTCCAATGTTGATGCCAGTCTGGCTGCTTCTTTGGAGTTAAAACCTCATCATCGAAGTTTGGGAATTATTACTTCAGATTGTGATGACGTAACCTATGTTGCACTGGATGAAGCAACCAAGTCTGCCGATGTTGAAGTGGTTTACGCTAGAAGTATGTACGCGGGTGCTGGAAATGCATCAACTAAATTGGCTGGTGAAGTCATTGGTATCTTAGCAGGTCCAACTCCGGAAGAAGTTCGGAGTGGCTTGGATGTTGCCATTTATGAAATTGAAAATGGCGCAAGCTTCTATAGTGCTAATGATGACAATACTATCCCATATTTTGCTCATTGTGTTTCCCGCGCAGGTTCTTATCTTTCCCAAGGTGCAAATGCCGACGAGGGAACTGCTATTGCCTACTTGATTGCACCGCCAGCCGAAGCCATGGTTGGTCTTGATGCAGCTTTGAAAGCTTCAGATGTGACCATTGGTTCCTTCTATGGTCCGCCAAGCGAAACAAACTTTGCTGGAGGTCTTCTAGTGGGTTCTCAATCGGCTTGTAGGGCTGCCTGTGATGCCTTTGCAAGAACAGTTATCTCTATTGCAAGCAATCCTAAGAATTATTAAAAGGGGGATTAGATGGCTAAAAGAGCACTAGGACTAATTGAAGTAAGAGGGTATCTAGGTGCTGTTGTAGCTGCCGATATAGCTGTAAAAGCAGCCAATGTCTCCATTATCAATATTGAGAAAATCAAATCTGGTTTGAATACCGTACATATTACAGGAGATGTTGGCGCTGTAAAAGCAGCAGTAGCTGCTGCAGTCGCAGAACTCGAAAATAAATCTTTTTATCGTGGTAGCCATGTCATTGCTAGCATGGATGAGCAGACTGAAAAATTGATCAGGGCTGAGAAGAAACTCAATAAAGAAGAGCCTCTTCCAGTCGAAGAGCGAGCTATTGCCGTAGAGCAAGCTGTGCCTCTCACACAATCGAAGGAAGAGGTTGCTGTTTCTGCAAATCTTGTAGCTAGCCCTGAGCCATCAGAAAGGACAGAGCTAGTTAATGAAGAAGCTACTGAAACAACGGAAGTAGCGGAAATGCCTACAAGCATAGAAGAGGAAGCGGTCGAAACACCTTTTGTTCCTAAGTTTTCACAAACAGAGCTGGAAAAATTAAAAGTTGTCAAACTCAGAAGCATTGCCTACCGTGAAAAAGATATTCAATTAAGCAAAAAAGAAATAAAATTTGCTAACAAGCGTCAGCTTGTCCAAGCCTTGATGGAACTCTCTAGAAAGGAGTAATACTGAATGTACTTAGAAGATAAGGATTTAGTATCAATACAGGAAGTTCGCAACCTTGTTCGCCAAGCAAAAAATGCTCAACGTGAACTAGCGCAGATGTCCCAAGAACAGATTGATACGATTGTCAAAGTCGTTGCAAAAGCTTGTTACGATGAGCGTGAACGACTAGCTAAGATGGCTGTTGAAGAAACTGGATTTGGTCGCTGGCAGGATAAAGTTATCAAAAATACAGTGGCTTCAAAGGTGCTTCTGGAGCATATCAAGAATATGAAGACTGTAGGTATCTTGCGCGAAGATACAGAGAAAAAGATTATCGAAGTTGGTGTACCAGTTGGTGTGATTGCTGGTCTGATTCCTTCGACAAACCCGACCTCTACTGTCATGTATAAAGCCCTCATCTCCTTGAAGGCTGGAAACAGTATTGTATTTTCTCCACACCCAAGCGCCTTGAAGTGTATTGTTGAAACAGTGGAAATTATTAAACGCGCTGCTAAAACAGCTGGCTGTCCAGATGGAGCCATCAGTGTTATCGAAAAAACTTCCATTGCGGCAACTAATGAGCTCATGCGCCACAAAGATACAAATCTTATTTTGGCAACGGGTGGTACAGCTATGGTAAAAGCAGCTTATTCATCTGGAACTCCTGCGATTGGTGTAGGACCTGGTAATGGACCAGCCTTTATCGAACGGAGTGCGGATATTCCAACAGCTGTTCGCCATATTATCGAGTCTAAAACCTTTGATAATGGTGTCATTTGTGCCTCTGAGCAATCAGTCATTGTTGAAGAGGACATGAAAGACATTGTCATCGCAGAATTTAAAAAGCAAGGTGCTTACTTCTTACCACCTGCTGATGCTAAAAAATTGGGAGAATTTATCATTCTTCCAAGCGGTGCAATGAATCCGAAAATGGTTGGTAAGACACCTCAAATCATCGCTGAGCGGGCAGGTATCTCTGTACCGGCTGACGCAAGAGTCTTGATTGCAGAAGAGTGTAGAGTTGGAAAAGATGCACCATATTCTATGGAAAAATTGGCTCCAATTCTTGGTTTCTATACTGTTAAAACATGGGAAGAGGCTTGTGATTTAAGTATTAAAATTCTGCATCATGAAGGGGTTGGACATACCCTATCCATCCACTCTAAGAATGATGAGATTATTCGTGAGTTCGCCCTGAAAAAACCAGTTTCCCGTCTATTAGTCAATACACCTGCAGCTCTTGGTGGTGTTGGTGGCACAACAGGTTTGTTCCCAGCCTTTACCTTAGGCTGTGGGGCAGTCGGAGGAAGTGCCACATCTGATAACGTTAGTCCACACAATCTTTATAACATCCGTCGTGTTGCTTACGGAACATCTGAATACACAGATTTCTTAAAAGCTGAAAATCTAATGGATAGTTATAGAGGGACAACAACTGATACAAATATAAGCTCAGGTCCAACTTCAAGTACCAACGAAGATGAGCTTGTTGAATTACTTGTAAAACAAGTATTAGCTAAATTAGGTCAATAAAAAATAATTTTTGGAGGTCATAACAATGGCAAGTGCAAACGCATTAGGAATGGTAGAAACACGCGGCTTGGTTGGCGCAATCGAAGCAGCAGATGCAATGGTCAAAGCAGCAAACGTTACCCTTGTAGGTAAAGAACAAGTTGGTGGTGGTTTGGTGACTGTCTTGGTTCGTGGAGATGTTGGTGCAGTTAAAGCAGCGACAGATGCAGGTGCAGCAGCAGCAGAAAATGTTGGTGAATTAGTATCTGTACACGTTATCCCACGTCCACATTCAGAAGTAGAAGTAATTTTACCTCAAGCTAAAAAAGAAGAAGAATAAAAAATCGGAGGAAATAACAATGGCAAACGCAAACGCATTAGGAATGGTAGAAACACGCGGCTTGGTTGGCGCAATCGAAGCAGCAGATGCAATGGTCAAAGCAGCAAACGTTACCCTTGTAGGTAAAGAACAAGTTGGTGGTGGTTTGGTGACTGTCTTGGTTCGCGGAGATGTTGGCGCAGTTAAAGCAGCGACAGATGCTGGTGCAGCAGCAGCAGAAAATGTAGGTGAATTAGTATCTGTACACGTCATTCCACGTCCTCATTCAGAAGTAGAAGTAATTTTACCGAAGTAGCGAATAAGTGTACTGGCTACCCATTTGAGTAGGTTCTCTGCGGGTAGCCAGTTGATTAAATAATCGTTAAAGGATGTGAGTGTATGTCGGTTTTTACAGAAGTAAAGATTAGAAAGCTGCTCAAGGAGCTTTCTATTGCTGACGGAGGAGTTTTCCAGTTAGGTGAACATGAAAAACTGACTCCATCAGCAAGAAGTTACTTGAATGACCATCATATTCGAGTGGTCCAAACGCGTTCCAATAATCAGCAACTTACGACATCTCCACAAGCGATACATCAAAAAGTAACTACTTTAGAAGATTCAGCAATCTATCCAATATTGTTTCGTCTAACGACACTTTATCCACATTTTCTTAAAAGTAAACGTGAACTCTATCTTTCATTCGAACAATCAAAATTTGAGAAAGTCAGCAAAGTATTGACAATGATTGAAGGTATGGTATCTGGTCAGATACTGGATGAACTTCACGATTATGATGAACTACTACCGTCGGTGACAGAACTGGATGAATATAGTCAGCAAAGGGAACTTGATTTTACAAAGCTTTCCTTAACCTGTGCTGTAACTAACTGGAAACTAGCTCTGTACGAAACTTACATAGCCTTAGCTACGCTTGAACAGGAGCTATCGCTGATAGGTTCTCGAGAAAATGATGTATATTTGGCTAAGCTAACTCATTTATTGCATTCTACTCAGATTTTCCTATGGATGACAATGGATGAGTGAAAGGTAAGGTGTGATTAGAATGGAAATAAAAGAGCTAATTGATAAGATTGCTACAAGAGTTCAGGATGAATTAGAAGGAAGTTTTGAAATTGAGGCGAGTGGACGCCATATCCACCTTTCTCAAGAAGATTTAGAAACCTTATTTGGAAAAGATTATTCTCTAACCAAAGCTAAAGATTTATCCCAACCTGGACAATTTGCTTGTAAAGAACGTTTGACAATTTTAGGTCCAAAAGGTTCCTTCCAAAATGTGGTGATACTCGGTCCTGTTCGTGGTGCGACACAAGTTGAAGTATCGTTGACAGATTGCTTGAAGCTAGGTGTCAATGCTCCTATTCGAGAGAGCGGACAGATTGAGGATACTCCAGGGATTGTCTTGATAAATGGAAGTAAGGTAGTATCTCTGGATAAGGGATTGATTGTTGCTAAACGTCATATTCATATGACCCCAGAAGATGCTGCTAAAGCCAATGTAGTGAATAAGGAAATTGTGCAAGTACAAGTAGGGGGAGAAAGAGGGCTGATTTTTGATGATGTCGTCATCCGAGTTCACCCTAAGTTTGCAACTTATATGCACATTGACTATGATGAAGCCAATGCTTGCGGATTTAAAAAAGGAATGCGTGGTCGCATTATCAAAAAAGGATAGAGATGGTTTAGAAAGGATGAAAAATGGATAACTTAGAATTTTTAGTTCAAGAGATTACCAATCGCCTTCTAGACCGTCTGAATAGTAGTTCCCATCAAATCAGTCTGTATCTTATCGGTGATAAATCAGTAGGCGGTTTCTTAGATGGAGAGTATCGTATTGTAGAAGGTATTGATGAGGCAGAGCATATCATTGCAAATGGCCTATCTTTAGATTCACTGTTAAGGATTTCTCAGCTTTGTCCCAATAATTCAGAGGAGATGGAAGTTGTTACTAGTTTGTTAGCAGGTAGAAAGGTCTTGGTTTCAAAGGAATCATTTGCTATAGACTGCTATAAACAGTCAGCTAAGAACTTGCTCTTCCAAGAACTACTTCAAAGAAAATTGAAACTGGAGCAATATGGTGTGCAGTTTTACTCACAGAAAGACTTGCCAGCCTTATTGAAACAAGAACATATTGAGGTTCAATCCACTCATCAAACTCCTGAAAAAAATGTTTCAAAGAAGGTCAAACTCATTACAGAATCTAGGCTGAGAGCTTTAGAATTGGAAGATGATGGAGTATTTCATGTTGAAAAGGGAACCATTATAACAGCCTTGGCGCGCGACTATCTAAATCGTCGTAGAATAACAATCATAGAATAAAAGGAGAGAGAGTATGTTTGTTGGAACAGTAAAAGGGAGTCTTTGGGCTACTAGAAAAGATGAGAACTTAAATGGATTGAAGTTTTTAGTGGTCGAGCGCCAACTAAATGATCAACAAACAGATCCATCATTGGTTGTTGTCGCAGATTGCATCGGTGCTGGGGAAGGTGATCAGGTAATGGTGACTACAGGCAGTGCAGCTAGAGTTAGCTTGAATAGAGAAAATGTTCCTGTTGATATGGTAGTTGTTGCTATTATTGATAAGGTTGAGTACACAGCTGATGCAGAATAAATTCACTAGAAAGTGAGAAGGGGAATTATGAGTATAAATGAAATCATCATATACATCATGGTCCTATTTATGTTGGCCGGTGCAGTTGATAAATGTATCGGAGGGAAATTAGGACTTAGTGAAAAATTTGAGGAAGGTATCATGGCCATGGGGGCTTTGGCACTTTCGATGGCCGGTATCATGGTTGTTGCACCATTATTAGCGGATATTCTCAAACCAATTATTGTCCCACTATATGGCATGGTTGGAGCAGACCCATCTATTTTTGCTACAACATTCATTGCTAACGATATGGGCGGAGCACCATTAGCTCTTAGTCTAGCTGATGATCCTGTAGTTGGAAACTTTGCTGCCTATGTATTAGGTTCTATGATGGGGCCAACTATCGTATTTACTATCCCAGTTGCCTTGGGAATCATCGAGAAAGATGATCGTCCATTACTGGCTAGAGGTATTTTATATGGCTTAGTGACAGTTCCGGTGGGTTGTTTAGTTGGAGGATTCTTGGTTCCAGGCTTATCTGCAGGAACATTAATGATTAACCTCATTCCAATAGTGATTGTTTCTGCATTGATTTTTGTCGGTCTATTGTTAGCACCGAATGGAATGATTAAAGGCTTTGAGATTTTTGGTCATATCATTGTAGTGATTGCAACTCTCGGTTTGGCCTTTGGTGCAGCACAGCTATTGACAGGCAATGAATGGTTAAATAGCCTCTATCCGAGTGGAGCTGAAACTCTTATGGAAGCCTTTGGTGTAGTTGGTTCCATTGCAGTGACCTTGGCAGGAGCCTTTGGTTTAGTAGCTATCTTTACAAAGGTTGCCAACAAACCACTCTCAGCAATTGGTAAATCTCTTGGTATGAATGAAGTCGGTGCAGCAGGTCTAGTCGCATCTTTGGCCAACAATATTGCCATGTTCCAAATGATGAAAGACATGGACAAACGAGGTAAGATTATTAACGTTGCCTTTGCTGTATCAGCATCATTTGTTATCGGCGATCACTTGGGCTTCACAGCAGGTCAAAATCCAGATATGATTCTTCCGATGATGGTCGGAAAATTGGTTGGTGGTGTAACAGCAGTCCTACTTGCTTTTGTGCTCACTAAAAAAGAAGCTGAGTAGAGGAGGACTTTATGAGTGACATCAATCGTAGCCAGATAGAAGAACTGGTGAGAAAAATTTTATTAGAAAGTTTTGTAGCAGGAGATGCCTTTAAAAAGTCTAGTTCGACAGGTATTGTTTCCTTCAACCTACCTCATATAGAGGTTAGGCCTGAGGATCGTTTAGACACAGGCAATAGCAAGGATGTGGTCTATACCCGTGACCTCCTAACTTTGGAAGAAAGTCCTCGTCTGGGACTTGGCTTAATGACAATGGAAAAAACAACCTTCCCATGGCATCTTGACTATGATGAAGTGGATTATGTCATTGAAGGACAATTGGATATTATCACTGGCAATGAGGTGATGACCGCTGGTCCTGGTGAAATTCTCTTTATTCCTAAGGGAAGTGATATTCAATTTTCTGTTAGAGATAAGGCAAGGTTTATCTATGTAACCTATCCTGCGGATTGGCAAAATCAGTAAAAATTTTTAAAACAAAATGTAAGCGTTATCGCATTAGGCGATGTAAATGAAAACAAAAAATAGAGGAAGATTATTATGGCAAACAAATGTAATGTTACCGAATTTATTGGTTCAAACCCTATTGGTGATACTATTGGATTGGTGATTGCAAATGTCGATCAACAAGTACTCAGTGCGATGAAGTTGGAAAAATCTTACCGTTCACTTGGTGTGGTAGGTGCTCGTACTGGTGCTGGTCCTCACATTATGGCTGCAGATGAAGCAGTAAAAGCAACCAACACAGAAATTGTTAAAATTGAATTACCACGTGATACCAAAGGTGGTGCTGGTCACGGTAGCTTGATTATCTTTGGTGGTGATGATGTTTCAGACGTGAAACGGGCGGTAGAAGTAACTCTTGGTGATATTGCTCGTACATTCGGTGATGTCTATGCCAATGAAGCAGGTCATATCGAATTGCAATATACTGCTCGTGCTAGCCATGCTTGTCAAGCAGCTTTTGGTGCAGAAGTTGGTCGTGCATTTGGTTTGATTGTTGGGGCTCCAGCTGCTATTGGTGTTGTCATGGCAGATACAGCTGTAAAAGCAGCAGATGTTGATGTAATCGGATATGCTTCTCCAGGAAATGGAACAAGTAATTCAAATGAAACCATTCTCTTCATCAGTGGTGATTCTGGTGCTGTTCGTCAAGCTGTGATCTCTGCCCGTGAAATCGGTAAAGAATTGTTAGGTACGCTTGGTGATACTCCAGTTAACTCTCAACCTTCATACATCTGATAGATAGGGAGAAAGAAATATGAAATCAAAACGTTTTGAGGCATTAAGTAACCGCCCAATCAACCAAGACGGATTTGTAACAGAGTGGGTTGAAGAAGGTCTTATTGCAATGGAAAGCCCCAACGATCCAAAACCAAGTATCAAAATTGTCAATGGTAAAGTGGTTGAATTGGATGGGAAGCCAAAAGAAGAATTTGACTTGATTGATCAGTTTATTGCAAACTATGGTATTGATCTGGCTCATGCAGAAGAAGTCGTGAAGATGGACTCGAAAGAGATTGCCAATATGATTTTGACTCCTTCTGTACCTCGTTCTGAAATTGTTAAATTGACCAAGGCTATGACTCCAGCTAAAATTGTTGAAGTTGTTAGTCATATGAACGTCGTAGAAATTATGATGGCTGTTCAGAAAATGCGTACCCGCAAACAGACAGCTACTCAATCACACGTTACTAACGTAAACGATAACCCTGTTCAAATTGCAGCGGATGCGGCAGAAGGTGCCCTTCGTGGATTTGCAGAGCAAGAAACAACTGTTGCGGTTGCTCGTTATGCCCCATTCAACGCCTTAGGGATTATGATTGGTTCTCAAGTTGGTCGTCCAGGTGTATTGACCCAATGTGCCTTGGAAGAAGCAACCGAGCTAGACCTTGGTATGAGAGGATTTACAGCCTACGCTGAAACCATTTCTGTTTATGGTACGGAAGATGTCTTTACAGACGGTGACGATACTCCGTGGTCTAAAGCCTTCTTGGCATCTGCCTATGCTTCTCGTGGTCTGAAGATGCGTTTCACATCAGGTACTGGTGCAGAAGTGCAGATGGGGCAAGCAGAAGGCAAATCCATGCTCTATCTTGAAGCTCGTTGCTTGTATATCACAAAAGCAGCTGGTGTACAAGGTACCCAAAACGGTTCTGTATCTTGTATCGGTATTCCTGCGGCCGTTCCAAGTGGTATCCGTGCAGTCATTGCTGAAAACTTGATTGCTACCATGCTTGACTTGGAATGTGCTTCTTCAAATGACCAAACCTTTACTCATTCAGACCTCCGTCGTTCTGTCCGCACCTTGATGCAATTGGCGCCAGGTACAGACTTCATCAACTCAGGTTACTCTTCTACACCAAACTACGACAACATGTTTGCTGGTTCTAACTGGGATGCAGAAGACTACGATGATTACAATATCTTGCAACGTGACTTGCGTGTTGATGGTGGTTTGCGTCCAGCTCGCGAAGAGGAAGTTGTTCAAGTTCGCCGTAAAGCAGCCAAAGTTATGCAAGCCCTCTTCAAAGGTCTTGGTTTACCAGCTATTACAGATGAGGAAGTTGAAGCAGCTACCTACGCCCATGGTTCAAAAGATATGCCAGAGCGTGACAAGGTTGAAGACATCAAGGCAGCTGTTAATCTCTTAGAACGCGGTGTACAAGGCGTAGACCTCATTAAAGCCCTTGCCAATAATGGTTTCCCAGATGTTGCCAATGAGCTTGTAAATCTCTTCAAACAACGTGTTGCTGGAGATTTCTTGCAAACATCTGCTATCTTTGACCGCAATTGGAATGTTATCTCTGCAATCAACTCACCAAATGACTACGTCGGTGTCGGCACAGGTCACCGTCTGGTTGGAGAGGAATGGGAAAAAGTGAAGAACATTCCAAATGCCATTGATCCACGTGATATCTAGGAGGTAATCATTATGACAACCATCAATGAGGACGTACTACGTTCCATTATTGCAGAAGTAATCAAGGAAGTTGGCCTGACAAATCCTACTCCTGCAACTCAAACTACTACAACTACCAAGAAAGAAGTCCTGCCAGAAAAGGCTGTTGTTCGCACCATTGGCGTTGCCAAACCAAGCCAATCTGTTGATGAAGTGGTTATTGCAGTTGGTCCTGCTTTTGGCACACAACAAACCAAGACCATGGTTGATATCCCTCATACAGAAGTGTTACGACAAGTGATTGCAGGTATTGAAGAAGAAGGGCTGAAAGCGCGTGTTGTGAAAGTTTATCGTTCATCAGATGTTGCCTTTGTAGCAGTAGAAGGCGACCACCTATCTGGTTCAGGCATTTCAATCGGTATTCAGTCTAAGGGAACAACAGTTATTCACCAAAGAGATTTACCACCATTGAGTAACTTAGAACTCTTCCCACAAGCACCACTGTTGACAGCTGATACTTACCGTTTAATTGGTAAAAATGCTGCTAAATATGCCAAAGGTGAAACACCAAACCCTGTTCCAACCTTGAATGACCAAATGGCTCGTCCTAAGTACCAAGCCTATTCAGCCTTGCTTCATATCAAAGAAACCAAGCTTGTTGAAAAAGGTCGTCCAGCTGATGAAATTGAATTGATTTAAGAAAATCTTCAAGGAGAAATCGAAATGAGTGAATCAGTAGAACTATTAGTAAGAAAAATCTTAGAAGAGATGAATGGACACGACAAACCTGTAACCAGTGGTCTACCAAAAGGTACAGAAGCTACTGCAGCAGACTATCCGATTGCACAAAAACACCCAGACTGGATTGTTGTTGGTGATAACAAGAAATTTGAAGATATTACCTTGGAAAATATTGTCAATGGTAGTATCACTTCAAAAGACTTGCGGATTAAGCCAGAAATCCTCTTAAAACAAGGAGAAATCGCGCGTAATGCTGGTCGTGAAGCTATCGAATACAATTTCTCACGCGCGGCAGAATTGACCAAGGTACCAGATGAACGCGTATTGGAAATCTATAATGCCCTTCGTCCTTACCGTTCTTCTAAGCAAGAACTATTGGACATCGCAAATGAACTTGAAAATGTCTATGGCGCGAAAATCTGTTCAGGATTTGTCCGTGAAGCAGCAGAACACTATGAACGTCGTAAGAAACTAAAAGGTGATAACTAATCTGAAAATCGAAAGGAGGAAGAAGGAATGAAGTATATTATCGGTATTGACATTGGAAATTCATCAACTGAGTCTGCCTTAGCTCAGCTATACGATAATGGAACCGTCCAGTTTCTGTCCTCTGCGATTGCAGATACAACTGGTATCAAGGGAACAAAAGAAAATGTTCATGGCATATATCAGTCCCTGAAATTACTCTTAGAACCAACCAATCTTAGTATCAAAGATATTTCTTTGATCCGTATCAATGAAGCAACTCCTGTAATTGGAGATGTTGCTATGGAAACCATTACGGAAACTGTCATTACAGAATCTACCATGATTGGCCACAACCCAAGGACACCAGGTGGACTTGGGTTGGGGGTTGGTTATACCGTTGACATCTTGGACTTGATCAATAAGCCAATGACAGATAGCTATATCGTTGTGGCTTCTAAGCAAGTGGATTTCGATGCGGTGGCCCAACTTATCAATGCCTATGTTTCAAGAGGATATAAGATTGTCGGTGCGGTCTTGCAGGCTGATGACGGTGTCTTAGTTAATAATCGCTTAGAGAAAAAGATACCGATTGTAGATGAAATTTCCTATATAGATAAGGTGCCTTTAGGGATGTTGGCGGCGGTTGAGGTTGCAGAAGTTGGTAAAGTCATTTCCCAACTCTCCAATCCTTATGGTATTGCGACGGTCTTTCAGTTGGATGCACAGGATACCAAGCAGGTCGTTCCGATTGCCCGTGCCCTGATTGGAAATCGTTCAGCCGTTGTCATCAAAACACCAAAAGGAGATGTTCAAGCAAGGACAATTCCTGCTGGAACTATCAAGATTATTGGTCAGCAACAGAATACCAGCGTTGATATTTCAAAAGGTGCAGAAGCCATTATGGACCATGTTTCCCGTATTCAACATATTGAAAATGTTCTGGGTGAAGCAGGCACAAATGTGGGTGGTATGCTTGAGAAAGTCCGGCTTACCATGGCAAATTTAACTGAGAAACAACTGGATCAGATTAAGATTCAGGATATTCTGGCAGTGGATACTTTTGCTCCTATCACTGTAAAAGGTGGTCTTGCCGGAGAATTTTCAATGGAGCAGGCCGTTGGAATTGCCTCCATGGTTAACTCTGACAGATTACAGATGTCCCTTATTGCTCAGGAAGTTGAAAAGGAATTGGGTGTACCTGTTGAAATCGGGGGAGCTGAGGCTCACTCAGCTATTCTTGGAGCTTTAACAACACCAGGTACTAGTCAACCAATGGCTATTCTAGACCTTGGGGCTGGTTCCACAGATGCCTCCATTATTAACCAAAAAGGGGATATCCAAGCTGTCCACCTAGCTGGTGCTGGTGATATGGTCACCATGCTTATTAACACAGAGTTGGGTCTTGAAGATAGGCATTTGGCAGAGGATATTAAAAAATACCCCCTTGCCAAGGTAGAAAGTATTTTCCATATTCGACATGAGGATGGCAGTGTCCAATTCTTTGACAAACCTCTGAGCGGAGATTTATTTGCCCGAGTAGTCATCGTCAAAGACACTGGAGAATTAGTACCGCTTGACACAGACTATTCTATCGAAAAAATCAAGATTGTTCGCCAGACAGCCAAAGAAAGAGTCTTTGTGACCAACGCCATTCGGGCCTTAAAGACGGTCAGTCCAACTCAAGACATCAGAGATATTCCATTTGTGGTTATAGTAGGCGGGTCCGCCTTAGACTTTGAAGTACCGCAGTTGATAACCGATGCCCTATCTCAGAGCAATATCGTGGCTGGTCGAGGAAATATCCGAGGAACTTCTGGACCAAGAAATGCAGTAGCAACAGGTTTGGTACTTTCATACTGTAAAGAAGAGTGGGGTGATGCTTATGTTCTATCAAGCAACTAAGCCAGTTATTCTTATTTACAAGTTGGGAAAGGTGCCTGAAGAAAAGTTGACTCAGTTAGTGCTTGGTATGGAGGAAGAAGGAATTCCATTTTTAAAAGAAACTATAGAACTTTCTTCGGAAAGTATCGTTTCTCTGGCCCATCAAGCTGCTCAGTCCTCACCACTCTCGGTTGGTTTAGCTATCAATGAAAGAGAAATTGTTCTCCATTATCGAAATTTACAAACGGAACAGTTTTTCTATCGTTTAAGTAACTATCCAAACCAGTCTAATCGTGTCTTAAGGATTTTAGGGACTAATGCAGCTAAACTTGTTAAAGGAACTCCATTGATACAGGATTCTGCCTTGGAAACATCCTTTTAGAAATAGGTAATCGGAGAGAAAAGATGACACAAAATCAAATCGATGAAATCCTGCTTCAAAGAATCATTCAAAAATGTCAAGAGCTCTTAGAAAAAAAAGATGATTTACACAGCATAAATCTCTATGACCTAGCTTTTGATATTGTAAATCGTGCCAGAGAAAAAGCACAGGAATTGAAAGTACCTGTTGTGATTACCCTGGTGGATGCAGGTGCTCATGTAATCCTATCCTATCGCATGGAAGATTCCCTTTTGGTTAGCTACGATATGGCCTATAAAAAAGCCTACACAGCTGTTGGCATGAAAATGCAGTCAAAAGACCTAGCTCTATTAACAAAACCCAACCATTGGCTCTTTCAACTAGAAACAATGTCAGAAGGTCAGATTGTTAGTTTAGCAGGTGGAATTCCTATTTATTCCAAGGGACGGATTATCGGAGCAATTGGTATCAGTGGCGGCAACGCCATAGAAGATCAAACAATTGCCGAGTATGCAATTGAAGAAATAAATCTAAAATAATATTAGAAGGAGATTCTCACGATGGAGAAATACATTGGTGAATTTTTAGGAACAATGGTTCTGATAGCCTTTGGTACAGGCTTCGGATCCTCAATTAGTTTAAAACACGCCCTATCCAAAAATATGTCCCCTAGTTTCCTAACTGTAATCTTTGCCTGGGGCTTTGCCGTAATGTGCGGTGTTTATGTTGCTGGTTTCTTTGAAACAGGTGGGCACCTAAATCCCGCAGTCACAATCGCTTTTGCCTTAGGCGGCTTGTTTGATTGGAGTATGGTGGCAGGTTACATCATTGCACAAATTCTCGGCGCCTTTACTGGTGCAGCAATCGTTGTTTTGCATTACTATCCACATTTCCAAGCAACAACAGCTGAGGAAGGGAATTCAGTCGGTATTTTTGCCACTGGTCCAGCTATTCCAAACACAACCTTTAACTTCTTGAGTGAAGTAATCGCGACCTTCTTCTTCATTTTCGTTTTGTTATTGATGAATACTGCAGGTTTTGCAGTAGGTCTTGCTCCTGTTGTAGTTGCTTTCCTAGTTATGGCCATCGGGTTGTCATTCGGTTCAACAACGGGTTATGCCATCAACCCTGCGCGTGATTTCGGTCCTCGTTTGGCCTATGCCCTCTTACCTATTCCAAATAAGGGCGGAGCGAATTGGGGCTATGCTTGGATTCCAATTGTTGCACCAACTGTTGGTGCAACTCTAGCTGTATTCGTATTTAAAGCCTTGGGAATGGGCTAATCCCTCTCTCATTGTAAAATGTGATTAAAGAAAGGACGAGTAATGAGGAAAATTTTTGCAATCAATGCTGGTAGTTCATCTTTAAAATTTCAATTATTAGCCATGCCTGCTGAGGAAATCATCGCTAAAGGCATATTTGAAAGAATTGGAGAACCGGAATCGGCATTTACTTTGGTTTACAAAGGACAAAAGGAGACAGAAAAACTAGTTCTTTCAAGTTATAAAGAGGCAGTAAACTATCTATTAAAAAGATTAGATGAAAAAGGTATTATACAATCTTTAGCAGATATTGCTGGAATTGGGCATCGTGTGGCCCATGGTGGTGATTATTTTAAGGCATCGGCTTTGGTTGACGAAAGTGTCTTGACAAAGATTGATGAATTGTCCTTCTTAGCTCCAAGTCATAATCCAGCAAACTTAGAGGTTATTAAAGCCTTCAAGGAGCTTTTGCCAAATACTCCAAATGTGGCAGTTTTTGATACAGCCTTTCATCAAACCTTAAGCGAGGAATACTACCTTTACCCTCTACCTAGAAAGTATTATGATAAGTACCGTTTACGCAAATACGGTTTCCATGGCACCAGCCATAAATACATTTCTTTAATTACCAAGGAAGTATATAAACAGCAAGGATCGGATACGGATCAGCTAAAGGTAATCAGCTGTCATTTAGGTAATGGGGCTAGTATTTGTGCCATAAAGGGACAAAAATCTATCAACACTTCTATGGGCTTCACTCCTTTAGCAGGGCTGATGATGGGCTCCCGAAGTGGTGATATTGACCCAGCCATTCTTCCTTTCCTAATGGAAGAAGAAGGCTTGACCCCTAGTCAAATCACAGCCATTCTGAATAAAGAGTCTGGACTATTAGCTGTTTCCGAAATTAGTAATGATTTGCGAGATATCGAAGAAGCCTATCATAAAGGCTATTCTCAAGCCATCACAGCAATTGAAATGTTTACCAATCGAATTGCTCATACCATTGCGACCTATATGGTAGATTTAGGTGGAGCAGATGCCATTGTTTTCACAGCAGGAATTGGTGAAAATTCCAGATTGATACGTGAGAAAGTCGCAGAAAAACTTTCTGTTTTCGGTGTGAAACTTGATCATGAAGCAAATGAAAGTAGTAAAAAACTAATTAGTAAAGACGATTCCAGTATCAAGTTATTTGTGCTTCCAACCAACGAAGAACTAATGATTGCAAGAGATACAATGGAATTGATCTCATAAAATTACATATTTCCTCCATTCTAGCCCTAATGAAAGGGCTAGAATTTTTTTGTTTGAATAAAAAAAATAAAAATCGCATAAAAATACAAAATAATTGTTGACAAGTGTATAAAATTACTATATACTAGACATATCTTTTGAAAAGAGGAAGAAAAAATGGAGAAAATTACTTTCAAGGTCCGATGATTCATTAGGAAAAATGACATCGTTTCAATAAAGAAGGAAAAAGAGGATAAAAAATGAAAAAACTATTTACTTTAGCAGCTACCTTGTTAGCTGGATTTACACTAGCAGCTTGTTCTTCAACTAGCTCATCTTCAAGCCAATCAACACTCGAGAAAATTAAAGAAAAAGGAACCTTGGTTGTAGCGACAAGTCCTGACTATGCACCATTTGAATTCCAAACGCTTGTTGATGGCAAAAACGAAGTTGTTGGAGCAGATATTATGCTGGCACAAAAAATTGCGGATGAGCTTGGTGTGAAGTTGGAAGTCTCAGCAATGAGTTTTGACAACGTTTTGAACAGCGTCCAATCTGGCAAGGCTGACATTGCAATCGCTGGTCTATCTTACTCTGAAGAACGTGCAAAAGTTTTTGACTTCTCAGAAAGCTATTACCAAATTGCTGACGTTCTACTTGTTAAGAAAGAAAATGCGGAAACCATCTCAAGTGTTGATGCTCTTGCAGGAAAATCCTTGGCTGTTCAAAAAGGTTCTACCCAAGAAACCTATGCTAAAGAAAAAATGGCAGATGCAAAAATTATTTCATTGACACAAATGGGTGAAGCAGTTAATGAATTGAAGACAGGTAAGGTAGAAGCTGTCTTGATGGACTCACCAGTAGCAGCAGGCTATGTTTCACAAAACAGTGACCTTGCAATTGCATCAGCACAGTTTCCAACCATTGATGAGAACTCAAAAGTTATCGCCCTTCCAAAAGGAAGTGCAGACCTAAAAACTGAAATTGACAAGGTCATCGCTCAAGTGAAAGCAAGTGGCGAATTTGATACCTTCCTTGAAAAAGCAGCAACCTATACAGCTGTTGAATAATTCAGATAAACAATCATCGGAAACGGTGGTTGTTTTTGCATACAAAAAAGAATGAAGTTTTGAACTCCATTCTTACATGCTCTTATTTCACCCGCTCTAGATAGAAACTTGTCAAGCGTGGAACAGTAATTGTAGCCCCATTTTTATCTGGATAGAGGCTGAATGTTTCCATTGGAAGGACATTTGAAGAGAAGACCAGTTTGTATTCGCTATCAGTAGGCAAATCCAAGTGGACATCGAACAATTCTTGGTCGTTAAAATTATGAATGGTCAAGATTTCTTGGTCATCACTCATGCGTGAAAAGGCATATAGACTAGCTTCGCTATCAATTTTCACCCACTTAAATCCTTTATCGTAGGCTTGATAATCATACTTCCAAAATGCATCGTGTTCACGATAGAAAGTAGACAGGGTCTTCATCATCTGGTAGAAACTAGAGTGAGTTGGATAAGTTAGTAAATTCCAATCCATTTCAGTGTATTCATGCCATTCACGGATGTGGCCCCATTCATTGCCCATAAAGAGTAATTTCTTACCTGGATGAGCAAAATAGAAGCTGTAGTAAACACGGGCCAAGTGGAATTTGTCTTCATACTCCCCATTCATTTTATCGATGATAGAGAGTTTGCCATGTACGACTTCATCATGGGACAATGGCAAGAGGAATTGCTCATTCTGGTTATAGTACATGCCGAAAGTGATTTCATTGGAATGGTATTTACGATAGACTGACGGACGTTCTACAAACTTGAGCGTATCGTTCATCCAACCCAAATCCCATTTCATATCAAAACCGATACCACCATCTTCTAGAGGATGGGTTACCTTAGGGAAACTTGACGAATCTTCCGCAATCATCATGACACCCTTATAGTCGGTGTGAACCATGGCATTGACACGCTTGATGAAATCAATCGCTCCATGGTTAATCTTGTCATCTTCCGTTTCACCACGCCAGTAGAGCAGGTAGGACAGGGCATCCACCCGAATGCCGTCAAAATGGAAGTTTTCCAACCAGTATTTGAGATTAGATAGAAGGAAAGAACGCGTCAAGCCCTTACCTAAATCAAAGTTAGCTGTTCCCCACTGGTGATTTTCGCGGTCTTGTTCGTGCGGGTATTCGTAGAGCCAACTGCCGTCAAATTGATAGAGGCCATGGGCATCCTTACAGAAATGAAGTGGAACCCAATCCAGAATGACCCCAATTCCAGCCTGGTGACATTGGTCAACCAAATACTTGAGTTCATCTGGCTTGCCATAGCGACTGGTAGGGCTGTAATAACCTGTAACCTGATAGCCCCAAGATGCATCTAGCGGATGCTCAGTGATTGGCAAGAGTTCAATGTGAGTGTAGTTATTTTCCTTGACGTGTTCAATGAGAAGCGGAGCAATTTCCTTATAGTTATAAAAGGCTTCTAGTGGTGCACCACCCTCATTTTTATTGACAAATTTCTGTTTCCAAGAACCAAGATGAACTTCGTAGATAGAAACAGGTTGCTCCTTGAAATCGTAATCGACGCGATGGTACATCCATAGTTCGTCTTTAAACTTGTATCGCGGATTGTAGGTTGTAGAGGCAGTGTTGGGACGTTCTTGGCTGAAAAAGGCATAAGGATCAGCCTTGTAAATTTCCCGACCATCGTGGGTGATAATCACATACTTGTAGTCCTCGAAAGATTTCAAACCTTCAACATAAAGCTGATATACACCGTCAATTTCATGCTGTAGGGGATGGGTTCGTTGCCAGTCATTAAAGTTTCCAACCAAGAAAACTTCTCTAGCATTTGGAGCATAGACACGGAATTGAGTGCCAAGGATTTTATTGCGCTCCTTCACCAAATGAGCACCCATTTTTTCATAAAGAGTAGTATGCTCACCGGAATTCATATAGTATAAATCCAAATCAGTAAATTCTGTCATAGCAATCTCCCTTGTGGAAAAGGAGTGGACGTTGGTCACACTCCTTTTCAGTTTGTTACAAATCTTATCTAGCCACTGATTTCACGGTAGAGCCAGATGTATTTTTCAGCAGAAGCAGTCCAACTGAAATCACGTTCCATAGCTTGTTTGACCATAGAATACCAGTCTTCTGGACGGTCATAGTAGGTCTGAAGTGCCAAATCATAGACTTGTCGCATATTGTAGGCATCACGACCACCAAATGTAAAGCCAGTACCTTCTTTGCTGTCAATATGATAAGGTGTCACCGTATCTACCAAACCACCTGTTTCACGAACCAATGGAAGTGTACCATAGTGCATGGAAATCAACTGACTGATGCCACACGGTTCAAACATAGATGGCATGAGGAAGAGGTCACTTGCTGCATAAATTTGGTGGGCAAGCGGTTCATTATAGCCACGGTAGAAGGCAAATTTTTCAGGATATGCATGTTTGAAGTGGTTGAAGGCATTTTCAACATCCGCTTCACCATTCCCTAAGATGACAAATTGGACATGGGCTTGAAGAAGATGGCTGAGTACCTCAGTTAAGAGATAGAATCCTTTTTGCCAGGTCAAACGAGATACGATACCAATCATCAGGACATGTTCATCCTGTGGAAGTCCGAACTGTGCCTGCAAAGCCAATTTATTGGCTTTCTTATCAGCGATCGTTTCAAGTCCATAGTTTTTCACAAGATAGTGGTCTGTTTGACTGTCCCAGCTATCGTAGTCGATACCGTTAACAATTCCAACCAAATCATGCTTGCGAAGTTCGAGAACGTGTTGCATATTTTCACCGAATTCTTCGGTCAAAATTTCACGCGCATAGGTATCTGAAACGGTTGTTACCTTGTCAGCATACAAGATACCCAATTTCATAAAGGAAATGCATTCGTCATGGAAACGAGCAATCCCATCTAAGTAGTAGCTGTAGTCCATTCCCAGAGCAGACCAAAGGGCTTGTTTATGGAAAATGCCTTGGAAAGCTAGATTATGGATGGTGAAGACATGCTTGATAGCACGGAATTCCTCACGGTAGCTGTAGAAAGTACGGCAGAGGAATGGAAGTGCAGCAGTATGCCAGTCATGTGTATGAATGACATCTGGGAAGAAATCTAAGGCTTCCAATAGACGACAGGTTGCATGCTGGAAAAAACCGAAACGCATAGCGTCATCGTCATAGCCATACAGTTCATCACGTTCAAAGAAGTCACGGTGTTCGATGAAATAGAAGGTCACTCCGTCGATTACTTGGCTGTAAACATTAGCCATGGACTGAATGTCGCCTGCACGAACATCAAAACTAGACACATAGTCAAAATCAGCGTGGTTATTGATAGCAATTTTTTTATAGAGTGGTAGAACCACACGGACATCCAACCCCTGTTTTACCAATTCTTTTGGCAAGGATCCGATAACATCGGCCAAACCACCAGTCTTGATGAATGGAAGTCCTTCAGATGCAACAAAGAGAACAGATTTTCTTGTCATGATTTCTCCTAGATGATTTGATGTGCTTTGATGTAGGCTGGATTTGCTTCACTGCCCTTAATATCTGTAGAATGAACAATCTTTGTCGACTTGTCAATGATGGCATTTTCAATGGTAGTACCGTTCTTGATAGTTACACCATTGAGAATGATAGAGTTTTTCACGACAACCCCTTCTTCAATAATCACATCGCGGTCAATAACGGAGTTCTCTACCTGCCCATTGATATTGGCACCATTGGCAATTAAACTACGTTTGACTTCTGCCAGTGGACCATAGAGAGTAGGTGAAGAATCGCTTGTTTGCGTATGAATTGGCCAGTCATTCTTGAAAAGAAGTTTACGTGTATCGCGGTCAATCAAATCAATCTGAGTTTTGAAATATGACTCAACATTATTGATACAAGCTACAAAGTCACGGTGTGCATAGCCCATGATTTTGTATTGATCCACTGTATCACGAAGAATATCTTTCAACCAATAGAGTGATGAAACCTTGTTGGCACGTTTGATCAATTCGATAAAAGTCGTGCGTTTCATGATGTAGGCTTCTAATGAAACAGGACGGTTTTTATACTTGCCGTGGTTTTCTTCAAAAGCAACGACACGTTTGTTATCGTCAAATTTCAAGGTTTGGCAACCGATGAAGTTTTCTTTAGCATCAGTGATATTCTTGTAGAGAACTGTAATATCCGCCCCTGTTTTCTCATGCTCTTCCATGACGTTGGTAAAATCTTGGCTGTAGATGAAGTAAGAAGGTGCAATCAACACATATTCTTTGGTTGAATTTTCAATGAAATGAAGGTTGTCAGAAAAGGCATTGATATCATGTTGATAAACAGAGTTTGGATCTGTCACACTGTTGAGCAAACGAAGAGAGCCACGTTTACTGTTGATGTTGTAGTGTTTACCTGTACCAACGTGCTGGATAGTTGAGCGCATACGAACAGGCATATAAACTTGGAACTCTGTAATACCTGAGTTTGACATGTTTGATAGAACGAAGTCAATTAGTCGATAGCGTCCCAAAAAACCAAAGGCTTGTACGCCACGATGTTCCATTACGTCACCAAAGTGTACATTGTTTCCTTCAATATTTACAATTCCTAGAGTATTTCTTAACATAGCAGTCCTTTCTTACTTGGTTACATTCTTATCGATCAAGAGGATATTATCAGCGTCACCAGAGAGCTTAGTTCCGTCAGCAATCTTAACATTTTCAGCAACAATAACATAGTCTAGCTCAACTCCCTCACCGATGATAGCGCCAGGAAGAAGGACGGAGTTTTTCACAACAGCTTCTTTATGAACCTGAACATCAGTTGAAATGACAGAGTGTTCTACATAGCCGTCAATGATAGCCCCTTTGTCAATGTAGGCTGACTTAACAGTTGCGGTTGCACCGATTACTTGAGCTGGAGAGCCCTTGTCTTCTGAATAAATTCTCCATGAACGGTCTGAAAGATCCAAGTCACCAGCATGGTCAATCAAGTCCATGTTTGATTCCCAAAGGCTGTTTACAGTACCAACGTCCTTCCAGTAGCCACGGAATGGATGGGCGATGAGAGTACGACCGTCTTCCAAGTATTTAGGAATGATGTCATGGCCAAAGTCATGTGAAGACGTCTCAGATTTATCATCCTCTTGGAGATACTTTTTCAAGGTCTTCCAAGTAAAGATATAGATACCCATAGATGCCAAGTTGCTCTTCGGATTTGCAGGTTTTTCTTCGAATTCTTCGATACGATAGTCCTCGTCAGTATTCATAATACCAAAGCGAGAAGCCTCTTTAATTGGCACTTCGATAACAGCGATGGTTGCATCTGCTTTTTTCTGAATGTGGGTGTCAAGGAGTTTGTCATAGTTCATCTTGTAGATGTGGTCACCTGACAAGATCAAGACATATTCAGGATCGTTCAAATCAATAAAGTCAATGTTTTGGGTGATAGCGTCAGCAGTACCTTTATAAAGACCAAAACCTTCAATCTTCTCACTTGGAGGAAGTACAAAGACACCAGAGCCTTGAACATCCAAGCCCCAACGTTGTGACTGGGCAACGTAAGAGTTCAAGAGTACAGGTTCGTACTGGGTCAATACTCCGACAATGTCGATACCTGAGTTGGCACAGTTACTAAGAGGGAAATCAATAATACGATATTTTCCTCCAAATGCGACCGCTGGTTTGGCAACTTTCTTGGTCAAACCTTCTAGACGTGTTCCACGTCCACCAGCAAGAATCATAGCTAACATTTTATTTTGAGCCATCTAATCACTCCTTAATATATTTTATACATAGATTATATCATACAAACAAAAAAAATGAAAGCGTTTCCTAGACAAAAATTGAAATATTTCAATTTCCTTTTCAGAAAGCTTTCATGAATATATTATAACATATTATTTTGTGTGAATCTATATAAATTTGGATTTATTTTTTACTAAATTTCACTTCTTCTAATAAGTGACTGATAAATTTTTCGCCCATGTCTGACAGCATAGCTTTTTCATGCTGAATATAGACTAATTCGATTTCATCATCAAATTCTAAAGGAATAGAAACGATATTATCTCCGTTGAGATTGGAATTGAGGATACCGGTTGCAATGGTATAGCCATCTAGACCAATCAGTAGATTAAAAAGGGTAGCACGGTCAGAAACGACAATCGATTTCTTGTGGTGCTCTTGTGCCAATATTTCTTCAGCAAAATAGAAGGAGTTGTGGATACCTTGCTCGTAGCTAAGATAAGGGAAATCAGCTAATTCGTCCAAAGTTATCGATTTCTTCTGTGCCAGTGGATTTGTCTTGCTGACAAAAACGTGGGGCTTGGCAGTAAAAAGATGGGTGTAGGATAGACGATTATCGTCTAGCAGTTTTAAGAGAACATCACGGTTGAAGTGATTAAGGAAAAGCACGCCTATCTCTGAACGGAAGTTTTTGACGTCATCAATGATTTCCCAGGTCCGTGTTTCCCTTAGAAAGAGCTCATAATCTTCCAAGTCCGTATCTTTTAAGAGAGATACGAAGGCATTGACAACAAAGGCATAGTGTTGGGAAGATACGCTGAAGAGTTGGCGTTTAGCATTTGGATTTTTATAACGATCCTCGAGGAGTTCAGTCTGTTCAACGATCTGGCGGGCGTAGGAAAGAAATTCAATACCATCCTTGGTCAAGGTAATCCCTTTGGAATTGCGGAAGAAAATCTTGATGCTAAGTTCCTTTTCCAAATCGCGGACAGCATTGGAAAGACTGGGCTGAGTGATGAAGAGTTGTTTGGCAGCCTCGTTCATACTGCCGGTTTCTGCGATTTTAATAATATAGTATAATTGTTGAATTCTCATACCTCTATTGTATCATGATTTGACAAATAATTCTAAAAAATGTATAATGCTGAAAATATATCCTTTAACTGAGTCCAGAGAGGCGAAGAAGGGAACGTGATAAATAGGGCAGATACTGCCTTCTTTTCGTGTAACCTTGCTAGCCAGCAAGGTTTTTTTCTCTATATCGACTTTCTTATTTTCTGTGTTTGCATAGAATAGGAGAAAAGATGATTTTAAAAGAACAAATGTTGCTTGTTGACCAAGTCCAACTTGCCCCACGTATTTTTGCTATGACCTTACAGGGTGAGATGGTTCAGGATATGAAGATGGGGCAATTTATCCATATTCGTGTTCCTGATGATTCCATGCTTTTGAGAAGACCAATTTCTATTTCCGAGATTGATAAGGTCAACTCTCAATGCAGGCTCATTTATCGAGTGGAAGGTCAAGGGACGGAAGTCTTTTCTAAGATGACTGTCGGACAACATTTAGATGTCATGGGACCGCTTGGGAAAGGGTTTGAAGTGGACTTTCTTACAGCAGGTGACAATATTCTCATTATTGGAGGGGGCATCGGTGTTCCACCTCTGGTGGAAGTAGCCAAACAGGCTGCGAAACGTGGCGCCAAAGTCACGTCAGTCATTGGCTTCGCCACAAAAGAGGCAGTCATTTTGGAAGAAGAATTAGCCCAATTCGGTCAGGTCTATGTCACAACGGATGACGGTTCCTACGGACAAAAAGGAACGGTGGCAAGTGTGGTTGAACAGTTAACAGACGGCTATGCAGCCATTTATTCCTGTGGAGCACCTGCCATGATGAACTATGTTGACCAACGTTTTCAGGACCATCCCCACGCCTACATCTCCCTTGAGGCGCGCATGGCTTGCGGAATGGGGGCTTGCTATGCCTGTGTTGTCAAACCAAAGCAGGGACAAGAATATGAGAATAAGCGTGTCTGCAAGGAAGGTCCTGTCTTTGCAACTGGCAGTCTGATTTTATAGGAGGGTAAGATGAAGAAACGATTAGCCATTTCCTTACCAGGCTTGGACTTGAAAAATCCCATCATTCCAGCATCAGGTTGTTTCGGTTTTGGTCAGGAGTATGCGGACTACTATGACCTCAACCAGCTTGGCTCCATTATGATTAAGGCTACTACTCGGTATCCTCGTTATGGTAATGCGACTCCCCGTGTGGCTGAAACTCCGGCAGGCATGCTCAATGCCATTGGACTTCAAAATCCAGGTGTTGAGGCGGTCTTATCCGAAAAACTACCATGGCTAGAGCAACAATTCCCAGACTTGCCCATCATTGCCAATGTGGCAGGTTTTTCCAATGAAGAATATGCCTATGTGTCAGGGAAAATTTCACAAGCTCCAAATGTAAAAGCCATTGAACTAAATATTTCCTGTCCAAACGTGGACCATGGCAACAATGGATTGCTGATTGGACAGGTGCCAGAATTGGCCTATGATGCTGTAAAGGCTGCGGTAGAAGCTTCCTCTGTGCCTGTCTATGTCAAATTAACACCGAGCGTGGCAGATATCACCCTCTTGGCAAAGGCGGCTGAAGATGCTGGTGCCAGCGGTTTGACTATGATTAACACCTTGGTTGGTATGCGTTTCAATCTTAAAAATCGCCAGCCAATCTTGGCAAATGGGACAGGTGGTATGTCAGGTCCAGCGGTCTTTCCAGTTGCCCTAAAACTCATTCGTCAGGTGGCACAGATGACCAAGCTACCAATCATCGGCATGGGTGGTGTGGATTCGGCTGACAAGGCTTTAGAGATGATGATTGCGGGTGCTTCAGCCATTGGTGTTGGAACAGCCAACTTTACAGACCCATTTGCCTGTCCAACCATTATCAAGGATTTACCAAAACGTATGGATGTTTATGGGATTGACACCTTAGAAAATTTACGCCAAGAAGTTAGAGAAAGCTTGGGTAAGCGTTGACAAAAATAAAATAAAATAGTATTATTAGAGTAACATCGTCCTTTAACCACGTCCAGAGAGTCTGAAAAGGTAGCATAATATAGCTTGAAAGTTGATTTTCAGGCTGATTTCGTCTACCTCCCTGTCCAATCTGGCAGGGTTTTTGTGTCGATTTGGAAAGGAATTTATGAAAGAGAAACGTCCAATTATCGCCTTAGACTTTGCGAGTAAAGGGGAAGTTCAGTCCTTCCTAGAACAATTCCCAGCCCATGAAAAACTCTATGTGAAAGTGGGAATGGAACTCTACTATGCGGAAGGTCCGAGTATTATTTCCTATTTAAAAGACTGCGGTCACAGTATTTTCCTTGACCTAAAATTGCACGACATTCCCAATACAGTCGAATCTGCCATGCGGGTTCTGGCAAAACTAGGTGTGGATATGACCAACGTCCATGCTGCTGGTGGGGTTGAGATGATGAAGGCTGCCCGCAGAGGATTGGGGGCGGATGCTGTCTTAATCGCAGTCACTCAGCTGACCTCTACTTCTGAAGAGCAAATGCGAAGCGACCAGAATATCCAGACTAGTTTGCAGGATGCGGTTATTCACTATGCTCAAAAGGCGGCACAAGCTGGTCTTGACGGAGTCGTTTGTTCAGCCCATGAAGTTGCATTGATTAAAGGTGCTACGAGGTCGGATTTTGTCTGCTTGACACCTGGTATTCGACCAGCTGGGGACGATCTAGGTGATCAAAAACGAGTTATGACACCGGCTGAGGCAGCCAGAATTGGAAGTAACTATATCGTGGTTGGTCGTCCCGTTACACGAGCTGAAAATCCTTACCAGGCCTATCTGGCTATTAAGGAGGAATGGACACAGCATTCCTAGAAATAGAAATTCTATAGATAAACATGTACAAATCTGTTTGGCGAAATAGGTTTGAAATTCTTTACGCACTTTAAGGAGGTCTATTATGACACTAGCAACAGAAATCGCATCACACTTGTTGGACATTAAGGCAGTTCACCTGCGTCCAGAAAAGCCATTTACATGGGCATCAGGTATTAAATCTCCGATTTATACAGACAACCGCATTACCCTGTCTTATCCTGAAACACGGAACTTGATTGAAGATGGCTTTGTTCAGCGTATTGAAGAAGAATTTCCAGAAGTCGAAGTTATTGCAGGTACTGCGACAGCAGGTATCCCACACGGAGCTATTATTGCTGACCGTATGAATTTGCCCTTTGCCTATATTCGTAGCAAACCAAAAGAACATGGGGTTGGCAATCAGTTGGAAGGCCGCATTGTTAAGGGACAAAAAATGGTGGTCATTGAAGATTTGATTTCAACAGGCGGTTCTGTACTGGATGCTGTTGCAGCGGCTGAGCGTGAAGGGGCAGATGTTATCGGTGTGGTGGCCATTTTCACTTACGAATTACCAAAAGCAGAGCGTAATTTTGACAATGCTGGTGTCAAATTGGTAACGCTCAGCAATTACTCAGAACTCATTAAGGTCGCAAAAGTACAGGGCTATATCAATGCTGATGGCTTGACCTTGCTCAAGAAGTTCCGCCAAAACCAAGAAACTTGGTTAGAAGATTAAGTAGTCATGTTTAAACGCACGATTTCTGGGAACTTATCTTCTAAAATGGTATAATGGAACTTACAGTATGTTTGACATACAAATTGACCGTATGAGGAGAAATAGATGATTTCAGTTATCGTGCCTTGTTTTAATGAAGAAGAGGCAATTCCCTATTTTTACGAGGCTATGGAAAAGGTTCGTAAGGAAATGGGGGAAAAATTTGAATATATTTTTGTTAATGATGGTTCCAAGGATGGCACTTTAAAAGTCTTGCGTCAGTTATCTGGTCAAGACCAAGCTGTTCGCTATCTATCATTTTCAAGAAATTTTGGTAAAGAAGCAGCCCTCTATGCTGGTTTACAGGCAGCTCAAGGCGACTTGGTTACTGTTATGGACGTAGACTTACAGGATCCGCCTGAGATGTTGATAGAAATGAAGGCTATGCTTGAAGCTAATGCAGATTTGGACTGTGTGGGAACCCGTCGTGTCAGTCGAGATGGAGAGCCACCAATTCGTAGCTTTTTTGCCAAATTATTCTATAAATTGATGAATAAGATTAGCCAAGTTGAAGTAGTTGACGGTGCCCGTGATTTCCGACTTATGCGTCGTCACATGGTCGATGCCATTCTCTCTGTGTCTGAATACAATCGCTTTTCAAAGGGGATTTTTGCCTGGGTTGGTTTTGAAACGGAATATCTGCCCTACAAAAATGTTGAGCGAGTGGCTGGTGAAACCAGTTGGTCATTCTGGAAGTTGCTTTCCTACTCGATTGAAGGGATTATCAATTTTTCAGATACACCGCTAAATATTGCTTCCTACACAGGATTCTTTACTTTCTTGCTGTCTTTGGTCTTGATGGTGTTCGTTGTATTTAAAACTTTGGTATTTGGTGATCCAACAATCGGCTGGCCATCAACTATCTGTATCATCTTGTTTTTAGGTGGCTTGCAGTTGATGACAATCGGTATTCTTGGTAAATATTTGGCCAAAGTCTTCTTAGAAACCAAGAAACGCCCTGTTTATATTGTCAAAGAAAAAAGTTCAAACTAGGAGTTGTGTATGGAACATTCAGCCTGGCATGAATTGATTAAGGAACAGTTGCCCGAACATTATTTCGGTAAAATCAATCAATTTTTGGATAAAGCTTATGCAAGTGGGACAGTCTATCCTCCTCGTGAGAAGGTATTTGCAGCCATCCAGACAACAGCATTAGAAAAGGTCAAGGTGGTTATTTTGGGACAGGATCCCTATCACGGACCTGGTCAGGCACAGGGCTTGTCCTTCTCTGTACCCAATTCGGTACCAGCTCCGCCATCTCTCCAAAATATCCTCAAGGAATTGGCAGATGATATCGGGGTCAAGCAGGACCACGATTTGACAGCGTGGGCGGAAGAGGGTGTTCTTTTACTCAATGCTTGTTTGACCGTGCCAGCTGGTCAGGCCAATGGGCATGCAGGGCAAATCTGGGAGCCGTTTACAGATGCTGTTATTAAGGTGGTTGATGGCTTAGACCAGCCTGTTGTCTATATTCTTTGGGGTGCTTATGCTCGTAAGAAAAAAGCGCTGATTACCAATCCCAACCATTTGATTGTTGAATCAGCTCATCCAAGCCCTCTTTCAGCCTATCGAGGTTTCTTTGGAAGCAAGCCCTTCTCACAAGCAAATGCCTTTTTACATTCAAAAGGAAGTTCAGAAATTGACTGGCTGCGTTAAAAGCAGTTGGCAGCCAAAGGAGAAGTCGAATGTTATTAGTAAAAAATGGTCGTGTCGTCGATCCACAATCTGGTCTAGATAAAGTATGTGATCTTTTGATTGATGGCAAGAAAATCGTAAAGATTGATGATGTGATTACAGAAGATGTTGAACAGATCATTGATGCGACAGGCTTGGTCGTTGCACCAGGCTTGGTCGATGTTCACGTGCATTTCCGTGAGCCAGGTCAGACCCACAAGGAAGATATTCATACTGGAGCCTTGGCTGCTGCTGCGGGTGGCTTTACGTCCGTAGTTATGATGGCCAACACCAGTCCGACGATTTCGACTGTCGAAACTCTGAAAGAAGTCTTAGAATCTGCCAAAAAAGAAGCCATTCACATTTACAGTGTGGCAACTATCACCAATCAATTTGATGGTCAACATCTGACCGATTTTCCTGCCTTACTAGAGGCTGGAGCTGTAGCCTTTTCGGACGATGGTATTCCTTTGACAAATGCTGGCGTGGTGAGAAAGGCTATGAAATTAGCCAAAGCTCACGACTGCCTCATCAGTCTGCATGAAGAAGACCCTGATTTGAATGGTATTTTGGGGTTGAACGAGCAAGTAGCTGAAAGGCATTTCCATGTTTGTGGAGCAACTGGCGTGGCAGAATACAGCATGGTTGCACGTGATGTTATGATTGCCTATGAAACAAATGCCCGTGTCCATATCCAGCACTTGTCCAAAGCGGAGTCAGTCAAGGTTGTCGAATTTGCTCAAGGCCTAGGAGCTAAGGTAACAGCAGAAGTAGCACCCCAGCATTTTTCACGGACTGAGGACTTACTTTTGACCAAAGGTGCCAATGCCAAGATGAACCCGCCCCTACGTCTAGAAAGTGATCGCTTGGCTGTGATTGAAGGTTTGAAATCAGGCGTCATAACCGTTATTGCGACAGACCACGCTCCTCATCATGCTGATGAGAAAAATGTGGAGGATGTCACTCAAGCACCGTCTGGTATGACCGGTTTAGAAACCTCGCTTTCATTGGGTCTAACTCACTTGGTAGAAGATGGGCATCTAAGTCTCATGCAATTACTCGAGAAAATGACCATTAACCCTGCCAAGCTCTATGGCCTTGATGCAGGTTATCTTGCCGAAAATGGTCCGGCAGATCTAGTCATATTCGATCCAAATGCAGACCGCTTGGTTACTGCAGACTTTGCATCTAAGTCAGCCAATTCTCCATTTGTAGGAGATAGCTTGAAGGGCGAGGTTCGTTTTACAATATCGGATGGTGGGATTGTTTTTGAGAAATAAGCAGTAAGCGGATTGGGAAACTAATTCGCTTTTCTCGAACCTTTTTTCTGTAAAAACGATTTCAATGTTTCTATTTTTATGAAATAAGTGTATAATAGTCTTGTGAATTCTGCACAAGAAAGGTTTGTTTATGAAAAAGAAAGATTTCTTATTACCGGTACTGTCTACTCTATTGTTGTCTCCGTTCGTATTGGCACAACAAGTGCAGGCTGCTGAAACTACGCCATCGAGTACTACGGCAAGTACCACAGCTGCTAGCCAAGAAGTAGCTCCGACATCAGCTTCAACAGAAACAGCTACCACTGGAAGTGAGGAAGCGGCTGTAACAAGTCAAACTTCAGAAACTGTTGAAGCAGTTATCATCCACACCAATGATGTGCATGGTCGTATTCTTGAAGATACCCGTTCAGGTGTTATCGGTGATGCCAAGGCTGCTGCTGTTATTGAGGAAGAACGTGCAAAGGTTGAAAATACCATCGTTGTAGATGCTGGAGATGCCTTCCAAGGTTTGCCAATTTCTAACTCGACCAAGGGTGAAGATCGTGCCAATATCATGAATGAGGTTGGATACGATGCTATGGCTGTTGGTAACCATGAATTCGACTTTGGTATGGAACAGGCTATCAAGTACAAAGAAACCTTGAATTTCCCACTCCTTAGTGCCAATACCTATGTTGATGGCGCGCGTGTCTTTGAAGCTTCAACCATTGTTGATAAAACTCCAACAGTTGTTGGTGATGAGTTTGTTGTGATTGGTGTTACAACACCTGAAACAGCGACTAAAACGCACCCTAAAAATGTTGAGGGCGTTACTTTTGCGGACCCAATCACTGAAGTCAATAAAGTCATTGACGAGGTAGAAGCGCGTGCCTTAGCTGATAACCGAGTTTATAACAACTATATCATCCTTGCTCACTTGGGTGTTGATACAACAACTCCTGTTGAGTGGAGAGGTTCTACTTTGGCACAGGCTCTTTCTGAAAACAGCAAGTTGGCTGGCAAACGTGTCATTGTGATTGACGGACATTCTCATACAGTCGAGTCAACAACCTATGGAAATAACGTTACCTACAACCAAACAGGTTCATACTTGAACAACATTGGTAAGGTAACCTTGAAATCTAACCAGTTGCTAGCTGAAGCAGGTCTGATTTCTGCAGCCGATGCTAAGAATGTGACACCAAATGCGAAAATTGAGGCTCTAGTTGCTGAAATCAAAGCCAAGTACGAAGCTGAAAATGCTCAAGTTGTTATTGCCAACAATCCAGTGGAATTGAATGGTGAACGTTCAAACGTTCGTGTACGTGAAACAAACTTGGGGAATGCTGTGACAGATGCGATTTACGCTTATGGTCAAACAGGTTTCTCTAATAAAACTAGTCTTGCTGTGACAAATGGCGGTGGTATTCGTGCAACCATTGCTAAAGACCAGCCTGTCACAAAAGGTGATATTATTGCTGTCTTGCCATTCGGTAATATCGTTTCTCAAATCACTGTAACTGGTCAGCAAATTGCTGATATGTTTGCTAAGTCTTTGTCTGCAACCTTGCAGGCTGATAAGGAAACTGGCGCTCCTGTATTGGATGAAAATGGTCTTCCACTTTTGGAAGCTAGCGGTGGTTTCTTACATGTTTCCGGTGCCAAGGTTTTTTACGATACTAGCCTTCCTGCTGAAAAGCGTGTTCTCTTGGTGGGTATTTTCAACCCAGAAACGGGTCTTTATGAGGATTTAGATTCTGCTAAGACTTATTACTTAGCAACAAATGACTTCCTGGCTGCTGGTGGTGATGGCTACACTATGTTAGGTGGCGCTCGTGAAGAAGGTCCTTCAATGGATAGTGTTTTTGCGGATTATTTGAAGGTTGCCAATTTGTCAGTCTATAATGAGGTCAATCCAAATTCACGTTTGGTCTCTGTAGATTCAACCTTGGATACAGATAAGGATAAATATCTGGATTTTGTTGAAGTATATCATTCAACAAATCCTAACGATTCCTTCTCATATCCTGGGAAATTGTTTGTATCTGATTGGCCATTTATTTCAGAAAATACAATTCCTGTTACCATTAAAGATTTAACTGATGCAGGTAAAACAAGTCTTTCAGAATTAGAAGTATCAACGCCAGTTAACCAGACTGAGTTAACTCAGCAGGCTAGCTCATCTCCTATTCTTAGTCAAGCTGTGGAAGTTAACTCTGAACAGTCTCAACTAGAATTGGTGCAGAATGTAGAAAGCTCGCTTGTTAGCTCAGAATCTATTTCTCAACCTGTAGTTAAACCAGCCTTGGCTGCTAGTACTCCAGTTGCTACTTCTAAAACAGCTACTAGCTCAGCAGCTAGCCTGCCAAATACCGGTGACCAATCAAGCCTAGCACTTAGTCTATTTGGCCTTGGTCTTGCTGGACTTGCAGTGACCGTTCGTCGCCGTAAAACAAATTAATAGAATGGCAGAAACAGGGTCTTAGGGCTCTGTTTTTGACTGGAGGAAATATGCAAACTGTATTTGACTATCAAAAAGAAGGAAGTCGACCAATCCTTACTTCCTATGTTTTGCTCAGTAATTCGCCTAGACGCAAGCAATTATTGGAGTTTCTAGCCCCTCGCATCCAATCCGTTGAAGTAGATGAACGGGGGATTGAAGAGTATTTTATGGAAAAATTTGCTAGCGATGATTTTCTTACTCGAGCAGCAAAAACATGCTGTGAAATTTCCAAGGCCAAGTCGGATATGGAACTAGAACAAGGCTATCTCTATATCTCGGCTGATACGATTGTGGTGGCAGACGGACAGATTTTCAACAAACCTCGGGATTTGGCTGAGGCGGAAGCCATGTTTCGTTCCTATTTTGGCAAGAGTCATTATGTAGTGACTTCTGTTTGTCTTCGAAGTTCTCAGTCATTAGATGTTTTTTATACGCTGGCACAGATTGATTTTGTTGACTATTATCCAGCGCTTGAGGAACACATCCAAGCTTATATTCATGAAAAACAGCCACTCGATAAGGCAGGTGCCTACGGTATTCAAGAGCTGGATCCACGCTTTGTGGCGGGCATTTCAGGGGATATTCATACCATCATCGGTCTGCCCGTGGCTGAAGTTTCCCGCAGGATTTTGGGAGTGGGAAAGAACTCTACTAATCTCAAAGAGTTCGTCAACAAGTCCGTATTTCCAGTTGTTGAGCTGAAACAGTCTATTCCCAGACTGTTCCACTCCCACCCCCGCATAGCTCCAAAGGTTTGGGGAACCTTTGGAGGTCGGAGATAGAGCGAACTTTGTTCGCAACAGTCGTAATGGCCAGATTTGGAGTGCAAAACACGAACAAATCTGCCAATCAACCACTGCGCTGAGATGTTGACACTAACCTTATTAAGTGATGCTATAATTTAGCTCAGCATTTTTGAAAATAGCAGAGCTGAAAAGTTTCTTTGTGGTATAATAGAGGGCGAAAAGGAGAGTTTATGACTGTAGATATCGAAAAATACAAGCAACTAGCCCAGCAGAAACAGGGAGAACATCGAAAATTTCTAGCCAACCTCAAGAAGAAAGCACCCAAAAATCTGGACAGAATTGTTCAAGATATCCATGCGGAAGTTTTTTCGGAAATTGACTGTACAGAGTGTGCCAATTGCTGCAAGACCTTGGGACCGCTTTTTACAGAAGCTGACATTACTCGAATCGCCAAGCATTTGCGTATGAAATTACCTGTTTTTGAGGATATGTATTTGCGCGTGGATGAGGATGGCGATAAGGTTTTTCAATCCATGCCCTGTCCCTTCCTTGGAGGTGATAATCTCTGTAGCATCTATGATGCTCGTCCTAAGGCCTGCCGAGAATTTCCGCATACTGACCGGAAGAAGATATACCAAATCAACAATTTAACTATAAAGAATACCTTAATCTGCCCTGCTGCCTACCTTTTTGTTGAGAAATTGCGTGAGCGGATTTAATCAATATAAAAAGGGAGTGGGAAAGACATCCACGATGGCTCTGCCCTCAGCCGCAAAATAATGAAAACGAACATAAAGCCCTCACTAGGTGTAACATCTTAGTGAAGGCTTTGTGGTTGACGAGTTAATGATAGAAGTGGCGCTGGACTTGATCCAAGCCTCTTTTTGTTAGCTAGATTTGGACTTGATCCAAGCCTTTTTCGCTTAATCTGTATATATTTTGGCAGACTTCCTTTAGAAAACGTCGGTCGTGTGATACGCATACTAGGCCACCTGGATAGTCGGCAAATAACTGACGTATATAAGGCTGAGAAGTAGGAGAGAAGTTGCGGCTTGGTTCATCTAATAAGAGAAAATTGGCTTGATTAAGAACCATTTTTAACAAGAGTAACTTGGCTTTTTGTCCCCCAGAAAGTTCACAGATCTTGTGATGAACTTCTTGTCGTGTAAACTGTAGGCTAGCTAGATGGGTTAAGATAAGTTGTTCCTGTTCACGATTGCCATTTTCTAATAAAAAATCAAGTGGAGTTTTAGACTCATCAAGGATTTCTGAATAGTGCTGAGGCATATAACCTAAGTTTATATCTGTACGCTTCTTGAGTGCTTGATAGATAGTCTTTAGAAAGCTGGATTTACCAATTCCATTCGGGCCAATTATACCAATCTTATCTTGCCCATTTATGTTGAAATGGATATTGCTAACTAATTGTCGTTCTTCAACATTCAATTGGAAGTTTTCTAAGTGAAGTACTTGCTTTCCAGCTGGTAATGGTGAAATGTCTGAGAAGAAGAGGGAAATGGCATCTTCATGAAAAGGAACTTGTGTGAGATTTTCCTTCATTCTTTCATAGCGTTTTTCACGTGAGAGAACATTTTTCATTTTCTTAGCAATGAGCCGTCCCATAGTAGCATCATGCGTATTGAGCAAGGTATTGCGCACCTGTGATTTTTGTCGTAGGTGCTTATTCATGGCTTTGTCAAATTCTTTTTGATCATTCCGAGCCTGTTGGACCTGCTTCTGATAAGCTTGTTGTCGCTTTTGTGCGTAGTCTTGATAGTCCAATTCTTCAACTTTGGTTTGAGCAAGTGTTTTCTTTTTAACCGACTCTAGGTGAATGATTTTTGTGGCTGTTTTACTGAGGAAGTCTTCATCGTGGGAAACAAATAGAATGGTTTTAGGGCTCGTGATGACATAGTTTTCAAGCCAAAGTAAGGTATCTAAATCCAAGTCATTGGACGGCTCATCCAGAAAAATAATATCAGATGGAGTTGCTAGAGATTTGATTAACTGAATTTTTAGTTTTTCACCACCTGACAGGCTTCCAATCAATTGCTGGCTGGAAAAACGTACGCTGTCAAACTGGAGCTGGTCAGCATAGAGGTAGAGTAGACCGTAATCAATATCACTGTCCATATCTCCAAAGAAGTAGTCGTTCAAGGTCAGCTTTGCTATTTCTAGTGGAAGACTTTGGGGAATATAGACTGGTGAGTGAAAATATCGGTGAATACTGCCTGATTGAAGCAGGTAGTTGGCGACAAGTGTTGAATCCATCAAGGTTAGTAATAGACTGGATTTTCCATTTCCTTCTTCGCCGATGATGGCTATTTTATCGCCGAGGTTGACAATGAGGTTTAGGTCCTGAACCAAGGTTCTTAAATCTTTTTGATGGTCGAGAGATAAATGTTGAGTGCTTAGTAGCATAAGGCCTCCTTTACAAGAAAAAACACACTACCTATTTAGTAGTGTGTCGAAATCTGCTCAAAAAGACCCTATTCATGGAATAGAGAAACAGAAAAATGGACGCAAGAAAACTACTAAATAAGCATAGAACTTAGTTTGAGTTTACTTCTTATTGTCCATTTCTCCCTACCTCGCTTGCTATATTTGTTTTAGTATAGCATATCGATAAAAACTTGTCAATATACTGTTTTTGTACGGAAATCTTGTCGAAGAATGAAGAAAAAATGAATTTTCTTTCATCAGGAGAGTAAACAAACGTATTTTTCGCTAGGCTTAGGTTATAATAAGAGAAGCTGTGTTTAGACAGGACTCTAAAGCAATAGCTAAAAAATAAGGAAATGAAAAATGTTATGGATATTTTATTGAGTGTTTTTCCAATTGTTCTCTTGATATTTTTGATGATCAAGATGCGTTTGGCAGCCAGTTATGCCTTGCCAGCGATTGCAGGCTTGGTTTATTTGATTTTGTTGGTGTATTTTAAGACGGATTTTGCCTTGTTAAATTCAGGCTTGGTCACAGGTTTTTGGGCTACCCTAACGCCGATAACAGTGATTATGGGAGCAGTGCTATTTAATAACTTTCAACGAAAAACAGGAAACCAAGCTATCATCAACAGATGGATGTCTAGTTTGACACCCAATCCTGTTGCTCAGATGATGATTATCGGTTATGCCTTCGCCTTCATGATTGAAGGGGCATCTGGTTTTGGAACTCCCGCAGCAATTGCAGCCCCCATCTTAATTGCTTTGGGATTTGAACCCATCAAGGTTGTGCTAGCAGTATTGATTTTTAATTCGATTCCTGTATCTTTTGGTGCTGTCGGAACGCCGACTTGGTTTGGATTTGGTTCTTTAGGTTTGACCAGTCAGCAGATTGGAGAGCTAGGCTTAAAGGCAGCTCTAATTCATTTAACCGCAGGCTTGCTCATTCCCTTGATTGCCCTTCGTTATGTCTTTTCTTGGTCACAAATCAAGGCCAATCTGCTCTATATTTATTTGACAGTCTTTGCTTGCGCCTTGCCCATGACCCTTTTGGCCACTATCAACTATGAATTCCCATCTCTTTTGGGAGGAGCGATCGGTTTTCTTATTTCAATCTGGTTAGCCAAAAAACAGATTGGCTTGAATTCGGTCGAAAACAAGAAAAATTTTGTGGAACAAGTAACAGCTAAAGAACTCTTTATGGCTACTCTTCCCTTGATTTGCTTGGTTTTGATACTGGTGATAACCCGTGTTCCTCAGCTAGGGATTAAAGGCCTGATGAGAACGGATGCCCTGCTTTTAAGTACAGATATTGGCTTTGCTAAGCTAGAAATTACAAAGGCTCTGAAATTCACATTAGCCAATGTATTTGGTACTAGCTCGACAGAATCTTATGAATTGCTTTACGCACCAGCATTCATTCCTTTCTTCCTCATTGTGTTGACCCTATCGAGCCTCTATCCGAGTATGAAAGGTCAAGTCTGGAAGATGATTGGGCAAACCGCCAAACAAGTGTCGGAACCCTTCTTTGCCCTTCTAGGTGGTGTGACCATGGTAAAATTCATGCTACTTAATGGTGATCAGTCTATGGTATCCATTATCGGGATGTCCTTGGCAGCAGCAACTGGTCCATATTGGGGTCTCTTCGCTTCCTATCTAGGTGCCATTGGAGCCTTCTTCTCGGGTTCTGCGACAATTTCCAATCTCATTTTTGGAGGTGTTCAACAATCCATCGCCACGCAAACGGGTCTGAATATGACTAGCATTTTGGCTATGCAGTCTGTTGGAGGAGCAATGGGGAATATGACCTGTGTCAACAATATCATTGCGGCCTCATCCGTTTCCGGAGTGCGTCGTCAAGAAGGATTTATCATGCAGAAAACTGCCGTGCCTATGTTTATCTACGGAATCATTACGGCTTTAGTTGGATTGTTTTTATAAAACAGGGAGCGGGAAAGAACTCGACTGGTCAAAAAAAGAGTTCGTCTTCCCGCCCCCGCACAGTTGATTAGGTCAGATTTGGAGTGTAAAACACGAACAAATCTGCCAATCAACCACTGCGTTGAGATGTTTACACGAACCCTGAGAAGCGAGGTTGGGCTTGAGCCCAGCCTTTTTGATGTTTGCCTTACTAGATGAATAGAAATGGCTATTCTCATCTATTCAGATTTGTGATAAAATTGACCTACCGAGATGAACTAGTAAGGAGATATTCATGGCGATCGAAGGAGTAGAGCAGGCGGCAGTATTAGAAATTGACAATCAGATTCGGCTTCGTAGATATGATGGAATTCATGATTTTGCTTTGATATGGCATCAAGATTTGGAATTGGTCTGGCTGATTGATGGTGATCAAGAACGTTATAGTCTTGACTTGCTCGATCGTATGTATGATTATTTGTCTAAAAATGGCGAATGTTACTTTATTGAAATTTTTGAAGACGATCAGTTTATCCCAATTGGTGATGTGACGCTGTTTGCAGATGATTTTGCCATTGCCATTGGAGATAAGCGGTATTGGAAAAAGGGAATAGGAACCAAGGTATTGCAGCGAATGATTGATCGAGCAAGGGAGCTGGGCTTTGTGGAAATACTTGTCGAAGAAATATATGACTGGAATACGGGCTCCCGTAAACTATTTGAGAAATGTGGCTTTGAAGCTGTTGAAAAGACAAAGAAAGGTTGGTCCTATAAAAAGAATTTATAAATCATTGTGAGATGCAAAAAAAGCCTTGACTGTTAGTCAAAGGCTTTTCGTTTAGCTTACACATTCAAGACCTTATCTAGGAAGTCTTTCAAACGTGGGTGTTGTGGGTTGTCAAAGATTTGTTCTGGAGTACCATCTTCAAGGAATTCACCGCCATCTGTAAAGATAACGCGGTTAGCAACCTTGCGGGCGAAGCCCATCTCGTGAGTAACGATCAACATGGTCATACCTTGTTCTGCCAAGTCCTTCATAACATTTAGTACATCACCAACCATCTCAGGGTCAAGGGCAGAAGTAGGTTCATCAAAGAGCATGATGTCTGGGTTCATAGCCAAGGCACGAGCGATAGCAACACGTTGTTTTTGACCACCAGATAGGCTATCAGGCATGGCGTCACGCTTGTCTGCCAAACCAACTTTTTCCAACAATTCCATACCAACTTTTTCAGCTTCTGCCTTATCCATCAACTTGTGTTCGATAGGAGCAAAAGTGATATTATCAAGGACAGTCATGTGTGGGAAGAGGTTGAAGTGCTGGAATACCATGCCGACATTGGCACGGAAGGCATCAACATCTGTCTTAGGATCTGTCAAATCATATCCGTCCACTGTCACTTGACCACTTGTGATGGTTTCAAGCAAGTTCATGGTACGAAGAAAGGTTGATTTACCTGAACCAGAAGGACCGATGATACAAACAACATCGCCTTCATAGAACTTAGCAGTAATACCTTTCAATACTTCGTTTTTTCCATAATACTTGTGCAAGTCATGGACGTTAATTTTCAATTGAGCCATTATTTGCCTCCTTTTTCAAGATTACGAGCCAAGCGCGTCAAGAGAGTGATAACTACCAAGTAGATAATGGCAAGGATTGCGTACATACGGAAGGACTGATAGTTACGAGCGATAATGATTTTACCTGCTTGGAAGAGCTCCACCAAACCAATCGCAGAGATGATAGTTGTATCTTTCAAAGTGATAACGAATTGGTTAATGAAGTTTGGCAACATGATTTTACCAGCCTGTGGCAAGATAATCTTACGCATGGTTGTTCCGTAGGAAATACCCAAACTGCGTGAGGCTTCCATTTGACCAGCAGGAACGGCTTGAATACCACCGCGAACAATCTCAGCGATATAAGCACCAGAGTTGAGGGACAGGGCAATGGTACCAGCAACGAAGTCGTTGATTGGAGATTGCTGACCTGTGATAGATTCGATTAAGTTAGGAATACCCCAGAAGATGAAGGCAGCTACAATCATCAAAGGAATACCACGAACCACATCAACAAACACAGATGCAGTAACACGGAGGGCTTTGATTGGACTAACCGCGAACATACCGAAGATAATACCAATAACAATAGCGATTGCAAATGAAAGAAGTGCAAGACCGATTGTGATACCAAGACCAGAGAGTAACTGACCGTAGTTGTTTTTCAAAAGACCTGCAATGGTTGTTTCATCAACAGTAGATGTAGTAGAGCTTGTTTCCTCAGTAGAATTGAAGTACTTGTTCAAAATTTCATCGTACTTACCAGATTGGACAAGAGCAGCCATACCGTTGTTGAACATTTCAATCAACTCTGGGTTTGTACCTTTTTTAACAGCGAAACCGTACTCACCAGATTTTTCGCCAGGGATTGGAGTTGCAAAGTCGCGACCTTGTTGGATAGCGTAAAGAAGCACAGCTTCGTCATCCATGAGGGCATCAATAGAACCTGAATTCAAGCTGTCATACATGCCAGAAGCTTCATCGAAAGGTTTAAGAGTATACCCGTACTTGTCTTTGTTACTTTCTAAGAAAGTATAAGAAGCTGTACCGTTTTTAGCACCGACAGTTTTGCCTTTCAAGCCTTCGTAGGAAGTAATATCGCTACCATTTTTAACAGCAAGAAGAATATTTGATGAATAATAGGCATCTGAGAAATCAAAAATCTCTTTACGAGCGTCTGTGATAGACATACCAGCGATAACCGCATCAGCTTGTCCAGCTTGTACAGCGTTCAAGGCTGCATCAAAGCCAGGGTTTTGGATGGTAATGGTAAAGCCTTGGTTTTCTGCAATTGCCTTAATCAATTCCATGTCGATACCGACATATTTACCAGTTTCATCTTGGTATTCAAATGGGGCAAATGAGGAATCCGATACAATAGTGTAGCTTGCTTTTACAGGTGTTGCTTTTGCAGTAGCACTACCAGTCAAGCTAAGGCGTGAAGAGTAGTCAGTTGTTTCAGCAGAAGCAGTTGTTGTTCCAAACCACTTGTTCATGATTGTTTCATATGTGCCATCTTCTTTCATGGCTGCAAGTGCCTTGTTAAAATCTTCTACAAGGTACTCATATTGGCTGCCTTTTTTAACAGAGAAACCAAAGGAACCAATGGCTTCACCAGCGATGTCGATGCTGAGGTCTTGACCTTGTTGGATAGCATATTGGATAACTGCTTCATCGTCCATAACTGCATCAACAGCACCAGCTGAAAGGCTGTTGTACATCAAATCGCCTGTATCAAAGGTTTTAAGAGTATAGCCGTACTTTTCCTTGTTTTCCTCCAGAAAGGCTTGGGCAGCGGTACCGTTTTTTACACCGACAGTTTTACCTTTGAGGTCTTCGTATTTAGAAATCGTGTTTGACTTGGTTGTAGCAATAACGATTTTTGTATCGAAGTAGGGATCTGAGAAAGTAAAGACTTTCTTGCGAGCCTCTGTAATGGTTGTACCTGCCATAAGGGCATCGGCAGAACCGGCTTGAACAGCGTTAACGGCAGCATCGAAGCCTGGGAAAGATTGGTTAACTTTCCAGCCAGAGCGCTTGATAACTTCGTTGATGATATCAACATCTAATCCTTTGTAAACTTGGTCTGAGTCTTTAAACTCGAATGGTGCGTAGGCATTATCGAAGACAATATCAATGGTATCGTCAGCCTTAACACTGGTAAAAATAAAGAATACTGGCAGTATGCTTGCCAATAACATGAATAGTTTTTTCTTCATTTTCATACTCCTTCTATATAAAATAACTTTGCTAGTATACCATATTCTGAAAATTTTTGCAAAATCTATCAATTCCTTATGTTAGAAAATATAACATTCCAAGTCATTAAATTGTGAGAAAATTTAATGTTTTTTTGAGAAGATGTCTAGTGTTCCATTGATTAAACTTGTGTTACAATAGTTTTATGAACGATTTAATCAAGCACAAGTTGGAGTTGCTGCCGGATAGTCCGGGTTGTTACCTCCACAAAAACAAGCACGGTAAGATTATCTATGTGGGCAAGGCCAAAAACCTGCGAAATCGGGTGCGGTCTTATTTTCGTGGTGCCCATGATACCAAGACAGAAGCCTTAGTAGCTGAAATTGCCGATTTTGAATTTATCGTGACAGACTCCAATATTGAGGCACTTCTGTTGGAAATCAATCTCATTCAGGAAAACAAGCCACGCTACAATATCATGCTCAAGGACGACAAGTCCTATCCTTTCATCAAGATCACTAAGGAACGCCATCCGCGGCTAATCATTACACGGCAGATAAAAAAGGATGGTGGTCAGTATTTTGGTCCTTATCCTGACGTTAGTGCGGCCAATCAAACCCTTAAACTATTGGAGCGCCTCTATCCTTTCCGCAAGTGTAAATTGCCTGAGAACAAGTATTGTCTTTATTATCATTTGGGGCAATGTTTGGCACACGGGGAAAACCTGCCCAGCCTGTCTGACTATGACAAGATGGCTAAGGAAGTGGCCCAGTTCTTGACAGGTCATGATGATAAGATTGTCAAGGAAGTCCAGGACAAGATGAAAGTTGCTGCTGGCAATCTGGAATTTGAAAAGGCTGCGGAATACCGAGATGTCCTCCAATCCATTTCAACCCTGCGGACCAAGCAGCGTGTGATGGCCCATGACTTGCAGAATCGAGATGTCTTTGGCTACTATGTAGATAAGGGCTGGATGTGTGTACAGGTTTTCTTTGTTCGTCAGGGAAAACTAATTGAGCGGAATGTCAATCTCTTTCCCTACTATAATGATGCGGACGAAGACTTTTTGACCTACATCGGTCAGTTTTACAGGGACCAGCAGCATTTAATTCCATCTGAAGTGTTGATACCACAGGATATTGACCAAGAAGCCGTAGAAGCTCTGGTGGCGACCAAGGTGCTTAAACCCCAGCGTGGTGAGAAGAAGCAACTCATAGCTCTGGCCACCAAGAATGCCCGTGTCAGTCTGGAGCAGAAGTTTAATCTCCTGGAGAAAAATCTGAAGAAGACCTATGGTGCAGTCGAGAATATCGGTCAGCTTTTGGGAATTCCGACGCCTGTGCGGATTGAGGCCTTTGACAACTCCAACATCATGGGGACCAGTCCTGTGTCGGCCATGGTGGTTTTTGAAAATGGGGTGCCCAATAAAAAAGAATACCGCAAGTACAAGATTAAGACGGTTGAGGGGCCGGATGATTACGCCTCTATGCGTGAAGTGCTGCAACGCCGTTATAGTCGGGTCTTGCGGGACGATTTGACACCGCCTGATTTGATTATCATTGACGGTGGTCAAGGTCAGGTAAATGTCGCCAAGCAGGTCATCGAGCAGGAGCTAGGCATGTCCATTCCTATTGCAGGTTTGCAGAAGAATGACAAGCACCAGACCCACGAGTTGCTCTTTGGAAATCCGCTAGAAGTCGTGGAGTTGCCCCGTAATTCTCAGGAATTTTTCCTTCTTCATCGAATTCAAGATGAAGTTCACCGATTTGCCATTGAGTTTCATCGTCAGGTTCGGTCAAAAAATTCCTTCTCATCCAAATTGGATGGTATTGATGGCTTGGGACCAAAACGCAAACAGGCTCTGATGAAGCATTTCAAATCTATTGGTAATATCCAGTCGGCCAGTCTGCAAGAAATTGCAGAAGCAGGAGTGCCGTATAAGGTGGCGGAGAAGGTGAAGGAAAGTTTATCAGATAGAGGTGAGAATTGAAAAAATGCTTCAATTATGGTAAAATAAAACGATATTGCAAAATAAGGAGAAAGCCATGGCTTTTGGAGAAGTAAAACATAAGAAAACATTTTTTGAGAAGGTGACAATTATCATCGTTATTGTGATGGTGCTAGTAACCTTGGCTGGTTTGATTTTACCAGCTATCAATGCATTGATGAATTAAGAACCTGTACACACTTCAGCACTTCTATAGTAAGGTTAGCTTTCAGTTCCTCATTGTTAGTTTTTTTCAAAATACAACTGTATTTCCCTAAAAACTGCTTTGTTTAACTTGAAAAGAATTCTTATATTTGAATTTTGCTTGTGATACAGATTATAAAACGCTTCTAAGCGTTTTTTTCTAGGAAAGAATAGGTAAATTATGAGTATGTTTTTAGATACAGCCAAGATTACGGTCAAGGCTGGTAAGGGTGGCGATGGCATGGTGGCCTTCCGCCGTGAGAAGTATGTACCCAATGGCGGTCCTTGGGGTGGTGACGGTGGTCGTGGTGGTAATGTGGTCTTTGTCGTGGATGAGGGCTTGCGCACCTTGATGGACTTCCGTTACAACCGTCGTTTTAAGGCTGACGATGGTGAAAAAGGCATGACCAAGGGAATGCATGGTCGTGGCGCAGAAGATATGTTGGTCCGTGTTCCTCAGGGAACTACTGTGCGCGATGCGGAAACTGGCAAGGTTATTACTGACTTGGTCGAGCATGGTCAGGAATTTATCATTGCCCATGGCGGACGTGGTGGTCGTGGAAATATCCGTTTTGCGACACCTAAAAATCCTGCACCAGAAATTTCTGAAAATGGGGAGCCAGGTGAAGAACGCCAATTGGAATTAGAATTGAAAGTTCTTGCTGATGTTGGGCTTGTTGGTTTTCCATCGGTTGGTAAATCAACCCTGCTCAGCGTGATTACGGCAGCCAAGCCAAAAATTGGTGCCTATCATTTTACTACTATTGTTCCAAACTTGGGAATGGTTCGGACTAAATCTGGAGAATCATTTGCAGTTGCAGACTTGCCAGGTTTGATTGAAGGAGCTAGCCAAGGTGTTGGACTTGGAACCCAATTCCTTCGTCACATCGAGCGGACACGGGTTATCTTGCATGTCTTAGATATGTCAGCAAGTGAAGGGCGCGATCCATATGAGGATTATGTAGCCATTAACAATGAATTGGAAACCTATAATCTTCGACTAATGGAACGTCCGCAGATTATCGTTGCTAACAAGATGGATATGCCAGAAGCAGCTGAAAATCTGAAGGAATTCAAGAAAAAATTAGCAGCTAACTATGATGAATTTGATGAACTGCCACAGATTTTCCCAATTTCTGGTATTGCCCATCAAGGTTTGGAAAATCTCTTGGAGGCAACAGCAGAATTGCTAGAGAAAACACCAGAATTCTTGCTTTACGACGAATCAGATTTCCAAGAGGAAGAGGCTTACTATGGCTTCAACCCAGATGAACCAGAATTTGATATCAGCCGTTCAGATGATGCCAGCTGGATTCTATCTGGTGATAAGCTAGAAAAACTCTTTACTATGACCAACTTTGACCGTGACGAATCAGTTATGAAATTCGCCCGTCAGTTGCGAGGAATGGGTGTCGATGAAGCCCTCCGCGCACGTGGAGCAAAAGACGGCGACACCGTTCGCATCGGCAAGTTCGAATTTGAGTTTGTGGATTAACGTAGCAGTTTGACTGCAAGTTAACTTGCTAGTCAAACTACGCCAAGTCCTATGGGCTCTTGGCTAGCTACCTTACTAACTTCACCCAAATGGTAGTATCGACCATTTGGGTTCCGTGTCGTAACGTTGGAACTGCCTCTAAGTCCTAAAGGACTTGATGTAGTACGATAGCCGCTATGGCGGACTACCTACCAACCTTACTAATTCCGTACAGGCAGTAACATCGACTGCCTGTACTCCATGTCGTAACTTGTCCAGTGGAGTGAAACAGTTTGGGGAACTGTTTCAGCTGGTCGCCTTGAAATATGAAAGCGACCACAGAAGCCCGAGCCTAAAAATTCGAGAGCGAGGTAAGCAGTTTGACTGCAAGTTAACTTGCTAGTCAAACTACGCCAAGTCCTAGGGGACCTTGGCTAGCTACCTTACTAACTTCACCCAAATGGTAGTATCGACCATTTGGGTTCCGTGTCGTAACGTTGGAACTGCCTCTAAGTCCTAAAGGACTTGATGTAGTACGATAGCCGCTATGGCGGTCTACTTACCAACCTTACTAATTCCGTTCAGGCAGTAACATCGACTGCCTGTACTCCATATCGTAACACATCCGATAAGTTGGCATGGATTTAACTGGGGAACTCGAAGGCGAGGTAGTCTTGGAATAGACTGTTTCAGTTGCTTTAAACTTGGACGAGTAGAAAATAAGTAATGATAGAAATTTGGAGGTGTCTATGGGTGATAAACCGATATCCTTCAAGGATAAGGATGGAAATTTCGTTTCTGCAGCAGATGTTTGGAATGCTGAGAAATTGGAAGAACTTTTTAACACGCTCAATCCCAATCGTAAATTGCGCTTGGAAAGAGAGCGTATAGCCAAAGAGAAAGAAAATGAGTAAAGTTAGAATCTGCTGGTGTATTGCATGACTGGCAGATTCTATTTTTTTGGTCAGATATTAACCAAATTCTGTTATACTATACATAGTATATTTTATGAAAGCGTGGTGGCCGAATGAAATTAGTCTATACAGATATTCGTAATCCTCTGACACAGTATCTGACAGAGCAGGCGGCAGTATTTGCCAAACAAGGGAAGCGTGTTTTTTATATTGCTCCTAACTCCCTATCATTTGAAATGGAACGCAAGGTTTTGGAATACTTGCCAGAGCAAGCTACTTTTGACATTATCGTGACACGTTTCGGTCAATTAGGACGTTATTTGTTGATTGATAAGGTAGAGGAAGGGCAGTCGCTTGATGATGTAGGCTTGGCCATGGTTTTTTTCCGGGTCTTATCACAGTTTAAAGATGGTGATTTGAAAGTCTACGGGCGTTTAAAGACAGATTTTGGTTTTATCAATCAACTAGTAGCACTATATAAAGAGTTGCAAGGGGCCAATATGTCTGTTTTAAACTTGGAAGCCATGGGTTCTCCAGACAAACAGGCTGATTTGACCAAGATAATTCTGGCAGTAACTGATGTTTTGGTCAAGGAAGGCTTTGAGCACCGATCCAAGTTAGCACAGCTGATTAGTATGATTGAAACAGGTCAGTTAGATCAGCAGTTAAAAGATATAGTCCTTGTTATAGATGGCTTTTCTCGTTTCTCAGCAGAAGAGGAGGCCTTGGTAAGCGCCTTAAATGAATGGGTATCGGAGATTTTGATAGGTGTTTATGCTAGTAAAAAGGCTGTAAAGGCAGCTTATATTGAAGGAAATGTTTACCAGGCCAATGTTGATTTTTTGCGTCACTTATCTGCCCACTTTAGCAGCAAAATTGACTACATTGGTCAGGAGCCTGTTTTGGATAGTCTAGGTAAAATTTCCAAGAATATGGAATGTCATTACGATTATAGTGGTTCTCAGCTCGCCCTAATGGAGGCAGATCGAAGCAAGATTGAGATTTGGAAAGCTATCAATCAGAAAGCTGAAGTGGAGCAGGTTGCAATCGCCATTCGTCATCTACTTAGCAAGGGTGTTCGTTACAAGGATATTCTTTTGTTGGTTGGCGATGTTGATAGCTATCATTTACAAATTGGCAAGGTGTTTGATAGATTTGACATCCCCTACTATTTGGGGAAGGCAGAAGAGATGAGTCACCATCCTCTCGTGCATTTTGTTGAGTCACTCCAACGCTTGCGTCGCAATCGTTTCAGACCAGAGGACCTGCTCAACCTTCTCAAATCAGGCTTGTACGCCAGTATTTCTCCAAAGGAACTGGATCTTTTTGAATCTTATGTGCAATTTGCAGATATGAAGGGTCAGGCTGCTTTTTCACGGGCCTTTTCGGTCAATAGCAGAGCAGACTATGATGAGGAGGTAGTTAAGGAGAAGGGGCTTATCTATGATTTGAATGTCTTAGAACCTCTGCGGGCCAAGATTATGGAGCCTTTGCTGATCTTGTTTAAGGCTGGTCCGCAAAAGGCTAGCAGTCTACTAGAGAAATTTATGGTCTTTTTAGAGGCTGTTCAGCTAACTCAAAATATGGAAGTGCTCACTAAAGGGCTAGGTGAAGCAGAGCAGGATAAGGCGAAACAAGTCTGGAATAGCTTTATCCATACTCTTCATTCTCTTCGTCAGATTTTTGGTCATGAAAAAATGAAGTTGGATGATTTTCTGGCTATTTTACAGGCTGGAATGCAGGCCAGTCAGTATAGGACTGTTCCAGCAACAGTCGATGTGGTCAATGTAAAATCCTATGATTTGATTATGCCTCATACTGCCAAGTACGTTTTTGCTATCGGTATGGGACAGGCTAATTTCCCAAAAGTTGCTAAGAATACCAGTCTTTTGACCGAAGAAGAGATGGCCAAGGTCAATCTGGTATCAGCTAGCTCCTCTCGTTTTGACTTGGTCAGTCGTGACAATATTAAGAAAAACCACGCTACCATGATATCCTTACTAAATGCGGCTACGGAACACTTGGTTCTTTCTGCACCTCAGATATACAATGAAGGTGAAGATCCTCAATCCCCTTATATAGGCCTTCTCGTCGAGCTGATGAAGTTTCAAGTGATACCGCATGGTCGAATACTCAGTCCAAATCCTCAAGATGTCGGTTACTATAAAGGCTTGCTCTCTCAGCTAAAAGAGCCAGCCCTGTCAAGCCTTGAACAAGATTGGCAAGGTCAATCAGCTTTTTGGACTACTCTGGTATCCGAGCTAAAAGAAAAATTTGCAGCAAAAGATCTTTCTATTCCTGAAATCAAGGATGATATCAGTCCAGTCGCCTTAAGTGAAGATACTCGAGCAGTTCTCTATCCAGCAGATAAGCCTTTAAAACTATCGGCCTCTAGTTTGACCAATTTTTACAATAACCAGTATCTCTACTTTATTCGCAATATCCTACGCTTGCGGGAGCAGGAAACCATTCATCCGACAGTGACCCAGCACGGGCTCTTTCTACATCGTGTCATGGAACGCTTTGCTATGGACAAATCTAGTGATAGTTTTGAGCAGAAGTTGGATAAGGCTATTTCTGACACTCACAATGAAGCGGAGTTTAAGATGTTTTATAGTCAGGATGCCGAAGCGGAGTTCACGGGGCAAGTTTTAGATACGATTGCTCGCTCTACAGCGACTGTTCTAAGGGATAATGATTTGGTCGCTATTGATGGTCAGGAAAAGAGTTTCCGTGAGGAACAAGCTATTAAAATCCTAGATACTCAGGTCAATCGGCCAATTCATATCAATGGTACCATTGACCGCTTGGATACTTTATTGATAAATAATGCTGTAGGTATCGTAGATTACAAGTCCAGTGATCAGACCTTCTCATTGGCTGATTTTTACAATGGTTTGAAACCCCAATTGGTCACTTATTTGGAAGCTGTGCGCCATCTGAAAGAAACAAAAGAAAAGGCTGCTTTTGGAGCTATGTATCTACATTTACAAAATCCTCTTATCCGATTAAAGGATACGAAGAATATGGAAGAACTAGAGCAGCTTGCCAATACCAGTTTAGTCTACAAGGGTTTATTTATTAAAGGGGAAAGTCAAGGTCTTTCATCCCTTTATAAGACAGAGAAGCAGACCTATGAGAAAGAGGAATGTGATATTCTACTGGAGCATAATCGACATCTCTATCAGAAGGCTGCTGAGGAAATTATCAATGGTCGCTTTGCTATTAACCCTTATACAAAAGATGGACGTTCGGTTGCTGGTGAGCAACTGAAGGCCATTACAGGTTTTGAGGCCGATCGACATATGGGAATGGCTCGTCGTTTGGTCAAGGAAACAAAACGAGAGAATTGGCTAGAGAGAATGAAAGGAGAAGAGGACTAATGGCTTTTGAACCATTTTTAAGTGCAGAAGAAATTCGTGCTATTCAGTTGGAGGAGGCTGCTTCTGCAAAGAAGCCCAAGCGGACACCTGAGCAGATTGAAGCCATTTATAGTCATAGTCAGAACATACTTGTTTCAGCATCAGCTGGTTCTGGCAAGACCTTTGTCATGGTGGAGAGGATACTGGACAAGCTACAACGTGGTGTGGGGATTGAAGAGCTTTTTATCTCTACTTTTACAGTTAAGGCAGCAGGTCAGCTAAAGGATCGGATTGAGGACAATCTTAATAAAACCATTGCTGCGACTAGCGATATGGACTTGAGGCGGCACCTATCAGCTCAGTTGGCTGATTTGACCAAGGCTGATATCGGGACCATGGACTCTTTCACGCAGAAATTAGTCACGACCTATGGCTATAGTCTGGGTATTTCGCCCCAGTTTCGTATCCTACAAGATGAAGTTGAAAAATCTAGTTTCAAAAAAGAAATTTTTAGTCAGATTTTTGCAACCTATTTAGAAAATGACAAATCAGGGGACTTTCGGAAGCTGGTCAGCAATTTTTCAGGTAGTCGGAAAGACAATAGCGGTTTTCGTGCAGTCGTCTATCAGATTTATGATTTTAGCCAATCAACTAGCAATCCGACCCAATGGCTAAAAGAAAAGGCTGTTCAGTCAGAACTTTATAGCCAGGAAAAAATTGACCAGATGCTTGAACAAGACTATAAGCAAACTGTTTTGGACCAGCTTTATGATGCTGCGGATTTTTTCCATTACCATGTGGAATGGGGGAAAAAAGATTTTGGCTCTGCTCCATATTTTGCTAATGTTGAAGAGGTTGTGGGTCTTTTGACAGATTTAGATGGCTTGGGTCTAAAGGACTTGACGGAACGGGTTGAAAAAATTCTACTCATCAATAGCCAGTCCAATGGCAGGGGGTTGACAAATGCTAAGCGTCCTAAGGATGAGCATTTACTAGCTTTTAAGGAAGAATATAATGTTGGTAAGAAACAAATTATTGAAGGCTTGCGGGAGTTAGGGCAGGAAGCCTATGAATTGAACTTGCTTAAAGACTACCAGCTTCAAGCTCTGCCTTTGTTGGAGCTTCTGCGTGATTTTGTTTTGGATTTTTCACAAGCCTATTTGGAGTTGAAAATCAGGGAAGCTGCCTTTGAATTTTCGGATATTGGGCATTTTGCCATTCGGATTTTAGAGGAAAACGAGGATATTCGCCAGTATTTCCAAGACAAGTACCATGAGGTAATGGTGGACGAGTACCAAGACAATAACCACAGTCAAGAGCGAATGTTGGATTTGCTGTCTAATGGGCACAATCGCTTCATGGTAGGGGATATCAAACAATCAATCTATCGCTTCCGTCAGGCTGATCCGATGATTTTCCAAGAGAAATTTGAACTTTATCAGTCTAATCCAGAGGCAGGAAAATTGATATTACTCAAGGAGAATTTCCGCAGCAGTATCGAGGTTGTAGAAGCTACTAATGCGATTTTTACTCGCCTTATGGATAAACAGGTGGGTGAAATTAACTATGATGGCAGCCACCGCCTAGTCTTTGGTAATAGTGAAAACCCTACTTATAAGCCAGAAAATCAGATGGAGTACTGGCTCTATAGTCAGAAGGAAGATAAGACTGATACAGAGGATAGGGAAGAGGAGGTGGCCATATCAGCTGGCGAAGTTGAAATGGTGGCTAAGGAAATCTTACGTCTGCATAAGGAGAAGAACGTAAAATTTGAAGACATTACGCTATTAGTCCAAAAACGAACCCACAATCATCTGATTACAAGCATTTTTGACAGGTATGGTATTCCCTTAGTGGCTGATGGTGGGTTAACATCCTATCTGAAATCCTTGGAAGTCATGGTCATGCTAGATACCTTGCGGGTAATTAACAATCCGCTCAATGATTATGCCCTAGTAGCACTTCTCAAATCTCCTATGTTTCGATTTGATGAGGATGAATTGACCCGCATTTCCCTACAGGCTAATACAGGATTTTTCTATCAAAAGATGGAAGAAGCGAAACAAATAGAAGGTATCAAAGATGATGCGGACCAAGAGAATTGTGCTAGGAAAAGCTTGATTACAAAAGGTTTGCAAACTAAGATTAGTCATTTTTTGTCAGTATTGGATAGCTGGCGTTCTTTTGCCAAGCTACATTCTATCCATGATTTGATTTGGAAGATTTTCAATGAAAAATTCTACTACGACTATGTAGCTACTTTGCCAAATGCCAGCAAGCGACAGGCTAATCTTTACGCCCTGGGTTTGCGTGCTCATCAATTTGAAAAGACTGGTTACAAGGGATTATCTCGCTTTATTGCCATGATTGATCGTGCCTTAGTCAACGACAAAGACTTGGCAGATGTTCAAGAATTTGTTCCGGAAAACGCAGTGCAACTCATGACTATTCATAAGTCAAAGGGGTTGGAGTTCAAGTATGTATTTCTTATGAATATTGATAAGAAATTTAACTTAGAGGACCATTACCAGTCTGTTATTATCAGTCGAAAAAATGGACTTGGGGTTCAGTATCTGGCAGACATGAAAAATCGGGTAAGGAGTTCATTACCCCAGGTGCGCGTGCTGATGAATACTCTTCCCTATCGTCGTAACTTGCAAGAGCTGAAAATTGCCAATCTATCTGAACAAATGCGCTTGCTTTATGTAGCCCTGACCCGAGCTGAGATAAAACTCTACTTGGTTGGAAAAGGGTCTGAGGAAAAACTAGCAGATCGGTACGACGGCAAACAAGAAAATGGTGTCTTAGCTAAATCAACAAGAGAGAATATGGTCAGCTTTCAAGATTGGATACTAGCTATTGACGCTGCCTTTGCTGGTCAAGACCTTCACTTCAAGAAAAGATTTGTGACGGATGAGGACCTTGAAGAAATCGGGGAGCAGATCGAAGACCAGTCAGTTCAAGAAGCAGCGGAAGCAAGTGACAATCAAGCAACTGAAACCGTAGAGGTTACTGTGTCTGAACAGTTACCACTAGAGCAAGCTGACCAAACTGAACAAGCCAAAGAGGTGAAGTCGGATCGAATAGAAGAAATCCAGTTAAAAGACATTGAGATTGGTTTGAAATTATTGTCTTCTGTCCAAGAACTGAATGCCAGCTATAAGGCTGCTATAGAATTACCAAGTTTACGGACTCCAAGTCAAATCAAGAAACTCTATGAGCCTATTTTGGAACAAGAAGGCATGGAAATCATGGATAAGTCCGATACAAGGCAGGACTTGGCAAAATCCAAAACAAAACGGACCTTCAACTTGCCAGATTTCTCCAAGAAACCAAAAATTACTGGAGCCCAAGTCGGTTCAGCAGTCCATGAACTCATGCAACGCTTGGACTTGTCTTGGTTGGTGACAGAAGATACGGTAAGAGAAGCTCTAGAAGCTGTTCATGCAGATCAGGCTGTTAAGGACAAGATTGATATTCAAAAGATCTTGGATTTCTTTGATACAGACTTGGGTCAGGAAATTCTAGCCAATACGGACAAACTACACCGAGAAGCTCCATTTGCAAGTTTGCAGACTGATCCTGTATCACAGGAAGATTTTGTCCTGCGTGGGATTATCGATGGCTACCTACTCTATGATGATCATATTGTCCTCTTTGATTACAAGACAGACAAGTATGACCAACCAATCCAACTCAGCCAACGTTACCAAGCTCAAATGCAACTCTACGCAGAAGCATTGAAAAAAGCCTACAAGATAAACCGTGTAGACTGCCATTTAATTTTGCTAGGCGGAGAGAGAATAGAAGTAGTTCAAGTTGATGTAAACTAAAAGCGAGTGATTAAACTCGCTTTTTCTGTTTGGTTAGATTGAGGCCGAATGGAACTAAATTTTCTTCTTTTTTCAAAATCCGTTGGATATTTTCCTTGTGTCGAACGATGACAAAGAGCCCCAAAAAGACGATGATAATGGTAAAGAGCCAGTCGTAGCTAGGTAGGATAAATTTTAGTGCTGGAAATAGCAGAGCTCCTAAGATGGCTAAGGCTGCTGCCAAAACACTAGAGAAGGACACCATGGATGTCAAGTATAGTGAGCTGGCAAAGATTAGAATAAGATAGAGGCAGAATGTAGGTGCGACACCCAACAACATACCAGCAGATGTGGCAACAGCCTTACCGCCTTTGAATTGGGCAAAGATGGGGAAAGTATGTCCTAAAACAGCCATCAATCCAAAGACAATCGGAGAAATTCCTTGGGCATGAAAAATAATTGGGAGCAGTGCTGCCAAGGTTCCCTTGAGGAAATCAATCAGAAAGACGACAGTGCCCGCCTTCTTACCGAGAATTCGGAAGGTATTGGTGGTTCCCGTATTGCCTGAACCATGCTCCCGGATATTGATCTTGAAAAAAGCCTGACCAATCCAAAGTCCTGATGGAATAGAACCTAATAAATATGCGACGAATAATAAAATAAGATTGACTAACATGCTTCCATTATAGCACAATTTCCTTTGAATTCTCCTCAAATGCGTTTTCTTAGCTGTTCCAGCCGAAAGTTAGCAGAAAAATTTTGCAAAAATGCTCAAAAACTTGTAATATAGTAAGGATGACAAGTATGGAGGTCAGTTTTGACTAAGAAAGAGATTAACATAAATAATTATAATGACGATGCCATTCAGGTATTAGAAGGGCTAGATGCTGTTCGCAAACGCCCTGGTATGTACATCGGCTCCACAGACGGAAATGGTCTGCACCACATGGTCTGGGAGATTGTCGATAATGCTGTCGACGAGGCCTTGTCTGGTTTCGGTGACCGAATTGACGTGACCATTAACAAGGACGGTAGTCTGTCCGTTTCCGACCGTGGACGTGGAATGCCTGTCGGTATGCACGCAACAGGCAAGCCAACCGTTGAAGTTATCTTCACCGTTCTCCACGCAGGTGGTAAGTTCGGTCAAGGTGGCTACAAGACTTCAGGTGGTCTGCACGGGGTTGGTTCTTCGGTGGTCAATGCCCTGTCCAGTTGGTTGGAAGTGGAAATTACCCGTGACGGTGCTGTTTACAAGCAACGGTTTGAGCAGGGCGGAAAGCCAGTCACGACCCTAGAGAAGATTGGCACCGCTCCAAAATCAAAAACAGGTACAAAGGTTACCTTTATGCCTGATGATACCATCTTCTCGACGACGGATTTCAAGTTCAACACCATTGCCGAACGTTTGAAAGAATCAGCCTTCTTGCTCAAACAAGTCACTATGACCCTGACAGATGAGCGGACGGGTGAGCAGGAGGAGTACCACTACGAAAATGGTGTCCAGGACTTTGTATCCTACCTCAACGAAGACAAGGAAACCCTGACTCCAGTCCTCTATTTTGAAGGAGAAGATGCAGGTTTCCAGGTCAAAGTTGCCATGCAGTACAACGATGGTTATTCAGATAACATCCTGTCCTTCGTTAACAACGTTCGGACCAAGGACGGCGGTACCCACGAAACAGGTCTTAAACTAGCCATTACCAAGGCCATGAACGACTATGCTCGTAAGACCAACTTGCTCAAGGAAAAGGACAAGAACTTGGAAGGCTCTGACTACCGTGAAGGTTTGTCTGCGGTCCTTTCTATCCTTGTGCCAGAAGAGCATTTGCAGTTTGAAGGGCAGACCAAGGACAAGTTGGGAAGCCCACTTGCTCGTCCTGTGGTGGACGGCATTGTGTCGGACAAGCTGACTTTCTTCCTTTTGGAAAATGGGGAATTAGCTTCAAATCTAGTTCGTAAAGCCATTAAGGCGCGTGACGCCCGCGAGGCTGCGCGTAAGGCGCGTGACGAATCCCGAAATGGTAAGAAAAACAAGAAGGACAAGGGTCTTTTGTCAGGGAAACTCACCCCAGCCCAGTCCAAAAATCCAGCTAAAAACGAACTCTATCTGGTCGAGGGAGATTCGGCCGGAGGCTCTGCCAAACAAGGCCGTGACCGCAAGTTCCAAGCCATTCTACCTTTGCGTGGTAAGGTTATCAATACCGCCAAGGCTAAAATGGCGGATATCCTCAAAAACGAAGAAATCAACACCATGATTTACACCATTGGTGCAGGTGTTGGTTCAGACTTTACGCTGGAAGATGTCAACTATGACAAGATAATTATCATGACCGATGCGGATACGGATGGTGCTCACATTCAGACCCTCTTGTTGACCTTCTTCTATCGTTATATGCGACCATTGGTAGAAGCTGGTCGGGTTTACATTGCCCTTCCGCCGCTCTACAAGATGTCCAAAGGCAAGGGCAAGACAGAAAAGATTGCCTATGCTTGGTCTGATGGAGAATTAGAAGATCTCCGCAAGGATTTTGGCAAGGGCTTTATCCTTCAACGCTACAAGGGTCTTGGTGAGATGAATGCCGATCAGCTCTGGGAAACAACCATGAACCCTGAAACCCGTACCCTTATCCGTGTCACCATTGAAGACCTGGCCCGAGCTGAACGCCGTGTGTCCGTCCTCATGGGCGACAAGGTCGAGCCACGCCGCAAGTGGATTGAAGATAATGTCAAATTTACATTGGAAGAAGCGACTGCGTTTACTAAATAATCTCAGGGAAGTTGAGGTGCCATATGGTTTTAGAAAATAAATTGGGGATTGAAAATTCGGCTGAATTAGCCCGTCTTGAAGAACAAATCAGTAAGAAAAAAGCAGCCAAACTATTTGAAACTGGTCAGTTATTCCAGATTGAAGTTGGAACCTTTGCAGGTTTGGCACACATTCATCAGGCTTTATTCGAGGATATTTACGACTTTGCAGGGAAAATTCGTGATGTCAACATTGCTAAGGATAATTTTCAATTCGCTCCCCGGATTTTTCTGGAGCAGTCTTTGGCCTATATTGACAAGCTACCTCATGAAAACTTTGACGAAATCGTTGAAAAATATGCGGATATGAACATTGCACATCCATTCCGAGAAGGAAATGGACGCAGTATGCGTATCTGGTTGGATTGTATGTTTCGGGCTAGTTTGGGCAAGGTCATTGATTGGAATAACATTGATAAAGACGAGTATTTCAATGCCATGATTAGAAGCCATGTGTCAACAGGTGAACTCAAATACCTCTTGCTACATTCTTTGACTGACGATCTTGGTCAGGCTACTTATTTCAAAGGTATCGACCATTCTTATTTCTATGAGGGTTACAACCTCTATCGGACAGAGGATTTGTAATTCTAGCACAAGCAAACTATGTGAGGTGTTTTATGCCACTAAGAGTAAAATTAACTGACCGTTTTCAAAAACAGCTGACTGAATGGGCTCGAAAGCGCAAGCCATTTAAAAACAAACAGGAATTAGAAGAAAAGTTTGACCAGGCGCTTGAAACTTGGAAATCCTCCAAGACTAGAGAACGGGCAGAGGCCTTGTTGTCTGATCAAGGGAAATTGGAACATTTTCTGCAAAATATAGAGAAGAAATTGGCACGACTTCCATTTGGCGGGGACAAGTTTTCAGCCATTCCAGGAATGATTTCCATGGTTAGAAGCTATGTTAAGCGAGAATATACAGCCTTACCAAAAGGAGCTATTTTAGCTACAATCGGTGCCTTAATCTACTTTTTTAGCCCACTGGATGCTCTGCCTGATTTCCTATTCGGACCTGGTTTGTTGGATGATGCCTTTGTCCTTAATGCCTGCCTCAAATTAGTTAAGTCTGATGTGGATGATTTCAGAAACTGGCAAGCAAGTCAGTGGAAGGTGGAAAAGTAGCTCTGCTATTTTACGAGGAGAAAGAAGATGTTAGAGAAAGTTGAACGATTAATAAGTGAAATTAACCGCATTCATCTTGAGTATTCACAGGATTATTTTGAAACAGGAAAAGTTGAGAAAATCAATCTCAAGCATACATTTGCCAAGGTGCCTACCCAGCCTATTCTGACCTATCGGCTCAACTTACACGAGGCTATCAATGACTATTTGATGCGTGCTGATGTGAAGGACATTACCTATTTTTATCGTGTCAAAACATCGGAATCCATTTTGGATAAGATTGAGCGTTTTAAAGAGAGAAGCGAGGGATATCCTGTCAACTCCATTCTCAATGATATTTTCGGTGCTCGTATGATTTTGACTTCTGAGGAAATCGCGGAGGTCATGGAGCGTCTGGATGACTGGCAGGAAAAATATGGACTGAAAAACTGGTACCTGCGAGATAAGGACGGCTATGTCGGCATTCATATCTATTTCAAAAATAAGAGTAATTTCTACTACCCGTGGGAATTGCAACTGTGGGATGAAAAAGATGTCGAAGGCAATATTGCCAGTCATATCAAGTATAAACGGAAGTTTGTGGGGTAAGTCAAATTAAATTTTTCTCTTATGCAAACAAAGTGAAAGAAAGGAATGTTCGGTTGCTAGAAACAACTGAACACGCCCTAAAGACTGTGTCAAAAAGATAAATCGTCTAGAAAATCAGGATTTTCTGCCGATTTCCTATTTTGACTTTGTCTTTTACGGGCTTTGTATCTTAATTTATGTCTAACATTCAAAACATGTCCCTTGAGGACATCATGGGAGAGCGTTTTGGTCGCTACTCCAAATACATTATTCAGGAGCGGGCTCTTCCGGATATTCGTGACGGTTTGAAGCCTGTACAACGTCGGATTCTTTATTCTATGAATAAAGACGGCAACACCTTTGACAAGGGCTATCGTAAGTCTGCCAAGTCAGTCGGTAATATCATGGGGAATTTCCACCCGCACGGTGATTACTCTATTTATGATGCCATGGTCCGCATGAGTCAGGACTGGAAAAACCGCGAGATTTTGGTGGAGATGCATGGAAATAACGGTTCCATGGACGGCGATCCGCCTGCGGCTATGCGTTACACCGAGGCTCGTCTATCGGAAATGGCTGGCTATCTCTTGGCTGACATCGAGAAAAAGACGGTGCCATTTGCTTGGAACTTTGACGATACGGAAAAAGAACCCACTGTCCTACCAGCTGCCTTCCCTAATCTATTGGTTAATGGAGCGACAGGAATTTCAGCTGGGTACGCGACTGACATCCCGCCACATAATTTGGCTGAGGTCATTGATGCTGTTGTCTATATGATTGACCATCCGACTGCGAAGTTAGAAAAGTTGATGGAGTTCTTGCCTGGACCAGACTTCCCAACGGGTGCTATTATCCAAGGGGCTGACGAAATCAAGAAGGCCTATGAAACTGGTAAGGGCCGTGTCGTTGTCCGTAGCCGTTGTGAAATCGAGCAACTCAAGGCTGGCAAGAAACAGATTGTCATTACCGAGATTCCTTACGAGGTCAACAAGGCTGTTCTAGTCAAAAAGATTGACGACGTTCGTGTTAACAACAAGGTACCTGGAATTGCGGAAGTACGTGATGAGTCAGACCGGACAGGTCTGCGGATTGCCATTGAACTGAAAAAAGACAGCGATGAGCAAACTATTCTCAACTATCTGTACAAATACACCGATCTGCAAATCAATTACAACTTCAACATGGTGGCCATTGATAACTTCACACCACGTCAGGTTGGCTTGCAGAAGATTCTGTCTAGCTATATTGCCCACCGTCGTGAGATTATCATTGCCCGTTCTAAGTTTGACAAGGAAAAGGCAGAAAAACGCCTCCATATCGTAGAGGGATTGATTCGTGTCATTTCCATTTTGGATGAAGTGATTGCCCTTATCCGTGCTTCTGAAAATAAGGCAGACGCCAAGGAAAACTTGAAAATCAGCTACGATTTCAGCGAGGAACAGGCAGAGGCTATCGTGACCTTGCAACTTTATCGCTTGACCAACACCGATATTGTGACCTTAGAAAACGAAGAAGCAGCCCTCCGTGAGCAGATTCAGACATTGGCAGCCATTATCGGAGATGAGCGGACTATGTTTAATCTCATGAAGAAAGAACTGCGTGAGGTCAAAAAGCAGTTTGGCAACCCTCGTTTGAGTGAATTACAAGATCAAGCAGAGACCATTGAAATTGATACTGCCAGCTTGATTGTGGAGGAAGAAACCTTTGTCAGCGTGACTAAGGCAGGTTACATCAAACGGACCAGTCCGCGTTCTTTCAATGCCTCAACGCTTGAAGAAATGGGCAAACGGGATGACGACCAGTTGATTTTCTTACAGAATGCCAAGACAACCCAGCACCTTTTGCTCTTTACCAATCTTGGAAATGTCATCTACCGACCTGTCCATGAGTTGACAGATATTCGTTGGAAGGATATTGGTGAACACCTGAGCCAAACTCTTATGAACTTTGATACCAATGAAGAAATTATCTTCGCTGAATTGGTGGAGAATTTTGATGAGGGAACTTATTTCGCGGTGACCAAATACGGTCAAATCAAGCGTGTGGAGCGGAAGGAGTTTACTCCATGGCGGACTTACAAGTCCAAGTCAACCAAGTATGCCAAACTTAAAGATGCGAATGATGTGGTCATTACTGTATCGCCTGTAGTCTTGGATGACATCATGCTCATGACAGAAAAGGGCTACGCTCTGCGATTTAACATCGAGGAAGTGCCAATTATCGGTGCCAAGGCGGCCGGTGTCAAGGCGGTCAACCTCAAGGATGGGGATGTGGTGGCTGCGGCCTTTATCAGCAACACCAGCTCCGTCTATCTCCTGACCCAGCGTGGTAGTTTGAAGCGGATGGCGACAGAGGAAATCCCTGTGACCAGCCGTGCCAAGCGTGGTTTGCAGGTGCTTCGCGAACTCAAGGCTAAGCCTCACCGTGTCTTTGCGGCTGGTCCAGTCTTGACGGACCAGGGGGATTTTGACCTCTTTAGTACGACAAATGAAGATGAAACGATCAGTCAAGTGCTTCATGTGCAGTCCAAAACGGGCAAACTCTATGAGGTTGATGTGACGCAGCTTAACCTGTCTGAACGCACCAGCAACGGCAGCTTCATTTCGGATACCATTTCTGATGAGGAAGTGTTTAGGGCTTGGATTGATTAGGTATTTAGAATGAAAAAGAAATTCCTTATTTTGTTCACTATTTTAGTACTGATAGTCCTTGCCATGAAAGTCTTTCCTACCTTTGAGGAATGGCTTCACCAGCTGATTGGTTGGTACTAACGGATATAGAACGAACCCGCTCCGGCGGGTTTTTTCTAATGTTGCAAAATATTCTGAATTTTTCTTGTAAATCACTTTCAAAAGTAGTAAAATAATAAAAAATACCTTTGGAGAAACTATATGACAGTAAACATCGACTGGGAAAACCTTGGTTTTGCCTACATGAAACTACCTTACCGCTTCATCGCTCATTTCAAAGATGGTCAGTGGTCTGAGGGGCAGTTGACAGAAGATGCGAACCTGCACATTTCAGAAAGCTCACCAGCCCTCCACTACGGCCAGCAGGCCTTTGAAGGCCTCAAGGCCTATCGCACCAAGGAGGGAAAACTCCAACTCTTCCGTCCTGACCAAAATGCCGAGCGTCTGCAGCGCACAGCTGACCGCTTGCTCATGGAGCCTGTTCCGACTGAACTATTCATCAAGGCTTGTAAAGAAGTGGTCAAAGCCAATGCAGACTACGTTCCTCCCTATGGAACTGGTGGCACCCTCTATCTTCGCCCGCTCCTCATTGGTGTCGGCGACATCATCGGCGTCAAACCTGCGGAAGAGTACATTTTCACAGTTTTTGCCATGCCAGTTGGCAACTACTTCAAGGGCGGTCTTGCTCCGACCAACTTCCTCATTCAGGACAAGTACGACCGTGCGGCACCAAATGGAACAGGGGCAGCCAAGGTTGGTGGTAACTACGCGGCATCACTGTTGCCGGGCCAATATGCCAAAAAGCAGGGCTTCTCAGACGTGATTTACCTGGACCCAGCTACCCACACCAAGATTGAGGAAGTCGGCTCAGCAAACTTTTTTGGGATTACAGCCAATAACGAGTTTGTCACACCAATTTCACCATCAATCTTGCCTTCTATTACCAAGTATTCTCTCTTGTATCTAGCAGAGCATCGTCTGGGGATGAAGGCAGTGGAGCGAGAAGTCCTTGTCGAAGAATTAGACCAGTTTGTAGAAGCAGGAGCCTGCGGTACGGCAGCTGTAATTTCTCCAATCGGTGGTGTCCAAATCGCAGACAAACTCCATGTTTTCCATAGCGAAACAGAAGTGGGGCCAGTTACCCGCAAACTCTATGAAGAATTAACAGGCATCCAGTTCGGTGACATCGAAGCACCAGATGGATGGATTGTTGAAGTGGAATAACATTTTCTCCTATTCAGTTAGAACTGGGTAGGAGTATTTTTATGCAATGCATCACAAGGAATAATTTTTAGATCTACTGCTCTTTTGCACACTTTTTAGCAATAAATTTGTTATAATGGTAGGGATTAAAGATATATTCCTTACACTTAGAAAGGTAAAAGATGTATGAATAAGAAATCAGATGACATTATGAATATTTTTGATTTGATTAAGCTATTTAAAAAGAATGCACTTATGATAGTCATTTGTGCCCTATTTGGTGGTCTTCTTATGGGCTTGTATGCAAATTTTGCAGTGAAACCTCAGTATGATTCAAGTGCTCAACTCTTAGTTGCCCAGGATCCGATTGATATTGGTAGTGGTAATACTTATGTACAGGCAGCCAACTCTATCCGAACAAATTTGGAAATGATTCCCACCTATCGTGATATTCTTTATGGAGTGCCAGTCCTTGGAAAGGTATCGGAAACGTTTGATGGTAAATATTCGGCAGCAGAATTGAAAGCGCGTTTAAACTTTGCTCAATCAGAAAACTCCCAGGCTTTTGTTGTGAAGCTCAGGATGGATGACGCAAAGGAAGCGCAAGCTGTTCTTGAAGAAATTACAACAGTTTTCAGTCAAACCTTGCAGGAAATTTATAGTCAAGGTTTTGGCAAGGTTGTGGTTCTCTCCCCAGCCTCTTACAATGGTAACAAGGTGTCACCCAATATCATTAAAAATAGTATTTCAGGTGTGCTAGCAGGTGTCTTTCTATCATTTGGATTCATTCTTACTAGAAACCTTTTTGACCGAACTGTAAAAAATGATGCCTTGTTACAAAATCGTAACCTGACACTCTTGACCGAATTATATGATATGACTTCAAAAGAGATTAGTGACGCAAATTACAAATCAAATTTATAATACTAGAAAGTGATTCTACAAATGTTTTTCGGAAGAAGAAAGAAACAAGAAAAATTAAATAAACAACAATTACAAGGTTCTCCACTCTATTCTGCAACACAGCCAACAAGTTTGAATGCAGAGCAGATTCGAGTTCTTCGGACTAACTTAGAGTATGCACAGTTGAATGGTAAAATCAAATCAATCGGTATTACCTCTTCTATACCGGGTGAAGGAAAATCTACTGTTTCAGCTAACTTAGCACATAGTCTTGCTGCAACTGGTAAAAGAGTTTTGATAGTAGATGCTGATTTGCGAAAACCAACCGTCCATCGGACCTTTAAAGTCTCTAATCAACGAGGATTGACGGACCTTGTTATTGGAAAAGAGGGACGTTTTACACAAAACTTACATTATCTTACGGACCTAGACTTGTATGTACTTCCTTCAGGCCCTATTCCACCAAATCCATCTGAACTCTTGCAGTCTGAAAATATGAGTAAATTGATGACAGACTTGGCCAACTACTTTGATTTTGTTATTTATGATTTACCACCTGTAAATAGCGTGACGGATGCACAGATTATTTCCAGAAAAGTAGATGGAATGATTTTAGTAGTTCGTCAAGGCTATGTCTTAAACACCGAGCTTGAGAAAAGTTTACGGAATTTGAACAATGTTGAGGCGAAACTGATTGGTTATGTCATGAATGATGTTGTAAAAGAGCAGAAGGGTTCTTACTATTATTATTATGAAAAAGATTGATGGAAATCAAACAAGAAAACACGCATATTTAATTATGGTCCACCATAATTTTAAACAATTATTATTTCTAATCTCTCTTTTAGATGATGTTAGAAATGATATTTATCTACATATTGATAAGAAAATTGACAAAGAAGCATACACATATATATATAATGAGATACAGAAGGCTACGTTCAACTCAAAAATATATTTTGTAGACCGTATTGCTGTTTATTGGGGACATTATTCATTTATTGAGGCTGAATATTCTTTATTTAAAGCATCATCGAGTAATTATGAGTATTCCTATTACCACTTGATTTCAGGTGATGATTTGCCATTAGTATCTCAAGATGCTATCCATCAATTTTTTAATCAGCATCCCAATAAGTTATTTTTAAAGAAAGCCGAGATCACACCTACTATATATGAGAGGGTAGCTTTCCCTTATATTTTTCCCCGTATAACAGAAAGGACTTCAAAGTCATTATTTTTTAGGATATGTTATCGTATTTTTAGGAAACTTGAAAAATCCGTCTATAGAATTTTAAAAGTGGATTGCTTTAAAAAGTTTGGATTGGAGTTGGGAAAAGCTTCTAATTGGGTTTCAATTGATAATCGTATGGTAAAGATTATTCTTGAAAATGAGGGATTAGTAAAAAAGATATTTGAGAAATCTTTTTGTGGAGATGAACTTTTTATTCCAACCTTAGTCAATCATTATGATTTGGTAGAAGATGTTTATTATTACGAGATAGTTCCAAATGCCATGGGAGAATTTCAAGGGCACCTTAGATATATCAATTGGTGGGATGGAAATCCATACGTTTGGACAGATTCAGAAAAAGATAAGAGTGAATTGTTGCTTGCGAAAAAAATGGACATTTTTTCAGCAGAAAATTTGACTGTTCTAGATACCCTAAATCTGGTGAATTTGTATTAAAACTTATTGAGCAAGATAATTTTGACTAAGAGTAAACATTTTCCGAACGAATTGGGATAAATGACAGAATAATCTCATCAATCTAGTCAGTGCTTGAAGTACTTTTTTTCTATGTTTTCTCTTACGATTTCTCGCTTAGCAATAATATTTTTTGTTCGTCAGTAGTTCAAATACTTCCTAGACTTTTCGCGCTATCCTTTACTCTACAATGGGGGAGAACAGTACTTCGATAGTATCCATTTACGGTACAGTTAATTTTGTAACTCTTAGTCCGTCGCGCTACCTAAGGTACGCGACGAAAGTAATACAAAAAACTCCAAAGCTAATACAATATAGGTTTTTAAGCCGATTGTAGAGCGAATGGAGGAGAAAACATTTTAATGGATGACTTCTTCACGAGCATAAATTTAGTAAGTCTGTATCACATGATATAGTCCTTGTTGCTGGATTGTAAAAGAGTATGAAGAATTTCGATTGGGATTATGGGACATTGTATGAACGATTCTTGAAATGGCTGATGTTAATTACTCAAATCTCAAATTTAAACCACCCGTTTAAGGAGTGGTTGTGTTTCTATTTATTATCTATTTGAGAGAAAATGATTAAGAAGTCGTCCTAATTTATAACTAGATGGCAATAGATATACCTTTATTATGTAGCGGTGATATGGCAAAGTTTTTTTATAAAAAGTAGATAGGTATGGATTCTTGAGGTAGTGCATTGAGCGAAGTAAACTTACGGCTTCAGAATAGGCTTTTTTGTCACCGATTTTAATGCTGTTTGCGGTCATTTGAAGTAAATCTTCAATCGCTTTGAAGGCAAAATATTCGGAATAATTTGGATTTCTTTTACCTAAGGTAATATTATTTAACATTGAATTTTGATTTACCTTAGGATTTGGTGTCGTACTGAGTGATCCGTTTCGCGAGCGATAAAAATAGAGTTGTTCAGGGACAGTGGAGATATGATTGGCATGAATCATCAATTCAAAATAGACTCCTTCTCCCATTCCTGATAAAAATCGAAAATGAATATGGTCTATTAAATTCCTGGATACAATGCGAGCAGTAGGATGTGTGTTATGATAGATATCTTTCAATTCTGCTTTTCCGTAAACAGGTTTAAAGGATAATTTCTTCTTTTTACCATTAGAGGACAGATTATCCTTATAACAAAGAACAATTTCTGCATTTTCTTTCTTTGCTTGGGTGTAAAGTTTCTCTAACATGTCACTTTTGATAACATCATCTGAGTCGACAAATGAAATGAACTCGCCACTTGATAACTCGATTCCTTTATTTCGAGCATCCCCAACCCCCATATTTTCAGGAAGGTCAATGATGGTAATGCGATTATCGTTTTGTTTATATTGTTTTAAAATTTCTAGTGAATGATCGGTTGAACAATCGTTCACTAGAATTAACTCAATATCTTTTAAACTTTGTTGGAGAATTGATTGGATGCAATCTCCGATATATTTCTCTGTGTTATATACAGGTACAATGATTGAAATTTTAGGCATACATATATTCCTCTCTGTTTGAAATTATATCATAAAATTCCTAAGAAAACTGCTTTTGGAATATCTAATAATTTCCTAAGAGATGTGAAACATATCATTTGCTTAACAAAATTTAAGGTGAATTTATATAGTAAGGAGTATTGACATATGATAGATAATAGACTATTTAATAAATGGGGTATCTCCTTTTTCTATATCTCTATGGCGATTTATCCCTTTAACATTTTATTATCGCTTCTTTTTCAAAAAATCGGAGCTTCATTTATAGCAGCAAGAAGTATTTTTATTTGCTATGCACTAGTTTATCTTTTGGCAATCTATATTTTGGTGAAATTTGGTTTTTCGTTAAAACGATTAACGGTACTCTACTTCATATACATTTTATACTTCATTTTGTTTTTGACCAGTCCTCAATCAGTTAAGTCAGTTTATACTAGCACAGTCATGATCATGATTTACATCTATTACCTACCCTACTCAGTGCTTATTTTAACTAGAATAAGTGATTTTCGTCAACTATTCACTAGTAAAGTGATTGAGTACATGAATTACTTGTTAATAGTTGGTGCATTTGTTTCTAAGTATTTCTTTCAGAATCAGACCAATTATATGACCTTTTCTTATCAGCTGTTACCAATTTGGATGCTATTTACCTTTAGTTTCATTCGCCGACCGACACTGCTTAAGGCAGGAGTTGCTTTAGTTATGTTGCTAGAGGGAGTTATATATGGTGCTCGCGGTCCATTGATCTGGTTGGTTATCGGAGCAGTGGCCTATTTCATCTTTCTGGCGTTTGAAAACAAGTTCATCAGCAACCTATCCTTGAAGAAAGTATCACAAATCGTTCTATGGCTGGGGCTTTTCATAGGAATTTTCTCAGTTGCAAGAAAATCATTACCTACACTCAACATTGAAAATTCTTATATTTTAAATCGTTTGGAACAAGGGAACATCGGAGTGAGTACAGGTAGAAATGAAATGATTGACATAGCCATTAACTATTTAAAACAGATGGGCGGTGAAATAAACGGATTGTTTTTCGACCGTACCCTCATGCCGGATAATATTTACGTTCATAATTTTATATTAGAAACCTATCTATCATTTGGTTGGTTTATTGGGACCGTGATACTGGTTTCATTGGCTTATTTCGTAGGAAAAACGTTTCTGTACTCTAATAATACCAATAGAAAAGTAATTATCTTTGCTATTTCAGCCTTTTTCTTAAAATATTTTTTAACTGGAAGTATGTATGAAGGAGATAGTTTTATCATTATGATGGCCCTTGTTTGTGCTATCTATAGTCAAGCAAAACAAGAAAGAATAATGTCTGATATTGACTAATCAAAAAACTCTATTGTCCCAAGCTATTGGTAGCTATGGGAGCAATAGAGTTTTTTGATTACTTGATCATTGAGAGAATGTTTTTTTGAAGTATAAAGCGATTGAGGAGATAGGAAATTCCGCTAGTAAGGACGACACTACATAGACCAAACAGTCCCCAGCTTATAAAATTAGTAATCCATTTTGTCAATGGAAGGAAAATCAGACAGGAAGTAGACACAGTTAGCATATCAACCAATAGTTGCCATTTCAGATGGTGTAACTGTGCCTGTAGGATATGCCGATAGCAGTACCAAATATAGTAAAAGAGGCTAAATAATAGTGATATACCTGTTCCGATTGCTACCCCAATGAGCTGCCAATGAAAGACAAGGCCGATAGAGATTGCTAGATTAAGGAAGGCCTCCGAATAGGTTCCAACTTGTGTTTCCTTAAAACTTCCTGCTGAAAAAACCAGTGTACGATAAGGCAAGCGCAGGGCGTTGATAAAGATAGCCAAGGTCATCAGATAACCAAACAAGGGCTGGTTATAATTCGCATCCGTTATGCGTTGGGTATATAGGATGACAAATGGTGTAATCAATTGGAAGGTAGTGCTTAACAAAATTGTGGCAGCGGTATGGATAGTCCATTCAATTTTATTAAACTGTTCATGTAAAACAGTTCTATCTTCTAAATGGAGTGCGCGTCCAAGAAACGGTCGCAGACCGCTGGTTGCTGCGTTTAAGAAAGTCTTTATCCCCTGAAAAACGGTATTATAAACAGCGTAAACAGAAACCTGAGAAAGACTAGCAAAGAGTGATAGGATGACCACATCTGTACTTTCTTGAATGGTATAGGCGATATGCTGACCAATACCATACCACTGTTGTTTGATTTTGTAGTCTTTATCAATATTTTTCTTGGAAATGTGGTAGTGCTTGTGGACATAGAAACTAATGCAGATGGGTGGAAGTATGAACACAAGAGAGGAAATGAATTTTACTAGGTAAATACTTTGTCCACTGTTAATCAAGAAAATAGATAGAGCTAAGTTTATGATATTAGCAGTTCCTTGCAATACTTCCTTGATATAAGCTCGTTGGTCGGAACCTAAAATGATTTGACTGGTAATGCCTACAAAGAATTGCAGAAGGTGGGAGAGGGATAGTATCAAAGTTAACCCCATAATTTGAATACTGGAAACATTGCCAGTTAAGGTTTGAGGTAGGATTAAGAACAAGCAACCAATATAGACCAACAAGGCCAGACCAATCCGGTTGAAAAAAACTTTAGATTTATAGTAAATGGTTGATAATTGGTTAAAGTCCCCATCTAAAATTGGTTTATATAAACTCGCTTGAATAACAGTAGCCATTCCAAGATCGAGAAGACTGATTAAGTTGAGGTATTGGGAAATACTTGACATCAATCCGTTAATTTCTGTACCATAGGCAGTGATAAATAATCTTGGTAATATTAGACTGCAAATGATGGAGATACATTTATTGAGTAAGGAAATTAGTCCATTGAGTTTTAGTGATTTTGTATTCATAGAGCTTGCAACTTTCTAACAAAGGACAAATATCGCAATTACGTTTCTTTGATAAAGGGAACGAAATTTGATAAAATAGTAACAAATAATATCTTTGAATAGTAATATTATCTAGAAATAAGATTTTGTTTCACTTGTAATAGTTTTTTTAGTGCAGAATAGCCGAATAGGGAGCAGGTCCAATACAGAAATGGAACAAATCTAGGTTTGATTTGAATCGATTTCCATAATTGTTGACGAGTTTCTTTTATCTGGCCTAGTTTGAAGTAGCGCATAGCAAGATAATACTCCTGATAGGCCAGTAAGTCCTTTTCTGGAAGCGCCTGTAATGTTTGGTTGATGGCGCGTGCTTTTTTAGATACAATTTGGTAACCCTGAATGACCTTGGTAGAGTTTTTGGAAATACTGTCTTCTTGCACCTCATAGGCAACTAAATCTTCTGCCAGTTTGTAGCCCTGACTGACCTGGAGGAGTTTTAGAAACAGGTCCCAGTCCTGACAGCTGAGTAGATTACTATCTAATCCACCGACCTGTTGAAATAGCTCCTTCCTTACCATTAGGGTAGAGAATCCACCTAGGTTATTTTGCTTAATTGTTTCTTTTAGTGGAATAATTCCTTCTGAAAGAGTGTGAACTGCCTTAGCACCAAAACCAGTCACAACAAAACCAACTTCTGGTCGGTCTTGTAAAATACGAACTTGTTTTTCAAGTTTTGTTGGTAGAAAATAATCATCCGAATCAAGGAAAGCGAGGTACTCTCCTCTAGCCTTTTCTACCCCTATATTCCGACAAGCATTGGCACCACTATTTTCCTCAACGACAAAGAGTGAAAGATTGTCCTGTTGCTTTTGTAAGTCTTGAATGATTGAAACAGATTGGTCAGTTGATTGATCGTCAACTACGATGATTTCTACATTTGAATAATGTTGTTGATTGACGCTTTCGATGGCTCTTTGGATTAGATGTTGGCGATTAAAGTTCGGAATAATGACTGAGATAAGTGGTTTCATGAAAATATCCTTCTAAGTTTCTATACATAATATTACAACAGGATAGTCTTTTTTTCAAATCTCGTCTATTGGTTTGATTGATTTTTTAGGACGCGCATGAATGTTTTAAAATACTAGATTGAAATGTGAATTTAAAAGTTAGTTATTGATAAAGGATACATGATATATGACGAACCAAGCATATGACACTCCACTGGTTAGTGTCATTATTCCAGTTTATAATGCCTCGCAGTTTATTGAAGAAACCATTCAGTCTGTCCTTAAACAGACTTATCAGCATTTTGAAATCATCCTTGTAGATGATGTTTCAACGGACGCATCGGTATCTATCATTAGAAAAATGATGGTGACAGATAAGCGCATTTCCTTGCTTGAGAATGAAGTCAATTCAGGGGTCGCTCTTGCACGAAATAGGGGAGTTGCGGCTTCGACAGGGCGATTTATTTGTTTCTTAGATGCCGATGATCTTTGGACTCCGACGAAACTGGAAAAGCAGGTGGCCTTTACCTTGAACAATGGCTATGCCTTCACTTTTACTTCTTACCAATTTGCAGATGAGAGCGGGATAGCCCTAAAGGCACCACTCCATGTACCAGGCAAGATTTCTTATCAACAAGCGCTTGGTAATCATACGATTTTTACATCGACGGTCATGCTAGATCTCAATCAACTTACTAAGAAAGATATTGAAATGCCCGATGTTCGTAGGGGACAGGATACTGCTACCTGGTGGAAAATATTGAAGTTGACAGACTACGCTTATAGTATCGATGAGCCACTCTCGATATACAGAAGAACATCGGCATCTTTGTCTGCTAATAAGTTTGCCGCTGTAAAACGTACTTGGAATTTATTTAGAAATGTAGAAGGTCTGTCTTTGTGGCAAACCATTCCTCCATTTTGTAGCTATGCCATAAATGCCATAAAAAGAAGATTATAAGGAGAAACGATGGTTGTACTCGTCGCAACATTAAATACAGAAAATGTCCCTAAACTGATTGAAGAAATGAATTTGAAGACAGTAGATACCATCGTGATCAACCAGTCTAGTGCAGGTAGAGAAGGGACAGTCATTGAACAGTGTCAACAAGCAACCATTGTTTATAGTGAGCGACTTGGTTTGAGTGCTAGTCGTAACGAAGCGATTTCCTATGCTCAGAGTGAGGATATTTGTCAGATTGCTGATGATGATATGATTTTTGTTGATAATTATAAGGAAATTGTTGAGAATGCCTATAAGGAATTTCCAGAAGCAGACATAATTGTTTTTTATGTTGATCTTGAAAATCATGCTATCGCAAGAAGTAGTATTCCAAAAGGTAGAATGCACTATCTTAATGCCATGCGCACCTCATCCGTCCAAATCAGTTTTAAAAAGTCCAGCTTAGAGAGAGTAGGACTTAAATTTGATGAACGGTTTGGCATAGGAGCAACATATGGTTCGGGTGAAGAGAATATTCTCTTGTTTGACGCACTGAGAAAGGGATTAAAACTTTATAGCTATCCCGTAAAAATTGCTTCCTTACGAGAAAGAGCATCTCACTGGGACAGGTCACACACTCCTGAAAACTGTCGCAAACGTGGTGCTATATATAAGCGGATGACAAACTATTGGTATTGGATATTGATTATCCAATTTGCTATTCGTAAGCGAAAGCAAATGTTACCTGAAATTTCCTTATTTGATAATATCCGCTATATGTTTCAAGGAGCAAGAGAATTTTCTAAATTGAAATAATATAATGATATAAATGTCAAAAAATTATGTTATAATTAAGGAAAAATGGTGGAACACAATTTAAATTTACAATTTAGTTGGCAAATAATCACAAAAAATAAATAAGGATAGGTAGAGATAGTGTTTATCAGAGAACAAGCTTGGATTAGACTTGCCACGATCATAGAGGCAATCATAGTTGTCACATCTGTATTTCTAATAATTAGTTTATCTCAGATTGTTGATATAACTGTTTTAGATTTAAAATTTTCGTTACTGGTTCTACCTTGGATAATCATTTTTTATATTTTCTTGAGTAGAGCTTTTGATACCCATGTATATTATAACCGAACAGTAAAGGGCGATATTCTAAACTCCTTTTTTGTCCAACTATTCTTTTTGGGTGGCTTATCAATGGTTAGTCTTCCATTTCTAGGTTCATTTCCTTTTTCTGTAGTATCATTTATTCATATTCTTACTCTAGGAACGTTTTTATCTAGCCTAGTACATCTCATTATTTTTAAAATCTATGAGAGCAAAGTGAACAGAAAACGCCTTTTGATAGTAGGGAAAGAAGCTGATGTACTTGCAGCTTGGAAGAATTTTCAAGCATCTAGTGAGCCCTTGCATAAAGTAACCCACTTGGTAGTTAATAACTATTTGGAATCTATCAGGAAAGTTGTAGATGAGATTGATGCTGTTTATATCGCAGGGGACATTGAAAGTAAGACGAGATTAGCGATTTATGACTACTTGATTTCTCAAGATAAAATCCTCTTTCTGACAACTAATGTTGAAAATTCAATCGCTATTAACGCACAGTTGTTTAATATTTCTGACGAGAGTATGATTCAACTTTCACCATATTGTCTATTTGTTGGTCAAGGATTTGTAAAACGGACCTTGGATTTTCTTATGGCAGGTCTTTTGTTGCTTTTATCAAGCCCGATTTTCGTCTTAACGGCAATTCTGATTAAGTTAGAAAGTCCAGGACCAATCTTTTATCGTCAAGATAGAGTAACAAAGGGAAATCGTGTATTTTCAATCTTAAAATTTCGGTCAATGAGAGAGGATGCAGAGCAAAACTCAGGACCTGTTTTAGCTCGTGCAAATGACAACCGTGTGACACGAATTGGTAAGTTTATTCGCAGAACTCGAATTGACGAGTTACCGCAGTTGATAAATGTTTTAAAAGGAGATATGTCCATGGTCGGACCACGACCAGAACGGCCGTTTTTTGTTGAGCAGTTTATCCAAGAAAATAACTATTACTCGCTCCGCCATAATGTCCCAGCAGGTATTACAGGTTACGCGCAAGTCTATGGAAAATATACGTCTGATTTTCAGAGTAAATTGAAATTTGATTTGCTATACATCAAGCAATATTCTATCCTGCTAGATGTTAAGTTATTACTAAAAACCTTTGTCATACTTCTCGATAAGACAAGTTCTCGCGGGAAATCAGAGGAAAATGATAAAGAAATAAATCTGGAGAAACTTGCTGAAACTATCAAAATACTGACCTAGTTTTCAAAATTTGTAACTGCAGGTATTAGAGAATGCTCTATTGATTGAGAGATGAGGAAATGTTTATGAACCAAGCATTAGAACAAAATAATGACAGTAGAAATCAGATGACTGATATAGCAAAGCCTGCAAATACCATCGCCGTTGTTGGTTTGGGCTATGTAGGAATGTCCATTGCAGTTCTGTTAGCGCAAAATAATAAGGTTTACGCTGTTGATATCCAGGAAGAACGAGTTGAGAAGGTGCGGTCTAAAAAATCTCCAATCCAGGATGATTATATCGAACGATTTTTAAAAGAGGAAACCTTATTCTTAGAAGCGACAACAGATGCTGCATCAGCCTATAAAGCAGCTGATTTCGTGGTGATTGCTACTCCGACCAATTATGACGATAAGACTAATTATTTCGATACAAGCTATGTTGAAAGTGTTATAAAAGAAGTCTTGGCAGTAAATCCTAATGCCCTCATGATTGTGAAGTCAACAGTTCCAGTAGGTTTTACATTGAGTGTGCGTCAAAAATACAAAACTGAGAACATTGTCTTTAGCCCAGAATTTCTTAGAGAATCGAAAGCACTCTACGATAATCTCTTTCCATCTCGTATCATCGTTTCCACAGAAATGACAGACTCTCCTAAGACGAAAATGGCTGCTCAATTATTTGGTGATTTACTGGCACAGGCTGCCCAGAAAACTGATATCCCAATATTGATAATGGGTGCCACGGAAGCAGAGGCTGTTAAGCTTTTTTCCAATACCTATTTAGCCTTACGAGTTTCTTACTTCAATGAGTTGGATACTTATGCGGAACTGAATAATTTACGGGCAGAAGACATTATTAAGGGTGTTGGTTTAGATACGCGAATTGGTCAGCATTACAACAACCCTTCGTTTGGTTATGGTGGCTATTGTTTGCCTAAGGATACCAAACAATTACTTGCCAATTATCAGCAAGTTCCACAAAACATGATTTCAGCTATTGTTGAAGCCAATAGGACCCGAAAAGATTTTATTGCGGAACAAGTGATTAAATTTGCTGAGAAAAATCATGCTACTGCCAGTGATAAACCAGTAATTGTGGGTGTTTACCGTCTGACGATGAAAACAAACTCGGATAATTTTAGGCAAAGTTCCATTCAGGGTGTGATGAAACGTCTTCAGAAAAAGGGAGTAGATTTAATCATCTATGAACCAACTCTTCCCGATAACTCATTTTTTGAAGGGTGGAAAGTGGTGAATGACATCAAGCGTTTTAAGCAACAAACAACGGTCATTATTGCCAACCGCTTCGAAGAATGTTTGCAGGATGTTGAAAATAAAGTCTATTCTAGGGATATTTTCAGAAGAGATTGATGTGTATCATTTCAATCTACATGAAGGGCTAGCACTTGCAAGCTCTTCTATTTTTTTGTAGAATAGTAAAAGTGAGGTTTGAAAATGAGTAAAAAAGATAAAAAAATTGAAATTCAAATTGAAGATAGTAAAGTCTTGGTCAATAAGGAAGAATTTGCTGGTTACCGCTTGGTAATTGGTAAAAAAGTTATCGGTGAAATTGCAGAATTGGCAGAAAATAATTTTGCTGTTGTAAAAAATGGCAATACTGAAAGCTTTTATAAAAAACTAGAAAAAGCAGTCGGAAATATTATTGAAAATTATAATTTAAGTCACTAAAAGGCTTGAAATAGTCACTATTTTATGTTAGAATAGTGACTGTTGGTGCTATGGAAAGATAGCGAAGAGGCTAAACGCGGCGGACTGTAAATCCGCTCCTTCGGGTTCGGGGGTTCGAATCCCTCTCTTTCCATTGAACAGGATACAAAGGACTTTAAGAAATCTATATGAAAATAGGAAACTGACGCAGTGTACCAAACACACAAGGAAGTTTATCTTTTTCACTAGGATTTTAGTCCGTGTTCATTTAAGATACGAGAGATGTTCTGGTTTACCAGAAATTTCTGTAGAAAATTAGGAGGCTGACGCTGAGTGTTCACACTCAAGGAAGGCTATCTATTTTCCTAAGAAATTAATCTCGAGTTCAATTTCTTGGGATTAGTAAATAAATGAATTGTATCTATATTTTGGGGTATCGCCAAGCGGTAAGGCAAGGGACTTTGACTCCCTCATGCGTTGGTTCGAATCCAGCTACCCCAGTCAAGGTACTAGATAAAATCTAGTTCGTCAAAGATGTCTAATTGTTGTTGTCCTTGCGTGTGCCTTAAATAAAATATATTTTATGTTGGGTCGAAAGACCTGATTGTCGGAGGTTTTTTTATAATGAACGAATTTGAAGATTTGTTGAACAGTGTAAGTGAAGTTACACCTGGTGATGTGGTAACTGCAGAAGTATTGACAGTTGATGCTGGTCAAGCTAACGTAGCTATTTCAGGTACTGGTGTAGAAGGCGTATTGACTCTTCGTGAGTTGACAAACGACCGTGATGCTGACATCAACGACCTTGTTAAAGTTGGTGAAACACTTGAGTTGCTTGTACTTCGCCAAGTTGTTGGTAAAGATACAGACACTGTTACATATCTTGTATCTAAAAAACGTTTGGAAGCACGCAAAGCATGGGACAAACTTGTTGGTCGTGAAGAAGAAGTTGTTACAGTTAAAGTAACTCGCGCTGTCAAAGGTGGTCTTGCAGTTGAATTTGAAGGTCTTCGTGGATTTATCCCAGCTTCAATGATCGACAGCCGTTTCACTCGTAACACTGAGCGTTTCGTAGGTCAAGAATTTGATGCTAAAATCAAAGAAGTTGATCCAGCTGAGAACCGCTTCATCTTGTCACGTCGTGAAGTTGTTGAAGCTGCAGCTGCGTCAGCACGTGCAGAAGTATTTGGTAAATTGGCAGTTGGTGAAGTTGTAACTGGTAAAGTTGCACGTATCACTAGCTTCGGTGCCTTCATCGACCTTGGTGGTGTTGATGGTTTGGTTCACTTGACTGAATTGTCACACGAGCGTAACGTATCTCCTAAATCAGCTGTAACTGTTGGTGAAGAAGTAGAAGTTAAAGTTCTTGCAATCGACGAAGTCGAAGGTCGCGTATCATTGTCATTGAAAGCTACACAGCCTGGTCCATGGGATGGCGTTGAGCAAAAATTGGCAGCTGGTGACGTTATCGAAGGTAAAGTAAAACGCTTGACTGACTTCGGTGCATTCGTTGAAGTATTACCAGGTATCGATGGTTTGGTACACATTTCACAAATTTCACACAAACGTGTTGAAAATCCAAAAGATGCTTTGTCAGTAGGTCAAGAAGTAACTGTTAAAGTTCTTGAAGTGAATGCTGCTGATGAGCGTGTATCACTTTCTATCAAAGCTTTGGAAGAGCGTCCAGCAGCTGCTGAAGGCGAAGAAAAAGCTGAAAAACGTGCTCCACGTCCACGTCGTCAAAAACGTGAAGAAAAACGTGATTACGAATTGCCAGAAACTCAATCTGGTTTCTCAATGGCTGACCTTTTTGGTGACATTGAATTGTAATTCATATAAAAACTTGCCTTGTGCAAGTTTTTCCTTTCCACCCTTAGTGTAATGGATATCACGTAAGATTCCGGTTCTTGAGATGGGGGTTCGATTCCCTCAGGGTGGATAAGTTTTAAGCCTGAATGAACAGGCTTTTTTGTTTTATTAATTACGGAGGTTGTGAGATGTTACATTTTGAAAATGATTACAACAAAGGTGCTCACCCAGTCCTGCTTGAAGCCTTGGTTGCTAGCAACCAAGAAGGTTTATCTGGCTATGGAACGGATAAATATACCCAATCTGCTATCGAAAAAATTAGACTTGCGACCAACTGTCCTCACGCACAGGTTACTTTTTTGGCAGGTGGTACGCAGACCAATCAAATCCTTATTTCTTCAATGTTAGCTTCTTATGAGGGTGTGATTGCCGCAGATACAGGCCATATTTCTACACATGAGGCTGGCGCCATTGAATTTTCTGGTCACAAGGTGTTGACACTGCCGCATCATGAAGGGAAAATAACGGCAAGCGAGGTTGATAACTTCATCAAAGATTTCTATGCTGATACTAACCATGCTCATATGGTTCATCCAGGAATGGTTTATATTTCCCACCCGACTGAATATGGTACGCTTTATAGCAAAACAGAGCTAGAGGACTTGTCCCAAGTTTGCCGGCAGCACAATATTCCGTTCTTTTTAGACGGTGCTCGCTTGGGTTATGGGCTTGCTGCACGCGATACGGATCTTGATTTGCAGGCCATAGCAGAGCTGACAGATGTCTTCTACATTGGCGGGACAAAACTTGGTGCCTTGTTGGGAGAAGCTCTTGTATTTACAAAGAATAATCAGCCAAAGCATTTTGTATCTATTGTCAAACATCACGGTGCCTTGTTAGCTAAGGGACGATTGATTGGGGTCCAGTTTGATCGATTGTTCACTGATGACTTGTATCTTGAATTGGGGCGTCATGCTATCGCAATGGCAGAGCAACTCACACAGATTTTGGAAGAAAAAGGATTTCAATTCTACCTCAAATCACCAACCAATCAGCAGTTTGTCATCGTCAAAAATGAAGAGTTGCCTAAACTGACTGAAGCAGGAATTGCTTATAGTTTCTGGGAAAAATATGACGAGAATCACAGTATCATCCGCTTTGCAACTAGTTGGTCAACTAACCAAGAAGATATTGATGATTTAAGAAAAATACTTTAGAAAACTAAAAAGAGGCTGGGACAAAAGTCCTGGCCTCACTAGTTTTTTCTAAATAGTTAAACTTGATGCAGTGGTTGAGTGGGCTATCATTCGCTGATGTTATCAGCTTTTATAGTCCTACTCAACTGTGCGGAGCTGGGCTAACGGCTCATCGAACCCTTCGGGTTACCGATTTTTGTCCCACTCTCTTTTCATCTGTAAATAGTGATAGCGATAGACGGTATAGCGTTCAATAAGGCGGTAGCCTATTCCACCTAAAATAGCTTTGATGATAAAGACAAGGTGTTTTGATAGGGGTGCCTGGACAGTCAATCCGAAAAGGATACCCAAGATAATCCAAGCAAGTACCGCCCACCATAACTCTTTGAATAGAGTGTATTGTCCATCTCTTTCTTTGACTTCATTCGATACTCTAACTGCACAGCTAGATAAGATAACTATGGGAAGAAGAGAACTGGTGTTAAACGGTTCTGGTAAAAATGATGCTAGCAGGAAGATTTCAATGAATGAAAATAGCAACAACCAAATTAAAATAGGTATTCTAAGAATAAAACATTTCATACAGCACCTCCTAGATTTAGTATATCAAACCAAGAGCAGTTGTGCAAATATTTATCTGGTTATTCTTGGGAAGAACTTGTGGATGCCAACTTGTACCATAGTAAGTTCTACCTTATTTCTTTGTCTCAGTCTAATTTCCAGTTTTTAAGACAGACTAGAACTTACTTTTGGAATTTAGCATCATAAAAAACCAAGTTTAAAACTATCTTAAAGATTGGCGAAAGGCATGAAAACGTGATAAAATAGGACTATTGCAAACAAAGGAATGAAGAAATGATTTATTTTGACAACGCAGCCACGACCCAGGTATACCCAGAAGTATTGAAGACCTATACGGAAGTGGCAACAAAAATTTGGGGCAACCCCTCTAGTCTGCATAATCTTGGTAGCCAGGCAACACGGATTTTAGAGGCATCTCGTAAGCAAATCGCAGAACTCCTCGGCAAGGACAGCAAGGAAATCTTTTTCACCTCAGGTGGTACGGAAGGTGATAACTGGGTCATCAAGGGCGTGGCTTTTGAAAAGGCACACCTGGGTAAGCATATTATCGTATCAGCTATTGAACACCCAGCCGTAAAAGAGTCAGCTCTTTGGCTCAAAACACAAGGTTTTGAGGTGGATTTGGCTCCGGTCAATGCCCAAGGTTTTGTCGATGTTTCAGCCTTAGAAAGCTTGATTCGTCCAGATACCACACTCATTTCTGTCATGGCCGTCAACAATGAAATTGGTGCTATTCAGCCCATTCAGGAAATTTCACAACTCCTAGCTGATAAGCCAACCATTTCCTTCCATGTGGATGCGGTTCAAGCAATTGGCAAGGTGCCAACGGAAGCGTATCTAACAGACCGAGTTGATTTTGCTAGTTTTTCAGGTCACAAATTCCACTCTGTCAGAGGAGTAGGCTTCGTCTATGTCAAAGCAGGCAAAAAAATCGCTCCGCTATTGACAGGAGGGGGACAGGAAAGCGACAAACGCTCAACCACGGAAAATGTGGCTGGCATTGCTGCAACAGCTAAGGCGCTCCGCTTGACCTTGGACAAGGCAGCAGATAGCCAGAAGCGACTGGCAGCCATGAAGCAAATTCTGGTGGATGAATTGGGGAACTATGCTGATGTGACAGTCTTTTCTGGACTAGAGGACTTCGTGCCCAACATTGTGACCTTCGGGATTAAGAACATTCGTGGCGAAGTCATCGTCCATGCCTTTGAAGACCACCAGATTTATATTTCGACCACATCAGCCTGCTCGTCCAAGGCTGGAAAACCGGCTGGAACCCTGATTGCCATGGGAGTACCGCAGAAGCTGGCTCAAACTGCCGTCCGTATCAGCTTGGATGATGACAACGATATGGGACAAATTGAACAATTTCTCACCATTTTCAAACAAATTTATCAAAACACACAGAAAGTAAGGTAGTATGAACTATTCAGAAATTATGATTCGCTATGGCGAATTGTCAACCAAAGGGAAAAACAAGATGCGGTTTGTCAACAAACTGCGTAACAACATCAAGCACGTCCTTTCAGTCTATCCAGAAGTGACCGTTTATTTTGACCGTGACCGTGGTCATGTCTATTTGAATGGGGCGGATTATCAGGAAGTTTCAGCTTCTTTGAAGAAGATTTTTGGTATCCAAAATTTTGCACCGTCTTATAAGATTGAAAAATCAGTTCCAGCCTTGAAAGAAGCGGTTGTGGAGATTATGCAGTCTATTTACAAGGAAGGGATGACCTTCAAGATTGCGGCACGTCGTAGCGACCACAGTTTTGAATTGGACAGTCGTGACCTCAACCAAGTCCTTGGCGATGCGGTCTTCACAGCTATTCCAAATGTACAGGTACAGATGAAGTCACCAGATATTACCTTGCGGGTGGAAATCCGTCCGGATGCTGCCTATATTTCCCATGAAGAAATCAAGGGGGCAGGTGGTCTGCCAGTTGGAACATCTGGAAAAGGAACGCTTATGTTATCAGGTGGTATTGATTCGCCTGTTGCGGGCTATTTAGCACTGAAACGTGGGGTTGAAATCGAAGCCCTGCACTTTGCTAGCCCTCCATATACTAGCCCAGGTGCTCTTAAAAAAGCACATGATTTGACCCGTAAACTGACAGTCTTTGGTGGCAATATTACATTTATTGAGGTACCATTTACTGAAATTCAGGAAGAAATCAAGGAAAAGGCCCCTGAAGCCTACTTGATGACCTTGACCCGTCGTTTCATGATGCGAATTACAGACCGAGTTCGTGAAGAGCGTGGTGCTATGGTTATTATCAATGGCGAAAGTCTAGGACAGGTGGCAAGTCAGACCTTGGAATCTATGCAGGCTATCAATGCGGTGACAAATACACCTGTTATCCGTCCAGTCGTTACCATGGACAAGCTGGAAATTATTGATATTGCGCAAGAAATTGATACCTTTGATATTTCCATCCAGCCATTTGAAGATTGTTGTACCATCTTTGCACCAGACCGTCCAAAGACTAATCCTAAGATTAAAAATGTCGAGCAATACGAAGCCCGCATGGATGTAGAAGGTTTGGTGGAACGAGCTGTGGCTGGGATTATCGTAACTGAAATCACACCGAAAGAAGAAGTGCAAGACGAGGTCGATAGCCTGATTGAGGAGTTGTTGTAGCATGAATGACTTTCTGGATGGACTTCTCCATGCACTGAGTTGGGATAGTGAGAAAACAAATGTTATTTTAGAAGGTCATTTAAGCTGGCCCTATGTATTGGGAATAGTGATTAATTTTCTTGTCTGCCTTTCGGTGTTTATTCTTGTTGTCCGTTTCTTGGTGAAGAATGTGAAGAAATCTGGAGGTTGGCGTAACTATTGGTCCAACTATTACCAGAACAGTATTTCAACTTTGGGTCGTTTACGATTCTGTTTATCTGTGCCAGTCGCTCTATTGATTATAGTTTGGGCCACCGTTTATTTCCTTGGTTATCGTGTGGTGAATGGGCTGACGCGCTACCACTATTTTACTTCTCAAGAGCTAAGCCCGACTTACGCATTGGTGACTATAAAAGATACCAAAATCGGAAACTATAGAAGTCACTACTCTAAATTAGTTCTTCAGGTGCATATTGCGGGGTCTAGTCAAACGGTTAATGTCAGCAATAGTTCAAAGACAATTGCTCGGTACTTTCGGCCGCTAGAAGGGAATATATATCCTGCACTTGTAGAGGTGAATTCAAATAACGAAATTGTTTACATTTCTAATATACTGATTGATTAGTATAGACGAATTTGGAGAGAAGGAGCGAATGAGATGGATATTATTTCAGATACATTCCATGCTATAGGGGATACATTTATATTACGCAGTCCTTTTGTAAATATTTCGTATGGGGAGCCGCCAACAGTAGGATTTTTAATTGGAATAATAATCAAGCATGCCTTTGCTCCTGTATTTATTTTATTTTTTCTTCTTCCTAAACGGAGAAGTGAATTACCTGCTGCTATTATTAAAAAAGGAAAACAAGTATTTCAAGAGTTACGCTTTGACGTGATGATGTATGTTATTCTGTTCATTTGTATCCTATTGGGGTTCGTTGCTGTCTATGACATTAAGAGGACTTTTTCAGCTCATGCTTATTTTGTCCAGCATCCAGTCGTTGAAAGTAAACAAGGTGTCCTATCTCACTTTTATATCAAAAAAGGTGGCAGTAGAGCAAGTCATGCAGATATTTATTGCTATCTTACGATTGACAATGAACAGATTCCAGTTTATTTTTCGGATGGAAATAAGCGTATAGCCAACGCTATCCTTAAGGATGGAAAGGATTATTATCAGGTCCGTGTCGGGCTTGATAATAATGGTAAAGCTGTCTCGGTCAATGAATTTATAAATAATTAAGAACCCTAAAATCAAAAATGTCGAGCAATACGAAGCCCGCATGGATGTAGAAGGTTTGGTGGAACGAGCTGTAGCAAGGATTATTATCACTGAAATCACACCGAAAGAAAAAGTGCAGGATGAAGTGGGTAGTTTGATTGCTAATTTATTGTAAGGAAACAAAAATATTTTTCAGAAATATAATGAAAATCTAGCGAAAGCTGGATTTTTTGCAACTTGCTCGGAAAAGCAAGATTTGTGTGGTATAATAGTTTTTAACAAATATTTTTTCTAACAAAGGAGGAGTTATGAAAAAAGGAGCCTTAACAGGTCTACTCCTGTTTGGTATGTTTTTTGGTGCAGGAAACTTGATTTTCCCGCCTGCACTCGGTGTCTTATCTGGTGAGAATTTCTGGCCAGCTATTTTAGGATTCGTTGTATCAGGTGTCGGTATTGCAGTCATTGCCTTGATTGTCGGAACATTGAACCCCAAAGGCTATGCACATGAGATTTCACGCAAGATTTCGCCTGCCTTTGCAACGGTTTATCTTGTTGCCTTGTATTTGGCCATTGGTCCATTCTTTGCCATTCCGCGTACGGCTACAACGTCCTTTGAAATTGGTATTGCACCATTGTTGGGTGAAGCAAACCTTGGAATTTGGTTATTTGGTTTTACAGCTCTCTACTTTGTGGCAGCCTACCTGATTGCCCTTAATCCTTCTCAGATTTTGAATAGTATTGGACGAATTTTAACTCCAGTATTCGCTATTTTGATTGTTATTTTGGTTGTTCTAGGAGCTATCAAGTATGGTTCGACCAGTCCTCTGCCAGCAGCAGAAGCTTACTCAGCTGGACAGGCTTTTGGTACAGGATTTATTGAAGGATATAACACTTTGGATGCTCTTGCCTCTATCGCCTTTAGTGTGGTAGCTGTTAATACCTTGAAACAACTTGGTTTTTCAAGCAAAAAGGAATATGTTTCTACAATTTGGTCAGTAGGCCTTATTGTAGCCTTGGCTTTCTCAGCACTCTATGTTGGTTTGGCCTTCCTTGGAAATCACTTCCCAGTGCCAGCAGATGTTTTGGCATCAGATACGAACAAGGGTGTCTATGTTTTATCTCAAGCAACCCAAGCCATCTTTGGACCAAGTGCACAGATTTTCTTGGCTGCGATGGTTATCGTAACCTGCTTCACTACAACAGCTGGTTTGATTGTGTCTTCTGGTGAATTTTTCGCTGAGCGTTTTCCACGTTTTAGCTACAAAGTATATGCGACTGTCTTTACCTTGATTGGTTTTGGGATTGCCAATCTTGGTTTGAGTAAGATTATTGCCTTCTCTATTCCAGTTCTTTTGATTCTGTATCCAATTACTATCTGTATTGTTTTAATTACCATTGTCAACAAATTTGTACCGCTTTCAAAATATGGTATGCAGTTGACAGTTGGCCTAGTAACAGCTTTGTCATTGGTAGAAGTTTTGGCAGGTCAATTTGGTTGGAAAGCTATTTCAACAATCATTTCAGCTCTGCCATTGGCCGGACAATCATTAGCATGGTTATTGCCTGCTCTTGTCGGAATCGTTCTTTCACTTTTCTTGCCAAACAAGCAGGAGAGCGAAGTTTTTGAAATGTAAAAAAATGATACAAAACACTTGCATTTGCAGGTGTTTTTGTTATAATAGGAGTGTTGACTATGCACACCCTGTGCAACCGCACGACTACCGTTTAAGTGGTTCGTCCCACGGTACTAGGCGAGTCTTCACATTAAATTCGGGCAAGGCCCAAAAATCATAGGAGGTGCATAATGAGCACATACGCAATCATTAAAACTGGCGGCAAACAAGTTAAAGTTGAAGTCGGTCAAGCTATCTACGTTGAAAAATTGAACGTTGAAGCAGGTCAAGAAGTTACTTTCGAAGAAGTAGTTCTTGTTGGTGGTGAGAAAACTGTTGTGGGTACTCCACTCGTAGCAGGCGCTACTGTTGTTGGTACTGTTGAAAAACAAGGTAAACAGAAAAAAGTTGTTACCTTCAAGTACAAACCTAAAAAAGGTAGCCACCGCAAACAAGGTCACCGTCAACCTTACACAAAAGTTGTTATCAACGCTATCAACGCTTAATCGCGTAGCTTGAAGCAATCATTACAGAAATTCGGAGGAATAACATATGTTAAACTTGAATCTTGCTAACTTGCAATTTATGGCCCACAAAAAAGGTGGAGGTTCAACGTCAAACGGTCGTGATTCACAAGCGAAACGCCTTGGTGCGAAAGCTGCTGACGGCCAAACTGTATCAGGTGGTTCAATCCTTTACCGCCAACGTGGTACTAAAATCTACCCAGGAGCTAACGTAGGTCGTGGTGGAGATGACACTCTTTACGCTAAAGTAGAAGGCGTTGTACGCTTCGAACGTAAAGGTCGCGATAAGAAACAAGTATCTGTTTACCCAATCGCAAAATAAGTCTGAAAATGGCTTAACAATAGGCTTTCCGAGATTTCGGAAGGCCTGTTTTTTTTGTTTTGATACCCAAGAACATTATAGTAGACGTATTGACCAGTAAATTGACATTAGGAACGGTGAGACTAATGGAATTTACTCATCGTGTTGCATCGAATCTGTGTTATAATAGAAAAATAAGAATTGAGAAAGGGCAAGATAATGAATATTCAACAATTACGGTATGTTGTTGCCATTGCAAACAGTGGTACATTTCGAGAGGCGGCAGAGAAAATGTATGTGTCCCAGCCTAGTCTGTCCATTTCCATTCGTGACTTGGAAAAAGAGATTGGTTTTCAGATTTTTAATCGGACCAGTTCGGGAACCTTTCTAACCAAAGAAGGCATGGATTTTTATGAAAAAGCTCAAGCCTTGGTTAAGGGCTTTGACCAGTTTGAAAATCGCTATTTACAAGCTGAAGAAGGTGAGAAAATCTTTTCTATTTCCAGCCAGCATTATGATTTCTTGCCACCTTTAATTACAACATTCTCTAAGGAGCATCCTCAGTATAAAAACCTTCGAATTTTTGAATCAACAACAGTTCAAATTTTAGATGAAGTGGCCCAAGGATATAGCGAACTAGGGATTATTTATCTGAATGGTCGCAATACAAAAGGCATTATGCAGAAATTGGAAAAGCTCAAGTTAGAAGTGGAGGACCTGATAGCCTTTCAGACCCATATCTATGTCCGTAAAGACCATCCTTTGACAAGCAAGTCTGAGGTTGAGTTGAATGATTTAGTTGGTCTTCCGACGGTTCGATTTACTCAGGAAAAAGAAGCTTATCTTTACTACTCTGAAAATTTGATTGATACGTCAGACTCGTCTGTTACTTTTGATGTAACTGACCGAGCAACTTTGAATGGCATTTTGGAGCGGACCGATGCCTATGCGACAGGCTCTGGCTTCCTAGATAGTGAAAGTGTGAACGGGATTACGGTCATTCCAATTAAAGATCAAATTGATAATCGCATGGTCTATGTCAAACGAGCTGATGGAGAATTAAGCCAATGTGCTTTAGATTTTATTGAAATGATGCATCAATATTTTGATGCGAAGAAAGGTTAGTATGAGAAAGTTTGGATTTCCAATTCTGGCAGTTATTTTGATAGCTGTTGACCAGCTTGTTAAGGCTTGGACAGTTGCCAATATTGAATTAGATACGGTTGAGCCATTTCTTCCAGGATTTATGAGTTTGGCCTATTTACGCAATTATGGAGCGGCTTGGTCCATCTTACAAAATCAGCAGTGGTTTTTCACGATTGTAACAATTGTAGCTGTGACCGGTTTGATTTGGTATTATGTGAAGCAAATCAAGGGTAACCTATGGACCTTGTTTAGCCTGGCTTTGATGATTGCTGGAGCTCTGGGGAATTTTATTGATCGAATTCGTCTTGGTTATGTAGTGGATATGTTCCACTTGGATTTTATCAGTTTCCCAGTATTTAATGTGGCGGATATGTGTTTGTCTGTCGGTGTTGGTATTTTGTTTATTTGTATCATGAAAGAAGAGAGTAATGGAAGTAAGAGTTGAGATTGGTGGCATTCGTTTGGACAAGGCCTTGGCGGATTTGACAGATTTGTCCCGTTCAGTTGCCAATGAACAGATTAAAAATGGTCAGGTTTTGGTTAATGGACAACCCAAAAAAGCCAAATATAGTGTGCAGGCTGGTGACATCCTAACCTATCAGGTGCCAGAAGTAGAAGAAATTGACTATGTAGCGGAAGACATTCCCTTAGAAATTGTCTATCAGGATGCGGATGTGGCTGTGGTCAATAAACCTCAAGGGATGGTTGTTCACCCATCTGCGGGCCACACATCTGGTACACTGGTCAATGCTCTTTTGCATCATGTCAAGGATTTATCAGGCATCAATGGTGTTCTTCGACCTGGAATTGTCCATCGGATTGACAAGGATACATCTGGCTTGCTCATGATTGCTAAAAACGATGATGCTCATACCAAGCTGGCTGCTGAATTAAAAGACAAAAAGTCGCTTCGTAAATATTGGGCAATTGTTCATGGAAACCTGCCAAATGACCGTGGAATGATTGAGGCACCGATTGGGCGTTCTGAGAAAGACCGCAAGAAACAGGCTGTTACAGCCAAAGGGAAAGAAGCTGTGACACGTTTTCAAGTTTTGGAGCGTTTTGGGGATTATACCTTGTTAGAATTGACCTTGGAAACCGGTCGGACACATCAAATACGTGTTCACATGGCTTATATCGGTCATCCAGTAGCAGGGGATGAGGCCTACGGTCCTAGAAAGACCCTAAAGGGACATGGTCAGTTTCTTCATGCCAGAACGCTTGGATTTACCCATCCGAGAACTGGGGAAGTAGTGGAGTTTACGGCAGAAGCGCCAGCTATTTTCCAAGAAACGCTTGAAAAACTGCGTCAGTCAAATGGCTGATGAAAACCTGTTCATCTTGCCCATTTTCCCAACAAATGCTATACTAGTAGACGATAAAAATGTAAGGAGTATGAAAAAATATGGAAACTTTACCAAATTGTCCAAAATGTCATTCTGAGTATGTCTATGAAGACGGCGCCCTTTTGGTCTGCCCTGAGTGTGCTTATGAGTGGAACCCAGCGGATCTAGCTGAGGAAGAAAGTGGACCTGTTGCAATTGATGCGAACGGTAATCGTTTGGCGGATGGCGACACGGTAACTCTGATTAAGGACTTGAAAGTCAAGGGTGCGCCTAAAGACTTGAAACAAGGTACACGCGTGAAAGGTATCCGTATCGTTGAGGGTGACCACAATATTGACTGTAAAATCGATGGTTTTGGTGCCATGAAGTTAAAATCAGAATTTGTGAAAAAAATCTAAGAGAAAGGACTGGTCAATCCAGTCTTTTGTCGTCTTTGAAAGGATAATATGAAGAGTCAAACTATTTTATTCTATAGTCGGTGCTTGTTGGCAGTTTTGGCTATTACAGGAACGGTCTTGGAGATTGTAAAGTACGGTATCGGTATGCTTATGTACTATACGGTGCTTTCAAACCTCTTGGTATCTGTCTTTGCGGTTTATATGGTGCTTGCCATGAAGAAGGGTGAGGATTTACAGGCTCCTCGTTTTCTTCGTATAAAGGCTGCGGTAACCATGTCTATTATGATTACCTGTGTGGTCTATCACTTGATGTTGGCACCTCTTGCAGATGATTTTTGGCGAGTGGAAAACATGCTATGCCACTATATTGTTCCGATTTATTTCTTGTTAGATACCCTACTTGTCGACCGTCAGCAACAGTACAAGTGGTTTGACCCGATTTGGTGGACACTTTTGCCAGTTCTCTACATGATTTTTGGGCTTGTTAATGGTCTTTTTATCAAAATTCCTATCCCTGATGCTAAGGACAGTCCCTTTGCCTATTTCTTCCTCAATGTTCCCAAATATGGATGGCCTTATGTACTGACCTATGCAGGCACGATTTTCGTAGCCTATCTGGTTTTTGGATTTGTTTTGACTGGTGTAAAATCCGTTACTGTCCGTCGTGGTCTGCTAAACAAGTAACATTCTCAGCAAAATCCGAAGATTGTCAATTTTTTTACTGTAAGAATTTGTCTAGGTAGAAAAATTGTGCTATACTTTGCTTAATCAATCCTTTAAATCCTGTCCAGAGAGGCAGACAAGGAGCAACGTGTTAAGCAGGTTAGTCTATATACTAGCCTATATTTTCATAGTCTCCTTGAAAAAGGGGACTTTTTTCTATATTTTTTGGAGGTCTTTATGAAGACAAAAGAAATCGTTGACGATATGACCATGAAACGGGCCATCACCCGTATCACCTATGAAATTATCGAGCGGAACAAAAATTTGGATAATATTGTTCTGGCAGGTATAAAAACCCGTGGGGTATTTATTGCCAAGCGTATTCAGGAAAGGCTGAAACAGTTAGAGGGGATTGATGTTCCACTGGGTGAACTGGATACCAAGCCTTTCCGTGATGATGTAAAAGTCGAAGAAGATACGACAAACATGACTGCTGATGTGAATGACCGTGATGTTATTTTGGTAGATGATGTGCTTTATACTGGGCGAACCATTCGTGCGGCTATTGACAACGTAGTTTCCTTGGGGCGACCAGCTCGCGTTAGTCTGGCTGTGCTAGTTGACCGTGGGCACAGGGAGTTACCTATTCGAGCGGACTATGTTGGGAAGAACATTCCGACTAGCCGTTCGGAAGAAATCATCGTTCACATGGCTGAAATCGATGGTCAGGATTCTGTCCTCCTAGTCGAGGGAGCTTAGTCGTTTATTTTTCAACTCAATATTCTACATCTATATCATAAAGGCAGGTATCGTCATGACAATTACAAATGGTAAAGTTTCACTCAAACACTTGGTTACTATGGAAACTCTTTCAAATGAGGAAGTGCTCGGGCTTATTCAGAGAGGAATTGCTTTCAAAAATGGGGAGCGGGTAGAGTTGGATAGGAAGTATTATGCTTCCAACCTATTCTTTGAGGATTCGACTAGGACCCACAAGTCTTTTGAAATGGCAGAGCTTCGTTTGGATATGGGTATGATTGACTTTGATGCGCGTACCAGTTCGGTCAATAAGGGTGAAACCTTGTATGATACAATTTTGACCATGTCAGCCTTGGGGGTCGACATCTGTGTCATTCGTCACTCTGAAGTAGATTACTACAAGCAGTTGATTGATAGCCCTACCATTCAGACTTCTATTGTCAATGGTGGTGACGGTTCTGGGCAACACCCAAGCCAATCCTTGCTTGACTTGATGACTATATATGAAGAATTTGGAACCTTTGAGGGCTTGAAGATTGCCATTGCTGGTGATATTACACACTCACGGGTTGCCAAGTCCAATATGCAAATTTTGAAGCGTTTGGGCGCTGAAATTTACTTTGCTGGACCAGAAGAGTGGTATGCAGAGGAATTTGATGTTTATGGTCAACATTTGAATATTGATGATATTGTTGAGAAAGTAGATGTCTTGATGTTGCTTCGTGTGCAACACGAGCGCCATGATGGTGATGGTGGTTTTTCGAAAGAAACCTACAATCGCCTTCATGGTTTGACAGAGGAACGTTACAAACGTTTGAAAGATAGGGCTATTGTCATGCACCCAGCCCCTGTCAATCGTGATGTAGAAATTGATGACCATTTAGTAGAGGCACCAAAATCACGCATCGTCCGACAAATGCAGAATGGTGTATTTGTCCGGATGGCGATTTTGGAAGCCATTGTTAATGGTAAGGCTTAAGAATTTATTAGACTTATCTTACTTAATGTCGCCAATAGAGGCGACGAATAGAAAGGCAAGGGACTGGTCAATGGTTGCAAGCAACTCATTTCCCTACGCCTGCCTCTATGGAGGTCAGGCTATTCCTTGCACTAGCTCGAAAATGGATTATTATCGAATCCATTTTCTCACGTCGGTCAGAGCAAGTCGGACTACATGCAAGGCATGTGTCCTTCTACGCAAAGTCCTATGGGACCTTTGCTACCTCTGACACTAGCCGTAAGGTTTACCTAATATCGAGCTAAACCTTACGGCGTCGGACTTATCTTATTTAATGTCGCTCAGAGAGGCGACGAATAGAAAGGAGAAGGGGTGTTCTGTTGCTCGGATTTGTAACTGAATTCGGGCTACGGACTGGGTCAAAAAGATAGTTTTTCCTCGAACGCAAACGTTCTTGGTCAAACTCCTATTTTGACTGTGTCCGTTTAACGCCCTTAATATCTTATTATTATGTCAAAAAGACGTTTAATTTTGGAAGATGGTACTATTTTTGAAGGTGAGGCCTTTGGTGCTGATATTGATGTGACTGGTGAGTTGGTTTTCTCGACTGGAATGACTGGTTATCAGGAATCAATCACAGACCAGTCCTATAATGGTCAGATTTTAACCTTTACCTATCCTTTAGTTGGAAATTACGGGATCAATCGAGATGATTATGAATCCATTAATCCGACCTGTAAGGGGGTTGTGGTTAGTGAATGGGCTCGTAGGGCAAGTAACTGGCGTAACCAGATGACTTTGGATGAATTTTTAAAGGCTAAGAAAATTCCAGCTATTTCTGGAATTGATACACGCGCCTTGACTAAAATTATTCGCAAACACGGTACCATGAAGGCCACCTTAGCAAATGTTGGTGATTCCGTTGAGCATTTGACGGATCAGCTGAGGGCGACCGTTTTGCCAACCAACAACATCCAGCAAGTATCTACCAAAACAGCCTATCCTGCGCCTGGAATTGGCCGTAGTGTTGTGCTGGTTGATTTTGGCTTGAAACATTCGATTCTTCGTGAATTAGCAAAACGCGATTGCAATGTGACGGTTGTTCCTTACGATACGACAGCAGAAGAAATATTGGCTCTTAATCCAGACGGTGTCATGCTGTCAAACGGTCCTGGTAACCCAGATGATGTTCCAGAAGCTTTGGACATGATTCGGGGCATTCTTGGAAAAATTCCAATTTTTGGTATCTGTATGGGGCACCAACTCTTCGCCAAGGCCAATGGTGCTACAACTTACAAGATGAAGTTCGGGCATCGAGGATTTAACCATGCGGTTCGTGAAATTGCGACTGGTCGAGTAGATTTTACCAGTCAGAACCACGGTTATGCTGTTGCTCGTGAAGATTTGCCAGAGTGTTTGATGATTACACATGAGGAAATCAATGACAAATCAGTTGAAGGGGTACGTCACAAGTACCACCCAGGTTTCTCTGTTCAATTCCATCCGGATGCAGCACCTGGTCCACATGATGCTAGCTATCTCTTTGATGAATTTATGGATTTGATGGATGGCTTCCAGGCAAGATAATAAATCTATTGTTTACAATTTAGAAAACACTTTATTGCCGAATGTCAGTTATTTAATGTCAACCTGTGAGTTGACGAATAGAAAGGCAAGGGACAGGTCAATGGTTGCAAGCAACTCATTTCCCTACGCCTGCCTCTATGGAGGTCAGGCTATCCCTTGCACTAGCTAGAAAATGGATTAATGTCGAATCCATTTTCTCACGTCGGTCAGAGCAAGTCGGACTTCATGCTAACGCATGTGTCCTTCTACGCAAAGTCCTATGGGACCTTTGCTAACTCTGACACTAGCCGTAAGGTTTACCTAATATCGAGCTAAACCTTACTGCGTCGGACTTATCTTATTTAATGTCGCTCAGAGAGGCGACGAATAGAAAGGAGAAGATACAGGTTCGAATAAGATTTGATTTTCCTATTCGAACACGCCCTAAGGACTGTGCGAAAAAGATAAACGTCGTCTTGATGCTTGAAGCATCAGCGTCGCGTTTCCTATTTTAGCTTTGTCCTCTTAACGGGCTTTGTATCATACATTATGCCAAAACGTACAGATATTAAGAAAATTATGGTGATTGGGTCTGGTCCGATTATTATCGGTCAGGCTGCGGAGTTTGATTATGCTGGGACTCAGGCTTGTTTGGCTTTGAAGGAAGAAGGTTATAGTGTTGTCTTGGTCAATTCAAACCCTGCGACCATTATGACAGACAAGGAAATAGCAGACAAGGTTTATATTGAGCCGATTACGCTTGAATTTGTCACACGGATTTTACGGAAAGAGCGTCCAGATGCTCTCTTGCCAACTCTTGGTGGTCAGACTGGTCTCAATATGGCCATGGAATTGTCTAAGGCTGGTATTTTAGATGAGCTTGGAGTTGAGTTGTTGGGAACTAAACTGTCTGCAATTGATCAGGCAGAGGACCGCGACCTCTTCAAACAACTCATGGAAGACCTCGAGCAACCCATTCCTGAATCAACCATTGTGACGACAGTTGACGAGGCTTTGGCATTTGCTAAGGAGATTGGTTATCCTGTCATTGTTCGTCCAGCCTTCACGCTGGGTGGTACTGGCGGTGGTATGTGTGCCAATGAAGAAGAACTGCGTGAAATTGCGGAAAATGGTCTGAAATTGTCGCCAGTAACCCAGTGTTTGATTGAGCGTTCCATTGCAGGTTTCAAGGAAATCGAATACGAAGTCATGCGTGATGCAGCTGACAATGCCTTGGTCGTATGTAACATGGAAAACTTTGATCCTGTAGGAATTCATACAGGGGATTCTATCGTATTTGCCCCAACACAAACACTTTCGGATATTGAAAACCAGATGCTGCGTGATGCCAGCCTCAGCATTATTCGTGCCCTCAAAATCGAAGGTGGCTGTAATGTGCAGTTGGCGCTGGATCCACATAGTTTCAAATACTATGTCATCGAAGTAAACCCACGGGTTTCTCGTTCATCTGCCTTGGCATCGAAAGCGACAGGTTATCCTATTGCCAAATTGGCAGCAAAAATTGCGGTTGGCTTGACCTTGGATGAAATGGTGAACCCTGTTACTGGAACAACCTATGCCATGTTTGAACCTGCTCTTGACTACGTTGTGGCAAAAATTCCACGTTTCCCATTTGATAAGTTTGAAAAAGGGGAGCGCCGCCTTGGAACGCAGATGAAGGCAACTGGCGAGGTCATGGCCATCGGTCGTAACATTGAAGAAAGCCTACTCAAGGCCTGCCGTTCCTTGGAAATCGGTGTCTATCACAATGAAATGCCTGAACTCAGTCAAGTGACAGATGATGAATTGGTTGAAAAGATTGTCAAGGCTCAAGATGACCGACTCTTCTATCTCTCTGAAGCCCTTCGCCGTGGCTATACAGTAGAAGAATTGGCTCAGTTGACCAAAATTGATGTCTTCTTCCTCGACAAGCTATTACACATCTTGGAAATCGAACAGGAATTGGCAATCAATCACGATAATATCAACTTATTGAAAAAAGCCAAGAAATACGGATTTGCAGACCGCAAGATTGCAGAACTCTGGGGCAGAACTGAATCCTACATCCGTCAACTGAGAACAGACCACAAGATTGTACCCGTTTACAAGATGGTGGACACTTGTGCGGCTGAGTTCGAAAGTTCAACACCTTATTTCTATTCAACTTATGAGTGGGAAAATGAGTCAATCCGTTCGGAAAAAGAATCTGTTTTGGTGCTTGGTTCTGGACCAATTCGTATCGGTCAGGGTGTGGAGTTTGACTATGCGACGGTGCATTCTGTAAAAGCTATTCAGGCCGCTGGCTACGAAGCCATCATTATGAACTCAAACCCTGAAACGGTGTCAACAGACTTCTCGGTTTCGGACAAGCTTTACTTCGAGCCCTTAACCTTGGAAGATGTTTTGAATGTGATTGACCTTGAGAAACCAAAAGGGGTTATCGTTCAGTTCGGTGGCCAGACGGCCATCAATTTGGCAGAGCCATTGGCCAAAGCAGGCATTCCAATCTTGGGGACACAAGTGGAAGACTTGGACCGAGCAGAAGACAGGGATTTGTTTGAAAAATCCCTGAAAGACCTAGGTATTCCACAGCCACCAGGCCAAACCGCAACCAATGAAGAGGAAGCTCTAGAAGCGGCCCGCAAAATTGGGTTCCCGGTGCTTGTTCGTCCCTCTTATGTCTTGGGCGGTCGTGCAATGGAGATTGTCGAAAATGAAGCAGACTTACGTTCCTATATGAGAACGGCGGTCAAGGCTTCGCCAGAACATCCTGTTTTGGTGGATTCTTATATCGTCGGTCGTGAGTGTGAGGTTGATGCTATTTCAGATGGTAAGGATGTCTTGATTCCAGGGATTATGGAGCATATCGAGCGCGCAGGGGTTCACTCAGGTGACTCTATGGCAGTTTATCCCCCACAAACCTTGTCTAAAGAGGTACAGGCGACTATTGCAGACTGCACTAAACGATTGGCAATCGGTCTTAACTGCATCGGTATGATGAATATCCAGTTTGTCATCAAGGATGAAACGGTCTATGTCATTGAGGTTAATCCTCGTGCCAGTCGTACGGTGCCATTCTTGTCCAAAGTCACAGACATTCCAATGGCTCAGGTTGCAACCAAATTGATTTTGGGACAAAGCCTTGCGGAACTTGGTTACCAAGACGGTCTTTATCCTGAGAGCAAGCAAGTGCACGTTAAGGCACCAGTATTCTCATTTACAAAATTGGCTAAAGTTGACAGTTTGTTAGGACCAGAGATGAAGTCAACCGGTGAGATTATGGGGTCAGACTTGACGTTGGAAAAAGCACTGTATAAGGCTTTTGAAGCAAGCTATCAACACCTGTCTGAGTATGGTAATGTAGTCTTTACCATTGCGGATGAAGACAAGGAAGAAGCTCTTGGACTTGCCCAACGCTTCCATGAACTAGGCTATGGTCTGCTGGCTACGGCAGGTACAGCTACCTATCTGGCTGATAAGGGACTATCCGTGACAACTGTTGGCAAATTGGGCGATGCTGCTTATCAAGATATTCCAAGTCTTGTTCGAGCAGGTAAGGTTCAGGCGATTATCAATACGGTTGGTAAAAAACGGGTGGCGGATGGTGACGGTCAAGTCATTCGAAGCTCTGCTATTGAAGGAGGAATCCCACTCTTTACAGCCCTTGATACAGCAGAAGCTATGATTAAGGTGTTAGAAAGCCGTAGCTTTATGACACAGGCAATATAAAAGTATAAGCAAATTAGCAAGATTGACGACTTCGCAAGAGGCCGTCTTTTTGATATAATAGAGTTGTAATTATAACTAGTAGGATCGGCAAGGTAAATAAGGGAATAAAATGAAAATAGAAAAAATGACAGTAGAAGAGTTTTTACAACTGAAGAAGGATGCTCAGGTATCCTTGCTTCTATTTATTGTTTTTGGAGTTTTCTTGTTTTCAAGTATGTTTTATATTACAGCGATTGGGGCGAGAACACAAATGTACAATTCACTTGTGACGATGGTGTTTCTATCTGTGTTGATGAGTGCAGTCAGACCCTATGTTTTTTCCAAAAATATCTTAGAGAAAAAACAACCTGAGCTGAAACAGTATTCGACAAAGGGCTACTCAGTTTCTAGTGCCTTTCTAAAAAGGGTTTTTCTAGTTTATTCGGTTGCGATTATTGTGGTTGTATTCGGTTTTGCTTCTGCCTACGTAACTCGGGTTGAGACCATCCTTCCCGATGATACTTTACCAAGTCTGGAACAGAAGTCTATTATTGAATTAGAGCTTGAGGAAAATAAATGACAAAGCAAGAATTACTGAATTTTGTGGAAGCTCATCAATCTGAAATAGGGGCATTTACTATTATGCCAGGAAGAAAATTTGGTGGGCAATTTACTCTGGGCTACTATTTTGATGAGGAATCACAAAAATATAAAGTATATGAGGTGAGTGAGCGTCAAGAATTCTGGGTATGGGATGAATTTGATATGGAATCTGAGGCAATAGATAGACTATATCGAAAAATAGTTTTTAGTTTTAATTTAAATGAAAAGCATATTTAGATTTATCCATCGACTCTCTTGGAATTGTAGAGGGCTCTGTTAAGGGACTCCAAAGCCAACTTTCTCACATTGAAGTCTCAAGCCCAAGCCAAAATCAGCTCAACGCTCGTCAGGGTCAGGACTTTGTGGACTTACAAACGGTTGAGTTTGGTAAAATCGCCAGCAAGGTCGAGAATAACATCACGATCAAGATGACGGTTGATGGCGTTGAGCAGAAGATACGAGTTGATGCGATTGGCTTTGATGAGGCAGGCAACATCCGCATTCAGGAATACACAACTGCCCAGAATGGTTTGAAAATCAGTCGTCAGAACCTCTTGGAAGACCTGTCCAAGTACGGCGGCACCATTGTCGGCGCAGGCAAGGGCGACTTTGTCGGCGGTGTTGAGATACCTAAGGGCACACGGATTGATGTCGTGTCGCAGAAGACGGGGAATGTGACGATAGGCTCATCGAATACCGTCTATTCTATACATGACTTTAAAGCTGAGATGGAGCAATTGCCTCATATCAATCTTTCAAAACAGGTTGAAGATGGCTTGGTTAGTACGAAGAACGGGAGCCGTCCGTCACCTCACCATGTTTATTCAGTAGAAGAAATTGCAACTCATCTTGCTATGTTCGATGATGGAGCGGTGAAAGTTATGAGCTTTGAATCATATGATTATGGGGTGCAAAATTATGGTGCGACGATAGGCCATCCTGACGGTCATTATGTAATGCCTAAATTTGTTTATGAAAAAGCTGTAAGGGCATCTAATGGTAATCCAAGAGTTCTAGAGGAACTATTGGGATTAGAACAGGGGTACTAGGAGATAATCCAGTTGTTATTGATATTCAGCGCTAAAAAAACCTCCGGATGCCTTCTGGTAACGAGCCTGGAGCTTGGCAAGGTTTGTGGGAACCTGGAGGCTACACACAGGGAGGGATTCCTGAGGCAGTGATTGATCAACTTAGTGAGTCGGATTATACAATAGACGAAGTATTCAAATAGAAAGGTCAGATATATATGAAAGTGTTACGAGGGACTGACTTTATAATATATGAATTAAATGGGCAATATAGCATTAATTGGTATCGTGGGCGAGAACGATTCTCTTATCCAATAGATGAAGATTTAGTAAAAAAAGCTCTGTTAACATCTAAAGACGGGAAAGAGGTCATGTTTTATGTAGAGCATGGGCGCTGGCCAGAAGAGGATGAGTTAGAGCATTATAATGAATCTAACGTAATTACACATAGAGGGAATAATTTTATTGTCTATGAAGAAAATGGCAAATATGAGATGCACTTTATGACTGGCGGATTTCAAGACCGAGAGGTCATCTATCCTATTTCTAAAGAACTTATGGAAAGAGCTTTTGAGTCGCCTCAAGATGCCTATGAAGTAAAAATTTACTTAATGACAGGCCATTGGCCAGATAAGAGTCAAGACGAATTGGATAGAAATTTCTTAAGACAGTTTCCAGAGCAAATTCTTAAGACCCCGACTATTTCAAAGACTCTCTTTTCAGAGTATGAGTTTACGAAATTATTGAAACAAGCAATTGAAACAGTATTACAGACTAGTAAAATTGACAGCTTAGGAATAGTTGAAGAACATTTGGAACTCTTGCTTCTAGACCCAATCAAGTGGCAGGAAGAAACAGAAATTATTCATTTACAGTTATTGCAAGAAAAGCTGAACAACTACATCCACTTTATCGAAAGTAAGCAGTATGTGGACAGCTACGGGGATGACTTTACAGAAAAAGTTATCAATCTTACTTTCCAGTATGCTCCGTCGGATAACGGTCTTGCTTTCCTTGTGCAAGTTCAAAAAGTTCTACAGCCGACAGATATTCGTTTGAAGGTTGTTGTGCCAGAGTAGAGTTTTAAGTCCAGACAGGGTTACCTTGTCTGGATTTTTTGGTATAATGGGAAGGTAGATTTTTCCTTGATACATAAGAAGCTAAGCTATACTAGGTCTAAAGCGGAGCTGGAGGATGAGATGGAACTAGAAATGCTTTACTTTATTTCTGTTTCGAAACGATGTGAGCAGCTATGCTATTTTTCAAAAACCTCAAGAAAGGTATAAAGCCATCTGGTGTGGTGGATGACCAGATCTGGTCCAACTCCCGCTTCAAGCTGCCGCAGGTTATGTGTTTGGAGGTATAGTGAATACACTATACGATGGTTTAGTACGTAATGATTTGGAAGGGGATAACTGGGCTTTATGGTGAGTATATGTTTTTAAGAAAAATTATTTATATTGGTGAGTCTGAAAATGGTGCAGTTTATTTTGATACGGAGAGGAAATTAGCTCTGTCAGCTCCCAAAAGTCAACTGCTCAATACAGAAGGAGCGGGTAAGGTTAACCGCTTTATCCCTCTATTGGTGGGTTTTCTTATCGTAGGCGGTGGGACTAGTTTTTTTACGGTTGCCAACCCATTTGGAGGTCGTTATAGCTATGGAACTTTGATTTTTTTAGGGTTTGCTTGGCTCTTTGAATTTATTGGTATGGTATGGCTTTTAGAGAGAGCACTTTATAAAAATGTTCAACAAGCACAACCTACCAACCGACAGAACTTTAGGGTAGCAGTTTATAATAATCTAATCTGGCGTAATTTTAGTGATAAAAAGGTGACAACTGGTAAAATAGTAGTTTGTTGGCTTTTTGTATCGATGATATTTTTAGTAAATATTGCTTGTTTCCCTATATTTCAAAATACGATTTTGCCGTTAATTTTGAATAGTTCGAGTATTGGTAGTGAAATAATAATGCTATCATTATTGGGGATTATGCCTTTCAGTTTGGTACTTCTAATCTGGCAAAATAATCCAATACGTTTCATGAATCTTGTAGGTAAATACCAAAAGCGAGAGATTAAATGGGGTAAGGAATCCATGGCTAAAGATTAATTTGTAAGTGAAAAGGAATAGAATATGGCTGAAGAAATTTTGCCGTTAGGCAGTGTCGTTACATTAAGAAATGGAGATGGCACAGAGTTGGTAATTATTGCAAGAGCAAGTATAGTCGTTGAAAATGATGAAGAAATCTATTATGACTATGGTGCGGTTTTGATTCCTCAAGGAATGATGACTCCTGACAATGTTTTCTTTTTTAATAGAGAAAATGTTCAAGAGATTAAATTTAGAGGTTATGAAAATAACGATGAAAAACTATTTTCTAAACAATATAATCAAATGATTGAACATTCTCATACCCCAAAGGAACTGTTTAGTTTACAAGTTGTTAGCCATAAGATCGGAAATGCTAAGTTTTTAGGTAAGGCTGTCAAAGTACTTGATAAGGTCGGAACAGTAATGACTTTTGCCCAAGTCGGATTTGAAGGTATTTCAGGAGGTATCGAAGAATACACTGAATCAAAAGATGTTGGCAAGGCGCTAGGTTTTGGGTGATAGTTTATGAAGAAAAAATCTATTTTTAAAGCCAGTTTTGAAGAGAGTCTCAATCTTGAGGATGATGGATTTTTAAAATTGCAGCAGGATCAACATGATAAAACTGCTAAATATTTTAAAGGTGGAAGGACATCGATGTGGTTTATCATCCGAAGCTTAATTGTAACGCTAATTTGTCCTATTGGATTTAATTTTTCCATGCTAGTTGTTTCCATGATATTTCATGATAGCCAAACTTTAACTATACCAATCGCAGAATCTCCCTCGTTGACGGTGAGTATTTATCTAATCCTTCTCCTAATTTGGCTCTTATTAGTGGTGATCGGAAAGTTTGTTAAACGAATGTACCTTTTTCCTTATCGATATCAATTTCATGCTTTCACATTTATGAATTGGTTTGCATTAGAATTCAATTTAGTATTTAATGACTTCTTGTTACCTGCATTATCATTTTTTGGGGTTATTGCTGTCTATACTTTCATTGGATTTTTGGGCTATTTCATGATTACGATAGAGCTTGGAAACCTTAGAAAACTAATGTACAGAACGGTTAGTGCTCCCAGTTTGATCGATAAAATCGCCAATAAAATTGCTATTTATGGGATGGGAGTCTTAAGTTTGGGCGTCATTGTTAACTTTATTCTGAAAGGAGTGGGAATGAAGTTCGCGACATCAATGACGGCATTGGGTTTTCTGCTTACATGGTTTGTGGGGAATATTGTGATAATGGCAATTACGATTTTCATTGGATTCCCCTACTTCCTTCAGGCTTACTACAAATGGAAATATCCAGAAGAATATCGAGAATGGGAAGGGAAATCCCGTGAAGACTGGTACGGTAAAAGGTATTTGAAAAAACACAAGGAGATATTAGAATAGGATGGTAGAAAAGTGGCAAGAGAATAACAATAAAATTGAAATATTGTATGAACAGTCTAGAAATGCGTCGCCTAAAAAAAGAGGATGGAGCTGGCCATGGTAATGATTTTAAGAACTTTGTTATTCCCTGTTGATAATGGTATGGGAACTGGATTGAGTGGAGATGGATACTCCGCTGAATATGATTTGTGGACTGGTAAAGTTAGATGGCGGAAAGCTGCTGAAGGCTCAATTAGTAAACAACAAGAGCTGACATTCAGACTATTGGTACTATCTTCTATACTTTCTCCAATACTGGTGGCAGGTTTGCTATTATTTAGCAGAAATCTATTTCAGGGGACAAAAATTTTATACATAGATGTAGATAAGTACGCACCAATAATTTTAGGTATTGTTTTATTTTTAGCATTTGAAACTTTGATGCTTGCTATAAGAAGACGCGATCCTATTGTTCAAGTAGAACCAAGTTTAAGAAATCAACATGAGTACTTTGAAAAAATGTTTGACTTTTCAATAAAGAAAAATATTTCAGGAAGAAAAATCCCTCCCTATGTAAGCACATATTTAGCTTCTTTTAGTGCCTTACTATGTATCCCTCTATCTTACTATGTTTACCTAAATCCTGAGAATTTTTCAGACACAAATTATGGTTCCATTGTGACACTTTTAGTGACGAGTGTTTTTGTTTCGTTGCTGCCTAACGTTCTATGGAATCTTATTATTAAGCATATTATTTATTTAAAACTTATTCGTAAAACAAACGGAAAATAACTGGCCTTGCTTTCTTAGTGCAAGTTCAAAAAGCATTACAGTCGACAGATATTCGCTTGAAGGTTGTTGTGCCAGAGTAGAGTTATTTCTACAAAATGAAGACTACATTTTCAGTATTTCTGGTACAATAGACTTATGAAAATAATCGTCACAACCAGTCTTCGAATGAACCATGACCTGATCTTACAGGCTAGGGAAATAGCAGCGCAGCTCAATCTAGACTATCAAGACCGTCGTAAGAGGTCTGTCCGGTCTATTCTAGCAGAAACAGAAGCTGACGCAGTGCTTGTGGTCTATCAGGACCAGCTAGTTTTGGAAGAAAAAAATGGACAACGCTTCTTTTTCCACCCTGACACAGCTATCTTGCGTATCAAGTCTGGAAGGGATCCGCTTTTGGAATTGCTAGGACCTGATAAACATACCGTCCTGGACTGTACCATGGGGCTGGCTTCTGATAGTATTGTCCTAGCTAGTGCGGGTCATCAGGTGACAGCCTTGGAAAGTTCACAGCTTATTCACTTTATGGTGAGCCGAGGTCTGAAAGAGTTTGATAGTGGCAATGACGCGGTTAATCAAGCCATGCGGTCTATTCAGACAATTTGGACAGATAGTTTGACATATTTGAAAGAGCAGGTCGATCTATCAGTTGATATCATTTACCTGGACCCCATGTTTTCGCAAGAGATTACGGAATCGGATAATCTCGACGGACTAAAACCCTTTGCCAATTATTCGGCCCTGTCTGAAGATTTTTTGAAAGAATGCAGGCGTGTGGCCAGAAGAAAAATCATTATCAAGGCTCATTTTAGAGATGAAGTTTTTGAAAAATTCGGCTTTGTACATCATGTCAGACCCAATCAAAAATTTCATTATGGAGAAATCATTTTGGAGGAAAATGATGAAAATTTTAGTAACAGGTTTTGATCCTTTTGGTGGTGAGGCTATCAATCCAGCTTTAGAAACCATCAAGTCCTTACCCCCTACCATAGCAGGCGCAGAGATTATGATTGTCGAAGTTCCGACTGTTTTTGATAAGGCTGCTCGTGTTTTGGAAGAAAAAATGGTAGAATATCAACCTGATGTAGTGCTTTGCATTGGTCAAGCAGGGGGGCGTGTAGATTTGACACCTGAGCGCGTGGCCATTAACCAGGATGACGCTCGCATACCTGACAATGAAGGACAGCAGCCAATTGACAGAACCATCCGTCCAGATGGCCCAGCAGCATATTTTTCAACCCTGCCTATCAAGGCCATGGTCGAAGCCATTCGTTCTGCGGGCATTCCAGCTTCTGTTTCCAATACCGCCGGCACCTTTGTCTGCAACCATCTCATGTATCAAGCCCTATATCTGGCTGAAAAATCCTTTCCTAATACTAAGGCAGGCTTCCTCCATATTCCCTATCTTCCTGAGCAGGTCTTGGACAAGCCAGGTGTTCCGTCCATGTCCCTTGAGGTGATAGTCAAAGGGATAGAAGCGGCCATTTCAGCCATTGTAGCCTATGCGGACAAGGAAGATATCAAAACTGTTGGAGGGGCGACGCATTGATGGATGGAAAATGGCAGAGCAGGCAGCGTGTTGAACAGATGGAAAGTATATTTAATTCCCAAATTCAGCTCGTTTCAGCATTACGAACAATTCTAGAACAGGTTGAAACAAGCCAGCCAGCTTATCTGGAATTACTGGACTATTACCAAAGTTCGACTTTCCTAGAAGATATGGACTTGGCTGATAGAGGGGAATTTAAAAATCTTCCCTGCGGTGTCTTGAGTGAAGATGGTGTCTATAATCTGCTTGTAGATAAAAAAGAATTAGCAGCCAAGCTAAGAGAATGTGCGGCTTTATTGGACGTTTAATGCAATAATGAAAGTCTATGCTAGTTATAGACACAGTTATTTACATAACTTTTATTACGTAAACAAAAACTACCTTCATCTCCATGAGAGTAGTTTTTGTCTTTTCCAGCCATTTTTTGATATACTAGATAGGTTAAAAAATTTAGAAAGGTTCTGTTTTGGGTCATTCCCAAACAGTAGTCAGGTATTCTGGCTAGAGGTATTAGTTTCATGTCTCAAACCCACATTAACGTTATCGGAGCTGGCTTGGCTGGCTCAGAAGCGGCTTATCAGATTGCCAAGCGTGGCATTCCTGTCAAACTCTACGAGATGCGTGGTGTCAAGCCGACGCCCCAGCACAAGACGGACAATTTTGCGGAGTTGGTTTGTTCTAACTCTTTCCGTGGTGATAGTTTGACCAACGCTGTCGGTCTGCTCAAGGAAGAAATGCGTCGCTTGGATTCCATCATCATGCGGGCTGGTGAAGCTCACCGTGTGCCTGCTGGCGGGGCCATGGCCATGGACCGTGAGAATTTCTCCCAAGCGGTTACAGATGAGATTCACAATCACCCACTGATTGAGGTCATTCGTGGCGAGATTACGGACATTCCAGAAGATGCCATCACAGTTATCGCGACGGGGCCTTTGACATCAGACGCCTTGGCAGAGAAGATTCACGCACTGAATGGTGGCGACGGTTTTTACTTCTACGATGCGGCAGCACCGATTGTGGACAGCTCGACCATTAACATGGATTTGGTCTATCTCAAGTCCCGGTATGACAAGGGAGAGGCTGCCTATCTCAATGCTCCGATGAACAAGGAGCAGTTCACCGCTTTCTATGAGGCTTTGATTTCAGCTGAGGAAGCTCCGCTCAATTCCTTTGAAAAAGAAAAATACTTTGAAGGATGTATGCCCATTGAAGTCATGGCCAAACGTGGTATCAAAACCATGCTCTATGGCCCAATGAAGCCAGTTGGTCTGGAATATCCAGAAGATTACAAGGGACCACGTGATGGCGAATACAAGACACCCTACGCAGTTGTCCAGCTCCGTCAGGATAACGCAGCAGGTAGCCTTTACAATATTGTTGGCTTCCAGACTCACCTCAAGTGGGGGGAGCAGAAGCGGGTCTTCCAGATGATTCCAGGGCTTGAAAATGCGGAGTTTGTCCGCTACGGCGTAATGCACCGCAATTCCTACATGGATTCGCCAAACTTATTGGAACAGACCTTTGCGACCAAGAAAAATCCAAATCTATTCTTTGCAGGTCAAATGACAGGAGTAGAAGGCTATGTTGAGTCTGCCGCCTCTGGCTTAGTAGCCGGTATCAATGCTGTTCGTCGCTTCCGAGGCGAAGAACCCGTCATCTTCCCACAGACCACAGCTATCGGAGCTCTGCCATTCTACATCACCCACACGGAAAGCAAGCACTTCCAGCCTATGAATGTTAACTTTGGTATCATCAAGGAACTAGACGGACCGCGGATCCGCGATAAGAAGGAGCGTTATGAGGCAATAGCAGAGCGTTCCCTCAAGGACTTGGAAGAGTTTTTGGGCTACTAAGATAATCAGCTATCCCCAGACACCTCCGGGTGTCTTTTGTGTTATACTGGGATTAGAAGAGCGGAGGAGAAATACGATGCACCACGATACTTGGAAGGGAATTATTCTGCAGAAACAAGGTCTGTTGAAACCCCAGTCTGTTCAGCAAATCTGCCAAAATCTCAATGGTTTGCAGGCTCAGTTTCAGCCCTATGTTCATGTCGGATTTCGTAACCGTATGACAGCGGAGGATTTTCATGAAGGTAGCTGGCAGGAGGAGTTGACACGCCAGTGGTCCATTCGGCGAACGGTTCATGCCTATCTCAAGTCGGAAATTCCCCTCTATATCCACGAGGGGCGGCTGGCCAGCACCGAATACTTAAAGACAGAAGGACGGGACGGGTTTAGCCCACAGACCAAGCAGAAATATCACCAGCTGATTTTAGAAGCCCTTGAGCAAGGTCCTATGAGCCGCGAGGAGCTCAAGGCTCTTTGCCGTGCGGAAAAGATGACGCAGGAAGAGGAGAAGCAGGTCTTCAGCGCTTGGGGCGGCCTTTTTCGCTACATGGTCGAGCGTGGGGAAGTCTATCAGGAGTACGGTGCCAAACGTTTTCACCTTCTGACAGACTTTCAGCCACTTTCACGGGAAAAAGCAGAGCTGGAAATCGCACGGCGGTATTTTTCAGGTTTTGGTCCTGTCAGCTTAGCGGATGCCCGTTATTACTTCAAGGAAAATAAATCTACGGTGCTAGATTGGATGAAACAATTAGATTTGAAAACTATAGAAGTAGCAGGGGAAGAACGTTTTTATCTAGGAAAATTAGAAGAAGCAGAAGTACCAGACTGCCTCTTCATTGCAGGTTTTGACCAACTTTTGCTAGGTTACGAAAAGAAAGCCAATCCCTTCTTTGAGCCCAAGCATATTCGGCAGATTTATACGCTGACAGGCATTGTCAAACCCGTTGTTTTCTACAAGGGACGACTGGTTGCGACCTGGCGGCGAGACAAGGGCAAGATTGAATTGGCTATATTTGAAAATTTGACCAATCGTGAACTGAAAGAACTGGAACGTTACCGTCGAGTCTACGAGGAACGCTTGAAAACTGAGCAAAAATTGTTCGGATAATCCGAAAAATGACGTAAAATAACTAAATTTTCTGAATATTTCAGAAAATCTATGGTATAATACTAAAAACACTGTTTAGAAAGAGATGTCTATGAACAAGTCCTACTTTTATTTGGATATGAAAACCCATGAATTGGAAGTGCCCTTTACTGCTAGAAAACGCCGTGTCCGTGTTTTATTGCCAAAAGGATATGAGGAAGATACGGATAAAACCTACCCTGTTGTCTATTTCCATGACGGGCAAAATGTCTTGTACAGTAAAGAAGCCTTTTCAGGGCATTCTTGGAAAGTCATTCCAACTATCAAGCGAAATCCTGATATTGCAAAGATTATTGTTGTGGCCATTGACAATGATGGTGCCGAACGTATGCACGAATACGCTGCATGGAAGTTTAGCGAGATGGGTATTCCTGGTGTTCAGTTTGGTGGTAAGGGTACGTTATATGCCGAATTTGTTATGGATGTGGTCAAACCTTTTATTGACAATACCTATCGCACCAAGTCTGACAAGAGCCACACAGCCATGATTGGCTCATCACTTGGCGGTAATATCACTCAGTTTATGGGATTGGCTTATCAGGACCAAATTGGCTGTTTGGGAGTATTTTCTTCTGCAAACTGGCTTCATCAAGAAGCTTTTGACCGCTATATTGAGCGACAAGCACTGGATAAAAATCAACGAGTTTATATCTACGTTGGAACAGAAGAAGCAGATGATACCGACAAGACCCTCATGGCAGGTAATATCAAACAGGCCTATATCAATTCCTCGCTGACCTACTATCGTCAATTGATAGCGGGAGGCGTTGATTTGGACAATATCGTCTTGGAAGTTGTTTCTGGTGCCGTCCATAATGAGGAAGCCTGGGCAGCTTATTTGCCAGATTGCTTGCGCTTTTTAAGCGAAAAGTGGTAATGTAAAGAATTAGTTAGGAGAATGAATATGCATGTAGAATTTTTAAGTCACTGGTCTGGCCATCTTGGTCGAGAAATGAATGTGAACAGATATGGTCACGCGGGTATTCCAGTAGTTGTTTTTGCCTCATCAGGCGGTTCGTACAATGAATACGCAGATTTTGGAATGATTGAAGCTTGTCGTGGCTCTATCGAGGCTGGTCATGTTCAATTTTTCACCCTAACCAGTCATGATAAGGAAAGCTGGTTGGCGGATTGGAAATCCATCCATGATAAGGCAGAGGCTCACCGTGCCTATGAGCGTTATGTGATTGAAGAGGCAATTCCGTTTATCAAGCATAAGACAGGTTGGTTTGATGGTATGATGACAACTGGTTGCTCGATGGGAGCTTATCACGCGCTCAATTTCTTCCTCCAGCATCCAGATGTATTTACAAAAGTTATCGCCCTTTCAGGTGTCTATGATGCTCGTTTCTTCAACAACAACCATGATTATGGTCATGATGATGCAGTCTATCAAAACTCACCGTCTGATTACATCTGGAACCAGAATGATGGCTGGTTTATTGATAAATACCGCCAAGCAGACATCATTGTTTGTACAGGTTTGGGCGATTGGGAGCAAGATGGCTTAGACTCATTTTATAATCTAAAACGCGCATTTGAAGAGAAAAATATCCCAGCTTGGTTTGACACCTGGGGCACCGATGTGGCTCACGACTGGGTATGGTGGAGAAAGCAAATGCCATTCTTCCTCCACTCCATCGGACTATAAAAATTAGAAAGGACTGCCTATGAATTATCTCGTTATTTCCCCTTTTTATCCAGAAAATTTCCAACCATTTACCATTGAATTGGCTCAAAAAGAAGGCGTTACCGTTCTAGGTATTGGACAAGAACCTTATGAACAATTACCAGAAGAACTCCGCAATGCTTTGACAGAATATTTCCGTGTGGAAGATTTGGAAAATATCGATGAAGTCAAGCGTGCAGCGGCTTTCTTGATTTACAAACATGGTCCAATTGACCGTGTAGAATCTCATAATGAGCATTGGTTGGAAAATGATGCAGCCCTCCGAGAACAATTTAACATCTTCGGAGCCAAACCCAAACACCTGAAAAAGACTAAATTTAAGTCGGAAATGAAAAAATATTTCAAAAAAGCAGGAGTTCCTGTCGTTCCAGGTGTGGTGGTTAAAACGGAACGCGACTTTGGCAGAGCTTTGAAGAATGTTGGTTTTCCAATGATTGCCAAGCCTGACAATGGTGTCGGTGCATCTGGGACTTTCAAAATCGAAAATAAGGAAGATTTTGATCGATTTGTTGACACTTGGGATAGAAGTACCGTCTATTTCTTAGAAAAATTTGTTAATTCAAGCATCATCACTACTTATGATGGTTTGTTGGACCACGAAGGCAATGTTGTTTTCGAAACAGGCTTAACCTATGTCCACACACCATTGGAGCTTATGTTGTCAAGAAAAGACAACGCCTACTTTATCGAGAAGGAATTAGATCCAAAGTTGGTGGAATATGGCAGAGCTATTATAAAGGCTTTTGGTATGAGAGAGCGCTTCTTCCATATTGAATTTTTCAAGGAAGGTGATGACTATATCGCTATCGAGTACAATAACCGCATGGCAGGTGGCTTTACAGTGGAAGCCTACAATTACGCACATTCTATTGATTTGTTTAAGGATTATGCTAATATTGCGACTGGTGGTACTTTAGAGGATAGAAAATTTGACCCTCAATACTGCTTAGTTGCGACCCGTCGTGATACAACAGACTATGTTCACTCAGCAGATGACATTCATCAGAAATTTGCTGATAAGATTAAGACTGTTAAACGTATGCCAGACGCCTTTGCGGAATTGCAAGGAAATGATGCCTACCTCCTTGTGACAGAGAGCAAGGAAGTGTTGGATGACATGATTGCCTATATTGGTTTAACAAAATAGAATGAATTGAAAGATGCCTAAAATGGTGTCTTTTTTCTTTTCTTACAACCTTGTAAGTTTCTTAATCAGAATTGTAAGAGTGCAGAGGTACAAGATTTTTTATAATAGACTCATAAGAAAACGAAAGAAGGGAATCATATGTCATTCAAATTTTTACAAGCCAAGAAAATGGAAGAAACGCTATTCTCAGAAAAAGAGAGAGCTGAACTCATTGAACAAGCCATGTTCTTGGAAGAGCTCTCCCATGATTTGCAAAGTATGCGATTTATGGCATACTAGAGGGAGACAGAAAAAGTGTTGACCTAGTAAAGAAGTATTATGAAACAGTAAGAAGAAAAGTTAAAAACTATTAGGAGTTTGTATGTTATTAGAAATCAATCATTTAGAAAAAGTTTATCGAACACGCTTTTCAAAAGAGGAAACGCGTGCCTTACAAGATGTGGATTTTAAGGTAGATGAGGGCGAATTTATCGCGATTATGGGCGAAAGTGGCTCTGGAAAAACGACCTTACTCAATATTCTAGCAACCTTGGACAAGCCGACGAGGGGATCTGTTATCCTAAACAATCAAGACATCACCAGTATCAAGGAAAGCAAGCTGGCCGATTTCCGTTTGCGTAATCTGGGCTTTGTCTTCCAAGATTTTAATCTCTTGGACACCCTGTCCATCCAAGACAATATCTTTTTACCTCTGGTATTGGCACGTACCAGCCATGAGGAAATGGAAAAACGGTTGAAAGTTTTGGCGCCAAAACTGCGGATTCAAGATTTGCTGAAAAAACGTCCTTTTGAGCTGTCTGGGGGACAGAAGCAGCGCGTGGCCATTGCCCGTAGTTTGATTACCCAGCCGCAGATTGTCCTAGCAGATGAACCGACGGCTGCCCTAGATTATCGCAATTCGGAAGACTTGCTGAATTTGTTTGAAGCGATTAATCGTGACGGTCAAACCATTCTTATGGTAACTCACTCGGCCAATGCAGCCAGCCATGCCAAACGGGTTCTCTTTATCAAGGACGGTCGCATTTTCCATCAACTATACAAGGCAGGCAAGAGCAATCAAGACTTTGCCAAGGAAATTTCGCTCAATATGTCTGCACTTTTAGGGGGTGAGTAGATGTTTTACCTCAAACTTGCTGGGCAAAATATCCGAAAATCCATGGGTGTTTTTGCTCCCTTTGTTTTAGCTAGTCTTGTGCTATTTACTCTGATTTGTTCCATGTTCTTACTCATGCTCAGTCCAGTTATGGAGACCATGGGCTCTGGTGCCGTTTCTATCGGTCTTGGTGTTGTTGTTCTGACCATTTTCTCGGTCATTATGGAGATTTATAGTTTTAATTTCCTGATGAAACAACGGGCGAGGGAATTTGGTCTCTATAACATGCTGGGGATGAACAAGAAAAAAGTAGCCTTGATAGCCAGCCTAGAATTGATGATGATATTCTTACTGGTTGTGGTTCTTGGTTCTGTCTTAGCTGGTGTGTTCGCAAATGTTCTCTACTTGATTTTTGTCAATCTAACACATTATAGTGATTTGCATTTTGGAATAGCTCCTCTGGCATTTGCCATGACCGCCTTTCTCTTTGCAGGTATCTTCTTTATCTTGGAATTACTGGCTATTCGGACTATTGGCAAGACCAGTCCGCTGATTTTATTCCGAGCTAGTGAAAAAGGGGAGAAGGAGCCGCGTGGGAATTTCCTCTTGGCAGCACTCGGTGTACTTAGCCTAGGGGTTGGTTACTACCTATCACTTTCTTCTCAATCTGCAGGAGTTGGCGTCATCTATCGTTTCTTCATCGCTGTGCTCTTTGTCATCGCGGGGACCTACTTGTTCTACATCAGCTTTATGACTTGGTATTTGAAGGCTCGTCGGAAAAACAAACGCTATTTTTACACGCCAGAGCATTTCATTACCACGTCGCAGATGATTTTCCGTATGAAACAGCATGCAACTGGTTTGGCCAATATTACCCTCTTAGCAGTCATGGCCTTTGTGACCATTGCAACAACGACTTCACTTTATACTGGCATGTCAAGCATGACAAGTGGTCTTTATCCAAAGGAAACATCTATTACCTACAAAGTTGCGGATAGAAGTCAGGGTGAAAGTGCCTATCAGCAATCGGTGCTCAGCCATTTTCCAGAAAAAGCGGAAGATAGTCTGTCCTACCTGACCTACCAAGCTGGTCTGGTCTATGACGGTGGGAAGGAGATTGTCATTAGTCCAGAAACCATTGCCAATCCAGACTTTAGCAAAATAGCCTTTACCTACTTCGTCACCCAAGATGATTTCCGGAAGTTGGGCAATGACCTGCCAGAGCTGGCTGCCAATCAAGTTGCCTTTATCCGTCCAAGTGAAATGCCGTTGCTAGAGAAAGTCACTTTGGGAGATAGTACTTTCGAGAATGTAGTAAATCTTGATACAGCTATTTTCCCTGATATTACTAATACGCTCAATGCTGCCGTCATGGTGGTCAGTGATGATAGTGTCTTGGAAACCATTCGCAGTTACTATGAGTCAAATAATCCGCAAGGCTATCAGGTTAGTCTGGACTACCGTGTCTTTACTGATATGACCAATGAGGAAGTGGCCACTCTTGGTGAGCAGGCAGGCGATGCCTATAATATCAGTGATGCTAATGGAGAATCTTTAGGATACGTCATGCAGAAAACAGACTTTACCAATATGATCATGGGCTTCAGAGGTGGATTTCTCTTCACAGGCTTCTTGTTGGGTATTAGTTTCTTGCTAGGTGCTGCCTTGATTATTTACTACAAGCAGTACTCGGAAGGGCATGAAGACAAGAAATCCTACAAGATTCTACAAGAAGTGGGCATGAGTGCAGCAGCGGTCAAAAAGACCATTAACTCGCAAACACTTACGGTCTTCTTTATGCCACTAGCTATGGCGACCTTGCATTTCGTGATTTCTCTTGTTATGCTTAAGCAAATGCTATTGACCCTTGGTGTCACCTCTTCGCTTATGATTTATACCGTCAGCGGAATTACCCTACTGGCAGTCGCTCTGATTTACTTTGTCATTTACAAGTGGACTAGTCGCACCTATTACCGCATTATTGAACGGTAGAAGAAGTCTCGCCTTGTGCGAGATTTCTTGCATTTTCAGGGAAATGGTGTTACAATGGTAATACCAAAGGAATACTATAAGAGGTAAGAAAAATGGCAGCTATCACATTGAAAGTTTCTGAGCAGGACAAGCTCTTTATGCAGGCTATGGCAAAGTTTGAAGGTGTCAGCTTGTCAGAACTCATTCGGACTAAAACCCTTGAAGCCCTTGAAGACGAATACGATGCGCGTGTGGCTGACATTGCACTTGCAGAATATGAGGCTGACTTGGCAAAAGGAATTGAGCCGATAACACTAGAACAAATGGCTGAGGAGTTGGGCGTTGAGTTATAAGGTTATTTTGTCCGCTAAGGCTCAAAAGCAAATTCGAAAGTTGGATAAAACTGCTGCAAGTTTGATTTTGCGGTATCTTTATAAGCATATTGATGGGTGTGACAACCCCAGACAATACGGAAAAGCCTTGACTACCAATCGTTCTGGCCAATGGCGGTACCGTATCGGTAACTACAGGGTTATCGTCAGCATTGAAGATGACAAAGTGACAGTTACAAGTCTAAAAATGAGAAATGGAAGTATATAGAAAGCCAAGACCTGTGTCCTGGCTTTTGCAGAATGAAGAAGATGAAAAAAGAGAAGATTTATATTGTTGAAGATGATGAGATGATTGTCCAACTCTTGAAGCAACACTTGGGAAAATCTTATCAAGTGGAAAGTGTGCAGAATTTCCGGGCTGTCAGTCAGGAGGTTGCAGAACTCAAACCAGACTTGGTGCTGATGGACATTAGCCTACCCTATTACAACGGTTTTTACTGGACGACAGAAATCCGTAAAACCATGACCATGCCCATTATCTTTATCTCCTCTAGCGATGATGAGATGAATGCGGTTATGGCTATGAACATGGGTGGTGATGATTTTGTGTCTAAGCCGTTTTCTCTGGGGATTTTGGATGCCAAAATCGGTGCCTTTCTGCGTCGGGTTAATCAATTCAGCAAATCAACCGATTTGTCAATTGACCAGTTTCAACTTAGTTTAGACGGGCGATTTTCAAACGAATCGGAACAGGTTCAATTGTCACCTACGGAAACCAAGATTTTGTCCGCCTTGCTAGAAAGACAAGGGCAGATTGTCAGCAAGGAAGAACTCTTGGAAAAACTCTGGGAAAATGAAGAATTTATCGACCAGAACACTCTTAATGTCAATATGACCCGCCTGCGAAAGAAAGTCAATGAATTGGGCTTTAACCGCATTCATACGGTGCGGGGTGTGGGGTACTTGATCAAATGATAGTAAGATTTATCCGAGAATACCGTAGTTTTTATTTCTCCTACATTGTTCTGGCTGGCAGTTTTATCTTGCTCTTCTATCTTTACCAACTACCCTCCGAATTCCTGCAAAACGCTCTGCTATTGTCCCTAACGCTCATCATCCTACTGACAGTGGGGCTTTTCTGGAAGTTTCGCAATCGCATGAGAGCCTTGGAAGACTATGTTCATGAAGAAGCTTTGCCCCTGCTCAATAAGCCTGTGGACCTTGCCTATCTCAACTTGATTGAAGCGGAGAAGGAGGCGACCCGGGAGCAGCTTTTGGTCTATAAGTCACGAGAAGAAGACCTGCAAGCTATGGTCAAAATGTGGTCCCATCAGATGAAAGTGCCGCTGGCTGCCCTGTCTTTGATGAGCCAGACTGACAATCTCAATCAGAAAGAAGTCGATCACCAGCTTTTGCGCTTGGATAATTACATGGCAAATCTCCTCAACTACCTCAAACTGACCAACCATGCTAGCGATTTTCGCTTTGAGCAGGTGGAAGTGAGAGAAGTAGTGGTCGATTTGGTCAAAAAATACCGCAATCAGTTCTTGCAAAAAGAGATTTCGGTGACCATTGATGGAAATTGGCTACTGAAAACCGATAAGAAATGGCTCAGTTTTGCCCTGTCACAGATAATCGACAATGCCCTCAAGTACAATAAGACTGGTGGTAAGGTAGCTATTGAATTGAATGAGGGAATTTCCATTTCCGATACGGGAATTGGCATTTTGGCAGAAGACATTCCACGCCTGTTTGATGAGGGATTTACAGGTTTTAATGGGCGTGAACATCAAAAAGCGACAGGTTTTGGGCTTTATTTGACAAAGCGTGTTTTAAGTCAATTAGATTTAGGCATTAAAGTGGAAAGCCGAGTAGACGTCGGCACCACTGTAACCATCACCAAAGTACAGTAGAAGCTGTACTTTTTCCTTTTGAAAGCGCTTTGATTTTGTGATATACTGAAGCTACTAGATAAATCAGGAGGTTACTATGTCACATCATCATGTTTTGCAAAACGGATCGGATATTCGTGGAATTGCCATCGCTACAGACGAATATGCTGTCAATCTCACTCCACAGGCTACCAAGGAAGTGGTTCGCGGACTTATTCATTGGCTAACTCAGAAGCCTGAACTTGCTCAAGCCTATCAAAAAGGACAACTCAAGATTGGTATCGGTCGAGATAGTCGTCTCAGCGGTCCAGACCTGGTTGCCGCCTTTACAGAAGAAGCGGTGCGTTTGGGCGTTCAGCTGTTCGACTTCGGCATGGCCACTACGCCAGCCCTCTTCATGAGCACCCAGTATCCGCAGTTCAAGTGCCCCGCTGGTGTCATGATCACTGCCAGCCACCTGCCCTATTACTTCAACGGCATTAAGATTTTTTCGGAAAATGGCGGAGCAGAGCATGAAGATATTGACTTCATCCTCGCACACAGTGAAGACTTGCCAGCTTCTTCCCTTGGAAGTGTGACCCAAGCAGACTTGATTACGCCTTATGCCCAAGACTTAGTTGGCAAAATTCGTACCGCTTGTGGCGGACAAGAAAAACCACTTGCCAATCTCAACATAATCGTTGATGCTGGAAATGGTGCAGGCGGATTTTTTGCTGAGAAAGTTTTGGCAGAGCTAGGAGCAGACACTACAGGCTCACAATTCCTAGACCCCGACGGCACTTTCCCAAATCACGTTCCAAACCCAGATAACAAGGAAGCGATGGAAAGCATTCGTCAGGCTGTCTTGAAGCAAGGTGCAGATCTTGGTATTATCTTTGATACCGACGTTGACCGTGCCGCCCTGGTTACCAAGTCAGGTCAAATTCTCAATCGTAACAACCTGATTGCCGTTCTCAGCCAGATTACCCTGGCAGAACATCCAGGAACCAGTATTGTGACCAACTCTCCAACCTCTGAACACCTGAAAGTCTTTATCGAAAGCTTGGGTGGCAAACAAATTCGCTATATTTCAGGCTACCGTAATGTCATTAACCGTGCTATTTCAGCAAACCAAGAGGGAGTTGATTGCCAGTTGGCTATCGAAACCTCTGGACATGCTGCCTTTAAGGAAAATTACTTCCTCGATGACGGGACCTATGTGGCGGCTAAGATTCTCATGCTCTTACCAAAACTGCAAGCGGAAGGCAAGTCCTTGGACGACTTGATTGCCCAGCTTAAACAACCGCTGGAAACCCAAGAAGTACGGTTCAAACTAGAAGCGGCAGATTATCGAGCACTTGGTGAACAGGTGATTGCTGACCTCCGCCAAACCAGCCTCGAAGGCTTTGCTTTTAACCCAGAAAACGAAGAAGGAGTGCGGTTTGACCTGACTGCTCCTTATGGTGATGGCTGGCTCTTGCTCCGTATGAGCCTACATGAACCCCTCTTGGTCTTGCAGGTGGAAAACGACCAGACAGGCCATATTCCAGCTGTTTTACGAACCCTCTCAGCCTTTTTGGACCAGTACCCAGCTGTCAATCAGGAAAAGTTGAAAGAATTGCTATAATTGAAAACACGAGTAAGTTTGAGCTTACTCGTGTTGTTTTGCATAATTAATATTACGTAAATTTATAATTTATCCAGAGCATTTTTTTGCTCATCGTTAACGATATGGGTGTAGAGATCGGTGACCTGGGTATTGGCATGACCCAGCTGGTGACTGACCAGAACTTGCGACTTGGTGGCGTCGTAGAGACGAGTTGCCAATGTGTGACGGAGTTTGTGGGGTGTGACACGTATCTTGAAGTCCGCAGAATACTTAGCAACCATTTTCTCAATGGAAGAAGCGTCGATGCGGTTAGGCAGACCACGGTACTCAGACAGGAAGAAGGCCGTATCCGTTTTCTCAGCCTTGTAGCGTTGCTGACGGATGCTCATGTAGGCTTCTAAGTAAGGCTTAGCAAATCCTGCCACATTGACCGAGTCCCGCTTGCCACCTTTACGGGTCACCTCGATGATCATCATCTTGAGGTTGACATCACGGAGGTCCAGATTGACCGCCTCAGACAGACGAACGCCAGATGCCAAGAGAAGCGCCAAAATCGCCAAGTCGCGTTCCTTGTTTTTTTGGAAGGAGGAGAGGGCACGTTTGGAGAGATTGACCTGGTATTCCTTGTCCACATAGTCCAAAAACTCCATGGTTTCATCGCCCAAAAAGAGCTTCTGCTTGATGTTCTCCGCCCGAGCCGCCAAGGTTTCCTTCTTCTTCTTGGTGGATACCTTCTTCATGACATTGCGGTAGAAGTAGGGCTCACCCTGATCATTTTCCACTTCTTCGGTTAAATACTTGAAGAGACTAGAAAGTGCCGATAGGGTACGGTTAATGGTGGTCTGCGACACACCATTCTGTGTGGTATTGGCATTCAGCAAGGGACGCTCCCGCAGATAAAGAATAAAGGCTTCCATATCTTTTTTGGTCAGATGTTCCAGAATATCCAATGGAATGTCAGCAATCCGTTCCACAGATACCAAATCCGAATCCTGTAACCACTCAAAAAAACGACGGTATTCTTTCAAGTATTCATACAAGGTTGTAAAACTATAAGGCACCGCCAACTTGGACTGATAATATTCCAAAACGTACCAAGGCATGATTTCTTTTAGCTGATCAATTTTTTCCAATAATAACTCGCGTCTCATCATTTTCTCCTGATTTTAGCTATATGAGTAGTATAGCATAATCTTATACAAGTTTCAAGAAAATTATAGTTTTTCGGAAAGATGTATGTGAGCATAGTTATAAGAATAACCAAAAAAAATTTTTTAGGAAAAATCAGCTAAAAATGTACTTAATTCAAGGCTAAACTGGAAATTATAGATACCCTCATTTTTCCATAAAAATGTACTTTATTAACTAGAAAACTGGAAATTTTTTCAAAAGTACATTTTTCTAGTTAATTTGATACCTAAAACTATGTTTTCGGACATTGAGATACCTCCATTTTTTATATAAATTTAAAACAAATCTATACTTTAGACCTGTTTTATTATTTTTTAAATTGAACAAAATGAGCTCGTTTTCCCCAAATTTCAAGTTGAAATTAGCCACCCATAGGAAATTCACTCGATACCCTCCCATTATACCAAAAAAATCCAGGCAAGGTAATCTTGTCTGGATTGGTTTATGGCAACATCTGATAGGATGAGCTCTTAGTTATATCTCTTTTTCTTAATTCCTTTCCGTTCACCAGACTTTCCTCGATGGAATTGGCAATCGACTGGTCTGCTTGACGAAAGGCTTCTGCCACCGTGTTCAAGTAGTTATCCAGCTGCTCAACTGTCGAAACAATCTCTTGACTCACTGACTTAAGCTGACTAGTAGTGGAAGCTACCTTTTCTTTCGAAGCATCATCAGAGTCGAAAAAGTCTGCGCTATCTGCGATCATCCCAGACATATCCACATAGCTGGCTTCGATGCTTGTAAGCTGTTCGGGGTTAATTCTCTTTTGACTACTCATTCTGAAACCTCCTCAGTTTGTTTGAAATAGCGAAGAAAGTCTTCACGACTATTGACTTCATGTGCTTGACCGTCAATGGAGTACTCTACAGGAATAGTCACCCCTTGATAAAGATCTTCTGGCTGGGGATAAAAGAGTTCCAAATTATCCAAAATGGTCGCAATAGACTCGGAATCCTCCAATAGATAGATAGACTCTTTCTCGAGCAGGGCTTGATAGATTTCTGACTCCGTCTGTGCCAAGACCGACCGATCTATGGTACTTGTCTCCGGAATCACAATCTCACCCTCTTCATTGGTAGTCAAGCTAATAGTATTGTCCAGACCGTAAATTGCAATACCTTGGGAATTCAAATTGGTTTCTAGAACAGTGCTTAAGCCCCAGATATCAACAGGAAATTCTGTTGGTTCTTCCACATTCTCAAAAACCTCCCCTGTTTTAATATCTAAATAAACTGATCGTTTGGATTCACGGCCTTCCCCCACCTTACGGATAACTAGTCGGAGAACTATCTGATTGCCTAGCTGAGATATTTTTCGCCCTCTACTATCATAAATATAGTCTTTATCAAAGTTCTGGATCGCTTGATGGATATCAATCTCTTTTTGACGAATATCACCCTCTTCAGAAGTGTATACGATAAGTTTAAGATACTCTCCATCCTCCAGTTGATGCCTATCAAACGCTACTTCTCCCAAAAATCCTTGTTTCACAGAGCTCGATTCAGGAATCTCTTTCAAGCGAAAAGAAAGATAGGTGATATAGCCATTCAATGATTCAGGCCATTCTTCTTGATTGACATAGGGAGAGTATGCCAGACGTTTGTCAACTTCTTCCTTGGGAGTAGCTTCCCAGGTGATGAGGGCTGATGAACGCCCTTTCAAAAACTGGTAATCCTCTATGTAACTATCCCAGCTGGTATAGTCATAGTCCTTATTTATCTTACTGTCCTTGTAGAAATAGTAGCCCAGTCCAGAGACTAGGATAAAAACAGCACCCATGACGAGTAGAATAAGTTGTCGCTTACTAATTCTCATCCTACTGACCTCCTTCCTCCTCAAGAATATCGTACTTATTCTCAAGATAGTCCAATATTTGTTATCCTTATTTCTATAAAATTATACCATTTGTTAATAACAAAATACAATATATGATAAAAATTTGTGTAGAGAATTTACCAATTAGAGGAAACATCAAAATATATTGGAGATTTTAATAAATAATAACTGAGGGTGGATGAAATACCACTTATTTCACGCTATGTTGGTATGTCTTCAAATACCTACTATCTCATAGAAAAAAATAGCATTACCCCAAAAAAATCCTTTATAATAATATAATGCGACCGAAAAAAATGTACTTTTGAAAGTGCAGAACTTTATCAAATTGTGGATGATAAATGTACTTTTCAAAAGAGATATCAAGAATAAGATAAACTAATCATTATGTACAATAAATAACCCTATTCAAAAGTACAAAATAAAAATAAAGTACATTTTTCAATCAATGTACTTTATGCTTCTATCCCAGTATTATCAAGGGTTTAGACCATGTTAGGTCAATTGTTCATAAATTTTTGGTTTTCAACAACCCGCATATGCTATAATACAAACAAATACGAAAGGATGTTTTATGCTAGATTTTGTTCCTGTCAGTCCTGATAATTGGCGAGTTCCGTTATCTGTTTCTCCTGACCAAGCGGAGTTTGTCGCCGACAAGGTAACAACCTTGGCACGTGCCTTTACTTATCGAATGTTTGATAGTCAGGCTTATTTGATTTACCAGCAAGATTGTCCGATTGGCTTGATTTTATACCATGATTTTCCTGAACGACAAGCCTATCTCATCTCTGAATTCTTTATTGATACGAATTTCCAGCGACAAGGTTTGGGTCGTCAGGCTATGACACAGTTGCTGGAAAAATTCCGCTCAGAAAGAAAATTTTCAGCTATTCAGCTCTGTATTTTATCTCAAAACACCCCAGCCAAAGCCTTGTATGAATCTCTGGGCTTTGTTGAAACTGGCGAATACGATGAAGACGAGATTGTATTGCGACTAGAATTCTAAAAAAAAATTTACACAATATAAATTATGTAAACATAATTAGCTTCTTTGACTGAGCTGCAGGATTAAATCCATAGCTGTTTTTCGATTTCGGAAATAAAGTTTTATTCCACTCGATTTTAAGCGTTTGGTAAAGGCGCTTTGGCTCAGTTTCATCTTCTCGGCAATTGGCTTTTGCTTAAATTCTTCCTGATAGATTTTATTGCTGATTAAGAATTCAAACAAGTCTGTTTGTGAACTATTCCAAGTAGCTTTGATAAAATCACTTGAAGTAAGTAAAGGATTGATAACACGGTCGATTTGCTTGTATTCAGAAGAAAAAACAACTAGGCTACTACCATAATCATCCTTATCTTGAATGACCTTTATCGCTTTCTGCGCTTCCCAATAAGCAGGTCCATCCACTCCAATGCTTTGTTTGGGGTCGATGGCTGTTAAAATTTCCCCCAGGCCAATACCAAATTTAATTTCTAGCTGATCACGAAAGGCCAGTTGAATTTGGTCAATCATCAAAAAAATATACGGGCTAGGCTTGCATAGAGCTTGAAACTCATCTCCCTTTGTAAGGGTAAATGGCGATGCCAAATTCTGGGAAAAAGAATAATTGATACTATTCAGCTGCTGTTTTAGACCTTCTATAGTGTTTGAACGCTGAGAAACCTGTTTTGAATGGATAATATTTCCTATTATTGCGATATAATTCATGACTTGTCCTTTGTTTATCATTATTTTCTATTTTAACGGACATCACGGAAAATGTCTAGTATGAGGGATTTTTTAAAACTTTCCTTTATAACGGAAATTTAGAATGCAAAATAGCGCTCTTTTCTACCATCCTACTCCTATTTTCTAGTGCTACAACTTAACCACTTCGAACAAAAAAAGTAAAAAGAAGAGATTATTTTCTCTTCTTTTTGGCTTTCTTGATTTTATTGGCTTGGCGTTTCATGGATTGTTTCATAGCAAACTCACCAATTTTACCTTTCAGACCGCCTCCAAACATTTGAGACATGTCTGGCATACCAGCCCCTCCCATTAGTTGGCTCATATCAGGCATTCCTGCACCGCCCATCATGTCTTCAAGAGCAGACATATCCATGCTGTTCATATTTGGCATATTTTTAGGAAGATTATTTGGGTTAATACCCATTTGCTTCATCATCTTGCTCATATCACCAGACATGACGCCTTGCATCATGGTTTTGGCTTGGTTGAAATCCTTGATAAATTTATTGACTTCGACAAAGCTATTTCCAGAACCGTTAGCAATACGACGACGACGGCTAGGTGTTAACAAGTCAGGATTTTCACGTTCTGCTGGTGTCATAGAGGATACAATTGCTCGTTTTCGTGCAATTTCTCGCTCGTCAACCTTTAAGTTGGCAAGGGCTGGGTTACCAGCCATACCTGGAATCATCTTCAGCAGGTCTTCCATTGGTCCCATATTTTGAACTTGGTCCAGCTGGTCGATGAAATCGTTGAAATCAAAGGTATTCTCTCGCATTTTCTCAGCGAGTTCCAGTGATTTCTTCTCATCGTATTCTTTGCTGGCTTTTTCAATCAAGGTCAGCATGTCACCCATACCTAAGATACGAGAAGACATACGGTCTGGGTGGAAGGTTTCGATGTCGGTGATTTTTTCACCAGTACCGGTGAATTTGATTGGCTGACCAGTAATGTAACGGACAGACAAGGCTGCACCACCACGTGTATCACCGTCAATCTTAGTCAAAATCACACCAGTAATAGCCAATTGTTCATTGAATTCACGCGCAACGTTGGCAGCTTCCTGACCAATCATGGCATCGACAACCAAGAGAATTTCATTTGGTTGAGCAAAGTCTTTGATTTCTCTCAATTCGGCCATAAGAGCTTGGTCAATCTGCAAACGACCGGCCGTATCAATCAAGACATAGTCATTATGATTGGCTTTGGCTTGCTCCAAACCTTGACGAACGATTTCCAGCGCAGGGACCTGATTGCCTAGCTCAAATACAGGTACATCAATTTGTTGACCAAGGGTCTTCAACTGGTCAATGGCAGCTGGACGGTAAATATCCGCAGCAATCAAGAGAGGACGAGCATTCTCTTCCTGCTTGAGTTTGTTGGCCAGCTTACCAGTAAAGGTTGTTTTACCCGCACCCTGTAAACCAGCCATCATGATGATGGTTGGAATTTTTGGTGACTTGATAATGTCAGACGTTTCGGACCCCAATACAGCTGTCAATTCTTCATCAACGATTTTGATAATTTGTTGAGCGGGGTTCAGGGTTTCAATGACTTCGTGACCAATGGCACGTTCACGTACTTTTTTAATGAAATCTTTTACAACTGGAAGAGCAACGTCGGCTTCTAGTAAGGCCAGACGGATTTCCTTGGTTGCTTCTTGGATATCACTCTCAGAAATTTTCCCCTTACGACGTAGGTTTTTAAAAACACTCTGCAATCGTTCTGTTAAGCTTTCAAAAGCCATATACTTCTCCTCTTACTCTCTATTATCAATGCTGGTTAAAATGGCGATTTGCTCCTTCAAATAAGCATCTTCTGGATACTTAGTGAGTATTTCATCGAAAATCTGACTACGCACTACATAGTCAGAATACATATGCAGCTTCATCTCATAATCTTCCAGCAATTTTTCTGTTCGTTTAATGTTATCATAGACCGCCTGACGGCTAACTTGAAATTCCTCAGCAATCTCAGCCAAGCTATAATCATCTGCATAATACAGCTCAATGTAGTTCATTTGCTTATCTGTCAGCAAGGCTGCATAGAATTCAAACAAGGCGTTCATTCGGTTGGTTTTTTCAATTTCCATAAGGTTTATTATATCAAAAATTCCGTCTTAAATAAATAGAAACATCTGCTTCCGTACCTAGAAAACAGATGTAGTTTACATAATTTATATTACGTCATACAATCGAGCATAGAGCTACTAATTATTCTCCAGATAAAACTCGAACCGTTCACCAACATACTGGCTATTGACATACTCAAAGGCTTGACCGTCTTCCAGATAAGAAACCTGTCTTAAAGCTAGAATAGCTTGATTTTTCGAAATTTCTAAATATTTGGCAACCTTCTCATTAGCCAATCTGGCAAAAATGGTTTGTTTACTTGTTCCGATCCGATAGCCATTATCAATAAGGGTTTTGAAGAAATGGTTGGTCACATCTTCCTTGGGAACGTTTTTAATCAAGCGTTCCGGAATGCTGGCTACCTCATATACAACAGGGACATTATCAGCATAGCGAACCCGCTCCATCCGAATAACGTATTCCCCCTTACCTAAAGCAAGCTGTTCAACTTCTTTCTCATTTGGTTTGGTACGAGTATAAGACAACAACTGACTGCTCGGCATTTTCCCTTGGAGTTGTACCAATTCAGTAAAAGAGGTTGTTCCACGCATCTTTTCTTGGACCCGAGTGCTTGCCACATAGGTTCCTGAACCCACCTTACGTTGAAGTACCCCTTCTTCGACCAGCAGGGTAATGCCCTGGCGCAAGGTCATACGCGAAACGCCAAACTCATCAGCCAAATCGCGTTCACTGGGTAAGCGTTGTCCAACTGCCCAAACTCCCTTGTCAATCTGTTCTTTTAATTTATCATGAATGGTAATATATGCTGCTTTCATCTGACTAGCCTTTCTTACTCCTAGTTTATCAAAATATCCGAAATTTGACCAATCTAGACCGATTTTTATCTGCAAAAACTTTCTAGACAAACAATCATCTGAATTTCCCTATAACAAAATCAGTAAAAAACAGAAAAAAACGAACGCTGTTTTTTCAAAAATCCGCCATAGTTTGCAAAACAGATATTTAACAAATATAGTTTGGAAAATGTTCGTTTTTATGATAAAATAAGTAACAGTATTTGAATTATTTTCAAAACGAAAGGGAAAAACATGACAAAACAAGATGTCCAAAAAATTATTGTATTGGATTATGGTAGCCAGTACAATCAGCTCATCTCACGTCGCATTCGTGAGTTTGGTGTCTTTTCTGAATTGAAAAATCACAAGATTACTGCTGAAGAAGTTCGTGCCATCAATCCGATTGGTATCGTTCTCTCTGGTGGTCCAAACTCTGTCTACGCTGAAAATGCCTTTGATATTGACCCAGAAATCTTTGAATTAGGAATTCCTGTCTTGGGAATTTGCTATGGTATGCAGTTGATTACGCATAAATTGGGTGGTAAGGTACTGCCTGCTGGCGAGGCTGGAAACCGTGAATATGGTCAATCAAACTTGCAATTGAAAGCTGAATCAGCCTTATTTACAAACACACCTGAAGAGCAATTGGTTCTGATGAGTCATGGTGATGCCGTAACGGAAATCCCAGAAGGTTTCCACTTGGTTGGTCTATCCGCTGACTGTCCTTTTGCTGCTATTGAAAACACTGAACGCCGTATCTACGGTATCCAGTTCCACCCAGAAGTTCGTCATTCGGTATATGGCAATGACATTTTGAAAAACTTTGCTTTTGGTATCTGTGGAGCTAAGGGCGACTGGACCATGGAAAACTTCATTGAAACTGAAATCGAAAAAATCCGCCAAACAGTTGGCGACAAGAAAGTCTTGCTTGGTTTGTCAGGCGGTGTAGATTCATCAGTTGTTGGTGTCCTTCTTCAACGTGCTATCGGCGATCAATTGACCTGTATCTTCGTTGACCACGGTCTTCTACGTAAGAATGAAGGCGATCAAGTTATGGAGATGTTGGGCGGCAAGTTCGGCCTCAATATCATTCGCGTTGATGCAGCTAAGCGTTTCTTAGACCTACTTGCTGGCGTATCTGACCCTGAAAAGAAACGTAAAATCATCGGTAATGAATTTGTTTACGTCTTCGACGATGAAGCGAGCAAGTTGACGGATGTTGAATTCCTAGCTCAAGGAACGCTTTATACTGATATCATCGAGTCTGGTACCGACACGGCTGAGACCATCAAATCTCACCACAACGTTGGCGGTCTTCCTGAAGATATGCAGTTTAAGTTGATTGAACCGCTCAACACTCTCTTCAAAGATGAGGTACGCGCTTTGGGTACTGCTCTTGGGATGCCTGAGGAAGTTGTATGGCGTCAGCCATTCCCAGGACCAGGTCTTGCTATTCGTGTCATGGGTGAAATCACAGAAGAAAAACTCCAAACTGTTCGTGAATCTGACGCTATCTTGCGTGAGGAAATTGCAAAAGCAGGTCTTGACCGCGATGTGTGGCAATATTTCACGGTAAATACTGGCGTTCGCTCCGTAGGTGTCATGGGTGACGGTCGGACCTACGACTACACAATCGCTATCCGTGCTATCACTTCTGTCGATGGAATGACTGCTGATTTCGCAAAACTACCATGGGAAGTCCTTCAGAAAATCTCAGTCCGCATCGTAAACGAAGTTGACCACGTTAACCGCATCGTCTATGATATCACAAGCAAACCACCAGCAACAGTTGAGTGGGAGTGATAGAGCCTGGGGATAGGCTCTATCAGCCAGTCCATCAAGACTGTTTTACTCGGCGCATGAAAACAAGAGAGCGTCGCTAGTCTGGGGATAGACTAATTTACCCAGCGCTATAGAAGAAAGAATAACTACAACCCGTAGAAAGCTAATTTCTACGGGTTTATTGTAACTAAATTTCCCCTATTTCTACTTGCTTCAATCATTATTATTTGAAACTATAGATACATAGAAAAAGGCAATTATTATACATTCGTACTGTATTTATTGTCCAATGTAATAGCTAGACCAGACTTTGTCGCCTATGATCATCTCTATCAAAACAATCTTAGCTTACGACTGATGAAGTCAGTCTTTGGCATTCTCTTGGTCTGCTACACGGTCAAAAATCCAGAAGAGTATGAAAAGAACAGATCCATGTTTGACCTGCAAATCTTTGAAGGGTTTGAACCCAATGCACTGAGCAAGAGTCAGAAATAATCTACTGTCCATCCCTACTCTCCTTTCGTTGGGATGGACTTTACAGCTTTTTTGTTTAACGAATTAAACTTTTGTCTGGATTTGAAATATTTTTTTTGCTATACTAATCATATGAAAACTATGACACTTGGAAAATTGCTCGCATTACCCCATTTTCATCATTTTTATAACCTGCCTATTAGTGAAAATTGGGAAGGTCCTGAAAATTATATAGTTGTTTTTGAACAGAATGGTCAAGCTGTATTTGTTGATTTGAATAGTGAAGTTGGTCACACTCACGAGGCACGTTTTGCTAGTCATTTTCATAAAGACAATCTTTTGGTTGGTTTGGGGGCTGTTCCTGTCAGCACCTGGCCTACTTGCCAAATCCTTACCATAGAGAAAAATAGCAATCAGAGGGGGATTGCCCTTGCTAACTTAGTTGAACATTACGGACACCTATCTGTTTTTAAGGAAATAGCAGAGCAGTATCGACTACGTGAACGTTCAACGATTTATGACCCCTACCGCTATTCCTATACCGTTGATGAGAAGAAAATTGACAAGACCAGTCAATTAAATCTGGTACCCCGTAAAGAATACGAAAAAATTAGAGATTTTCATCCATTTTTACAGACAAATAGAGGAAATGTCTATGCTGTACCTTGTTACTACAAGGACAATAAAAGAAATCGAGAAACAAAAATCTATATCATGGGCTGGTATTTTTACGAGAAACAGTTAAAAATATCCTGGAAACCATCTCATTCCAGAAAAAGTCGATGGCGTTCCTCAATAGTTTCGGTAGATAAGCTGTCTGAACGCTACTTTTTCCAAGGAGAACTTTATAAGAAAGGCTCCTTTCCCATTTTCTTGGATAATCTCATCATACAAAACAAAAGCTACCAAAAACGGTTAGACACAGAATTCGCCGCCTTCCTCAGTATCATAGAAAAACAAAAGCAAGAAGCCAAATTGCGCATAAAATAAGGCTGAGCCTAATGGGCCCAGCCTTATGATGCCAAGATATGTACCTATCCCTAGGGTTGATAGACAATCTGATAATTAGCATTGACAATCACACCATTTTGATAGACAGAATAGTGAGTGTTGTCATTGCCTTCTAAGACATTGTATGGAATGGTTTCCGTCCGTGTATAATTCCCTTCTATTACTCGCCAATTATTCTCGCCAAGAATAGAATTAGCATATTCGATGGTCTTTGGACCGCTTTCTAGTTGAATACCAGTTTCTGTATTCTTGAGAGGATCTATACCCTCGCTAGACGTATTGCTGACACGGTAAAAGGCATCTACATCCAGTTCTGCTGCTCCAACCTTTGTCAAAATGCGATCTCGTGTTGTATCCGTCGGATCACTTCCAGCTGAGTAAAGTGATTGGCTAAGTAAGGTATCTTTAGGCAACATCATCAAACTCACTTCACCGATATTATTATCAATGTAGCCCGTTTCAAAAATACCATCCGTAATTTTTCCTCGTCCCAACAAATTTTGGCTTTCATCAACCAATCCTTTTATATTAAAGACGAGAGTTTCTCCACTGCTATTTTGCCAGGTTCCAATAATGCTATCATAGTTTCCTTGCATTAAAGAATCAATATCCATAGATAATATTGCATCCATCTCTACTGAAGTAGAGGTTGTGTTATCACTACTAAAAGAACTTGAAGTGCTATTTTCACTACTAGTAGTAGTCGAACTTGTCGCTGAACTAGAACTTACTTGATTTTTATTTGGACTACAGGCAAAAAGAGTAGTCAGTGTCAGAATGCTTACTAAAATTAATGGGTAGTTCTTTTTCATATTGTTCTCCTATTCTCTATGAATGGTGAAGCCAGTGGCCTGCTTAGTAGCCATAATGGTCATATCTGAAATCTGAACGTGCTGAGGCTGATTGGCTACAAATAAGGTACAATTGGCAATATCTTCAGCTTGTAGGGCATCAATCCCTTGATAGACTCCTGCTGCCCTTCCCTTGTCACCATGGAAACGAACCTGACTAAAGTCAGTTTCAACAATACCAGGTTGCAGAGTTGTGACCTTGATATTTTTATCGATTGTATCAATCCGAATGCCATCTGACAGGACCTTAACAGCTGATTTTGTAGCAGCATAGACCGCTGCACCAGCATAGGCATAAATCCCAGCAGTAGAGCCAATATTGATAATATGTCCCTCATTATTTTCAACCATTTGAGGTAAAATCTGGCGTGTAACAGTTAATAAGCCCTTTATATTGGTATCTATCATGGTCATCATATCGGTTAAGTCATAGTCTTGAAATTTATCCAAGCCCAAGGCTAGACCTGCATTGTTCACCAAGATATGAACCTGCCCCACTTCTTGCAGTATCTTTTGACAAGAAGCAATAACTTGGTCGTTTTCTCTAACATCAAAAGAGTATACGTAAACCTGCACCCCGTATTTTTCTTCAATCTCACATTTTATTTCATTTAATTTATCTTTTCTGCGTCCAGTAATGATGACATTGTCACCATTCTTAGCGAAAGCGTAGGCGATGGCTTTCCCAATGCCACTGGTTGCACCAGTAACCATACAATTTCTCATATCGATCATTCCTCATTCTGTCTATACAATCATTATATCATTTTTTAGTAAGAAAATAAAAACAACCAAGAAATTTTCTCGATTGTTAAAAGATGTTCATCAAACGCATCAGGTGCATATTAAAGCGAACCTGTCTGGCGTAGTAAATATTTCCACCATTTACATAGAGTTTGCCACCGTGGAGGAGGGCAATTGGATGATAATAGGTATAGGTTTCTCCACTTGTATTTCCAAGACTAGGAGCTACTACTGTTTTTGAATATTCTTCAGCTAGAGCTAGGGTATGCTCGCCGCCGTTTTCAGCCACAAAATCAATATAAGCAGGTCCGAAATTGTAGGCTTGGACAGCAGTCCAGACCTCAACTCCTTTTTCCTCTGCTAAGCGTAAATTTTCTGATAAATAGACTATTCCTTGGCGGATACTTTCCTTACTATCTGTAATGGTATTTGTATAGCCTGTTGCAGATTCACTGGACTGCATAACATCTGCTTCTCTCCCCTTGGTTTCTGTGTAAATCATTGCCAAGACAAGTTCTTCATTGGCCCTGGTATCGTTCTCTGCTAGAACTTCTTGAACCATAGCCTGGTAGGTCATAACTTGCTTGACATCCTGATAGGTCTGGAAGGTTTTTACTAGTAGAAAAGCAAGGGCGATAAGGCTAATCGCTCTTATTAGTTTTTTCATTTATTTGCTCTTTATGTCTTCGATATTTTTGATTAGAATGGAATAAGTTCCATTATCATTTTGGATAAACTCTACAGATTCAGCGTCTTGATAGACGGCATTAGGAACAATCAACTCAATGCCATTTGAGAGCGAAAGTTTCTGGTTCTCAAACTTTTTCAGTTGACGACTGTTGTCAATCTCATCGAAGGAAATCTTATCTGGAATGACTTCTTTTAATTGATCAACAAAATTCAAACGAGCAGTTAGATTGTTATCAAAAAGCTGGTCTGCTAATTTTTCAGGAGATAGTTCATTGTCCTCTTCCAAATGATTGAAAATAGCAGACTTGACCTTGGACTGAAATTGGAAATCTCCTTGGTGAAAATTGTCCGCAATCTTTTGTGCGGTCTGTTCAACTGCTTTGATGGATTTCTTGGCAGAAATGGCTGGCGTGACCTGCAAGAGATTATCTGAAAAGTAATGAAGAAAGGCTCCATTATGCTTAATTCTCTTTTCAATCAAATAATACTTGCGTGTCTGTAGATTGATGATTAAGGCTTCATCTGGTGTAGAACCTGCTCCTGGTAGATTGTTTTGAGTGATTTTAAGAGGACTATCACTTTCTGAACCAACGTGGGCCAGGTTTTCACGCAGGGCAATTCTTAGAAAGGCGAAATGCTCCACACCATTTCTCTCAAACTCAATGAAGATTAAATCATTGGTCTTGAGATTTTCTGAAATGGAAAATTCTTCTTTCCAGAGGCCAGCAATCTTGACAGAATTGGTCAGTAAATCCTCTTTTAAGTAATCAAGAAAAGGACTATCTGGCTCAAACTGTCCGGTTTTGGCTTCATCAGAAAACACACGCTCGATTTTCTTGCGCAAGTATTCTTCAATTTTGGGGCTGACAGTCAAAAGCTGGTCGGCAAGGACCAGCTCTGTGTCATCAGGACTAAATTGATGTATAATAGCTTTTTTTACAAATATATCCATTATAAACCTTCGTAAAGCGGGAATTGATCTGTCAAAGTACGAACTTCTTGACGGACTTCTTCAAGAACTGCTTCGTTTTCAGCATTTTCAAGTGCTTTGATAGTCAATTGAGCAACCTTACGTGCTTCTTCTACCCCAAAACCACGGGCAGTAATGGCTGCAGAACCGATACGGATACCGCTGGTCTTAAATGGTGAGAGTTTTTCGTAAGGGATTGAGTTTTTATTGAGAGTAATATTTACTTCATCTAGGAGATGTTGAGCAACCTTTCCGTTTTCAACGACTTTGGTCACATCAACTAAGAAGAGATGGTTATCTGTTCCACCTGTGATGACCTTGAAATTAGGGTTGGCAAGGAAGACTTCTGCCATTGCCTTGCTGTTATCAATAATTTTCTGAGCGTAATCTTTAAAGGCTGGGTCTAAGACTTCTTTGAAGGACACAGCTTTCGCAGCGATAACATGCTCAAGCGGACCACCTTGGATACCAGGGAAGATAGCTGAGTTAATTTTCTTAATGAGCGCTTCATCATTGGTCAAAATCAAACCACCACGAGGTCCACGGAGGGTTTTGTGGGTTGTAGTCGTTGTGATATGAGCATGAGGAACTGGGTTTGGATGGAGGCCAGCTGCTACAAGACCAGCGATATGGGCCATATCCACCATCAATTTAGCACCAACTGCGTCTGCGATTTCACGGAATTTTGCAAAATCAATGGTACGAGCATAGGCTGAAGCACCTGCTACAATCAGTTTAGGCTGCACTTCTTTTGCCTGCTCTAAAATAGCATCATAGTCAAGCAAACCAGTTTCTTCGTCAACGTTGTAAGCCACAAAGTTATAGGTTTGTCCTGAGAAGCTTACTGCAGCACCGTGGGTTAAGTGACCACCGGCTGACAGGTCCATACCCATGACAGTGTCACCTGGCTCGATTAAGGCCATGTAAGCCGCGCAGTTGGCTTGGCTACCTGAGTGTGGCTGAACGTTAGCATACTGAGCACCAAAGATTTCTTTAGCACGTTCAATAGCAAGACTTTCGATGACGTCAACGCACTCTGTACCACCATAGTAACGACGACCTGGATAGCCTTCGGCATACTTGTTGGTTAAAATAGAACCTTGGGCAGCCATAACGGCTTTAGTCACTACGTTTTCAGAGGCAATCAATTCAATATTGTTTTGCTGGCGTGCTTCTTCTGCTTTAATAGCCTCCCAAACTTCTTTGTCGAATTCTTTGAAATCTACTTTGTCAAAAATCATTTACGGTACTCCTTTATAAGTGCTTGATAAAACAATAGTGCAGTTTGTCAGATTTATATCCCAAATGCTCGTAAAAACACTATGCTTACTTGCAGTTTCAGTATAATGCGACTAAATCAACTATTCAAATTCTATCTCAGGTACTTCTTTCATGATAGTTTCACGACTAATCGCTCCCTGGCGTAAAATTCGTGCTTTTGGTCCAGAAAGGTCCAAGATAGTAGAATCAATGCCCGTTAAGGCATTGTCATCAGCCACTCCTTCCAATTTTTCAGAGAATTGTGATAGAAGTTTGGTAAACTCTTTTCCACTTTCTCGCCCCGAAACGTTAGCAGAAGGTCCGATTAAGGGACCAGTTTCCCTAATCAACTGAAGGGTTTTTTCGTGATTTGGCAGACGAAATCCAACGGTATCCAGTCCAGAATTAACCCAAAAAGGAACGTTCTTGTTTGCTTTAAGGATAATCGTTAGCGGTCCTGGCATAAACCTATTATACAGTTTTTCCAGAAAAAAGGGTGGATTTTGACTGAAAAAATAGATATCGTTCAGATTTGAAACATTTAAGTTCATGGCCTTGTCCCTAGGACGTTGTTTCAACTGATAGACACGATTGACTGCATCTTCATTCAAGGCTTGGGCAAAGAGGCCATAGACAGTTTCAGTCGGCAAAACAACAGCCCCACCACTTTCGAGGATTGTTCGGAGTTTATCCAATGTCATCTGCCACAACCTTTCTATCCTGACCGAATTGGTCTTTTATAACGCGAACACGCTTTTCGGGAAAATGCAGGGACAGTAAGTCTGTTAAGGCCTGCCCTTGCTTGTAGCCAATTTCAAAGTAGAGTTTTCCATTTTCCTTCAAAAATGTCCCTGCCTGCTCCGCAATTTGTCGATAGATGGCCAGCCCATCTTCTTCTGCGAACAGGGCTAAATGTGGTTCCGATGTTAAAACATTGGCTCCAACTTCGTCCTTGTCGTCTGGTGAGATATAAGGTGGATTGGAAACAATGATATCAAATTGACCTGTCACAGCTTGCAAGACATCCGACTGTATGAATTGAACAGAAACCTGATTGCTTCTTGCATTTTCCTGAGCCACTGCCAAGGCATCTTCTGAAATATCTACTGCTACCACTTCCCAATCAGGTCTAGCTTTTGCAAGGGAAATTGCAATAGCACCGCTTCCTGTACCGATATCTAAGATACGCAAACCTGCTCTGCTATTTTCCTGCAAAATCAAATCGACCAATTCTTCCGTTTCTGGTCTTGGAATTAAAACCCGCTCGTCCACCGCAAACTTCAAGTCGTGAAAATCAGCCTTGCCGATAATGTACTGGGCAGGTCGGTGCTGGGAGAGTTGCTGAAAAATATGGTTTAGTAGCTCTTGGTCAGCTGGACTAACTTCCTGGCGGAGCAAGAGGAGAAATTCCGTAAAGTTCAGTCCTTTTAAGCCTCGAAAGGTGAAGGACAGGGACTCTGCCTCTTCACCTATTGCTACTAATTCTTCTTCGTATGCTGCAAATAATTGAGCGTAATTCATTATTTGTTAAGCTCTTCTAGTTTTTGCGTTTGATCGTAGAGTACAAGGGCATCGACAACTTCGTCCATCTTACCTGACAAGATGGTATCGAGCTTTTGCAAGGTCAAGCCGATACGATGGTCTGTCACACGGTTTTGCGGGAAGTTGTAAGTACGGATACGCTCTGAACGGTCACCAGTACCGATGGTAGATTTACGCTCTGCATCCTGCTCATCTTGGGCAATTTGGGCAAAGTGGTCAGCTACACGGGCACGGATAATCTTCATGGCCTTTTCACGGTTTTTCTGCTGAGTCCGTTCTTCCTGCATTTCCACCTTGATGTTGGTTGGCAAGTGAACGATACGTACGGCAGTCGCAACCTTGTTGACGTTCTGTCCACCAGCACCAGATGCGTGGTAGATATCAACACGGAGGTCTTTTGGATCGATGTCATATTCCACTTCTTCGACTTCTGGCATGATGAGGACAGTTGCTGTTGAGGTGTGGACACGACCTTGGCTTTCTGTCACAGGGACACGTTGGACACGGTGAGCTCCTGATTCATACTTGAGTTTTGAATAAACGGATTGGCCAGATACCATGGCAACCACTTCCTTGATACCACCAACACCGTTATATGAAGCCTCCATGACTTCAAAACGCCAGCCTTGACCTTCTGCATATTTTTGATACATGGTCAAAAGGTCACCAGCAAAGAGGGCAGCCTCGTCACCACCTGCAGCACCACGGATTTCCAAGATGATGTTTTTGTCATCGTTAGGGTCTTTTGGCAAGAGAAGGATTTTCAACTTTTCTTCGTAAGCCTCTTTATCAGCCTTAGCTTGTTTGAGTTCTTCCTTAGCCATTTCCTCCAAGTCAGCATCGCCAGAAGATTCTTTGATCATCTCTTCTGCATCGACAATGTTTTGAAGTACATTCTTATATTCACGGTAGGCTGTTACTGTATCACGAGTTGCCGCTTCTTCTTTGGACAACTCCATAAAACGCTTGGTATCGCTGACCACATCAGGGTCAGACAACAATTCACCAAGTTCCTCGTAGCGATCTTCCACCGCCTGTAATTGATCGTAGATGTTCATAAGATTAAGATATTAAGGGCGTTAAACGAACAAAGCAAAAATAGGAGTTTTGACGAAGGACGAAAGCGTCCTAGGAAAAACTATCATTTTTGCACAGTTCGTAGCCCGAATTCAGTTCCTTTCTAAATATTTGACCGAACACACTTCTAGTTAGCTTGTAGGGCGTGTGCAGTTCTATTAAGATACAAAGCCCGTTAAACAAGCACAGTCAAAATAGGAATTTTGACCAAGTGTTACAAACACTTGGAGAAATTATCTTTTTGACACAGCTTGTAGGGCGTGTTCAATTCCATTGAGATATTCATGCCGTTAAGCGACTCAAAGGAAATTAGGAATTCTGACGTGGAAACTTCGATTTCTAGAAAGAATTATCTATTTCCACAGAGTCGTAGGCGTATTCAGTTCTGTTCGTATTGTCACAGGACTCAGCTAGAACAGGCACAGTTCGTAGCCTGTTTTCGGTTTTTCATAAATCGTGCCTTCAGCCTTTGATTTAAAACCTTAGTTACAGTTCAATTTCCGGCGAAAAATAATGTTTGCGGCAAACCGGGATGTAGGTTTCATTTCCACCGATTTGAATTTGAGCGCCTTCATAGGTTGGCTTACCATCTTGCGTTCGCAAAACCATGGTGGCTTTCTTGGAACAATATTGGCAGATTGTTTTAATCTCATCCAATTTATCGGCCAACAGCAACAAGTGTTGGGAACCTTCAAACAGTTCATTTCGGAAATCATTTTTTAGACCAAAGGCCATAACTGGAACATCCAATTCATCTACCACTCGTGCCAAGTCATAGACATGGTGGCGACGAAGGAATTGGGCTTCATCAATCAAAACACAATAAGGACGAGGTTCCATTTTCTGAATGTAACCAAAGATGTCCATCTCATCATCAATTGCTACTGCTTCACGTCGCATACCAATACGACTTGAAACAACACCAAAGGCATCGCGGGTATCCAAGGCAGAAGTCATAATGACGACAGGCTTACCCTGCTCTTCATAGTTATGGGCAACTTTAAGAATTTCAATGGTTTTACCAGAATTCATCGTCCCATATTTATAGTATAATTGAGCCACTTTTCACTTTCCAATCTTAAAATTTCACTCCTTCCATTCTATCATAATTTGACCATTTAGGAAATAGAAAAACAAGCCCGATTTGAGCTTGTTTGATATTAGGACCAAGGTAATGATAAGAAATTTCCGACACACTCAAAAATAATTTTAGCAACTTTTGGTTTCCACTTGTATAGCATGACACATCCATAGATTAAGCTGAAGAAGGAGAATGTGATCAATAATGGGCCTTCCCATACACTTTTGGCAAAAACAGTTGCCACTAGATACAAAAACAGACCGGCAAGCAGGAATGAAAACACCATACGATAAACATAGTTCATAAGCCAACACCTCCTATGTACGTGTAGAATAGCACAGATTGTAAGCGATGTCAATTATTTACTTATAGAAAGCAGGTGAAATTTATGCTATACTGAAACTAGCAAAATAAAGGAGAAACGATATGCCATTTGTACGTATTGATTTGTTTGAAGGACGCACGGAGGAACAAAAGATTGCCCTTGCGCGTGAAGTAACAGAGGTTGTATCCCGTAATACCAACGCGCCAAAGGAAGCCATCCATGTCTTCATCAATGACATGCCTGAAGGAACCTACTACCCACAAGGCGAAATGAAACGCAAATAAGAGAAAACACTCTTGCAACTAGATGCAGGAGTGTTTCTTTGTATCAAGATTATTTCTTATCGTCTTCATCCATGCTGAGAACGCTGAGGAAGGCTTCTTGTGGTACTTCTACGGAACCGATTGCCTTCATCCGTTTCTTCCCAGCTTTTTGTTTTTCTAGGAGTTTACGTTTACGGGAAACGTCACCACCATAACACTTGGCCAAAACGTTTTTGCGAAGGGCCTTGATGTCGCTACGAGCAACGATTTTCTGACCGATAGCTGCTTGGATTGGCACTTCAAATTGCTGACGAGGGATGATTTTCTTGAGCTTGTCCACGATGATTTTCCCACGTTCGTAGGCAAATTCCTTGTGTACGATAAAGCTGAGTGCATCGACCTTGTCGCCATTGAGGAGAATATCCATTTTCACCAGCTTAGATGAACGGTATTCCGAAATCTCATAGTCGAAGCTGGCATAACCACGAGTGGATGACTTGAGTTTATCAAAGAAATCAAAGACAATCTCCGCAAGCGGAATTTGGTAGATGACATTGACACGATTATCATCGATATAATCCATGGTTACAAAGTCACCACGCTTGCGTTGAGCCAATTCCATGACTGCACCGACATATTCCTGTGGTACCATGATTTGTGCTTTAACGTAAGGCTCCTCAATATTGGCAATCTTAGTTGGGTCTGGGAACTCTGACGGGTTGGCCACATCAATAGACTCTCCGTCTGTCATATTGACATGGTAAACTACCGACGGAGCTGTCATGATCAGGTCAATGTTAAACTCACGCTCAATCCGTTCTTGGATAACATCCATGTGCAAGAGCCCCAAGAAGCCACAACGGAAACCAAAGCCAAGGGCCTGCGATGTTTCTGGTTCAAACTGCAAGCTTGCATCGTTAAGCTGGAGTTTTTCTAAAGCTTCACGGAGGTCATTGTACTTGTTGGAATCGATTGGATAGATACCTGCAAAGACCATTGGGTTCATCTGCTTGTAGCCTGCAAGTGGCTCGCTGGCAGGATTTTCAGCCAAGGTCACCGTATCACCGACACGGGTATCTGCAACCGTCTTGATAGAAGCTGCGATATAACCAACGTCACCAGTCGCTAGGTAATCACGACCAATTGCTTTTGGTGTGAAAATCCCCACTTCCGTCACATCGAAAGTCTTGCCATTGCTCATCATCTGGATGGTATCGCCTGGTTTTACCACACCATTAACGATACGAACTTGCAAGATAACGCCACGGTAAGGATCATAAACTGAGTCAAAAATCAAGGCTTGAAGCGGTGCAGCGACATCACCAGTCGGTGCTGGAACTTTCTCTACGATTTGCTCCAAGATTTCCTCAATACCAATACCAGCCTTAGCCGATGTTGGTACAGCTTCTGAGGCGTCCAAACCAATCACATCTTCAATTTCCTGACGGACACGTTCTGGGTCTGCTGCTGGTAGGTCAATCTTGTTAATGATTGGTAGGATTTCCAAATCATTATCCAAGGCCAGATAAACGTTAGCCAAGGTCTGTGCTTCAATACCTTGAGCCGCATCCACCACCAAGATTGCTCCTTCACAAGCTGCAAGAGAACGAGATACTTCATAGGTAAAGTCCACGTGTCCTGGCGTGTCAATCAAGTGGAAAATGTAGGTTTCCCCATCTTTAGCCTTGTAATTGAGCTGAACAGCGTTCAATTTGATGGTAATACCGCGTTCACGCTCCAAGTCCATGCTGTCGAGTAACTGAGCCTGCATTTCCCGACTGGAAACTGTTTCTGTTTTTTCAAGAATGCGGTCAGCCAAGGTTGATTTTCCATGGTCAATATGGGCAATAATGGAGAAATTACGGATTTTCTCCTGTCGTTTTTTCAATTCTTCTAAATTCATGTTTCTTCCTCTACAAGAGTATTACTCTTTATTATATCAAAAATCCTAAGAACTTGCCATAAGAAAAACACCTAGAAACTAGGTGTCTGCTCTGCTATTTCCCCAACCATAAGGCGATTTCACGGTGAGCAGCTTCTATGCTGTCAGATCCGTGAACAACATTTGCCACAATACCATCTATGGGTGCAGTGGCGAAATCTCCTCGAATGGTTCCAGGTAGGGCATTGACTGGATTGGTAGCCCCCATCATATCTCGCCAAGATTTGACGACTTCCGGTCCTTCTAAAATCCCAGCAATGACTGGTCCGCTGGTCATGTAGTCAACCAAGAGCGGAAAGAAAGGTTTGTCTGTTAAATGCTCGTAATGTTGAGCGACCAAGTCCTCCGTCGCTGTCATCATGTTTAGATCACGAATGGCAAATCCACGACGTTCCACTCTGCTGAGAATTTGCCCCACCAGTCCACGTTTGATAGCATCAGGTTTGATAATGAAAAATGTTTGTTCCATAAAAACCTCCTAGATCTCACTCAGGATAGCATCCCAAGCCTGGTCATAACCATGGCGGGTTTCGGATGAAAAGACGACAAACTGGTCATTTTTATCGAAATCCAATTTCTTTTTGATAATGGATTCATGCTTGTTCCATTTACCACGTGGAATTTTATCTGCCTTGGTCGCAACGATGATGACTGGAATTTCATAGTATTTTAAAAACTCATACATTTGGACATCGTCAGCCGATGGCTCGTGGCGCATATCAACCAAGCTAACGACCACGCGTAAATTATCGCGACTGGTCAAGTATTCCTCAATCATCTTGCCCCATTTAGCACGCTCAGCCTTAGAAACCTTGGCATAGCCATAGCCTGGCACATCGACAAAACGGATCTTGTCATCAATATTGTAAAAGTTTAGCTGCTGAGTTTTACCAGGTTTACCTGAAGTACGAGCTAAATTTTTTCTTCCCAAAAGGGTATTGATAAAGGAAGATTTTCCAACGTTTGACCGACCAGCCAGGGCGATTTCAGGAATATCGTCATCTGGGTATTGGGCCTTTGAAACTGCACTCAGCAGAATTTCAGCATTGTGTGTATTGATTTCCATTCTTTACCTCTCATAAATAAGGGGGAGAAAGCTAATTGCTTATCACCCCTAATGATCATTTTTAGGCAGTTTCTAGCAATGGCTTTTCCTTGCCATCTACTGCTGCTTTTGTAACACGAACACGTTTGACCTCATCTTGACTTGGAACTTCAAACATGACATCTAACATGGTTTCTTCGATAATAGAACGAAGTCCACGCGCTCCTGTTTTCCGCTCAATCGCCTTCTCAGCAATGGCCAACAAGGCATCCTCGTCAAAATCCAACTCTACATCATCGTAAGACAAGAGGGTTTGATATTGTTTAACCAGAGCATTCTTAGGTTCCGTCAAGATACGCACCAAGTCCTCGGTTGTTAACTGGTCTAAAGCTGCAAATACAGGTAGACGACCAATCAACTCTGGAATGATACCAAACTTTTGAATATCATCAGCAATGATGTGTTGCATGTAAGACTCTTTTTCATCAATGGCACGATTGTTTTGACCGAAACCGATGATTTTCTCACCTAGACGTTGCTTGACAATTTCCTCAATCCCGTCAAAAGCACCACCTACGATGAATAAAATGTTTTTGGTATCCACATGGATCATTTCTTGGTTAGGATGCTTGCGTCCGCCTTGTGGTGGCACGCTGGCAACTGTTCCCTCAATGATTTTCAAGAGAGCCTGTTGGACACCTTCACCCGAAACATCGCGGGTAATGGACACATTTTCACCTTTTTTGGCAATCTTATCAATTTCATCCACATAGATAATCCCTCGTTCTGCGCGGTCAATGTTAAAATCCGCCGCCTGCAAAAGCTTGAGGAGAATATTTTCTACGTCCTCACCGACATAACCCGCCTCAGTAAGAGCGGTCGCATCCGCAATGGCAAATGGAACATTCAGACTTTTGGCTAAAGTTTGAGCCAAGAAGGTCTTACCAGAACCAGTTGGACCAATCATAAGGATGTTTGATTTTTGCAAATCAACATCGTTCTCATCACGGTTATCTTGGAAATTTATCCGCTTGTAGTGGTTGTAGACTGCTACTGCCAAGGCGCGTTTAGCACGGTCCTGTCCGATAACATAATTGTTTAAAATATTGAGTAATTCCTGTGGCTTTGGAGTGTCAGCCAGGTCAGTCAATACTTCTTCTGCCAATTCTTCTCGAATAATTTCCTGAGCCAGCTCCACACATTCATTACAGATGAACACATTGTTTCCAGCGATAATTTTTTTAACTTCTTCTTGATTTTTCCCGCAAAATGAGCAATAAATTAACTCATGGTTATGCTTAACAGCCATTTATCTCCTCTTTCATATCTCTTATCTAAACAAAAATCCATATACAGCATGGATGCTATTGACTAAATTGGTAAAAGCGTTCAATAGAAACAAAATCGCTAAACCAAATCTTTTCTTTTTAAAGGCTTGAATTGCACAAAGAACACAGATTCCACATAGAAATGCTGTAAACAAACCGAATAAACTTCTCTCCATGCCTAACCATCTCTTCTTTCATAGGTTTTTATTGTAAAATCATACGGGTTTTTCTCGTCTTTTGGACGTAAATTGGCGCTTTGTAGCTGAAATTTCTCCATAGGAAATGCTTTCGGAAAATACACATCGCCATTAAATTGACCGTGAATATCTGTCACTATTAAAGCTTCAATGTAAGGTGCAAAAGCAGTAAAAATTTGTCCCCCACCAAGCACAAATAGAGTATGCTCCTGTTTGTGATACCAATCTAGGACATCTTCCACACTGTGTAAAATGGTAACACGTTCACACTCTAGTTGATAGGTTTTATCTGTAGTCAAAACGATGGTGTGACGATTGGGAAGAGCACGTTTACCCATGCCGTCGAAGGTTATACGTCCCATCACCATCGTGTGACCTGTTGTCGTTTCTTTGAAATGAGCAAAGTCAGCTGGCAATGACCAAGGAAGTCTATCACCTTTTCCAATCAATCCATTTTCATCTTGAGCCCAAATGGCAACAATCTTTTTAGTCATTTTCTCTCACTTTCCGTCCTATCATTCTATCAAAAAAACATGAAAAATGCACTTACCAAGTAGGCCAAGCGCAAATTTTATAACTAGAACCAATTCCTCAATTTTATATATTCTTGATAGACGAAACTCTACTTACTACTGTTTATTAACTTAAATCGCTAAATCGAACTTCAATTGCTCCAACACTTTAGGAAAGTGTTGAAGGTTGGAAAGCGAAACAGTTCGGGGAACTGTTTCAGCCCGAGCTTATAATTAAAGAAGCGAGGTAAAAGAACTAAGTTCTTCACTGCTAATCCAGTTAAATCGCCAAGTCAAACTTAAGTTGCGGTTTAACTGGATTGTAATCCACCAACTCAAAATCTTCTGCCTTAATATCAAAGAAATTGGTACCATCTGGAACATTGAGGACCAAACGTGGCTCGATTTCTGAAGGTGTACGACGGAGCAATTCTTCAGCCTGTTCAAACTGATTGTCATAGATATGAAGGTTGTTGATGAAATAGAAAAACTTCCCAACCTTCCAGCCAAAATGCTTGGCAATCATCATTTGAAGAGCGACATACTGCATGGCGTTGATATGGTGAGCCACTAACATATCATTGGAGCGCTGAGTGAGGGTTGCATCAAGATAAATCTCTCCGTCCACTCGGCGAACATCAAACATGGTCTGGAAGGCGCATGGCAAAAGACCTGCGGATTGGTCGAAGGCCTCGTAATCCCACAAAGAAATCACATTGCGACGGTTCCAGGGATTTTCTTCCAATTGCTTGAGGATTTTGGAAATGATGTCATGTTTTTTAACAATTGCACCATAGCGTTCACCGATGGTCCCTGTTCCATCTACTTCCCAGTCATTCCAATATTGAACGCCGTATTTTTCCTGCAAGACAGACAGGTCATTGGTCTGGTCTTGGTAAATCCAGAGAATTTCCTTAATAGCTGATTTAATCGGAATTGGTCTTAGTGTGGTAATAGGAAACTCCCCCTTGGCCAAATCATACTCAGCAAAGGCACCAGTAATATACTTAGAATTAGCAACGTTTCCATCCTTGTAACGTGGACGAGCATTTTCTGAAAAAACGCCCTCTTCCATAATCTTACGAATGTTCTCTTTAAAAATATTATCTGCTTTAGTCATGGTTTTAGTATAGCAAATTCTAGCAAAAAACTCCAGTTTTGCACCGGAGTTCTCATTTGAAAAAAATTGAAAAGAAATCAAGTTGGAATAAACCAGATAGGGCAGTTACTAGACTGAACAGTATAAAATACAAAGCAACTAAGGTGACACTCAACAATATCTGACGAACATTTTTCGTATAAATTGCCGTTGGTAAGCTGGCTAGTCCGAAAAATGGAATGATGAAAAATGTCAGCTTAAAATTCACATTTAAAATACCAAACCACTGGCCTATTGGTAAAAATAGCATAGCAATGAGAAAAGCAGTAATGCTATAGAGGACAATATTTAGCCGTCTTAATAGGGTCATATTCATAAATAACTCCTTCTATGGACCGAAGAGAACATAGCCCAAGCCAAAGAACAAAGGAAAGGAAATGATCAATAGAATACTGATGATACCCGTCCAAAGTTTTTTGTAATAGATTGACAAGATGAGAATGAGCGCCCCAAATATTGGCAAAATCATCATGGTCGCTACAGAGCCCCAACTAGACGGGAAAAACCAGTCACGAATCCAGTTATCAAGGAAAAAGGCAGATAGCAAAATCAACAGACCAACGATAGTTAGATAATCAATCAGTTTAGATATGTTTACTTGTTTCATAAACCGACACCCCTTTCTCTTTACACTTTCATTGTACACTTTTTTACCGTTTTTTCAATATATGTATATAGAGAAACTGTGACGGCGGAATCGAAAAAGGGCTCTATAATTTCTGTAGTGGGTAAATCCACTGTAGAGATTATGGAGCCTTTTTGAGTATAGAAAAAAGTCCCATATGCCCTATAATGAAAAGCGACGAAACTCACATTAGAAAGGGTTCATATGGAACAACTAAATCTTATCACAAATCTTCTCAGAATTAAAGACAAAAATATTGTTATCACTGATGAATATGATATGGGAACTCACTTAGAACTCCACGGTCACTTGGATTACACAGCCCCTAAATGCCCTTCCTGCAAGGGACAAATGACAAAATACGATTTCCAGAAAGCCTCTAAGATCCCCTACCTAGAAACAGCTGGCTATCCCTTACTTATCCGACTTAGAAAGCGTCGCTTCAAGTGTAAAGATTGCGGAAAAATAGCGGTTGCTGAAACTCCTCTTGTCAAGAAGAACCACCAAATCTCTGTCGCGGTTAACCAGAAAATCGCCCAATTACTCATCGAAAATCAAGCAATGACACATATTGCACACAGGCTATCAATTTCAACATCGTCAGTTCTGAGAAAGCTCAATGAGTTCAAGTTTAAAACAGATTGGAATACCTTACCTGAGATGATGAGCTGGGACGAGTATGCCTTCAAGAAGGGGAAAATGAGCTTCATCGCTCAAGATTTCGACTCCCTAAATGTCATCACCATTCTCGACGGAAGAACTCAAGCAACCATCCGAAACCACTTTCTACGCTATCCTAGAAAGGTTAGAAATCGGGTCAAAGTGATTACCATGGATATGTTTAGTCCCTATTATCAACTTGCTAAACAGCTTTTTCCGAATGCAAAAATTGTACTCGACCGCTTTCATATTGTTCAACACCTTAGTCGTGCTATGAACCGTATTCGTATTCAAATTATGAATCAATTCGACAGAACATCGCAGGAATACAGAGCCTTGAAACGCTACTGGAAATTGATTCAACAGGATAGTCGTAAACTCAGCGATAAACGATTTTATCGCCCTATGTTTCGAATGCATTTGACTAACAAGGAAATCCTAGAAAAACTCCTGTCTTTCTCCGAGGAACTACGACAGCACTATGAACTCTATCAGCTTCTCTTATTTCATTTCCAAGAGAAGAACTCAGACCATTTCTTTGACCTAATTGAACAAGAAATAGCCACTGTTAATTCTATTTTCCAGACGGTATTTAAGACATTTCTAAAGGATAAAGACAAGGTTTTGAATGCACTAGAATTGCCTTATTCAAACGCCAAACTGGAAGCTACCAATAATCTCATCAAAGTCATTAAGAGAAATGCCTTTGGTTTCAGGAACTTTGAAAATTTTAAAAAACGCATTTTGATTGCTTTGAACATAAAGAAAGAGAGAACGAATTTCGTCCTCTCTAGGTGTTAGCTTTTCATCTACCCACTACAGTTGACAAAGAGCCCGAAAAAGCAGGGGAATGCCCTGCTTTCATGAACCTAGTTATAACCTAGAGCAAGCTTATACTGCTTGCGTGCCTCTGAATAGCTAAATTTGTTAGCATAGTCAAGAATCGTCTTAGACAATTCCTGCCGATCTTCTAAAGGTAAATTTGCTAGATTTTTCAAGACCTTGACAAGATCTTCTACACTATCAAAACCACATTGTTGATAGATACCTAACTCTTCTAAGACTTGATTATGGCCATAATCAACCCTGGAAAGGATAGGAATCAGTCCTTGACCAAGACACTCTACCATGGCGTTGGCAAACATTTCTGTTTTTGAACAAGAAAGATAGCCTACGTATTGATTACGTTGGATAGTTACACTTGGGACAAACCCCTTAAATATGACATTCTCGGGGATAACATTCTCTTCTTTAAAAGCTTGGATTTCTTCGAATAGACCTCCGTAAATGTGAAGCTCTAACTCTGGTAGAAATCGCATAGCTTCTACAGCCATAGCTATTCGTTTACCTTTACTGAAGTTTCCAACAAGGAGTAGCTTATTGGTAGACAAGCCTATTGGAAGTATTGGAGTAATGTTTACCGCAGTTGGTGGTAAAAATGTAGCTGTAACTCCCTCTTCAGCTAAGTTTGGAATGATGTATGGACTCGCTACATATATTTCCCTATCCAGGACAGTTGTGTAGGTTTCTCGGCTATTAACAGCCTCTACATGGTTATAATGTAGCACATCTCTATACCGAGCACCTACAGATTTACAATAGTCTTTTATTTTTTGTGAAGCAGCTTGAAGCTGGTCATTCAAAACAATATCCTCGTCAGGATTGAGGTTCTTAATCAGGTAATGAAGGAAGAGGTCGTCCGGAGTAATGAGACAATCTTTCCAATAATAATTACAGATATCCTTACCAATCAGTCCCCTAAGGGTCGTTTCTCCCGACCTATTCAGATACTCAAAACGGCCATCAGCATAACTAATATAAAACGGTCGTTCATGAACAGTAGTTGTAGCAATATGAACCAAGGAGAGGCTACGTTCAATAATAATGCTAACAAACCTTGAGGAAGTCAAGCTAACATTGAAATAGCCAGTATCTGTTGTATAGATTATCTCATTAGAGCCGATTTCTTTTTTACTCTCCCATGAAATCCCTTTAGCCTGCAAATCTTCTTCAAAGTCTTGGAGACTATAGTTGAAAATCTCAACATCAATATCAGAATAAAGGTGAGGCAGAATTACAACCTGGTCAGGGTTGAAACCGATATGGCGCATTTGTTCGCGCCAATAGGGAGCAGAATAAGGATTTGGTACAAGAAGTTTATTTGCGATACCTAAATCATTTAGAACATTTTGTCGAAATACTTGAGAGGTCTCGTAGCCAAAGGACTTATCCGTTAGCCAGTAGCGTAATGTATAAACCGTCACCTTTTTCTCCTATTACTTTAAAAGAATAATCAAAAGGATCTAGCGATAAAACAAGATCCTTTTGAAAACTACAAATTTGCCAAAATTGAAAATCTAGGCCGCAACTGTAGACTGAGTAAGACCGATTGAATCATATTCAACAGTCGGTGTCACAGACAGACTTGCTGGTTTGTAATAGTAGGTTATAATTGTCTCCCCTTCTTTTACATGTCCAACCTCTACAACATCTACATGGCTAAAGATATAAGGAACTTTTGGTGCTTCCTCTGTGATTTCTTTTGTATAGGTGTAGGAATAATATCGAGTCTCGTAATAATTTTCCCCCACTTTATCTTGTCTTGTTCCGTTAAATCGTTCTACTTCTGTAGCTGGGTCGAAACCACGAGCAATTGCTTGCTCTCTATAATCAATATTTTGATTCATTGCAGGCGCATCAGATTTTGCAACGTATGCAACAAATGTTTTTGTACCTTTAACAATTGTGTTATTTACAATTTGCCCTGTAGCACCCGTAGTAGTATCCAAAAATTCAACTGGAGAAGTAAGCATGCCAGCAATTACTTTATCTTTTGCTGCTTTATCAAGTGTAGTATTGTACAACAAATAGGTAGGTGTGGTAACAGTCTTAGTGTCCACAATAGAGCCATCTGCTCCCTTGATTGCAGTGGTTTCCACTGTTGCAACAAGTTGGTTATCTACAACCTTAGTAGATGGAACAATTTCCTCACCCGTCACTTCATTGACATAACGCGTAATCACTGTTCCTCGAATTTCTTTAGTAGAAGCCTCAAGTTTACGATAGATATAGGTTACATAAGTTGTACCTTCTGTAACTGATTCAACTTCAGCCCCGTCAATTCCTGCTAGAACATAAACTCCATCATTTGTTGTGATTCGTTCTTCCTTAACAGTAGCAGCATTGTAAATACCACCAATATTTTCTACTTTTGTATCTCTATCAGTTGGTACACCATCGATATAAGTTCTATTGACAGTCGTCCTAGTCACAACTCGATCAGTTACTAACGAAACTTCTGGTTTCAGTGTATTCCCTGCTTCGTCTTGGTAGCGAACAATAACTGACCCTTTAGTTTCTGTAACTTCTTCTGTTTCAGTTCGAGTATTGTTTTTAAGTTGATAAACAAATGTTACATCGGTTGTGCCAACCTTCAAAGTACCTTGGCTTGGAGCAGAATTTTCAGCTAAACCTTTGAATGCATAATTATTGTTGTTAAAGGTAATTGCATCCTGTCTAATACTATCCGCATTATAGGTTACACCAGTCGGAGTCGTTGTCGTCTGAATTTCCTCGACCCCATCAGTAGTAATGCTGGTACGAGAAATAATGTTTACAGCACCGCTAAGCAATTCTTTAGATGGAGCAATTGGTGTACCTTCTTCATCTACAAAGTGCACATTTACTGTACCTGTTTCTTGTACTGGATCAAGAACTTTGCGAATTACTACAGGTTGAGCAACCTTACGGTAAACATAGCTTACTGTTGTGTCGCCAGCAACAACTTTACCAGTTTCATTTCCTTCAACAGCCACAAACTCATATGTGTCGCCATTGTACTCCAAGACAGCTGCCTTGACTGCTGCTGCATTATAGGTTGCATCGCTGACTACTTTATTTTCTTTAATTTCTTCGACACCGTCAGTGGTTACCTTAGTACGGAAGGTTGTAGAAATAACAGCACTTACCAATTCCTTAGAATCTGCAAGTTTATTACCAGCCTCATCGACATAATGAACAGTAACCTTACCGGTTTCTTGGATTGGATCAAGCTCTTCACGAGTGACAACCGGTTGAGCAACCTTACGGTAAACATAAGTAACTTCTGTCTCACCAGCTACTACTTGGCCAGTTTCATTTCCTTTAACAGCCACAAACTCATATGTGTCACCATTGTACTCCAAGACAGTTGCCTTAACTGCTGCTGCATTATAGGTTGCATCGCTGACTACTTTATTTTCTTTAATTTCTTCGACACCGTCGGTGGTTACCTTGGTACGGAAGGTTGTAGAAAGAACTGCATTTACCAATTCCTTAGAATCTGCAAGTTTATTACCAGCCTCATCGACATAATGAACAGTAACCTTACCGGTTTCTTGGATTGGATCAAGCTCTTCACGAGTGACAACTGGTTGAGCAACCTTACGGTAAACATAAGTAACTTCTGTCTCGCCAGCTACTACTTTGCCAGTTTCATTTCCTTTAACAGCTACAAACTCATATGTGTCACCGTTGGATTCAATGGTATTTACTTTCAGGGCAGCAGCATTATAGTCAAGATCATTTGGTACAGTATTTTCTTTAATTTCCTCTACACCGTTTACAGTCACTTTAGTACGATAAGTAGTAGAAACAACAGCATTTACCAATTCTTTAGAAGCAGCTATTGTATTGCCCTCTTCGTCAACATAGTGAACTGTAACCTTGCCCTTATTCTCCTGTGTCTCAGTTGTCAAATCAGCTGAAGGTAGAGTGTTAGGGCTTGTAGGTGTTTCTGCAGGTACAGATGCGATTTCTGGATAATAGCCAACATATTCCCAACAAGTATCTGTTGCAGGTGTATGAGTAAAGCGAGCATTTAATTGCAGTTTGACATTTTCAACCAAATCAAGGAAGGTTGATGAATTGGCGAGAACCGGTGTAGAAACTCCGATACTTCCTGCAACCAATAGAGCAATAGCTACATGTTTGCCTGTTTTACGGTTCTTAAACAATAAGTAACCACCAAATGTCAACATACCCAACCCTGCAATAGCAATAGTTTTTGAGCTAGCAGAGCCTGTTTTTGGCAAAATAGACTGTACAGATTTCGCAGGAATACCAGTTATCCTCGATACTGTCTGAGCAACAGTTGAAGGTGTTTCCGCTTTTGGTGTGACTGTTACTACAGGAGCTACTGGAACTTGTGGTTCAACTTGAGGTGTACCAGGAACAACTGGGATTTGTGGAACTTGTGGCGTGCCAGGAACTACTGGGATTTGTGGAACTAATGATGGTAGGGTTGGTAGGATTGGTTGTATCGGCTCAGGATCCACTGGAACAACTTGGCAACTACCAGAAGGTTTATATACGGCAACAAAACCAGTAATCCACTCAAAATTCCCTGTCTCTGGATTGATCCAAGAAAGCTGTTCATCAATATTACCTGATTTAATTCGTGCCTTTTGCTCCACTGTTAAATCATTGAAATTTACTCTACTAATCGTGGCATCTACCGTGCGATTCGTTTGCACTACTGCAGAATTAGTAGTCTCATTCGCAGAAACCAATGATGAACCTGCAAGGACGCCAACTGTACCTAGTAGTGCCACTCCAAGTCCTTTGACAGCCTTATGTTTTCGAAATCCATACTTATGTTTTTTTTCCATAAATTTTTCTCCTAATATGATATCATGTCAGTTACTATAAATAGACAGTACTTACATAGTCATTTTATTACATATTTCAGATTTTTTCAAGTGATATTAAAAGATTTTTTTTGAATGTTCAGTTCTTACTGCTTATCGCATAACCTAACCAAAACCATCTACGTAGTTGATTTACAATGATAAAGAAAACGCTAAAAAAGCAGAGTTCCCCCTGCTTCAGTCATTATTTCAAAACCAGTGATGCGGCACCAAGGACACCAGCATCATTGCCACGAGTTGCCAAGACAATCTGCGTGCTTTCCTTGATTTGTGGGAAACTATTTTCAGCAAAGACCTTGCGAACACCGTCCAACAGGAACTCACCTGCTGCAGACACACCGCCACCCAGAACAATGTAGGCTGGATTGAGCACAGCCGCAATATTGGCACAAGCCACACCGAGATATTCTGAGAAGTGACGGTAGACAATGAGTGCTAGGTCATCTCCTTCTTTTGCTAAGTCAAAGACATCTTTAGCCGTCACATCCTGACCATCATCAATCATCTGTTTAAGCTTAGCATCTCCAGCGTATTGATCAGCATAGCGACGGCTGAGGTTGACAATACCTGTCGCAGAAGCCACAGTTTCCAAGCAACCTTTTTTACCACAGGTACAAGCAAACGGAGCTTCAAAATCAACTGTGATGTGTCCTAACTCACCACCCGCACCTTTGACACCACGAATGAGGTTGCCAGCAGCGATAACACCACCACCAACACCAGTTCCAAGGGTCATAAAGACAACGTTAGGATTGTTGTTCCCAGCACCAACCCACTGCTCACCAAGGGCAGCTACATTGGCATCGTTGTCGATAAAGAATGGTAAACCGAGCGCAGTTTCAAACTGTTCTTTGACCAGCTGCAAGGTCTTCCAGTTTAGGTTATAGGCTCCAATAACCGTACCAGCTTCACTATCGACGACACCAGGTGAGCCCATGCCGACACCTAAGAAATCATCTTTTGTCAAACCATGGGTTTCAAATCGCTGCTTGATACTGTCAATAATATCAGGAACAATGTGACTTCCCTCATCCAAAATATTGGTCTTGATAGACCATTTTTCTTGAATCTCACCATCCGTTGTCAAAATCGCCAACTTAACTGATGTACCACCTAAGTCAATACCAATAATTTTTTTTGCCATAATGTTCTCCTTGCGTGTATATTTCCTTTATTATACCACAACGCAAAGGTTTGCGTAAAGCCTTTTCATAAATTTGTACGGATAAAAAAATTGCTCTATCGAAAGAGATAGAGCAAAATCAAAAATTGAATATGCAAAATAAAGCGACCAATGGAAAAGAGCATGACAGTTGTAAAATTGCTACCTTCCTTAGTTCCATTATAGAGAAAAAGAGTAGAAATAAAGGTAAATCCCAGAGCAAAGCCCACCATTTGTACATCGTGATAGGCCTGACTGTAAAAATAGAGTGAAACAGCTAGCAAGAGCATGGATAAAACCGTCAAGATTAAGCGCAAAGCATTCATTTTTTTGGTCATAAAATAGCTATAGAGGGCTGCACCCAAGGTCACCAAGAGATAGATGACCATATAAGACATGACAAGAACTTTCATCTAGCCCTCCAGTTCGCTCAAATACTCATAGCGCTCGTATTTTTCCAAGAGCAGATCGTTTTTCTCATCCAATTCCTTCTGCAAATCGGATAATTTTGTAAAATCACTACCACAGGTCAGCATTTCCGCCTCGATTTCCGCAATCCGCTCCTCCAAGCCAGCAATATCCTCTTCGATGGTCGCCCATTCCTGCTTCTCAAAGTAAGACATCCGCTTCTTGGTTTCTTTTACTTTCTCGGATTTCTCCTTTGGTTTTTCCAAGGAAATGGCAGAGCTGGAAGCCAGAAAGGCCTTCTCATCCAGATAGTCAGTGTAGTTGCCAAAGAAGATCTGAATGCCGTCGTCTTCAAAGGCCAAGATTTTGTTAGCCACCTTGTCCAAGAAATAACGGTCGTGACTGACGGTAATGACCGGACCAGCAAAGCCCTGTAAGAAATGTTCCAAGACTGTCAATGTCGCTATGTCCAAATCGTTAGTCGGTTCGTCCAGCAAGAGAACATTTGGCCTTTGTAAAAGAATTTTCAGCAAGTAAAGCCGCTTCTTCTCCCCGCCTGATAACTTTTCAATCAGTGTACCGTGGGTATTGCGAGGAAAGAGGAATTGTTCTAAGAGTTCAGCAATTGAAACCATACCAGATGTTGTCTTTGCCTCTTCTGCCACTTCCTGCAAGAAATTGATGACCCGCTTGCTTTCGTCCAAGCCCTTGATGGTCTGAGAAAAATAACCGATACGGATGGTTTCCCCAATATCTACCTTACCGCTGTCTGCCTGCAAATCACCTGCGATTAGATTGAGTAAGGTTGATTTTCCTTTTCCGTTATCACCAACAATGCCAATACGATCCTTGTTTTGAATGAGCAAGTTAAAATTAGATAAAATTGGCTTGTTTGGATAGGAAAAGCTGACATTTTCAAAGTTGATAACTTTTTTACCGATACGAGAGGTTTCAAAATTGATTTCCAGTTCGCTATCGTCAACCTTGTGGGCCAAGTCGCCTTTCAAATCATGAAAACGATTGATACGAGCCTGTTGCTTGGTAGCACGGGCTTGAGGTTGGCGACGCATCCAGGCCAACTCTTGTTTGTAGAGTTGTTCCTTCTTGTGACGAAGGGCGGCATCTCGCTCGTCCTGCTCTGCCTTCAAGCGAACATAGTCCTGGTAATTGCCCTGATATTCGGTCAAGCTAGCGCGGTCCAATTCAAAAATCCGTGTTGCCACATTGTCCAAGAAATAGCGATCGTGGGTGATAAAGAGGACAGATTTCTTGGTATTTTTCAAGAAAGTGGTCAACCACTCAATAGTATCAATATCCAGGTGGTTAGTCGGTTCATCTAGTAAGAGCAAGTCAGCATTGCCAAGGAGGACTTGAGCCAATTGCACTCGTCTGCGCAGACCGCCTGACAATTCGGCAACGGTCTTGTTAAGCTCTGTTAAGCCAAGTTTGGACAGAACGGTCTTGACCTGGCTTTCAATCTCCCAAGCATTGAGAGCATCCATTTCTGCCATAACCTTTTCTAGTCTGGCTTGACTGCTTTCATCATAGTTTGACAAGAGCCGTTCATATTCACGGATTAACTGGGTTTCCCGTAAATCCGAAGACAGAACAGTATCTAAGACAGTTTGGCTTTCATCAAATTCAGGCTCTTGGGTTAGGTAAGAAATTTTGTAGGCATTCTTCGTCTGGAAAGGGGACACATCACCATCAAAGCCAATTCGACCAGAGAGGACATCCAGGAGCGTAGTCTTTCCAGTACCATTGACCCCAATAATCCCGATACGGTCGCTTTGGTGAATAATAAACGAAAAGTCTGCAAAAACCGTCTTATCACCGACAGACTTGGTCAGGTGTTCAACGATAAAATCACTCATTGTCTAATCTCCCTTTTACAAATGTCTTAATCGCTTGCTCTTCGTTTTCTAGCTGTCCTTCCACAATCTGAAATTCTACCTCTTTGAGCAAATTGCCCAAGACAGGACCAGGTTTGAGGCCAAATGCCTTCATCAGATGACCACCATTGACAACAATTTCATGCTTGTCGTGGATGGTCAATGCTTGATCAATTTGGTCAATTGCTTCAAAATCAGTAACAAAACCTTGTGCCTGACGGAGTTCCTCTACCAAGTACAAGAAGTCTTTGCCATACTTGAAACAGATTTGCTTGGTGACTGGACCTGCTTGGCGGAGCTGATAAATCTCTACCAACTTGACCACGCTACGTTGGAAATCATTGCTGGTTTTCCATTTTTTCAGGAAGGATTTGATGTTATCAATACCTAGGCAGACAAAGAGCAGACCCCAAGCTTGTTCAGAAGTTGAAAATTGGAAATCTTCTGCCAGATTGGTCAGCATACTTTCAAGCTTTTCACCCTTGTCTGCTAGGTCAGGCAAGAAATTGTAGGCCTTGGAATCAATCAGAGCACGCAAGCCTTTTCGCCAAAAATCCGCCATCAAGAGTTTATCAAACTCGATAAAGCTACGTTCCACCGAGATTTTTTCCAAAAGCGGTGCAGTTTCCACCATAGCTGTGAAGGTCGTCGGCTCAATCTCAAAGTCCAAGGTCGCAGCAAAACGAAAACCTCGCATGATACGGAGGGCATCCTCGTTGAAACGTTCCGATGGAATACCAACAGCACGCAGAGTGCGGTTTTCTAAGTCAGTCAGCCCATCAAAGAGGTCCACGATTTGAGCCTCTTCATCAAGGGCAAAGGCATTAACCGTGAAGTCGCGACGTTTGAGATCCTCTTCCAAGGAACGCACAAAAGAAACCTGACTGGGACGACGATAGTCTACATACTCTTCCTCTGTCCGAAAAGTCGTGATTTCATACTCCTTTTTCCCCTCTAATACTAGCACCGTACCGTGTTCAATTCCGACATCAATAGTCCGTGAAAAGATTTGTTTCGTTTCCTGAGGGTAGCTGGAAGTGGCAATGTCGACATCATGAATAGGTCTGCCCAAAATGGCATCCCGCACTGAACCGCCAACAAAATAGGCCTCGAAACCTGCAGCTTTAATTTTCTCTAAAATCGGCAAAGCCTCCTGAAACTCAGAAGGCAGATTGTTTAATTTCATAATAAGTGTTCCAAACCATATACAAGTTGTGAGCGTTTAACCACCTCTTTAATGCCGAGGTTGACACCGCCCATAAAGGAAATACGATCGTAAGAGTCATGACGAATGGTCAAGCCCTCACCCTGTGCCCCAAAAATCACTTCCTGATGGGCAACAAGACCTGGCAAGCGTACTGAGTGGATACGGAAACCGTCAAATGCTGCACCGCGAGCACCAGCAATCAGTTCTTCTTCATCTGCTACCCCTTGAACTTGTGACTGACGGACTTGGGAAATGAGTTCGGCCGTTTTGACAGCCGTACCACTCGGTGCATCCTTCTTCTTGTCATGGTGCAGTTCGATGATTTCAAGATTTGGGAAATACTTGGCTGCCTGTGCTGCAAATTGCATGAGCAAGATAGCGCCAATAGCAAAGTTAGGAGCAATCAAGCCTCCCAAGCCCTTCTCAGCAGACAAGGCAGTCAATTCTTCAATTTCCTCAGGGGTGAAGCCCGTTGTTCCAACCACAGGAGCAAAACCGTTTTCCAAGGCAAAACGAGTGTTTTCATAGGCAAATTTTGGCGTTGTAAAATCCACCCAGACATGAGCGTCTAGGCCAGCCACTTCTTCTTTTGACTTGAAAACAGGAACACCATCTATTTCTGTTTCTGTCGCAAATGGATCTACCAAGGCAGCCAAACGAAGTTCTGCGTCACCCTTGACCATCTCAACAGCCGTTGAGCCCATTTTGCCTTTGAATCCTGCAATAATTACCTTAATTGTCATGCAAACTCCTATTCAATGATGGGAGAAATACCAAAGGCCACTGCCCCTTCTCCCAAATGTGTACCGATAACTGAACCAAATGATACAATTGGCAAATCACTACCCACTCCTGCTTCTTCTAACTGTTGTTTAAAGTTTTCAGCTTTTTCAGGCGCGTTGGCATGAATGATGGCAATTTGGTAGTGACCATTTTTCGTTTGTTCTTGAAGAATTTCTAACAAGCGCTTGATCGCCTTTTTCTCAGTCCGAACTTTTTCATAAACTTCAATCTTACCTTCACCTGTGAAGTATAAAATTGGCTTGATACTCAAGAGATTACCTAACAAGGCTGCACCATTAGACAGGCGACCACCTTTTACTAGGTGATTAAGGTCATCAACCATGATGAAGGCTGTAGTCTGGCCAATTTCTTGGTTCAATTTGCCAATAATTTCTTCAAAGCTCTGACCTTCATCGGCCCATTTGAGTACATTTTCAACCATCATACCTAAAGGTGCTGAAGTTATTTTTGTATCTGGGAAGGCAACCGTCAGGCCTTCATATTCTTCTGCCAGATACTGGATATTTTGGTAAAAACCGGAAATACCTGACGATAAGAACAAGCCTAGCGCGTGCGTATAGCCTTTTTCTTTCAAACTTGTCAAAATGTCGTCCAACTCCATCAAACTTGGTTGGCTGGTCTTTGGTAAATCCTTTGATGAGGCCATTTTTTGATAAAATTCCTCAACGGTCAAATTTTGACCTTCGATATAATTGACGCCATCAATGTTGACTGGAATATTTAAGACAAACAAGTCCTCGCGTTCTATCCCTAAAACAGCCGATGAGTCCGTAATAACTGCTAATTTCATATTAAAACTCCAAATTTACACCTGGTGCATCAAAAGCAATTTCTGTAACATCATAGGTCATGCGTTTCAACATATCCAATAGTGGCTCAACTAATGTCCGTTTTTCTTCCTCTGTAAATTCTGTCGGTTCATTGACGTAACGACCCTGAAGATGAACGGCTTGGCTCATAGCACCAGAAATAACAAAATGGTTCAAAACAATGATGAAACGCAAAATAGTAATCATTGATGTTTTATTTTCTTCTTCATTGCGTTCAAGTAGTTGGAAATCAACATTTAATTTCGTTTCTGGAACCCCATTTTCCTTTTCCCAAGCATGATTGCGGGCATCAAAGTGATACTGATTGACAAATTCTTTTTCGCGAATGATTTCCATGTCTAATTTCTCCTATAAACAATACTATGCTTATTATATCACAGTTCAAGGGAGAATTGGGAAAAAATAAAAGGAAGAAGGCGAAAATACTATCTTTCAACTTCTTCCCAAAAGGTAATGAGAATTGACCTCGGTCAATCTGTAAATATGGAGGAGGTAAAACTATCCGTTAATCCGACATAGGCTTTCAAAATAGCATCTTTCAAACCTTGGCGATTAAATCCTGCTTGCTTATTCTTAGCGGCCTGATAATCTTTATCAACTGCCTCCGCCATCAGCCTACTCAGCGTTTCAATATTATCTATTGTTTCAGTCTGACCATTGAAGCTAATCGTGATGGCTTTCAGTCTATCCTTCTTATCCCAGCGTTCTTTATACATAGCTTTTTTGAAGCTTGCATAATCCGTAAATTGTCCAGCAAATATTTTTTCAAAAATAAACTGATCAGATAGTAGACGACCTGCCGCCTCTGCTTCCGCTTTTAGCTTGTCTGTTGCATAAGGAATAAAGCCTTCTTCCCAACCTTTTGCTGCTAATAGCTCCAAGGCCGTCTTACGGAATTGTAAACCACCAACAGTACCACTATTATTTTGCAAGCCTGCATAAATTGGATAATAGAGCGGTACGAAATAATAGTTCTTCAAATTTTCGCGTAAATAGTCTTGTTCCAGCAAAAGTGAGGATTTAGCAACTAGTGCATGGTCAATCGCATCGTTGATAGTGGTAATGTTCAAGTTAGCCAGTTCCTCATTACTCAATTTCCTAATACGATCATGAGTATTTTGATAGCTAGGAAGCTGATTGGTAGGTGCTTCAGTGGCTGGGACCAACTCTATCTTGTTAAAGAAGTAAGGATAAGCCTCTTTCCCCTTAGTGGCAATGGCTTGGATTTCGACTGCATCCAAGAGGTAGGTCACATCAAAGACTCCTTTTAGATAGGTTTGTAAATCCTCTTTTGTTTTGAAGCGACTACTTGAAACATTGTGTGGGGTATTTGGACTATGTTCATTCATGAAATTAAAGCCATAGTAATAAATACCTCCACCAGCTGATGACTGCAACAAGCCCATAGCATAGGATTCTGCATCTTGACCAGGACGACGCTTATGACCATCCAACATGATGGTTTCATCATAGTTATGGACCAATTCATGACTCATAGTTGAATCCCCTAGATCAGATAACATGTCCCGATTTGAAAATTTCACAAAGGTTACTGTATCTGAAAAGGCACTATCTCTTGATTGTCTATGCCATTCATTCAAGGCACCTGCCAACTCCTGAACATAGCGGTATTCCTGATCATATTTACCAGCCCACCGCCGTTTATCAGCGTGGTCTTCAAATGCATTTGAATCCTTGATCCAGTAACCATCCCAAATTTCAGTTGAGCGTTGGATAAACTTATCTCTCAGATTAGAATCTGCCATTTGATACCACATATCCAAAAAGTCACCTAATCGTTTCCCGTGTTTCGGTATCAGACTTGTCTGTACTGTCTTAACTGCTTGGTAATATTGTTCTGGATTGGTCTTTTTCAAAGCCGTATCCACATATCTTCCGTAACCACCAAAGGCTACTGTTGCCATTGAGCTCATTACGAAAATATCATCCTTCTCCTTGATATTAAGCAATGGCAAGTAGTATTTTTCATAACGTGGAATACGTCCCAAATGACTATATAGACTGGTGTCAATGCTCGAGTTTGCATTGGATGGAATTTCATAAACAAAGGCATTGGTCGCTTCTTTAAACCACTTCCTTGAATCAGTTTCTCCCAAGAACAATTTCTTATTGTATTCCAAGAAATCACGAACTGTTCCAAGTTGACTAGAGAGTGCTCCAAAACGTTCCTTATGAATGGCTGCATTATTGGCAAGTGTTAATCTGTCAAAATACATATCTTCGTAGCCATTTTGCGAAACATAGAACTGATCATCATGCTTGGTGAGTTTATCCGTAAATGACCTCAACCAGCCTAGAGTATCTAATTGACGCTTATAGAAATCCGCATGATGGAGCACAATATTCTTGATATTGGTATCTCCATATTTAATACCATATAGCCTATTGAGGTAGGCAAGAGCGAACATAATTTTTTCTTTATCTGCCAAGAATTCTTTTTTAATGACATCCCTGACAGCCTTGCTTGTGGTATCAACTACCTGTCTATTGGCCAGCAAACCTTTGATATGGACTTCGAGATTGTCTTTAACTTCTGCAAAGGATTCATCTAAATACAAGTCTTTTAGTTTGGCGGTCTTGTCTGCAGTTTGGATATGTAAGATGTCAGCCATCTCTTGGCTGTCAAGATCAACCTGAGAAAATGCTGTCACTAGTTCATCAATGAGACTGGTTTCCAGAGATAGTAATTGTTCTGGTGTATAGAGGAGTTGTTCACCTAAGCGGTATTCAACAACCTTGGTATTGCCGTACTCTCCCTTAAATACCAAAGGTAGAGTTTCTGAAGTTCCATCTTCATAATGGATCAGTAATTTGGTCAAGGAAGCGTGTTGGTCATAGATATTTGTTGCTACTCCATCCTCATTCAAGGTCAGAACTGACTGGATAGGCTTGCTATAGAGATTACTTGCTTCATCAATCAAGTTACCATATTTAACAATCGTATTCCGGTCATAGAATGGCAACAACTTAGACGTGTTTTCATAGGCAGTTCTTCGTTTAGCCTGAGCATTTTGAACCTGGTTATAATCGATGGTCTGCACTGAATTCGACTGACTGTCGCTATTTTCCTGTCCTGTTGTGGTTGGTGTTGTTGGAATTCCCCATGCCTTGATTTTCTCTAGCACGGTTTCTTGAGAAAGGCTTGTAGACTGAATGGTAGGATTTGGTTGGCCTGTTGCATGACCTTCAACACTATAAATATTGGTTGGCATTGACCCGTGTGTAGTATATAGATTTTGTGCCGAAGCAATGATACCTCCATCGGTAACAGATACACCTGTTGCAATATTATTCAAGACAGACATCCTAGCTGTACCTACAAAACCTCCAGTATCAGCAGGTGCTGTAGCCTGGATATTTCCTGTAACATAGGCATTGGTAATCGTAGATAAAATCATATCCGAAGTGACACCACCAATTTTTTGTCCGCGGCCACTTGCTGTCTTAGCATCAATTGCCACATTAACCCTTACCTTGTCAATGGTTGAACTATTTAGTATTCCTGTAACACCACCCATATAGTAGATTTCATAGCTTGCTGTATTATTTAATCTGACATCGATGATGGAATTGCTAATGCTTGTACCATTTGTTGCTTCGTAAACCAAACCAGCAATATTTTGTTTGGCCGTAATATTTCCTGAAACAGTGACCTTATCAATGGTAGCCTTATCTGCTTTTTTTGCTAAGGCAGCTACTGCTGTTTGATCATTTACAATGGTCACATCTTTTAAGGAGATATTTTCGACCCTAGCATTCTTAAGAGTGCTGAAAAGCGGTCTATCTAACTGTAAAATCGAGTAGGCCTTTTGCCCACCTAGGCTCTTCAGACTTCCAGTAAATTCTTTGGTAACGTAGGTGTCAGTCGAAACCTCCTTATCAACAACCATATCAGCAGCTAGATAATAAGTGCCACTAGGATTGTTATTGATAGCATCTACTAATTCACTAAATTTACTGTAGGCCCCCTCTTGCAAGACAAGTTTATCAATCATAAAGGTATGATTTTCATCAAAACCATTATTATTATGGTTAAACTTAACCAATTTCGGATGAATAATATTTACCATAATCCCCTTGTCAGCATTCTCAAAGCTATCAACTGGAAGATAAATATCTTTGTTGTTTACAGTAGAAATCTTAACAAGGTAGTTTTCTGAAGAAATTGGAGCGCTAGTCAAGGCTGTAATCCTTGTTTTCTCGCCAAATTCATCAACTTGATACAGCTCAATACTATTGTAAGATCGAAATTCCAGCAACTTATTCTCTAGTTCAAATTTTTCTGTTCTGAGCTCTTCTTCCACATCATCACTACCTAAATTATAGGTAAATCGTGTTTTTACTTCATAGTCAGTGTTCAGCAGCAAGTCGGCAAATGGAACCTTGTATAGCTCTTCTTGTGTTAGAATTTCTTTTTCTGTGACTAATTCATCCCCTTTGTATAGAGATACCATAGCCTTGACAAATGTAGAATCATTGTCTATCAAAGTATAGCTTACTTCTACACTCCTATCATCTACATTTTCTTTAAGAATTGATAAAACTAACTCCGGTTTGGTTTTAATAGGTTCTTCTGGTTCTTCCGTTACTGGAGAACTTGGGACAACTGGCTCTGTTGGTGCCTCAGGTAGAACTTCATCTTCTGTTGATGGTGGGACGGGAGCTTCTGGCTGTTCAGTAACTGGAGTAACTGGGACTACAGGCTCTGTTGGTTCCTCGGGTAGAACTTCGGCTTCTGTTGATGGTGGGACGGGAGCTTCTGGCTGTTCAGTAACTGGAGTAACTGGGACTACAGGCTCTGTTGGTACTTCGGGTAGAACTTCATCTTCTGTAGCTGGTGGAGCCGGAGTTTCTGGTTCGTCCGTTACTGGGTCACTTGGAGCGACGGGATCCGTTGGAGTTTCTGGAAGAACTTCGGCCTCTGTTGATGGTGGAACGGGAGTTTCTGGAGCTTCTGGCTGTTCAGTAACTGGGTCACTCGGAGCAACTGGGACTACAGGATCTGTTGGTTCCTCGGGTAGAACTTCGTCCTCTGTTGATGGTGGAACGGGAGTGACGGGGACTTCTGGTTGTTCCGTTATTGGTTCACTTGGAACACTTGGGACTACAGGATCTGTTGGTGCCTCAGGTAGAACTTCATCTTCTGTTGATGGTGGAACGGGAGTTTTCGGTTCTTCTGGTTGTTCCGTTATTGGTTCACTTGGAACACTTGGGACTACAGGCTCTGTTGGTGCCTCGGGTAGAACTTCATCTTCTGTTGATGGTGGGATGGGAGCTTCTGGTTGTTCCGTTATTGGTTCACTTGGGGCAACAGGCTCTGTTGGTTCCTCGGGTAGAACTTCGCCCTCTGTTGATGGTGGAACGGGAGTGACGGGGACTTCTGGTTGTTCAATAACTGGAGAACTTGGGACTACGGGCGCTGTTGGTTCCTCAGGTAGAACGTCGGCTTCTGTTGATGGTGGTGCCGGAGTGACGGGAGCTTCTGGCTCGTCCGTAACTGGGGCAATTGGGACAACGGGATCTGTAGCTTCCTCATGTAGAACGTCGTCCTCTGTAACTGGTGGTGCCGGAGTGACGGGAGCTTCTGGCTGTTCAGTAACTGGAGAACTTGGGACAACGGGATCTGTTGAGTCCTCGGGTAGAACTTCGGCTTCTGTTGATGGTGGAACGGGAGCTTCTGAATGCTTAGATATTCCCTCAACCAATGTATTTGGCAATATCAATTCGCTTGGCGACTTCTGTTCACCAGCATTTGCTTCTGTTACTGTGATTGTCTCATAATTGACATCCCCTTCTAAAATAAAACCTACAAATTCATGTTGATCTATAGAAATCACTGCTTGTGGCAAAGCTTCACCTATGGCAAGGGTAAATTGTTTATCAAAACCTGAGAGGCTACCTGTAGAAATTGCAGCCACTGAAAGACTACCTGTAGCAGTTAAAATAATCAGACTTCTAACAATTCGTTTTTTCCTATCTTTTGTAAGAGATAGACCGATAATCAATAGTCCTAAACCAACCAGACTACTTGTAAAAGTCGGTATATCTCCTGTTTGAGGCAAATTTGTCTTTGGACGATAGACCATATAGTAAGTATGGGTATCCCCAACCTGCCTTGCTGGAATGGTCGCTTGAATTCGTGCCTTCTCATCTGATGTCAGTTCCGAATAAAGGACATACTTATAGGAAATCTGTTCTCTTGCTACATTTGTATGGGCAAGAGCAGTCAATTCTGCTTTAATAGCCAAATTTGGTACAAAAAATAAGGCGGCAGTCATACCAATAATAACTGATGCAACGCCTCTATTAAATGTACGAATAGAAAACTTATTTTGCTTTTCCTTCCAAAACATATGAAGCTCCTTCGTTTGTTTCTTCTTACTTAAAAGTATAGCACATTTCTCTAATAATATACTGTTTTAAATTAAATAAAATATCTCAATATACTATATATGATATTCTTTACATAATTATTTATATTTTAATCTAAATACAGAATTTTCCAGATAAAAAAACCTTGCCCGAAGACAAGGTTTTAATCTTATTTAGCTTGACGAAGAGCTCCGTAGAGAATACCTGAAACTACTGCACCAATCAATACATAAAGGATGTAAAGCAATGGATTTGAAGTCAAAGCGATAACGAAGATTCCACCGTGCGGAGCCATCAATTGGATACCTGACAAACCTACCAAGGCACCTGCAAGGGCAGAACCTGCGATAAAGCTTGGGATTGCACGAGCTGGATCAGCAGCACCAAATGGAATGGCACCTTCAGTGATGAATGACAGACCCATAACGATGTTTGTCAAACCTGAGTTACGCTCTTCTTGCGTGAACTTGTTCTTGAACAAGAGAGTTGCAACGAATACTGCCAACGGTGGAACCATACCACCTGCCATAACTGCCGCCATCGCTACAGAACCACCGTCTGCAACAGTAGCTGCAAGGGTACCCGTACCGAAGACATAGGCTGCCTTGTTAACTGGACCACCCATATCGACTGCCATCATACCACCGAGGACAAGTCCAAGGAGAATAGCAGAGCTACCTTCAAGACCAGCAAGGAAGTTGTTCATGCCAGTGTTAATTGCAGCCATTGGGATATTGACGAAGAACATCAAGAAACCAGTGATAGCTGTCCCCAAAAGTGGCAAGAGCAAGATAGCATTCAAACCTTGGAGTGATTTTGGCATGTTACGCAAAGCATTGCGAAGAACAAGAACTACACCACCAGCAAGGAAACCACCAACAAGGGCACCCAAGAAACCAGATGATACACCTGCAAGAGCAAGGGTTTCTTCGCCACCAGCTGCGTAAGGAATTTTACCGAAAGCAAGACCGCTACTAGCAATTGCACCAGCTACGAAACCAGCAACCAAACCTGGTTTTTCAGCGATTGAGTAAGCAATGTAACCTGCAAGAAGTGGCAACATGAAGCCAAAGGCTGCTCCACCAATCTTCATGAACATAGCAGCAATTTCATGGTAAGAACCAAGACTACCAAGACTATCTTGTGGCACACCCAAGGCACCATCAAATAGGAAAGCAAGGGCAATCAAGATACCGCCACCGATAACGAATGGCAACATTTGAGAAACACCACTCATCAAGTGTTTGTAGAATGCTTTACCAAGGCTGAGTTTTTCTGAAGATTCCACAGTAGCTGTTCCTTCTGACGCTGTGTAGGCTGATGCTTTACCGTCCAAGATGATGTTAATCAATTCTTCTGCTTGTTTGATTCCAGCTGCAACTGGACGAGATACCAAAGGTTTGCCATTGAAGCGAGGCATATCAACAGCCTTATCTGCTGCGATGATTACACCTGCTGCATTCTTAATGTCTTCAGCGGTTAGTTTGTTACCAACCCCAGACGCACCGTTTGTTTCAACCTTGATGTCAACACCCATCTCAGCAGCTTGCTTCTTAAGAGCTTCTTCTGCCATGTAGGTGTGGGCAATACCTGTTGTACATGCTGTAACTGCAACGATAAATGGACGGTCGCCACTTGGAGCGGCAACCACTTCTTCAGCCGCTTTATCTGCTGCTTCTGCTGTATCGAAGACTGCAATCACTTCTTCAGGATTTGTTGCCGCACGAAGTCTATCAGCAAAACCAGCTTTCATCAAGTATTTAGACAATTCCGCAAGGGCAGCCAAGTGGGTGTCGTTAGCACCTTCTGGAGCCGCAATCATGAAGAACAAGTCAGTTGGTTGACCGTCAAGACTTGCATAGTCAACGCCCTTGTTTGATTTAGCAAAGAGAACAGTTGCTTCTTTGACAGCCGCATTCTTAGCGTGTGGCATTGCAATACCGTCGCCAAGACCTGTTGTTGTCTGTGCTTCACGGTTCATAATACCTGTTTTGAATACATCAAAATCAGTTACGTATCCTTTTTCTACCAAGCTAGCAATCATTTCATCGATGACTGCTTCCTTGCTTGTCGCTTGCAAATCAAGCAACATGACATCTTTTTTCAAAACGTCTTGAATTTTCATAGTGTTTCTACCTCAACTTTTTCATAAGTTTCCTTAATAAATTCGATACTTGCCAAATCATCTGAAAAGGCTGTTGCCGTACCGCAAGCAACTCCCCATTTAAGGGCTTCGATTGGATCTTGTGAGCGAACGTATTCGCCAGTAAACCCTGCCACCATGGAATCTCCAGCACCGACAGAATTTTTCACCATTCCCTTGATTGGTTTGGCAAAGTAGGTTGCTGTCGGAGTAACCAACAAAGCCCCATCCCCTGCCATAGAAATGATAACGTTCTGAGCTCCCATATCTAAGATTTTCTTAGCGTAGGTTTCAATGTCAGCTATCCCCTTCAATTCAACATTGAAAATAGCTTCCAACTCGTGGTTATTTGGTTTAACCAAAAGCGGTTGGTAAGCAAGTGAATCCAGAAGAGTTTGCCCTTCAAAGTCACAAACTACTTGAGCCCCTGCTTTTTTAGCCACTGGAATTAGCTTATTATACACTTCATTTCCAAGGCTAGCTGGTGCTGAACCAGCAAAGACAACTGTGTCATCTTTAGTCAAGCCAGCCAAAACCATTTCTAGTTCTGCCAACTGTGTATCTGTCACAATCGGACCCAAACCGTTGATTTCTGTTTCTTGGTCGGCTTTGATTTTCACGTTAATCCGCGTATCTTGGTCCACCTGAACAAAATCGGTATCAATGCCTTCAGCAACCAATCCATCTTTGATGAACTGACCAGTGAATCCGCCAAGGAAACCCGTTGCTGTATTCGGATAGCCCAATCGCTTCAAAACACGACTAACGTTAATTCCCTTACCGCCGGCATACTTATCGTCGCTCTCCATACGATTGACACTGCCAGTTTCAACTCTATCAAGTCGAACAATGTAGTCAATAGCTGGATTGAGCGTAACAGTATAAATCATACCTCGATTACCCTCGTTTTCTCTTTTATGATGTCCAACAAACTGCTCTCCGAAGATTGACAGATAATATTGGCTTTTTCGATGGCTGCAACCTTGGCAAAGGAGAATTGACCAATCTTCGACGCATCTGCTAGAACATAGCTTTCTTTTGCATTGTCTATGATAGTACGTTTGATGGTCGCTTCTTCAATGTCTGGCGTTGTAAAGTAGTTTTTATCAATACCATTCATTCCCAGAAAGGCCTTATCAAAATTGAGCTGTCGAATTTGTTCCAAAGCCAAGGCACCTACTGAAGCATCGGTTGATTGTTTAACAAAACCACCTATAATAATGGTCTTTATCTTGCGTTCAACCAACTTGACAGCATGGTGAATGGAATTGGTCACGACTGTTAGATTTTCCTGTTGGAGATAGTCAATCAAGACACCGGTTGTCGTCCCTGCGTCTACAAAAATCACATCGCCGTCCATGATTAACTGTGCTGCTCTTTCAGCAATCATCCGTTTTTCTTGAACGTTTTTGACAGATTTTTCCAGAATGGATTCTTCCAGTTGCAAATTAGCTGGTGCTTCCGCACCGCCATGTACTCTTCGAAGTTTTCCTTCATTTTCTAACTCGTCCAAATCCCTACGAACAGTGGATTCAGATGTTGCTAGAATGTCAACCAATTCTTCCAAGCGGACAAATTGTTGTGCTTGAATGCGTTCTAATATGACTTGCTTGCGTTCTGATTTGAGAATGTCCAACACCTCCTGCAATCGTTTACAAAAACCATTATACACTAAAAACCATCATTGTCAATCATTTTCTGGCAAAATCTTTCAAAAAATGTCAATTTTCTTCAAAAAAGAACAATCTCTTACGAAATTGTTCCCCTCTCTATCATTGATTTGACCATCTCTTTAAGCATAGCCATCTCTTCTGGCCGGCCAATGGACAGTCGAATGTAACCTGCTAATTTCCCTGTTGGATAGTACTTGAAATTCCAATCTTTTGCCAAAGCTTGCCGGTGAAACACTTCTGCCCACGGTGCCTTAAAGGTCACAAAACTGGTCTGACTTGGCAGGACATGACAATCTTCTAATTGTTCTAAAAAAGCAATCATTTCTTGACGCAGTTTGACAATTGTTTCAACCGTTTCTGTTACTTTATCTTTGTAATCCAAGGCAACTGTAGCCATATGAGCCGTTAAATTGGATAGACTAAAAGGTGGAATGACCTTGTCCAATTCATAAATAAGCTCTTCACTTCCAACCGCAAAACCAACTCGCAAACCTGCTAGACCAAAGGCCTTGGAAAGTGTACGCAAGACCAAAACATTCTCATATCCTTCAAGGCGACTGATGAAACTTTCAACTTCTGCAAATTCAATATAGGCCTCGTCAATAACCAGCAATCCCTTGAAAGAGCTCGCTAGCCTTTCCAAATCTTCCATAGAATAGGCAACCGATGATGGATTATTGGGATTGGAAATCATGAGAATTTTTGCATTGGTTTCCTGAGCACGCGCCAACAAGTTGTCAACTGGCAAAACCAAGGTCCCATCTTTCTCTTCCAAGTCAATGGCTTCAAACCGACTACCGTGCATCTGGTTGTAGGTTTCATACATGAAGAAATCAGGATTGACCGTCAAGAATGTATCTTCCTTCTCCATAAAGGTGGAAACAATCATATGAATGAGGTGGTCAGAGCCAACTCCCACCGTCACCTGTCTGGGATTTACTCCAAGATAGGTCGCATATTTCTCAATCAGATTTGAGTATGTATTGTCACCGTAAAAGCTCAATTGACCAACTTCTAAGCTCTCTAAGGTCTTTTGCGGTAAAAAGGACCAATCAATAATGCGATTTTCATTATTTCCCAAGTCAAATCTAGCCTTATGTTTTATTTTATAAGGTTGGTAGTCTTCAAATACCTGACGTTTCATAATTTTCTCCTTTGAACATGAAAACACAGTCTAATCAACTGTGTCTTCTGTCTTGATTTTTTCAAAAATAGTTAACTCTTCAGCTGTAAAGTTATAATTTTCTAACAAGTCTGGACGACGTTGATAGGTTTTTCGTAAGCTTTCTTCCAGACGCCATTTTCGAATATTTTCATGGTGGCCACTCATGAGAACATCTGGCACTACCATCCCTCGATATTCGTAGGGACGAGTGTACTGAGGATATTCCAGTAGACCAGAAGAAAAACTATCATCCGTATGGCTGACTTCCTTGCCAATGACCTCTGGAATTAAACGAACAGTAGCATCAATCATAGTCATGGCTGCCAATTCGCCCCCAGTCAGAACATAATCTCCAAGAGAAATCTCGTCTGTCACCAAGGTCTTAATCCGCTCATCATAGCCCTCGTAATGACCACAGATAAAAATCAACTGCTCTTCCTGTGCCAATTCTTCTGCATAGGCCTGATTAAAAGTTCTACCAGCAGGATCTAACAAGATAACACGGGGCTTGGTTTGTTCAATGCTATCCATGGTGTCAAAAATCGGTTGAGCTCGGAGTAACATGCCTTGTCCTCCGCCATAGGGTTCATCGTCCACATGGCGAGCCTTTTCAGCTTTCTCACGGAAATTATGGTAGTTGATTTCCAGCAAGCCCTTGTCACGCGCCTTGCCCACAATAGAATGTTCCAGCGGAGCAAACATTTCTGGGAAGAGGGTCAAAATATCAATTCTCATCGTCCAAGCCCTCGAGCAGTTCCACATCTACGCGATTGTTTGGAATATCAATGTTTAAGACAACGGGCGGAATGTAAGGCAAAAGCAGGTCTTTCTTCCCTTTGCGTTTGACCACCCAAACATCATTAGCACCAGGTTGCAAGATTTCCTTGATTTGTCCAATCAGTTGGTCATTTTCATAAACATCCAAACCAATAATTTCATGATAATAAAACTCACCATCTTCAAGGTCGGACAAATTTTCTTCCGCAATTTTCAAACTAAAGCCCTTGTACTTCTCAATATCATTGATGTGGTACATACCCTTGAACTTGATAATATCAAAGTTCTTAGCCTTACGGTGACTAGCAATTTCAACTTCCATGACAAACTGGTCCTTGTCATTAAACAAGGCCAATTTCGCCCCTTTTTTAAAACGTTCTTCTGCAAAATCCGTTACAGACAAAACACGCATTTCTCCTTGCAAGCCTTGGGTGTTAACAATCTTACCTACGTTAAAATAATTCATAATTTCTCCATCTGATTTTCTATCCTTTTATTTTAACATGATGAGGTTATTTTCTCAATAATAAGGCAAAAAAAGAAGGAGATAGGATTGTTAACCTACCTCACTTCCATAAATACTTAATCTTGTTTATAGAAAACCTCGTTTGCAACCTCTTCTGCAGAAAGTAGTCCTTGACTGATAAATAATCTATTTTTAGTCGTATCGCTTAAATCTGTTTCCCCAGTGTATGTAAACTCAATGGCAACGCCTGCGGGAATAACTCTAAGTCCTGCACCGTACATACCAAAACGATAGCCCCCAACTGCTATACCGTTTGAATCGATTTCACGAATGGTTAGGTCGCTATCCTCCTCATTAGTAACCTTCCCTGATGAATCAATAACCAAGACAGTCCCTTTGGCATTTGCCCAAGTTCCAGCAATAGTTGAGAAATCACCAGCTAACAGCCCCTGCATATCAATAGTAGGTGCAGATGTATTTTCTTGCACTGCTACAACTTTTTCCAATTTAGTCCATGAAAGCGTGCTTAAATCGACAACTGTGGCAGATGAAGGATTGGTCGCCCCTTCTGCCTGTAGGGTCAGTTGACCTGCAGTAGAGTCATATTTATAGTTTCTAAAACTACCAGCCGTTTCTAAAGAGTAACTTCCATCTTCAAGTGGCCACAGGGTTACTTTTTCACCAATCTCTGGACCTTGCTGACGGAACTGATCAACCAGTCTTATCAACTGTCCGTCATTCCCTACAGTATATAGGTCGATGAGGACAAATTGAGAACTCGTCGATAAGGCAAGAGCTAATTCATCTACACCATCTTTATCAAAATCGTTTTGGACATAATATGCTCCAGTATAAACAGTTGGATATTGTTTAATCCCATAAAGAAGACTACTCACCTCATCACGATTTAGGGCTGAAAGTTCCAATCCCAAACTTGCCTGATAACGGTCGATAACCTTTTGATAACTAGAATAATCCACCTCTACCGTCTTCGTTTCCGACTGACTTGAAGTTGTTGAACTCGATGTTGCTTGTGAACTTGATTGACTGGTTACAGCCTTCTCTTGCTTCACTTCACCCGATTTACACGCAGTCAAAAGCACTACAGAAAAAAGTAATAGAAATTTCTTCATTTTCATATAACCTCCAAATATAGTAGTAAATTTCCAAAGCTTGAAAAGCTACTTATCTTAAGTTTAATATTTTGGGAATATTTGTCAAGGTAAATGTTAAAAAATTTAAATTTAAAAAGCCGGATTACTCCGACTTCTACTAGTCTATTAACTCAGACAGAGGCTTTTTAGTTCTGACCGTCAGTTCATAGGGAAATTCCAAATAGGTCTTGCCATTTTTTTCATAAAGATAGGCCATTTTATTCTCGGGTTGAAAGGTTAGTTGATAATATTCCTTTACCCCGACTGGCTGGTCATGGTTGCTTGCATTTTTGAAAAGATAGGGATGGATTTGGGTAAGCTCCGATAGAAAATCGCTCATTTCGCTACCTTCCAAAGTTTTTATCTCTAATCTATCTTGGTTACTGATTACAATCTGGTCAGCTTGAGGTAAACTAATTTCAGTTTTCCTCACAACTTGATAGCCAAGCAAGATGCAGATACCGGATAAAATAACAAAAATCAACCATCTCTTTTTCATGTTAGTACCTGACTTTTTTAGTAAATTATATCAAGCTCAGAAAATCTGTCAAGCAAAAACATAGAAATCTATTGAATACTAGCAATTTTCTTCAAACGCAATCTTAGGGCAATCCCGCAAACAAATATACCGCTAATCAGACCGATCCAATAGGCTTCTGGTCCCAGCTGGAAAAATCTTTCCAGGAAAAATGCAACCGGGAAGGTCATGGACCAATAAGCAACCAAACCAAGTACAAATGGAACAGTTGTATCCTTGTAACCACGCAAAATTCCTTGAATTGGTGCTGTATAGGCATCTGCCAATTGGAACATGAGGGCAAAGCTTAGAAAATGTGAGGTCAGTCGGACAAAGTCTGTATCATTTCCGTAGAGAAAGGCAACTTTGGAGCGGAAAAAATAAAGGAAGGTTAAGGTCAGACCTGCAAAGCCTAACGCTACCAAGCGTCCCAAACGGCTGTAGGCTTTTACATCTATAGGTCGTTTTGCACCCACTTCATAGGCAACCACAATAGCCAAGGCTGAGGATACCGATGATGGAAAGGCATATAATAAGGTTGCAAAGTTCATGGCCGCCTGATGAGCCGCGATAATCTGAGCAGAAAATTTTGCCATGTAAAGGCCAACTACTGCAAAAATAGCCACTTCTGCAAAGACTTGCAAACCAATTGGCAAACCAATTTTCAAGCCTTCCTTCAATAAAGAAAGGTCAATCGGACTCCACCGCCAAATCTGATAAGAAGAAATGGTCTTATTTTTGCACATGACAAGGACAATGACTAGCAACACAGCCCAGTAAGCTAAAGCAGTGCCCAATCCAGCACCTGCTCCGCCCAGGGCTGGTAGGCCCATTTTCCCGTAAATCAAGAGATAGTTGAAGAGGCTGTTAAAGGGAACCAAGAGCAACATGAGGTACATGGAGAGTCGGGTCAAGCCCAAGGCGTCGAAAAAGGATCGACAGACACTGAACAGTAAGAGGGGCAAGATACCGATGGAGATATAGTAGAGGTACTGCCGACCGACCTGAAAGACAGCTTCGTCCAAGTCGAAACGAGCCAGAGCCGGAACGGCAAAAAGATAGACCAAGAGTAAGAGGATTGCCGTCAGTCCAAGGGCCAAATAGACAAACTGATGAAACTCTTGTCGAATCTTTGACTTCTCTCCTTGTCCTAGATATTGAGCAATGATTGGAACAAGCGCAGATACGATCCCCGTCAAAAATGAGAACAGGGGATTCCAAAGACTTGTCGCCATGGAAACACCTGCCAAATCCATAGTACTGTACTGACCAGTCATCATAGTATCAATGAAGGATGCCGAGTAATTAGCAAATTGATAAATTAAAATAGGCAAAAATATTTTGATAAAGAGCCAGAGTTTCTCTTTGTTATTTCTTGTTTGGTACATACTTATTCTCTTTCAATTTTATATAAATATTGTAACAAGAAAAGGACCCGCATTGCAAGTCCTCTTTGACTAGATAGAATCCCCATTCCAGATTGAATTTTTTACAATTACATAATCAACGTGCTTCAAGCTGGTCATGTCACGACCGCCAGCATAAGAAATGGATGATTGCAAATCTTGCTCCATTTCAATCAGCGTATCTTTCAAGTGGCCTTTGGCTGGCAGGAGAATTTTTTTACCTTCTACGTTCTTATAGGCTCCTTTTTGGTATTCAGATGCAGAGCCGTAGTATTCCTTAAACTGTTTGCCGTCTACTTCTACTGTCTTTCCTGGGCTTTCGATGTGACCAGCAAAGAGCGAACCAATCATAACCATGCTAGCACCGAAACGGATGGATTTGGCAATATCTCCGTGGGTACGGATACCACCGTCCGCAATAATCGGCTTACGAGCAGCTTTTGAACACCAACGAAGGGCAGCCAGCTGCCAACCGCCTGTACCAAAACCAGTTTTGACCTTGGTGATGCAGACCTTACCTGGACCAATTCCAACTTTTGTTGCATCCGCACCGGCATTTTCCAACTCACGAACAGCTTCAGGTGTGCCGACATTCCCAGCAATGACAAAGGTATCAGGCAATTCTTTCTTGATATGCTTGATCATTTTAATCACGCTATCCGCATGACCATGCGCAATGTCAATGGTAATAAACTCAGGCGCGTCAGCTTTTAAACTAGAAACAAAGTTATATTCATAGTCTTTCACACCAACCGAGATAGAAGCAATCAAGCCTTGGTCATGCATGCGTTTCACGAAAGGAATACGCCCCTCTTCATCAAAACGGTGCATGATGTAAAAATAGCCATCTTTTGCCAACATCTCTGCTACATCTTCATCCAAAATCGTCTGCATATTGGCTGGAACAACTGGCAATTTAAAAGTGTATTTTCCGAGTGTTACAGATGTATCTGCCTCTGAACGACTATTGATGATACATTTGTTTGGAATGAGCTGAATATCTTCGTAGTCAAAAACTGGTGTTTCATTAAACATGAGCTTCTCCTCTGTTCGTTTTTAAATGATTTTTATATTAGGAAATACTAGTTTGTTCGTTTTTCCTTTGTTTACAATTATTATTTTAGAACATTGTTTGGTTTTTGTCAATATGCTTTACATATCATACATAAACGTTCGTTTATTATCGTTTTATAGAAGTAAAACGGGATTGAATATTCGTCAAATTCCGTTTTAGAAGACATTCTATTGAATATTTCAAAAAACGTTCTGATTTTACTGGTTAATTTAAAAAAGAAAACGAAAAAAATCTTCAAAAACTGAAGATTTTTAATCAAATTCATATAATTGTGGAAATTTTTCACACTCAGGATTTTTAGGATGGCAGACTTCTCGTCCAAAATAAATCATAGCCTGGTGGGCTGGCAGCCAGAGTTCTGGTGGTAAGACCTCCATGACCCGCTTTTCCGTTTCCTGAGGAGTAGCCGATTTTTTGACAATGTCGTGGTGTTTGCAGATCCGACCCACATGGGTATCGACTGCGAATGCAGGAATGCCAAAACCGACACTCAATACCACATTGGCCGTTTTTCTCCCCACACCGGCTAAGGCTTCTAATTCCTCCCGTGTCTGTGGGACAATGCCATCATGTCGGTCCAACAACTGCTGGGCACATTCTTTCAAAAACTTGGCCTTATTACGATACAAGCCCAAGCGAGAAATGTAGGGCTCGATGTCCTTCACCTCTGCTGCTGCCATGGCTTGAGGTGTTGGAAAGGCTGCAAATAGACCTGGGGTAGCCTTGTTAACAGCAGCATCCGTTGTCTGAGCTGACAAAAGTACTGCGCAGACCAATTCAAAATGGTTGCGGAAATCCAAACTAGGTTGAGCATCAGGGTAAAGGGCGATGATTTCTTCAATAACTTTTCTTGCACGTTTCTTTGATAATACCATATGTCCATTATAGCATGAAAAAGAAGAATTTTCTAAAAAGTAACTTGCGAATTTGTCCCGTTCTCATGCTATAATAATCTATAGAAAGGAGTTGACTATCATGGATTTACAAGAACTTTGTAGGCAGGTCATTCAGGAACGACCTAGGAACAGCCACAAGGGAACCTTCGGCCGTGCCTTACTGATTGGTGGACTTTACCCTTACGGTGGCGCCATCATCATGACTGCCCTAGCCACTGTCAATAGCGGAGCTGGCTTGGTTACTGTCGCTACTGAAAAAGAAAATATTCCAGCACTGCATAGTCACCTACCTGAAGCCATGGCCTTTTCAGTTGATGACAAAGACTTACTCCTAGCAAATATAAAACATGCTGACCTGGTATTGATTGGTCCGGGTTTGGGGGACAATAGCCGAGCAGAAAACCTAGTTGACCTTGTACTTGAAAATGTGTCAGAAAAACAAATTCTTGTCCTGGATGGATCTGCCTTGACCTTGATAGCCAAACAGAACAGGAAAATTTTTCCCTGCAAACAAGTTATCCTAACACCCCACCAAAAAGAATGGGAAAGATTGTCTGCCATCCCCATTGACCGACAAACAAGCCAGACCAACCTAACCGCCTTAAGAGAGTTTCAAGAACAAACCATTTTAGTCGCTAAGAGTTTTATGACACAAGTACTTCAAGCAGACCCCGAACAGATTACTCCCATCAAAGCAGGTGGTCCCTATCAAGCAACTGGAGGGATGGGCGACACACTTGCTGGTATGGTAGCAGGCTTTGCCCTACAATTTCCTCATGTAGGACTATATGATAGAGTTGTGACTGCCACCTACCTTCATTCCTACATCGCTGACCAACTAGCCCAGCAATTCTATCTTGTAAAACCTACAGACATTTCGAAAGAAATTCAGAAAATGATGAAAAATTTTCAAACCAACTAGAGATGATAATAAAAGTCCTTCCCAGCAGGTATCCCATTTGCAGCATATAGATAATCAATAGAAAACAGTAAAACCACTAGTTCAGAATTGTCCTAGTGGTTTTTTGTCTTATTTCCGATACATCTTGAACTGGAGATAAAGGTCATTGTACATTCCCAGCATCTCTTGTCCGAGGTTATCATAGACTTCCATCTTCTTCATGGTTTCTTCTGAAGGATAGAAGGATTCATCGTTCTGAGTTTCTTCATCCAACATGGCTTTTGCTGCAGGAATTGGTGTTGAGTAACCAACATATTCAGCATTGCGAAGCGCATTTTCGGGACGGAGCATGAAACTCATAAAGGCATAGGCACCGTCCAAATTCTTGGCAGTTTTTGGAATGACCATGTTATCAAACCACAGGTTAGAACCTTTTGACGGCACAACATAACGCAGGTTCTCATTGCCATCCAACATTTCACTAGCTTCACCAGAGAAGGATACTGCGATAGCTGCCGCATCCTGTATCATGTAACCCTTGATTTCATCAGCAACAATGGCCTTGACATTTGGAGTTAGATTATAGAGATGTTCCGCAGCTTTTTCGATTTCAGCTGGATTTTTGGAATTTAGACTATGCCCCAGCGATTGCAAGCCAAATCCCATGACCTCACGGACACCATCAATCAACATGATATTGTCACGGTATTCTTCAGACCATAAATCTTCCCATTCCTGAGGAGTATTTTCGACCATGGTTTCATTATAAACAATTCCTAAGGTACCCCAGAAATAGGGGATGGAATAATCATTGTTCTTATCAAAACTCAAGCCCATGAATTGTGGATCAATATTTTCCAAACCTTCAATTTTCGACTTGTCCAATTTGATGAGCATATTCTCTTCGGTCATCTTGGAAATCATATACTCAGATGGAATAGTCAAATCATAGGTTGTACCACCCTGCTTTATCTTAGTGTACATGGATTCATTGGAATCAAAAGTTTGGTAATCCACCTGAATACCTGTTTCAGCAGTAAATTCTTCCAGTAATTCTGGGTCAATATAATCTCCCCAGTTATAGATAACCAACTTATCCGTCGTTCCTTGAGTTGAATCAGCTTCTAATTTACTGGAAATTCCCCAAAGAATGAGAATAATAGCAATAATTCCTAGGAAAAATGAATATAAACGTTTCATTAGTTGGCCTCCTTTTCACGCGAGATGAAATAATAACCCACTACCAATAAGATTGAGAAAAGGAAGACAAGGGTTGACAGGGCATTGATTTCCAAAGAAATCCCTTGACGAGCCCGTGAGTAAATCTCTACAGATAGGTTTGAGTAACCATTTCCCGTTACAAAGAAGGTCACGGCAAAGTCATCCAAGGAATAGGTAAAGGCCATGAAATAGCCTGCAATAATGGCTGGTGTCAAATATGGCAACATGATTTCTTTCAGCATTTGTGGCTGGGTTGCACCCAAGTCATAAGCTGCTGAAATCATATCTGCATTCATTTCCTTCAATCGAGGCAAGACCATCAAGACGACAATCGGAATGGAGAAGGCAATGTGACTCAGCAAGACAGAAACAAAGCCTAATTGAAAACCAATCATAGTAAAGAGAATCAGGAAACTTGCCCCAATCATAACGTCTGGTGCTACCATCAAGATATTATTGACAGACAGCAAGGCATTTTGGAAACGAGGTTTTGCCTGATAAATATAGATGGCACCAAATGTTCCGATAAGGGTCGCAATCAATGAACTCAAAAAAGCCAAGAAAAAAGTTTGTGCCAAAATCAACATCAGACGGCTATCACCAAGCATGGATGAAAAATGGTCCAAGGTAAAGCCTGTAAAGCCATTCATATCTCCACCTTCATTGAAAGCGTAGAAAATGAGATAGAAAATGGGCAAGTAAAGAAGGAGGAAGGCAACTGTTAAGTAGATATTTGCAAATTTCTTCATTATTTCTTCCTCTCTTTCGTCATCCACATAATCAAGAGCATGGCCAAAATCAAGACCACACCTATGGTTGAACCCATTCCCCAGTTCTGCGTGGTGAGGAAATGTTGTTCGATAGCTGTACCAAGTGTAATCACTCGGTTACCACCAATCAAACGGGTCAACATAAAGAGGCTCAAACTTGGAATGAAAACCGCCTGGACACCAGAACGGACCCCATTCATGGAAAGAGGAAAAATAACTTTTGTAAAGGTCTGCCAAGAAGTTGCCCCCAAATCACGACTAGCATTGATGAGATTTTTATCCAAATCATCTAAGGCGTTAAAGATCGGCAAAATCATAAACGGAATCTCGATATAGGCTGCAACTGCAATAAAAGAGAAATCCGTGAAGAGAATTTGCTGGGCACCCAGACCAATAAATTCTAAGAACTGGTTAATAGAACCATGTTGACCAAAAATACCAATAAAGGCATAGGCTTTTAGCAAGAGATTGACCCAGGTCGGCAAAATAATGAGCATCAGCCAAAGCTGTCTATGCTTGAGCTTGGTCAAGAAATAGGCAGTTGGGTAGGACACCAAAAGCGTTACCAGTGTAATAATACCTGCGTAAAAAATGGAGTTAAAACTCATTCGCAGATAGGTCATATTTGGCGAATTGAAGTAGGTTTGATAATTAGCCAGAGTGAAATTACCATGAATATCAAAGAAAGATTTGAAGATAATCAGGGCAACAGGTGCGAGTACAAAGAGAAAGACCCATAGGGCATATGGAATTGCAAAGAGCCTAGAGGTTTTCTTCATTGCGTTCCTCCTCGATGGCATTGATCAAACCATCTTCCACTTCTTCCACTTCCACATATTCTTCAATCCGGGCATCGAATTCTTCCTCTGTTTCATTGAGACGCATGATATGAATGTCTTCTGGTTCAAAATCCAGACCAATCACTTCTCCCACAATGGCCTTACGGGTTGAATGAATCATCCACTCATTACCAAGGTCATCATAAGCAATGATTTCATAGTGAACCCCACGGAAGAGCTGAGTATCGACTTTTACCTGCAATTTACCTTCTTCTGGAAGGGTAATCTGTAAGTCTTCGGGACGGATAACGATTTGAACTTCTTCATTTGGACGCATACCACCATCCACAGCTTCGAAGCGTTTGCCGTTAAATTCAACTAAATAGTCTTTAATCATGCGACCAGACAGGATATTGGACTCGCCAATAAAGGTAGCAACAAAATGGTTGATTGGCTCATCATAAATATCCACTGGCGTTCCTGACTGTACAATCTCACCTTCATTCATGACGAAAATCCAGTCACTCATGGCCAGTGCTTCTTCTTGGTCATGGGTAACAAAGACAAAGGTAATCCCTAGGCGTTGTTGCAATTCACGCAGTTCGTACTGCATTTCTGTCCGCAGTTTCAAATCTAGGGCTGATAAAGGCTCGTCTAGTAAGACAACGCGGGGCTGATTGATGATGGCGCGAGCAATAGCGACACGTTGCCGTTGACCACCAGACAATTTCTGAATGGAGCGTTTCTCGTAACCAGAAAGTCGGACCATTTGAAGAGCCTCTGTCACACGGCGTTCGATTTCAGCCTTGTCAACCTTACGCAATTTAAGAGGAAAAGCCACATTCTCAAAGACAGTCATGTGTGGGAATAGGGCATAGGATTGGAAAACGGTATGGACATCCCGCTTGTTGGTCGGAACATCGTTAATCCGTTGACCATCCAGATAAATATCACCTGAACTTGCATCCAATAAACCAGCGATAATGTTCAAAATCGTTGATTTACCTGAACCAGAAGCTCCTAATAGGGTATAAAATTTACCCTCTTCCAATTCAAAACTAATATCCTTTAATACAGTTGTTCCACTGTCTTCAAAAACTTTTGAAACGTGTTTAAATTCAATAATTGGCTTTTTCAATTCTCATAAATTCCTTCTTTTTAACAGAGCCAGATGGCTAGAGTTTATCAGCTGGGTCGCCGATAATACGCACTTCTCTCTCCAGCGTAACGCCTGAAGATTTTTCAACAACTTCAATCACATGAGCAATCAAATGTTCATAGTCCATTGCCGTACCATCAGCAACATTGACCATAAAACCAGCATGTTTTTCAGATACTTCAACACCGCCAATACGGTAGCCTTTCAAGCCAGCTTCCATGATTAACTGACCAGCAAAATGACCTGGAGGGCGCTTAAAGACTGAACCACATGATGGATATTCCAATGGCTGTTTCAACTCACGCAAATGGGTCAAACGAGCCATTTCATTTTGAATAACAGGGTGATTACCAGGTTTTAGGGCAAATTTAGCAGATAAAACAATGGCACCATTCTCTTGTAAAATAGATGAGCGATAGCCAAAACGCAACTCACGGTTATCCAAGGTTTCTACATAACCTGCAGGGGTCAAAATTTGAGCAGAAACCAGAATATGAGCAATTTCTCCACCATAGGCACCAGCGTTCATATAAACCGCTCCACCAACACTACCAGGAATACCACAGGCAAATTCAAATCCTGTCAAGGAATGAAAAAGCGCAACCTTCGTTGTTTCAATCAAATTAGCCCCTGCTTCTGCTTCAATCGTGTAGCCTGAAACAGTGACAGAATTGAGTTTATCCATACGGATTACAAATCCGCGAATACCACCATCGCGAACGATAATATTACTGGAATTGCCCAGTACCTGCCAGGGAATATTTTCTCGCTTAGCAAACTCAACAATTCGAACAATTTCATAGCGGTTACGAGGAAATGCTAGGTAATCAACAGCACCTCCAACTTTTGTATAGGTATATTCTTTTAAGGGCTCATCGAAGCGAATGTCAATCCCATCCAACTCAAGCCTAATTTTATCTTTCATCATCTTCTCATTTCAATTTAAAATATACAGGTCATATTATACCAAAAAACAGCTCAAAAAACGAATATAAATCCAGTTTCTAGGCAGAAATTTTTACAGAAAAAATCAGCTCCCGTGGAGCTGAATATTATATCACTTGAATACCCTTTGTATCCACCTGAAGAGGATGAACCGTTCCATCCAAGTCTAATTGCTCAAGGGCTGTTACAAGGGCAGCTTCCTTATCCTTTGAAGTCAACACCATGACAGTTGGTCCTGCACCCGATAGATAGGTTGCGTAGGCTCCCAGTTCTTGTGCTGTTTGCTTGATTGGACAAAATTCTTTGACCAACAATTGCCGGAAGGGTTCGTGAAACATATCTGACTGAATGGCCTTACCAGCCTTCTCCAAATCACCAGCCATCAAACTAGCAACAGCCACATTGGAAATGGCGCTAGCAGCTACCGCTTTTTTGTAGCCCATTTGTGAAGGTAGAACTCCACGACTTTCAACTGTGCGCAATGGGTAGTTTGGAATGAAGGCAACAAAACTTGCCTCCGGAAACTCTGTTACTACAGCCTGTACCTTCTTATTGACATAGCTAGCAATAACCAGATTACCGTAAATCGCAGGAGCCACATTATCAGGATGACCTTCGATTTCAGTAGCCTTTAACAATTTTTCATCTGCAGTCATATTCAAGCCAGCCAGTTGATTGGCCAACTCGATACCTGCTACAATAACTGAACTCGAAGAACCCAAACCACGCGCTAAAGGAATATCACTAAACATTTTAATCCGATGAGGCTGGAGGTTTTTAGATACCTTCAAAGCAGTTTTGATAAGAAGATTGTTCTTATCTGACGGCACATGGTCAAGATTGTGTTCGATGACCCACTCATCCGTCTGCTCTAAAACTTCAATGGTCAAGTATTTTGAAAGGGCAACACCAACTGAATCAAATCCTGGTCCGAGATTGGCAGATGTTGCAGGGATAATAATTTTCATACCTTATTCTCCCAATACCTTAAATGTATTTAAGACTGTAAAGTCTGATTCTTGAGCCAATTTAGCAGTCACATTTTCTAATTGTGTCTTGCTCATTTCATGAGTTACAATGACCAAGCGAGCAGTTTCACCATTGGCAGCTTGTTGCAGAATTTGCTTAAAGGAAATCTCCTCAGAATTGAAAATCTCTGCCAAACGAAGCATTTTTCCATTCTTATCTGGTGCAACAATTGAGAAATAGTACTCACTTTTAACATCGCTTGGAGCAGCTAATTGAAGCGGACGGCTGTATTCGTTAAAGGCTTTGCCGATAGTCTTATCTTTCAAACGACGAACGATACGGATAATATCTGCTGTAACACTTGTTGCAGTCGGCTTTTGACCTGCACCTGGTCCATAGTACATAGATTGGCCGATACCGATTGATTCCACAAAGACAGCATTCATCACACCATTTACGCTAGCCAGTGGATGATTTTTCGGTAGGAATGTTGGGGATACCTCGGCAGAAATACCTGTGGTGGTTTCTTGAATATCTCCCACTAGTTTGATGACATAGCCCAATTCTTGTGCCACTGCCACATCCTCTGGCGTGATATTTGAGATACCCTTGTGAGCCACATGTTCAAAATCAACTGTCATACCAAAGGCAAATTGACTGAGGATAACTGCCTTGTAGGCTGCATCAATTCCCTCAACGTCATTGGTTGGATCTGATTCTGCATAACCAAGTTCCTGAGCTGTTTGAAGAGCTTTTTCATAGGTCCAGCCTTCATCCACCATCTTGGTCAACATGAAGTTTGATGTACCATTCAAAACACCGAGGATACGAGTGACCTTATCAGCAGCCAAAGAGTTGACCAAGGTACGCAAGATTGGAATACCGCCCGCTACAGCAGCCTCATAATAAAGTGCCAGCCCCTTTTCTTCAGCCAAGGCACGTAATTCGCTACCATGAACCGCCAACAAGTCCTTGTTAGCAGTAACAATATGCTTACCTGCTTCCAAGGCTCGAGTGATGAAGGTTTTAGCAGGTTCGATACGTCCCATCAATTCAACGACGATAGCAATTTCTTCATCAGCTAAAATCTCGTCAATATTTGTAACAAAATTATAGTTATGTCCCGCAGCCAACAAGCGTTCTTTCTCTGCATCATCTTTGACAAGAACTTTTGCAACCTCGATACTGTCCTGCGCTGCCTTTTCAATCTTTTCTGTATTCTCAGCTAATAAAAACGGCACGCCACTTGCAACTGTACCAAAACCTAATAATCCAATCTTAACTACCATGTGATCTCCTTTAGAAAGTATTTCTCCTATTATAGCAAATTGGCTAACCATTTGGCAAAAAATTTGATATAATCGTTATATACATATTTATAGGGAGAATTTCTCATGAAACATTCCAGACTGAATACTCTGAATAGAAAACAAAAGCGAAAAAGAAAGACTAGAATTGAGCGTTTCTTAGACCTACTCCCCCTAATTGTTTTGTTTACCATACTTGGCTTCCTCATCTTTCAAGTCGCACAACAAATGACTGTAAAACAAGCTAGCACTTATTCCTCCAGCACACAGATAAAAGAAACTACAGCTACTACAACATCCAACACTTCTAGCTCAACTGCTATTACTTGGGAAGTTCAGTCTGAACCTGTCAAACTGCCTATTCTCATGTACCATGCCATTCATGTCATGGCGCCTGAGGAAGAAGCCAATGCAAATTTGATAGTAGATCCAGTAACATTTGAAAGTCACCTCAAAGCCTTACAAGAGGCAGGCTATTACACCCTTTCACCTGAAGAGGCCTATAAGGTGCTCACGGAAAACGTTCTACCAGCTGGGAAAAAAGTGGTCTGGCTAACCTTTGATGATAGCCTATGGGATTTCTACAGCCATGCCTACCCTCTGCTCAAGCAGTATCAAATGAAAGCAACCAACAATGTCATTACAGGTTTTACGGAATATGAACAGGCTGGACACCTGACCATTGAACAAATTAAGGAAATGCAGGCTGCTGGTCTGTCCTTCCAAGGCCACACTGTCAACCATCCTGACCTGGAATATAGCAGCATCGAAACACAAACAGATGAACTAACTGCATCCAAGGCCTATCTAGATAGCCAATTAAATCAAGAAACCATCGCCATTGCCTATCCAGGTGGACGCTATTCAGCTGATACAATTGCTTTGACTGAGCAAACTGGCTACAAGCTTGGCGTGACAACTAATAACGGCTTGGCTTCAGCAAGTGATGGGCTACTGACCCTCAATCGTGTTCGAATTCTACCAACTACCACAGCAGAAAATCTACTAGCTGAAATCGCCTATTAAGTACGAAACTCCCCTGTCTTCACTGACAAGGGAGTTCGTTTTTTATTTGGATTGACTAAACTGACTTTGATACAGATTATAATAGAAACCCTTGTCCGCCAAAAGACTTTCATGGTTACCTTGTTCGATGATCTGTCCATCTTTCAAGACCAAAATCTTATCAGCTTCTTGAATAGTTGATAGACGATGGGCGATGACAAAACTTGTCCGCCCCTTCATCAAGCGTTTCATGGCCTTTTGGATGAGGAGTTCCAAACGGGTATCGACTGAAGAAGTCGCTTCATCAAGGATCAGAATAGCAGGATCCGCCAACAAGGCACGCGCAATGGTCAAAAGCTGTTTCTGACCTTGGGAGATATTGCTGGATTCCTGGTTCATTTCCATATTATAACCGCCAGGCAGGGTACGGATAAAGTGGTCAACGTTGGCAGCTTTGGCAGCTTCCACAATTTCCTCATCTGTCGCATCCAGACGACCAAAACGTAAGTTTTCCTTAATGGTCCCTTCGTAGAGCCAAGCATCCTGCAAGACCATACCAAATTGACTACGGTAGGATTGACGCGAAATATTTCGAATGTCCTGACCATCCACTTTGATAGAACCTGATGTCACATCGTAGAAACGCATGAGAAGATTGATAAGGGTTGTCTTACCTGCTCCTGTTGGTCCAACGATGGCCACCATTTCACCTGGTTGAACATCTAGATTAAAGTTTCGGATGAGGGGCTTATCTTCTGAATAGCCAAATTCGACCTGTTCAAAGCTGACTTGTCCAGTCAGACTTTCTGTCAACTCAAGCGCATTGGCGTCTTCTTCATCAAGCTCGTCTAAGACTGAAAAGATGCGTTCAAGGGAAGATTTGGCAGACTGCAACTGGGGAGCCAACTGGGTCAAGGTTTGGACGGGTTGAGAAATCTGCCAGACGTATTGGACGAAGGCCTGCATATTACCTACTGTCAATGTACCTGCAAGTACTTTCAGACCAGATAGCAAGGCAACGACGACATAGGCGATATTGGACAAGCCATGAACCAGGGGCATGAGCAAGCCAGACATGAAACTAGCCTTGAAACCAACTTCCTGCAAGTCAGCAGTTATCTGGCGAAATTCTTCTGTAGAGATTTCTTCACGGCCGTAGAGCTTGAGGACGTTGAAGCCTGTGAGATTTTCTTGGACAAAGCCGTTCAAACGACCGAGGGCATCCGCCTGCTGTTTGAAATACGGCTGGGATTTGCCCATGACAAACTTGGAACCAAAATAAGTCACAGGAACCAAGGTTACGACTACGAGAGCTAATGACACATCCAACCAGAAACACATGAAAATGGCTAGAGAGAGGGTCAAGACAGCATTAACCAACTGAAGAAAACTTTGCTGTAAGGCATTCGAAACAGTTTCCACATCGCTGGTAAAACGCCCCAGCAGGTCGCCATACTGGTGCTTGTCAAAGTAAGAAACAGGAATTTTGTTAATCTTGTGGCTCAAGTCCTGACGCAATTCCTTTGTTGCACCCTGCACTGCTTTTGTCATGAAATAGTTGGAACCATAGGCACCAATTTCATACATAAGGGCACGGAATGCGTACAGGCCAAGCATGATAGCGATATAGGAAACATTTATCTGCGCCCCCTCTACCCCATTAGCAATATCCAGCAAATTCTTGGTCAATTCTGTAATGATAAGCCCTAGTACAAAGGGTTCTAAGGCATTCATGACTGCGCTGATGGTCTTTAGAAAAACAGCTAAAAATACAGAAGATTGGTAACGACGCAAATAGTCCCAAACACGAGTAAATACTGATTTATTCTTCATAATTCCTCCTATTCTTCTGCCAGAGATTGACGGTTAAGCTGAGAATTGGCAATTTCACGATAAATCTCATTGCTTTCCATCAATTCATTGTGGGTACCACGACCAACGATTTCACCTTCGTTCAGCACGATAATCTGGTCTGCATCCATAATGGTTCCGACACGCTGGGCCACAATTAGGACCGTCGCATTTTCCGTCACTTCTTTCAAACGACTCCGCAAAATTGCATCCGTCCTGTAATCCAAGGCAGAGAATGAATCATCAAAGATATAAATATCGGGCTGCTTGACAATGGCACGGGCAATAGACAAACGTTGCTTTTGACCACCAGACAGGTTGCTTCCCCCCTCTGCCAAGTGGGTGTCAAACTGCTCTTCCTTGCTCTCGATAAAATCTTTGGCCTGGGCCACATCCGCCGCCTCATGCAACTCTGCCAAACTCGCGTCTAGCTTACCGTATTTGAGATTTTCCGCGATGGTTCCGGTAAATAGCAGAGCTTTCTGCGGAATAAAGCCAATCTTACTACGGAGTGCCTTTAGATTGTAACGTCTGACATCCACACTATCCACCAAGATTCGACCTAGAGTTACATCATAGAAACGCGGAATCAAGTTGACCAAGGAAGATTTACCAGAACCAGTCGAACCAATAAAGGCAATGGTTTCACCTGGCTTAGCTTTGAAGGAAATATTGTGCAACACAGGCGACTCTGTTTCACCAGGGTAGGCAAAGGTCACATTTTCAAATTCTAAGTAACCACGAGTGTCTGTTTCAGTTATGCCGTCTTCATTCTTAGAAATAGAGATAGGCATGTCCAAAACTTCTTGAATTCGCTGACTAGACACTGACATCCGTGGATACATGTTAAACAAGTTAGCAAAGAGCAAGAATGAGAAGAGCGCGTGGAAACTGTATTCGATAAAGGCTACCAAATCCCCAATCTGCAAACTGCCATCTTTCAAAGGAGGCAGGGCAAACCAGACAATAGCCACAATCATGGCAATGATAATCTGGACAAAGAGTGGCTCTGTCAGACCAGTCAGGTTAAAGAGTTTTTTGGATGTTTCAGTATATTCTTCATTGACCTCTGCAAAACGAGTTTCTTGGAACTCTTCACGCGTAAAGGCACGAATGACACGCAAGCCCATGAGATTTTCACGAACATACTGGTTAATGGTATCCAATCGTTTCTGTTGCTTTTCAGAAAGAGGACGAGTTTTAGTGGCTACATAGAAAATAACAAAAACCAAAAATGGCATAGCTACTGCTACTGTCCAGGCCAAGCTCGGACTGGTTACCAAGGTCATGAAAACAGAAGCAACCATCATCAAAGGTGTGATAATTCCCAGTTTCAGTACCATCTCCGCAAACTGCATCAAGACAAAAGCATCATTGGTCATGCGAGCAACTAGAGAAGAAACACCAATCTGCTCATATTCATGATGAGAATAGTCCTGAATTTTCTCATACAGATCATTTCGAATATCTTTAACAATATTGGTTGTCAACTGTCCAGCTGCGTAGGCTAAAGTTACTCGTCCAACAATACCAAGCAAGACAATCAAACCCATCATTCCTGCCCAGTAGTAAAGCTGTCCAACATCGTTTTGTGTAATCCCTTGATCAATCATTCTTGCCAAAAATGTCGGCAGGCCCAGGTTTACCACTACAAATAAGAAGGCTCCCAACAAGTCCAAGGCAATCCACTTGGGATATTGTTTCAAATAGGTCCAAATCAGTCGCATAAATCCACCTTTCTATTTGCCGCTTCACTGAGCGACAGAAAATATATCAATCCCTAACTTTAGATGTATAAATCTAGTAAGACTGAGGGTTTTCCTACACTCTCATACGTCAAAATAACAAGAGTAAGGTAAATGACGATAAAAAGGGGCCAGGCCCCTTTGTCTAAGTTAAAAGCCACCATACGGTGACTTTCTTATTCTTTCTCGTCGATCACTAAACGAACTTTTTTATCACTTGTTGGAACAGAGTAGACAATCGTTCTGATTGCAGAAATTGTGCGTCCTTTTTTCCCAATGATACGTCCAATATCAGATTTATCCAAATCCAAATGATATTCTAAAAATTCAGGTGTATCAACAATTTTAATTGTCAAGCTATCAGGCTGTGAAATCAAAGGTTTCACAATCGCAATAATGAGATTTTCAATCATGTCCATAAGTGTTCTCGCTTACTGTTCTTATTTAGAGAATTTTTGCTCGTGGAATTTCTTCAATACGCCAGCGTTTGAAAGAAGGGCACGAACTGTATCAGATGGTTGTGCACCTTTTGCCAACCACTCAAGTACACGCTCTTCTTTAAGAGTTACTGAGTTTTCAGCCAAAAGTGGGTTGTATGTACCAACTGTTTCGATGAAACGACCATCGCGTGGAGCGCGTGAGTCTGCAACGTTAATACGGTAGAAAGGTTTCTTTTTAGAACCCATACGAGTCAAACGGATTTTTACTGCCATTTTAAAATGTTCTCTTTTCTTTAATTTTTTATTCGGTGAAATAGCAGAGCTATTTAGCACATGTTCTATTATAACACACTCTAAGCAGGTGTCAAGAAAAAAACTTGACAGATATTAAAAAAATCCATCCAACTTAAGATTGATTGGAAATAGTATGATTTATTCATATGATTAAAAAGGATTATTTGCTCCTTTTCAGACAAAAAGAAAAACCGCTACTCCGAAGAATAGCGGTTTAATCATGTTTTTAAGCTACTTGAGTAGTTACTCGATTATTTAAGAGTAACTGTTGCATTTCTCTCTAAACCCTTACAAATCAAGGTTTATATATTTAAATTGTATAGTTGGTGGGGTCTTGGTGGGGTCTCAAACCTGATTTAACCAAGTAATTTGTAATATCATTTCCACCTGTTGCTTTCTTGCTCGCATAGATATGCGAGTAGGTATTCAATGTTGTTGCTTTGTCGACTCGACCCGAGCGAGCTGCGACAAATAGAACATCTTTCCCAAGCTCATTTATCATAAATGAATCGTGAGAGTGTCTCAAACCTTTTCCAGTGATTGCAGGAACTCCCACAATTTTTGCTTGCCGTTGTAAAATTCTTGTCAGTGTTGTCTTGTGTAATGGTACTTCCATTCTAGCAAGAACAAAATCAGAATCCTGATTGTTAACTTGAATTTCTCTCCATGCCTCCAATATTTCAGTAGTCATATCATCAAGTTCAATAAACCTCATTCCAGATTCCGTCTTGGTGCGTTCTTTACGAACATAGCTTCCATTGCCCAAATCTTCCAAGGTTGATTGAACATGTAGCAGTTTCTTAGACAAATCAATATCCGACCAAATCAGACTTAATCCTTCTGATACTCGAAGACCTGTCATAAAGTAGAGCCACACTATCATATGTTTGTACCGTCCGTCATAGGTGGTTACATCAAATGAAGAGACAATTTTTTGAAAATCTTCAAATGTCCAAAATTCTGTTTGGCTACGCTCTCCTTTAATATTATCTAATTTCCCACACGGGAAATCATCTATATATTCCAATCGTTCTGCATAGCCCAAAACTTTCTTGAATCGGCTCCATACACCTCTAGCATAGTTCGGAGAAAAATTTTCTTGAAGATAGATTCGGAATCTTTCACAATCCCTGACTGTAATATCAACTAACTTCTTTTTCGGAAACCGTTTCTTGCATAAGTCAAAAGCTGGTTGAGCTGTCCTGTAGGTAGAGCCTTGAACAATTTTGGAATAATAAGGAAGAAAGACCTCGTCCATAAATTCCACAAATGTCAAATCGCATTCTTTTGCTTCAGCAAGTTTATTATACTCAACACGGATTCGACATAGCTCATCAAAAGCCTGTTTTTCAGACTTAAACGGATTTCCGTTCTTATCCTTATAACTTTTAACACGTCTCCGTTTGCCTGTGATTGGGTCTTTTGAAAATTCTGTTTGGTAATAGATATTACCGTTTTTGTCTTTAGAAACACCTTTATATTTATTATTAGCCATTAGCTTCAAGCTCCTTTCCGTTGAAAGGCAACTCAAAGCCCAGCATTTCTTCTACTATATAAGCAGGTGCTAGGTTCAATCTCACATTGTCAAAGGGCGATTGGGTTAATTTTACCATATTATCCGAAGTTGCGCTAGTTTCAATGAATAATTGAACAGCAATTGCCTTTGCTTGTCTAATAATGTCTCTAGCCGTATGTTCTGGAAATCCTAAATTCATTAAATCTTTATGATTAACTGTCTGCTTCTTCATTCTCAAAATCTTCTTTTATATTTTTACTTCTGATTTTACTCTTTATCACTGTCTCTGGACTTGTTTCTTGAAGGAGTTCATTCTGGTCGTTTTCCTTTAGATTATAGATTGAGACTGTAGGGGAAAATTTTTGTGTTTCAATGTCTATCTCCCCTGAAATGAATGCGGGAGTAAAGTCCGCTAAATCTTGGTCTGAGAGATTTAAAAAGTCTACCTCAGGTTGTTTCAATCCACGACTAACAAAATAGCGCGGCTGTTTGTAACCTGTTGGGATTGCCATCAGGTCTTTGGTTATGTACTTGGAAATATAGTTCGCTGTCTTGGCTCGGTCTTGTATGTGAGATACGGTACTAAATCCATTTTTCCAAGTTGGTGCATTGTAAATTTGAAGGCCACCTTTTTTAATGAGCCGATTCGTTTTCGGATTTCTAGCCTCAGCTAGTGGTGGATTAAATCCTTTCGTGATACCGTGGAAATGGATCCGTCCACTCTTATGTAGCTCTGCCACAAAGATGTAGTCGAATTTTCCATACGTTTCACGTTGATACTTGAGCCATGCTCTCAGCCTCTGCTTGGCATAAGGATAATCTCTAGAATCAACTTTTTCATCGTTAAATGTTAGTGTCCAAAAGAGGTCAAAATCATTAGATTGGCAATAGTAACGAATTTTCCGTCTAATTTTCTGTGCTTGCTGGTACTGATAGATTTCTTCCTCGTCTGGGTCTCGGACTTTTGGCTCAATATTTTTTACTGTAGGTGGTCTTGGCTTTTTCTTGATTTTTTGATACTTGATAATCTCCACATGGTCTGGGAATCTTATCCTTTTCGCGTTGTACTCTTCTGACAAGTCATAATGACCCGCCTTTCATATAGTTACTTGTTTTTTTTCAGCCTATCTTGGCTGTCTGTCAAGTAGGACAGCCAAGAATCCTCTAGTTGTTTTGAGTTTCGGAACGGTGCATGCACCGTTCCGATTTCAATACACGTAGGGCGCCTTTGAATGGCAACTGTCTGTCATTATAATAAGGTGTTTTAAAGACTATTGGGTGTTCCAAACCTAAGCCATCTAGGAAGACGACACCCTCATATAATGTACTATCTGCACTAGGCAAATCATTTTTACTAACGTTAAAAATTTCAGTTGCCTGTGATTGGCTGATACGCCCCAAAGCTATCCTAAGTCCAAGTGAATCCCGTGCCTCACTTGGTAAAATGGAAGTCGGTATCATCTGCCCAGATACGATAACAAAGATAGAAGCCTGACGACCCTTGACGATTAAACTCATCAATTTGGCATAAAATTGAGGATACAATCTTTCTGCAGGCTTTCTCAGTTTGTCTTCAGCCTGTATTGTTGTGACCAATGCTAAGTACTCATCAATAACAAGTAGAATTTGTCCCTTATGGAATTTCTCATTGTGTGTCAAGTCTTCCTCGCTATCAACATCAGCTGTTAAATCTTTATATCTCTGATTCATCAGTTCTTCTAGTGTTGAAATCATTGAAAATGCTTCATCCCCTGTCACTGCAACATCTCCGATTATTGACATGGCTTGGCTGAGATAAGCACCTTTACCATCAATGGTAAAGATTTGGTTTTTCTTATTATTGATGAGAAAGGCAAGACTGAGGTACTTTAATAGTGAACTTTTACCAGAACTTGTCGGACCGACTACAAGCCCCATTGGTTGCTTAGTCGTCCAGTTCAATCGCTCTGTTAATCTGATATTCAGTTCCTCAGATTCCTTGAAATCTTCTCGCCCTTTGATATGGAGTGCTTTATCTGGCTGATGAGATTGTATGATTTTGACAAAGCCATCTCCTACATGGTATTGCTCTAAAAACCATTTGTCCCTCGTTTCTTTTACAAAATAGCTAAGTAATGCCTGCGGAATTTCCTCAGCTCTGTATTTTGTAACGTGCCCCCCTTGATAAAGGGTCACAATTGTCATACCTGATTCCAAGTAATACTCCCAACGGATTGACTGAGTGCTATCAATATCAGACTTGTGTTTGCGGAGTATATCGCTTTCTTCAGAAAAATCTTTTAATAAAGTAGCTATTTTCCATTTTTCAAAGGGAGAAAAACGAGAATGTAACCAAATCCAAAGTATGGATAAGACCACTTCAATAGTTAGAATAATAGCTGTGATGTTCATTACTTGCCAGTTGACTTGGGAATTGTTCCAGTAGGAAGTCATCGTAGCAATGAATCCTATTATGAACTGGCCGACTAGGCATATTCCACCTATAAGAAAGACTCGATTTCTCCGTTGCGCTTTCGTTCTGCTGACTTTTATGTGAGTGACCTGCTGATTTCTGATACCAAACAGGCTCAACCATTCTTTTAGTAGTTGTTGTAGAGTCATTAGTGACCCTCATTTCTTCTTTTAACTTAAAACCCACCCCTATCCCGTTAATCCTATAGTTGTTATTTAGCCTGAGTTTGTGCCACCTTGAGCTGGTTGATAATCAGTTTGAGACCACCCCAACTTCCAGAATTTCCACGACTAACCCATTTAAGTGCTACCTCTGATTGTCGCACATCCAGAAGTTTTCCAACCAATTCTTGAACATTGACCTGAGCCATAGTTGCTTTATCAGGAGAGATGAACTCAACAGTAATTGGTGTAATAGTATCCGTTTCGATACCTTGGCTTTTCAGGAGTTGATAGGTTTTGTAGTCAATTCCAGTAATGACAATTTTTGCGATAGAATTCTCTATTGCATTTCCTTGCGCATCTCGTTCTTGGCTAATACGGGCGCCTGTAACAACGATAGCGTCAGGTGCAGAAACTGCAGATACAGGAAAACGAAGTTCTCCAAGTTTTGTTGAATTTAATGAAATTTTACTCATTTTCTATACCTCTAAAATATTCTTCTATTGTCTTCTGTCAATAGTACCAGTTTTGTTGAATGCAAAAAACCAATACTTGAATTTGAGATATTTTCATTTTGGAAAATTCTCTTTTCAATTGTATTGGTTTGCTTACTTATGGTGTGCCTACTAAATTTGAGCTACTAAGAGGGCTGACTATGGTTTGGCTAACTAAGAGGAGCTACAAATCTGATTCACATAAAGGGTTGATTTATTTGATTCACTAATTTTATTTATATAATTAGTATAACATATTTACTTAAATTTGTCAAGGGGGTATGGCAGACATGAAAAAAAGAGGCTGTTTCGCCTCTATAGTTCTATTTAGATTTAGTCAGCTCCTCATACATCTCAAAGAGTCTTGCCACGGTCTCACTTTCGGTCAACCATGTTTTCTTGCCATCGACTTCTTTGGTCATGCCGTAGGCTCTCATAACTGCCTTGTCGTTTTCTTGGTGGGCTTTGACTAGGGCTGGTGGCATAGCTACATCGTCATAGAGGTCAGCTAGGCTATTAGTAGGAAACTGAGCTCTTGCTTCTAAAATGCCTTGAGCAGTTTTTTCAATGGCTTGTCGGTCTTGGTCGAATAAGGTCAGCCACGGGAAGTTATTGTAAACAGCTGGGGTGTAACGATACCTATCTTCTAACCGTCCAGCAACAGTTCGCATCCATGCCATATGCACATTTGAAGTCAAGACACCAAATATGTATAGTGAGGTTTCTGGTATCATATACAATAGGTTGCTAACGATAATATCCTTACTTAAAAGACCTATTGGAATGTATCGTCGGCGTTCAGAAGAAACCTCTGGAACAGCGATATAGTCCACTTCAGGTTGACGGATTTGAGTAAAGAGCTGAGGAGTTAGAGCCTGCTCTTGGACAGACTTGGTCGGGCTTGCCTGCCTCATCTCACGTACAGCTTGAAGCCTCTCTAGAAGTTCAGGCACTTTCCTGATAAGAGCTGGGTCAGCATTCATCAACCAGAAGCAATAACGTTCTTTCTTATTTATCAATTCGTTTGAACCCATATACGGTCGAATAAGTGTAGCAAGCTCTGGATATTTCGCTAGAAGTTCAGCCTTTTCATTGGCCGACAAGATGAGATTACCACCATCTGTCGGCTGACTTCCCTTTGTCATAATTGGCATGACAGGGTTGAGTGGCTTGCCACGAGACTGGATAAAGTAGTTGTCTCCCTTAACCAGATAGGCATTGATATTGTCACAAAACTCTAGTGTATCAGCACCAAACAACAGCTTGTTTTTCTTGGTTTTATAGGCTGAAAAACCAATAATAACAACCGAAACCCCAGCTTTCTCCTTAGCCTCACTTGTCCATTTAAAGGACTGGTAGGCAAACTGGATTTCAACACCCTTGGAAAAGAGGTATTCCCAAAGCGTTCTGACTGCTTCGCCTTGGACTATGGAGTTGGTAGAAACAAATGCTGTTGTGATTTGGGTTCCCTGCATAAGAGTTGTCGCCTTAGCAAACCAAGCCGTTACAAAATCTAATTTTCCATGTTTCTTATGGTCGTTAAAGGCAAGTGCCAATCCCTCTTTTTGTTCCTTGGTTTGCCATTGGTGCCCAACAAACGGCGGATTTCCGATGATGTAGCTGAGTCTGTCTTTATCTACAACCATCTCCCAGTCTGTTGTCAGAGCATTACCGTGGACAATATTGGTATAGGATTTCAAAGGCAGAAAGTCCAGCTCGGCATAGACGATTTCTTTGGTTACTTCAAGCATTTGGCTTTCAGCAATCCAAAGAGCCGTCTTGGCTACTGACACAGCAAAGTCGTTGATTTCTATACCGTAGAACTGATTGAGTTTAACCTTGACCAAGTCCAACTCCTCAACGTCTAGTCTGACCGTATCGCCCATATAGAGTTTGATAGCTTCATTTTCCAAACGACGGAGGGAGATATAGGTTTCTGTCAAGAAGTTTCCAGAACCGCAAGCAGGGTCAAAAAAGGTCAAGGTAGACAGTTTATTTTGAAACTGTTTCGCCTTCTGCTCAACAGTTGACTTTTGCTTAAAAGACTTGATATCATTAAGTTCATCACGCAAATCATCAAGAAAAAGTGGGTCAATGACCTTATGGATATTTTCGATTGAAGTATAGTGCATACCGCCAGAACGACGAGTTTCTGGGTTAAGGGTACTTTCAAAAACTGATCCAAAAATAGTCGGACTAATATCAGACCAGTCAAAATGTGAGCTGGCGTGTTCTAGTATAAGCTCACGCAAGTCTTCCGTAAAGTTGGGGATTTCAATCCCTTTTTCTGAGAACATACCGCCATTAACATAGGGAAAGGCACTCAGTTTATCATCAAGATAGGGGTCACGTTCCTCAATCGGTGTGTCCAGTACCTCAAAAAGCTGAATCAAGCCAGTTCGGAAAAAACGAGGTGGAAATTGAGCCAGATAATCATGGAAAGCCAGCTTATGTCCGAAAAGACCACTATCTTCTGCGTAAAAACAGAATACCAAACGGACAATCAACTGATTAATAGCGTGCAAACTTTCATGACTTTCCGGATTTTTGTATTGTTTCAGAAGACCGTCATAGATTTCTCCAACAATCACACCAGCCTGCATGGAAATAGCCATTTCACGTTCAAGATGTTCATTGGTCTTGTCAATCAAGAACTCCAAACGATAGCTTTCCTCAGCCAAATCTTCCAGTTTGATAACCGTCGCCTCAGCATTGGGCTGTTCCATATCATAAACATAAAATTCTTTGAAATTACAAGTCACAATCCAGCGTGGCCGCTTGGAATAGGGCAAACTTGCCGAATAACGTTGTGCCTGACGAAAAGGCGTTAAGTAGGTACCATCTGACTGTTTGATTGCCTTATTTAGGTCTTTATGTCTTCCTTTCTGCTCAATCAATACATTCGTTTTCTCTATATAACCATCAATAAAACTTGTATGGTCAAGCATAACCTTATCTTCAAAAGTAATATAGGTTGTAGGGTTTTCAATACCATAGACTGACCCTAACAAATCTAGCCAAAAGGACTGACTATCCTGTCGTTCATTACCACGACCAGACCAACGTTTAATAAATTCTTTAGCTTGTTTTTTCTGCTCCCTGATATTCATGATACGCTCCAAACCGTTAATCTCTTAACACTTATTATATCAGATTATAGACAAAAAAAAGAGACCTTTTACAGCCTCTCTTGTTCAAAAACTTATCCTAAAGATTATATACATAATCTTTTTTTCGGGGATTCCCCCGTTCCCTTTTCATTTGTGAATCTTATTCTTATCATCTACCCTAATTAAATATTAACCATTTTTCCCAAATTGTCAAGTTAAATTTCTGTTACAAAAATTCTTAATTCAAAGATGTAGGAGGTTCGGAGCTTGCTCTGATAATAAGGCTTATGTAAATAAGCCGAAAATAAGACCCCACCAAGAGTAATTCTTGGTGGGGTCTTGGTGGGGTTTCTAATGAAACCACCGATTTATAATCGCCTTAGGCAATGCTTAAACCCTGTAATACTGGGCTTCCGCAATCAAATTGCGATACTCTATTATTTAAGAGTAACTGAAGCGCCTGCTTCTTCCAATTTAGCTTTGATTTCTTCAGCTTGAGCTGTTGGAACACCTTCTTTAACAAGTGCTGGTGCACCGTCAACAAGTTCTTTAGCTTCTTTAAGACCAAGACCTGTGATTTCACGTACAACTTTGATAACGCCAACTTTTTTGTCGCCAGCAGATGTCAATTCAACGTCAAATGAGTCTTTAGCTTCTTCAGCAGCAGCACCAGCTGCAGCAACAGCTACAGGAGCAGCTGCAGTTACACCAAATTCTTCTTCGATAGCTTTAACAAGGTCGTTAAGCTCAAGGATAGTAGCTTCTTTAATTTCAGCAATAATGTTTTCAATGTTCAATGCCATTGTGATATTCCTCCAATTTAGGTTTTTTAAATAGTTTGTAGCACTAAGCAGCTACGCTCTGACACATTAAGCTGCGTCTTCTTTTTCTGCAACAGCTTTGACAGCATATGCAACGTTGCGAACTGGCGCTTGAAGTACAGAAAGCAACATAGAAAGCATGCCTTCGCGGTTTGGCAATGTAGCCAGTGCTTCGATTTCTTCTTTAGAAGAAACTTTGCCTTCTACAGCTCCACCTTTGATTTCAAGAGCGTTTGCAGTTTTTGCGAAATCGTAAATCGTTTTAGCTGGAGCAACTGCATCGTTTGAGAATGCAACTGCAGATGGACCTACAAACAATTCTGCAAGACCTTCAAGACCAGCTTGCTCAGCAGCACGACGCAAGATTGAGTTTTTGATAACTTTGTACTCAACTTCTGCACCACGCAAGTTACGACGAAGAACTGTATCTTGTTCTACTGTCAAACCACGAGCGTCTACAACAACGATAGATGTTGCAGCTTTCATTTGCTCAGCAACGGCATTTACTAATTCCGCTTTTTTAGCGATAATAGCTTCACTCATTTTTTTACCTCCGTTTTTATTTTGGGCTAGGCACAAAAAAATCGCACCTAAACCTAGACACGAAAGTACAAACACGTTTATCTCAATAATCGTTTTGTGCCTCGGTAGGATGTTTATGAGTCCAGCTCCCCTACTGTCTTAGGTCAGTTTTTTCAAACCTTAATCATCATAACACAGTATTTCATAGAATGCAAGACTTTTTTATTATTTTTTTTACTTTTTTTCCTGCTAGGCTAAAAACAACTGCCATTCCCTTGAGAATAGCAGTCTTATCTTATTTAATTTTATCTTCCTCATAGTCACCATTTGGACAGACAACTTGTTTACCACCTCCACGGACTTTTTTCTCGACGAGATAGTGGTCACATTTTGGACAGGCACGACCAACCGGCTTATCCCATGAGGTAAATTCACATTCTGGATAACGGTCACAACCATAAAATAAACGATTGCGTTTGCTCTTACGTTCAATGACCTGGCCTTGTTGACAAACTGGACAAGTCACGCCGATTTCTTTGGTAATTTGTTTGGTGTTGCGGCAATCGGGGAAATTGCTACATGCGTAGAATTTTCCAAAACGACCTAGTTTAATAACCATTTCATGTCCACAAACTTCACAATCAAATCCAGCTGGTTCATCTTTAATTTGGATTTTTTCCATCTGGTCTTCAGCTTTAGAAAGTTCCACTTTAAAGGGTTGATAGAAACCATCGATAACCTTCTGCCACTGCTCCTTACCGATTTCAACATCATCTAGTTTTTGCTCCATTTCAGCCGTAAAGGTGACATTGACAATGTCTGGGAAAAATTCGACAATGAGTTTATTGACAATCTCGCCCAACTCTGTCGGTTCAAACCGTTTAGCTGCAAGCTTAACATAATAGCGTTTCTGAATGGTTTCAATGGTTGGAGCATAGGTTGACGGACGCCCTACACCATTTTCTTCCAAAGTCTTAATCAAAGTAGCTTCAGAATAGCGAGCAGGTGGCTGCGTGAAATGTTGTTCAGGATTTGTTGATGTGCGTACAACTGTATCGCCTTGCTCCATATCTGGCAACATCTTATTCTTGTCAGAATCATTATAGACAGCCATGTAACCATCAAATTTAACTTGGCTACCATTGGCAGCAAAAATCACTCCATTTTGACCAAGACGAACACTCATGGTATCAAAGACCGCTGCTGCCATCTGACTAGCCACAAAACGATTCCAAATCAAGGTATAGAGACGAAGTTGGTCCTTATCCAGATACTTGGCAATGGATTCCGGTGTCAATTGAACATTTGAAGGGCGAATGGCTTCGTGGGCATCTTGGGCACCGGTTGCATTCTTGACCTTGCTTCCATGTTTCGAATACTTTTCCCCAAAACGTTCTGTGATAAACTCTGCTGCCTGTGCTTGTGCAACAGGGCTAATACGGGTCGAATCCGTACGCATATAGGTAATCAAACCTTGTGTACCACCTGTACCAAGACTAACCCCTTCATAGAGCTGTTGAGCAACCATCATTGTTTTACGAGTACGGAAGTTGATTTTATTGGCCGCATCCATCTGCATAGTCGAGGTTGTATAAGGAAGTGGTGCATTACGTTTACGTTCCTTACGCTCTACCTGTTCGACCAAGAAATCATCGCTATTTAAACGAGCCAGAATCTCCTTGACCTGTTCATTGTTTTCAACCTTAACTTTTTTCCCATCTAATCCATAAAAGCTAGCTTGAAATTTCTTTGTACCTTTTTTAAAAGTAGCATCAATTGTCCAATATTCCTCTGGTTTGAAATTGTTGATTTCATTTTCACGGTCAATAATCAGCTTGAGGGCAACGGATTGTACTCGCCCTGCTGACAAGCCTTTTTTGACTTTCTTCCAAAGAATGGGTGAGATTGAATATCCAACAATACGGTCTAAAACACGACGAGCCTGTTGGGCATCGACTAAATCATGATTAATAGCACGAGGTTCCTTGAAGGCATTTTTAACGGCATCCTTGGTGATTTCGTTGAAAACAACCCGGTTTTTATCCTTTTCGTCTAGTCCCAAAATATGAGCCAAATGCCAAGAAATCGCTTCTCCTTCACGGTCCGGGTCACTTGCCAGAAAGACTTGTTTGGCATTTTTTGCCTCTTTCTTCAAGGAATTGATAAGCGGACCTTTTCCGCGGATATTGATATATTCAGGTGCGTAGTTGTTATCGAAGTCAATGGACATACTGGATTTTTTCAAATCACGGATATGACCTACTGAAGCAACAACTCGGTAGTTTTTACCTAGATACTTCTCAATGGTCTTTGCCTTTGCAGGCGACTCTACAATAACAAGATTTTTCTTACTTACTGTTTTTTTCTTACTAACTGATTTTGTAGCCATTCTATTTCCTTACAAATATGTTTAACCTCACAAAGAATATACTATTTTTCAGTCAGTGTCAAGATTTTTATTTTCCTATAGGAGAACTTATTTTATAATTGATAGTCTGAAAGGATGTCCAAGCCTGATGTAATGCACTTTGCCCCTTCTTGAATCAAATGATGGCAACCATCTGATTTCCCATCCAAAATGGAACCAGGAATGGCAAATATTTCCCGCCCTTCTTCCAGGGCACGCTCACAAGTAATCAGGCTGCCCGATCGCATTTTTGCCTCGCAGACCACCAGTCCTTCCACCAAACCAGCTATAATGCGATTACGTTCTGGAAAATGGTATTTGAGTGGCTGAGCACCTGGTTCATATTCAGTCAAAACCAAATGATGTTTACCGATGTAGGTCTGTAATTCTCTATTTTCTTTGGGATAAATCTTATCCAAACCTGTTCCAATAACAGCAATGGTTTGTCCACCATTTTTCAGGCTAGCAATATGGGCAGCTGTATCAATTCCTCTAGCCAAACCACTAACAATGACAAAACGATTACTCAATTCCTTGATAATTTTCTGGACAGACTGAATGCCATTTTTGCTGGCATTTCGTGTCCCAACAACTGCTAGCTTGGATTTTTCTAGCAATTCTAAATCCCCTTGATAAAACAAAAGTACAGGTGGATTGTAAATTTGCTTCAATGCTAGTGGATAGACGTCATCCAAAATCGACAAAGAAGGAAACTTGTTAAATTCTTCCCGACAAGATTTGATATCCAAATTCTTATAGTTTTCCATAAATAACACTGGATTTTTACATTCAGACACTACAGCGACATTTCGTAAGGTCAATTTTTTACCATGTAAATCTTGATAGTCCAAAACTTTATTAATATTAAGATTGGTCAGACCTGCTTTTTTCCATTTAAACAATTCAAAATTATTCATTTTCTTCACCTCACTTACTCTATTCGCAAGGCAAAGAAAAAATTCTCCCGAAGAAGAATTATTTTTTAGGTATTTCTTTGATAACACGCGCAGGATTGCCCACTAAAACGACATTATCACCAAAAGACTTGGTCACAACGGAACCAGCACCAACAACCACGTTGTTGCCCAAGGTCACGCCAGGTAAGATTGTCACACCACCACCAGCCCAGAAATTATCACCAATGGTAATAGGATCTCCATATTCCAAACCAGAATTCCGTTCATCAGGATCCAGTGGATGAAGAGGAGTTAGCAACTGTACATTTGGACCAAGCATGGCATTTTTGCCAATGGTGATGGGACAGACATCCAACATGGTACAGTTGAAATTAGCGTAAAAATCCTCTCCGACATGAATATTACTTCCGTAGTCACAGTAGAAATTTGGCTCCATATAGATACGTTGGCCTGTAGTTCCAAACCAGCTCTTCAATTGCTCCGAACGAACCTTACCATCAAGTTCATCGTTAAATCGTTTCATATTTTGACGAGCTAAAATCCGCATCTGAACCAATTCTGGATCACCAGCCTGATAAAACTGACCTGTAATCATTTTTTCTCTTTCTGTCGACATACCCCTACTCCTATTTTTTAATGATTAGATTGATGGCTTGAGCAAGACGCGCTTCTTGTTCTTCAGGGTTTTCAGACGGATGAGCAATACAGTCTTGGACCTTCTGAGCAATGACCATTCCCATCATACTATTGATACTGGAACGAACAGCACTCAACTGAGTTACGATATCAATACATTCCTGATCTTCTTCAATCATTTTCTGAATGCCACGGAGCTGACCTTCGGCCCGTTTCAAACGGTTAATCATCTTTTTCTTATCAGTATTCATACCCTATATGGTACTGCTTGAAGTGAAAATTGTCAATTTTTTACCTTGACATCTCTCGAATTCCTTGATATATTTTAGATACCCCTAAGGGTATAAAGGAGTAACAATGTTTAAACAATTATTTTCAGGAATGTTTTCAAATACTGACAGTCTTCCGATAACTGATGTAAAACAAGCAATAAAATCTACGAATGCTGTTTTGCTAGATGTTCGCGAAGTCGACGAATTTGCTAGTGGTCATATTCCACAAGCCATCAACCAGCCCTTAAGTCAACTTGACCAATTTAAAGGTGACAAAACCAAGAACTATCTGATCATCTGTCAATCTGGCATGCGTAGCCAACGGGCGACAGAATATCTAAAATCTCAAGGCTATCAAGCAATCAACGTTAAAGGCGGTATGAATTGCCTGGACAGGAGGAATAGCATGAAAATAATTATTGTAGGTGGTGTCGCTGCTGGTATGTCAGCAGCTACTCGCTTGCGTCGTCTGATGGAAAATGCTGAAATCATCGTTTTTGAGAAAGGACCCTATGTTTCCTTTGCCAACTGCGGTTTACCTTATTACATTTCTGGAGAAATAGCAGAGCATGACAGTTTATTGCTTCAAACGCCAGAAAGTTTGAAACAACGCTTCAATCTAGATGTCCGCCCCTTCCATGAAGTCATTAGTATTGATACTGAGCAGCAAACTGTAACAGTCAAAACGCCTACTGGTGAGTTGATTGAAAGCTACGACAAACTTATCCTATCACCCGGCGCCAAGCCTGTCATTCCAAATCTATCTGGTATTGAAGAAGCTGAAAATCTTTTTACACTTCGTAATGTACCTGATTTGGACAAGATTATGAATAAACTAGACCAGATCAAGTCTGGTCATGCTGTGGTAATTGGTGCAGGTTTTATCGGTCTAGAGATGGCTGAAAACTTAGCTTTAAAAGGCTTGAAGGTCACTCTTATCGAACAGGCTCCCCATGTTTTGCCAACATTTGACCTAGAGATGGCTCGATATGTGGAAGCAGAGTTAACAAGTAAGGGTGTCAATGTTATCACTGGGCAGTCTGTCACTGCTTTTCATGAAAAAGGACAGGTTCTAGAATTGTCTAATGGACAAACCTTATCATCTGATGTGACCATTCTCTCAGTTGGAGTTGCCCCAGATAGTCAACTGGCTAAAAATGCTGGGATTGAGTTAGGACTACGAGGAGGTATCCTTGTTGACCAAAACTACCAAACTAGTCAGAAGAATATTTATGCTGTTGGTGATGCTATTGTCGTCAAGCAAGAAATTACTGGTCAAGATGCCTTGATTTCACTGGCTTCTCCTGCCAACCGACAAGGCAGACAGGTGGCGGATGTTATCGCTGGACTTGATAGAAAAAACAAAGGTTCTATTGGAACAGCTATCGTTAAAGTCTTTGACCTGGCTGCTGCCTCAACAGGATTGAGCGAAGGTACTGTCCAATCACTCGGATATGAGCATGCCGTCGTTCATACGACTGGAAAAGACCATGCAGGTTATTATCCTGGTGCGTCTGATATTGTTTTAAAACTTATATTCTCTCCAACTGACGGCAAAATTTTCGGTGCCCAGGCAGTCGGTCAAAAAGGAGTAGATAAGCGGATAGACGTCCTTGCCACTGCTATCAAGGCTGGACTAACGATTTTTGATTTGCCAGAGCTAGAATTGACCTACGCCCCGCCATTTGGTTCAGCCAAAGACCCAGTCAATATGATTGGATATGCTGCCATGAACATCGCAGAAGGGATTAGCCAAAACATCCAGTGGCACCAACTAGACGACGAGTTAGCTACTGGTAAAGTTTTATTAGATGTCCGCAATCCTGGTGAAATCACAAACGGGCAGTTCAAGGAATTCATTCATATTCCTTTAGACCAACTCCGTGAGAGAATTGGAGAACTGGATGCTTCAAAAGAATACATTGTCAGCTGCCATAGTGGACTTCGTTCTTATATTGCCGAACGTATCTTGAAAGAAAAGGGTTTTGACGTTAAAAACCTAGACGGAGCCTATTCACTCTATAAGATGGCATTGCCTGAAAATATAATCCATCCATAAGCAACTAACCTTCTGTGATTTTAGATCCAGAAGGTTTTTTCTTGACTTTTAATAAACAATACCTTACAATCTAGTTATCATTACTAGATATGAGAAAGTTGATAATCTATGAAACATTCCATCCCCTACTGGCATGAATTACCTGATTTAGATTTGTATTTGGACCAAGTTCTGCTCTATGTTAATCAAGTAGTCAATTCTCAGGAAATCCTTGAACAGAAGAGTTTATACTCAATGAAAATCAACAGTAGCCTAGGAAACGAAGCCGATGATAGAACTGGGGTTCATCAAGGCAAGTTGACAACGGATAATGTTGATTTTCGAAGAGTATTGACTGCTGCCATGATCAATAACTATGTCAAACACAAGCAGCTCGAAAAACCTGTTAAGAAAAAATACCAGAAGCAGCAAGTGGCGCGCTTGATTGCCCTCACTATCTTAAAAAATGTCTTTTCCATTCAAGAAATCAGTCAGACCTTACAACTTCTTCTCCAATCAAGTCATTCAGAAACACTCTACAACCATTTTGTTGACTGTATGCGAAACGAGGAAAATGAAGAAACGCCTGAAATCATTCACTACGCTTGTCAATCCGTCAAACTCTACTACAAAACCCGTCAACTCACTGTTGAATTAGAAAGGAAATTTCATGAATCCTAGTTTGAAATTAAGTCTAAAACTTTCCTTTGGTGAAGAAGTCGCAAATAGTGTGACACATGCAGTTGGGGCCTTGCTTATGTTAGTCTTGCTTCCCATTACAGCCATTCATTCTTTTCAAGACTATAACGTGACCGCTGTAATCGGCATGTCCATTTTCGTCATCAGCCTTTTCCTCATGTTCCTATCCTCTTCCATCTACCACTCCATGCCCTATGCTTCTACTCACAAGTACATCCTGAGGATTATCGACCATAGCATGATTTACATTGCCATCGCTGGGAGCTACACACCTGTTGCCCTTTCCTTGGTCGGTGGTTGGTTGGGGTATCTAATTGTTGGTCTACAATGGGGATTAACTATTTTTGGTATTCTATACAAAATATTTGCCAAAAAAATCAATGAGAAATTCAGCCTCTTTCTCTATCTCTTTATGGGCTGGTTGGTTGTCTTTATCTTGCCAGCCATTCTTCAAAAGACTGGACTTGTTTTCGGCATTCTTATGCTGGCTGGTGGATTATCTTATACTATTGGAGCCCTCTTCTACGCCAAGAAAAAGCCCTACTTCCACATGATTTGGCATCTCTTTATTCTACTGGCTTCCGCACTACAATATATGGCCATTGTCTATTTTATGCTATAAGAAAACAGCTTCTAGATTGTTCTAGAGGCTGTTTTTACTACATTAAACTAACTATCATACCAAGCAAGTAAAGGACTGACACGATGCCCAAAAATACCAAATGCGCCTTTCGGCTCATGACCACATAACCTACAAATTCACGAATGAAGGCATTAAGGCTAAAGTAAAATTTGGTTTTGGCGCCATAGCCGATACACTTGATTTTCAATTGTCGGGCCAATAGCAGAGCTCTGAAAACGTGATAGTAATTGGTTACAAGGGCAAATCGGCTGCCTGGTTTCATCAAGGCATAGGAGTATTTCAAATTTTCTTCTGTATTGGTCGATTGGTTTTCAATAATGATATCTCCCGCAGGGATACCCTGTTCCATAGCATAATTTGCCATTGCCTGTCCTTCTGCTATGATTTCATCAGGACCTTGTCCGCCTGACATGATGAGCTTGCTGCCAGGATGTTTCTGGTAAACCGCTATGCCTTTGTCAATCCTCGAAGCCAAAAGTGGCGTCACCTTGTCACCAATCAAACCAGCTCCAAGAACCACCACATAATCAAGTTTTCCAGGGAAAAGATTGACCGTCGCTCCCGGAAATAAAGAAGAGCAAACAATCCGATGGAAGCTAATAAAAGCCAGAAAAATACCGTCACGACGATTTCCCTCCTGCTAGCATTGACTTGATGGGCTCAAAGGTCTTTCGGTGAATGGATGTGATACCTAGCTTGTTCAAGCCTTCCAAATGCTCTGCTGTTCCGTAACCTGCATTCTTGCCAAAACCATAGCCAGAAAACTCCTTGTCATAGTCCGCCATCATCTTGTCCCGCGTCACCTTGGCAACGATTGAGGCTGCTGCGATAGACAGGCTATTGGCATCTCCCTTGATGATGGAAGTTTGCGGTATGGGCGTATCCAACTTCATGGCATCGATGAGCAGGTGGTCAGGTTTCTGGCTTAATTTACCCAAAGCCTCCAGCATGGCTAACTTGGTTGCCTCGTAGATGTTGACCCGATCGATGACAGCTGCATCTTTTATTCCCACACCGACTGCCACCGCCCGCTCCATGACCTCTTGGTAGATGGCTTCATGCTTGGACTTAGGGATTTTCTTGGAGTCGTTGAGGTGGCGGATTTTACAACCCTTGGGCAAGATTACCGCCGCTGCCACTACAGGACCTGCTAGAGGCCCTCGGCCGACTTCGTCGATACCAGCGATGAACTCCACCCCATTTTCATAAAGGGCTTTTTCGTAAGATAGCATAGCTTCTAAGCGGGCATCTTCTGCCGCTTCTTTTTCCAGCTCCTTTTGGCGTTTCTTAATAGCAGCCTGAACCCATGCTCGCTCATCCTGAGATAGTTGGTCCCAGACTGGACTGTCCAGACTGTCTACCTGGGCCAGCAGAGCAGTCACTTCCTTAATCGTTGCCATCTAAGTCACTCACCTTGTCCAATGTATAAGTACCCAAGCGACCGTCCCGAACCTCCTTGACAAAGAGATTGTAAAAACGGTCATAATCATCACGGAAACCTAGTTTTCTTGTCCAGTCCATGATGAGTTCAGGCGTTTCCTGCTCCAAATCCATACCCTTAAACCGCTCTTCTAGGCGTTCTGGATAGTTTGCCTTGAAATAGTCCAGACCAAAAATGGTCACTTCATCCATTGGCAAGAGTTGGTCCTTGATAGCCCCAGTCAGAGCCAACTTGAGACCGACTTCTTGGTCTTCAAACTTAGGCCAGAGAATCCCTGGTGTATCAAGGATTTCGAGGTCTTTGTTGGACTTGAGCCACTGTTGGCCTTTGGTTACACCTGGTTTGTTACCGACAACGGCAATCTTCTTCCCAGCCAGACGGTTCATGAGGGTGGATTTGCCTGCATTTGGAATACCGATAATCATGGTCCGCAAGGTTTCTTTTTGAATACCTCTCTCTCGGAGGCGTTCAATCTTGTCTTTCATCAGACTCTTGGCTGCGTCGGTCACCTTTTTCACCGTCGCTTGTTCCTTTGAGTTGATTGCAAGGGTGCGAATTCCTTGACCTTCAAAGTAGCTCTGCCATTCTTTTGTACGAACAGGATCTGCCAAATCAACCTTATTTAAAATCATAAGCTTGGGCTTATCACCAACAATTTTGGTCAACATGGGGTTTTGGCTGGATAGGGGCAGACGGGCATCGACCAAAATAGTCACGAAATCAACGTGCTTGATATTCTCCTGTACCTGCCTGCGAGCCTTGGACATGTGGCCCGGAAACCATTGAATTGTTGCCATGGGATTAAAACTCCTTTACTTTGGGCTTTTATGAGCCTAACTTGATATTTTTTATAAGAATTGGGCAGTTATTGGGCAAAATCAAGCTTATTAAAATAAGTTGTGATTGCTTGAACTGATTTTTCTTGAGTCCCAACTTCAAGATGTGTATATCCATTAGTTGTCTCTACTTCAACGTGTCCAACTCTTAATTGAATTTCTTTTAATGGTACATCATTATTATTTCTCAAAGCTGAAATATGAATATGACGGAAACTGTGTGGTACAACGTTTTTGTTCCATTTAAAACCATACCGAGCTTCACAGTTTTTTCGTAAATCTTTATTGATTCGTGTCAGAATAGCTCGAAAACTTTGCGAGGTGATTGGTGAACCATACTCTGTCTTAAAAAGATAATCATTTTCCCAAAATGCCTCGGATGGATGGGTTGTCATATGTGTTTGAAAATCTTTATTACGAATGGAAACTCGTTGAACTGCCTCCATAACAAAATCTGGAAGTAAGATTGTCCGCTCACCAGCCGTAGTTTTTGTTGAATCATCATAAAAATCTTCAACTTTCAGGTCATGCGATTGTAGTGACTTTGAAATTTCAACACTTTGTTTATCAAAATCAAAATCTGTCTCACGCAACGCAGAGGCTTCTCCAATTCGACAGCCTGAACCTACCAGAAAAATTGCTAGATCAAAGTAATTTTTATTCCTTCGCTTATTTAGTTCTGAAAACAGAACTTGGACTTCTGCTTCTGTCAAAAACTTTGCTTCTTTACGTTCTTTGCGTTCTTTCTTATCTGAAATTGAAGCATAAAGTTTAATAACTCTGGATGGAGAATAGGGAATAACAGAATGCAGGACTGCATAATCAAAAATTTTATTCAAGGTTGATTTAATATGTTGCATCGTTGAATGACTAGCATTATATTTAACTCGATATTCTTCTAAACTATTTCTTATTAAAAGTGGAGTAATAACTTCTAAAAGTATGTCGTTAGGAAGCATCTCGGAAAGTCTGTTTAATACCAATCTTTCACGTTTAACGGTGTTAGGTTTGACAGTTGTAGACCAAGTTGAAAACCAATGTTCAATTAACTCTCCAAACGTAGTTATTTTTTTCGATTTATATTTTGATTCTAATTCATTGACGATTCTGTCAATTTTGTCCAACAATTCACGTTCTGCTTGTCGAATAGCCTTTGGACTATTCTGTTTAAAGGAAACGGAAGCTCTTTTAATCTTATTTGTAATCGGATCTGTATAACGTTCTATCACAACATAGGTTTCATTTCCATTTTTATCTACTCTCGTTTCTAAATACATATTATTCCTTTCTTTAAAAACGATAAAATAGATAGCTAACCAAACTATTTTACCATTTTTTTCTTTTTTTTGCTTTATCGTTTTATTTTCGTTCGATGTTTATATCTTAGAAATTCTTCAAAGCGATCAATTTTAACAAACATTGTCTTATGTGAAGGATTAATAACGGCATCACGAAATTTTTTACTTGCTCTCATTTCACGTAGCCATCTATTCAAGGTATGTATTGATAATCCAGACCAAATTTTTAAAAGAGTTTGCTTATCAGCCCATCCACTGCCGTTACTGTATTTCATCTCATACAGATTTTTATTATTTTTTGAATTCATATTAAAATCCACTTTCTTTTCTCAAAAGCAATTATGCCACAATCGTATGAAAATCTTGATAAAAAATTTTTTTATTCAAATTTGTAGCAACAAATAGTCTTTCATAATATATGGATTGAATTCTCAATAACTTTAATTATTCATAATAGTTTTTATCGAATTTCATGGGTGATAGTCCAACATTCTTGGAATTTATATATAGAAAAAAATATTTTTAATAAAGCGAAACACATTGATTACACAATAAACTAATATATTATTGTCCTCACAATTTGAAGATAATCGTCTCTTCTCCTGCTACACATAAAACGCTCTAGTAATCAAACTGGAGCGTTTTTGTATTATCATATAAAAGAATAACTGTAATTTATTGATCATTCATTTGAAAAAGCAAGATTAATAAAATCAAGTTGAAATATTAACTAATTTTGTTTTCAAGTAGAAGCAGTTAAGATGATAAAATAGATTTTTTATTTCCTTCCAGAAAATTATCAAATCCCAAAGCTTGAATTGCTGAAATCGCAACATACCAGTTACCATTACAATAATGTGTAAAAATAACTTTCAGAGCATTTAGGAAATGTTGAATATCCTTTTCCATATTTGAAAACGAGAAAGAAGTTATCGATGGGTCATAAGCTGGATAAGTCATTTCAATAATGACAAGCGCATCTGATTCTTCTGTTTCATCAAATACCTTTACCACGATATTGGAACCATCATTTTCTAATTGTAATTCATAGTAATCATCTGTTACGTACGGTATCAAAGAAAAATCTGTTCTTCTCCCATTTTCTGCAGCTTCTTCTTCTGCAGAAAATATTTCGTGTTTTATATGCTTAATGAGTACCTCATTAGATTCTAATAATTTTTTCATACATTACTTTCCTTTCTTTAAATTTCTTAAATCCTCGCTATATTTAGTTATTTTTATCCACTCATAAACTGAACCTCACTTCCTATTTTGACTATATTATGCCACTTTCACGTGAAAATAAAAAAACGTGCAGAACATACTTGCAAGCGAGCGAACATTATCTACTCGTTTTTTTATTTTTTTCAAAAAATGACATAATACTATTGAATAAAATTGATGTAATAGAGATTGGAGGTGGAATACTGTATCATTTGATTATCAACACTGGACTCGGTGAAAAATGAAATTTCAAATGCACAGACTTCTCTTGTTATTGGGTGTCATTGACCATAATGAGAATGTGAAAAAATAGTGAAATAAATGGTTATTCTACGAATGAAATGAGTACAGAATAACCATTTATCAAAAAATATAGTACAGAAAAAAGTGTTTAATACAAAGTAAATTACGAAAGTTCGATATAAAAATAACCAGTTCAATGACTTAACGATAATTTTTGAGATATTCAACGGTGCTACTGAAGAATATTGAAAACGATAGTCCAAAAGGACAGCCTCAACGAAAATTATCGGAGCATACCCAGCTCGTAATTAAAAAGGGTGGGAGGCAATTTAACAGTAACAAGCATTTTTAAGAAAGAAAGGAGAAAGAGAATGCCAAGAAAAAGGAATTCTTTGAAACATGATATATTCGTCTCAGCAACTAAAAATGTTACAAACAATACATCTCGAACTTCATACAAACGTTCTGCTACTCGTTTTTCTAAATGGGCTAAGGTTAATGGAATAAAGAAAATTTCTGATATTACAGAAGAAGTTCTTCAAAAATATCATGATGATCTTCAACAAGATCCAAAACAGTACACTCCCGCAACTATTCATACATACCTCGCTCCAATCGCAAAAGCTTCCGGAATCAACCTCAATCGCATCAAAAAACAAAAACGAACAAGCGATAAAATAGTTAGAGGACGAAAACATGAGGCTAATGAACAAGGGAAAAAACAAGAATTGAACTCTCGCTTCTCTCGCCTTTTAAACTTTCAGAAAGTCGTTGGAATTCGTCGTAACGAACTCAAACACCTTACTGGTTCAGATTTTAAAGAAGATGAATATGGCAATTGTTATGTTTATGTTAAAAGGGGAAAAGGGGGAAAGAAACAGATGCAATATATATTGCCTAAAGACGCTGAAATAGTAAGGAAAACTTTTCAAGGAATCGGGAAAAACGAATTAGTATTCAAAGAAGAAGAGATGAATAACCAGATTAATTTACATGCGCTACGTGCTCAACATTCAAGAGATAGCTACTTCTTCTACCTTAAAAAGATTCAACAAAACCCAAAAATGAAACACACACTTTCAAATTTCCTAATCAAAAAATGGGAAGAAGGACATCAGAAATTAAAAAATGAATCACCAAGTCAATACGAAAAACAGCGTAGAAACTTCATTTATGACCTACGCGACGAACTTTATGTTCTGCGTGGGTCAAATAAATCAAAAGCTATTTCCTCTGGAATGCCAATCGAATATAACCGTTTAGCGCTAATGGCTGTATCTGTTTTAAATTTATCACATTGGCGTTTATCTGTTACTGTAACAAATTACATTTTGTAACAATTTTTTTGATTTATTGTTTCTGACATAATGTATTTGTAGAATATTGAAGTAATGGAGGACATAATATGAGGAATCAAAATAATCTACAAAACATAAACCGAAACACTATTTTCGCAAGAGGAAAAATTATTGAAATTAACGATAAAGATTGCGCACCATCATTTATCTTATTCATTCGAAATGGTGCAGGTCGTAAACATACATATTTAACACTCAGATATGATCCAAATATTTTATATCCAATTAAAGGTACGAATGTTTACATCGAAGGACATTTGAACAATGTTATTAATTCGAATAAATTTAAGAATCAACATTATTTTGCTGATAATCTAACTGTAGTGCAAACGGAAATATCAAATTATTTCAACCTATCAAAGTCGAATGGATTTGCATTCCCAAAGCATTTTGCAAAATTTTTTGTTTATGGAACTGTTATTAATATGAATGTTAATAACAATTCCATCTGGATTGAACTTAAAATTAAAGATGAAAATGATAATGAAGTCAAAATTCAGTACAGCAAAAAAATGAGAGTCAGTGACATAAAATTTAAGGTTGGTGACAAAGTATATGTCTATGCATTACCAATATCCACAGAAAAATTATTAAATGAGGAAATAGTGAACTTTGAAACATTAGTGGCAGAAGATATTGTAATCGAGCAATAAAAAAATAGAAAAAAGTGGAGACTTCGAACGATTGAAGTTTCCACTTTCTTTTGTTAATTTTCGATACTTCGCAATTTTTTAAAAGCATTTTTGTATTGCATATTAGCATATTTTACTATCTCTTCAAAATCCTCCTCACTTATCCCGTTTCCTTCAATTTTATTCGAGATTCCAAATGGTTTATTTAATATATCCACTATTTCATGCCAATAATTTGCAGTCAATTCATCTTCTGGTAGTTGTTCTTCAATTAAGTCACGACGTATTTGTTTAAAAGCCTCATCTAGTTTTTCAATTGAGCAATCGAGGCAGTGAGGTTGTATGTAATCTCTCATGGCAATTTTACAATCCTCAACATTGTTCGTGTGTGAAAATTTTTTCAGAATATCATTCATATCGTTATAAAAATTAGAAGGTAGCTCATTTTTCTTTCTCATAGAACTCTTTCCTATCCTTTATTTAGTCCATTCAATTGAGTGTATTTCTTGTATTTTATCACAATCATCTAAAATACAATACAAATTATTTTACTTATTGCTTTTTTGTCCAAATTTGTTATAATTTTGTTAATCTATAATTTAACAAAGAAGGTTTTTATGTTTTCAAAAGAACGTCTGAAAAATCGAAGAAATGAAAAAAAGTTATCACAATCCGAAATTGCTTCTAAAATTGGAGTTAATAGAACTGCGTTTCATAATTGGGAAAATGGAAAGAGCGTCCCTAACAAAAAAAACCTCATTGCCCTCGCTGCTATCCTTGATGTCCCTGTCACTTATTTTGAATCTGAATACTATATCGTCAATAACTATCTTCAGTTATCTCCTGATAATCAGATAAAGGCAGAAGACTTTGTAGAGGAGCTTCTTCTTTCCCAACAAACCTCTAAAGTAACTCCACTCTTCTCAGTCCAAGTGCTATCAGATATCCAACTCTCAGCTGGTCTCGGAGAAGGATTCTTTGACGAGTTTGAAACTGAAACAGTCTACTCAGATGAGGAACAATACGGTTACGACTTTGCAGCTTGGATTGAGGGAGATTCTATGGAGCCTGTCTATAAGAGTGGTGAAGTCGCGCTTATTCGCTCGAACGGATTCGATTATGATGGAGCTGTCTATGCATTATCATGGAATGACTCAGTTTATATCAAAAAACTCTACCGCGAAGAATATGGGTTCAGAATGGTTTCCCTGAATAAGGACTATCCTGAAAAGTTCATCCCTTATGAAGATGAGCCGAAAATTGTTGGTCTAGTTGTAGGTCACTTTATGCCTGTCGAGGGAGTATAGTCATGAAATTGAAAGATATTTTAGAACTTGGAACATACGGTTTCAATCCTGATTGTAAAGTTGAAATTTTCAATATGGACAACTTTGAAGAGCGGCTAGAAAATGAAGGATTCGATGAAATTCTTATTCCTCAAAATGAGGATGCAAAAATCTATCCTTACGCTTTTTTAATAGAGGATTCTATTTTGATCGCAATGACTGAGGAGGATGACAATTCCAATGAATGTTAAAGAAATGATTTACATAAAGGATGAACGCATTATCTTCACTCCTGATAAGTTCGAATACGACATCACTGATTACATCGGTGAACTTATCGAAGAGCTAGAGAAACTCAAACGGAGATAATCTTATGGGCTATATTGACTACTCTATAGAACCTCAAAGTGACATAGCCTTCCTCGATATGAAGTCCTTCTACGCTTCGGTAGAATGTGTGGATAGAGGTTTGCATCCACTCTACACATCATTATGTGTCATGAGCCGAGCAGATAACTCAGCAGGATTAATACTAGCTTCTTCTCCCATGTTTAAGAAAGTATTTGGAAAAGCAAATGTAGGGCGTTCCTACGACTTGCCATTTGATATAAACACTCGTAAATTCAGCTATCAGAATGCATGGAAGCAGGACATTGAGGTAACACCGAAGTATAAATCTTTCATCGAACACTGGGCAAAGCGTACACTCATCGTTCCTCCTCGAATGGACAGATATATTGAGAAGAATCTAGAGATTCAACATATCTTTCAAGACTATGCTGCTCCAGATGACATTCTCCCCTATTCAATTGATGAAGGTTTTATCGACCTTACTAGCTCACTTTCTTACTTTATTTCTGATAAGTCAATGTCAAGGAAAGATAAGTTAGATAATGTTTCCGCTATGATTCAGAGAGATATTTACCGTAAAACAGGTATTATCTCAACTGTAGGCATGAGCAATTCCAACCCCCTGCTAGCTAAACTAGCTCTAGATAATGAAGCTAAGAAAACTGCTACAATGAGGGCTAACTGGTCATACCAAGATGTAGAAACCAAAGTATGGTCCATACCAAAATTATCAGACTTTTGGGGGATTGGCAATAAAACAGAGATTCATTTACAAAAACTTGGTATTCATTCAATCAAAGAACTGGCCAATTTCAATCCCGATATTCTCAAAAAAGAATTCGGTAAAGTCGGAGTTCAGCTTTGGTTTCACGCAAATGGAGTTGACGAGAGCAACGTCCATGACCCCTATAAACCAAAATCACGAGGATTGGGTAATTCTCAAGTACTTCCTAGAGATTACAGAACCCAAAGAGAAATTGAAATCGTATTAGCTGAAATGGCTGACCAAGTTGCTAACCGTCTTCGCTCGGCACATAAAAAAGCTACTGTCGTTTCTATTCATATTGGCTATTCTAGAACTGAGATGAAAAAATCAATTAATGCTCAGAAAAAAATTGACCCAGCAAATCTTCCAAAAACAATGGTTGGTCATGTACTTGAATTATTCCGAAAGAAATACACCTCTGGTGCAGTGAGGCAAATCGGTGTGTCTTATGGTGGCTTTGTAGATGAAAACTTTACTCTACTGTCACTTTTTGATGATGTAGAACAAATTGAAAAAGAAAATAGACTTCAGACAGCAATTGATGTTGTCAGAGAACAGTTTGGCTTTTTAGCTATTCAAAAAGGAACCGTCCTAACCGAAGGTTCCAGAAATATAGAACGCAGTAAACTTATCGGCGGTCATTCCGCTGGTGGATTGGAGGGATTAAAATGATTGATCGTTCATACTTGCCATTTCAGTCAGCAAGAGAGTACCAGGATACTAAGATGCAAAAATGGATGGGATTTTTCCTATCTGAGCATACATCTGCTCTTTCTGATGATGCAAACAAAGTAACGTATATGTCTGATTTATCACTAGAGAAGAAATTATTACTCCTCAGTCAAGTGTACACTGGGCAATTGCACACACGCATTCATGTCGTTGAAAAAAACAAGCGAGTTTCCTACACTGGGACAATACCAAGTCTGAACAAAGATTTCATTTTGATAAAAACTACAACAGGTCACATCAATTTGAAATTGAACGACATAATTAGTATTGAACTTGTAGAGGAGGTGCTCTATGAATCAGCTTGAGTTTCAGCGTAATCACCTTCAAATGGACTATTACAGCGAGAGCTACCAAGATTTTGAACGTGACTTCTACCGCTACTCCAATATGAATATTCCATTGACCTTCCTGACTGATGATATCATCAAAACAATGGCGACTTCTCGTAAGAATTACTTTGTCCTAAATAAGGAAAAGGCAAGAGATAACCGTGATCACTTCTTCATATTTGAGGTAAGTACCGTAGATGAGAATCCGCTAATCTACCATTATACATATAAGAAAACTACAACATATTTAGCAGAAAAATAGGAGCAGTTCGATTTACTGTTCTTATTTATATGCTTTCATAAATTTCTTCAAGCTCAATGAGGATAATGCCGAAGACAACCGAGATCACTACATTCAATTCAATATTGAGCCTATCGAGAACAATAAGCTCATCAGAAAATATGTTTACCTAAAGACCGTTTACTCAATAAACTAAAAAGGAGCCATACACTCCTTTTCATATTGACGAAAATATCTATTTATTTACCAAAGAAAAGTCAAAAACTGGATTTTTGCTAAAATACGGTTCAACCATTTCTTCCCATCTAGCTCTAGAAAATTTAATGGATTTTAAAGGTGATAAACCATAATTTCCGAGAGCATAACCATCGTTTACTTCAACAACTAATGTACGACCATCCTTAGTAACACCAATATCTAAACCATAAGCCCTAGGTGCACTACCCCAAGCAGCAACCGCTTTGTCAATAACACTGGCATCGTACTGGGCATGATAGTCACCTGTATATGGACGAACATCCAGTACCTCTCCATTAAGTATAAAACAGCGCCACTCTGCAACAAATTCTACAATATCACTAATCCAAATAGGATAGTCAAATGGTAATCCAATACCAACCAAATCTCGGGTCCCATTAACTACTCTTCCTGTAAAAACCTTTGAACCAGCTTTGGGCTTAATAAATTTGCCCCAATTATCAGGAATATTGACAATCTCTCCCATAAGTCCCTCTCGGATAGTGCGACCATAAAATTCAGAAAGCTCCTCTGGGTAGTCAATAACTGGTATATCTATTCCCATCCAAGACAACAATAATCTCGTCTCAGCAATATAGTCAATAATGAGATCTTCACGGGTTAAAGTTTCTAATTCACTAAAATCACTATATAACACTACTTCTTCTCCTAATAAATGAGCGCCTACTTGAGCATTATACTTATTAATAGATACTTCACTTAATCTACTGCTATCTTTTATATAAACAACCATTTCTACACCTTTTTATCACTAGTGCAACACCAATATTCAAAAAAATAAAATATATTTTATTTTTTTGAATAGATTGCTCCCATAATATCATCAAAATAATCAACTGTATTCAGTAATAGTTCAATAATCTGCGATTTTGTCAATCTCATACCTCGCCTATCACGAGCATCTTCAATGAGCAATTCCAATTTCTCAAGATTCTTATCATCTAAACTAATCATAATACGATTTTTATCTGTAGCCACATCTATCACCTCTCATTCATATTAACACAAGTGTTACACCTCTGTCAACTATACGTTCTGAAAAACTTTAATTTATAAATTGAGTGAGTTACTATCTGATTGCCACGTCAAGCAGAAACGGCTTAAAGCTTGAGCTTCTACTGTAAAATTAAAAAGACAACTTTCACACCATTCCTCAAGTAATTTGTCACAATAAAGACAAAGCTACTCTACAAACTAAAAAGGAGTCTTATGCTCCTTTTAGTTTGTACCACTTTCAATACCAAGCTCTCATGCCATTCTCTGGTGGATTACCTTTTTCTAAACCGTCTATAATACCAGAGATAGCCTGATCTGCATAAAATCTTCTGGTGTACCCCTCAGAAACATATTCTTCAAAATCATTACCGCCTTCCTCAGCAATCATATCATTGAGAGATTTTATCAGGCTATTTCTTTCCTCGGCAGTAACATACCGTTCAAAGTCCCTATCAGCTAACTTAACTAGATAGATACTCTCATTTTTTAAATTTAATTCAATGACACCTGGCTCTGATATAAAATCACCTTCAGGATAATAATGATAAGTATAGGTGCCATTTTCTGATGTAACAAGTTCAAATTTTACCATATTCTCTCCCACTAACTTGCTATTGCTCGGTCTTCAATATCAAACCTACCTTTTTGAAGCAGGTCATTTCCCTAAATTAAGTGCCTCATCTTTTGGTATCTGTACTACTTTAGAAAAGTTACCATTGATACTAGGTCTCCTCTTTAAATCAAATATATTTCAAAATATTACTCCGACTCATCATATTCTCTATGATTGCAAAATTTTTTGCTATAAATCTAGACAGATTTATAGCAGATAAACTGACATTTTCATGAATATTTAATGTACCTCCTTGTATGATAATAAATGTGTTATCAAACATAAAGATTCTATAAAGCAATACCTCTTGTACACGATTCATTCGAAAAAATGTATATAGTTACAATATATTATAACATGAAATCCCTTACAAAAATATGAAAATGGCAGGAATACAATAGTTGTACTCCCACCAATAATTTTTATCTTCGTTCCTTACTATTTATTGTCGTTTTTACGAAAGTCAGATAGTTCCTCAAAATCCTTTAATTCAAAAACAAATGCCTTATCTTCAGGAATGTGAATCCCCTCTACCCTATAACACTTATCAGATTTCCATTCACTCATGATTGTTAAGAGTGTTTCTTTTAAATTTTTATGACCTACCTGAACAATACCTTTTTGCTCCCCAACAGGTTTTGAAAAAGAAAATGCTCCCCTAGTTTTTGCCCGACAAACTTGTATACCCATTACCTTTGTATCCTTATTAAAAGCAACAAGTACATGTGCAGGGTATTCTAAAGCTTGGACAATTCCTTTACTAAATGTAACAAAGTTCTCGTTCACCGTCATGCTATAATCTGATGAGTAACGTATTACGAATTATTTCTTCAAATCTGTAATCAACATTCCAAATACGAAGCTATCTGTCCATTCACCCTTATTCCAATAATCCTTTATGAAATGTGCTTCCTGTCTCATCCCAAGGTTTTGACATAATTTTTTAGAGGCTATGTTTCTAGCATCTAAATTTGCTTGAATTCTATGAATATTATATTCAGCAAATAATTTTTTTATTACGGCTTCAACCGATTCATTTGCATAACCTTTCCCAGAAAATTTTGGGTTAAATACAAATCCAATCTCTACAGTTTGTTTCATGCCTGTATACCAAACGGATATATCACCAATAACCTTTTTATCCAATACTACAGCAAGATTTAAGCTCGAGTTCTCCTCTAATTTGTTATTTTTAGTTTTCTTTTCGAACTCTTCTTTATCTTTAGTATTCCATTCATCTTCTAAAAGGTATCTACATACATCTGCATCAGTATAAATCTCAAAAGTATCTTCGATATCATCTGATCTAAACGGTCGTATATTTAATCGCTTTGTGTTCAATATCATTTATCTTCTCCTGCTGTTTTCCCATTAATTTTCTACATCTTAATTATACTAAAATTCTGCGCTATTATATCATACCCTCAAAGTCTTTTACCAATCACAAAAAGCCATATCAAATCTTTCAAAAGTACTTTGTTTTCCGCAATTAGTGCAGTTTGTTTTTGTTAAAAAAATTGTTGTCATTCTACTTTTCCTCTTCATCATTAATAAGTAAGCAACTTGCTCTCACTTATTATATTCGCAATGCAAAATAAATTTTGGAATTTTTTTCAAAAAAAGTTAAATTGTATTGTATCAATTTCAGAACTCACACTTCAATCGACCATTAAGGCGATATTAGAGGTGGGTACGTTTCTATTCCCAAAAACTCCTTGTCAATGGAAACAAACACGTACCCACAGGGTAAATGGAAATAGATTTTGATAATTCCTGCTATCACTTCTACTCACTCCAAAAAATTTCTCACTCTAATACTTCCCCCATACGACAAAAAGCCTTGCAATCAAGGCTTTTCATTATCCCTTTCGTTCAAAGGTTTCTAGGCTTTTACGAGCAGAGCAACACACTCAACTTGTTCATCATTGTCCAAACCTATATTTAAATCTTCATCGATGATAGGAAGTTTAAATGTAATTGATTTTAGCCATTGTCCATTCGGTTGCTTTTCTTCGTAAATTTGAATTTCAGAAATCAAAGCTGTAATTAACTGTCTACGCTCTAATTTATCAATATACGCTTATATTAAAACAAATTTTCCAGTCTTAAAAATGACTGTTTCCAAACCTTTTCAAACCATAAACGTGCCTGTTCCCATTTTTCTCCCTCTCCCCAACCACTATGAATCAAATGAATTTCCGTCTTATTTTCTTTTTCTGCAAAGAATGTAATACATACATGAGTCAGTGGTTTTGCAACATTCATTACATCCGCATATTGTACCGGACCTTTCCAATTGAAGCATAATAGTTTATTCAATTCAAATGCTGTTACTTTGCACCCTAAAGTACTATTATTTTCATTATCATTTTTATCCCAAAAAAGTTCATATTTCCCACCAACCCAAGGTTCTATTTCTGATTTTTCTGTTAGCCAAGTTATAATCTCTTCATTCTTAGTGAATAAACAAAATGCTCTTTCTGATGAACAGTTTAAGAGTGCCTTGCAATGGATTATTTTATTCATAATTTCTCCTTTCGCTTATATTCATTTTAATCTTTCCACCCACAATTATCCCACGCAATAAAAGTATATATCTCAAATGATTGCCCTCCTTAAATTTTACATTGCTTTCGTCTTAATTCTAATTTTTCTCTCTGAATAATCAACAACATTATACCATTTTTAAGCCATTTTTTCTATTGTCAAATTTCCTATTTTCTCCCACATGCAGCACGGATAAAAAGGAACCTAAATGATATATACAAAATTTCTGTTTTCACTATTTCCGTTCCGCTTTCACTACCTTAAACAATTTATCTTGAAATGTATCTTTGCTCTTTTTGTCAAAATATATCTCTGTTATAAAGGTTTTTCCGTTTATCTTTTTTGTTATAACACCATCAGGCTTTTGATGTTGTTCTTTCTGTAAAATGCCTTAACGCATCCATGATAGCTTCTTCTTTCTCAGGTGTACATTGTGGAATAACTTGTTTTTCTTTTTTTGACTTATTATAATTTTCTCTCAACTCTATTCCACATTTCTTTTTAATCTGGGCAATATAGAGTGCTGAAACTTTCAAACCAAATTTTTCTAATATATATTCCTTAATCTGAGCATAAGTAGCTTTGCTCTCCGCACTTGTCAAATCAAGTTCATCTAGCTCTACTTCAACACTTATATGCTTATCGACATTAAGTTTGGACAATAATGCTACCGTCTCGACGTGGATTGAGGTTATAGAAAAAGAAACATACAGCTTTATACCAAAGTGGAGTATTGCTCCAAGTACATATAAATTACATAAAATTCAATTGCGGATATTAATTTAATTATCGATAGCAAAAGAATAATTTGTTAGAGAGGATTTGACAATATTGAAACTTTGGTTATTGAATAAATTTCAGATAACAATTAGATAGAATATAAAAATAACACTGTTCTTATTTAAATAGAATCATATTTTTTATGTTGTCATTTCTATAATATCTCTTTAGATTACAAATGCCTATACCAAAAATTTAATTATATCATACCGAAATATCTCAGTGCATCTTTGATTGTTTCTTCTTTTTCTTTTGGACAATTTGTGACATGTTGGTCGCCATCTGCTTTTCTAGATATATTATAATTTTCTCGTTCAATTAAATCATACTTGCGTTTTACTTGTGCAATGTACAGACTTGAAACTTTAAAACCAAACATTTTCAAAACATATTCTTTTATCTCTGGATATGTTGCGTTTTTTTTATTAATGGACCTAAAATCTTCCTCATCAATTTCAATGTTTATATGATGCTCAACATAAAGTTTGGACAATAGTGCAACAGTCTCAAGATTATTAATTATCTGATGGGAAAAAGGCCATCAGAAATTGAAAATCGAACCAATTAAGCAATACGAAAGAAAGCGTAGAATTTTATTTATGATCTACGTAATGAATTATATATTCTACGCAGCACAAACAAATCCAAAGCATTAGCGTCAGGAATGCCAATTTTTTATAATCGCTTGGCTTTAATGGCTGTCTCTGTACTTAATTTTCGCTTTGGCGTTTGACAGTAACTGTAACGAATTACATTTTATAATGAGAAACAAATAATAATTTAGAATAATTTGATGATTTACTTAAAATCGGCAAGAATACTCTTTACGATGTCATATTCTGTCATAATATTATTTGAGAAAAGAAAAGAGTTAACAATGATTTATAGAAATTCAGAAAAATACACTAGGAATGACCAAATAATAAAACAATGTTTTCAAGAAAATCCAGGATTTTTAGGTATAGATGGAATTGACATAAAATTTGAGACGGAAGTGACAAACGTAGATAGTATTACGACTACAACTATTGCTGAGAACTTTTTTGAATTAGATATCAATTCATCTTATAATAAAGATGGCAGAATAAAAGAAATTGAAATACTATCTCCAACTTTTGGGAAAATCATTTTTAGTTTTAATAACCCAAATTTTGATATGAAATGTAATTGTTTCGTTCGACTAATTGTAGGTGATTTGAATGTAAAAACTTCTACAATGAAACAAATAATGTCAAGATTGAAAAACGTATTAACCTGTATTACTCTCTTTTCAAATATTGACATTATCCATCCAACAGAAGAAGATATCATAATTCAAGGAATTGAGATTGCTTACACCTTTTCTACATTAGAAAAAATTTCATATCAGACAAGACTACTTCTACTAAGAATCTTCTCAAAAGTTGAACAACCAAATAAATCAAGGTATGTGGGAATAGATGACGATCCATTTGAACATCACATCATTTCAGCAAAGTTAGGATACAACTATTCGATAGTTTTATATGATAAAACAGCCAAGGCACAATCGGACAATCATTTAGAGAATATTAAAAATCATGGTTATAGAATTTATAGACTTGAATTTGTAATAAAAAAAGGGAAAATTACGGAGTTGCTTGGTTCACGAATCCTATCAAACATTACTGACGAGACCATAAAAAATTTTTTTAAAGAACAGATCAATCTAGCTGTCAACAATCTCATTCTTGAAATAAAAAAATCAGTACAATTAACTGACCGGACATTGAATTACTATTTTAATGAGTTTGGCAATCGTTATTATATTCATCGTTTCTTCTCTGGTATTCTAACTCCTGCACTAGAAAAATCCATGTCAATTGCCTTAGATGAGGAAATTTTTTGTCATTTAAAACTACCGTTTATCAAATCTCATAAAAATAAAAGTAGGATTAGAAGACAATTGATTAATGAGTGCATTATTCAAAGTAAGGACAAGAAGTACATACTTTCAAAAATGATAACGTGGCAAACTTTAATAATATTAAAAATTATGGACCAATTCATTTATTGTGACAAAATTCAATCAACAACTCCTAAGCAAAATTTCAGTGAAATGGGAATGAAAATGATTTCTCTACAACCATTTGGCAGCAAAACTAGGATAGCTATCTATAACGACCTTCTCTCTTCGAGAACTAAAAGCACTACCATTGAAAAAATAATACTTGATCGATGGAAAAAAATAGATTATAAAAAGTATATAATTAATAAATTTATTGATTAGGTTAAGTATGATGTATTGCAATTTACAATACATCTTTTATTTTAATCTCCAATTGGGCAGAATTTTGGGCAAATTTTGATTATCATTGCACATTATTGCATAGCAAAGAAAAATATCATAAAAAATAGAATTGTATTAAAAATTATAAAAAGCCTTATTAATCAAGGCTTTACATGGTTAGCAACTCTATTTTATCGTCAATTTACTTTGTCTCTCACACCATGGTAATTATTCAACCATTGAATAATTGCCATGTAAAACCTCCTTTGTATTACTTCATTGAAAAAAGCCGTCAAACGGCTTGTTTTGTCCTATTATAGCAAAATTAAGACAGTTTGTCATATTCATTGATAAATGAATATGAATAGTTGCTTATTAGGGGAACAAAAATAAAAATACCTACAATCTTCGTTTACATACTTAATTGTAGGTATTTAAATTCTAAAATCTATTGATTAAAACAATTCTTTATAAAAAGCGATGGTTTCTTCCAATGTTGGCATGAATGGGTTACCCGGTGCGCAGGCATCAATCAAGGCATTCTTAGATAGGTATTCAAAGTCAAACTCTTCTTCCTTGATGTCCAACTCTGTCAATTTCTTAGGAATACCAACTTTAGCCGACAATTCTTCAATTTGTGCAATAGCGTAGTCTGCACATTCCTCATCAGATTTACCTGCAATATCAAGTCCCAGTGCTTTAGCAACATCACGGAAGGCTGCAGGCACACGTTTGGCATTCTCACGTTCGATGATTGGCAAAATCATAGCGCAGCAAACACCATGCGGCAGGTCATAAACAGCACCCAACTGGTGAGCCATTGAATGAACATAGCCTAAGCCAGCATTATTGAAACTCATACCTCCAAGGAAAATAGCATGAACCATAGCTTCTCGAGCTTCGATATCCTGTCCATTCTCAACTGCACGAGGTAAGTACTCTTTGATAAGCTCAATCGCACCCATAGAGAGTTTCTTAGTCACGCCATAAGCACCCGGTGTTACCAAAGCTTCAATAGCATGAGTTAGAGCATCCATACCTGTCGCTGCTGTCAGAGCCGCTGGTTTAGAGAGCATCAGTTCAGGGTCATTGACTGACATGACAGCCAAGCTATTTTTGTCTACCATAACCATTTTTACCTTGCGTTCTTCATCGGTAATAACATAGTTAATGGTAATTTCAGCAGAGGTGCCCGCTGTTGTGTTGATAGCCACAACAGGCAAGCCAAGTTTTTCAGACTTATGAAGACCTTCATAGTCCTGTGGTTTGCCACCATTGGTTGCCATGATAGAAATACAGCTTGCCGCATCTTGAGGCGATCCGCCACCAACTGAGATGATGAAATCACAGTCATTTTCTTGAAGAGTAGCTAGTCCATCATAAACATTTTTACAGGTTGGGTTTGGATCAACCTGACTGAATACTACATAGTTTACTCCTGCTTCATCCAGAGGCTTGGTTACCTTAGGAAGAATATCGCTAGTGCGGATAAATTCATCCGTCACAAGCAGAGCCTTCTTGTAGCCCAAATCCTTAACGTAACCACCGATTTCATTGACACAACCGCGACCAATCAAGTTGACCGCTGGGACGTAAAATGTTGCCATAGACAACCTCCTGTAAGATTTATAGTAGTTAATGACTTTATTTTTCTTTATGTTATTATACTATAAATCTTGGATATATTCAACTATTATGTGACGTTTTTAACAAAATAAAATGATATAAAAACTCCTAATCTTGCTTGCAATCATATTAAATTTCATTCTGATTTACTCAGCTGGCAATTTGAAATATCCCTGTCCAGTTTGCAAAGGCTTCCTTACGCATTTTTTCAATTTCTACTCGGAAAGCTTGGGCAAGACTGGCACGATTGAAGGATGGAGCTATTTTGTGTCTATCTGTCATCACTTTTTGAACTAGAATTTCTACCTCTTCCCCATCCCTAATTCCTATATTCCAAAGTTCTTGTAGAACACTTGTATGAAACTGTTTCTCGTATTCTTTCATGGCCTCAATGGTCCAGTAATATTCACTACTTTCATCTTTTAACCATTTCCAAACAACATCAGCTTGCTTGGACTTTGGCTTTTCTACTTCACAGGCCTGACACAGCAATAACTGGTTGGATAAGCTTTCTACATGAAACCATTTCCCTGAAACAATCGGAACATTTTTTACTCCACAAGTGCTGTGGCAGCGCCAGCAAAAAGGGCTTAATGTTTCAGTATTCTTTAAAATACCTAAGTCCAGCAATTGGTCCGACCAATATTCTACAACTGACAAGAGGTTGGTCGTTTTCTTATTCCAAATAAACATGTTCATATCTACCTTTCTACATTCTTTCAAGCATCTGGGCTTGAACTAAACTAGCTTGTATCATTGCTAATTCTACAAGACAAGCAAGATTGGTTAGGTCTACATTTTCAAACATTCGGTGAGAGATAAATAACTTTGGTTGTAATCTCGTGAGCGGTTTTGCCCAGGCTTGAACACAGACATCAAACTGTTTGACCGACTGAAAATAAACTTGACTAACCAACATATAGGCTCGGCTATTTAACAAATAAGCATAATCCTGCATTAAATCACGACAAAATGAGGCTAGCCATACTGCTGCATACTTTTCTTCATCCTCTAGATAATGATTTAATAGCTGAAAAGTTAGCAGACTACCTCTGCTCATTTCAGGACTAACTACTTGAAACTTGCTTTCCTTGCTCATCAAGGGATGCAAATGGAAATGTTCTGCATAGACTTCCCATTCTCTGTAAATATCTGCCCAAGTAATCTCAAGATTATTTTTCATTTTTACACGCTCCAACTAGGATTTGATACCATCATAACACCATTTTTTATTTTTGTCAAACATGTTAAACAATATTTGTCAAAAAAATAGTCTTATGGTATAATATGTTAAACAAAGCGAGGTACAAGCATGATTTTGGGTGATATCTTAAAAGAATTTCGAACTAAAAACAAACTATCTATGGATAGGTTTGCAGAACTTTCTGGTTTAACAAAGGGATATATTTCTATGTTAGAAAAAAATCAGCATCCTAAAACAAAAAAAGCTCTTCTTCCTACCATGGAAACACTGGAGAAGGTTGCAAAAGGCATGAACATAGCTGTTTCTGATTTGGTTCAGAAGCTTGATGACGACCAAGCTATAGCCCTGACGCTTACCCCTGCCCAATTTGGACAATTTAAGCAATCTATTTCTCAGCAAGCACAGGTTTTAGATCAGACACTAGAGGGTGAATTTCATGACAGGTGGATTGCTTTCGGGCAAGAACAAGTAGCAGCAATGCAAACCTCTAATTCTAAATCAGCAACTGTACTTCATCTAGATGACTACCGTGAACGAACGGAATTGGCTGTTCCTGGCAAGGTTTCAGCTGGTACTGGCTACTGGCAGGATACAGACTTTGACAACCTAGTATCCTTTTATAGCGAGGATATCCCTGATAGTCGGCAATACGATACCATCGCTCAGGTTGTCGGAGATTCCATGGCACCTAGTATTCAGGATGGGGACTACCTCTTTATTCGTCTGACACCAGACATTCCTCTGAACTCAATTGGAATTTTCTCAGTTAATGGGGAAAATTTTGTTAAAAAATACAAGGGTTCTTACTTACAATCCCTCAACCCTGACTATGAGGATATTGATTTAAACCAGGAAGATGACATCCGTCCTATCGGTAGAGTAATTGATGTCTATAGTCAATCCTAACATATAGGAAAGCCAAACATAACAATAGCGAAAAGGAGGCCTTTCAGCCTCCCTTTTGTCTTTTAAATTGGAAAAGTCCATTACCAAAGTTGCACGACAAATAGTTAATGATTAAGTAATTATTCTGCTACCCTTATGTCTTTGATTGTCCTCTTATTTTGTTGTCTAAGTGTGGAGATTGCTTATTATGATGAAAATCACTAGAGGTTTTCTGATTTTCTTGGTTGCTAGCCAAGGATCTATCTTGACCATACAGTATTTACGACACGAATAAGGATTAGCCTACTTTTGATTGAACTGGGTAGCAAGGCTAAGTGTGAGTGAATGCTAAGCATTTTGCCAACAGATGCCTTCAGGCACCAAAGTAGGGATAACGGACTTTTCCCCTATTAGCCATCGTCCTTTGGAGAAAATGGCTAGTAGTTAGCTTGATTAAATGAACGCTTGAATACTCCTTTCAACCAGGATAGATGGCGTTCAACATCTCAACTTCATTATCTGATTTCTTCTAAGAATAGTATACCACTTTTAGAAAACGCTATCAAACAATTATGTGCTCGAATGTTATTTTTTATTGCTCCATTTTTTTAACATATGCTTCCCACATCTTCTGCTGGGGTTTGGCAAAGGGATAGATAGGAAAGTCTTCTACGGAAACCCATTTTAATTCTTTGGTTCCTAGAAGTTTGGTTGTTTCTGCAACTCCTTCGACCAATTCTATCTGCCATTTGCGGTGACTGAAAATGTGCTGAACGGTATCAAATTCTTGCTTCTGCCAATCAACAGCCATATCATAATATTCTGTAAAGCTCTGTCGTATATCTAGCTGAACAACTTCTTCTGCAACTTCAAAGAGCGAAACTTGTTTGTCAACGACTGCCCCTTTTTCCAAAAGCGGAAAGGACCAAAAACCTGATAAGAGTCCCGCTTCATTATTTTTTTCCAATAAAAATTGATTATCTTTATTGCGGATAATAAAGCCTTGATAGGCAACTGGAACTGGCTTTTTCTTTGGTGCTTTGATAGGGTATTTGTCCATGGTGCCATTTAAATAAGCTGCGCTAAAGTCTTTGACTGGACTGTCCTGGGGGCGTGGGTTGACTGGTGATTCTATATCAGAACCCAAATCCATCAGGGCTTGGTTGAAATCTCCGGGTCTATCTGGGTCAATCAAAATCTCCATCATGGCTTGAAAAATCTTGCGATTAGTCGGTAAGCCTATGTCATAATCCACTTCAAATAGACGACTGAGAACACGCATAACGTTGCCATCTACTGCTGGCTCTGGCAAATTAAAGGCTATACTTGAAATGGCTCCTGCAGTATAGGGGCCTATGCCTTTCAAACTGGAAATTTCCGCATGCGTGGTCGGAAATTGCCCTGCAAAGTCGTCCACCATTTGTTGAGCTGCCTGTTGCATATTGCGAACACGGGAATAATAACCCAGTCCTTCCCATAGTTTGAGAATGACCTCCTCTGGAGCTTTAGCCAAATCAGCAATAGTCGGCAAGTGATGAAGAAAACGTTCGTAGTAAGGAATAACAGTATCCACCCGTGTCTGTTGGAGCATGATTTCGGACACCCAAATTGCATACGGATCCCTGGTTCTTCTCCACGGTAAATCTCTTTTATTGGCATCATACCAGTCCAAAAGTGCCTTACGAAAAGCTTGAACCTTTTCTTTCGGCCACATATCAATTCCATATTCTTTCAAATCTAACATGAATCTAGTATAACACAAAGAAAAGGGAGTGAGAAAGAACTCATCTGATAAAAAGAGTTCGTCAACAAGTCCTTATTTCCAGTTGTTGATACGAACTCTGAGAAATGGCGTTGGACTTTTTATACGAAAACTCAAAAGAATGCAAAAACTCTCTCCCTATGATATAATCAAAGCGAAAAATTTTTTATGTTAGGCTACTAGCTCGTCCCTAGTAGTCTTTTTCTGTGCTAAAAATTCAGGATACGTTATCTGCTCTTGTAAGAGGATATAAGCTATTTTTAATAATTGATGTGCGAGTGCAATTGTTGCTTTTTGTGAACCACGCCGACTTTGAATCTGACAAAATCGTTCAGCTAGAGGACTACCTTTTTGGTTCCTGGCGGCGAAAGCGGCTTGGCATAAACATTTCTTCAAATAAGAATTTCCGTGTCGAATCTTGGTACTTCGTTTTTTGCCCGCACTCTCATTATTACCTGGACAAAGTCCAGCCCAAGAAGCTAAATGTCCAGCAGTAGGAAACTGACTCATGTCAACACCAACCTCAGAAATAATAACGGAGGCTGTAATGACATCAATGCCTGGGATGGAATCCAATATTTCTACATGGTTTTCATATTGTGATAGATAGACATTCATTCGCTCTTCCAACAACCCAATCTGCTTCTGATAAAAATCATAAATCTCCAATGACTGCTTTAACATAAAGCGGTGATGGTCAGAAAAATAGCCATCCAAGGCTTCCATAAGCTGCGGTACTTTCTTCTTCAAGCTGGTGTAAACTGATTGATGGACAATGCGAGGTGTGATAGGCGTCCCATCAACCAGTAGCTGAAGGAGATTGCGACCAGATAGTCCCATTATATCTTCGATATAGGTTGTTAGCTTGATACCACCTGATTGAAGAATTTTATGGATACGGTTTGTTTCTCGATTGCGACTTTCCACATAATGTTTTCGTTGTCTGGTCAACTCCCTCAATTCTTGAATGGTTTCATCGGGAACGAAACTCCGAGGAAGCAGACCAATTCGTGTTAATTTGGCAATCCAGTGAGCATCCTTCTTGTCGGTTTTCTGACCTGGAATAGCCTTCATGTGGGCTGGTTGAGCGAGTATCAACTTGAAGTCATCACATAGAGCATGCCAGACAGGTCGCCAATAAACACCTGTACTTTCCATACCAACAGCTTCCACATGAAATTGACTGAGAAAATCGTGGCAAGCACGTAGGCCTTTAGTCGTTGTATCAAACGTAGCCATCTCACGCTTTGGACGAGTTGAGGTGAGTGGTCCGTGTAGGATACAGACAACGATATTGGCTTGATGGACATCAATACCTGCACAAGATTGATAGAGAACATCCATGATAATTCCCTCCTTCTAAAAATTAGAGAGCTTATCTACCGAATTTTTGTCGTATTTTTATACTCATGCCTATCGCATATTTTGGGGTGCTCGTCAGTAGAGTGGATCAGTTTTGCCCTCGATTATTAGAATCATTAAGTCGTCAACCACAAAGCCCTCACTAAGATTATACACCTAGTGAGGGCTTTATGTTCGTTTTCATTATTCTGTGGGTGAGGGCGGAGCCATCATGGATGTATTGCCCAGCCTCCTAAATAATATCAACTAAGGATCCTATATTTGTTAATCAAACTAGATAAGGCTTTCCATACTCATCTTTCTAGCTATTTTGCATTTGGTAATAGATACCTTGTTTAGTCATTAAATCAACATGCTTTCCTTGTTCAACAATTTTTCCATCCACCATAACTAAAATCAAGTCAGCTGATTGAATGGTTGACAATCGGTGGGCAATGATGAAACTGGTCCGCCCTTCCATCAACTTGCCAAAGGCTTCTTGTACCAAGAGTTCCGTCCGTGTATCAATGGATGAGGTTGCTTCATCTAATATCAGGATTTTAGGGATTTTAACAAAGACACGCGCAATGGACAAGAGCTGACGTTGGCCTTGTGATAAGGATGCACCTCCGTCTGTCAATACCGTATCATACCCATCTGGCAACTGGCGAATAAAGAAGTCTGCATTGGCTGCCTGAGCGGCTTCAATGACCAATTCTCTTGTGGCATTGGGATAGCCATAGGCAATATTGTCATGAATGGTTCCAGATCTTATCCAAGTTTCCTGTAAGACCATGCCGATCTGTCTACGAAGGTCCTCTCGACTATACTGGCTAATCGGAACACCGTCCAAAACAATCTGACCAGCCGTCACATCATAGAAGCGCATAAGTAGGTTAATCATAGTTGATTTCCCAGCTCCTGTTGGTCCAACAATGGCAATTTTTTGACCGGATTTGACATCAATATTCAGGTCTTCAATCAAAGATTGCTCATCTCTATAAGTGAAAGACACATTTTCAAAGGAAATAGCTCCCTTTAACTCCTCTGAATCGATTTTCCGCTCTGCCTGATCGTCAATACTAGCTTGAGCCAAGATAACAAACAGCCTGTCTGCACAAGCTAAAGCGCTTTGCAATTCCGAAAGGACCGAAGAAATATCATTAAAGGGCTTACTGTACTGACTAGCATAATTGAGAAAAGTTGTCAGCGAGCCAACGGTAAAATTGCCAGCCATAATCCTCATGGCCCCCAGACCAGCTAGCAAGGCATAGATGAGTGCATTGACAAAGCGGGTACTTGGATTGACCGTTGATGAGGAAAAAATGGCTTTTTGAGAATAGGTCGCATACTGGTCATTGACTGCTTGAAAATGTGCTGTAAATTGCTCCTGAGCATTGAAAGACTGAATCAAGGTCAACTGACTGATGGATTCCTCAAGCAACTGGGACTGTTGACCACGCGCCTGAGTTTGCTTTCTATAATAACCATAGGACTTCTTGGCGATATAGCGTGCTATAATCAGCGAAAGCGGGGTCAAGGCTACGACGACCAACATCATGGTCATATCTAGCCTAGCCATTGTAAAAATGGTTAGGAATATGGTTAACAGACCAATGAAAAATTGGTTAAAAATCATTAGCAAGCCATTGGTCAACTGCTCACTATCACTAGAAAAACGAGCGACCAAGTCACCAACAGACTGACGGTCTAAATAAGATAAGGGCAGCTGATGCAACTTAATATAAACCTGCTCACGCAAATCTGCAACCATTCCATAGACCAAGCGATTGGTTAGGAGTGGGAGATACCATTGTGCCAGCGTATTAAGCAAGATAACCATGACCATTTTTCCTAGAATACCAAGCAAGACCTGGCCATCTGCTATCAATACTGCATCAACTGCCTGACCTATCAAAATCGGTAGATAGACTGTCAGAAGCACTTGCGCTAAACTTCCCACCAACATTAAGGACATTCGGAGAGGCTGTTTGAAAACCAATTTGACCAGTGCCTTCAAACTAGATTGTTTCATGGCTGCCCTCCTCCCTATGTTGAGATTGGTCGATTTCTTGGTAAATAGCAGAGCTTCTTAGCAAATCTTCATGTCGACCAAGTCCAACTTGGTGACCTTGATCCAAAACCAAAATCTGATCTGCCCTACGCAAACTATTGGTTCTTTGTGACACCATAATCAAGGTCTGTTCAGGAAATTCTTGACGAATTGCTGCCAATAAGCGACTTTCCGTCAAATAATCCAGAGCGGATGTTGCATCGTCCAAAATCAATATTGGAGCCTTCTGTAAAATAGCACGCGCAATGGTCAAGCGTTGTCTTTGTCCGCCAGAAAAATTCTTCCCAAAAGCTTCTACAGGACTATCCAGACCACCTTTTTCCTCAACGAAAGATTTAGCCTGTGCAATTTCCAATGCAGACCAGAAGTCGCTATCCGCCACAGTGTCTAATCCCAATGAGAGATTGGAACGAACAGTTCCAGCAAAGAGTTGCGCCTGTTGAGGGATGATAGTAATTTGTTCTCGCCATTCTTTTAAGTTCTTAGGACTTTTCCCATCAATATAAAGAGAAAGTTGATTGGTCGGCATAGCATAAAGTGCTTGCAGCAAATCCACTAAGGTCGATTTACCAGACCCCGTACCACCGATTATTCCCATAAACTGACCCTTAGACAGTTCAAAGGTTATATCCAATAGAGCCTTCTCTGCAGATTTAGGATAAGCGAAAGAAAGATGGTTGACTGAAAAAATCAGCTCTTTATCCTTACTAAGTCCTTCTGGCAAATCAGCTTCCACATCCTCAGATTCTTGATCAAAAACCTCTTGGATACGCTGGGCTGAAATATAGGTCTGATTAAGGGTAGAAACAACCATAATCATCTTAACCAGTTCAACTAGAATTTGCAAAAGATAGTTGATGAGGGCAACCAACATCCCTTGTTCAAGTAAGTTTTGCGAAACTGCACCATTTCCCTGCCAGATGAGAATGAGCAAGGTGGTATTAACAACAAGAAAAGTCAGGGGAGATAGGAGGCTAGACCAAAAACCAGCCTGCAACTGGTGTTTCTTGTAGGTCTGATTGATGCCCTGGAAAGTCTTGATTTCACGCGCTTTTTGTCCGAATGCACGAATAACCCTCCAACCCATAACCGTTTCTCCTACCTGCCCTACCAGACTATCTACATCCTTGCGGATGGATTGATACATGCGGCTAGTAATAATGGAAATTCCTGTCACTATGATAAGTAAGAGGATAATCATTCCTAGAAAATAGACAGACAAACTAGGACTAATGTAGAAGGCCATCATCAGCGAACCAAATACAACAATCGGCGCCCGTAAAAATAAGCGTAAAAATGTATTGATTCCTGTCTGAATTTGCAAGGTATCACTGGTCAGTCTGGTCAATAGACTTGAAGACGAAAGAATATCCCGACTAGATTTTGGAAGCGAAAGAACCTTCTGGTACAAGTCATTGGTCAAAGCTTTTGTCACTCCAACTGCCGCCTTAGCTGAGAAATACTGGGCAGTAAGTGAAACGAGAATACCGACACAAGCTAGACCAACCAATAATAAAAGCATGGCAACCAGGTCCCCCTGATTGCCATTTGGAATGATTGTATCAACAATGAAAGCGATAATTAAAGGGACTAGGAGCTCAAAACTAGCTTCTAATAGTTTAAAAACCGGACCTAGAATCGCTTCCTTCTGATAGGGTTTAAAATATCTAAAAAATCTTTTCATCCGTTTATTCAGCAGCAATTGCTTGTGCAGCTGTGATGATACCAAGCTTGTAAACATCTTCTGAACTGCATCCACGTGAAAGATCGTTCACAGGCTTATTCAAACCTTGCAAGACCGGACCTACCGCTTCGTAACCACCAAGACGCTCAACTACTTTGTAAGTAATGTTGCCTGCTTCAATAGCTGGGAAGACAAAGACATTGGCTTGACCTGCTACTGGACTTCCAGGTGCTTTCAAACGTGCTGTATCAGGAACCAAGGCAGCATCCATCTGCAGTTCACCGTCAATCAAGAGGTCCGGACGAAGTTCTTGAGCCAAGCGAGTTGCTTCTACAACCTTGTCAACGCGCGGACCTGAACCTGAACCTTTTGTTGAGTATGAAATCATAGCTACTTTTGGATCGATACCAAATGTTTTAGCAGTTTCTGCTGATTGGATTGCAATCTCTGCCAAGGTTTCTGCATCTGGTTCAATGTTGATTGCACAGTCACCAAAGACAAACTTGTGCTGGTCTTTAACCATCAAGAAGACACCTGAAGTACGTTTTACACCTGGTTTTGTCTTAATAATTTGAAGGGCAGGACGTACAGTATCTGCTGTTGAGTGGATAGCACCTGACACCATACCTTCTGCTAATCCCATTTGCACCAACATAACACCAAAGTAGTTGACATCACGCAAAATTTCATCTGCCTGCGCCTCATCAACCTTGCCTTTACGAAGAGTAACAAATTCATGTTTCATGGCATCAAAGTTTCCGTAGTTATTAGGGTCAATAACTGTGATACCAGGGTTTGAGAAACCAAAATCTGTCAACAAAGTATGGACAGCTTCCGGCACACCGAGGATAATTGGCTCTACCAAACCTTCAAATTTCAAACGAGCTGCTGCACGCACGACGCGCTCATCTGTACCTTCTGGGAAAACGATACGTAGTTTTTTACCTACGATTTTTTGCTTCATTTCACCAAATAAATTCCGAATTTCCATCTAAATTCTCCTTAAAATTTTATTTATTAGTTAACATTTTGATAACAGCCTGAAAATCGTCTGGAAGACCTGCTTCCAAGTCAATCCTTTGGGCTGAGAAAGGATTGTCAAAGGCCAAGTTGTGACAATGCAAGGCCTGACGTTGAATACCACACTCTAAACTGCCACCATACATATCATCTCCCAATAAAGGAAAACCAATATGTGAAAAATGAACACGAATCTGGTGGGTTCGACCTGTGTGCAACTGAATATCCACTAGATGAATATTGCCCCAAGACTGAACAAGTCGATAGGAAGTATGGGCATATTTACCCGTCTTGGTCACACAGCGTGTGATGATACTATCTTCTGGACGACCAATTGGAGCAATGATATCTCCCTCAGCTTCCAAAACCCCCTCTCCCTTAACCAGAGCATAATAGCGTTTGTGAATGAGCTTGGCCTGCAACTGCTTGTCCAGTCGAGCATGGGCATAGCCATGCTTAGCAAAGAGCATGACCCCCGAAGTATCCCTATCTAGGCGCGTGACAATATGAACCTGTTTGTTTTCATAAGCCTGATCGACCAGATAGCCCTTGACAAAATTGGCAATGGTAGAAGAATGGAGTGCTGAGGGTATCGAAGCATATCCAACTGGCTTATTGATAGCAAGAAAGTGGGCATCTTCATAGATAATATCCAGCGGAAAAGAAATCGGTTTCAAACTTCCAGTCAAATCCTCCTCAGCTGGTATGTCAATTGTAACCCTATCTCCAATATCAAGCAAGTAAGTTGCATTACGTTCTATATCATTAACCCAAATATTGCCACCTGTGTACTTGATTTTTGCCAACAAACCCTTGGAAACACCGTGTTTCTTCAGAAAGGTTTTAATCTTGGTATGCTGGTCAGCTATAAATTCAAACCGCATTACTCCACCTCTCCAATGAAGGCATCTTTGACCCGATTCCAGAAACTGGTGTGGCTAGGGGTAGCAAGAAAATGAATTTTATGCTGGTCAATCTGGTACTCTATCTTTTCGATATTATCATAAACATAGGTCTTATTATCAACGGCAATAGAATAGCGGTCACTATGTTTGGGCTCAATGACTATCTTGTCTTTTTTGGGAACCACAATAGAAGAACCCAAGGTCCGATAAACGCGGTTATTTAGACTGGCTACTTCTGCAATCTGCAAGGCCTCAATGGTCGGATGCAAGACAGCTCCACCTAAGGATTTATTGTAGGCCGTCGAACCAGTTGGAGTAGATACTGAGATGCCATCTCCCCTAAAGCGTTCAAACGGTACATTGTTGATAATGACGTCTGCCACCATGGTTTTGGATAAACGCTTGATAGTCGCCTCATTCAGAGCACGCGCCTCCACTACACGACCATCTGCCAACTTGACTTTAACATTTAAAATCGGATAGGATACCTTGGCACCTGTATCAAGCTTGAGGTTCTCGATCAGTTTGTCCACCTCAAAGTCACGGTAATCCGTATAAAATCCTAGATGGCCTGTATGAATACCGACAAAACGCACACGGTCAATCAACTTTTCATACTTATGAAAGGCCGACAGGAGCATACCATCACCACCGATTGAAATCACAATATCAGGATTTTTAGGTGTCAGTATGAAATTTGCTTCTTTCAATTTTGTCCAAAGTTCTTTGGAAACTGCCTCACTCTTTGGATTTCGGCTAGCGAGCAGAGCGATTTTTTTTCTACCTGTATTCTTCATCTGTGTCATCACTATTTCCGACACCGTCATTCAGCTTCCTATGTGCAGGATCGAATAAGGCCTGGGCCTCCTGAATGTCGTTACGGATTTTTCGCATCTCCTCATCTAATTCATAGGCAATCTTTGCTGTCACTTCCAAGCGTTTCTTGATTTCTTCAGGAAAATTTCCTTTGTACTTGTAATTTAGGGAATGCTCAATGGTCGCCCAGAAGTTCATAGAAAGAGTACGGATTTGGATTTCTGCAAGAACCGTTTCATTGCCATTTATGGTGTCCACGGGGTATGAAATAACTACATGATAGGACCGGTAGCCAGAAGCCTTTCGGTAGTTAATATAATCCCTTTCGTGGACAATTTGCATATCCTTGCGCTTGCGTAAAATCGCCAAGACTTCCTCAATATCATCCACAAATTGAACCATAATTCGAAGCCCAGCAATATCCTGCATATCTTGAGCAAGATTTTCTAACTTAATCTGTCGTAGGGCCATCTTTTCCTTAATGGATTCAATAGGCTTTACCCGACCAGTCACGAACTCTATAGGAGAGTGCCGATTGGCTTTCCGGTACTGCTTGCGAATACCACGCAGTTTGATCTTCAACTCACCTACTGTCTGGATATAGGGGTCTAAAAATTCTTCCCAGTTAAAGTCCATACTGCCCCTTTCTTGTCAAAATTTTTAAATTGTATTAGAATAACACAAAGACTATTCTATTATAACACATTGAAAGGGTTTACTGCATGAAAAACCACCTTGAAATTGAGTATAAAACCTTATTAACCAAATCCGAGTACCTACGCCTTCTCTCTGATTTTTCAGACGTAAGCCCTGTTCTTCAAACCAACCACTATATTGACACTCCTGATTTAGATATGAAGAACCACCGTTTTTCACTCCGTATACGGACTTTTAAAGAAATAGCAGAGCTGACCCTAAAAATTCCCCAGGAAATTGGCAATCAAGAGTACAATCAAGTTCTAGACATCCAGACTGCTCATCAGTTAATCGAAAACTTCCAACTGCCCGCAGGACACATTGCCGACATCATCTCAGCCACAGATGTTCCGATTGACAAACTGGCTGTCTGGGGGAGCCTGACTACCAAACGACACGAGAAAGAAACTTCCATTGGTCTTATGGCCCTAGATGAAAATGAATATGCCGGGCAAGTGGATTACGAACTGGAAGTTGAAGTAACTGATGCCCACCAAGGAAAAATTCTCTTTGAAGACTTTCTCAAGAAGAACTCCATCCAATTTAAATATGCCCGTAGTAAGGTTGCACGAACTGCTAGCCATCGAAAATCAGTCCAATAAGGCTGATTTTTTTACTTGAATACTGAAAAAATTTCTTTTTTTTGATAGAATAGAACCATCTATTGTAAAATTTTCTTTTATGTTTCTCATAAAAGCTTAGTGTGTAAAAGGAGTTACTTGAAAATGGGTCAACCACTCGGTGAAAATAACATTAAAATCTTCTCACTCAATAGCAATCGTGCCATCGCTGAAAAAATTGCCGCATCAGCTGGTCTTCCACTAGGAAAATTATCCTCACGCCAATTCTCAGACGGTGAAATCCAAATCAACATTGAAGAATCTGTCCGCGGTGTAGATGTTTATATCATCCAATCTACTAGCTACCCAGTCAACAACCACTTGTGGGAATTGCTGATTATGATTGATGCCTGCAAACGTGCAAGTGCAAACACTATTACTGCTGTTATGCCTTATTTTGGCTATGCTCGTCAGGACCGTACCGCATCTCCACGCGAACCAATCACTGCTAAACTTGTTGCCAATATGTTGGTCAAAGCAGGTGTTGACCGTGTCCTAACACTCGATTTACACGCTTCTCAAATTCAAGGTTTCTTTGATATTCCAGTTGATAATCTTCTTACAGAACCTCTTTTCGCGTCTTATTACATGGAAAAAGGACTCTGTGGTGAAGACGTTGTCATCGTTAGTCCAAAAAATTCTGGTATCAAACGTGCGCGTAATATCGCGGAATTCTTGAATGCTCCTATTGCTATTATCGACTACGCTCAAGATGATTCTGAGCGTTCAGAAGGTTACATCATCGGGGATGTTGCTGGTAAAAAAGCTATCTTGGTTGATGATATCCTAAATACTGGTCGGACCTTCTCACAAGCCTCAAAAATCGTTCAAGAGGGCGGAGCTACTGAAATTTACGCTGTTGCCAGCCATGGTCTGTTCGCGGGTAGTGCGGCGGAACTTCTGGACGCTTCTCCAATCAAAGAAATCCTTGTAACCGATTCAGTCGCAAGTAAGGAACAAGAGCCTAAAAATATCGCCTTCATCACTGCTAGTGACTTGATTGCTGATGCCATCCATCGTATTCAAGAACACCAACCACTTAGCCCACTCTTTAAGTTTACAAATCCTGAAAAAAATAACTAGGAGTACCTTATTTGATTTATTTAGATAATGCAGCCACCACTGCCCTATCTCCCACTGCTCTCCAACGGATGTTGGAAGTAGCGCAAGAAACCTATGGCAACCCTTCCAGTATTCACCAGGCTGGTCGCAAAGCCAACCAAATTTTACGCCAAGCCAGACAGGATATCGCCCAAGTTCTCGATGTCCCAGCAGATCATATCATTTTTACAGCTGGAGGGTCTGAGGCTGATAATTTGGCTATTCAGGGCTATGCCCTTGCCAATCAAGCCAAAGGCAAGCACCTGATTACTACTGCTATCGAGCACCATGCAGTTCTTCATACCATGCAGTATCTTGAGGAGCGTTTTGGATTTGAAGTAACCTATATTCAGCCGATCAATCATGTCATCACTGCCCAGCAAATCCAAGAAGCCCTACGCCCAGATACCATCTTGGTTAGCACCATGTTTGCCAACAATGAAACTGGTCAACTGCTTCCCATTAAAGAAATTGGTCAACTATTGGCCGACCATCAGGCAGTCTTCCATGTAGATGCTGTGCAGGCAATCGGAAAAATGGATGTGAAGCCCGCTGACTATGGGATTGATTTTCTAGCTGCTTCTGCCCATAAATTCCACGGACCAAAGGGAGTTGGTTTTCTATATAGTCGCTTGCAAGGATTTGACGCACTTATTCATGGAGGTAAGCAAGAGCGACAACACCGAGCAGGCACAGAGAACCTACCAGGAATAGCTGCCATGGCACTTGCCCTCAAGGAACAAATCCAGTTACTTGAGCTACATACAGCCCATATCGAAAGTTTGAAAGAACATCTCATTTCCGGACTAGATGGGGCTACATTTTATATCAATCAAGCTGGTTCCCATCTCCCTCATGTCATCAACATAGGTTTCCCAGACAAGCTCAATGAGCAAGTTCTGATGAGATTAGACCTGGCTGGAATTGCAGTTTCAAGTGGGTCAGCTTGTACTGCTGGCGTTGTTCAGAACAGTCATGTACTTGAAGCCATGTACGGAACAAATTCCCATCGGCTAAAAGAATCCATCCGTATCAGCCTATCTGAAACAAATACTCTAGAAGAGATTGATATTCTTCTTACAGAATTACAAAAAATCATTGGAGGATAAAATGGCCTTTCAACAATCAGTTAACCTAAAAGATTGCGCATTTACCTATCACATTAGCTCTAACATCAAAAAATACACCCTGAGAGATACCACTTTTGAACAAACAAAAGCAGGGCACTACCAACTCACGCGCCTCTTGGAAGAAGTTCCTAACTCAAATCAGGGTTTTCTTTTAAAGATTATTGTCAATAAAGAGTTGAACGGTTTTAAAATCAACATCACAGACAAATCTGGCTTGCACTTGGTCAATATCTTTAAAGAAAATGGAAACAAGGTCATCCAGGAAAAATTCTACTTCTTGATGGATAGCTTAGTCGACCGTGACCTATTTACCAAGGAAGGTTAAGCATGATTATTGTTCACTATCAAGATGCTTACAAAATAGATAGAAAACAGGAGTTTGACAATCTGGATGCAGCCAAACTGGCCTTCTCAGGTTGCCTCACTCTTCCTGATTACTATCCTGTAACCAAACTAACACGAGATGGTCACCAGTTAGATTATAAAGGAACCATTGGTGACCTCTACCGCTACTTTCAAACACTAGACTAGGCAAGATTTCATGCTTAGTCTTTTTCAATCCAATCTGTTGATTTTTTCACAATCTTGGACTAGAATAGAAGAAAGAATTGAAAATGAATGAAAAATTGGTAGGCCTATACTCAAGTAAAATAAGCATTAGACCAGTCAGCTAGTATAGTATTGTCGCCAACCATATTTAAGGAGGTCATTGTGAAAAACGAAAAAAAAGCAGATATCCCGCGCGCAACTGCCAAGCGCCTTTCGCTCTACTATCGTATCTTTAAACGCTTTTATGCTGGAAATATTGAAAAAGCTAGCTCTAAGGAAATCGCTGAAGCAATCGGTATCGACTCCGCAACCGTGCGCCGTGACTTCTCCTACTTCGGTGAACTAGGTCGTCGTGGCTTTGGCTACAATGTAAAAGAATTGATGGATTTCTTTGCGGAAATTCTCAATGACAATTCGATTACAAATGTTATGCTTGTCGGTGTCGGAAATATGGGCCGTGCCCTACTCCACTACCGCTTCCATGAGCGCAATAAAATGAAAATTGTCATGGCCTTTGAAGCGGATGACAATCCAGCGGTTGGAACCGTTGATGAAAATATTCCCATCCATGCTATTTCTGAAATCAAGGAACGTATTTTGGAAGCAGGTGCCCAAACAGCTATTCTGACTGTCCCAAGTATCAAGGCTCAAGAGGTAACCGATATATTAGTAGAAGCTGGTGTCAAAGGCATTCTCAGTTTCTCTCCGGTCAATTTATCGGTTCCCAAAGATGTAGTCGTTCAGTATGTTGACCTGACCAGCGAGTTGCAAACCCTTCTCTATTTCATGCGCAAGGGTGAATAATGAACAGAGGAACCGAATTCCCGGCTCCTCTCTTTTTATCCTCTAAAATAGCTCACTTTCTTCCCTAAAAGAATAATAATCCTTATTGCCTACAATCAAATGATCCAACAAGACCAGTCCTAGTGTTTCGCAGGACTTTTTTAAATTCTCGGTAAACAATAAATCGTTCCTACTTGGCTCAACGGATCCCGATGGATGATTATGAACAATGATAATGGATGTTGCCATGCATTTTACCGCATAATGTAGGATTTCTCTTGGCTCAGCAATACTCCGGTTGACACTTCCTATAAAAATAGTCTTTTGACTGATAATCTGGTTTTGTGTATTTAGATAAAGAGCAACCAAGTGTTCTTGCTTTTTATCTCCAAGTTCTTGGATCATCTTCCTTCCCAATTTCTCACTGCCTAAAATACGTTCATTCAAGAGTAATTCTGACTGGTTAATCCGTTTTCCTAGCTCAATCATGGCCTTGATTTCAATTGCTTTAACACGACCGATGCCCGTCAAGCTCTGCAATTCTTCAATAGACAGCTCCCTTAGGGCAGCCAAACTTTCCAAGCGATTGAGTAGATTATTGGACAAGATAGAAACAGGCTCATTTTTGGTTCCAGTTCGGATGAAAATAGCCAATAATTCCTGATTGCTCAATCTTTCTGCCCCAACTTCTAACAATCTTTCACGTGGCAAAAGTGCCTCTTCCTTAAAATCAATTTGGTACATAAAATCCTCCTCACTTATTTTATTCGTAAACAAGCAAGAAAATGAAAAAAGACTGAGAAAATTCTCAGTCCTAAACCTTACTGACCATAATCATATTGATTATATGATTTATTAAATGAATCAAGTATATCTTGTGAGGTTTCAGTATAAGGCGTTGTTGATTCTAGCACACCTTTTACGATAATCCGTGCAGTCGCATCATAGTCTGTACAAGTTACCAATGTTACTTCTGTACGTCCTTCTACATCATCAATGACATAGACACTCTCAGGTGTAACTGTCTGCACACTGTCAATCACATAAGTATAGACATTGGTCTTGTCAGTGATATAGATTTTCATACCATTCTGGGCCCTATCCAATGGAGAGAAGAGAACATCCGCCGCACCGGCTACACCAAAAATGTGGTGACTAGCCAAAGCATAATTCCCTTTCCCCATTTCCTGGGTTTCCTTCATGGTTCCAGCACCGTACATTAGAGATGTGTTCCCCACACCTTTGAAAATAGGTAAATTGATTCCAAGTTCTGGGATTGAAATACCACCAATTACTGGTAAACGTTGGGCTTCCCACTGGGCAGCCAATATAGCTTCGGTCGAAATGGCCTGCACCTGTTCAAAATCAAAAGTTGTTTCTGCCTCTTTGTTCTTTTCGATGTCTTCAGCAGTCACTTTTGAAATCTGATATTTATTGGTATTCCATCCAATTATAAAATTACGGATAGAGGTGTTAAAGATGAGAGCTAGAGAAATCAAGACCAGCAGCAAAGCTAGAAGATTACGCCAAATCCCACTTTTTCCTTTTTTACTTTTAGCACGTTTTGACATAGAATTCTACTCCTGCTCTTCTTCATTCTTGACATCTGCAGCATCAACGAGTGCAAATGTCATAATTTTTGCCTCATCGTTTAGACGCATGACCTTGACACCCATGGTTGAACGACCAGTTTGGGAAATATTGGCAACACTTGTACGAATAATCACACCTGTATCGGTAATGACCATAATGTCCTCATCACCAGATACCGTTGTCAAACCAGCCAGAGATCCATTTTTCTCAGCAACTTTGAGGGTCTTAATCCCCTTACCACCACGGCCTTTGGTAGGATATTCGCTGGCTGGTGTTCGCTTACCAAAACCTTTTTCTGTCAAGACAAGGACTTCTTGATCATCTGAAATCATGGTCGCACCAACCAACTGATCTCCCTCACGTAAATTGATACCACGAACACCCGTTGCAGTACGCCCCATATTTCGAACATCTGTTTCTGTAAAGCGAACAGAGTAACCAAATTTGGTTCCCATGATAATATCCGCCTGACCATTTGTCAAGAAGACGTTAATTAATTCATCATCTTCTTTCAAGTTCAAGGCCTTAAGACCACTTTGACGGATATTGGCAAATTCTGAAACACTGGTCCGTTTGACAACACCTTGACGGGTTGCGAAGAAGAGATAACTATCTGCTTCCTGGTCCTTGGTCACGTTGATGATAGTCTGGATTGCTTCATTTTCTTCCAACTTGAGCAAGTTGACAACTGGCAATCCTTTAGCCGTACGACCATACTCAGGGATTTCATACCCCTTCAAACGATAAACACGACCTTTATTGGTAAAGAACAAGAGGCGGTCATGTGTGCTAGTCGAAACCAACTCACGCACAAAATCATCATCCTTAACCCCAGTACCTTGGACTCCACGTCCTCCACGCTTCTGAGCTTGGAATTCATCCTGAGCCAAACGTTTTATGTATCCTTGATTTGACAAGGTAATCAAGACATCTGTTTCCTCAATCAAGTCCTCATCTTCAAGAGAAAGAACTTCTCCGACCATCAATTCTGTACGACGTGGGTCAGCGTACTTGCGCTTAACCTCATCCAATTCTTCCTTGATAATCGTGACAACACGCTCAGGTTTAGCCAAAATATCAGCCAAATCAGCAATCAAGGCAATCAGCTCATCATATTCAGACTGAATCTTGTCACGTTCCAAGCCTGTCAAACGACGCAAACGCATATCAAGAATAGCCTGACTCTGACGTTCAGAAAGCTCAAATTTCTCCATCAACTCAGCCTGGGCAATAGCGTCGGTTTCTGAATTACGGATAATGCGAATGACCTCATCAATGTGGTCAAGGGCAATCAGCAAGCCTGCCAAGATATGAGCACGCGCTTCTGCTTTTTCCTTATCGAATTGCGTGCGACGAGTGACTACTTCCTTCTGGTGTTCAATATAAGATTCTAAAATTTGGCGGACAGAAAGAATTTTCGGCACCCCGTTTTGGATGGCCAACATATTAAAACTAAAGTTGGTCTGCAACTGGGTTTGCTTGAAGAGATTGTTCAAAATAACATTGGCAGAAGCATCGCGGCGAACTTCGATGACAAAACGCACACCCTCGCGGTTGGATTCATCACGAACAGCTGTAATCCCATCGATACGCTTCTCTTGCACCAATTTGACAATGTGCTCTTGAACCTTAGACTTGTTAACCATGTATGGAAACTCAGTAACGACAATACGCTCACGGCCGTTTCCATACTCTTCAATCTCCGTACGAGAACGAAGGGTAATAGAGCCATTACCTGTCTCATAGGCACGGTGGATACCTGATTTCCCCATGACCAAGGCACCAGTTGGAAAGTCTGGCCCAGGAAGGACTTCCATGATTTCCCGAGTTGTTACCTCTGGATTGTCCATGACCAGCTTCACAGCTTCGATGGTTTCGCCCAAGTTATGTGGCGGAATGTTGGTCGCCATACCAACGGCAATACCAGTCGTACCATTAACCAAAAGATTAGGGAAGCGAGCCGGTAGAACTTCTGGCTCACGCTCACTAGCATCATAGTTGTCCGCATAGTTTACCGTGTTCTTGTTAATATCACGGAGCATTTCCAGAGCAATCTTGCTCATACGGGCCTCTGTATAACGCTGGGCAGCAGCTCCATCACCATCCATAGAACCGAAGTTTCCGTGGCCATCAACTAGCATATGGCGATAGCTCCACCACTGCGCCATACGAACCATGGCGTCATAAATGGCCTTATCCCCGTGCGGATGGTATTTACCCATAACATCCCCTGTGATACGGGCAGATTTCTTATGGGGTTTATCTGGTGTAATCCCTAACTCATTCATTCCGTACAAAATACGGCGATGAACAGGCTTGAGACCATCACGCACATCTGGCAAAGCACGTGAAACGATAACACTCATCGCATAGTCGATGAAGGAAGATTTCATCTCATTGGTCAGGTTTACCGTTACTAAGTTTTTATCTTGCATCTTATGCCTCTTTCAACAGTCATTGTGCCTCTATTATACCATATTTTACGACAAAACTCTTTATTGAAAACTATCATGTAAACATTTTCAAAGTCCCTTTCACAAGTGACAAAATGTATAAAAAGTGCTAGAATGGTAGATGGTTGGGATGATATCATCCCCAAATAAAACTAAGGAGATGTTTAGAATGACTGCAACTAAACAACACAAAAAAGTTATCCTTGTCGGTGATGGTGCCGTAGGTTCAGCTTATGCTTATGCCCTTGTTAACCAAGGTATCGGTCAAGAATTGGGTATCATCGATATCAACAAAGACCGTACACAAGGTGACGCAGAAGATTTGAGCCACGCATTGGCCTTCACTTCACCTAAAAAAATCTACTCTGCTGAGTATTCAGATGCTCACGATGCAGACCTAGTTGTTTTGACAGCTGGTTTGCCACAAAAACCAGGTGAAACTCGCCTTGAATTGGTAGAGAAAAACCTTCGTATCAACCAACAAATCGTTTCTGAAATCGTTAAATCTGGTTTCAACGGAATCTTCCTTGTTGCTGCTAACCCAGTTGACGTATTGACTTACTCAACTTGGAAATTCTCAGGTTTCCCTAAAGAACGCGTTATCGGTTCAGGTACTTCTCTTGACTCAGCTCGATTCCGTCATGCTTTGGCTGAAAAAATCGGTATCGACGCACGTTCTGTTCACGCCTACATCATGGGTGAGCACGGTGACTCTGAATTTGCGGTATGGTCACACGCTAACGTTGCTGGTGTGAAATTGTATGACTGGTTGCAAGACAACCGCGACATCGACGAACAAGGTCTTGTTGACTTGTTTGTATCCGTTCGTGACGCTGCTTACTCTATCATTAACAAAAAAGGTGCTACTTACTACGGTATCGGTGTTGCCCTTGCTCGTATCACAAAAGCAATCTTTGACGATGAAAATGCAGTTCTTCCATTGTCAGTTTACCAAGCTGGTCAATATAAAGGAGTTGAAGATGTCTTTATCGGTCAACCAGCTATCATCGGTGCACACGGTATCGTTCGTCCAGTAAACATCCCATTGAACGATTCTGAATTGCAAAAAATGCAAGCTTCAGCTAAGCAGTTGAAAGACATCATCGACGATGCTTTCGCTAATCCAGAAATTGCTGCTGGTGTTAAAAACTAAGATATATAGAAAAGGTGAACCCATTGCGGTCCACCTTTTTTAATTCCGAACGTCATAACGCAACATAGCAATGCCATCTGTAACTGTAGTTTCTACCAAGGTCAACTTCTGCTCATCTGAAAGCTTATCAAAAAGAGAAATCCCTTCTCCTAAGATTGTTGGAATAATACCAATAATGAAATGGTCAATCAACTTGGCTTCCAAACAAGTCTGTACCAACCCTGCACCACCAAAAAGCCAAATGTCACCACCTTCTTCAGCTCGCAGTCGCTCAATTTCTGCAACAATGTCCTGCACAAATCGAACATTTTCATAATCCGTCTGTTCAGCACGGCTGGCAATGATAAACTCTTTAGCCTGATATCCCTCAATCATCTCCAAGGGGCAATCCTCTAACGATTTTCGCCCCATGATGACTGTATCACAGCTACTGAAAAATGCGGGATTATCGAATTGCAAGGTCGTGTCATATTTATCTGTACCATGCCCCTCTATCCAATCATAACTCCCGTCTGTTCGAGCGATATAACCGTCTAAACTCATTGCAATATTCAAAACTAGGCGTCTAGCCATAACTTTCCTCCTCACATATTCTCGAGTAACCAAGTATAACATAAAAATCTATATTAGGCAGAAGATGGATTTTAATTTCGAGCAAAAAGTGTCACCTATGCTGCCAGACTAGTTTGCCTTCTGATTTTCAAGCTCATGATAAAAAGGTCCACTGGACCTTTACTCGCCTTCGAATTTTCATGCTCGTGAAAAAACAACCCGTCGGGGTTGTTATTCGCTCTCCAGTTTTCAAGCTCATGATAAAAAGGTCCACTGGACCTTTTTATTACTTAGATTTAATATAGTTAACACCATCAGCTTTTGGTGCGACTGCTTTTCCGAAGAAGGCAGAGAGGGCAACTACTGTGATAAGATATGGTGCGATTTGAAGATAGACGGTTGGGATATCTTTCAAACCTGGAAGTTGGCTACCTACTACCGCTAAACTTTGTGATAGACCAAAGAAGAGGCTGGCTAACATGGCACCAATTGGGTTCCACTTACCAAAGATAACGGCAGCCAAGGCAATGAAACCTGAGCCAACAATTGTTGTTGCTGAGAAGTTAATGTTTACGGATTGGGCACTTACTGCACCACCAACACCTCCAAGGAAACCAGCAATCAATACACCGGCGTAACGCATAGCATAAACATTGATACCAAGTGTATCCGCTGCTTGAGGATGCTCACCAACTGAACGAAGACGAAGTCCAAACTTAGTTTTATAAAGAATAAACCAAGCAAGGAATGCAGTTGCAATAGCAACATAACCCATCAAACTCGTATTCTTAAAGAAAATATCTCCAATAACTGGAATATCAGCCAATACTGGGAATGAAAACTTACCGAATGACTGAGTGATGCTGTCAGTTTGTCCCTTGTTATAGATAACTTTGACAAGGAAGACACCCAAGGCTGGAGCTAGAAGGTTCAACACTGTACCAGATACGACGTGGTCTGCACGGAAGTTAATGGTAGCCATAGCATGAACTGCTGCAAATAGAACTCCAGCTAAACCACCAACTAGAATTGCTAACAAAGGAGTTGCTTTACCAAAGGTTTCAGCAAATTCAATGTTGAAGACAACGCCAGCAAAGGCACCGATAACCATAATTCCTTCCAAACCAACGTTTACGATACCGCCACGTTCGGAAAATACGCCACCAAGACTGGTAAAAATTAGGGGTGCTGAGTAGATTAACATCTGCGAAATGAGTAAGGCAAGAATGGAAATATTCATCTTATTTCGCTCCTTTCGCTTTATTTTTTGCTTTAAGCAATTGCTCAAAGATAAATTTCACACCGATAAAGAAGATGATAGACGCTGTTACAACGTTTATCAATTCAGGTGGAATTTGGGCACGAACCATACCTGGTGCCCCAACAGAGAGAACACCAAATAGGAAGGCTGCCAATGGGATACCGAGCGGTGAGTTTGAAGCCAAGAGGGCAACAGACATACCGTTGAAACCAATATCCAAGTTACCACTTTGAATGTAGACATTTTGGAAGGTACCTAGACCCTGGATAGCACCAGCAAGACCCGCAAGGGCACCTGAGATAACCATTGAAAGAATGATAGTACGTTTAGCTGACATACCTGCGTAGTCGGATGCCGTTGGGTTCAAACCAACTGAACGGATTTCAAAACCAAGTGTTGTTTTAGTTAACAAGAACCAGATGACCAAGACAGCTATAATTGCAAAGAAGATACCCAAGTTCATCCGTGAATTGTCTGTCAAAGCGCGGAGCCATTCTGTTTGGTAGGAAGCATTGGCTGAAACGTTGATGGTCGAATCCGTATTCTTCATCAAATCATCAGCAAATACTTCACGAATGATATAGTTACATGAGTAAAGCAAGATGTAGTTCATCATGATCGTGACGATAACTTCACTGGTACCAAGATAGGCACGCAAGATACCTGGAATAGAACCAGCTATACCACCAGCAATCATGGCAATAACTACTGTCGCTAAAATAAGAACTGGACGGGGCAAATCTGGATTTGACAAGGCAAACCAGCCTGCGAATACCCAGCCCACATAGGCTTGACCAGGCAAACCGACGTTGAAGAAACCAGCACGGCTAGCCACTGCGAAACCTAAAGCGGTAAAAATCAGTGGTGCCATAGCACGGAAAATTTCACCGATTGATTTTACATTACCAAAAGCTGAATAGAATAGTTCTTCGTAGCCCCAAATTGGGTCATAACCGAAGACAAGCATGATAATGGCACCTAACAACAGACCAGAAAATACTGCCAAAAATGGAAGGGCCACATTGTGATATTTCTTAGGCATGACTTTCTCCCTTCTCTAATTTTCCACCTGCCATCAAGACACCCAACTCCTGCTTATTTGTCGTCGCAGGATCGACGATACCATGGATAGTACCGTCATGGATAACAGCAATGCGGTCTGAAACATCCAAAATTTCATCCAATTCAAAGCTGACAACAAGAACTGCCTTGCCCTTGTCACGCTCTGCAATCAAACGTTTACGAATGTACTCGATAGCGCCAACGTCCAAACCACGAGTTGGTTGGCTAACGATGAGAAGATCTGGGTTACGGTCAATTTCACGGGCGATAATGGCTTTCTGCTGGTTACCACCTGACAAGGCCTTAGAAGGAACTAACTCACTGGCACCACGCACATCAAACTCTTCCATTAGCTGACGTGCCTTTTCATTGATAATATTGTAATTCAGAATACCATTCTTAGAGTTGGGCTCTTTATAGTATGTCTGCAAAGCAATATTTTCTGCAACAGACATTTGCAAAACCAAACCATCACGGTGACGGTCTTCAGGAACGTGGCTGACCTGCATCTCAGTGATTTTACGAGGTGTTTTACCAACAACTTCCTCACCCTTGATGGTAATGGAACCTGATTTAACCTTACGCAAACCTGTAATGGCTTGGATAAGCTCACTCTGTCCATTTCCATCGATACCAGCAATACCAACTACTTCTCCAGCTCGAACATCAAGATTAAGACCTTTAACTGCCGGAATGCCACGGTTTTCGTTTACTACCAAATCCTTGATAGACAGAATAACTTCCTTAGGATTTGAGGCAATTTTTTCTGTTTTGAAAGATACAGAACGTCCAACCATCCACTCAGCCAAGTCTTCATTGGTTGCACCCGCGACATCAACTGTTTCAATAGATTTACCACGACGAATAACGGTTACACGATCCGCAACGGCACGAATTTCATCCAGTTTGTGAGTAATCAGGATGATGGACTTGCCTTCTTCAATCAATTTCTTCATGATTTTGAGAAGCTCTGCTATTTCCGCAGGAGTCAAAACAGCCGTTGGCTCGTCAAAAATCAAGAGGTCTGCACCACGATAGAGGGTCTTCAAAATCTCTACGCGCTGTTGAGCTCCGACAGAAATATCTGCTACTTTAGCTGTCGGATCAACTTCTAGGCCGTAACGCTCGGACAATTCTTTGATTTCAGCAATGGCTTTTTTGAGGTCAATCACACCTGCCTTGGTTGTTTCTGAACCAAGAATGATATTTTCAGCAACTGTGAAAGCATCAACCAGCATAAAGTGCTGGTGCACCATACCAATACCTAAATGGGCAGCTTTAGAAGGTGAGTCAATGGATACAACCTCACCGTTAATTGCAATTTCTCCGCTGGTAGGCTCCAAAAGACCTGCCAACATATTCATAAGAGTTGATTTACCAGCGCCATTTTCACCAAGAAGGGCGTGGATTTCACCTCGTCTGACATGTAAGTTGATGTGGTCATTTGCTACAAATTCACCAAAAATCTTGGTAATATTGCGCATTTCAATGACATTATCCCTAGTCATAATCTTCTTCCTTTCTGACTATCATTTTTGTCAGTAAAACCTACCAGCTTCTGATAGGCTTTACTGAGAAAAATTCTCAGCTCCGAAAAGGGCGACCGATTTCAGCCGCCGCTTCGGAAAATTCTAATTCAAAAGATTAGTTTTCTGGAGTTTCTGGAACTTCAACCTTACCATCGATGATTGCTTGTTTCGCTTCAGCGATAGCTTTTGAAGCATCTTCTGAAAGGTTGGTTTCAGCCAATTCTACACCTTTATCTTTCAATGAGAATTGAACTACAGTACCACCAGGGAATTCTCCTGCAACAGCTTTTGTTGCGATATCTTTAACAGCAGTACCAACCTCTTTGATTGTAGAAGCCAATACGAAGTTAGAAGCTTTACCATCTTTAGATGTGTACTCACCTTCTGCAGATTGGTCACGGTCAACACCGATTACCCAAACTTTATCAGCTTCGTTACGAGTTTCGTTTTCAGCTTTTGCAGCAGCAAATACACCGTTACCTGTACCACCTGATGCGTGGAAGATTACATCAGCACCTGCAGCGTATTGAGCAGCAGCAAGTGTTTGACCCTTAGCAGCATCACCAAATGAGCCAGCGTAGTCAACTGTTACTTTGATAGATGGGTTAACAGATTTAGCACCTGCTACGAAACCAGCTTCAAAGCGGTCGATTACGACACCTTCCATACCACCGATGAAACCAACGTGGTTAGATTTTGTTGATTTAGCAGCTGCAACACCTGCCAAGTATGATGCTTGGTGGTCAGCAAAACCAACGCTAACAACGTTGTCAAGGTCTGGTACAACAGAGTCAACGATTACATAATGAGTATCTGTGTTGTTTGGAGCAACTTCAGCAATTGCAGACTCCAAGGCAAAACCGATACCAAATACAAGGTTGTATCCACCTGAAACAGCTGAATCAAGGTTCGTTACATAGTCAGATTCGCTAGCTGATTGGAAGTAGTCATAGCCATTACCTTTTTCAAGACCAGCTTCTTTACCCCAGGCAGTCAAACCTTCCCAAGCTGATTGGTTGAATGAACGGTCATCAACACCACCGATATCAGTAACGATCGCAGCTTTTACTGATGACTCAGCAGTTTCGCTACTTGATGAGCTATTTGATGTACGGCTACCGCAGGCAGCAAGAGTAAGTGCTGCAAGTGATACAACACCCAAACCAACAAGTTTCTTGTTCATTTCTGAACCCTCCTAAAAAATTCTTTGGCAACATTTCGTTGCAATGATAAATGGTTTCAGTCTAACGACTGGCTTACAAACTTAGGTCAAGTCTGTAAAAGAATATGGAAGTAATTCCCCGACTGTCATCTCGACTGTCGATTTATCTTTAGCGACCAAGGTCACTTTTAGATCCTGTTCAAAAAATTCTGCCATCACTTGACGACAAGCCCCACAAGGGGAGATTGGCTTTTCTGTTTCACCATAAATGACGATTTCAGAAAAATCAAGAACCCCCTCGGAAACAGCCTTAAAGATTGCTGTTCTTTCCGCACAATTGGTAAGACCAAAGCTAGCGTTTTCGATATTTACTCCTGTAAATATTTGACCATCTTTAGCAACCAAGACTGCACTTACTGGGAAGTGGGAATAGGGAACATAGGCCTGACGGCTATTTTCTACAACCAAATCAATCAGTTTAGTAGTCGCCATCCGCCTTTTCTCCCTTCATGATTGCAACACCTGATGAAGCACCAATACGAGTTGCACCTGCTTCAATGAAGGCAATTGCATCTTCATAAGAACGAGCACCACCTGAAGCCTTGACACCCATATCTGGTCCAACCGTTTTTCTCATGAGTGCAACGTCTTCAACAGTTGCACCACCTGTTGAGAAGCCTGTTGAAGTTTTGACAAAATCTGCACCCGCTTCTTTTGACAATTGGCAAGCTTTTACTTTTTCCTCTTCTGTCAAGAGGCAGGTTTCGATAATCACTTTGACCAGCTTATCACCGCTAGCAGCCACTACAGCCTGAATATCTTCTAAGACCAATTCATCGTTTTTAGACTTCAAAGCACCGATATTGATGACCATATCAATTTCATCAGCACCGTTTTCAATAGCATCTTTGGTTTCAAAGGCTTTAACAGCTGGTGTGTTTGCACCCAAAGGGAAGCCGATGACGGTACAAACTTTTACGTCACTATCCTTCAATTCTTGGGCTGCGTAGGCTACCCAAGTTGGATTGACACAGACACTAGCAAAGTCATATTCTTTGGCTTCTGCCAAAATCTGAGCAACCTGTTCTTTAGTGGTTTCTGGCTTTAAAATGGTATGATCGATATATTTATTAAGTTTCATACTTTCTCCGTACATTATGAAATAATCTCGATGATTTCTTTCGTTTTTACACTTACTTTATCTATTTTAACATTTTTCTTGAAATTTGTAAGCATATTTTCCGAAATATTTTCATTTGCGTAAATTGTTGCGATTTTTTCACCCTCGGCAATCGCTTCTCCGACTTTCTTATGGAAGACAATTCCTGTTTCATAGTCCAAATCGTCTGTCTTAACAGCCCGACCAGCACCAATTCTCATAGCAAATAGTCCGAATTCCAAAGCAGGAAGTCCAACGATGTAACCATCTTCATCAGAGAGTACGTCAACCTGATTAGAAACTTGAACCGGACGGTACAAGTCTTCCAAATCTCCGCCCTGAGCTACAACCATTTCTTCAAATTTCTTGAGGGCTGCTCCGTTTTCAATATGCTGGCAAACTTCTTCAACCGTTTTTTCAACGTTTGCTAAACTGAGCATGATTTGAGCCAATTCACAGATAAATTCTGTCACATCTGCTCTGCCATTTCCCTGAAGAATTTCCAAGGCTTCCAAAATTTCCAAGCGATTACCAATTGAGGTACCTACTGGCTGGGACATATCCGTCAAGACGGCTACTGTCTTGCGACCAACAGCTTTTCCAAGGTCAACCATGGTTCGTGCCAGAACACGCGCATCTTCGATGTTTTTCATGAAGGCACCTTCGCCAACCGTTACATCGAGAAGAATAGCGTCCGCACCAGCCGCAATCTTTTTAGACATGACCGAACTTGCAATCAAAGGAATGATATCCACAGTTGCCGTCACATCGCGCAGGGCATAAAGTAATTTATCAGCCTTAACCAGATTGTCCGATTGACCGATAACAGCCACACCCGTTTCCTGAACTTGCTTGATAAAGTCTTCTTGACTTATTTCGATTTGGTATCCTTTAATGGATTCCAACTTATCAAGTGTTCCACCTGTGTGGCCCAGACCTCGACCGCTCATCTTTGCAACAGGAACACCAAAACTTGCCACAAGCGGTGCCAAAATCAAGGTAACCTTATCACCTACACCACCAGTTGAGTGCTTATCAACCTTAACACCTGCAATCGCTGAAAGATCAATTTCCTCACCCGAATGCACCATAGCCATGGTCAAGTCTGAAATCTCTCTGGTAGACATTCCTTTAAAGTAGATAGCCATAGCCAAGGCTGACATTTGGTAATCAGGTACACTGCCATCCACATAACCATCAATCAACCACTGGATTTCCTCTGTAGTCAACTCTAAACCATCTCGTTTTTTCTGAATTAAATCAACTGCTCTCATTCTTTCACACTTTCAAGGATATAGTATCCCTTATCCTTTTTAATAATCTGGCAATTTCCAAACACTTCTTCCATCCGTTTTTTAGCGCTCGGTGCCCCTTGTTTTTTCTGGATAACTATTGTTAAGCTCCCACCGTCAACCAAGTGTTCCTTGGCACCTGTAATCACTTCATGCACAACTGATTTGCCAGCTCGAATGGGAGGGTTAGAAATCACATAATCAAAACTACCCTCAACTGCTTCATAGACATCGGATTGGAAAATCGTCGCAGAAACACCATTTTTCTCAGCATTTTTCTCGGCTAGCTCTAAAGCTCTGCTATTGACATCAATCATGGTAACATTTAGGTCATAAACTTTTGCTAAGGTCAATCCCAGAGGTCCGTAGCCACAGCCTACATCCAAGAGAGTTTTTCCCTTCGCTAGTTCTAGGGAATTCAAAAGCACCTGACTTCCATAATCAACCATTTTCTTACTAAATACACCAGCATCTGTTAAGAAAGTCATAGGAGTATCCAGCAAGCTGACACGGAGTTCATGAATATCATGTGCTGCACTTGGATTCTTTTCATAATACATATTAGACATACTCCGATTATACCATTTCTTAAAAACGTTTTCAAGAGTTTTGCAAGATTGGAAAATATGATAAAATGTAAGTATTATGTAAAACGCTTACTTCTATTAGAAAGAGTAAACTATGAAGAATGAATTTTTAAATTTTGAAGAAATCGACCGAAAAACCTGGCAACAGCTCCATCGTAAGACCACTATTCCCCTGAGCCAAAAAGAGCTCAATTCAATCAAGAGTTTCAATGACCGTATCCAACTGCATGAAGTATCTGATATCTATCTACCCCTTATCAACCTTATTCATATTTATCGGAAGGCTCGAAAGGACCTCAATTTCACCAAGAGCCTCTTCCTGCAAAAATCCATCAAACCTCAGCCTTTTATTATCGGTGTTTCTGGTAGTGTGGCCGTAGGAAAATCCACCACCAGCCGCCTGCTTCAAATCCTAATCGCCCGTACCTTTAAACACGCCAAAGTTGAATTGGTCACAACAGATGGATTCCTCTATCCAAATGCCATTCTGGAAGAGCGCCAGATATTGAACAAAAAAGGATTTCCAGAGTCCTATGATATGGAAAAATTGATTGATTTCGTGGACAAGATTAAAAACGGCTACGATTGTCAAATCCCTGTCTATTCTCATGAGATTTATGACATCGTACCGGATCAGCTTCAGGAAATTAAGGCCCCTGACTTTCTGATTGTGGAGGGTATCAATGTGTTTCAAAATCCACAAAACCAACGACTTTATGTCAGTGATTATTTCGACCTGTCCATTTACGTTGATGCCGATGTGGAACATATTGAAACCTGGTACCTAGAACGTTTCCAAAAATTATTAACTCTGGCAAAGAATGATCCCAACAACTACTACCATCGTTTTACTCAGATGACCTATCCAGAAATCATTGCCATTGCCCAAAATACTTGGAAAAATATAAACCTAGCTAATTTGGAAAAGTTCATCGAACCTACCCGAAACCGTGCAGACATTATTCTCCATAAGGCTGATAACCATGAGATTGATAAAATTTATCTAAAAAAATAAATTTCACTTGTCAAAACCTATCTTTTCAGATATAATGGTATAGTTAGTACAAGAAAGGGTGGAGGTGAAACCATTGGCAAACATTAAGTCAGCTATCAAACGCGCTGAATTGAACGTTAAACAAAACGAAAAAAACTCAGCACAAAAATCAGCTATGCGTACGGCAATCAAAGCATTTGAAGCTAACCCATCTGAAGAGCTTTTCCGCGCTGCTAGCTCAGCAATCGATAAAGCAGAAACTAAAGGTTTGATTCACAAAAACAAAGCAAGCCGCGACAAAGCACGTCTTGCATCAAAACTTGCTTAATAAAAAAAGAAACCTTCGGGTTTCCTTTTTTTATCCTCTCATTCTTACCAGCCAGTCACTTCAAACGTATAGGTCTGGTCATTGTAAAAATACTGATAGGTATATACATCTCCCAAGGCATAAAAGAGATTATTGTTGTCACTGCCTGCTAAATTCACCATTTCTTGCAAGGCTTGCTGGTTTGCAAATTGCAGAAAAATCCTCTCTGCCCCCTGCTCTTTCTGCTGACGAACACTTTCTAAGATAGCTAGCTCATCAAAGCTTGGGAAATAGGCTCCCATTTGCATATAATAATTAAGGGAATTGTCTTGAGCAGATGGATAGGCCAAGGGCCTTGACTGAAAAGGGTATTCCTTGCCCCAGTAAGCCAGTAAATCACTATCAGCCTTTCTACTTCTATTTAAAAATTCATCCGTAACACAGAGATAGTCATAAGAGATATCTGATTTCGCTTGACCACCCATGGCTTCTTCAAAGACAGGATCACCCCAGGTCGTGTCAATACCGTAGTACTGACCATCAATCTGAACCAGGTTCCATGCATGGCCGATTTGGTTTCCCTGCTCACTGTTAGCCATGCCACTAACATAGATACAATCTATACCAGCTAATTTACATAAATACTGAAAGGTTCGGCTATAGCCTGCACATACAGATTTCCGTTCAAGAAGAACACTAGTAATCCCCTGTTCTTTCCAAGAAAGACTGTCATTGGACAGGGCCTCTAAATCATAGTCAGTTTGTTTGATAATAGTTTCGTAGAAAAACTTGACCATCTCATAATCTGAACCTTTAGGAGCTTGTTCAATAATAGCTCGGGCAAGATTTTCAAGTTGCCAACTGACTTGCTCAACATCATCAGGATAGATAGGATTTGATAAGTCTGAAAAACCAATGCCATCAACCATGGCATCCGTTAACCAATAGTATTCTGGGAAATCATTGGCAACAGAAAAATAGACACGAGTATAGGTTTCCTGATTGACCGAATCAATCTCAATCCTGCTTTCTCTTTTTCTCAAGCCATTAACAAATTGGAGATAGACACGCTGTTCCCTGTCTGTATCCAACTCTTGAAAATAAAAATTCCCCGCAACTTCTTCCCTTAGCGCAGACAATTCTGCCTCACGTTCATTCTTCTCCTGAACAAATTCAAATTGTAGGTCTTTTAGTTTGTCTGCTACTTGATTAGTTGAACAAGCAGTCAAAGTGATTACCGAAAGACTGAGGAGGCAAATAAGGGTTGATTTTCGGGTATAGAAATACTCTTTCATGGTTCACTCCTAACAACAATTTGCTCTTGAACTAGGGAAAGAACAGAGTTCAGAGCACTTACAGATTAGTATATCATACTTGACAAAAAAGAGGAGTAGGAAACCTGTTTAAAGGTTCCACTACTCCTCTTTTTTATCTCATCTAATAAAATCAAGAACTAATCTAATTAGTATTATTTAGGAAGATGGACTTCAAAAATACTCCCTTTTGGTTGATTATCTTTGACAAGAATTTGACCATTGAGGGATTTGATAATCTGTTGAGCCAAAGAAAGTCCCAGACCAAAACCACCTTTTTGGCGTGTCCGTGCCTTATCAACCCTATAAAAGCGGTCAAATATTTTCTTCTTATCTGCATCTGAGATACCTAGACCATTATCAGCTACAGCGATGGAAACATGGCGCTCCTTCATAGTAGCCGTAATGTGAATGTCACCATTCTCATCCGTGTATTTCATTGCATTATCAAATAATATCGTTAATAATTGCTTCAACAGAACCCTGTCCGTTCGGAAGGACTTTTGAATGAGATTATCAGCCCTAAACTTCTTACCATTTTCCTCAGCAATGATACGGTAGTTTTCAAATACTTCATCCAAGTAGGCAGGGCTCACCTCTACTATATCTAGCTTAAATCCATCGTCACGCCGAGCAAGATTGAGCAGATTGGTCGTCAGTAGGCGCATATTTCGTACTTCTTCCAGACTAGAACCAATACTCTCACTACTGTCCAAAATCGTTGCTTCTGGATGACGGAATAGACTTTCCAAGCGATTTTGCAATACCGCCAGTGGTGTACGCAATTCGTGGCTAGCATTCTCGACAAAATCCTTTTGCTTTTGATAGCTTATTAAAATAGGTTTCATGCTGAGATTAGCCAAGTAAATACTAGCGACAATAGAAATTAACCAAGCTGAAATCATAACTACAGCTACAGTCGATTCATAAGTTCCAATAGAAGACTTTATCTGGCTGACATTGACCAAAATCGTTGCGCAGGTAATGTCATAGTTAGAATAATAGCCCAAATCCTCTGCGGATAATTCAACCGTGATATAGCGGTAATGTTCCTCAGAACCAAATGGAGTTTCAACCGTCAACTCCTTGATTTCCCCCAACTTTTCTTTATCGACTTTCAAATCGGATAAACCTGTAAAATTATCCGGGTTCAAAAGTGCACCACTCTTGCTATAGAGCAAAACATGGGTATTGGTGCCTAACCTCATTGGTTGATCACCTTTCTTATCCTTTGGTGGTGGATCCTCCGATGAAGCAGTCGTTGAGGAGGAATTTGTTGCAGAATGTTGCTCACTTTCATCATGGATAATAAATTCAGAATCTGGCTCATAGGTCCGCGCAATTGCAAAACCAATCATCATAGAGGGTTCATCCTTAATCCGACTTAGTGTATCATCTGTCGTCTGATACATAGTGGAGCGCATGAGCTGAAAGATGATGGCTGTCATCAAACCAAATATCAGGGTAAATACAGCAAAATAGCGAATGAAGAAGGAAAAACTTTCCGTATTGACAATCTTTTTATATCTCTTAAACATTCTTTAGAATGTAGCCGACACTGCGAAGGGTTTGCAGATTTTCCCCGAAGGCCGTTCCTTTCAATTTTTTACGAACTTTTGACACATAAACTTCCACTACTGAAATGGTCGTATCGCTGTCAAATCCCCACAGGCGATCGAAAATCTGTGTCTTAGGTAGGATAACATTTTGATTTTGTAGGAAATAGACCAATAGTTCAAACTCTTTGCCCAGTAGTTCAACTTCTTTACCATCTACCTTTGTGGAATTAGTCGCAAGATCAACTGTCACATCACCGTAGGTCAATTGATTGTCGTTGAATTTACCTGAACGTTTAAGGAGGGCTTGAATACGCATTTTCAACTCTTCCAAATAGAAAGGCTTGGTCAAATAATCGTCCGCACCCAATTCAAATCCATGACCTTTATCTTCAAGACTTTCCTTGGCTGTTGTAATCAGAACAGGGGTTGTCACTCCTTTTTCACGCAATTCTTTCAAGACTTGGAAGCCATCCTTCTCAGGCAACATCAAGTCCAAGAGAATAAGGTCATACACACCTGACTCAGCCTCGTAAATTCCTTCTTCTCCATCAAAAACCTGCATGACATCTGCAAAATCATCTAGGAAGTCAAAAACTGAATTGGATAGGCTTAAATCGTCTTCTACTAACAAAATCTTTATCATGTTTATCTCCTTTTTCTACTATGTGAAATCGTTCAAGGAACTAAGGAAGAACTTGAACTTTGATTTTCTGTCACTTTTATCGAGTTCATTCTGTATGACCAACAAAGCTGGGGCAATTATACCACTTTTTTCTTATTTTTCCTATTGGTTTGATGTCACGGAACTACCTGAAATTTGTGCTTTTATTTCTTTATTTTTCTCTTTTAGGGCATTGACTTCATCAGAGGAAGTATTCGACTGACTAGAACCACTTGTAACATCGGGTGGTATTGTAGCTTGATTAGGTGACATTCTATTGGTATTAGCATTGTGATCAGACGGCACTCCTCGCATTGCTCCATTTTTTCCAGGAGGCATACCTCGTAAACGACCATTAGGTGCTGGAGGAGTTTGGTTTCCAAGGATTGAATGATCTTGGTTTTGCGCCAAAGTGGCTTGACTTTGACTAGTCGCATTTCCTACACTTTTTGCAACTGACATCCCACCAGCAAATCCTACAGTGGCCGCAGTTATAGCAACCGCTGCCAATACTGTTTTCGATTGCGACTTTAATAGATTGATGATTGACATGAAATCCCTCTTTTCAATTTATATTTATCAGAATAATGGTAACCATCTGATGATAAAAATAGTATAAAATGAAAAACTTAAAGCAAACTAAAGGTCGGTAGCACATTCTTATACCATACAAAAAGAAGCCCTTTCGGACTTCCATCTTACAATTCAGTGATGTCGCCTGTTCGTAGGTAAACAACCCACTCACAGATATTTTTAGCATAGTCACCAACACGTTCCAAGTAAGTCAACACTTGGAAATAGTCACGACCAGCAACCAAAGAATCTGGATTTTTCTTGATTTCCTCAGTTGTCAATTCTTGGATAGATGAGTAAAAACCATTGACCACTTCATCACGTGCCGCTACTTCATAAGCACGCTCCATATCCGCATCACCAAGGTAAAGTTCCAAGGTTTGCTCTACTAGTTGACGAACCTCGCGCCCCATTTTCTTGATTTCTTCTTCAACAACAGGAATGCGAACTTCCCCCTTCATACGAATCGCAGCCTTGGCAACTGAAACAGCATGGTCACCCATACGCTCCAAGTCACTAGTAGCCTTCAAAACAGTGATAACACGACGAAGGTCTGTTGAAACAGGTTGTTGTAGGGCAATGATTTCAAGTGATTTTTTCTCTAGTTTCACTTCAAAAGCATTGATTTTCTTATCCGCTTCAATCACTTCTTTTGCTAACTCACGATCATGAGTGGTGAAAGCACGAACAGCATTATTGATTTGTGCCAACACTTCGTTACCCATGGCATAAAATTGATTATGGAGTTTGCCTAATTCTTCTTCAAACTGAGCTCTTAACATACGAACCTCTTTTCTATTTCTTACGGCCTAGCCGAATTTACCTGTGATGTAGTCCTCTGTTTCTTTACGTTTCGGACTGAGGAACATTTCTTTGGTCAAGTCATACTCGATCAAATCTCCGTCCAAGAAGAAACCAGTTCTATCTGAAATACGTGACGCTTGTTGCATCGAACGCGTTACCAAGACCATGGTATATTTGTCCTTCAAACCATAAAGCGTATCTTCAATCTTACCAGCTGAAATTGGGTCCAAGGCTGATGTCGGTTCATCCAACAAGATAATCTTTGGACTGGTTGCCAGTACACGGGCTACACAGACACGTTGCTGCTGACCACCTGACAAACCAACGGCTGAATCATGCAAGCGGTCCTTAACCTCGTTCCAAATAGATGCTCCAATCAAAGAACGTTCTACTGCTTCATCCAGAATTTGCTTATCCTTAATACCGTTAATACGAAGACCGTAAACAACATTCTCATAGATGGACATAGGGAATGGGTTCGGTTGTTGGAAAACCATACCGATTTCCTTGCGAAGGTCTACTGTATCTGTACGAGGACTGTAAATATTTTTCCCATTGTAATCAATGGCACCAGTCAAGGTCACTTCTGGGTTCAAATCGCCCATGCGGTTAATAGCACGCAAGAGGGTTGACTTACCAGAACCTGACGGACCAATCAAGGCTGTAATTTCATTTGGATAGAAATCAATTGAAACGCTATTCAAGGCCTTTTTCTTATTGTAGTAAACAGATAAATCTTTTACTTGTAAAATAGGTGATGTCATAGTTTTCCTTTCTATCCAAAGTGACCAGAAACATAGTCGTTAGTTGACTTGAGTTTTGCATTTTGGAAGATATTCGCTGTCTTGTCATACTCGATTAGGTCGCCAAGATAGAAGAAAGCGGTGTAATCACTTGCACGAGCAGCTTGTTGCATGTTGTGCGTTACGATGATAATGGTGTAGTCTTTCTTCAACTCAAACATGGTTTCTTCCAATTGCATCGTCGCGATTGGATCCAAGGCTGAAGCTGGTTCATCCATGAGCAAGATTTGTGGTTTCACAGAAATCGCACGCGCGATACACAAACGTTGCTGTTGTCCACCTGACAAGGTAAAGGCTGACTTATGCAAGTCGTCTTTTACCTGATCCCAGAGGGCTGCTTGTTTAAGAGAAGTTTCAACAATCTCATCCAAAACTTTTTTATCTTTCACACCCGCACGCTCATGGGCAAAGGTAATGTTACGATAAATTGATTTTGCAAATGGGTTTGGACGTTGAAATACCATTCCGATATGCTTACGAATTTCGTAAACGTTCATGTCAGGTCTGTTGATATCAATACCTTCATAAAGGATTTGGCCTGTTACCTTAGCAATGTCAATCGTATCATTCATACGGTTTAGACTGCGAAGATAGGTTGATTTACCACAACCCGATGGACCAATCAAGGCTGTAATTTTATTTTTTTCGAACTGCATATCAATGCCCTTGATGGCTTCATTTTTACCATAGTAAACATGAACATCTTTTGTCGAAAGGGCAATATTTTCTTCTGGGAAAGTAATGATATGGCGTTCATTCCAGTTATAATCTGCCATTTTTTCTCCTTATAAGTCAGACTTCTAAGCTGCTGAAGTCATTTTCGCATGAAGTTTCTTACCGATATAACGAGCAGAAAGGTTGAAAATCAAGATGAATACCAAGAGGATGGCTGCTGAACCAGCTGACACTTGAGTTGCATCTGGGATTGTCCCTTCGCTGTTGACCTTCCAAATGTGAACCGCAAGGGTCTCTGATTGACGGAAGATAGAAATCGGGCTCGTAACACTCAATGGATTCCAGTTTGACCAGTCAAGGGCTGGTGCTGATTGACCCGCTGTATAGATAAGGGCAGCCGCTTCACCAAAGATACGACCTGATGCCAATACAATACCTGTTACAATACCAGGCAGTGCTTCAGGAATAACTACGTGAAGAACCGTTTCCCAACGAGATAAACCAAGGGCCAAACCAGCTTCACGTTGTGTATGGTGAACGTGACGAAGGCTGTCCTCAACGTTACGGGTCATCTGTGGCAGGTTAAAGACTGTCAGAGCCAAGGCTCCTGACAAGATGGAGAAACCATACTCAAACTGTACAACGAAAATCAAGTAACCAAACAAACCAACGACAACTGATGGAAGAGATGACAAAATCTCAATACAGGTACGGATGAAGTTTGTCAAAGGACCTTTCTTTGCATATTCTGCCAAGTAAATCCCTGCACCTGTTGACAAGGGAACAGAAATCAAGAGCGTTACAACCAATAGGAAGAATGAGTTGTAGAGCTGAATTCCTATACCACCACCAGCTTTATATGAAGATGATTTGCTAGTCAAGAAATGCCAGTCAACATGTGGCAAACCGCGGAGCAAGATATAGAGAATAAGTGATGTCAAAATAACGACAATCACCGTAGCGATGGAGTAAAGAATACCAGTCGCCAATTTATCGAATTTTTTAGCGTGCATAGTTTTTCTTACCCTCTCTCGTAATAAATTTCATAATCATGTTAAAGATAAGGCTCATCAAGAGCAAGACAAGAGCCAAGGACCAAAGAACGTTGTTTTGAACTGTTCCCATAACCGTATTACCAATACCCATGGTCAACACAGAAGTCAAGGTCGCTGCAGGCGTTGTGAGAGAAGTTGGGATAACCGCTGAGTTACCAACTACCATCTGAATCGCCAAGGCTTCACCGAAGGCACGCGCCATTCCGAAGATTACGGCCGTGAAAATACCTGGTTTAGCGGCATTCAAGATAACGCGCCAAATTGTCTGCCAACGAGTTGCACCCATTGCCAAACTTGCTTCACGGTAGTGACGAGGCACCGCACGCAAACTATCGACCGTCATAAAGGTTACTGTTGGTAAAATCATGACAAAGAGGACAAATACCCCTGACAAGATACCAAAACCAGTACCACCGAAGATTGAGCGTACAAAAGGCACAACCACTTGCAAACCAATGAAACCATATACTACTGACGGAATTCCGACTAGAAGCTCGATAACAGGTTGCAAGATCTTAGCACCACGCTTAGGTGAAATTTCTGTCATGAAAACTGCTGCACCGATAGCAATTGGTGTTGCTACGATAGCTGACAAAATCGTAACGATGAAAGAACCTGAAATCATCGGCAGAGCCCCAAAGATTTTAGAGCTTGGTTCCCACTTGCTTCCAAACAAGAAATCAGTGATACTCACACCATCCACAAAGAAAGTCGATAAACCACGCTGCGCAACGAAAATCAAAATCATGGCAACGATAAAGACAATCAGCGATAGGCATAGGAAGGTAATGACCTTACCAAACTTCTCCAAGCGGGAGTTCTTAGACGGAGAAGATAATTCTTTAGCTAGTTGTTCGTTTTTCATGCTTACTCCTTCTCTGTCACTGTGCCATCAGCACTCTTTTCAACCTTCATATCATTGATAGAGATATAGCCCATGCTTTCAACGATACCATCTTGAACTTCGTCTGACATCATGTAGTCCAAGAATTCCTCCGTTAATTCAGTTGGCTCACCCTTGGTGTACATATGCTCATAAGACCAGATCGGCCAAGCATTGGTTGCCACGTTTTCTGCAATTGGCTCAGCACCGTTTAGCTTGATGGTTTTTACTGAGTCATCAAGATAAGCGAATGACAAGTAGGAAATAGCACCTGGTGTTTGAGCTACGATAGACTTAACCATCCCGTTTGAATCCTGCTCTTGGCTTTGTGCCGCTGTATGACCATCCATAATGATACTATCAAACGTCGCACGAGAACCAGAACTTGCTGCACGGTTGATGATGGAAATCTCCAAATCCTTACCACCAAGCTCCTTCCAGTTGGTAATCTCACCAGTGAAAATCTTACGAAGATCTTCTGTAGTAATATCGGCAACTGTTACCTTTTCATTGACAATAACGGCTAGACCTGCAACGGCAACCTGATGGTCGACCAATTTGCTAGCATCGATACCATCCTTCTCTTCCGCAAACACGTCCGAGTTACCAATCTGAACAGCTCCAGACTGGACCTGGGACAGACCTGTACCTGATCCACCGCCCTGTACGTTAATAGATTTTCCGATATTGACACTACCGAATTCATCTGCTGCGGCTTCAACTAGAGGTTGAAGGGCTGTAGAACCGACTGCAGTAATAGACTCTCCACGGTCAATCCATGAGGAACAACCAGCAAGAGCTACACTACTCAAAAGAAACAAAGCTGCAATTCCAAGCTTCTGCTTTTTTTTCATTTCGTTTTTTCCTTTACATTTTTCAGTGGAATCTCCTTATGATTTCCTTGTATTTTACAAGGAATTTACAAGTTATTTCCACTCATCCACTATATCATATAAAAAGACAAGTTGCAAAAAAAATCTGCTTAATTCAACTAAAATCTCAAGCCCTTAGGAAAGGCATTTTTAAGGGTACCAGAAACAATTTTCGCAAATCCTAGACCATTTCCCTGAACTGCTACTTGATACCAACCATTAGGTAGGTCCTTAGAAACTGCAACAGTCTGTCCAGCCACATATGCTACAAAATCATCTGAACTGATATCTACTCTATGCTTGACTTCTGAACTGTGCAGCGCCAGACCCAAGGCGAAACTAGGTTCAAAGCGTTTCTTCTTGAAAGTGCCCAAATGAAGTCCATTCCGTGCAATCTTAACTTTAGACAAATCTGGCAATCCATCAGGCAAGAGATAGAGATTATCTCCAAAAACCTGTAACAGACCGGACAATTGAACAGTTAAATGCTTCTGCTCAAATTCTTTCCAGAGAGCTTGTTGCTCTCTATTTAGGTTTGATTTCCCTGGCTTCATTTTTTTCTGCTTGGCTTCACCTCTATATCTAAACTTGGCTACAAACTGCCCCTCTCCTGCAAAATAATGGGGGTACATGCGAGCCGTTTGAGGGTAGCCAATCCCTTCTGCCATGCCATTGATTTTGGGAATATCAAGCAACTCTAGCTCATAATTCTCCAATAGCCAAGCGACAATTTCTTCATTTTCCTCTGGTGACCAAGTACAGGTCGAGTATATCAACTGACCTTCTGGAGCCAGCATTTCTAAAGCGGATTCTAAAATTTCTCGCTGTAGGCTAGCACACTGGGCTGGATAATCTTTTGACCAATACTGAATAGCAGCAGGATCCTTTCTGAACATACCTTCCCCGGAACAAGGAGCATCTAAGACAATCATGTCAAAATAAGCTGGAAAGACCTTGGCCAAGCGGTCGGCAGACTCATTTGTCACGACTACATTTCTTGCTCCAAACCGTTCAATATTTTCTGCTAGAATTTTTGCCCGTTTGCTTGAAATTTCATTACTCACTAGTAGTCCGGTATTGTCCAGATAAGAAAGCAGGTGGGTTGATTTTCCACCCGGTGCAGCAGCCAGATCCAAGACCTTCATTCCCTTTTCAGGACTAGCAACCTGTCCGACTACTTGGGCAGCTGGTTCTTGTGAATAGACCAAACCAGTCACGTGTTCTGGCGATTTACCTGAAACTTTACCATAGTAAGACCAAGGCATATCTGGAATTGGTTGGTCAAAAGTGACTTGATGTTCCTTCAAGGGATTTGTCCGAAAACCTGAAATAGCTGGCTCATCAAAACTCTCAAAAAATGCTTGGGCTTCTGGACCAAGCAAATCACTATATTTATCAATAAAATCCTGTGGTAATTGCATTAAAATAAATACCTCTTCACTTCCTCTAAGTGTTGATTGGCAACGAGGACAACATGTTCTCTCTTATCAAATGAGGGGACTTCTGCTTCCAAGCTCAGCAAACTAAATCCCAATCCTTGACCTAAGATACTGGCCGCAGCATAATCCCATGGATACAAATAGGAAGCGTAGGCAAATAGCCTTCCTTCTAAAACATGGGTGAAACCAATACCTGCACTGCCAACTGATCGTGTGCCTAAAGTCTGATTTGCTAGGTCAGCCAAGCCATGTTGATTGGCTGCGTAGAGTTGAGCATTCAAGCCCATCAGACTTTGCTGGAGGGGAGCAAATGTCTGTTGCTTTAACGGCTCCTCATTGCAACATACTAGAAAGTTTCCGCCTCCGCGAAACAATTTATTCTGTATAACATCATAAATCAGACCAAACTGTCCAACTCCGTTTTCAAAATAGGCGACCATAATAGCAAAATCATTTTTCTGTGCAATAAAATTGCTAGTTCCATCAATCGGATCTATAACCCATACATTTCCCTGTGAAATAGAACTGACGTCGCCACCTTCTTCACCAAAAATGAAGTCATTGGGATAATTTGTTTTAAGTTTATTAGTAAGGTAATCTTGAACTTCCTTGTCCAAGTGGGTCACCAAATCTCTGGCACTAGCCTTTTCTTCAATTTCCAATTGATCATCTAAATGCTGACGTAAAAAATCCCCTGCAGCCAAAACAAGTGATTGGGCTAAGCGATACTTAGTTTCCAAGACGGACAACCCCTTTCCCTTTCTCCTTAGCAGCCTTGATAACTTGATAAGTGGAATAGCCAGATACTTCTTCAAATTCGCGATCAATCTGGCGCTCCTGCCCCTTACTCTTTACAACATCCTTAAATTCTTTATAGCTGGTAAGGATAGCACTTGCATCCGCACCTTTTTCATAGGCTGCCTCCACCTGATTTAAAAAAGAAAGCACGGAGGAAATCTCCTCTGTGCTCCACGAAAAATCAAGTGGATATGAATAATTTTTGTTCATATCTTCTAAATCTATCTTTCTTATCCGATTTCTGCCCTCAATGTAGCATTTTTTAGTTCTTGCTTGCGGTATTTGCGTGGTAAGAATGCACGAATTTCATCTTCATTGAAACCGATTTGCATCCGTTTCTCGTCCAAAATAATGGGACGGCGCAAAAGACTTGGGTAAAGTTCAATCAGCTCAATCAACTGTTTAATGGACAACTCATCTACATCAATATTCAGCTTTTGAAAAACCTTGGAACGAGTAGAAATCAAATCATCTGTTCCATTTTCAGTCAAAGCCAATATCTTTTTCAGTTCATCCGCCGTCAAAGGGCTGGTCATGATATTGTGTTCAACAAAAGGGACTTCGTGACTGGTCAACCAAGCACGCGCCTTACGGCAACTGGTACAACTCGGTGATAAAAATAACGTAATCATCCACTAATCCCCCCTTCTACATTATCCTACAAGTCTATTATAATGCATTTTAGCTCAGTTTTCAATAGGAATTTTAGTCTAATTCTCTTAATTTTTCTAAAGCTTCTATTTTAGCTTCTAATCGCTTGATTATCTCTGTTTGTTCATCCATTTTTGAAAGCAATAAATCCAACTTGGTTTCTTTTTCTGTTTCAGAGAAAAAGCGGGTAATGGTCGAAGTCACCATACCAAAGGTACTAATTCCGACCAACATCAAGAGGATGGCAATTACTTTTGAAATGGTATCTTGGGGAACAATATCCCCATAACCCACGGTTGTCATGGTAACAATAGACCACCAAACTGCGTCAAAAAAGGATTTGCCTTCAATGGCTGATAACAGGACGCTAGCAGTCAAAACGGCCGAAAGGTTTAACATCAAGACCTTAGACAAACTGTTGGTATGCAAGAGCCTGTTAACCGTATTCCAAAAACGATTGGAAAGGGCAAAAATGCGAGCTACCTTGACCAACCTAAATAGCCGAGCCAAACGCCCCAAACGAAGAAAACTAAAGACGGAATCGAAAGGAATAATCGCAATCAATTCTAAGATATGGGTTTGTATGTAGTCCATACTATCATCTGCATAATAGAGGTTGACAAAGTAGTCACAGACGAAGATAAACCAAAGTAGCCAGTCTAAGGCGTTATAACCAGCCGAACTTGCAATACTGGCATCTATCAGCTCAAGAATAATCAAAAAAACATAAACGATAGCTAGATAGGTCATCCCTTTTTCATATCGGGGATCTTGAATTATTCTTTTAATCATTTTTCCCCCATTGCAAAGCGAATACTTCATCCAACTTCATCTGTTCCATTAGGCTATCAATTCCATCAAATTTGACCATGTCGCGAATTTTTTCGAGCCAGAAAATAGTGATTTTTTCACCATAAATAAATCGGTCAAATCCAAAAATATGGGCCTCAATCCGCATGTCAGTTCCGTCAAAAGTGACATTTTTTCCAACGCTTGTCATGGCACGATAGCGTCTGCCATCCACTTCAACATCGGCTACATAGACCCCTTCTGATGGCAAATGTACTCGGTCAAATGGAGCCAGATTTGCTGTAGGATAGCCAATTGTGCGGCCTCTGGCATCTCCATGCACCACAATTCCTTCCGTCATAAAAGTATAGCCTAACAGACGATTGGCTAATGCAACATTTCCTGCTTGAATGACTTGTCGGATACGGGTAGACGATACCTTTTCTCCATCTAGACCGACTTCTTCTACGATTTCAACCTGCCCATCAAATAGACTGGTCAAATCCTGGACATCTGCTCTGCAATTGCCGAAATGATAATCAAAACCAGCCACCAAGACCTGGGCATTAAGACCTCTTATGTAGCGGTCCAAAAACTGCTGGGGGGTGTTACTGGCAAATTCACTGGTAAATTTGGTCAAAACCAGCTGGTCCACACCGTATGTTTCTAGGAGGCGATAGCGTTCCTCTTGACTGGTTAAATGGAGCAAGAGCTCTGGAGCGAAACGAGCAAAGGCTAGGCGAGGGGACTCTGGAAAGGTCAGTACGGTCACTGACAAGCCCTTTTCATCTGCCACTTTCCTTGCTCGATCCAGGAGCGCCTTATGACCTAGATGAATGCCATCAAAATAACCTAATACCAAAACAGTCGGCTCTTCCTGATGGAGTTCTTGATAATTTTTAATCGTTCTAATCTTCATAGTGTTTATTTTATCACAACTAGGCTAAAACTTCTTCAAGAAAAACCTTCCGAGGCTTATAGACTTGGTCACGTTTTTCTAGGATAGCCGCCAGTTTCTCCTTATGAAAACCTGCCAACAAATTCGCCTGACTATCTAAGGTGATAAAACGACCAAATCTGGCATCAATAACTTGCTCAATCGTCAAATCAACAATAGGCAAATCACCAATTCCTTGTTCAATGGGACGAAGGAAGGAATAATCAGCTTGAGCTACCTTGTCAGCAATTTCGTCAATAGTCAGGGCATCTGATAAATGCATACCAGCTGATCCTGTCCGCTCCAGCTTGGACATATGGCTGGCATAGCCTAATTTAGCTCCCAAGTCAACAGACAGGGTACGGACATAGGTTCCCTTGCCACAACGAACTCGAAAGGTAAATCGGGCACAGTCATCTGCTAACTCAATCGGGCTGGTTCGCTCAAAACTGTATATGTCGATTTGGCGTTGAGGACGTTCGACTTCTTCACCCGCCCGTGCGTATTCGTAAAGTTTGCGGCCCTTGACCTTGACGGCTGAGTACATGGGCGGAATTTGGGTAATGGTCCCTACAAAGCTAGTCATGGCCTCATCAACTGCCTGCTCTGCTATTTCCCGAACAGGGGTCCGCTCGACGATATCGCCCGAAGCATCTTCTGTCGTGGTTGAGTAGCCGAGGGTAATCTCCCCCTCGTAAATCTTGCCCTCTTCCTGCATATACTCAATCATGCGCGTGGCCTTGCCGACTGCGATGGGCAGAACACCTGTCACATCTGGGTCCAAGGTACCACCATGCCCAACCTTCTTCTCCTGCAAAATCTTGCGGAGCTTAAAAACAACATCGTGCGAGGTCATGCCCGCCTCTTTTTTTACGTTAATAATTCCTGAAATCATTCTTCCATTATATCACAAAGGACCGCTCTTGTGGGCGGTCCTGTATGATTTAGATATCCCGATGAAAATCGCTATCAATCTCAAAAAATGGTTGAATATCCTGAACATACTCCAAAACGCCTTGAACCTCTCCTTGGTCATCACGCACTGCCTTATAGACCACATAGACAAATTTGCCCATGCTCTCGGACTTGAACCACATGGTGACCTGGTCTTTTTGCCCTGTGCGGAGTAATTCAAAAATCTTCTTGACCTTATCCACTATTTTGGGAGGATGGCAGAGCTCCACATGACGTCCAATCTGGCTTGGCGTTCGTTTGAAAATCATGTCTTCAACAGGGTGGCTATCATTGTAGTATTGGAAAATATCATCCTTGTTGACAAAGGTGAGTTCCAATGGTAAATGATTGAGGATAAGATTAGCTTGCTCAACAGATAAATAACCGTTGCCGAAGGTCTGCGGACTGGTTCTGTCCTGAACAGTTTCTGACTTTTCCTTGGGTGTGAAGGTAATGGTAAACTGGCCTTCTGGCGTGTCGATAATCTGCTGATTCGGTCCTGCTGGCTGCGGAAAAATGCTATCTGCTACCTGCTCTGCTATTTCTCCAAAAACCTCCCGATGAGGCACCCACTTGGCTGTCGGTTTGACAATGGCGTAGCCGTAGGCATCGCTGTCCGCTGCCACTTGGAGCCAGTCGTCCTGGGTGAAAATCTCCAGCAAAATCATGAGAAGGATGGCCTCTTCCTTGAAAATCATCTCTTCAAATTCCTTGGCAAAGGTTTCAAGATGGGCTTTTGTTGCTGCTAGGTCGCCTGTTGCAAGGGTTTTGCGAGCCGTTTTGAAGAGGTCGCGAATCTCGTCGTCCACACCCCACATGACCTTGGGCGGTGCATCATGACCGTACCGCTCCATAATCGGAAAGAAGACTTTTTCCTTGCGAGTGTAGTGGTTTTCAAACTGCCCCAAGAGGTCAAACTGGCGTGTCAAACCTTGCAGGAGCTGGTCTTTCAGCTCCGCATCCTCTATCTGCTCATACTGGTCAATGATACGGCGGATGCGTAGAAGAGCTGCCCGCAGTGCCAGATTTTCCTGCTTGAAGACATAAACAGGGTGCCCTTCCTGGTCCATATCCGCCACTTCCACATCTGCAATGGCTCCTTTGAAGAGGTTGGCATGGATATTGCAAAGGCTCATGACGTCTTCAAAAGTGATGCCCGTATCACTGGACATGAGCTCATGCTCCATCATGGAGATTTCCAGGGCAGAAACTCCCGTGAAATGCTGATTAAACTGGTCCTGAACAGACTCTGGACTGGCACCATTGTGCAGGTCCAAGAGAATATTCTTCAAAATGTCAATCCGTTGGTCTGTCATGCTTCTCCTCCTATTACCTCATAGCCGTTGCATTCCAAGACCTGTTGAATACGGTCTAACGGAATCTTAGTCATCTTGGAGCCTGTCTTCAGACTGGTCACCTTACCAACAGTGTTGAGCATGGCTGGATTAGCCAAGGGCTTGAAACCAAGCTCCACCAGAATATCCTTGACTTCTGGGTGCTGATTGATAATCTCTGCAACAGGCAGATTTAGGTCGATGGTGTTCATTAAAAATTCCTCTTGAAAAATTGCTTGATAGCTTGAGCCAATTCCGCTGGTTTATGAACATTTAATTCATGTCCTCCGCCCTCTATGATAACTAGTTCAGCCTGTGGTATTAATTTGTTCAGTTCATGTGCAGGTTTCAGATTGGGTTTGTCCGTTGAGCCACAGATTAGCAAGGTGGGCCGACTGAGTTGACTAATTTCTTTCCTTAAATCAAGCTGACGCATGCTTTTCTGCAATTCTAACAACTGAGCCTTATCTAGTCCTTGTTTATTGTAAAAAGACTTGGGAAGCAAGGACATAATCGCGATTTGAAGACCAAACAACCAATTCCCCTCTAAGCGATACTGGGTACCTGAAACAACCAGCCCTCGGCACTTAGGCAAGTGATTGGCTAGTGACAAAGCTAGAACACCGCCTAGCGACAATCCAAAAAGTACAAAAGGACTGCTTTCCTGTCGCAACCTATCCAACAATAGACCACGTAAATGCTCAAAAGTATCTGCTTTTGGAAATTCCAACACATCAACCTCAAAATCGGTCAAAGAGTTTTTCAAGTCATCGTAACTGGCCACAGTCTGACCTAGACCATGTAAAATAATGAGTTTCATCTGATTTTCTCCCGTATTTGCCTCATCTGCTCTTCCACAAATCGTTTTGCTAACTGCCTATCAATTACTGCCTCTAATCGTTCTCCATTGCAAACTGCTAAAGTATCTTCTAGCAGAGTTTGGTACATAGGATGACAAACTGTAAGTTCCCACACCCCACCTTCTCTTTTGGATAGAATGGTATTTTCATCAAGATAGGCAAGCGTTCGACAAAGATTTAGTACCGCGTCAACAGGTCGTTCCAAGACTTTATTCTCGTAATCTTGAATGTCAAACCAAATACTGTTCAAGTAATCTTCTCGCCTTGGTTCTTCAAACAGTTGTTGTATATCTGGACAACATAAATTAATTCCTCTATGCCAGATAACCATAATATGTGCAGTTAAATCTTCGTCCCTTCCCTGCATATTATCACAATATTTTTCTTTATTATCATGGATAGCCTGAATATGCATATTTGAAAAATGTAGTTCATATGGGACAGGATAATCACATGGTTTAAGACAACTTTTCAATACAATACTCATCTCCAACCCTTTAGGAGGAGTTTGGGGCAACAAAGTATAAAGAGATTGAATTATTCTTATTTTTTCTATCTGTGTTAAGGAATGTTCAACAACTACTAGAAAATCTACATCACTATTCTCCCAGATAAAGCTACCTGTTGCAAGAGAACCATGCAGATAGATACCAAGTAAATTCTCTCCTAATTCATTTTGGAATATGGTACAAATTTCATTCAGTAATTCTTGAATATCATTACTCTTTATCATCTTTCAACGCCTCAAACTTCGCCTTCATCGTAGGGTTATTGCGGGTTAGTTTTTTGACAGAAACGTCTTCCAGCTTATTGTTGGCCAGTCGGAGCTGGTTTTCGCTGGTAGTCAGGGCTGCCTTGACCGCCTCCATTCGCTTGATTGCCTTGTCAATTTCATCAATAGCCTTTTGGAAATTGGTGCTGGCTGACTGGTAATTCTTGGCAAAGGCTGTTTTGAAGGTCGCCAAATCTTCTTCAAAATGAGTTATGTCGATATGCTGTTCTCTGACCAAAGCCAACTCCTGCTTGTACTTCAAGCTATTGAGCGCAGCATTTCGCAAAAGCCCTATCAACTGAATAAAGAACTGGGGACGAACCACGTACATCTTCTCGTACTTGTGGCTGACATCCACGATACCTGTGTTGTAGTAGTCGTTGTCCGCCTCCAACATGGTCACCAAAACCGCATACTCGCAGTTCTTCTCCCGACGGTCCTTATCCAGTTCCTTGAAAAAGTCCTCGTTCTTGTGCTTCTTGACCGTATCGTCCGCCTCGTTCTTCATCTCAAACATAATGGAGATGATTTCCACCCCATTCTCGTCCAGCTCCCGATAAATGTAATCGCCCTTGGAACCACGTGCCGACACCTGATTATCCTTCTCAAAGTAAGCATTTGGAAAGGCCAACTGCCGCACCTTATTAAACTCCGCCTCGGCATAGAGCTCCAAACTCTCACCGATCGCCTTGGTCGATTGCTGGGCCTTGAAATTCTTGTAAAATTCCACCTGCTCATCCGCCGCCTTGAGCCGTACCTCGTACTCCTGACGGGTGGTCGCCAGAGCCAACTCCTGCTTCTGCTCCTGCACCGCCAAGGCATTCTGAGCCGCGTCTCGCTCTTTTTCCACCTGAGCCACCGCCTGCTGCAACTCCAAGTCCTTGGCTAGCTCGATTTGCCCCAATTGAGCCTTGAGTTCTTGGATTTCTTGGTCTTTTTTGGACATAGCAGAGCTGATTTCAAATTCTGTCTGACTAGCCAACTTGTCCAAGCGTGCAGTCAGATCAAGAATTTCCTTGTCCTTGTCACCCAGTTTGGCCTGTAAATCATTTTCAGCCTTCTGGGACAATAATTCCCGTTCCCGCTCCAAACGGTCGTGGATTTCCTTATCAAACTCCGCACCACGTACCTGGGCTAAAAGCTGACTGTATTCTGTTTCATTGACCGTAAAAACGGTAGCGCAATGAGGGCAAGTAATATTGTGCATAATTTTTCCTTTCATCAATCAAGCTGCAACAGTTGCAACTATTTCCTCTTCCTGCATATCAACCTTATCAAATTATAACAACCATATACAAGTCCAAGGACAAAAATAAAATAGAAGAAGCGAAAAATATTTCGTGGTTCTAGCCAAAACAGTCGATAGAGGACACAAATAGCCACGACTAGAAACCACCGCCAGCCCCAGGTCATTTTTCTCTTTATAAACCACTCCAACCAATCCTCACCTGAATTGTAGCGTGTTTCATAATATTCTTCTCGTATTTGAGCCCACCATCTCTTCATTTGATGCACCTCATTTTCTACAACTTCAATTCCTTTTCTAAGAAAGCCAACCATTTTTCCTGTAATGGTTGACCTGCAGGCAGGTCCTGACCTTCTAAGAGGTTTTTGATACATTCATTCTGCACCAACCAACCTGTCATATCTTTTTGAGCATCCGCATACTCGTTACCAAAATCGACTGGGATTTCTTCCTCAAAGACAATCAAGGTTCCTTGCTCCTGCTGGCTCAAACCGAAAGAAACCTTGGCAGTGTCCCATGTGTAAGCAATTTTTTCCTGTGGTTGATAGGCCAGCAAGCCCATGGTTTCACGGAAGTCTTCCATTTCAAAAACCAACTTGTCACCCTCAACCCTCAACTGCGGAAACCAGCGAGCAAAGCCACTATCCGTCGCCAACAAATCCCATGCCTCCGCCAAATTAGCTGGAACAGTGTAGCAAATGTTGAGCAGATATTTCTCTGCCTCTTTTTTAACAGCAATCTTCATACGAAACTCCTATTCTATCCTTCTATTATACCAAAAAACACCGGTCTATAACCGATGTTCTCCATTGTCTATAATTTTTTAATCATCAGCAAGCAGGGATTCCATTCATCCCAGAGGGTCGGAAATACCTCTAACTTGACAAAACCACAGGATTTATAAAAAGCAATGGTCTGGTCGTATTCCTTATAATGCCCTTCATCCACTGTCTTGACTTGCAAGTAGGCATAGTCCTTCCGAGCCTCTTCCTCCAAGGCTTGCATGAGCAAACGTCCAATTCCCTGGCGATGATAGGCTTTCTTGATGCCCATACAATGAACATCTCCGCAAGCCTCCGAAGAATTAGTCAGGGTCACAAAACCAACAGCTTCATCAGCATCATAGGCAGCCCATAGCGGCAAGGCAGAGCCATCTTGAATGTAAGCTCTGGTACTCTCAGGCAAACCAAACCATTCTGGCAAGTCCGCCAACACCTCCTCGATAATCCTTGCCTTGTCAGCGACAGTTGATACAGTTACAATCTTCATTTTTACTCCTTTTGGGAGATTAGTTTCTGATAACCTCCCCTTGATACATTTTTTCTACAGCAATTCTATTTTTTAATACTTTCATCTCAATCGCCCCCTTTCTATTTTGTTCTATTATATAGCATTTCTTTTAGTATTTCAATCCGTCCTCTCCCGATTTGTGCTATACTAGATGTATTGGAAACAAGGAGGAATATATGATTAAATTACTCGCCCTTGATATGGACGGAACGCTCTTAAATGAGGAAAAAGAACTGATGCAACCGCAAATCGATGCCATTCATAAAGCGGTTAAAGCTGGTGTGACAGTTGTGCTCTGTACAGGACGGCCTTTGGTTGGCGTCAAACCCTTTGTTCAACAATTAGGATTTGATACAGAAGACGAATACATCATTGTTAACAATGGTTGTTCAACGCATTCGACAAAGGATTGGAGCTTGATTGACTGGGAAGAACTGTCTATTGCTGATATTGACTATCTTGCTACTTTTATTGAGAATGACCATGTACAGATTTCCCTCTTCGATGAGGAAGACTATTTCGTTCTTGCGGAAAAAGCCAATGACCGAGTGAACTTGGATGCTAGTTTAGTCGGTATGACACCTCAGCCAATTGACTTGGACGAGGCAACATCTGGTAAACACCGCTTCTTTGAAGCCATGTTTGTCGGTGAAAAAGAGCATATCGATATCTTTGAAAACCAACATAACTCTGTACTCAGTCAGAAATACTCCACCGTTCGTTCACAAGACTATCTCTTGGAAATTTTACCAAACGGTGCCAGCAAGGCTTCTGGTCTTAAAAAATTGGCAGACCGCCTGGGGATTTTACCTGAGGAAATCATGGCTATGGGAGATGCCAACAACGACCTTGAAATGATTGAATTTGCTGGACTTGGTATTGCCATGGGCAACGCCAATGAACATGTCAAGGCTATCGCCCAAGACATCACAGATACCAATGAAAACAACGGCGTTGCCAAAGCCATTGAAAAACATATTTTAAACAAATAAGGAGACACTATGAAATACCCAACACTCTTAGACCGTTTTTTAGTCTATGTCAAAGAAAATACTCGCTCAGATGAAAATTCGACAACTACACCTTCTACCCAAAACCAAGTCGAGTTTGCACAGAATATCCTTCTGCCTGAAATGAAACGCATCGGCCTGCAGGATGTTCACTACTTACCAAATGGTTTTGCAGTGGGAACACTCCCTACCAACGACCCGAGTTTGACACGCAAGATTGGTTTTATCGCCCACATGGATACAGCTGACTTCAACGCAGAAGGTGTCAATCCACAAATCATCGAAAACTACGACGGCAATCCTATTGCCTTGGGAACTTCTGGCTATGAATTGCATCCAAAAGACTTCCCACAACTGGCTAACTACCAGGGGCAAACCCTGATTACCACTGACGGTACTACCTTGCTAGGCTCTGATGACAAGTCAGGAATTGCAGAGATCATGACGGCTATCGAGTACCTAGTCCAAAATCCCGACATCAAACATTGCGAAATCCGTGTCGGCTTTGGTCCTGACGAAGAAATCGGTGTCGGTGCGGACAAGTTTGATGTGGAAGACTTCGATGTGGACTTTGCCTACACCATGGACGGGGGACCGCTGGGGGAACTCCAGTACGAAACTTTCTCAGCAGCTGCTGCCAAGATTGACTTCCTTGGGCGCAACGTCCATCCAGGTTCTGCCAAAGACCAGATGATCAACGCCTTCCAGATGGCTATTGATTTCCACAATGCCCTTCCAGAAACAGACCGCCCAGAAAAAACTGAAGGCTATGAAGGTTTCTTCCACTTGATGAACATGGAGGGTAGCGTTGATACTGCTTCTACCACCTACATCATCCGCGACTTTGAGGAAGAGGATTTCCTTGCCCGCAAACAGCTCATGCTGGACATTGCTGACAAAATGAATGCCAAGTTTGACACGCCACGCGTTATCGTCAACCTGCATGACCAATACTACAACATGAAGAAAATCATCGAAAAAGACATGACCCCAATCAACATCGCAAAAGATGTCATGGAAAAGCTGGATATCAAGCCACTGATTGAGCCAGTTCGTGGAGGAACAGACGGCTCTAAGATTTCCTTCATGGGCATTCCAACGCCAAATATCTTCGCTGGTGGTGAAAACATGCACGGCCGCTTCGAGTTCGTCAGCCTGCAAACCATGGAAAAAGCTGTTGATGTGATTTTAGGTATTGTAGCTTACAAATAAAAAAGAAAAGTAGGTTTTCTGAAAAAATCTACTTTTTTTGAAAATTGTTCGACATAACTATTGTATTATTTAAATAATACTGCTATAATAGAACCATCAAAAAGAAATGGAGTTTTATTATGACAGAAGAAACATTTGCACAAGGTATTTTAGTTGGGCTTTGGGGAGCCGGTATGATTTTTTCACTCATTTGGTATGTCCTCGTAACTATTTCCAACTTCATCCTCTTTAAAAAAGCTGGCTATGCTGGTTGGAAATCTCTCATTCCTTTCTACAACCTATACGTCCAACAATGTATCACATTTGGCGAAGACAAGGGTTGGTTTATCCTCTTCTTACTCATCCCACTTGCTGGACCACTTTATGGTATTTATTTGACTTACTGCTATGGTAAAGCATTTGGTTTGTCTGATATTCAAGCCATCTTCTATGTCTTGTTTACACCACTTTTCAATGTCTACATCGCCTTCAATGACGGAAGCCGTTACCAAGGTCCACAAACTTTCTTTATTGACTAATATCAAATGAAGCAACTTTTCCTAGCTGGAAGGGTTGCTTTTACTTTTTTAAAAAATATATAAAAAATTTATATAATTACTTGATTTTAGTAAATGATAGGTATATAATTTATATATAAAATAATTACATAAAGATAAAGAGGTGATTTCATGTACTACCCCGTATCCTCTATCTTGATTGAATTTCTGATCTTGGCCATCGTGGAGAAACAAGATTCTTATGGCTATGAAATCAGTCAAACCATCAAGATAGTTGCTGATATAAAGGAATCCACGCTCTACCCTATCTTGAAGAAACTGGAAAAGGCGGGCTACGTCACCACCTATACCCAAGAATTTCAAGGGAGAAAGAGAAAATACTACACCATCACACCTGCTGGACGTGAGCACATCCCCTTCCTGCAAGGTGAATGGAATACCTACAAAGACCATATCGACGGAATTATAGAAGGGAGCCTACGAAAATGACACGCGCAGAGTATTTGAACAAACTAGAACAAGCACTGACACAACTCCATCCAAGTGCTAGACAGGAGGCTTTAGACTACTTCAATGAATATTTTGATGAAAAAGGTGATGACCAGACAGCCATTGCTGAACTAGGTAACCCCCAAGAAGCAGCAAAAGAAATCATCGCCAACCTACCCGAAGATGCCCTAATTGCTAAGGAAGACCAGACCGATCAACATTCATCCAAACCATTTGATTTCAACTTTGATTTTGACTTTCAATTTGACTGGGAGAATTTTTTCAACAATTTCAAACACTCAGCCTATCAAGCTAGGGAAAGAATGGAATTGAAGGCGAAATGCGAAGAATTACCTGATTTTTCAAATCTACTGATTTCGCTCGAAGATCAGGCTCTTAGTGTTCAAACTTATGACGGAGAAACTGTCTTATTGCACAACCCTGTTTCAGAAGATGGCAACTACCAGGCTTTTGACTATCAACTGGTTCAGGATAGTTTGTACCTAACAAGCAATCCTTCCCCTAATCACCTCTTCTTCTCAAATAATCAAACTAGCTCTGCTATTCTCAAAATCCCTAAAAAACTCCTGCCCCTTACCAATCTTAATCTACACACAAGAGATAGCAGTCTAACCATGGTAGATGTGCAAGTAAGTGAACAGTTGGTCCTTAAGGCAACTGACACTAGTCTGACAATGTCGGATCTACAAAGTCCTCTAGCTTCTCTACAGCTAGAAGATACTACCTTATCTATTTCAGGTGGGCAATCAAGGGATTTGACACTGAAAGCTAGTGATTCTATCATCAATCTGACAAGTCTTAACCTGTCACATGCCCGCATAGAATTAGAAGATTGCGTCTGGAAGTTGAAGGATTTTGTCCTTGAAAAGAGCCTAAACTGTCAGGCTGAAGATTCTGTCCTAACCTTTAAACCAAATACAGACATCAGTTTGGACATCTGGGAGGAAGATTCTAGCCTCAAACTTCCAAAGGATAAGGCGTTTACCATGATGAAAGAGGATAACACCACTCATCTCAGCTACAAGCAAGAAAATAGCCCTGCTCAGCTAGTTATTCATTGTCAAGACTGCCAGCTAAATATGGGATAAAGGAGGTTCCTATGAATCGCAAAGAATATTTACAGAAACTTGAAAAACATCTCAAACACTTGCCAAAAGAAGATTTTCAAGATACCTTGGACTATTTCAATGAATTTTTCGATGAGAAAGAAAACGACGAAGAAGCTATTCAAGAATTAGGCAGTCCAAAAGAGGCCGCCCGTGAAATTCTAGCAACCCTCTACGAAAAAGAGCGGACGGAAGATAAGCCAAATACCCGCAATATGGTCTGGTTGACCATCCTCGCCATCCTTGCCGCACCAATAGGCATCCCCCTAGCAATCAGCTTGGTCGCCCTCTTCATTACCCTTCTCATACTCATCTTCAGCGCCTTTCTACTCCTAATCTCACTCTGGATTGTCCTCCTCAGTCTAGCAATCGCCCAGCTTCTCCTCGCCTTCGACCTCTTTACGCTCTCATGGTCCTCCTCCCTCCTCTTCACAGGGCTAGCCCTCGTCTGTTTGGCACTCACCCTCTTGGGTAGTAAATTCACTCTAGACCTTGGAAGCAAAACCTTCTTGCTTGTTTTACACTGGATACAAAGAACCATTCGCAAAGGAGATTATCATGAAAGAGCTTAAACCATTTACGAAAATCATTCTGAGCCTGCTCACTCTTGGAGCCATTCTCAGCCTCATCGGTTTCCTAGCTGGCGGATGGACAAATATGAGAACTGTCTCAGAAAACTACTTCCAGCCACAAACAGCCAGTTTTAGTGACATTAGGGAAATAGAAGTTAATGAACGACTGTCCATCATGCCTTCGCCTGACAACCAATTCCACCTCCACTACTATCGAAATCAGCATAAAGACATCGACCTCCTCAGCCACCAAGTTCAAGATGGAAAGTTAACCATTTCTAGTGCATTTCAAGGTATCGTTTCTTATGATGGTTTACTCGAACCAATCTTAAATCTTGTCAATGACCAAAATGTCGCCTACCACCAACCTGTTTTAGAGGTACCAAAAAATAGCACAATTGAAACACTTTCAGGCAACCTTCAAGGAGATCTGTATCTGGATAAAGTGACCATTCAAAATCTTGATCTCACAGTAGAAGATGGGGATATGTTGATTGAAAACAGTCACATCAGCTTTACTCATTTATCACACCTCAATGGAGAAGTAGCAATCAATCATTCCACATTAACAAGTCCGAAAGACATTTCCAATACTGTTGGCAGTAGCCTAACGATTGAGGATGGGGATTTTAAAGCAGAAAATCTAAAACTAGAAGGAAGACATGACATCAGCAATTACAATGGCTCAATCGACATCTCTCTTCATTCACAAACAAGAACGGACCTCTACATAGATGCCAGTCAAAATAATCTGGGAATTGACCTTCCAACTTATTCCAATCCCCAAGCCACTAATTACCTCCACATCTCTACACTAGATGGTGAATTGAGCATTCGGTAATTGCTAAAAGCCCTCCTGACGGAAGGCTTTTTCGTTTATTTAAACAACAAAATAGAAATTAAGGCCAAGATTGCTGGTCCACCTTGGGTTAAGATGATTTTTGGACTTGCTGTAATAGCACCATAAGCTGCTGCAGCAATAACATATAGAACAAAAATGCTTGTAATTTCTAGATTACCAGTAAAAATACCGTAGAACAAGAAAACCGCCAATAAGCCATTATAAATTCCTTGATTTTTGAACAAGGCAGTCACAGACTTACGTTGTAATTCTTCCTTCTCCATATTGAATACGCGACTGGTAGAGTCTGAGTGGGTTGCAAAAGTTTCCAAATACATGATATATAGGTGCTCAAGCGCTACGATACTCGCTAAAATAGTTGTAAAAATTGACATAAGTTTATTCTCCTTTTTCTTCAATGACAGTTTCAAGCGGCAGGTCTTGAAGACCAGAAACTAATTTCTCCAAAAGATTGCTCAATTGCTCTTCTTCCCTATCAGACAAAATGCTTTCCATTGCAGCTTTCACGGCTAGGTGATGGGCTGGTGGACGAACCTGTAGTTCATTTACTGCATACTGGGTGGGTTGAACCAGCATTTCTCTTTGATTTTCAGGATTGCGCTCCCTTTGAATATAGCCCTTGTCCTCCAAAATTTTTAAATGTCGAGTTATGGCTGCACGGTCAATGCGAAGTTTTTCCTGTAAATCTTGTTGTGAGCAGGGAGCTTGGTCAAGCAAGTTGGTCAAAAGCTGATAACGGGTCAGACTAATCCCCAACCCCTTTTCAAACAAACTAGTGACTGCCTCATCTGCAAGTTTTACCTGATAGAGTAACTGAGAAAGATGTTTCATATTTCTACCCCTTTGTTGACTTGTCAACTGTTGATAAGTCAATTATACCAGAATACGAATAATTTTCAAGAATTTTGCTTAACTTTAGAAAACTCTGTTATGTAAAAAGCAAGTTTTGGTATAATGGTTTTATAGTAGGAAACGGAGGCTACCATGAACGATTCAAAAGAACTCAACTTAGCGATTGATGTGCTCATGTTAGCTGGTGCCATTCTCTTACAAAGTGGTGCTGAAATCCACCGAGTAGAAGATACCATGGTTCGGATTGCCCGTTCACAAGGAATAGAAAATGCGAATGTCTTAGCCATCCCAGCCGCCATCTTCTTTTCTATTGACCATACCAATATCTCTCGAATGAAACGGATTGTCAATCCAGTACACGATATGCAAAAAGTTTGTCTGGTCAATCAGGTTTCTCGTACCTTAACCGCAGGACAAATGAGCCTTGAAACTGCACAAAATGAATTGAAAACTATCCGAAACCTGCCCCTGCCCTATACACAACTCCAAACGATTTTAGCAGCCGCCCTAGCTGCCCCCTTTTTTACCATTATGTTTGGTGGGAGTTTGTTGGATGCAATAGCGACAGTCTTTGCGACCTTGCTGGCTTTTCCCTTCTCCCTCTTGGTAGACCGTCTCATTCGAATTGAGTTTGTATCGAAATTTGCTGGAGCTTTGGCTTTTTCCCTATTCTCTTTACTGCTTGCAAAGTATTCTGACCTACCTATCAATCCCAATATGATAAATGCTGGTGCAGTTATGCCGTTTGTCCCTGGGATTGCCTTTACAAATGCTGTACGGGACTTGATGACCAACCATCTCAATACTGGAATGACAAAAATCTTCCAAACCTTGCTTGTTATCCTCTCCCTAGGAGCAGGAACAGCTGTTGCACTCTTAATTTTGGGGTAAATCAATGAATATACTTTATTTTATCTTGCAAGCTATTGCTTCTCACATTGCGATTGCTGCCTTTCTTATTGTTCTCAATGTTCAGAAACAGTTGCTTATTCCAGGCGGGATATTGGGTATGTGTGTCTGGTTGCTCTACCTACTCCTTCTTGGTCCGACCAATGTTATCATTGCAACACTTATAGCTGCTATTGTAGGATCCTGTATTAGTCAAATATTGAGCATTCTGTATAAAACACCATCCGTTATTTTCTCTTTAGCCATTCTTGCCCCCTTAGTTCCTGGCTATCGAGCCTATTTGGCAACTACGCAATTTGTATCAGAAAACTATAAAGAAGCCTTGGTAAATACGACTACCGTGCTTATGCTCGCACTGGTTATACCAATTGGCATGACCAGTGGAACCATCCTGATGCAAATTTATCGCTATCTTCAAACTAAAAAGTCTATCTGAGTTTCTTGAAAGCAGGTAGACTTTTTGTTAGAATAAATGAATATGTTTAGGAGGAGCTATGAAACAACAAATTCAGAACTTAAAACTTGCCGAACGTGGTGCCATCATTTCCATCACAGCCTATATTGCCCTCTCAGGTATCAAGTTGGCTGCTGGTCATATTTTTCATTCTGATGCACTGACTGCCGATGCCTTTAATAATATTTCGGATATTATTGGCAATATCGCCGTCCTAGTCGGTCTGCGAATGGCTCAGAAACCAGCGGATACGGACCACAAGTTTGGCCACTGGAAAATGGAAGATTTAGCTAGCCTCATTACATCTTTCATCATGTTTGTAGTTGGTTTCCAAGTTCTTTACTCCACCCTTATCAAAATCATGAGCAACCAAACTGTAGAGATTGATATGACTGGTGCAATAGTTGGTATTTTCTCAGCACTTGTAATGGTAGGTGTTTATATTTACAATAAATCACTCGCTAAGAAGGTTCATTCTAAAGCCTTAGAAGCAACTGCAAAAGATAACCTCTCCGACGCCGTGACTTCTATTGGAACATCTATCGCTATTATTGCAGCAGCCTTCAATTTCCCCATTGTCGATAAAATTGCTGCTGTTATCATCACCTTCTTCATCTTGAAAACAGCCTACGATATATTCATGGAAAGTTTCTTTACACTTTCAGACGGCTTTGACGAGGAACTCCTACATAAATATGAAGAAGATATTCTTAAACTCCCCAAAATTGTTGCCGTCAAATCCCAACGAGGTCGAACATACGGCGCCAATATTTATCTGGATATTGTCCTGGAAATGAATCCTGATCTGTCAGTCTATGAGAGCCATGAAATTACCGAACAGGTGGAGCAACTTCTCACCTTAAAACATGGTGTTTTTGATGTTGATATCCATGTCGAACCCTCCGAAATTCCACATGACGAAATCTTTGAACATGTCTTCGACAAAATTTACCGCTTGGAATCAGAAATTCAAGCTCATGAACCTGGTTATGAAGATTTAATTGATGAGAACTATCTCTTGATTGATGCCAAAGGTCGTTACCTCAACAAGGCTGAGATGCTCCAAGTCCATCCAGTCCAATCCACCTACCTCTCCAACTATCAAATGACCTCTGTTAGCCAGAAATCCAAACTAGTCACCTTCGAAATTGGCGACTACGTCCACACATCCCTCTGGCGACGCCATGAAAATTGGACAGTTGTATTTCATCAAATATCCAAAAAAGCCTAGTCATTTCGACAAGGCTTTTCGTTTATTATTATTTATACTCAATGAAAATCAAAAGTAGCCTAGGAAATAAAGCCGACGATAGAACTGAAGTTCATCTAGGCTCTTGACAAGGGATAATGTTGATTTTCGAAGAGTATTAGTTCTTCACTGCGTCTGTAGCAATATCTTCACCGAACCATTTTTGTGAAATTTCTTGGAATTTTCCTTCTTTATACAGTTCAGTAAAGGCTTTATTGATGTTCTCAACTAGTGTCGTATCTGACTTACGAGCACCTACTCCGAAGGTTTCATTTTCAAAACCAGCATCAATAATGTTGTAGTCTGCAATAATTCCCTCTTGTTGCAAGTAATAGTTTGCATAAACACGGTCAATCAAAAGACCATCGATACGATCGTTTTTCAAGTCAATCAAGGCTTCATTAAATGTCGCATACTGACTTGCATCATTATTCTGAACGATGTCTTTCAAGATTGCTGGTTGAGATTCAAAGACTGAGTAACCAGAAGAACCTGCTTGCGCACCCAAAATCTTATCTTTCATATCCGAAACTTGACTGATATTCGAAGATTTTTTGGTCACAAGTACTTGTTGGTTATCCATATATGAATCCGTAAAGAGTACTTTCTCCTTGCGCTCATCAGTTACAGAATAACCGTTCCAAATCAAATCAATATTGCCATTGTTCAATTCAGTTTCTTTCAAATCCCAGTCAATAGGTTGCCATTCAATCGCAATACCATATTTGTCAAAGACTGCTGTTGCCAAATCAATATCAAAACCAGTATATGTACCATCAGCCTCTTCAAAGCCCATTGGGACAAAGGTCTTATCAAAACCAATAGTAATAGACTTCTCAGATTCATAAGTTGACCAATTGTCAGACTTAGTTGTTGACTGGCTAGAGCCACAAGCAACAAGAGCAAAACTGGTTACAAGAGCCGCAGCTCCAAGCATCATTTTTTTCATATTCATCATCATTTTATTCCTTTTCTTAATGTTTCGGTTCAATCTTGATGATTTCATCTGCGATATTTTCAGCAAATTGCATATCGTGGGTGACCACAATTTGCGTGATTCCAGTAGCCCTATTTTCAAGAATAAGTTTTTCAACTTCTTTTCTCAATTCAGGGTCTAAGGCCGAGGTTGGTTCATCATAGCCGATAATCTCAGGATCAATCATCATAGCACGCGCCAAAGCCACACGTTGCTTTTGTCCACCCGATAGTGAAAACGGATAGGCAGTAGCGTGGTTAGCCAGGCCAAGAGTATCCAAGAGTTTAAGGGCCTTGTCTTCCGCCTCTGAACGCGACATATTCTGCGTTTTCACAGGAGAGAGAACCAAGTTTTCCAAAACGGATAGGTGTGGGAAAAGCTGGAAGTCCTGGAAGACAAAGCCCAGCAGATGTCGTTTCCCCAATTCCTCAAGTGGCAGTTCTTGACCATTATAAATCAAGGTTCCTGAATCAATGGTTTCCAAACCTGCCAACATCCGTAAAAGAGTAGTCTTACCGCCACCAGATTGACCGACGATGGCAATAATTTTCCCCTCTGGAATGACCAAATCATAGTTGGAGAAAATCTGTTTATTATCAAATCGTTTGGATAGATTGCGTAGTTCTAACATGACTTCCTCCTATCTATAATAGTCAAATTTCTTTTCTACTTGTTTAGAAATAAGTGTAACAGCTCCAATCATCAACAGATAGATTGCTCCTGCAATAAACATAGGTGCCAAACTGGCATCACGGTTGGCCGCAGTTCGGCTGGCAAGCAAGAGATCGCTAACACCTAAGGCATATACCAAAGATGTATCCTTGACCAAGGTCATAACTTCGTTGAACACACTTGGCAAGACAATTTTCACCACCTGTGGCAAGACGATAAAACGAATGGTCTGAACGGGTGTAAATTTCAATACCTTTGCCGCCTCATACTGACCTTTTGGAATGGCTTCGATACCACCACGGAAAATTTCTGAAAAATAGGCCGCATAGTTAAAAGTAAAGGCTAGAATGACTGCTGGCATACGGTCAAAAGTGATACCAACACTTGGCAAGACATAATAAACAAATATCAATTGCAAAAGCAAGGGAGTTCCACGCATAATTAACACGTAAAAATGCAAAAGCCACTGCAAGGGTTTAAACTTAATCTGCATTAAAAAGGCAAAAACAGCTCCCAGGGGCAAGGATAGTATCAAAACTAGAAAAAATACTTGCAGGGAAACTACCGCACCATTTAATAGACTGGGCAGAACTTCCAAAACATAATCCATAAAGTTCTCCTAAAAGAATGATTAGGTTCTAGTATAGCAGAAAATATCTTGTATTACAAAGAAAAGTTTTCAATTTTCTAATAATTTACCTATAAATTGTATAAAATTGCAAAAAAAGGTCGATAAATTCGACCTTCCTTCTACTCAACAGTAACCGATTTTGCCAAGTTACGTGGCTTATCAACGTCCAAACCACGTTGTAAAGTTGCATAGTAGGCAATCAACTGAGTTGGAACAACCATTGCAATAGCTGACAAGAATGGATGAACTGTTGTAACAGTGATATCATCATCTTCTTTAGCTACTGCTTCATCTACGATTGTTAAGACATTGGCACCACGCGCCACTACTTCCTGAATATTGCCTCGAGTATGACTTGCGAGATGTGGATGATTTGAAATTAAGGCCAAAACTGGAACACCGTCTTCAATCAATGAAATGGTACCGTGTTTCAATTCACCTGCCGCAAAGCCTTCACATTGGATGTATGAAATTTCTTTCAATTTCAAGCTGGCTTCCATAGAAACGTAGTAGTCACTACCACGACCGATATAGAATGCGTTGCGAGTAGTTGATAAGAGTTTTTCAACTTTTTCAGCAATCACATCTTTTTCTGACAAGCTGGCCTCAATAGATTGAGCTACGATGGACAATTCATGTACCAAGTCAAATTCTCTCGCGTAGGCATTGCCATTGGCATCACCGACAGCCTTAGCCAAGATTGCCAATGTCGCAATCTGTGCAGTATAGGCTTTTGTTGAAGCTACCGCAATTTCTGGACCTGCATGGAGCAACATGGTGTAAGTCGCCTCACGTGATAGGGTAGAACCTGGAACGTTGGTCACAGTCAAGCTTGGGATGCCCATTTCATTTGCTTTCACCAATACCTGACGGCTATCAGCTGTTTCACCAGACTGGCTTATCATGACAAAAAGTGGCTTTTTGCTCAAGAGTGGCATGTTGTAGCCCCACTCAGAAGAGATACCCAATTCCACTGGTGTATCGGTCAACTTCTCCAAGAAATCTTTAGCGGCAAATCCTGCGTGGTAAGATGTTCCAGCAGCCAAGATATAGATACGGTCAGCTTCTTGTACCGCCTTGATAATATCCGCATCAACTGTCACTTGACCTTCTTCGTTTGTGTATGCGCTAATCAATTTACGCATAACAGTTGGTTGCTCGTCAATTTCCTTAAGCATATAGTAAGGATAAGTTCCCTTACCGATGTCTGACAAGTCCAATTCAGCTGTGTAGCTACCGCGCTCAATAGCATTACCATCATAGTCCATAACTTCTACGCTATCTTTCTTCACGATAACCAATTCTTTGTCATGGATTTCCATATATTCACTTGTTTCACGAATCATCGCCATGGCATCTGAGCAGACCATGTTGTAACCGTCGCCCAAACCAATCAAAAGTGGCGACTTGTTTTTGGCAACGTAAATAGTATCTGCATCATTAGCATCAATCAAGGCAAAAGCATAGGAACCTTGGATGATATGAAGAGCCTTTTTGAAAGCTTCCAAAGTAGACAGACCTTCCTCAGCGAATTGACCAATCAAGTGCACAGCAATTTCTGTGTCCGTCTGACCTTTCAAGTCATGACCTGCAAGATATTCCTCTTTGATTTCCGCATAGTTTTCAATCACACCGTTATGAACAAGGATATGTCCAGCAGTTTGAGAAGTATGTGGATGAGCGTTGTTCTCAGTTGGTTTACCATGAGTCGCCCAGCGAGTATGCCCAATTCCTGTTGTTCCTTCGGTCTTATCGCCAACTTTTGCTGATAATTCTGCAATGCGACCTACTGCTTTTACCAAGTGAGCCTGCTCCCCACCTGTTACGAAAATACCTGCTGAATCATAGCCACGGTATTCTAATTTTTCAAGTCCTTGAATTAAAATATCAGTTGCGTTTGTATTTCCAACAACCCCAACGATTCCACACATATCATTTCACCTACGATGTTTCTTAACATCTGCTTTCATTTTTTCATAAATTGGTCTAGTCAACTTTTTTAAGAAAAAGACCAGTGAAATCAGTATATAACAAGTCATATCTATTGTCAAGAAAAAAATTGGTCTAGTCAGATTTTGAAAATAAACCAGAAAATTGATTGAAAAAAGACCAGCCCTACTGGACCAGTCCTGTCTTAATAAAACCAAATTCTGAGAGGGGACTTAAACGGAAGGTCAGTCGCCCAATAATCTGTTTTTCAGCAATTAAACCAAAGCTACGGCTGTCCTGTCTATTTGTCCGAACGTCGTTCAGAACCAGATAATGCTTTTTTGGAATACTGATATGTTGGCCACCAGTCAAGGTTGTGAGATTGAAATCTTCTGTATAACTCTCTTGAGAAGACGGAGTATGCAAATAATTCTCTGCAACAATCACATCGTTTTTATATAAGACATCATCCATATATGTAACTGTTTCGTCTTCTATGGCTATAATTCGACTGACGTATTCTTTACCTTCATGCCTATAGAGAACGAAATCCCCATGTGTTAAGTCAGCCTTGCGAACAGTTACAATAAAGTCGCCTTCTTTGATATAGTCATTTGCCATCTGGGATGTGATGGTTACTGGTTCAAAAAACCATACTCTCAAACCAATCAATCCTAAAATCAACAGAATGACCAAACTTATCTGCTTTACTAAATCTCTCTTTACCATAATCTCTCCAATCAATACTATTATACCATAAATTCAGGCTATCCATTGATAAGATGATGGTATATTTCCTCTGCAATAACTTGATTTCCAAGAGGTGTCAAGTGCAAGCCATCGCTATAATATTCCAAATGGCCCTTGGTTAAGGGATAGAGGTTGATAACTGGCACATCCAATTCCTGACCAATGGCTGTAATAATGGTTTGCAATTCGTCTTCTATAATTTGATTATTGAGCCCGAAGCGACTGGTTGGCACGAAAGGTGGAATGACCAAGTAAAGATCTGGTTGGCTAGGTAAACTCAAGTACCGCTCTGCCATTTCCTTGTATTCGCTAATAAATCTCTCCTTATTCCAGTATGGACCACGGCTGTCATTACTGCCGATCATGATAATGACAATGTCCGCCTCGCTCTCAAGAGACAACTGGGCATTTTTCTCTTTAAAATAGGGATAATCCGACGTCGACTGAAGCGAACGGCCGCTCAAACCGAAATTGGACACCTGATAAAGATGCCCCAGCTTCTCTGCTAAAATACAGGGATAGGCATCTTTTTCACGGTTCTCCAGTCCGTAACCGTAGGTCAGGCTATCGCCAACTGTTGCAACTTTTATGGCCCCACTTCCGACTGTCAGGACCTCTGGATACATAATATCTGACACGTGAACTCCTCTGTTTTTCTTATTTATCTATTGTACCATCTTGAAAAAAATAAATAAACCCATGAATTTGTGATATAATGAACATATGAAAAACGTGATGATTATAGGCGGAGGGATTGTCGGCTCAACAGCCGCCTTTTACCTCTCCCAAGATGAAACTGTCAACCTCACCCTCATTGACCATGGTGTCGGCACCGCTACCCGTGCTGCTGCTGGGATTATCTGCCCTTGGATGGCTCAAAAGAAAAATAAAGATTGGTATAAACTGACTTCCGAAGGCGCAGTCTTCTATCGCAAATTAGTCGCAGATTTAGAGGCTACTGGAGCCAAGGATATTCCTTTCAAGCAAACTGGAACAATCGGCTTGAAGAGCAAGCCAGAATTGCTAGAAAAAATCCAAAAGATTGCGGAAGACCGCCGAGTTGACACTCCAACCATTGGTCAAATTACAAGCTTGCAAGGCGAAGAAATCAGCGATTATCTCCCACCGCTCAAACCAGACTTTTACGGCATTCATTTAGAAGGAGGCGGCCGTATCGATGGTGGGCGTTTGATTGACATTTTGCAAGAAGAAGTTTTGAAAAATGGCGGAGCGCGTCTACAAGGACAAGCAAAACTGCTAGACGCTCACACTATCCAACTAGATGGACAAGAGCTGACAGCCGACCACATCATCCTGGCTACAGGTGCCTGGCTACCACATATCCTAGAACCTCTTGGTTATCAGGTGGACGTCCGACCACAAAAAGGACAATTGTTGGAATTAGACACCCAATACGACACTAATAACTGGCCAGTCTGTATGCCCTATGGGCAAATTGACATCTTGCCTTTTGAAAATGGTAAAATCATTGTTGGAGCTACACACGAGGATGATATGGGTTACGACCTGACACTTGACCCGGAAAAAGTCCAAGCTATGCAAGATAAGGCTGCTGAATTTATGCCAGACCTAGCCAACTATTCCGTTGCCAGAACACGGATCGGAACCCGTGCCTACACTTCAAACTATGCACCCTTTTATGGCAATATCGGAGACATGAAGAATGTTTGGGTTGCTAGCGGTCTAGGCTCCTCTGGTTTGACAAATGGTCCATTCATCGGCTGGCAAATCGCTCAAGAAATTTTAGGGAAGGAAACCAGTTTCGACCGTACAGCCTATTCACCTAATAACTATATACAAAAACTATAATATAGCTAAAAGGCCACTCATTCTGAGCAGCCTTTTTATTTACTGTTTCCTTTTTAAAAATGATGAAGCCAATAACCAGTAACTCATTAAGCCCGTCACTAAGAGAGCAAAAACAGCCAAATAAGGCAAGGAAACATGGCTACTCTCCATTTCATCTTTTGAGTCTATCATTACTTTTACTAGTTTTTCCTGTGTAGATGTATCTTGTTGTTGGGACAGTGTACTTCCAATTTTAGCAAGGCTAGCATCTTGTTGTCCATCTACTGTTTCATTTTTGAAAATCATCTCATCATGGCTTACGAAATGCCTGCTATAATTTATAAGTTCGAATCTAGTAGATTCTTGAGAGGCTGTTTCCAAATGATTTAAATGTTTTAACTGAAGAGAAGGAAATTCATTATCATTAACACTAGTTATCACATGAACTGTCTCCGCCATCCTATTCCTTGATTCACTTACATTTTCTATTTTTGTAACTTTCTCTTTGATAGTACTGCTAAAAATTGAAATGTATCCTACTTGAAAATCATGTCGAACTGAATCACCATGAATAGATAGATGACCTAAGGGCAAGTCATATTTAACTGAATCACCATGAATAGATAGATGACCTGAGGGCAATTCGTGTCGAACTGAATCACCATGTATAGATAGATGACCTGAGGGCAATTCGTGTCGAACTGAGTCACCATGAATAGATAGATAACCTAAAGGCAAATCATATCTAACTGAATCACCATGAATAGATAGATGACCTAAGGGCAAATCATATCTAACTGAATCACCATGTATAGATAGATGACCTGAGGGCAATTCGTGTCGAACTGAATCACCATGAATAGATAGATGACCTAAAGGCAAATCATATCTAACTGAATCACCATGAATAGATAGATGACCTAAGGGCAAATCATATCTAACTGAATCACCATGAATGGATAGATGACCTAAAGGCAAATCATGTCGAACTGAATCACCATGAATAGATAGATGACCTAAGGGTAAGTCATATTTAACTGAATCACCATGAATAGATAGATGACCTGAGGGCAAATCATGTCGAACTGAGTTTCCATGAACAATAAGATTCCCAAACGGTCTATCGTAAGCTAGAGCTTGCCCAACAGATTTCATGGGAAACCGTAAACTTTGCAGAGCGGATTGCAAGATTTCTGATAGTTCCTGCTTTTCCCTAACTTGATTGATTTGCTCCAGACCCTCAAGATATGTTTCTTCGATTAGGGCAATATAAGACCTTTCTTCCTTCTCCGAAAAACCCTCTTGATCACGAATAGCTTGGTGTAAGACTAATTTAGCTTCAGAAAGCTTCTGTCTGGCAGTCTGTTTTTCATCTTCCAATCCATTGAAATAAGTTTCCCAGTGCTTCCTACCAAGATTGATGGTATGAACGTAGTCCAAGTGTGAACCAAAAGAATTTCTGACAACATTATTATTCAGACGAGGATTTCCAGAAGTATCCTGAGTAATACCCATTCGTTTCAAGCCAATGGGACCATGCTGATCATCAGAATCCGTAATGTAAACCGCACGAATTTGCCCTTTATCATCATACTCTGCTCCCCATACCGTTACAATATGAGTAGTCGTCCCAAAGGTTCTATAGGACAGGCCAAGCAAGCTTTGATTTTCTAAGTTGGTTCGAACCAAATTCCCAAAATAGCGGTAATCTCCACTAAACATTCGGTCAGTCAGCTTTTTCTCGTGAAAGACCTCATGGAAAAAACCACCCCGTTTATCTGGCACTAAATCTGGATTTTCTAAATTGACCCCTCCATGATTTTTAGGGGAATAGCCATTGATAAATAAGTCCACCAAAGCATCAGACACAAAGCCATTCAAGCGGTGCCCATAGTAGGTCTTGAAAAGGTTAAAAATACGGCTATTTTGTTGGTCTTCAAAAGAATTTGGATAGCGTCGTACATCCGTCAAAGGATAATCTTGCTGATTTTCTGCTGAACTATATTTTTCCTCAATGAAACGCTGAACATAAGGACCATTCTGTTCCAACCACCAATGCAACATATTAGAAGAAACAGCAGCAAAACACAAGTTCAAATCTTCTAAGGAAGCATCCAAGCTCTTATTTGCATCATAATAACCCTTTCCGGCTTCATAAGGCATGGTATACTCAATGAATTCTCCCGTTACTTCTTTTTTAAAATCACCGCCTTGCCCCATGCTAGGAGGCGTTATACCTTGTGCCCAAATAATTTCTCTGTACTGACCATCTTCGCTAGTATAAAGACTGATAGGCTGTTCAACCACATCTTTCTGGACTGCTACTGGTAGATTAGAAGGGAGGCTACTATCTTCGTACTCAGGGATGGCCATCGTTTCCAAGTCTGCACGGATTTCGATACTTGTAGGATCTAAAAGCTGTTCAACATTCGGTTCAAGCAACTCATTTTCCTGCTCAGAAGGGGCTACTTCATTCTCACTAGCTTGAGCTAGGTTGTCACTTCCCACTAAAATATTCAGACCTGTAAGCGCGCCATCATTCTCTTGCTCTTCTTCTGCCTCCTCTATGATTTCAATCGCATGTGGAACCAAGCCTTCCTCCACCTGGACAGCTTCTCCTTCCAAAGCAGAAATCATTTCTGCCTTGGCAGATAGAACAAATTGATTGGTAAGAAAAAGAAAAGCTACTGGAACTAAACCAACTTCTAGTTTTCTCAACGAAAAACGAATGTGAATGCCCATATGTCCATCTCTTTCAACTTATTCACCTTATATTATATCAATACAATTTGAATTTTGCAAAATCATACCATATATTAAAAAAGCCTATCATTCAAGCTAAGGAGCTTGATAGAATAGGCTTTTTCTTTATACATTATTTTACAGTGCGGATACGCATAGTGTTTGTTGAACCAGCAACACCTACTGGAACACCTGCAACGATAACAATATCATCGCCTGCTTCAACCAAACCTTGCTCTTTAGCAACACGCTCAGCCAAGTCAAACATATCATCTGTAGAAGCTGGTTTCTCAGTCACAACTGGAATGACACCCCAGTTCAACATCATTGATTTTTGAACTTTTTCAGTGAAGGTTACAGCCAAGATGTCTGAATCTGGACGGTATTTAGAGATAGCACGTGCTGAATAACCAGTTTCAGTAACTGTTACAACCAACTTGATATTCATTGAGTGGCAAGCATCCTTAACTGCTGATGCAACAACCTCTGTCTTAGAAGCACGATTGAAGTTATCTGAATTCAAACGACCGTATTCGTTCAAAAGAGTTTGTGCATTCTTAGCGATTGCTGCCATTGTACGAACAGACTCAACTGGGTATTTACCGTTTGCAGACTCACCAGAAAGCATTGTAGCATCAGTACCGTCGATAACAGCGTTAAAGACGTCTGAAACTTCTGAACGAGTTGCACGTGGTTTTTCAGTCATTGTTTCCAACATGTTTGTCGCTGTGATCACTGCTTTACCAGCCGCATTCACTTTCGTGATGATCATTTTTTGATAAACTGGAACCATTTCAAATGGAACTTCGATACCCATGTCACCACGAGCAATCATGATACCATCTGAAGCTTCAATGATTTCATCAATGTTGTCGATACCTTGTTGGTTTTCGATTTTTGAGAAGAGTTGAACGTGCTCATTACCTGTTTCTTTAAGGATGTTACGCACTTCTTCTACGTCTTTTGCAGAACGAACGAATGAAATAGCGATAAAGTTCAAACCTTGCTCCAAACCGAAGCGGATGTCTGCGTTATCACGATCTGCAAGCGCTGGGAAAGGAATTTTAGTGTAAGGGATGTTTACACCTTTTTGTTTAGCAATAACGCCGTCGTTTTCAACAACTACTACAAATTCACGTTTTTCAGCATCTTTTTCAACAACAGTCAAGCCAAGCTTACCATCGTCAACAAGAACTTGTTTACCAACTTCAACATCATCAAAGACATCCAAGCCACCAGCAACGTTCAAAGCGATTACTTCGCGAGTTGACTTGATACCTTGCTTAGTTGCAACACGGATTTTCTCACCAGTTGTGTAAGCAAACTCTTTAGCTTCACCTTCAAACAATTCTGTACGGATTTCTGGACCTTTTGTATCCAACAAGAAACCAACTTTTTTACCAGCGATTTCTTCTGCACGACGTACAGTCGCCATACGATCACCTTGCTCTTGGTGGTCACCATGTGAGAAGTTGAAACGGAATACGTTAGCACCTTCAGTAATCAATTGGGCAATATTTTTTGCTGAAGCTTCAACATCTAGTTTTTCACCCCAGTAACCATCTTCACCGAATTTTTTACCGCCACGGATTTCTACCGCAGGACCAAGGGTTGCAACGATTTTTACACGTTTATTCATCTAACAAAAACTCCTTTTAAATATACTGGTCTTATGACCCTAGTTAACAAATGTATTCAGAAATTAGAACGAGATTTCTCTGTTCAAGGTAGCAAGACCCAAGTCAGCCTTGTGTGGGTTGTTGACAATGATCTTACCATCTTCTGTCAAGCTGAACAAGGCTCCTTCTTCAGCTGTACCAAGGATTGGGTTTTCAACCATTTGCTCATTTCGGATACCAACAGCAAGACCACCGCGACCTTCTTTGAGCAATTTAACAGCATGAGCACCCATGCGTGAAGCAAGGACACGGTCACGCGCAGTTGGTGAACCACCACGTTGGATGTGACCTAGTTCCGTTACACGAAGATCACTCACATCACCAGCAGCCTTCAATTCTTCAGCGAATTGGGTAACAGGCATAACACCCTCAGCCAAAACAACAATACTGTGTTTCTTACCAGTTTCATAGCCTTGCTTGATTTTAGCAACTACATCTTTGATATCAAAGTCTTCCTCTGGAACAACGATAACATCTGCACCAGCAGCGATACCAGACCAAAGAGCGATATCACCTGCATGACGACCCATTACTTCGATAACGAAAGTACGACGGTGACTAGATGATGTATCACGGATCTTATCAATAGCATCCATAGCAGTTGTAACAGCTGTATCAAAACCGATTGTGAAATCTGTACCAACGATATCGTTGTCAATTGTACCAGGTACACCGATTGCAGGGAAACCATGCTCTGTCAAACGCATAGCACCGTGGTAAGAACCATCACCACCGATAACAACAACACCTTCAATACCGTGTTTTTTCAACTGCTCAATCCCTTTAAGTTGGCCTTCCAACTTGGCAAATTCTGGGTAACGAGCAGAACCAAGGAAAGTACCACCACGAGAAATGATGTCACCAACTGAACGGATTGTCAATGGGTGAATATCACCAGCTACCATACCAGCGTAGCCTTCGTTGATACCATAGACCTCCATCCCTTCTGAAATTGCTTGGCGAACAACTGCACGGATGGCAGCATTCATACCAGGGGCATCGCCACCACTGGTCAAAACACCAATACGCTTCATTTCATTTGCTCCTTTTACTTTTCAATTTAACTGCCTTATTATAACACACTTAGGCAGAACTTGCTTGACTTTTTGCCATTTTTTAACGAAAAACCGTTTTCATGACAAATTCTCTCAACTCTTCCTCTAATTGAGGCGTTTTCATAACCTTATAGTGCTCCGCTTGAATAGTCTGATTGGAGTCTTGATAGTGGAGAATAACCGGAATACTTCCCTTATATTTTTCCAAAATCCGAGCAACTGCATGGTCATGCTCCCTGTTTTCCAACAAAATCCAAAATTTTTCCAGACTGACTGGCTCCATTTGTTCTAAAACCAGTTGCATTTGTCCATCTCGTTCCTGTACCCTTCCTGTCATGTAGGCAATTGTCCCTTCTCTCAGGTCTTGAGAAAATTGACGATAGCTTTCTGGAAAGAGCGTCACATCTAGCTTTCTCTTAGTATCGGTTACCTGGAGAAAGGCCATCTGTTCACCCGTTTTCTTAGTCCGAATCAAGCGGATGGATTGAATTTGCACCAGGATGGTCACCCGACTAGCTACCACCAAATCAGCTAGGTCTGTAAGAGCTCGCTTGGACTCACGGCAGATGTTGACCAAGGGATGTGGACTAATGCCAACTCCAAGTAAACTTTGTTCTAATCCAAATTTTTCAGCCTCACTAAAATCCTCTGCCTCTGTCCAGCTATAATTTTCCTCCGCAAAAAAGGTCCCAAATGCCTCAGCAAAGACAAAGAGATTGTCTAGGTTTTCTAGAATTTTCTTTCTATTGCTTTCAAACTCATCAAACAAACCAATTTGAATAAGAGGGACCAAGAGTTCTTTCTTCTTATAATTGTCAGGAAGCTTCAAGACAAAATCTTCCACTGACTTGTATGGACGTTGGTCCAGTATCCAGAGGGCAAAATCCTTAGGCAGACCCTTCAAGGTTTTCAAGCCCAGAAAAATCTGGTCCTTGTCAAACTTATCATAGTAGGGCACGGTATTGATAGATAACTTGGCAACTTTAAAGTCAAATTGCAAGGCATCCTCGATGTAAGCACTGCTTGAATGATTGAGCATAACGTCAAAAAAGACATCTGGATAATGGCTCTTAAAGTAGGCCATCTGAAAGGCTAGGGCCGAATAGGCATAGGCATGACTGCGGTTGAAACCGTAGCCTGCAAATTTGGCCATCATGGCAAAAATTTCTCTGGCTTTTCCTTCCTCATGCCCCCGCTCACGCGCACCTGCCAGAAACTCGTTTTCCATGGCCTGCATTTCTTGAGCATTTTTCTTGGACATGGCCCTACGAAGCAAGTCGGCTTTCCCCAATGTAAAACCCGCATAGACCTGAGCTATCTGCATAACCTGCTCCTGATAGAGCATGATGCCGTAGGTCCCTTCCAAAATCGGTGCAATGGATGGATCCAGCAGGTCAATTCTTTCCTGCCCATGTTTGCGTTTGACAAAATTATCCGAGTAATCACTGGCACCAGGTCGGTTCAAACTGGTAGTGGCTACCACATCCTCAAATCGCTCTGGGCGAACCCGTTGTAACAGGCTAATGGCACCCGGTTGTTCAAACTGGAAAATCCCCTTGGTCTTACCTGCCGCAAAAAGTTCCAAGGTTTTTCTATCTTCTAAATCAATCTGGGCAATGTCAATTTCTTTCTGGTAGCGTTCTCGAACCCCTTCTGCCATTTTTTGCACAAAGGTCAGATTTCGCAGACCAAGAAAGTCCATCTTGAGCAAGCCATTGGCCTCTACTGCATGGGCGTCATACTGGGTCACCAGCATATCATCCCCTATTTTCAAGGGAATGGTATTTGTCAATTCCTCGTCACTCATGACCACACCGGCTGCGTGAATGGAAGTCTGACGAGGTTGGCCCTCGATTTGCTGGGCAATGGCAAAGGCTTTTTGGTACTCGATTTTACTATTGATAATCTGTCTGAAGGCTGCGTTACGTTGATATGCTGATGAAAGATTATCCTTAAATGAGATTTTCTTGGTAATATTGGTCAACTCATACTCAGGAGTTCCAAAGCGTTTGAACACATCGCGGATAGCCTGCTTGGCACCAAAGGTTGAATAGGTCACAATCTGGGCAGCGTGGGTAGAACCGTAACGGTCCCGCACATAACGAATAAAGTCAGGGCGATGAATATCTGGAATATCAATATCAATATCCGGCATGCTATAGCGTTCATTATTTAAAAAACGTTCAAAGAGTAGCTGGTGTTTAACGGGGTCGATACCTGTAATATTCAAGGAATAGGCAACCAAGCTCCCCACCGCAGAACCACGTCCCATGCCCATATAGTAGCCTTGACTACGTCCAAATCGGAGCAGGTCCCAGACAATCAAAAAATAATCATCAAAGCCCATCTCATGAATAATGGACAGCTCTCTTTCCAGCCGTTCCTGATAGACAGCCCCCGTCAATCCTTTTTCTTCCAAGCCCTGATAGGCTTTCTCCTGCAATTCTTCCACCGCAGGTCGCTCACGGTTGAAACGAGGTAACTTCAAGTCTGTATTTAATTGGTAGGAAATACCTGCTAGCAAATCACGCAGATTGTCTACCGCCTGAGGAAAACGACTGGAAAATAGACTGGTTAAACTATCCGCAGATAAAAGAATTTGTTTCTTATCCAAATCCGCCACTTGATTGAGCGGAACATTGTCTCGAATGGCATGAAGAACCTGCAAGCTCTCCAACTGTTCCTCTTCAAAGAAGCGAACGGTATGTATAGGAAGAATTGGGCCATGAAAATCTTGAACAGGTGTATCCCTTGTTACTCCAACATAATAATCCAGCCCAATATCCAGCTGTTCAATCCCTGAAAAATAGGGAATGATGATAGCGATATCCACTAAATACTGGCGAATATCTTCAAAGTTATCCTGTCCAGTCATTTTTGCAGTCGATATTTTCAAGAGATTTCGATAGCCCTTGGTGGTCAAAGCAATCAACTGAGTTGTCAATTCTCGCTCTCGCCCCTCCAACTGCCAGTCCAATTCACAGCCGATGATTGGCTGTATTCCTGCCTTCTGACAAGTTTCCATAAAACTGTAAGCCGCATATAGACTATTCTTATCCATCATCCCCAAGGCTTGGTAGCCCAGCGACTTGGCTCTCTTTACATATTCTTCAATGGTCACCATGCTATCCATAAAGGTATAGACGGTTTTTGTATCTAGTTGTGCCAGCATGGTCTTCTCCTTTTTATTTCTTCTATTATACCAAATATTCTAGGAAAATATTTTTAAGAAATTCAATCAAAAGACTTGCAAATTATCATGTTTTATTGTATTATTTAGTTAGAACATAGGTGTTGGCGAAAATGCCTAGAAAGGAAAGAATAATGGCTTGGAAATTTGACAACAATATGCCCATATATATTCAAATCAGTAATACTATAAAATTACAGATTGTGACCAATCAATTGAAATCGGGAGATAAGTTGCCAACCGTGCGTGACTTGGCTGAAACAGCTGGTGTCAATCCAAACACGGTGCAACGGGCCCTGTCTGATTTGGAAACAGAAGGATTTGTTTACTCGGTCCGCACAACAGGACGTTTCGTCACAGACAATCAAGAATTGATTTCACAGACCCGTCTTCATTTGGCACAGAAAGAGCTTGAAAACTTTGTGACCAATATGCTGGACTTGGGCTTCAATCAAGATGAATTAACCCACCAGTTAGATGATTATTTGAAAGGAGTGTCTTATGAATAACGCATATACCCTGGTCGAATTACAACAGGTTTCAAAATCCTATGGCGGTGCTGTAGCTCTCAATAATGTTAACTTGAAATTGACTGCTGGTAAGATTATTGGACTTTTGGGACCAAATGGTTCTGGTAAGACGACGTTAATCAAACTCATCAATGGACTATTGCAACCTGAGTATGGTCAAGTCCTTATCAACGGTCGCACTCCTTCACCTGAAACCAAGGCAATCGTATCCTATTTGCCAGATACGACCTATCTTGATGAAAGCATGAAGGTTTCTGATGCTATCACCTTCTTTACAGATTTCTATGCGGACTTCGATAAAGAACGGGCTCTTCATCTCTTGCAAGACTTGGGAATTGATATAAACAGCCGCATGAAACACCTGTCAAAAGGGAACAAGGAAAAGGTTCAGCTGATCTTGGTAATGAGCCGTCAGGCACAACTCTATGTCTTGGATGAGCCAATTGGTGGTGTTGACCCTGCTGCTCGTGATTATATTTTAAAAACCATCGTCAACAACTATTCGCCTACTGCCTCTGTTATCATCTCCACGCATTTGATTTCAGATGTTGAACAAATTTTGGACGAAGTAATTTTCCTTCAATATGGTAGCGTTATTCGCCATGAAAATGTGGATGACCTTCGTATTGAAAGTGGCGAGTCTATTGACGAACTCTTCCGCCAAGACTTTAAGGCTTAGTTAGAAGGAGATTGTTATGTTTAAGAAATTAATCAAATATGAATTTCAATCCGTTGGAAAATGGTATCTTGGGGTTTACCTAGCTGCACTGCTCCTATCAGCCGTGCTTGGAATCTGGCTTCAATCCTTAACTCTGCGAGTACAGACCGGAAATACGGAGCCTGGTGGTGCGGAGATGGTTCTTTTAGGAACAATCTTTATGACCTTTGGTATCCTGATTGCAACACTCTTCTTATCTACATTTTTCCTAGTCGTCAATCGTTTTAGGAAAAATGTCTATGGCCGTCAGGGCTATTTAACAATGACCTTGCCTGTAAACAGCCACCAGATTATACTGAGCAAACTCCTAGTTTCACTCGTATGGTACTTCTTGGCTGCTATTACTGTTTTACTGTCTATCGGTATCCTATTTGCTCTCATCATGATGAACAATGAGGATTTCCTAATACCAGAATTGCAGACATTCATCCAGCAATTAGACTGGTCTGTGATTTTTGCTCATTTATTTTATTCACTTATCGAGTCAACAATGGGAATCTTGCTCATCTACTTCTCCATCTCTGTCGGTCAACTGTTTAAAGACCACCGACTACTGTTTGCCATTTTAACCTATATCGGCATTTCAATTGTAGTTGGTGTGTTTGGAACTCTCGTTTTTACCAACAACCTTGAGAACCTTTATAATGCAGCACAACCATTATACCCAAGTCCTATCTTGGCCTTGGTCAATATCATTCTGGCCTTTGCCTACTATTTTGGTACACACTTTATCATGACCAAGAAATTGAATTTGCAATAAGAAAAAGCTCTTTGCCGGTCGTTCTGACATGGCCTAGAGCTTTCTTTTTACAAATTATACTTTTGAGCTAGGACATCAAGTAAGTTTGCCTTTTCTTCTTCACTGGCAAAGCTTGCTTGAATAGCATTTCTGTTGAATTGATAAAATTCTTCCTTGGTCGTTCCAAAATACTCTACAAATAGCTGATATTCTTTATTTAGGTTTGTATTGGAAACCGTTCGATTATCAGTATTGATGGTAATCTTTGCTTCCGCTTGAATCAGCTGTTCATAGGGGAAGTCTGCTAGAGTTTGGGCAGCTCCGGTCTGGAGATTTGAAGTCAGGCACATCTCAAGCGTTGCTCCGCTATTGACAAAAGCCTGAATAGCCTCAGCGTGACCACTAAGAGCCGTTCCGTGTCCAATCCGCTTGATACCCAAGGCCAGAGCTTGGGCTACATTGGTCACGCAACCACACTCACCAGCATGGAAGGTCATGGGGTAACCTAGAGATCGAGTGTAGTCAATCAACTCAGCCAGCTCTTGAGTTGGGTAGTCTACCTCGTTTCCGGCAAAATCAAAGCCAACCAATCCTTTGGGTGCCAAATCAGCAACAACAGAAAGGATTTCTCTGGTCTGACTTGGATCAGTTTGTTTCAAGCCACATACCAAGAGCTTGGCAACTAGGCCAAATTCCTTCTGAGCCTTTTCCATCCCACGCAAGACGGCTTTCACAGCTTCCAGGATAGTCAAGTCCTTGTCAGTTGATAATTCAGGTGCAAATCGTAGCTCAATATAAATAACCCCATCCTCTGCTGCTTGACCTAGAACATCGTAGGTTGCTATTTCCAGCGCTTCCGCAGTTTGTAGAAGAGGTCGAACAAAATCAAAGGTTTTCAAATAGGTCATCAGGCTATCAACCTTACCCTCTATACTGACCAATTTTCTGAGTTCCTCATCCTTGTCTGGAATGGAAATTCCTGCCAGTTGGGAAAGTTGTCGGATTGCCGATAAAGATAGGGAACCATCTAAATGGCAATGCAATTCTGTCTTGGCTAATTCTTGTACATTCAACATCAACACTTCCTCTTTCGTAAGTATATTGTTAACTATCATATCACATTTTTGACAAATTACAAGATAATTTTCGCAAAAAATGAACATTATTCTTATTGGATAGTTTTAAGTGCAAGAAAAAAAGAACGATTTTCATCGTTCTTGCCATACGGAAGACATGGGATTCGAACCCACGCACGCTGTTACACGCCTACCGCGTTTCCAACACGGCCTCTTGAGCCTCTTGAGTAATCTTCCATATATGGAGCTGGTGGGAGTCGAACCCACGTCCAAACACCTGCTAACTTATTCGTCTACAACCATAGGTTATGTCTTGCTTTAACTTGGGCTCGATACATAACTCAAATCCAGACCAAGCGAGTTAGTATATCTCTTTTGGGACAGCCTAACTCAGCCCCAACGTAGCTTGTTATTTTAAGACCAATCAGCAAACACAAGCAATTCGCGACTGGTCACGCAGGCAGGTTATTAAGCTGCTAATGCGTAAGTGTTTGTATTTTTTGCAGTTATATTTAACTGGCATTTTTACATCTGCCGATGGGTTGCAGAACAAGCCTCATAATGCCTGTCGAATCCGTAACAACCCCTTAGGTTTGATACGAGAATTATTATAGCAGATTTTTTCATAAATAGCAAAGCTATTTTTTACAATTTTAAAATTTTTTGAAATATGGTACAATGTTATTATGTATAAATTTTGGCAAAAAACGATCCAAGTATTGAGTGTTATTACACTTATCGGGACATTTGTTTTCCTTTTTTGGTTATATAAAATTGGTATTTTAAACGATCAGAATGCACTTTCTGAGTTCATCAAAGGACATGGAGCTTTTGGCAGCTTATCATTTTTAGCTATTCAGATTGTCCAGGTTGTCTTTCCAATTATTCCAGGCGGTGTTACTACTGTTGTCGGATTTCTAGTATTTAATTTTTGGTGGGGCTTTTTCCTAAACTATGTCGGCATCTCCATCGGAAGTATTATTCTCTTCTGGTTGGCTCGTCGGTATGGAAAAAAATTCTGCTTATTGTTTATGAGTGAAGAAACTTTTTACAAATACGAAAGCAAAATTGATAACAAACGTGGTTATGAAATTTTCTTCATATTATGTATGCTCTCACCTATTTCACCTGCTGATATTGTTGTCATGATTTCAGGCTTAACCAGTATGAGTTACCGAAAATTTATCACTATCACACTTCTCTGTCGTCCATTTTCCATCGTTGCCTATAGCTTCTTTTGGATTTATGGCAGCCAATTTTTGCAACAATTCTTACAATAAAAAAATCCTCATCTATGCGTTTAGATGAGGATTTTTTAGTGATGACCTTAGTTATAAAAGGTTCCATTTTTTGCGTATACTCTGTAAATTCCATCTTTTTGTCGAATAAATCGAAAATCTACTCTAGATTGCTTTGAACCTGAGCCATTTTTGTAAAATATTTGTAGTTCTTTTTTTTCTTCCCAAAAAGAACCTCCACCATAAGCAAACACAGAAGCTTCATAAGGAAGACCTCCCAAAGCAATCACCTCTTCATAGCTCATCCCGCCTTGTCCTGTATTGCTATCTCCCACGATAACTTGCTGAAACACTTCTTTGGTCCACAAATTCGTATTTGGATCTGCTTCCTTCGTTGGGAATTGCTCGTCTGGTAAGTTGTAGACATCCTTACTTGATAAATAGTATTCTGAACCATTTTTATAGAAGGCTAATTCAAGCCTTCGCCAGTCTGCATAAATATCATAGTTCGAAGGAGCATAAGTTAAGTATAAATATTCTTCTGAATATTCGCCGAATCTAGCTGATGAAGGTTTCCCATATTTCTCAATGATATCCGACAAACTGTCCCCTGTAGCATCCTCTTTCATCCCAATTACCAAGCTATCATAGTCTTTCAGTGTCCAATTAAAGCTAAACTCTTCTTTTGTAGCAGTCAATCCACGCGTAAAGTCTGTCACGCCTGTGTCACTAGCTTCTGTCCAAGTTTGACTGATCGTTGATGATAACTGTAGATCCGTACTCTCAGAACTTGGAGAATAGGTAGCAACTTCTTCTTTTGCAGGTTGTTGGGCAGTCCACACTAACCCTGCTAATACCAACAATACGAACGCTATCAAAAGATAATAAGTAGCCTTCTGCTTTTTCTTGAGCGATTCTTGGTACTCTCTTTCAAACTCTGCTTTCACTGCTTCTGATAGTTTGGTATAGGTATCCTGTTTTACACTCTTTTTTTGTTTGTTCTTCAATCTCTAAAGACTCCTTCCTTGGATTTTAATCTATACTCTCCTTGATCATTTTGCATAAAAACTAAATGGACGGAATTTATAGTAGATTCTGGATCATTATCTTCCTGATACAACATCCCTAATTGACGATAGTCTTGCAGCCCATTTTGTCGAGCATAGGTCGGCAATCCATATTGTTCCATGATTTCTTCTGGACTTTGATCCAAGGCTAGTGCGTCAATTGTGGCTTGATCCCACTTAAATACAAAATTTTCATCCGTGGCTTCTGGATAGTTTTCATCCACTAAATTATAGAATTTTTTTTGATAAATTCGATAAGCTCCATTTGACATGTTGAACCAAAAAGTAACGTATTGACCAAAATCTTCACTGTGGTAAGTAGCTGTAACAACTGAACTACCATCACTGATTATGGTAGACTCCTCATAACTATCCGCCAGTCCATACTCTTTTGTGAATTCTGCCAACGTCATAGAGTTCTCTACTTCTGCATCAATTTTCACAGCATCATATTTCCCAACGGTCCAATCAAATAGCTTAGCTGGCTTTGCTCCTTCAATCTCATCTAGGTAAGAATGCGTTCGTGAAACAGATTCCATAACCTGCTCCTCAACCTGATTATTTTTGTTCCTTGTTGCAGTCGAGTTCCCAATCAATAGATAGAGGATGGCTGCACTAATCAATACAAGCGGTAGTCCAATTTCAAGCCATTTCATCCACTGAATACTGGCTGACTGATCTACCGTATTCTTACTAACCCGCTCCAATTCTTCTTCTATTTTCTTAAATCTCGTATTCTTTGTCATTCACTTTTACCAATTTCTGACATCTTTGTGTTTTTGAGACAATTGATATTCCCCTTCCCCATCTTTTGTAAAACTAAGAAAAATGTTATCACTTGTTTCATGGTTTAGATACTGAATCCTGATAGTCCAATAATCAACCGTACCGAAACTTTGCGCAGCATAAACAGGACCATATGTAGAAAGGACTTCATCCAGCGAAACACCTCCCTCACCATTGCTTGCACCGACACGCAAGTTATTAAACTCCTGACTCGTCCAGTCATGACTATTCTCCCCAACTATATCTTCGTAAGGTTTAGGAAAAAGATTAATGCTATTTTTTGAAGCAAGAGTTAATTGCCCTCCAAAATCAACAAAAAGCAATTCAACCTCACGAAGAGGCTGTTCCGTTTGGTATAGTAATCTCAGCGATTCATATTCACTGGCGTATATAGAAGTTTCAAGCGATGTCGGAGACCCATATTTTTCGATAATATCCTCAACTTTTGTTTTTGAAGCTGCAGAATGATGCACATCAAGTGCTTCAAATTCCTCGTAGGTCCAGGAAAATGGCTTTGTTTCTACTTGACTGATATATTCAACATAACTTGTTAGATCCTTATAGGTCACAACAGGTGTATCAAGACTCTTGTAGAGAAATCCACTAATCACTAGAACAAGGAAACCAATCATCAAAAACAAGTAGCTGGACTTACTTTTCTTATCATCTAGCTCTTTTCTTTCTAGATATTTCCCAAGTTCACCTTCTAAATGCTGAAAATTTTTTTCATTCTTTCTATCTTTAGACATTCCAACCTCCTTCAATTATCATTATTATAGCATATTTTCAATTGTTAGACTATAGTCCTAAAGAAATCAAGTCTTGTATCATTTCTTATATTCGATAAAAAACACTTGTCATAAGGATAGTTTATAGGATACAATGGAATATATCTACACCCTCTAGAAAGGAAAATCCATGGCTAAGAAACTTCCAACGATTCGCCACCACGAAACCAATCCAAAACAGACTCAGACAAATAATAATCTATTTGTTGGCCTCGGTCTACTCGGTGGAATTTCCATCCTAAGCGGCCAAACTCAATTTTTGTTTCCTATACTAGTCCTTTCAGCCCTGGCTTATGGTGCGTTTTTTCTTATCCATCGTAACACAGCCAAGTCTACAAAGAATACGGCTCTTCGATTGCAAAATCTTAAGGAAAGCATTTCACATATCGAGCAGGAATTGAAACAACTGAACAACTATTTAACATCAAAAAATTATAGTCAGTATGCGCTTCTTGCCCAAGAGTTGTTACCTCAGTTAACCATGATTAAAGAGGAAACATCGGAACTTAAATATCAGTTGGATACCGATATTTCTTCGGCGATTATCCAACAAACCATTCAAGAAGAGGAAAAAATTTTAAAGCAGTTAAAACTACTTGATTTGATAGCTCCGTCTTCCTTCATTTCAGAAGAAACAAAAAAAATCCTAAGTATTGCACCTGAATTAGCTACTACCTATCAGAATGTCCAAAATGATCATATTGAAATTCTTGAACAATTGAAGAATCTTGAAAATGCGGAAGAATTGAGAGTCATCCACGAGATTAATATGAAACATTATAACGATATTCTCGATGGCTATCTCAAAATCAAGGAGAATCCCAAAAATTTCTATTCAGCAGAGGAACGCTTGGCTCAATCAAAGCTTGCACTTGAAAAATTCGATGCTGATTTAGATGAAACCTTACGAAAACTCAATGAACGGCAGTTGAATGAATTTGAGATTAGTCTAAGAATGATGGGAAAAGATGCGAACGGGGAAGACCTTTTAGCAGAGAAATACTAATTTAATAGGCAAGACCTGAATAAAAGGTCTTGCCTATTTTTTCTATAAGATTTACCTATAAAGCCCTCTACTAGAACTTTTTGAACACTATTGACAAATAGACCTGTACATGTGCGGTCTACGATCTCTGAAAAGCCCCCAGTCCAAGCGCTCACGCGCACCCTTTTCCAAATCATAAGTAGCTAGCAAGACTGCTTCTTCCTCCCGTCCCGCTTTTTCAATCAATTCACCTGTTTCATCCGTCATAAAAGATGAACCATAAAAACGCAGGCTAGAAGACTGTCCTCCATTTTCTGCAGAAGGCTGTACTTCTTCCAAGCCAATCCGATTGGCTGCAATGACTGGTGTGATGTTGGCAGCCGCATGGCCCTGCATAGTCCGCTGCCAATGTCCTTGGCTATCTGTATCCAAAATCGGCTCCGAACCGATAGCTGTTGGATAAAAGAGCAATTCCGCCCCATTCAAAGCTAGGCAGCGGGCGGTTTCTGGAAACCATTGATCCCAGCATATTCCGATACCAATCTTGGCATAACGAGTTTCCCAGACTTTAAATCCAGTATTGCCCGGTGTGAAGTAAAACTTCTCCTGGTAATAATGGTCGTCAGGAATGTGGGTCTTGCGGTAAACTCCCAAAACTGTCCCATCCGCATCAATAACTGCAATCGAGTTATACAGGCTATTGCCATCCTTTTCATAAAAAGAAACGGGCAAAACCACCTGCAATTCCTTAGCAATTGGAATAAAGTGTTGAACAGCATCATTTTCCTCTACAGACTTGGCGTAGTTGTAATAATCATACTGGCGTTCCTGACAAAAATAAGGACGCTCAAAGAGTTCAGGCAGGAGAATAATCTGCGCGCCCTGCCCAGCAGCCTGTCTGACCAAACGCTCTGCGGTCGCCAGATTTTCCCAAAGGTCCTGACTACACTGCATCTGAACAGCTGCTACAGTAACATTTCTCATATTATTTATCCTTTTCATAAATTCTTTATGGGAGATAGAATGTTCCTGAGATAAGGAAAGACGGTACAGGCTATACTAGAGTATGCCAAACCGACTTGACGCAATATCAGGGACATTTAGCCCCATAAAGAGGAATTTGCTGGGTAATACAATGAACATTCCCACCCCCAAGCAGGATGTCACGGGCGGGTATGCCGACGACTTTTCTGGTAGGAAAAAGCTGCGCGAGGAGCTCAAGTGCCTGCGCATCATGCTCATCAGCAAACTGGGGCACCAGAACCGCACCGTTGCTGACGTAGAAATTCACATAGGAAGCCGCCAAACGTTCGCCAGCTGTCCGTACTTCTTCCCCCGCTTCATAGACATAGCCTGGCAAGTCCTCTTCTGTTATTAGAATAGGATGTTTGGGAATAGGCAGTTTGTGAACGGTCAACTTTCTACCCTTGGCATCCACTTGCTTTTCCAAGTAGTCCAAATCAGCTTTGGACATGGCATATTGGGGATCTGACTCATCATCTGTCCAGGCTAAAACTATCTCGGCTGGACCAACAAAGGCTGCAACATTGTCCACGTGTTCATTGGTTTCATCATTGTAGATACCATAAGGCAGCCAGAGGACCTTTTCAGCTCCAAGAGTATCTAGAAGCACTTGCTCAATCTGATCCTTGGTCAAATGGGGATTACGTCCTGGGCTCAGTAAACAGGATTCGGTCACCAAGATGGTTCCCTCCCCATCGCTATGGATAGCTCCGCCTTCTAGGACAAAGGGATGGGCATCATAGATTGGCAGACCGATGGCCTGACTAAATCGACTAGCCACCTGATCATCTGCCTCATAGTCCTGATAAAGACCATCATAGCTTCCGCCCCAAGCATTAAAAGCCCAATCGACAGACAAAGCTCTGCCATTTTCATGGATCAAAACCGTCGGACCTGTGTCACGCGCCCATGCGTCGTTGGTAGGAATGTCCAGATAGGTTACGTCATCACCCAGCATAGACTGTGCCTCCTCACGGTGTGCCTCATCGACCAAGAGATAGACCTGCTCGCTTTCAGTAATGGTTTTAATGACCTGGCTGAAGGCCTTTTTCGCCCCCTGACCATCAAAGGGCCAGGATCCTGGGCGAGTCGGCCACACCATGAGTGTACCATGATGGGGCTCATACTCAGCTGGCATACGGTAACCCGCTGCTTTTGGACTTTCTATCATGACAACCTCCCTTTGAAATCTTCATAACCAAATTCCTTGATAATACGGCAGTCGCCAGCCTCGTCCATGATGGCTAGGCTAGGTAACCCAATGCCGTTAAAGGTATTGTTTTTAACGAAAGAATAGATGGCCATATCTTCAAAATAGAGCTTGTCACCAATCTCCACAGGCTTTTCAAAGGAATAATCGCCGATGATGTCACCCGTCAGACAGGTATTGGAAGACAGTCTGTATGTATAGACTTTTTCACCTGCCTCAAAGCCATAGCGAAGCGGTGGGCGATAAGGCATTTCTAAGACATCCGGCATATGGCAGGTAGCCGAAGCATCTAACACAAGCGTTTCAATGCCATTTTCAACAATATCCAGAACCTCTGTCACCAGATAGCCTGCATTAAGAGCAATGGCTTCTCCTGGCTCGATATAGACTTCCAGCCCATAAGTTTCCTGCATGTGCTGGATAGAGGAAATCAGCAAATCTACATCATAGTCTTCTCTGGTCACATGATGGCCTCCGCCCATATTGAGCCATTTAATACGGTGGAGGTAAGGGCCAAATTTAGCCTCGACAGCTTCCAAGGTGGTTTTCAAATCATCTGAATTTTGTTCGCAGAGAGTATGGAAATGCAGGCCATCCACCAAGTCTAGCAGGTCTTCTGAAAACTGACTGATACGAACACCAAAGCGAGAGCCTGTTGCACAGGGATCGTAAAGTGCATGCTCGTCTTGTGTGGAGCATTCGGGATTGATCCGCAGACCAATGCTTACTCCTGCTGCTCTGCATTTGTCAGCGTGCTTACGGAGTTGGCGCTTTGAGTTAAAGACGATATGGTCTGCAATTTCCAAAATATCATCCAAATCTGCATCCTTAAAGGCGGGGGCAAAGACATGGACTTCGCCACCAAATTCCTCACGACCAAGTTTAGCTTCATAAAGTCCTGAAGCAGTTGTGCCAGCCAAATATTGGCTAATTAGTGGATAGGTGGCATACATGGAGAAAGCTTTTTGAGCCAAGAGTACCTTACAGCCTGTACGGTCTTGGACAGACTTGAGAATTTCTAAATTGTTGACCAGCTTGGCTTCATCAATGACATAGGCTGGTGTTGGAACTTGTTCAATTCTCATCTAGTCCACCAAAACAGGATTTTCTACTACTTGCCATGGCAAGCCATATTGGTTGAGCAAGTCCATAAATGGATCTGGATCCAATTCCTCCAAGTTGTAAACGCCTGGCTTCTTCCAAGTTCCGTCCATGACAAGCTTGGTTCCAATCATAGCTGGCACGCCAGTTGTGTAGGAAATAGCCTGTGAACCAACTTCCTTATAGCACTCTTGGTGGTCACATACATTGTAGATGTAAATAGTCTTCTCTACACCGTCCTTGATACCTGTGAAAATACAGCCGATGTTGGTTTTCCCAACTGTACGTGGACCAAGGCTGGCTGGGTCTGGTAATAATGCCTTGAGGAATTGGATTGGCACCACTTCTTGTCCGTTGAAATTGATTGGGTCTGTCCGCAAAAGACCAACATTTTCCAAGCACTTCATGTGGGTCAAGTAGGATTGACCGAAAGTCATAAAGAAGCGGATGCGTTTGACACCTGGAATATTCTTAGCCAGCGACTCGATTTCTTCGTGATGGAGGAGGTACATGTCTTTTTGACCCACTTCTGGGAAATCGTACTCTCGCTTGATAGACATAGCTTCCACTTCCACCCATTTGCCATTTTCCCAGTAGGAGCCTGGTGCTGAAACCTCACGCAAGTTGATTTCAGGGTTGAAGTTGGTGGCAAATGGATAGCCATGATCCCCACCGTTACAGTCTAGGATGTCGATGTAATGAATTTCATCGAAATAATGCTTGAGTGCGTAGGCTGAAAATACGCTGGTCACCCCTGGATCAAATCCGGATCCCAAAAGAGCTGTCAGGCCTGCTTTTTCAAAACGCTCCTTATAAGCCCACTGCCATGAGTAGTCAAAGTAGGCTGTGAAGCCCTCTTCTGCACATCGTTTTTCGTAGATAGCCCGCCATTCTGGGTCTTCGGTGTCCTCGCACTCGTAGTTGGCGGTGTCGATGTAGTCCACGCCTGTCGCCAAGCAAGCATCCATGATGGTCAAGTCTTGGTAGGGAAGGGCCACATTCAAGACTGCCTTTGGCTGGTAGCTTTCAATCAAGGTAATCACTTCTTCTACCTTATCCGCATCCACTTGGGCAGTTTCAATTTTTACGGAAGTTTTTCCTTCTAAGGCAGCCTTCAAATCATCACACTTGGACTTGGTACGGCTGGCAATCATGACTTCCTTGAAGGTATCTTCTGCCTGGCAAACCTTGCTGATGGCAACCTGGGCAACTCCGCCACAACCAATCACTAATAAACGACTCATTATTTTTTCTCCTCTTCTTCTAAAATATCTTCGACATAACGGGGCAAGAGAAATGCTCCAATATGCAAGTTTGCGGTATAGTATTCTGTGAAAAGCTGACGCGCCTTCCATTTTTCCTTATCAAAATCTTCAATGGGATGGTATTTTTTAGAGGCAAAGCCAAATAACCAATAACCCGCCGCAGATGTCGGAATATGGGCCTGATAAACACGGCTAATAGGGAAAGACTGGGTCGCCTTTCTATGCATAGAACGAAAGGCAGACTCATCTTCGTCATAGAATGGCGAACCATGTTGGTAAACCATGATCCCATCTTCCTTCAAAGCCCGATAGGCATTACCGTAAAATTCCTTGGTAAAGAGCCCTTCCGTGTGTCCAAATGGATCTGTCGCATCATTGATGATGATATCATATTCGTTTTCACAGTTGCGCAAGAAACGCAGACCATCCTGTAAATAAACCTCGACCCGCTCATCTTCTAAACCCGATGCATAGTCTGGGAAATATTCTCGACAGACCTCAACCAAAAGTTCATCTGGCTCTACAACGTCAATACGTTCAATTTCAGGATACATACTGAGAACTTGAGCAACCCCACCATCTCCACCACCTAAAATCAAGATTTTCTTAGGATTGGGATGGACGGCCATGGGCACATGGACAGCCATCTCATTGTAGACAAAGTCATCTGCATCCGAGAATAAAACACGACCATTAAGGGTTAATATTTTTCCAAAGGCTGGCGAGTCCAACACAGCGATGTCCTGAAATTCACTCTTGCCAGCATAAAGTTGTTGACTGGTGCGAATGGACAATTTTACATCAGGTGTTTGAACTTCTGAAAACCACATTTCCATGACTAGCCCTCCTTAATGACATTGATGTAGTTGACATCTGGATCTTCGGTACCTTGAACAGAACAACCACGCTCCTTGGCAAAGATGATGTAGTCAACAATTTCTTGGGTCACTCGTTCACCTGGAGCTAAAAGCGGGATACCAGGCGGATAGCACATGACAAATTCCCCACAGACCTGACCAACTGCTTCTTGCAGGGAACGGCTTTCGCGCTCTGCATAAAAAGCCTGCTGCGGTGACAATACCAGCTGCGGCTGGATGTATTCTCCCGAAATCAAATCCGAACCATCTCGTGAGTAAAGACGCTTGATGTCAGCCAGTGCCCCTACCAGTCGCTCGATGTCCTGCAGGCGGTCACCGATGGAAATATAGGCCAAGATATTGCCAATATCCCCAAATTCAATCTGGATGTCGTACTCATCCCGCAACAAATCATAGACTTCAATCCCTGTCAGACCAATGCCCTGCGTATAGATGGAGAGCTTGGTGACATCGAAATCATGCACCGTTTTACCATCGATCAATTCCTTGGAATAGGCATAGTAGCCACCGATAGCGTTGATTTCACGGCGAGCATACTCAGACATTTCAATGACCTTTTCAAAAGATTCTTTGCCACGAAGGGCCAGATTTCTCCGTGAAATATCCAAACTAGCCAGCAAGAGATAGGAAGCGGATGTCGACTGGGTCAGATTGATAATCTGGCGGACATACTCCACATTCATATCAGGACCGACCAATAGGAGCGAGCTCTGGGTCAGACTGCCACCTGATTTGTGCATGGAAACAGCTGCCATATCAGCTCCCACATCCATAGCCGCCTCTGGCAATTTTTCCGAAAAATGCAAATGCGCACCATGAGCCTCGTCCACCAAAACTTTCATGCCCGCTGCGTGAGCTTTCTCAGTCAAGGTACGCAGGTCTGAGCAGATACCATAGTAGGTCGGATTGTTGATCAAGACAGCAACCGCGTCAGGATGCTCATAAATCGCCCGTTCAAAAGCTTCATTTTCCAATGCAAGAGCAATACCAATCCGTGGCTCCACACTCATATCCACATAGACTGGTATAGCTCCGCATAGGACCAAAGCATTGAGGGCAGACTTGTGGACATTGCGAGGTAAAATGATTTTATCACCCGCCTTACAGGTCGCCAAAATCATGGTCTGGACAGAAGAGGTTGTCCCTCCAACCATGAGAAAGGCATGGCTGGCACCAAAGGCTTCTGCCGCCAATTCTTCGGCCTCTCGGATAATGGACACAGGATGCCCTAAGTTATCCAAGGGTTTCATGGAATTGACATCAATCCCCACGCATTTTTCTCCTAACAGTTCGACCAACTCTGGATTACCCCGTCCCCGCTTATGTCCAGGCACATCAAAGGGAACAATCCTTTTTCGGCGTAACTGTACCAATCCCTGATAAATAGGGGCTTGGTGTTGATTTTTCATATTGAAAAACTCCTTTGCTTGATGGACTCCTACCCTTTTTTAAAAAAGCAAAAAGAGCAGGGTTCATCCTGCTCTACAATCCAAATTGACGTTTTTTATTCTTCTCTTGAGTTTATGTGCCTACCGTTTCCTACTCTCCAGTGCAAATATATACGTACTTTATTGACCGTTTCACAAGATGACGTGTGCTTTCACCACACTGACAAAATTAGAAATTAGGAAAACCTTCCCAACATCAACTTATAAAATGTAGGCTTTTAACCCTATCAATAATGTGGCTTACGCCACGCTTCGGCATTCGACCCGCCTGTCCGTAGGCTTTGGTTATGATAAATAGCAGAGCTACCCATCCCATATAGGTCTGATATTTGCTAGAATAGGTATAATAACTTTTCCTAGGCTTGTATATTCTAACACGAATATTCCGATTTGACAAGTGGAAAATTGATATTTTTTCAACAAAATCATGAACAATTCTAAAAAAATGACTTCGAATATTCGAAATCATCTTTTTGAAACTATTTAATTCCTAAAGCAATTCGAGCGTAACGGCTCATTTTTTGAACTGTCCAGGCCGGTGACCAAACCAAGCGAACATCTACTTCCGTTACCTCTGGAACATCTTTTAAGACATCATGAATTTGATCGGTAATCAAGTCAGCCAAGGGACAGCCCATAGTTGTCAGAGTCATATCAATCTCGGCCTTACCTTCGATAAAACGAATTTCATAAATGAGCCCCAAATTGATAATATCAATCCCTAGCTCAGGGTCAATCACGTCTTCTAGAGCATGAAAAATACGCTCTTGAATTTCTTTTACCTGTTCTTCTGTATAAGCCATTTTTCTCTCTTTCTTTTTCACTATTGCATTGTCATCTAAAGGAACAAAAATTTCATCCAAATGAGCCATGAACTATTGAAGGTTGGAAATGAAACAAACCAGTTTTGTGTCAAAACCTCCCCAGACTCTCGCTCGTTTCCTGTTTTCAGCGAGCGGCCTGATAAGTGCCACCGAACTTTGTCCGCTTTCGGATTTCTAGGCGGACGTTGAGAAAGCCTATCCGTAGGCTTATGCCACGCTTTCCTATTTCTAGGCTCGGGTTAAAACACCACTGGGTTAGCCTGCGTTCTCAATTCTTAGCAGGTATTGAGTACGCTCGTTTCTTATTTTCAGCGAGCTTCAACAGTCTGGGAGACTGTTGAAGGTGGGAGATGAAACAAACGAAGTTTGTGTCAAAATAAGTCCACCGGACATTACGCTCCCTTTCTAATTTCAAAGAGAGCGGTTAAAAAGGTTCCCCGAACCTTGTCCGCTTTTGTGTTTCTAGGCGGACGTTGTGAACTCGCATTAGATGAGTTGCCTACTTTCATATTTCTGGGCTCGGGTTAAAACACCACTGGCTTAGCCTGCTCTCTTATTTTCAAGCAGGCGTTAAAAACCTCCCCCGGAGGTTTTTAATCCTCCATAAAGTCTCTGAGTGGTTTGCTGCGGGATGGGTGGCGGAGTTTACGAAGGGCTTTGGCTTCGATCTGGCGGATACGTTCACGAGTTACGTTGAAGACTTTACCTACATCTTCAAGAGTTCGCATTTTTCCGTCGTCCAATCCAAAACGGAGGCGGAGAACATTCTCTTCACGGTCTGTCAGCGTATCAAGTACCTCATCCAATTGCTCACGAAGGACAACACGAGTGGTATAGTCAACTGGGTTCTCAATTACTTCATCTTCAATGAAATCTCCCAAATGGCTATCATCTTCTTCACCTATTGGGGTTTCCAAAGACACTGGCTCTTGGGCAATCTTGAGGATTTCACGAACTTTCTCAGGCGTCATATCCATACGCTCAGCGATTTGCTCAGGAGTTGGATCTTGGCCCAATTCCTGCAAGAGATTGCGTTGTTCGCGAACCAATTTGTTAATAGTTTCTACCATATGTACTGGGATACGAATCGTACGAGCCTGATCAGCAATAGCACGGGTAATAGCCTGACGAATCCACCAAGTCGCATAAGTTGAAAATTTGAAACCTTTTGAGTAGTCAAACTTGTCAACAGCCTTCATCAAGCCCATGTTTCCTTCTTGGATAAGATCAAGGAACTGCATACCACGCCCCACATAGCGTTTAGCAATAGAAACAACCAAACGCAAGTTAGCTTCAGCCAAACGTTGTTTTGCTTCAGGATCGCCAGCTTCAACTGCCAAGGCTAATTCTTGCTCTTCTTCATTGGTCAAAAGCGGAACGACTCCGATTTCTTTCAAGTACATGCGGACAGGGTCATTAACCTTTGCGGACGTGCTTCCTAGCAATTCTTCGTCAGATAATTCTGGTTCTTCTTCAACCTGCAAAGCACGTGCAGATGGGTTACCTTCCTTATCCACAATCGAAATTCCTGCATCCTGAATTCGTTGGAGCAAGTCATCAATCCCATCAGCATCAAGTGTAAACGGAATAACCAGCTGGTCATTGATTTCATCATCGGTCGCTGAACCCTGTTTTTTGTGATTACGAATAAATTCAGCAACTTGCACATCAAAGGTCGTTACTTCTGTCTTTTTATCTTTTTTGTTTGTCATATTTACTCCATTTGTTTTCTTTTCTCGAGCAATTTTTGTAACTCATCGAGGGCAATATCAGCATTTCCTACATGGGAATGTTCACGGATTTTCCGTGTTAGGTGTTGATTTTCCTTTCGTAACAATTCCTTGTCACGACGAAATTCCAATTCTTCAATTTCATTTTGCGCCACTTCCTTTGGCAGACGCTCTTCCAAAATCCGATACCAGGCTTGTTGGACGGTATCATCTAACTGGGATAAGCCGAAACTACTAATCTCACCTTGATTTTTCAGTAATTCATATAATACCTGCAATTCCGGTGTCGCAAAATAAAAATCTTCTCGCAAACGAAATTCATTTAAAATATAAGGGTGCTCGACCATACGGTAAAGCAAGTGATTTTCAGTTCGGATAAGACCTGTCAGCCGGGAAATAGCCTGAACAGGCGGTGCATAGACCTGCTCCTTCTGTTGATGATAGGCTTGCTGACTTCGTTCCTGTCGCTGATGTAAGCGAACAGCATTGACAGCCTGCTCCACCTGACCATAATCAAAATCGGATAGGACTTCCGCAACCTTATAAATATAAGAATTTTGCGCTGTAATCGACGAAACCCTTGCGATAATCGGAGCAATCCTATCCACAAATTCTATCTGCATTTGTAGATTATCTGGGTTTTCTGGCTTCAGATAGTGGATTAAAAATTCCACATCACTAATGCGGGATTTTGTCAAAACCTCTCGCAAGGCTTCTTCAGAATTTCTTTGTAAAAATTCATCAGGGTCCATATTGTCAGGCAGACTGACAATATCCACCTGAAAATCTCCTAATTCGTCCAAAGCCTTCATGGTAGCTGCCTGTCCGGCCCTGTCACCATCATAGGTCAGAACGATCTTCTTGCAAAACTTGGCCAGATGACCAACGTGCTCTCTAGTCAGAGCAGTTCCCATAGAAGCAACCGCGTTTTCAATACCAGCACGGTGGGCTGCAATAACATCCAGAAATCCCTCCATTAGATAGACTTCCCGCTGTTTTTTGATGACCGCCTTGGCCTTATCCAAATGATATAGTTCGTAACTTTTGTTGAAAATAGCTGTACTACGAGAATTTTTATACTTGGCTAACTGCTTGTTCTGTAGGTCTTTTTCTGTCCAAATCCGACCTGAAAAGGCAATCACTCGACCATATTCATCGGTTAGCGGAAACATAATCCGTCCTTGAAAAGCATCGAATATCATGTTCTGCTCACTGGGATTGAAAAGACCCGAATGAAGCAGGCTTTCTTCATCGTAATTCTGAGAAAGTTTCTGATAAAGAATATTTTGTCCATCTGGTGCTAAACCTAGTTGAAAATTCTTAATAACTTCATCCGTTAAACCACGCTGATGGAGATATTTTCTAGCTTCCTCGCCCATCTTTGTCGTCATCAACAAGGCATGGTAAAACTTTGTCGCATCTTGATGGATATCATAGAGAGCTTGATGTGGATTTTCCTTCTTAGGCTGAAAATGATTGGTGGATACTTCTACCTGAAACCCAGCTTTTTCTGCCAAAATGGCTACCGCGTCAGTGAAAGAAACACCACGGGTTTCCTCTATAAATTTAAAAACATCTCCAGACTTACCGCAACCAAAACAATGATAGAACTGTTTATCCTCAATGACGTTAAAGGAGGGAGTTTTTTCTCCATGAAAGGGACAAAGACCAAGAAAATTGCGTCCTGCCTTGGTCAAAGCAACTGTTTCACCAATCACATCCACGATATTGAGGGCTTGTTTGATTTCTGTTATTTTATCTTTTGACAGCATATATCCTCCTCAACATCCTATTTGCTAATTGAAAAGTGGACACTCTTCCCTTAGTTTAACATATTCTATTTTATACCAAAACTTGAAAAATGTAAAATTTCTGAAACAAATTGCTTGTAAAATATTTTTTTATGTTTATAATAGATAGAGTAAAATTTTTTTATGAAAGGACATATTTAGGATATGTTGAAAGATTTAAAAGCGTTTTTGTTCCAAGGTAACGTTATTGACCTTGCAGTTGCAGTAATTTTTGGTGCTGCCTTCAAAGCCATCATCGATTCATTCGTTGCTGACTTGATCACACCATTGTTGCTTACACCAGCTTTGAAAGCTGCTGGCGCAGATAAAATTGCTGACTTGAGCTGGAATGGTGTTACTTATGGTAACTTCTTGAGCGCTGTTATCAACTTCTTGATCATCGGTACTGTTTTGTTCTTCATCGTTAAGGCTGCTGAAAAAGCAATGCCTAAGAAAGAAGCAGCTCCTGCTGGTCCAACTCAAGAAGAATTGCTTGCAGAAATCCGCGACTTGTTGAAAAAATAATCAATAAGATAGTGAAACAGGCCCTGTGCCTGTTTTTCTTTTGTACTATGACAAAAATAAGATGTGAGCCAAAACTCACATCTTTTCTTATCCTTCATATCCATTTGGATTTTTAGACTGCCAGTTCCATGTATCTCGACACATATCCTCAATTGTTTTCTCTGTTTTCCAATTAAGTTCTGCCAAAGCTTTATCGGCATTAGCATAGCAGGTCGCTACATCACCCGGACGACGGTCAACGATTTTATAAGGTACCGGTACACCGTTCACTTTTTCAAAAGCCTGAACCAGTTCTAAAACACTGGTTCCTTGACCAGAACCAAGGTTATAGGTATGGACACCTGCTGTCGTTGAGATTTTTTCCAGCGCCTTGATGTGACCAAGAGCCAAGTCAATGACGTGGATATAGTCACGAATACCTGTTCCATCCACTGTATCATAGTCATTACCAAAGACGCTGAGTTCTGGACGTTTGCCAACAGCAACTTGAGCCACAAACGGCATGAGGTTGTTTGGAATACCAGCTGGATCTTCACCGATTAAACCTGATTCATGGGCACCGATTGGGTTGAAATAACGGAGAAGAGCAATGCTCCATTCCTTATCTGCCACTTCTACATCACGCAGGATTTGTTCCAACATGACTTTTGTGTAACCATAAGGGTTAGTTGCGCTAGTTGGCATGGTTTCAACCAAAGGCGATGGATTGTTAAGGCCATAAACCGTTGCGCTGGATGAGAAGACAATCTTCTTGACACCAAACTCTGCCATAACTTCCACCAAAGCCAAAGTAGACATGATATTATTTTCATAATACATGACTGGTTTTTCAACAGATTCACCAACCGCCTTGTAGCCAGCAAAGTGAATTGCTGCCTCAATACTTTCTTTTTCAAAAACCTCACGCAAGGCAACCTTATTTGCTACATCCAATTCATAGAAAGTTGGACGTTTGCCAGTGATGGTTTCGATACGATCCAAAACCAAAATACTTGAGTTGGAGAGATTATCTACGATGACAACGTCTTTTCCCAACTTCAACAACTCCACAACGGTATGACTACCAATATAGCCAGCTCCACCTGTAACCAAGATACTCATATATACTCCTTTTCACTTGGACAATATTTTATATACCTATTATAAGTTAGACAGGTTGAAAAGTAAACAAAAAACAGCCCTCAGGCTGTTCAAATTCAATTAGAATTTTTTACGCTTGCGAGCTGCTTCTGATTTACGTTTGCGTTTTACAGATGGTTTCTCGTAGAATTCGCGTTTGCGTGTTTCTTGAAGAGTACCAGCTTTAGTAACCGCACGTTTGAAACGACGAAGAGCATCATCAAGTGATTCGTTCTTGCGTACTACTGTTTTTGACATTATTTTCACTCCCCTCAATTTCAAAGTCTTACTTATTTTACTGTAAATTCACCACATTGTCAAGAGGTTTTTCTTGGCTAATGTTATTTTTTAACCATCCTGAGCCACAGCAAAGAGAGCACTTCATATAGGATGAAAAAGAGAATAAAGCAATGAAGGAAAAAATCCTGTGGAAGTATATAAATAACCGGATCTTTCAGCGGGTCAAAGAGCCAGGTCGAATCACCTGGAAATAGCAGATGATGAAAAAGAACAAAGAAACTGTCAAAACCGATCAACACGCCCATCACTGCAATCATCACAGGAGTAAGAGCCATCCACATAAATACTTTCTGATAGAGCTTGCCATAGCCTTTTCGCACCACTTCTTTCCAAAAATAGAAAACCGCAGGCAAACTAATCAGGAAAATGCCTTGAGCTAGGTGAAAGAGATGCTTGACATCCGCAAAATGTTTCAGACCATCAGCTGAAGAGGAAAAATTTGGCATGTCTAAAACACTTGCAAATGGATTGGTCAGATAGGTCATCAAGATATTAAAATTATAGGAAATATCTGATGACTTCATGTAAACAACTTTTTCCAACCCCAAAAAAGAAATCTCAAGCGGATAAACTAGCCAAGCTAGATAGATGGTTCCTAGAACTGCTGCCGACAAGACAAATAAAATCGTTCCGATAATCTGTAACTTAGTTCTCATCAAAACTCCATTCATCTAGGCTGTTGAGGACATGGGTCGGAGCAAGGGGTAAGTCTGCTACTTCTTCTGGTTTAGTGAAGCCAGTCAAGACCAATAAGGTTGGGAAACCATTGTCAATCCCTGCACGAATATCCGTCAGGTAGTTATCCCCCACCATAACTGTCTGACTTCTTTCTGTTCCCAAAATCTCCAGAGCCTTGTCCATGATAATGGCTTCGGGCTTGCCAATAAAGATCGGCTCAACACGGGTCGCAGCTTTCAAGAGTGCAATCAATGAACCAGCACCCGGCAGGTGACCTCGCTCCGTCGGAATGTTCAAATCAGGATTAGTACCGATAAAGGTCGCTCCCTTTTGAATAGCCAAGGTGGCAATGGTTAGTTTTTCATAGGTCAACTGAGTATCCAAACCGACAACAACATAGGCTGGATTTCCCGTATCTTCCACATAACCAGCCTCAAAAATGGCAGACTTGAGCCCGTCTTCTCCAATGACATAGACAGTCTTTTCCCGCCCCAAGTCATTCATATAATCTACTGTCGCCAGACTGGCTGTATAGATGGTTTCAAGCGGTGTTTCGATATTAAAATTCTCCGCCAACATAGCCTGCACCATCTCAGGACGACGGGTGGTATTGTTGGTCACAAAGAGATAGGGAATGTTGCGCTCCTGCAAGCCATGAATAAACCGTTCACCAGCTGGAATTCGTTTCTTCCCCTCATAAATAGTTCCGTCTAAATCAATCAAATAGCCTTGATAGGTCATACTTTCTCCTTAATCGAATCGTGTTTCCCAGTGCTCAGATCGACTGGCTTCCAAGCAAAGTGCTAACTGCTCAGCTGTATTTTTCCCAAGCGAGAGCGGCGGTAAATCGTCTAAGCTGAAAAAGCCGCTGGCAACTGTTTCCGAATTGGGCTGAAATTCTCCGCCATGAAGTCGGCATAGAATAAAGACCTTGATCACACGGTGGGCAGACTTGGCAGGATTGTTCTTGTGCTTGTCCAAAATCGCAACGACTCGCAGAGCCTCCACATCCAGCCCCGCTTCTTCCTTGACCTCTTTCACCACATTGTCCTTGACAGACTGGTCCACATCGCACCAACCACCTGGTAAGGACCAGAGCCCATCGTTTTCCTGGACCAGTAGGATTTTATCCTCTTGGAAAATGGCTGCGCGGGTATCCAGCTTGGGTGTCTGATAGCCTGTTTCATTGCAAAACAAGTCTTTCACTACTTCCAAGGGCTGCCCAGACGGTTCTACTAACATCTCCGCCGCAATCTGTCTGATTTCCTCAAATCGTTCCATGTCATAAACATCTTTTCCATAGGCCAAGCCTGTCTGAGCCAAGGCTTGTAAACGTACGGCCCATTCCAACCACTTATCCTGCGACATGACTTTCCCTCCATTTTATGACAGCTTGCGCATGGATATGTCCATCTACCACAATCTCATGCTGGCTGACACCAGCTTTTGTCACCATGCGTGAACTCACCAAGCTAGTCGCCTCTACCTCCTTGAGATACTTGAGTTGGATTTTTTTAGGAACATGGCAGAGCAGAAAATCATAGCCCAGTGCTTCATACATCCATTCCAAATACTTGCCATTATTGACATGACCATTCATGTCCAAGTCAAAATAGCGAACAGGGAATTCTTGGACAGATGGTTTTTCCAAGAGTTGATACCTGGGAGCCCGTGGCAATTTCTTGACCTGCTCAGACTGATAAGGAGCAATCAAGGCTTCTGGAACAGGGGCAACCTTGCGGCTCTCAAAATCAATCAAGACAAAATAGCAGAGAATGTCCAACAAAAGATTGCCTGCTGCATCGTAGATGTAAAACATCCGATGACAGAAAAACTTGTTGTAGGCAACCGCTTCTGTTTTAATGACAATGGTTTCATTGTACTTGGGTAGGGCTTGAATAGTCAGTTCATAATCCGTCACCACCCAAATCAAGCCAAATTCCTGAAAAACATAGAGGTCACTGCGCCCTAGTTCCTCTGACTGTCGGCCAGAAAGCCCCAGACAATAGGAAATCAAGTCAGGCAGTTTGACAGCCTGCTTCACATCACACATATCAAAGGGAATTGTGAAGTTTTCTTGGTAGGTTTGTCCCATTGTGTCCTCTTTCTAATCTTCTATAATGAAACGTTCGGCAACTGTGTCGCCAAGAAACAATCCTTTTTTGGTCATCCGAAGCCAACGGTCTTCTTCTTGTATAAGACCTTCATTTTTCAAGTCTTTGACCACCTGACCATAGCGGTCTTCAAAGGAGATACCAAACTTTTCTTCGAATCGCTCAATGGACACGCCAGTTTTTTTCCGTAGCCCTAAAAACATTTCTTCTTCCATCTGCTCGGTCTGGCTGAGGAATTCTTCGTGTAAGCGAGAATGGCCTTTTTCACGGATGGACTTGAGGTAGTGCTGAATGGGGCCGCGGTTGCGGTAGCGCATGCCGTCGATGTAGCCTGAGGCTCCAGCTCCTAGACCATAGTACTCGGAGTTGTCCCAGTACATGAGGTTGTGACGGCTTTCAAAACCAGGTTTGGTGAAGTTGGAGATTTCGTAGTGCTCAAAGCCGTTTTTCTCCAACTCCTGAAGGATGTAGTCGAACATATCGGACTCCACATCTTCGTTGGGCAGATGGAGGTTGCCCCGGCGTTGGCGGTTCATGAAGACCGTGTGGTTCTCCAAAATCAAGCTATAGAGGCTCATGTGGGGAATGTCCAGCTCCAAGGCCTTGGCAACATTGTCCACCACCTGCTCCATGGTCTGACCAGGCAGGGCATAAATCAGGTCAATGGAAATGTTGTAAAAACCCGCTTCCTTGAGGGCTGCAATGGTTTCATAAATCTGGGCCTGGTTGTGGCTACGACCGATTTTTTTCAACATCCGATCGTCAAAGGTCTGGACACCTAGCGACACCCGATTACACTTGGATTTTTTTAGCACTGCAATCTTGTCCGCCGTCAAGTCACCTGGATTGGCCTCAATAGTGAATTCTTCCACCTTCGACAAGTCCAATAGTTCCTCCAGATTGGTCAAAAGGTAATCCAACTGGTCTGCCGAGAGAGCCGACGGTGTTCCGCCTCCGATGTAGAGGGTCTTAAGGGCTGGCAGGTCGTAAAACTTGACCTCTTCCATGAGGGCAGCCAAATACTCGTCAACTGGCTGATTCTTGATAAAGACCTTGGAAAAGTCACAGTAGTAACAAATCTGGGTACAAAATGGAATGTGGATATAAGCAGATGTCGGTCGTTTTTTCATACCAACTATTATAGCACACTGTCAGTGAAATTATTTTCTAGATACTTTACCCTCCCCCTCAAATAATGATATAATGAAATAAAAAGGAGGCCCTCTATGAGAAAAGAAGCTATCTATGACTGTATTAACCTGATCCTGTCATTTCTGCTCTGTCGCTGGCTCTTCATGACCTTTCTCTTTTACCAGTTCACTGCCATATTCATGACGGTTGATTTTTGGCCGACACTTGCCGCAATCCTGTTAATGACCGGATCTTGCTTTACCCTATTTCGACTTGTCTATAAGCCCCACATTTCGCGACTGACACTTTGGTTTTTCTACGCTTGCTACGGGCTTCTGCTAGTCTATCTTCTCTTTTTCAAAAGCATGGGCGTCAGAGGTGTCAACTGGGATCTCCTTAGCACCTTCTCTCAAGACCTATTTCTCAATCCTGCTATATTGGTCTTTAATCTCTTACTTTTTTTACCACTTGGGTTGCTTTTTTCATTTTCTTGGAAAAAACTTTCTCTCTTTGTAGGGGCTATTTTACTGGTTGAAGCTTGTCAATTCTTCTGTTCACTGGGCTTCTTTGACCTTGGTGACATCTTGCTCAACACCTCTGGTTTTGCCCTTGGAAACTTCTTGGGGCAATCCGCAATGGCTCAAGCTTTCAAAAATAGAATACAGAAAAAATGACCCCGCAAGGTCATTTTTAATTTATATTATTTACTTAGCTTCCAAATGCCAGATATCTTCATTGTACTGTTGGATAGTACGGTCAGATGAGAAGAAGCCTGCTTTGGCGATGTTAACGATGACTTTGTCCAACCAGCTGTCACGGTCTTCGTAGTCTGCCAACATTCTTTCCTTAGTTTCAATGTAGTCTTCCAAGTCTAGCAAGGTCATGAAGTGGTCATTATGCTTGAGGTTGTCCTGCAAGCGCCAGAGGCGTTCATCAATACCTCCAGCATGACGAATGGTATCAGATGTGATGAAGTCGATCAATGGACGGATAGCATCTCGTTCGTAGAATGCATATGGATGGTAAGTTCCATTTGCATAGTGGTCAATAACAGTTTGGCTATCTTGACCGAAAATATAGATATTTTCATCACCGACCAACTCATGAATTTCCACGTTTGCACCGTCGTCTGTACCGATAGTTAAGGCGCCGTTGAGCATGAATTTCATGTTACCAGTACCTGATGCCTCTTTGGATGCAAGAGAAATCTGTTCTGAAATATCTGCCGCTGGGATGATGAAGCTTGCTTCGGTTACATTGTAGTTTTCAATCATAACCAGCTGCAAGTGTGGTGCCACTTCTGGATCATTTTTAATAACCTGTGACAAGACCAAAATCAAGTGAATGATGTCTTGGGCAGTTGTGTAGGCTGGCGCTGCCTTTCCACCGAAGAAGACAGTAAGTGGACGAGTTGGAATATTGCCAGCCTTGATATCCAGATACTTATGGATCACATAGAGGACATTCATCTGTTGACGCTTGTACTCGTGCATACGCTTGATTTGCACATCAAAGATGGACTCTGGATTGACATGTACACCTTGAGTTTTGGTAATATGACGTTGTAGTTTACGCTTGTTGTGCTGCTTGGTTTCTTCCAACCATTTCTTCAATTCTTTACTATCTTTGTGGTCCAAGAGTTTTTCCAACTCGCTAGCATCGTGGTGATATCCATGTCCAAGCAAACCATCCAGGTAGCTAGCTAGGCTTGGGTTAGCATGCATGAGCCAACGGCGGAAGGTAATACCATTTGTCTTGTTGTTAAACTTCTCTGGATAGAGCTCGTAGAAGGCTTTCAACTCTGAAGTTTTCAAAATCTCTGTATGGAGGGCTGCCACACCGTTGATCGAGTATCCATAGTGAATATCCATGTGGGCCATATGGACACGGCCATGTTCATCGATGATATTAACCGCTGGGTCATTTTTCACCTCTTTTGCTCGACGGTCCAATTCCTCGATAAACGGCACCAAGTGTGGCACCACACGATTCAAGAAATCAAGTGGCCATTTTTCAAGGGCTTCAGACAAGATAGTGTGGTTGGTATAGGCAGTCATCTTCTTAACAATTTCGATTGCATCATCAAAGGAAATACCACGAAGTTCCAACAAACGAATCAATTCTGGAATGACAAGGGATGGGTGAGTATCATTGATTTGCACTACTGCATAGTCTGGCAAGTCATGGAGGTTTGAACCTTTGGCTACTGCTTCGTCAATCAAGAGTTGGGCTGCGTTTGACACCATGAAATATTGCTGGAAGATACGGAGAACTTTACCTTCATCCGTTGAATCATCTGGGTAAAGGAAGAGAGTTAAGTTGCGGAAAATATCTTCCTTATCAAATTCAATCCCATCGTAGATGATATTGTCATCAACAGAACCAAGGTCAAACAAGCGCAGACGATTCTTACGCTCTGTCTTATAACCAGGTACATCGATATCGTACAACTTAGACGTCAAAGTAAAGTTAGCGAAAGGTACTTGATAAGAAATTGGTGACTCGGTCAACCAAGAGCGTGGCGTAATCCATTCATTTGGCACTGCCGATTGTTGGTGGTATTCAAACAACTGACGGAAAAGACCGAAGTGGTAGTTAAGACCAACACCATCTCCGTTAAGACCAAGACTAGCAATGGAATCAAGGAAGCAGGCTGCCAAACGACCCAAACCACCGTTACCAAGAGATGGCTCCATCTCCACATCTTCAATGGCAATCAAGTCCTTACCTGCAGCTGCTAACTGGCTTTTCACCTCATCGTAAACACCCAAGTTAATCAAGTTGTTAGACAAGAGTTTACCAATCAAGAATTCCGCAGAAATGTAGTAGACCTTTTTCTTCTGCTCATTGGTGTATTTTGCTTCACTCTGTTGCTTTGTAAATGCGAGCAAAGCATAATAGAGTTCATGGTCGGAACAGTCCTCGATACGCTTGGCATACATGGATTGGACAAAATTTTGTAAGTTAATCACTGCTTATCTCCTTTTGTATATGTTAATGTAATCATTCAGAAACGTTTCTTGTTTTTTTGTAAACGTTTTCTATATGATAATTATACCCTATTTAACGAAAAAAGGCAAGCTATTATACCATCCTGTATATAGTTCGCCTTTTTATTCTATAGCATTCAGAATGGACTGATTAGCCCTGTCCCTTATTTTTTGCGATTATCTTTAAATTTTACAACCACACGAAGTTGACGCTCAGGGTGTTCAGTCAAATCAATCATTTGAACGCGGGCTTCAAGAATGTCACCATGTCCATAGAATAACATACGACTAATCAAGCTATTCTTATGCTTGGGAATGTAGCCTAGCTTTTTCCCTTGATACAGAATTACAACAGCCTCTGAATCATAGGGATTGGTCGGTTCTGCAAGCATTTCTAAGGAAGCGCCCAGCTTCAACTCTTTTAACCATCGCTCCCTTCTCGTTTTCAAGGAGCGAGCTCAGATAGTCCACTGGACTGTCTGACTAGTAAGCAAATCCTGCCAAATGAAAATCTTCAACATGCCGTGTCGGTTCAAAATTTGCAAACGTCATAAGCAGCCTCCATAGTAAAATCGTTCAGCTTATTCTGCAATCAGAGTTTCCAAGCCGACCTTCATCATGTCTGTGAAGGTGTTTTGACGCTCTTCTGCTGTGGTGTCTTCTTCTGGATTGACCAAGCTATCTGAAATGGTCATGATAGCAAGTGTTTCGACACCGAATTTAGCACCCAAGTAGTAGAGGGCTGCTGCTTCCATTTCGACTGCCTTAACACCGATTTGCCCCAGTTCCAAGTTACGACTGAAGAGTTTTGGTGAGTAGAAACTATCTGAAGATAGAACATTGCCCACATGAGTAGTAATATTGAGCTCTTTAGCAATATGATAGGCCTTATCCAAGAGATTAAAGCTAGCAATCTGTGGCAAGTCATATTCTGGCCAATCAATGTTGATCATACGAGAGTTGGTCGCTGCTGCCTGAGCCAAAACCAATTCACGAACATGCACATCCTTGTTTAAAGAACCGGCAGTACCTACACGGATGAGTTTTTTCACACCATAGTCATTGATGAGCTCGTGGGCGTAGATAGAGATAGATGGCATTCCCATACCAGTTCCCATGACTGAGACACGATGACCTTTATAGGTACCTGTGTAGCCGAACATATTGCGGACTTGGTTGAAGCAGACTGCATCTTCAAGGAAGTTTTCAGCGATAAATTTAGCACGAAGTGGATCACCAGGAAGCAAAATCTTATCAGCGATTTCGCCTGGTTTTGCGGAAATATGGATTGACATATAGAGCTTTCCTTTTCTCAATTATTTTTTCTTATTTTTACTTTGAAGCAAGATGAAGAGCAAGGTAGTAGTAGCGATATAAGGGATACTGTGGACAGGTTTGAAAAAGAGGTAGGCGACAGCTACTATCGCCATCAAAAGAATACCAATCAGTATCCATTTATCTGGATTAAAAGGTTTCATACTGTACACACTCTTCTTGACAATCTTACAACTCTGCCAAGATAGCCTTGACCAAGCCTTTGAAGTTGCCCTTGATTTGCTCGGTTACTTCTACGACTTCTTCGTGGTTGAGTTCAGATTGGAAACCAGCCGCAAAGTTTGTGATAGCAGAAATACCCAAGACTTTCATACCTGAGTGAGCTGCCACGATAACTTCTGGTACCGTTGACATACCGACTGCATGGGCACCCATAGTCTTGAAGGCCAAGATTTCTGCAGGTGTTTCATAGGTAGGACCTGTCACGCCGAGGTAGACACCATTGTCCAACTTGATACCCAATTTTTCCGCAACGGCATGAGCTTTTTCACGGTATTCTTTGGTGTAGGCATTGGACATATCTGGGAAACGTGGACCAAATTCTTCCAAGTTTTCGCCAATCAGCGGATTTTGACCAGTCATGTTGATGTGGTCTGTAATGGCCATAAGGGTGCCTGGACCGTAGCCGATACCACCTGCGGCATTGGTTACAATCACGCCTTCACAGCCAAGAGCTTTCATAACACGGACTGGGAAGGTCACGACTTCCATAGGATTGCCTTCGTAGAAATGGAAACGACCTTGAAGAGCTAAGACCTTACGACCTGCCAAATCACCGTAGACCAACTTACCAGCGTGACCTACAACCGTTGACTTGCCCCAGTTTGGAATGTCCGCGTAATCAATCACGATAGCATTTTCTACTTCTTCCGCTAATTCGCCCAAACCTGAGCCCAAGATCAAACCAAATTCTGGTTTAACCAAACCTTTTTCTTCTAAGAAGGTTTTTGTTTCATTGATTTTTGCTAGTAAACTCATAATTTCTCCTTTTATACATAATCCGACCAGTCATATTCTGGCATTTTTTCCTTGATGATGTCGAGGGGACGACAGAGAAAGGCTGTCTTTTCACGCTCGATAATAGGACGGTTGAGAAGAGCAGGCTCTTCCACTAAACGTGCAAAGAGCTCTTCTTCTGACAAACCCGCTCGCTCTTCTTCCGTCAATCGAATGACTGCAGAGGGCTGACTGCACATTTTTTTCAAAAGAGCTGTCAACTCTACCTCTGTTAATGGATGTTCTAGATAATTAACCCATTTGATGTCCAGGTCTTGACTGGGCAATAAAACTTGTAATTTCTTACATTTGCTACAGTTGGGATTGTAATAGACCGTCAGTTGTTCCATTAGACCAGGGCTCCTAAGAAGCTCTCGCCAATCATGGCTTTTTCGACACCGAAGTTTTCAGCGATAGTCGCTGAAATGTCCGCAAAATGTCCGACTGGCAAGACACCACTTCCTGTGAAGGACTTGCTATAAGCCAAGAGTGGCACATACTCACGGGTATGGTCTGTACCTGCATAGGCAGGGTCATTTCCATGGTCAGCCGTAATCAAGAGCAGGTCATCCTCACGCATGTGCTCAATAATTTCTGGAATGCGGGCATCAAATTCCTGCAAGCAATCGCGATAGCCTTCGATGTCACGACGGTGACCATAAACAGCGTCGAAGTCAACCAAGTTGGTAAACGAGAAACCTTTCTCAAAGTCAGCTAACTGCAAGGTTTCAATCAAGACATCTACACCGTGCATATTTGACTTGGTGTGGCCCATGTCGTTAGTAATGCCTGATGCGTTGAAAATGTCGCTGATTTTGCCGACAGAATAAGTTGGCACGCCTGCATCCGCAAGCTTGTTGAGAACAGTTGCTTCAAATGGTGACACGGCATAGTCATGACGGTTGGCAGTCCGTGAGAAATTACCTGGCTCACCAACGTATGGACGGGCGATGATACGACCGAGCAATGCTGGACGTTCAAGGGTGATGGAACGAGCGTATTCGCAGATACGGTACAATTCATCCAGTGGAATAATGTCTTCGTGGGCTGCAATCTGAAGCACAGGGTCTGCGGAAGTATAGACAATTAACTCCCCAGTTTCCATTTGGCGAGGACCAAAGTCATCAATAACAGCTGTACCTGAATAGGGCTTATTTGCCTCGCGGATGATTTTGCGTCCTGAAAATTCTTCGATTTTTACCAAAATTTCTTCTGGGAAACCGTCCCAGAAAGTATCGAATGGCTCTGTGATATTAAGCCCCATGATTTCCCAGTGACCTGTCATGGTGTCTTTTCCAAGTGACACTTCTTCCAACTTGGTCACGTAGCCAGTTGGATGACTTTCAGCAGGAACAGTCGCAAGGGCTGTGTCACGAGGGATGTTTCCAAGACCAATCTTCGCCATGTTTGGCACAGCAAGACCTGCTTTTTCAGAGATGTGGCCGAGGGTGTCAGACTCCGTGTCCGCAATCCCAGCGTTGAAAAACTTGTCTGCATCTGGTGCCGCACCAATTCCGACAGAATCCATAACTACCAGGTGAATGCGTTTAAATTTAGACATAAGAACTCCTTTTTCTAGGAACTTGTATTTATGAGTGAACTACCGAGTTGCACATACAGGTTCCATTGTTCGTCTTTTCATTATACCATAAAAACGCTCCCCATTAAATAAAAATGAGAAGCGTTTTCACTTTATTTCTTTTCAAGAATTTTTGGTCCTTGTGGGGTGCCAACAATGACCTTAGAAATCAAGCCTATGAAAAGCCCATGTTCCACGACACCGACTGTCTTATCCAGTTCGTCAGCCAGAGCATAGCTATCTTCAATCCGTTGCAAATCAAGGTCAATGATGAAATTCTTCATATCTGTCACATGTTTCTGACCATCCTTCATCCGAAAACTTGGGCGATAGCCCTTTTTCTCGAAGTGACGGAAGAGATTTTCAGAACCATATTGCACCACTTCCACTGGCAACTTGAAGGCACCAAGGGTATCAACTACCTTGGATTCATCCACAATCCAGATACTGTCCTTGCTGTTGACCGCAACCACCTTCTCCATGAGCAGGGCGGCTCCCCCACCCTTAATACCATTGAAGGCTCCGTCAACTTCATCAGCTCCATCAACTGTCAAATCTACATAGTCAACTTCATCTATATTCTTTAAAGGAATTCCTAAAGAAGCTGCATGGTCTGCAGTGGCATGAGAGGTCGTTACACCAGTAATCTGCAAGCCTTCTTCCTGCACCCGACGACCGATTTCTTGGACAAAATAGTAGGCCGTTGACCCTGTTCCCAAGCCAACAATCATACCATCCCTCACAAAATCCGCCGCCTCAATTCCAACTTGTTCCTTTAAATTCGTCATGAATTGCTCCTTTCAGCTAAACCGTTTACATTCATTATAGCATGGATAGAAAATTCTGCCTACTGATTTCTACAAGAAGGGGGACAAAACCTGCCCCATCATAATTTCTCCACATCTTTCAGCTTCACGGAAACAATCTTGGACACACCAGATTCCTGCATGGTCACCCCATACATGGCATCCGCTGCCGCCATGGTCCCTTTTCGGTGGGTCACGACGATAAACTGACTATCCTTGTCAAAGCGATTGAGATAGTCCCCGAAACGCTTGACATTGGCCTCGTCCAAGGCCGCCTCCACCTCGTCCAAGATGACAAAAGGAATGGTCTTGACGCGGATAATGGAAAATAGCAGAGCGAGGGCCGAGAGGGCTTTTTCGCCACCTGACATGAGGTTGAGCGATTGGATTTTCTTACCCGGAGGCTGAACTGAAATCTCGACACCCGCAGTCAAAATATCCTGCTCGGTCAATATCAAGTCCGCAGAACCACCGCCAAACATCTGTCTGAAAGTCTGCTTAAAGCTTTCGCGAATGGCTTCAAAGGTGACCTTAAAGCGTTCTTTGACTTCATCATCCATTTCATGAATGGTATTCAAGAGCAAATCACGCGCCGACAAAATATCCGTCCGTTGTTCATTGAGGAAGGTCAGACGGTTATTGACCTCATCATACTGCTCAATGGCGTCCAAGTTGACTGGTCCCAAGGCACGAATAGCCCTCTCCAATTCTTTCAAGGTTTGTTCAGCCAGAGGCAAATTCTCTACTTCGTTTGCCTGGTCCTGAGCCGCTTCAAAGCTCAATTTGAAATGCTCTGTCAAATGACCAAGTAAGGTCCGTAGCCGATCTCCAGCCTGCTCACAATCAGCTTCCAGCTTGGCCTGCTTGCGAATGAGGTCATCATTTTTCAAACGAGCCTGGTCCAAACGACCTTCCAAGTCTTCAAACTGACCGTCAATATCTTCCAGCTCAAATTTCAAGCGGATTTGAATCTGATTGGTTTGGCTTTGCTTATCAGTTGCAGCCTGTAGTTGCTCTTCCAAAACCTCAATACTAGTATCCTCTAAAGCCTCAACTTTCTGGTTAATCAGGTCTTCCAGGATAGAGATTTCCTTTTCAGTAGTCCCTTTTTCTTCCTGTAAACGACCAAGGTCTGTCTGTTCAAAGCGTAGCTGACTAGAAACTTCTGCCTGCTCCAAGGTCAATTGACCTTTCTGACTTTGTAGCTTCTGCAGACTTTCTTGGATGCTGTCGCGATTATCCCTTACCTGATTGATTTGATTGTCTAAGGCTTGTTTTTTCTCTGTCAAGGTTTGAAGACTGATTTCTTCCTTGCTAGCTTCATCTTCTAACTCAGTCAAAATGCTTGGGCTGACCTGACTCATTTGTAAGTCATACTGGGCTGTCACCTGAGCTAGACGATTTTCTGCCTGTTCTTGATGAATCCTTGCACTCTGCTGGCTCAGTCTAGCCTCTTCCCCCTCAGTCTTGATGGTTTCCAGACTTTCTCTGACGTGGTCTAGACTTGTCTTCTTAGTCGCCACCAAGTTTTCTTGCTCTTTCAACTGGCTAGACAGCTCTGCTATTTCTCCTAAAAGAGCATCGAGTTCAGGCTTAATGAAAGTGGTGCTGTTGTTTCGATTGCTACCACCCGCAAAGGCGCCGCCAGGACGGATTTCAGCACCGTCCATGGTCACCATACGAACCTGAAACTTGGTCGCACGCGCCGCCTGATTGGCATGGTCAATGCTATCAAAAATCGCAATAGTACCTAATAAATTTTGGAAAATAGCATCTAGATTTGGTTGATAGGTCACGAGGTCACTGGCCATCCCTAAGAAACCATCTGAGGTTTGAAGTAGGGCAAGTTGCTGACTGGACAATTGACGAGGCTTGATAGTGGTCAAAGGTAAGAAGGTAGCCCGTCCTTGACGTTTTTCCTTCAAGAAAGCAATCGCTCGCTTGGCTGTCGCCTCGTCTTCGACGATAACGTTTTGGCTAGCTCCTCCAAGAGCAATTTCCAAAGCCGTCTGGTAACGAGTATCGAAAGTCAATTGCTCACTGACTGCCCCGATGATGCCACCCAGACTAGACGAAGCCTGCAAGACAGCCTTGACCCCTGCGTAGAAATTAGAGTGATTTTTTAAGATAGCCTCCAAACTTGACTGGCGAGCCTGCTTGCCCTTCAATTGATCAATTAGATCAAACAAGCGATTTTGTTCAGCCTGATAGGCAGCCTGAGCCTGTTCAAGCTCTTCTTTCTTGGTCTGATAGGATGTGAGCAAACCCCGCAAGACTTGGTCAGCCTCTTCTGCGGCTACCTGGCTCTTAGCCAATTCTTCTTGAGCTGTCTGTTTTTCTGTCTGTAAACGTGCTAGGTCAGCAGATTTACTTTCTGATAAGCTGATTTGATTGGCAATATCCTGCTGAATCTTGGTCAAGCGGTTTGATGCTTCAGCCTCTTCCTGCATGAGGGCGACATACTGCTCACGCAGGTGATCCAATACCTGATCCGGATCTTCTGAGAAATAGGAAATCTCCTTATCAACCGAAGCAATTTCCTTTTTCAATTTGGACAAGGAAGCTCCCAACCTTTCCTGACTTTCCTGCTTGAGAACAATTTCCTCTTCCAGTTGTCCTCGCTTCGCAACCAGGGTTTCTAAACGCGACTGAGCTTCTTGTCGACTGGACTCATTCTGACTGCTTTCTAACTTATGAAGGTCAATTTTTCGTTCCAGGTCACTAATTAACTTGGTCAAATCCAGCAAAACAGCCTGTTCACGCTCCATTTGCTCGGATAAGCGATGGCGTTTTTCTTTTAAGGACTGGTTTTCTTGCTCAAGCTCTGAACGTTGTTGGTAGTAGCTTGCTAATTCTGACTTAACTACTTCAAGTTCGCTTTCCTTGCCAGTCAAAGCTTCTTTACCCTTTGTCAACTGAGCAACCAAAACATCCAGATACAGCTCCTTACGTTGGCCATCCAGTTCCAAGAATTGTTTAGCCGTTAGCGCCTGTTTCTCCAAGGGTTTGACCTGATTGTCCAATTCATAGATAATATCGTCTAAACGGTCCAAATTTCCTTGAGCCTGTGCTAGCTTGCTCTCCGTTTCTTTCTTACGGGTCTTGTATTTTAAAACACCAGCAGCCTCTTCGAATATAGCTCTGCGTTCTTCTGGCTTGGAATTAAAAATAGCCTCAACCCGTCCTTGCGAGATGATAGAAAAGGAATCACGCCCCAAACCAGTATCCATGAAGAGATCGTGAATATCCCGCAGACGAACCTTCTGACCATCTATCAAGTATTCGCTATCCCCAGACCGATAAATATGGCGTTCTACCTTGATTTCTTTATTCTTATTAGCAATAAAACCTGTGCTATTATCCAAGGTTACGACAACGGAAGCATAATTAAGAGGCTTACGGCTTTCTGTTCCCGCAAAGATGACATCCGGCATCTTACCTCCACGCAGGCTTTTGGCAGAAGATTCCCCCAAGGCCCAACGCAGACTTTCTGTAATATTGGACTTGCCCGAACCATTCGGTCCTACAACGGCTGTCACCCCACGGTCAAAGACTACCTTAGTCTTATCTGCGAAGGACTTGAAGCCCTGCATTTCAATCGATTTAAGATACATACCTATCCTCTAGCCTCCACAGCATTTTTGGCGGCGGCTTGTTCAGCTAACTTTTTGGAACGACCACGACCACGACCAATCACACGCTGGTCTGCAGATACCTCGACTTCAAAGGTCTTATCGTGGGCAGGACCTGATTCAGCCACCACCTGATAAGAAATTGCAATCTCACCATTTACCTGCAGGATTTCCTGTAAGGCAGTCTTGTAGTCAGTTACTCGCTCAAAATTCCCCTCTTCCAGACGAGGAATCATGACCTTATGAATAAAGTCCTCCACGGTCTTTTCTCCCTTGTCCAATAGCAGAGCTCCTAAGAAAGCCTCGAAAGCATCTCCCAAAATGGTATCACGATTGCGCCCCCCAGACTTCTCTTCTCCTCTACCAAGACGAAGGAAGCTATCAAAGCCACAGGCACGTGAAAAACCAGCCAAGGACTCCTCACGAACAAAGGTCGAACGTAACTTGGACATCTCCCCTTCCGGTCTATCCGGATATTTTTTATAGAGGTACTTGGAAATCATCAATTGGAGAACAGCGTCTCCTAAAAATTCCAAGCGTTCATTATGTGAAATTTTTAGAAGGCGATGCTCATTGGCATAAGAAGTATGGGTAAAGGCCGTTTCCAACAAATTCAAATCCGAAAAATCAATCCCAAAATCCGCCAAAAGTTTTTTATGTAAATCTTTCATCATCTAACTCCTTTCTAAAGAGTAATCCTTACAAAATAGAAGTTTCAAATTCACTTCATCCTAATATTATACCACATTTCCCACGGGACTTCCTTCTGGAACTGAACATTCAACAAATAGCCCTCTTCATCTTTTTGCAAACATTTACATATCCATCCTTTTTCGATAAAATGGAAGAAAAACGAAGGGAGTTAACATGCAAAACAAACCAAAACCACTCAACACCTCGCTCCTCTCCCTCTTTCAATTCGTGGGAGCTGTTCTAGTCATTGCACTCCATTGTCGCAGACTATTTGAAGCAGACCAGCTCCACTTCATCCAAAAATCCATCTTTAGTCGCATGGTCGTTCCCTACTTCATGGTCACCGCCAGCTTCTTCCTCCGACGCAACTACCCTAGCCTCTCCAAACAATACCTGATCCGCTACAGCAAGCAGTACCTGACCTGGTCCGTCCTCTACCTACCCTTCTACCTCTTCTACCTAAACCTCCAAGAAATCCCCCTACTCTACTACCCCCTCGCCCTCCTAGTCGGCCTGACCTACACCGGCACCAGCTACCAACTCTGGTACATGCCCGCTTTCCTGCTAGGTCTTGTCCTCGTCCATCTTTCCTTGGAGAAATGGGGCTGGCGCATCACAGCTTGTCTAGCCTGTCTTCTCTATCTCCTAGGCTCAGTTGAAACCTACTCCTCCTACCTGGCAGAATCGGATTTACTAACCGCATTTGACAGCTACAAAACCTTCTTTTTCACCAGCCGCAACGGCCTCTTCTACGCACCGATTTTTGTCCTGACAGGCTTTTACCTAGCCGACAAACTCAATCAACCTATTTTCCAACACCGACAAAAAACCAAACTACTTGTCTGCATAGCTCTTTTAACTTTTGAGGCTACAATCATCTATCTCAATCAGGGCTACGACAAGAACTTTCTATTTAGCCTAATTCCATTCACTGCCTATCTAGTCGCTTGGACCCTAACCACCGACCTCTTCCGCCAGAAAAAATTCCAATTTCTAAAGGAATATGCCAGTTACTATTATTTTATCCATGTTATCCCAGTCGAAGTCAGCTTTTTCTTCCTAGAAAATCATTCCCTGACCATAATACAGAAAGGTTGGCTGGTCTTCTTTATCACCATCATCACTTGCCAACTGCTCAGCTGGTTAATCATTAATACTCAATGAAAATCAAAAACAGACTAGCTCCAACAGTATGGGAATAGACTGTTAGAGGTCGGAAATTAGACGAACTTGGTTCGTGACCGTAAGATGCAGATAGAACACTGTTCCTTATTATATTTCAAGGGAACAGGCTGAAAAGATCCACTGGACCTTTTCACTCATCAAATCAAATCAACAACGTCTGATTTTGATTTTCGAAGAGTATAAGCACAAAAGAACCTTGTAAGATCTCACTTACAAGGCTTTTTTACAAATCAAAATCCTCTTTCAACTTATCAATCACCTGTTGGAGCAGGTCGCGATTGACACTGTATTTGACATTGCTGTTTTTTGTATTGAAGAGAAGTAAGTCACCGTTAATCAGCTTTTGAGTGTGGAAGGATACGGCTGCCCCTGTGATAGCCAGTCGTTCTGCAATGTCCTTGCTCTTGGCATGAGGCTTGGTCAGTTCCACCAAGACCTGGTAACGCGTGCTATCGCTGATGACTTTAAGAGCCGTTGTCAAATCATCCAGATCCAGCTCGTCATTTGACAGCATCATCTGATCAATTCGACAGGATGCTAAAAGAGCGACTTTCATATAGTCAAATTGTTCATTGCCATAATAAGCAAACCAATAATTCCAGGGACTGAGAACGAAGAATTGAGCATTTTCAACACCCAGAGTATCTAAGCTGGTCATGGCTAACTGCTTGGATTCTCTGTAGAGTTTTTCAATGTCAAAATCTCTAGCAAAGGCTTCCCGCTCTGCTCTTGCCTCTTCAAAGTAAGGCTGATAGATTGGGAGTAGCTTGTTCAGGAGATGGACAGACCGCTGAACTGTTTCTAAAGGATTGCGAATAGCCAGCGACCAGTACCACTTATCTGCCGGCTTTTTATCCGTTTTTTCCAAAAGTTCCATGAGGCTGAGGGTCTTCTCACGGTGACCGTCATTTTCAGACGCCAACATGGTTCGCATGGCATCTTCTATTTCTTCTTGAGATAGCTTTAAAATCAATTGACAAGCTTCCTCAACTGTCTTTGGATCCTGCCCATCATTCAAGAGATAGAAATAAAGACTATGCAAAATGTTAAAAATATGTCCCCAGACAAAGACTTGATTGACTTCCTGACGAAAATCTGCCAACTTTTCTTCAATCTCATCACGAATGTCCAAGGCATCTTTGAGAATGTCTTTTTCTTTCTGTGAAAAATCCGCCTCAATCGGTTCCTCACGTTCTCTAACAATTAAAGGAATAAAGAATTTTTCGACAATTTCGCTTCTATAATCTCGGTAATCTAATTTCATACGCATACTTTCTAAGCTTGAACTACTTGGTTATTTGATTTACGACCTGTAAGAATAGTATAGCTTACTAGTCCCACAGAAAGCAAGAGGAAGATGAGGGAAATATTTGTCGCAGAAAGCACCGTCACCATAAGGGCAACCAAGGCTTGACCACCTACCATACCAATCTGACAGAAACTGTCAATCCCACCACCGACAGTCGCCAATTTATCTTCTGGCAATTCATTGACAACCAAGGCATTCATTTTGGGATTGAAAATGCCCAAAGTAACTGCCGTTACAAAGATCACTGCCAGTACCACATAGATGTTGTGAAGAAAGAAACCTGAGAAAAGTAAAACAGGCATCAATGTAGAGAACTTGAGGAGGTTTATTAGACTGACATTTTTAAAGAATGCCATACCCAGACTAGAGCCCAAAATGCTACCGACTGAGAAGAGAATAGAAACCAAAGCAACGGTTGTTCCTGCATTGACAATCACAAAGTCTGAGAACTCCTTCATATTTAGAATAACTAATGGTGAAAGTGCGGTAAAAATGGCATTCAGGCTGGCAATAGTAATAATTGACGCTTTGAGAACAGGAATATTCTGCACGGCTTGGTAGGAATCTTTGATACTCTGTCCAATTCCTTTGACAATACCAGCTTCAGTTTCCACTTGCTCAGCTTGCTGGATAGGATTTTCCTTCAGTAGCTTGGCAAGAGCTGGACGGAGGGTTGCCATGATGGCAAGGCTGACCAAGAAGGTTCCTGCATTGAAGAAGGCGAGATTCTGGTAAGACATAAAGCCGATGAGAATGGCACCGCTAGCTTGGAAGGCGATTTGCAGAAGTGATCTCACTGTCATCTTGAAGGCCATTGCGGTTTCGCGGTCTTCCGCTGCCACAACCCGCAAGCTGACTGGCATATAAAGCCCATTTTCGTATTGACCAGCCAAGTCTGATAGGAAATTGATGACGCAGACCACCGCTACAACCCAGAGGGCAGGTGCAAATCCCATCAAGCAGCCAACAAAGGCATAGAGAATGACACGAACCAGCAGGGTTGCCAGAATGGTATCCAATTTGTTTCTGGTCTTGTCTGCCCAAATCCCGATAAAGAGGCCAGCCAAAATCGGCAAGGTTTCAGATGAGGTAATCATAGCCAAGGCAAACTTGGTATCTGGTAGAAGCAAGACATAGTTCATCAGGGCTAGGTAGTAGAGTGTGTCACCAAAGTTGGAAATCAAATCCGCTACAAAGCTGGATAGAAATAATTTATTGTTGACTAGTTTTTTCATAAACATCCCCTTAAAAAGATATTAAATATTTGTTTAATATTATTATACACTTTATTTTAATAAAGTCAATGCTTAATTTTATAAAAATTAAATATTTTTTAAACAATTATTTAATTTTTCTTCTATCTGGCTTTTTCTTGACAAGATAAGCACAGTTTGTTATAGTATTGTTCGGGCACCTCTTTTGAGAGGTCGGAGAAAAGGCTCCCTAGTTTTAGGGAGCTATTTTTTGTTTTCCCAGAGATTAATACACATTTGGAGGACATATTTATGAAAAAAATCGCATTTGATTCAACTAAATACTTGAATTTGCAACGTGATCACATTTTAGAGCGTATTGCCCAATTTGAAGGCAAGCTCTATATGGAATTTGGCGGAAAAATGCTGGAAGACTTCCATGCAGCTCGTGTTTTGCCTGGCTATGAACCTGATAATAAAATCAAACTCCTCCAAGAGTTGAAAGACCAAGTAGAGATTGTCATCGCCATCAATGCCAGCAATATCGAACACTCTAAGGCACGCGGCGACCTAGGCATTTCTTACGACCAAGAAGTCTTCCGCTTGATTGACACATTTAATGATATTGATATTTATGTTGGTTCTGTGGTTATTACCCAGTACCGCAATCAACCAGCAGCAGATGCCTTCCGCAAGCAGTTGGAAAAACACGGCATCAAGTCCTATCTCCACTACCCAATCAAGGGTTATCCTTCTGATATCGACCACATCATTTCACCAGAAGGTATGGGCAAAAATGACTACATTGAAACTAGTCGCAACCTCGTCGTTGTCACCGCACCTGGACCTGGTTCAGGTAAATTGGCGACCTGTATCTCCCAGCTCTACCATGACCAGCTAAATGGGGTAACTTCTGGCTATGCTAAGTTTGAAACCTTCCCAGTTTGGAACTTGCCACTCCACCACCCAGTAAACTTGGCCTATGAAGCAGCAACTGCCGACCTGGACGACCTCAACATGATTGACCCCTTCCACCTGCAAACTTACGGCAAAACTGCGGTCAACTACAACCGTGACATCGAGGTCTTCCCTGTCCTCAACCGTACCTTTGAACGCATTTTGAATAAATCCCCCTATGCTTCACCAACTGACATGGGGGTCAACATGGTGGGCTACTCCATCGTGGATGAAGAAGCTGCTATCGAGGCTTCCAAGCAGGAAATCATCCGCCGCTACTATCAGACACTCGTTGATTTCAAAGCGGAGCGGGTGAGCGAGCAAGCAGTTAAAAAGATTGAGCTCCTCATGAACGAGGTAGGCGTGACACCTGCTGACCGTAAGGTTGTTATCGCTGCGCGCGAAAAAGCAGAGCTGACAACTAGCCCTGCCCTTGCTATTCAGTTGCCAACTGGAGAGATGGTAACAGGTAAGACGTCCGACCTCCTCAAGCCAACTGCAACTGTCCTTCTCAACGCCATCAAGCAAATTGCTAACATCGATGATGAAACACTTCTCATCGAACCAAACTACATCCGTCCAATTCAAAAATTGAAGGCAGATTATTTGGATAAAAATAATACTCGTTTGGATGCCAGCGAAATCCTAAACGCCCTTGCCATTACTGCACAAGACAGCCTTCTTGCTGCACGTGCCATGAAAGAATTGGGCCAATTAAATGGTAGCGAAGCCCACTCAACCGTTATCCTATCCGATGAAGACAAGAGCGTTCTCCGCAAATTAGGCATCAATTTAACCTTCGATCCTATCTATCAGCACAATAAGTTTTATCAGAAGAACTAAAGACTAAAATAGACTTGCCCCGGCAAGTCTATTTTTTGTTATAGAAAAAAAACAAGGATATTTCTAGCCTTGTTTTTCCATTTTATCTATTAGTTGAAATCAACATACTCTTTTTGAAGTTCAAGAACTTCTTCTGCCGTTGCACATTCTGTCAAGGCACGGTGAGCATACTCTTCCATCTTAGCTGTGTCAAGTGTCTTCATGAGGCTACGTGTACGAAGGACAGAAGTTGCACTCATAGAGAACTCATCCAAGCCCATTCCGACAAGAAGTGGAACAGCTTGTTGGTCACCAGCCATCTCACCACACATACCAGCCCATTTGCCTTCTGCGTGTGCAGCCTTGATAACGTTGTTGATCAAGCGAAGGATAGATGGGTTGTAAGGTTGGTAGAGGTATGAAACTTGTTCGTTCATACGGTCTGCTGCCATTGTGTACTGGATAAGGTCGTTTGTACCAATTGAGAAGAAGTCAACTTCTTTAGCAAATTGGTCTGCAATCATCGCTGCAGCAGGGATTTCGATCATGATACCCACTTGGATATCGTCTGCAACTGCAACACCTTCAGCCAACAAGTTCGCTTTTTCTTCTTCAAGGATTGCTTTTGCTGCACGGAATTCTGTCAACAAGGCAACCATTGGGAACATGATACGAAGTTTACCATGTACTGATGAACGAAGAAGGGCACGCAACTGCGTACGGAACATTTGGTTACCAGTCTCAGAGATAGAGATACGTAGGGCACGGAAACCAAGGAATGGGTTCATTTCATGTGGAAGATCGAAGTAAGGAAGTTCCTTATCACCACCGATATCCATAGTACGAACCACAACTGGCTTACCATTCATACCTTCAAGAACAGCCTTATAAGCTTCGTATTGCTCATCTTCAGTTGGGAAGTCTTGTGAGTCCATGTACAAGAACTCTGTACGGTAAAGACCAACAGCTTCTGCACCGTTATCATTTACACCTTCAACGTCTTTTGGTGTACCGATGTTAGCTGCCAATTCGAAATGTTTGCCGTCAGCTGTCACTGTTTGAGCATCTTTCAAGAGTGCCCACTCAGCTTTTTGTTTAGCATAGGCTTCGCCAGCTGCCTTAAATTCTGCAATCACTTCTTCAGATGGGTTGATAACAACTTCACCAGTGATACCGTTAACAGCGAGGACATCGCCATCTTTCACGATTTCAGTAATATTATTTGTACCCAATACAGCTGCAATCTCAAGTGTACGAGCCATGATAGCTGAGTGGCTTGTACGTCCACCGATGTTTGTTACAAAAGCTTTAACAAACTGTTTGTTCAATTGCGCTGTATCAGATGGTGTCAAGTCGTGTGCAATAACGATAGACTCTTCATCAATTGTCGCTGGGTTTGGCAAACGAACGCCAAGCAAGTGAGCAAGGACACGTTTTGCAACGTCGCGGATGTCTGCTGCACGCTCTTGCATGTATGGGTTATCTTCCATACCTTCAAAGATAGCGATGAACATATCCGTTACTTCTTTCAAACCAGTTTCAGCATTTGTTTTCTTAGCACGGATAGTTTCCTTAATCTGACCAATCATTTCTGGGTCAGCAAGAACCATCAAGTGTGCATCAAATACGGCTGCGGCTTCTTCACCAAGGCTAGCTACTGCGTTCTCACGAATAACAGAAAGCTCGTTTTGAGAGGCTGCAAGAGCAGCATCCAAACGAGCCTCTTCTGCATTTGTATCTTCAACTGTAACAGTTTCGAAGGACAAATCTGGCTGAACGAGTAGATATGCCTTAGCAACGGCAACACCATCAGATGCTGCAATTCCTTTAAGCATTTCTGTCATCTTCTTATGCCAATCCTTCTTTTTCCATTGTTTCAGTGATAGCTGCGATTGCATCGTCAGCATCAGCACCTTCAGCAGAGATTGTTACATCAGCGCCTTGACCAACACCAAGACTCATAACACCCATGATAGATTTAAGGTTAACTGATTTTTCTTTGTAGTTCAACGTGATGTCTGAAGCGAATTTGCTAGCAGTTTGAACAAGCAAAGTTGCTGGACGTGCGTGAATACCTGTTTCTGCCACGATGTGGAAGTCTTTTGAAGCCATAGTTGGATTCTCCTTTGTTTTTACAAAATTTTGAGTTATTTTTGATAACCCTTACAAAAAGCATTATATCACTTTTTGAAATCATTTTCAAGAATTTTTTGCGTTTCTTTCAGTAAAACTATTTTTTATGAGATTATAAAAGTCCTGAAAACATCTTGAAAGCTTAGTTTCAAAGGATTTATGCTATTTACACAAGATATGGTGTTTGTTCGTTTTTTGTCATACTATATTTTGTGATAGTTCTGGACTTCCTTCTTGACTTTGCTCCCAAAATCTTGTATGCTAGATTGGTATATTTATTTTAAAAAGGAGAAATTGAATGGTTACCATCTATTCAAAAAATAATTGTGTTCAATGTAAAATGAGTAAAAAATTTCTTGATGAGCACAATGTGGCCTACAAAGAAATCAATCTAGACGAGCAACCTGAATTTATCGAACATGTTAAAAACCTTGGTTTCTCAGCAGCGCCAGTTATTGAAACTGAAAATGAAGTTTTCTCTGGTTTCCAACCAACAAAATTGAAAGCCTTGGTATAAACTATACCAAGTTACCCCTAGTATAGAAAGAGATCGCGATTATGAGTTTGAAAGAGTTAGGCGATGTGTCCTACTTCCGTTTAAATAACGAAATCAACCGTCCAGTCAATGGACAAATTCCTCTCCACAAGGATCTAGAAGCAGTTAAAGCTTTCTTTAATGAAAATGTCCTTCCAAATACTAAGCAATTTGATAGCATTTTAGACAAGATTGCCTACTTAGTAGAAGAAAACTATCTTGAAAAAAAATTTTTGGATCAGTATAGTCCAGAATTTATCATTAAAATCCATCAATTTTTACAGGACCAGAACTTCCGCTTCAAGTCTTTCATGGCAGCCTACAAGTTCTATAACCAGTATGCCCTTAAAACCAACGACGGTGCCTACTACTTGGAGAGCATGGAAGACCGTGTTCTCTTCAACGCCTTGTATTTTGCAGAGGGCAATGAAGAATTGGCCTTGAATTTGGCCAACGAAATGATCCATTTGCGTTATCAACCAGCCACTCCTTCATTCTTGAATGCTGGTCGTGCTCGTCGTGGTGAGTTGGTGTCTTGTTTCCTCATCCAGGTCACAGACGACATGAACTCTATTGGACGTTCTATCAACTCTGCTCTGCAATTGTCCCGTATCGGTGGTGGCGTCGGCATCTCCCTCAGCAACTTGCGTGAGGCAGGCGCACCAATCAAGGGCTACGAGGGAGCAGCTTCTGGAGTTGTCCCAGTCATGAAGCTCTTTGAGGACAGCTTCTCCTACTCTAACCAACTTGGGCAACGCCAGGGTGCTGGAGTTGTTTACCTAGATGTTTTCCACCCAGACATTGTCGCTTTCCTTTCAACTAAGAAGGAAAATGCCGATGAGAAGGTTCGCGTGAAGACCTTATCACTAGGTATCACTGTTCCGGATAAGTTCTACGAATTGGCTCGTAAAAATGAAGATATGTGCCTCTTCAGCCCTTACTCAGTTGAGTTGGAATACGGTGTGCCTTACAGCTACCTTGATATTACTGAAAAGTACGATGAGTTGGTAGCAAACCCACGCATTCGCAAGACAAAAATCAAGGCTCGTGATTTAGAAACTGAAATTTCTAAACTCCAACAAGAGTCTGGCTACCCTTACATTATCAACATCGACACTGCCAACCGTAGCAATCCTGTTGACGGTAAGATTATCATGTCCAATCTCTGTTCAGAAATTCTTCAAGTACAAACTCCAAGCGTCATTAATGATTCTCAGGAATACTTGACAATGGGGACAGATGTATCATGTAACCTTGGTTCAACCAACATTGTCAATTTGATGAAGTCACCTGATTTTGGACTTTCTGTCCGCACCATGACACGTGCTCTGACCTATGTAACAGACCATTCGCACATTTCTGCTGTACCTTCAATCGAGGCTGGCAATGAACGTGCTCATTCTATCGGGCTTGGTGCAATGGGACTTCACTCATACTTGGCACAAAACTTGATTGACTACGGATCAAAAACAGCCGTAGAATTTACCAACATCTACTTCATGCTCCTCAACTACTGGACCTTGGTAGAATCAAATAACATTGCCCGCGAACGCAAGGCTACTTTCCATAACTTTGAAAAATCAAAATACGCAGACGGTAGCTATTTCGACAAGTATGTGACAAGTGACTACCAACCGCAATCTGACCGTGTTAAAGAACTCTTTGAAGGCATTTTCATTCCAAGCGGACAAGATTGGGCTGACCTCCGCGAAAAAGTCATGGCAGATGGTCTTTATCATCAAAACCGCCTAGCTGTTGCTCCAAACGGTTCTATCAGCTACATCAACGATGTTTCTGCTTCTATTCACCCAATTACCCAACGGATTGAAGAACGCCAAGAGAAGAAAATCGGTAAAATCTACTATCCAGCAGCAGGTTTGGCAACCGAGACCATTCCATTCTACAAGTCTGCCTATGATATGGATATGCGCAAGGTCATCGATGTCTATGCTGCCGCAACAGAACATGTTGACCAAGGTTTGTCTCTCACCCTCTTCCTTCGCAGCGAGCTTCCAAAAGAACTCTACGAATGGAAAAAAGAGAACAAACAAACCACCCGTGACCTCTCTATCCTCCGTAACTACGCCTTCAACAAAGGTATCAAGTCAATCTACTACATCCGTACCTTTACCGATGACGGTGAAGAAGTCGGTGCAAACCAATGTGAAAGTTGTGTAATCTAACGTAGCAAGATTAGCTGTTGGCAAGCCAACTATCTAATCTACGCCAACCGCTATGAGCGGATTGGCTAGCTACCTTACTAACTTCGAAACTGAAGAAATATCGTCCTCAGTTTCTACGTGTCGTAAGATGTGAGGGCGTTTCAACAGTCTGGGGGACTGTTGAAAGTTGGAAATGAGAAAATAGGAAATACCGCAGAGATGTCTTGCATCTCAAAGGGATTTATCTTTTTTGCCAAGTCCTTAGCCCGAACTCGATTTCAAGACACTAACATTCATTGATGCTAAAGCATCTAATGAATGAACGGTACTGACCAAATTGTCAGTACCTAAGTGGCTTACTACCTCGAAAAGTCGTTATTATCGAACGACTTTTCTCAGGTCGTAACTTTCACAAGTTTAGCTGTTGGCAAGCCAACTACCTAATCTACGCCAACCGCTATGAGCGGATTGGCTAGCTACCTCACTAACTTCGAAACTGAAGAAATATCGTCTTCAGTTTCTGCGTGTCGTAAGACACTTATGCTAAAGTAACCAATGAATAAACAGTACTAACTATTTGGTCGGTACCTAAGTGGCGCTTACTAGGCAGGAAAAATTGTGACATTCACAAACCAATCTAAAGAACGTCCTTGGGGCGTTTTTTAGCAGAAAATATGATACAATAGTATAGATATTTCGATAAAAGAAAGTGATAACTATGGAAACCTACTACAAAGCCATAAACTGGAACGCTATTGAAGATGTAATTGACAAGTCCACTTGGGAAAAGTTGACTGAGCAATTCTGGCTCGATACGCGTATCCCCTTATCAAACGACTTGGATGACTGGCGGAAACTGACTGCCCAAGAAAAAGACTTGGTTGGTAAGGTCTTCGGTGGATTGACCCTCTTGGATACGCTTCAGTCTGAAACAGGGGTCCAAGCCCTCCGCAATGACATTCGTACACCTCATGAAGAAGCTGTTTACAACAACATTCAATTCATGGAGTCAGTCCATGCTAAGTCTTACTCTTCTATCTTCTCAACCTTGAACACCAAGTCTGAGATTGAAGACATCTTTGAATGGACCAACAGTAACGAATACTTGCAACGCAAGGCAAAGATTATCAACGAAATCTACGAAACTGGTACCCCACTTGAAAAGAAAGTTGCCAGCGTATTCCTAGAAACCTTCCTCTTCTACTCTGGTTTCTTCACGCCACTCTACTACCTTGGTAACAACAAACTGGCCAACGTTGCAGAAATCATCAAGCTGATTATCCGTGACGAATCTGTTCACGGTACCTACATTGGCTACAAGTTCCAGCTTGGTTTCAATGAATTGTCCGAGGAAGAGCAGGACAAACTTCGTGACTGGATGTATGACCTTCTCTACCAACTTTACGAAAATGAAGAAGGCTACACGCGCTCCCTCTATGACGCAGTCGGCTGGACTGAGGAAGTTTTGACCTTCCTTCGTTACAACGCCAACAAGGCCCTCATGAACTTGGGACAAGACCCACTCTTCCCTGACTCAGCGGATGATGTCAACCCAATCATCATGAACGGTATTTCAACTGGTACATCTAACCACGACTTCTTCTCACAAGTTGGTAACGGATATCTACTCGGTGAAGTTGAAGCCATGCAGGACGATGATTACTTGTACGGATTATAATCAAGAAAAGCAGTTCATTGAGCTGCTTTCTTTTTATACTAAAAATACAATCATCAAATAAGAAATACCGTTGTTAAGCATGTGTAGGGCCATTGGATAGCGGATATCTTGCTTTACCAAGTAAATCCATGCAAAGATTACTCCCATTGTGAAATAAATCAAAAATTGTGGAAGGGTTGCTGGACCATGCACAAAACTAAACAAGGTTCCTGAAACCAGGCCGTAGAGCAAGACAGATTTTACATCGGATAATTTAGGGAAGAAATAGGTCGCCAAGAAACCACGGAAAATCAATTCTTCAAAGATACCTGCAAAAATGACCACCAGGAAAAAGGAGTGAATAGGTGCAGACTGGATAAAGGCAACTGCGTTTTTCTGATTATCTGATTCAGGAACTGGTAGGAGAAATTGGAGAATGAAGTATGCAAGATAGGCCAGTAAGGGATAGGAAATCTGTTTTAGCCAAGGCTTATCTAGCGTCAGCTGCATTGTTTTTCTTGGGTACAGGACTTTCCAGAGAAGGTAGGAAAAACCAATTAACAAGGGTAGACCCACAATCAGTCCAAACCAATATAAACCTTCTGCAGCACTAGCTGGAATACCCTCTACCTGCTCAGTAGCCCATGGTAACTGGAGGAACTGGGATCCGAATTGATAGGCAATGTAATAGGCTAATAATAAACCAGTATGTTTAAAAAATTTCTTCATGATGTATTCCTCCTTATTCTAAAACAGTCACATCAACAATATTCTCGACCCGAACCAACTTGGTTTCCATCTCTCCTGTCGCTAATTCACGAGAAATTTTGACCCAATCCTCATCCACAGCTAAAATGCTGTATTCGTAAATGGTCATAAATTCCTCATCGAAACGGATTTTGGCTTTACTTCCGACTAATTCTTTCAATAAAAGTGACATCTGATTTTCTCCTTTTAGACCTTTTTGTAGTTTGTTTACCTTGCTTTGTAACTGTTTCACCTTTTTCCTATCTGACAGGTAGCTGAATAATAGATAAGCAAAGGCTATCCATTGAAAAATCTCCATCTCATTTCCTTTCTAAATGAAACCTATACTCTGCAAAAGTAACATGAGCAAGACACTCAGGAAATTATTGACCATGTGAAGAATAAGGGCGTTGGTATATTTGCCAGAAATGCGATAAGCAAGTCCTAGTACTAGCCCCATGCCTCCATAGACAACCCAAGATCCGATATTGGTCGGATTGTGAATGAGTCCAAATAGAAAACTTGATAGCAACAATCCAACATTCGAATCCTTACCAAAGACTTTCCCCATGAGAATGCCACGGAAAATCAATTCTTCAAGAACTGGAGCAAAAAGTACAGCAAAGAGAAACAAGAGCAAGGCTGGCAGACCAGAGTTATTGATGACTTCCTGATTAGCAGTCGTTTGACCATATCCCTCTTCAAGCATAATCAATTGTCCACCGATTATTTTCAGACCAAACATGACGATAAAAGCAAGGACAACAAAACCAATATTCTTTAACATTCCCCACTTCTGCTCGCTCTTCCATAGACCAATTTTACTGGTCAAAACAAGACCGACTACCACGGCAAACAATAAGAGGGCTGCAGCAATCAGTAGATTATTACCGTCAAAATTTGGTAGGGCAGACATGGCCATCTGGGTCAATACATTTAGTGCAACAACTGCCAGTCCCACTAAGAGAAATTTCCAGTTTTTTACCACATTCCAATCTTTGACATTTCCAATTCTATTCATAGCAATCTCCTTCACATACACTAAGTCAGTTTTCATTACTTTCTTTTTCGATCAATAGCAGAGCAGGCAAGCCCAAAACCATCGGCAGAAGGATATTCAGATTTGACAAATCAATCTGCCCAGTAGCCAGCCATTCTCCGAAAACATAGCCAACTGCGTACAGACCAAGACCGATTAATAGGACAAGATAAATTTTCTTAAAGAATTTCATGAGTTGACCTCCATCTAAACTAAATAAGTTTGATTTTCTTACGATTAACAATATAGTAACTAATGAATCCCACCAGGGTCAGAAGAACAACTGTCATGGGAGTAACAAACTGGAAATACTCTGCTGCAGATGTTCCACTTTCCTGTGGAATTTGTGACTGCCAGAGGCAGATACTAACTAGCAGACTGTAGACAGCAATCTGTAAGGTTTGATACAGAGTTCGTTTCATCATTTTCTTCCGAGCCATTTTTACATCAGCCTTGGCAACCACCAATTTATCCAGACCCAACTGTTTGATAATGGCATCCTGTTTAAATTGAGAATAGACAAGTGTCAAAAAGAGGCTGATTCCCATGACATCTTCTCCCAGCGCAAAGCTAACTAGGAAGCTCAGCAGTGTCACTGTTATAAAGAGCATATACATATTGTTGCCGAAATTGGTCAAGGCCGCATAAGACAGCTCGTCTAACTCACCAACAATATCATAGAAATAACGAATTGCTCGAATGTGTAGATTTTCCTTTTTCATAGCTATTACCTAAAAACTTTTCATAACATTCTTATTTGAAGTAACGACGGATCATTGGCAACTTAGCCAGGTTAATATACAAGTGCAGAAATGCCACAATTCCCAAAGCTAAGAGTTGCTGTGTCTGAGTAATGGTTGAAACCATTGCAACCAAAACGTACAAGAGAGGAAATACCCATTGATTTAAATTAAAGAGAATGAGGAAACTTTGTTCAAAGTTCGCTTGTTTTTCGCCTTCATCCAAGGCGTACATATAATCTCTCACTTCATTTGGAGTTGCAAAAGCTGACAGTTTGTACTGACGAATAACCTGAGTTACCTTTAAAGTTGCGATTTGAGCTGGCAAGAGAACTAAAAAATTCGCTACATCAAATGTAGATAAATTATAACCAGCATCCATTACAGAAGTTCCCAAAACTATATTAAATACAGTTAAACTAGAAACGATGTTAAACACCAACGTAGCATATTCCAAACTTCTAAATGTTGTCTTATATAAGCTATCTACAATCTCATCATCTTCTGTTCCTTCGCTAGTCTGATAAGCTTTATATGAAGTGAAACTTTTATGAAGTAGATAAAACAATAAACCAAATCCTAGCGATGCTGTCATACGCGTTACGAACAGAAGAGTTTCTTCATTTAATCCTGCAGCTTCAAAATAGCCCATGAAGAAGCCTGCTACAAATAAAGCTACTTCTAGCACTAAACTAACTAAGATGAAAAAGATAATTCGCTTGCCTGTCGTTAATTGTTTCCCCTGTTTCATTCCTCTACCTCCACTAATTGAAAGACATTTTCCACATTTTCATTAAAAATTTGAGCAATTCGCATGGCAATGACCACCGAGGGCGTATATTCCCCACGCTCTATCAGACTAATGGTCTGCCGTGATACTTCTGCTAATTTTGCCAACTCAGTTTGGTTGAGGCTATCCCGTGCCCGCAACTCCTTGAGCCGATTTTTTAAGACATATTCCATGATGTTTCCTTTCTAGGCTTGGTAGATAATCAAACCTGTTTCTGTGTCTTCGACAGCTATATTCCCCTTAGCAAACTTGACCAATAAGAGATAGGCATAGTAGAAATCGCCTGCACAAGCAGCCGCATGCATGGTAGCTACCATCAGATAAAGAGATACGTCTATTCCCCCTAAGCTCGCTAGTATTGTCAAGCCTAGACTAATCACGACAAAGGGAGCCAGGGAGATTACCAACATTTGCATCCGATTGTAGAGGGAACCTGGACTAGTCGCATAGGCCATGCCCGATTTCCATTTAAACCCGTATTTGACAGGATTTTCAGGACAAAATAGCTTGAAGAAGATGCCGTGGATAGCCTCATGCACAACTATCAAAAGAGGAAATAGAACCATTCCTATCCATAACTCTGGTAAGGTAAGTGGCAAATTTTGTTCTACATTAGCCAACAAGGAAAAGGCTAACTTACCGAATAGAAGAGCAAATGGGAAAATTAGAACAGTCGAAAGAATGTTCAATCCCCAGACAAACTTCTTATTTTCCATGATATTGACTTCATATAATTTCTTTTTATTTTCCATTTTACTTCTCCTCATTTGCCTACAAGCTAGACTAAACTATATAGTCCTAGAGCAACTCCCATCAATAATCCGAAAATAGATGCTCCTGTAATCATAATCGCTGCCATATCAGCTGAAATGTGTCGTTTCATAAGATTTCTCCTATCTTTTCCTAGCTTTTGTCACTTTTTCTTGGGTTTAACATGTTTTAAATAGAGCAAAAGTGTCGCCATCAATGGTGGAATTAAATAACTCTCTTCGTTCAAACTAAGGTCAAATCCCAGCAAGGCTAGAACTTTAAACACCAAAATATTTATCCAGAAGAGTGCCAAAAACAATAGGACTACTTTCATTCCATTTTTAATTGTCTTGCTCATTTTTCTTCTTTTCCTCGCTGAGAGTGACTTCTAAAAGAAGGAGAGAATTCATCATCATCAAGAGTATCATGGTATCTATCTCCCGACCAAATACGATGTTTTTAACTAAACTATAAATCAAATATAGTGCAACTAGAACCTGCACTCCTCGCACAACGCTTGTTCCTGTAATCAAAATTCCTTTTTTATTGTTATTGTTTTTCATAACTTTCCACCACTTACTCTCGACTAATTTTAATCTTCTTCCTTCTGCTCTTTTCTGCCAGCTAGTTTCCACAAGCGCTCATCTGTCACTGCGATAGTGCAAATGGCAAGAACGACATGGGTATTATCCAACTGCTGCCACTTCATAATGTCAGCCAGTAGGACAAAAACTAGATAGATGATCGCCATAAGTTGTACAAAACGTGTGATGTCACTATTGTTTATCTTTTTCATATTTATTTCCTACTTTCTGTTTATTTATCTGATGAATTCGTTTTCATCTCTTTATCTTGATATCATTGTAACACTTCCTTTTCTTTTTGACAAGTATCTTTGTCAAAAAAATAATAATTTTTGTCAAAAAGTTTATGAATGTTGTCAAAATGACTAGAATAGCATACAAAAAAACTCCTTCATCCAGAGGATAAAAGAGTTTTTGGGATAGATTACAAGTTTTCCGCCACACTGTTCAAGAGGTTTTGGATAGCAGAGGCATCGCTACCTCCTGCCATAGCCATGTCTGGCTTACCGCCACCACGACCTGCTACGATTGGAGCAAGGACTTTGATGAGGTTTCCTGCATGGACATCGCTTGACTTGCTTGCCACAAGGACATTGACCTTGTCACCGATTGCCGCAACCAACACCAAGACATCCGAGTAGTCTTTCTGCTTCCAATTGTCAGCGAAGGTACGGAGAGCACCTGCATCTGAAACTTGGACCTGGCTAGCAATGTAGCGGACACCATTTGCCTCTTTAACATCTTTGAAGACATCTCCAGCAGCTGCTGCCGCTGCTTTTTCTTTCAGACTAGCATTTTCTTTTTGCAAATCGCGGAGCTCCGCAGCCAGTGCCTCCACTTTTGTCGGCACTTGGTCGATTTGTGGCACTTTAAGGGTCTGCGCAACAGCTTTGAGAGCATCCTCGCGGTCACGAAGAGCTAGGAAAGCTTCCTTGCCTGTCACCGCTAAAATACGGCGGGTACCTGAACCGATTCCCTCTTCTTTGACAATCTTGAAGAGGCCGATTTCAGCTGTATTGCCAACGTGGGTACCACCACAAAGCTCGATAGAATAGTCACCGATTGTAACCACACGGACCACTTTGCCATACTTCTCACCAAAGAGGGCCATGGCACCCATTTCTTTAGCCGTATCAACATCCGTTTCAACTGTGACAATATCCAAGGCTTCCCAGATTTTTTCATTGACTTCATTTTCAATACGACGAAGTTCATCAGCAGTCACCGCTTCAAAGTGTGTGAAGTCAAAGCGGAGGAAGCCTTCCTCGTTCAAGGAACCAGCCTGGGTTGCATGCTCGCCGATGACATGGTGAAGGGCAGCATGGAGCAAGTGAGTTGCCGTGTGGTTTTTCTCAACGCCACGACGACGGTTTGTGTCGATTTCAAGTGTGTAGGTTTGACCTAGTGAAATGCTGGCAGAGAGTTCTACGGTGTGCAATGGCTGACCATTCGGTGCTTTCTGCACATCCACAACTGTTGCAAGGACATCACCTGAAGCATTTTTAATGACACCTCGGTCGGCAACCTGACCACCCATTTCAGCGTAGAATGGTGTTTGGTCAAAGACAAGAAGGGCTTGACCTTCTGACACAGCTTCTGTCCGCTCATTGTCCACGATAATCACTGCCAATTTGGCATCTAGGCTATTTTGTCCATAGACAAAGGTTGAACTTTCGGTAATACCTGCCAGGGTTTCATTTTGCATACCCATTGAACCACCCTTGACAACAGCTGCACGCGCACGGTCCTGCTGTTCCTTCATGGCAGCCTTGAAGCCTTCGTGGTCAATCTTATAACCCGCATCTTCTGCCAATTCCTCGGTCAATTCCACAGGGAAACCATAGGTATCATAGAGCTTGAAGATGTCCTTACCTTCAAGAGTGTCCTTGCAAGCTACTTTCAAGTCAGCCAACAATTGATCCAAGTGACCGCTCCCAGCATCAATGGTGCGAGCAAAGGTTTCCTCCTCACGCTTAACGATTTTCTCGATAAAGTCACGTTTTTCAAGCACTTCTGGGTAGTAGCTTTCCATGATAGCACCAACTGTTTCCACCAACTTGTACAAAAATGGCTCGGTGATACCCAAACGGCGACCGTGCATAACCGCACGACGGAGCAGACGACGGAGGACATAACCACGGCCTTCGTTACCTGGAAGGGCACCATCACCGATAGCAAATGACAAAGCACGGATATGGTCTGCAATGACCTTGAAGCTCATGTTGTCGCCATCTTGGTCATAAGTTTTACCCGAAATCTTTTCTACTTCACGAATGATTGGCAAGAAAAGGTCGGTTTCAAAGTTGGTCTTAGCCCCTTGGAAAATGGCAGCCAAACGCTCCAAACCTGCACCCGTATCGATGTTTTTGTTTGGCAATTCCTTGTACTCAGAGCGAGGAACAGCAGGATCAGCGTTGAATTGTGACAATACGATGTTCCAAATCTCGATATAACGGTCGTTTTCAATGTCTTCTTCTAGCAAACGAATACCGATGTTTTCAGGGTCAAAATCTGTGCCACGGTCAAAGAAAATTTCCGTATCTGGACCAGAAGGACCTGCACCAATTTCCCAGAAATTATCTTCAAGCGGAATGAGATGGCTTGGCTCAACCCCAAGAGCAATCCAGCGGTTGTAAGAATCCACATCGTCTGGATAATAGGTCATGTAAAGCTTGTCTTTTGGAAAGGCAAACCATTCTGGGCTGGTCAAGAGCTCAAAGCCCCACTCGATTGCTTCATCACGGAAGTAATCTCCGATAGAGAAGTTCCCAAGCATTTCAAACATGGTGTGGTGACGGGCTGTCTTACCAACGTTTTCAATATCGTTGGTACGAATTGATTTTTGAGCGTTTGTAATCCGTGGGTTTTCAGGAATAACAGATCCATCAAAATATTTTTTAAGAGTTGCCACACCTGAGTTGATCCAAAGAAGTGTCGGATCGTTGACAGGTACAAGGTTTGCGGAAGGCTCAACAGAGTGGCCTTTTGATTTCCAGAAATCCAACCACATCTGGCGGATTTGTGCTGATGATAATTGTTTCATAAATTAAGATATTAAGGGCGGTTAGCGGACACCGTCAAAACAGGAAACCTGACGAAGACGCTGGCGTCTAGGAAGTGTTTCTCTTTTTGACAAAGTCCCTAGCCCGAGTTCATTTCACAATAAACTCGATGCCCTTTCCTTTCGTTTTTTATTTGAATGGTTCAATTTAGCAAGCTAGCCAACTAAACCATTTTTAAAAAATTTTATGTTAGGGTTAACTCGATGCATCTTCCATCATTTCGACATAGTCGATTGCGACCACTAGAGAAATGACCAAGTCTGCATAGTCATCCTCTAAAACCGTTACCGAGTAACGAGAAGTCAGATGAAAGAGTTCTTTGGAGATTTCAGCTACTAGCTGACCATCAGGTTTTTTCAGTCGAAAATCCAGGTCCCAGATATTGCCTTCTAGGACCAAGCCTAGATTTTCCACGCTATAGCGGTCCTTGAAAAAGGTCCATTCCTTTTGCAAGTAGAAAGAATGCCCGTCCGCCATATCAATGGTAAATTGGGGTAGGAAGGTCAAAAATTTCTTGGTAATCCGACAAACTTCTCCACCTCTGGCATTGGTCACCGTAAACCGCTTGGGAATTTCAAAGAAGGTGCCCTCTACCTGATAAGCAAGCTGTCCATGACTATCATGAATATCAAATTTTTCACCACCCAAGATAAAACGTTGTTTGACCTGAAATTGCTTCATGATTTCCTCCAAAAAAATGACAAGAAACCAAACGAAGGGCGAAAAACCGCGGTACCACCTTCATTCAATGACTTGTCATTCTCATTTCATATTCAATGATGTATTCCATTAAGTAGCAAAATACTCGGCTTAGATGGCTCGCAGCAACCGCCAATTTTCTGGACTAAGGGATCGAGTATTTATTCTTAATAGTTTTGGTCCTTATTGACCTGAAGAGCTTGATGACTCTGTAGTTGATGAGCTTTCGCTTGTAGTGCTTTCTGTTGTTGAGCTTTCTGACGTTGAAGAGCTGCTATCCTCTGTGGTCACGTATTGTGAAAGAAGGTTTTGGAAGGCAGGATCTTTAATCTTAACATTAGCTTTTGATAGGGCATCTTTCAAGACATTTGCTACCAAGGTTGGATCGTTTTGTTTTTGAGTTAAAATGATTTCCTTAAGCTTATCCTTGTAATCTTCCCAGTTAGCTGATTTTTCAGTCTTAGCTTCTAGTTTAATAACGTAGTAACTTGGTGCAAAAGTCGACTGATCTGTCACGGCAACAACAGAGGCACCTACTTGGCCAGGATTTAAAGCAAAGATCGCAGATTGAAGTTCCAATGGAACGGTTGTTGAGGTAGAATCAAACTTGATTTCCCCACCATTTTCCTTGGTTGCAGTATCTGTTGAATTATCCTTAGCCAACTGAGCGAAGTCAGCACCTTCAGCCTGAGCAGCTGCCAATACTTCCGTAGCTTTTGTCTCATCATCAAGTTTAATGATACGGGCAGTCACTTCCGGAGTGTAGGCATCATAAGCAGCCTTATAGTTCTCGTCTGTCAATTCCGCTTCGGCAGCTTGCTTGACAGCATATTCTACCAATTTGTTGGTACGGATCTGCTCTTTGTAGCTTTCAGTAGTCATACCTGCTGAAGCAAGTGCTGTCGCAAATGAATCACCATATTGAGCAGCCATTGTGTCATAGGCTTCATTCACTTCTGCATCTGTTACTTTATCACCATATTGCTCTTCAAAGACATGACCAATAACCATTGAAAGCAAGACTTGTTGAGCGCTAGCATTCGTCTTCACTTTCTCATAGAATTCAGATACTGAAATCGTGTTACCTTTCATGGTGATAATATCTTTGTCAGCTGTACTTGAACATGCTGCAAGTGTCACTGCCGCAAGGAGCGTCACTGCACCTGTAAGAATTTTTTTAGATTTCATCATTTAGAAAATTTCTCCTTTTCTTCATTAACCCTCTCATTATACCATAAATTCTTAAAAAGGGCTTAATTTTCTGCAAGCTTTAGGTCAACATTCTCTACATTTTTTCGTAGCATGAGCAGACCATCACTCATAGAAATCAGACTAGCTGTCAGGTCCGGATTGTCCAAGGTCGCATCAAATAAACGTTGCAAGCCACGATAGATGGTCCGCTGGCCACGACGAACTTCCATGATATCTTTGGCAATATCCCCCCCTTGGAAAATATCATCCAAAATAATTAAGCCTCCAACTTTTACTTTTTTGAGAACTTCTGGAAGAAATACAATGTATTTTGACTTAGCGGAATCCATAAAAACAAAGTCATAGCTATCATCAGGCAGATCCGGCAGTAAATCCATCGCCTCACCTTCTAACAATTCAATTTGCTTGCGACTATCGAACTTGGCAAAGTTTTCCTTGGCAAAGCCAATCATCTCTTCATTGCGGTCGATGGTAGTAATCTGCGAATGCGGACTATTCTCGGCCATCAAAAGAGCAGAAAATCCAATAGCAGTCCCGATTTCTAAAATACGAGCGGGCTGCAAGGTCTGCATGAGCAAGCGGAAATAGGCCACTGTTTCATGAGGAATAATGGGAATATTTTCCTGACGGGCAAAGTCCTCTAATTCCTTTAAAAATCCTGTATTTTGCGCCTGACGTGTTCGCATAAAGTCCACAATTTCTTCCTTGACAACAGGACGGCGCATATTGTGATTTGCGTTTTTAGAATATGATTCAACCATAGGAACAATTATAACATAAGTCACCAACAATTTCTTCTCTTATATACTAAAAGACAGGATTTCTCCTGCCTTTACTTACATATTTTTTGCATAGTCTAGATGATGGCCTAGATTAGCAAAGAGTTTCTGTACACGTTTAATGGTAGCTACTTTACCGAATAACAGATGGTACTGGTCTGCATTCATCTCGACAGCAGCCAAACAAAATTGTTCACTAGCATATTTTTCATCAACTACCGCAGCCCAGTCTGGCACATTGCCTGTTTCCTCCAAGCCAGCCGCATCTAATTTTAACAAGATCCCAGCATTACGGACTGCTTGTAGGCGATCAAAAGCCGCTATAAAATCGGCTAATAAATCCTTGCGCGGTCGAACACAGATGTACTGGTTATGCGCTAGAAGGACTGACAGGATAAGCATTAGGTTATCCTTTTCTACCTCGCCCACACAATCTAAGAATGCATCGAACGCTTCAGGTGATAAAATACCTTCAAGCAAATCTAAAATATGATTGGGATCGCTAGCAAAGACACATTCTTTTAATTGGATAAATAATTCCCTATCACCATTTGATAGTAGGTCTGCAATCTCAAAAATATCCTGTAAATTTTCTTCTGTCAGCATACTGCCTCCTATTCATCTTTATTTTTTATTTTGGAAATTCCCACATGATATGGGGTGCAATCGGGCTGAGGTATTGATAAATGTCATTGAAATCAGCTCCCGAAAGATTATCAATTTTCACCTCAGCTAAAAAAGTTCCTGTTCTTCCTACAATACGCATCCGTTTTGAGTAAATATCCCGGTAAATGTAGACAATCTCATAGTGAATTTTCCCAATTTCTGCAACTGGAATGCTTATTCTATCTCCCCAAAGTTTGTTTTTATACTCTAAACACTGCTGATTGAGGACAAAGACTTGCCCTTGTTTCCGCCACAAAAAAGCATAGAAGGCAGACGGAAGAGCTAGCAGCATGTAGCACAATCCTGATAGAATAGCAGGTTCTGGCTTAAAAATTAAGCCCATCCCAATCAAGATAAATACCGTGCTAATAACCATAGGTATTACAATCGAGCGTTTGTAGGAAATCATATTAGAGATGCACTCCTTTCTCAACAAGAGCTTCCAACTCTGTCAAGCGGGCTTCAAAGACCTTGAAGGCGTCGTTAAGATAGTCTTCCTTGGTCATATCCACACCAGCTTTTGCGATGACATTGAGTGGATAATCAGAGCTACCAGCCTTGAGGTAGTTGAGGTAGTTTTCCTTGTCCTCTGGGCTACCATTGACAATCTTGTCTGCCAAAGCAGATGCTGCCGCAAAGCCAGTTGCATATTGGTAAACATAGAAATTGTAATAGAAATGTGGAATACGAGCCCACTCATACTGAATGTGTGGATTTTCTTCCGCAGACAAGCCGTAATACTTCTCGTTAAGTTCCCCGTAAAGTTGGTTGAGGAAGTCTGCTGTCAAGACCTGACCTTCTTGGTCTGCTTTGTAAATAGCCTGCTCAAACTCTGCAAACTGGGTTTGACGGAAGACAGTTCCACGGAAGCCGTCTAGGTAGTGGTTGAGAATGGCAAAGCGGGCCTTGGCGTCTTCTACTTCTGCCAAGAGTTTCTCGGTCAAGAGATTTTCGTTGGTAGTCGAAGCAATCTCAGCCAAGAAGATAGAATAGTGTCCATAGACATAAGGTTGGTTCTGACGAGTCAACATAGAATGAAGCGAGTGCCCTGTTTCATGAATGAGGGTGTACATATTGTCCAAATTGTCCTGCCAGTTGAGGAGCATGAAGGCGTTGGTGTCATAGGCACCACCTGAATAAGCTCCTGAACGCTTGCCTTCGTTGACATGGACATCAATCCAGCGGTTTTCAAAGGCTTCTTTGACAATAGCCGCGTACTCATCACCAAAGATATTCAAGGTATCGGCACAAGTAGCCAAGGCTTCTTCATAGGTGACTTTTGTGTCTCTGCTAGAAAGCGGTGTGTACATATCGTACATCTTGAGGTCATCAATACCCAAGAGTTTCTTACGCAAATTGATGTAGCGGTGCAAGAGCGGAAGGTGCTTGTTGACTGCTGACACTAATGTATCGTATACGGACTCCGGGATGAAGTTGGCTGAAAGGGCTGCGTGGCGGGCAGAGTCGTACTTGCGTAAACGAGCTTTCAGGTTATTGACCTTAACGTTAGACTGAAGGGTCTTGGCGTAAGTATGCTGGAACTGCTCGTATGTTTCGTACAGAGCCTCATAGGCTTCTTGACGCACTTCACGGTTCTGTGATTCCATAAAGTGGATGTAGTTGCCGTGAGAAAGTGGTACCAAGTGACCGTCTTCATCAGCGATTTCTGGGAAACGCAGGCTGGCATTATCCAAAACAGAGAAAGTTTCAGACGGTGCTTCAAAAATCTCGCTGGTTGCCGCAAGGACTTCTTCGACCTCTTGGGACAAGACATGATCCTTGGCTGACAAGAGTTTTTCAAACTGGTGGCTGTACTGAACAAGGGCTGGTTCTTCTGCTTTAAAGGCTTCCAACTGCTCTTCGGTAATGGCCATAAATTCTGGCTCATAGAAGGCAAAAGTCTGAGAAAAAACTGAGTAAATGCTCAGTGCTTTAGCTTGAAATTCCTGGTACTTCCCTTCACGAGTGTCTTGGTCATTTTTCATGGACGCATAGACATAGAGCTTTTCAAGTCGACGCATAAGTCCAAGCTGGGTTTCGCTAATCTCCAAGAGGCTCTTAGCTGAGTCCAGCAAGTGACCTGCAAAGGCCTTGGCTTTTTCTGTTTCTACCTGGATAGCCTCCAACTCAGCTTCCCAAGCCTCATCTGTTGGGAAAATTGTGGTCAAATCCCACTGGTATTTTTCTTCGATTTCATAACGTTGTTTAGACATAATGTATCCTCCGTAGCTCATATTCTACCATAAAAAAGCCCCTCTTTCCAACGGAAAGTGGAGGCCTACACTTTACTCACTACCAGTAAAGTAGGTTTTGGCATCGGCTACTGCTTCCTTGACAAAGCTATCATAGAATGCAAGATTGGGGATACCATATTTATTTAACAAACCGTCAACGTAACTGCTTCCTTCAGCCTCTTTGATACTTCCTTTTATCTCCTGATTATTAGCCTGATGGACAAAATTTCCTTGTAGGTCAATCGTTAAATCTCCATCATTTGCAAAAGCGATAGAGTAGCCACTAGCTACAAAATACTGTCCAATCTGTCCAGTAGCCTCACTTGCCTTCTCTTCGCCTTCATATTCGTCAGTCGCTACTGTATAGTCACCGCTTTCGACGAAATAGGTTACCTTACAACCACTTTGGTAGGAAAGCATATAATATTCATCAGTGTAAAGATATTCCGTACCATCTTCAAAGACTATGAGTGTTCCTCCGTCATCTCCTACTTCTTTAGATGCTACTTTCTGACTATGCTGGGTTGTAAACTTTTGAGCCTCTTTCTCATTGATTGTTTGCACTTGCTGACTGGAGGCTGTGGTGGTTTGCCCCTCCTCATGCCTTACAGCACAGGCTGATAGGCATGCCAATAAGAGTAAAGAAGCACCTATTATAGTTACTCGACTCCGTTTCATCACAAGACCCCCTTGTAAACCTTTTCTTTTATTATATCATTATTAACATATATCGTCTATAAATTATAGGTGGATACAAGACTTGTTTTCTCTGATTTTCCACTTTGTCGTAAAACTGGTCAAATGCCTGGTAAATCGGTGTCAGGTCTTGCTTGATCTGGGCAAAGCCAATGGCCGAGCGGGGCAGTCGGATTTGGGGATAGAAGTCTAATGCTGTCTTGGTCAGTAGATTTTCTCCACGTCCATAAGCCTCTGCTTGCAGGGCAAGCCATTTAGGGGATTTGTAATAAAGCTGTTGAGCAATGTAGCGAGGCAAATCCTCATCCATTGGACAAGTCATGCTAGATAGGGTTTGCTTGGCAAATGGTAATCGTAATATATCCAGTAATTTTCCCTGACCAAAAGGAAAGACTTTCGTTAGACAGTGGATCTTGCCACGCAGGTCTTCATGAATGAGGTAGCGAAGTCGTAACTCCTTCTTCTCGTCATCCAATTCCCAGAGATGAAACCCCATATTCATACTAAAGGAGAGAAACTGCTTATGCAATTTGGTCAACCTATCCTTGAGCCACAAATCCTTGCCTAACAACCAGAGAACCTGGTAACCAGCATTACAATAGGCTTGCGTCCGTTCCTGCAAACGAGAAATCGGCAGACTGGAACATTGGACTTCTAAGGCTAGACTATTATTGACCAATAAATCTGCTAGTTGGTTAATCTCTGGTAGGTATTTTTCCAACTCAACCGGCTCCTTTTCCACCAGCCAGCTGTAAAGCTCTGATTTGAGGGAGAGGTGCTGGGCAGATTCATTCTCCGTAAAAAATGGGCACTCTTTACGACTAACATGGGCAAAGTGTGGTCGCAGGATTTTACCAGAACGGTAGCGGACTGGACTAGAACACTGGGGACAATAAAAGTCTTCATCTCTCAAATCCTGAAGTTCTAGGAGATTGAACAAGTGATTGGTTTTATTTTTTACGATAAACATATTTCCTCCTCATCCTATGTATTCGTAAAAGCAGTCAAGATGCTCATTCTATTTCAGTAGAAATCATTTCTAAACATTATAATATATCATTTGTTTCCCTTATATTTTTTTGTTATAGTAGATACAAGAACGAATGGAGGCGCTTACTTATGACGCGTTTATCTTGTTTGCTATTTGGAACTCCGACTATCTTAGTCAATCAGGCGGAAATCACACCATCCTACGCAAAGATCAGTGCCCTGATCTATTATCTTATGTTAAAAGGTGAAGCTAGTCGTGAAGAGGTAGCTACACTCTTGTGGGGGGATAAGAATTCCGAGAAGGCTAGAAAAAACTTACGAAATACTATTTATCAGACCAACAGAGAGCTAGGATGTGAGGCTATTGTCAGTCCCAGCAGGTCCATGCTAGCTATAAATCCTGATATAGATATTTCCTGTGATGTGCAGCTATTTTTGTCAGACCCTGTTCACCAGCTCCATCTCTTCAAGGGTGTGTTTCTGGAAAATTTTTATATCAAGAATTGCCAGGAGTTTGACTTTTGGATAGAAAAAATCAAGTCCCAACTGGAAAAGACCTATCTGACAGCCTGTCAGCAGTTGCTGGAAAAACAAGAGCACTTGTCTGACCTAGAGGGAGCTGAGCACCTCATCCTTCGGATGATTAGCATGGATGAATTTAATGAAGAGCATTATCTTAGCTTGATGAAACTCTATTTGGAGGAAGGACAGACACGAAAGATTATTGAAACCTATCATCGCTTGGCACAACTATTGGATAAGGAGCTCGGAATCGGACCTGGTGAATCGATAAAAAACCTCTATTATCAAGTAGTCAGGGATCATGCAGAGAAAAAAGACTCCCAGCTAGCTCCCAAAACCGACTATTTTTTTGGAAGAATTGAAGAAATTCATGCTCTCGAACATTTCCTAGTCTCTGTCTTAGAAACTGGTAGTCGTGCCTTTTTCCTCCACGGTGAGGTTGGTTCGGGAAAACGAAGCCTGGTCCGTCAGGTCTTGGCTAACCAGGGGCAACGGTTTTCTATCATTCAGATCAACTGTTTACCAGAGGACCTCTACAAACCATACTCCATTTGGCGAAAGATAAGTCATAACTATCAATGGATTTTCCAAGAGACATTGGATACAAGACTGTCTTTGGAAGAAACTAGGAACCGTGAAGACTTGATTGATGGTTTGGAAAAGACTTGTCAGAAACAAGCTCTACTGTTCTTGATTGAGGATGCCCATTGGATGGATAAAGAGAGTTTACAAGTAGTGCTGGACTGTATTCATGCTCTTAGCCGTGCTCCTCTAGCATTTCTATTCACCAGAAACTTACGGCAAAATAAGGAAATAGATTATCTTGAGCATTACCTGTATAACCATCAGCTTGCAGAAAACCTTTGTTTGAAAAATTTATCCCTCGCTGACAGTCAAGACTTCTTAAAAGAACTGAGCCAGCAGGATGCTCTTTCTGATTTAGAGCAGATTTATCATTTTAGTCAAGGCAATCTCTTTCTCCTTGACCAATACGCCCAGCAAATTAGGGAGGGACGTGAATTCCATCCTCTAACGGCAGCTATTCGGTCAAAAATGGCTTTGCAGGTCCATGCCCTTGATACAAAAGAAGAGGAGTTACTCAACTACCTTTCGACCTGTAGTGCTGGAAGTGATGTTGGTTTATTGGCTGATTTAATGGGGATAAGCCATCATGAAATGGCTGTATTGGTTGATCAGCTAACCAGCAAATCCCTTATCCTGCAAAAAGAGGTTGATGATCGACTGGAAGTACAATTTCGTCAAGCTGTCTTAGGAGAATTTCTCTACGATCAGTTACCTCTATCAAAAAGAAGAATTTTGCATGAACAAATTGCCTTTCATCTGATTCAAAAATTACAACTTCAACCCAACAACAGCATCTTATTGCTAAAGATTGCAAGGCATTTTACTGCTGCCAAGCAACCTCTAATGGCTCTGGAATACCGTTTACAACACTTAAATCTGGCAATCAAGTCACACTACGATCTTTTTCCTTTGGGCTCTAGTAAGGACCAACTAAGTGGGGGCAAGGAAGAAGAGAATGGGCTCTGGATCCAGGAACAGTTGGCTGAAGTGCGGGAAAACATGGCCCATCTCGAAAAGCTTTATGGCGACCAGCGTCAGTTCCAGCTTCTTCAAGTTCGATTTGAGTTTTATGAAGGGCGCTACTATATCCGGATCGGTAATTACCAGAAGGGGGTTAGCAGTATTCGGAAGGTGATCGCCAGAGCTCATGCTCTACATGAACAAGAATACCTACTAAAAGGCTATCGACAGTTTATCCATTACTGCATCCAGATTGAAAACATTAGTGACCTGGGCTACTATGCTGAATTAGGTCTGGAAACTGCTATAGAGGCTAATGATCACCAAGCCATCGGAATGTTTCTACGCTTTAAGGGACTTTTTAATCTCATGTTAGGGGATGAGGAGAAGGCTAGTCGTCTTCTCTACGAAGCCATTGATTGCTTTAGTCTGACAGCTTCTATGCGGAAGAAATATGCCATTCAGATTGCTGCTGCCCTGGATTACTTGGCGGAGATGGCTCAGATTCGCAGAGATTTTCTGACTGCCATCCACCTGCAAAAAGACGCTATCGAATTGATGCAAGACCAGGCTCCACAGTCATCTACTCTTGGTTTTTATATCGGCTTAGGGACTTCCTACTATCATCTGCAAGATTTTGACCAGGCTTATTCCATCTTTCAGGCGTCTATTCAAGAAGTCAATCAACAGATTTATCCTTGGAAGGAAGTGCAACTCAAGCTCTATTTGGCACTACTAGGTTGTCAGAAACAAGACTACACAGGAGTTCATGACCTGCTCGATAGGAAGGAAGCCTTGATTTCTCGCTATTCTAATCCAAGAGATAAGGGCATGATTTATTACCTAATGGCAAAATTAAAGAATGAAATGAGGGACAATCCCCTGCTAGAAGCTACATTTGCTCAAAAATTATATGAAGACTTGAGCCACTACTACCACATCGCCAAACAATTCCTGAACCCTTATCGCGACCGTTTACTTCTGGAAGATTTGGATAATTTCATGAAAGAAAACTAAATAAGCTCAACTACAAATACAACCAAAAAGGAAGGACCTATTCAGTGATGGTCCTTCCTTTTTTCTAGTTATCCTAGGAAAAGTCTTTATTTTCTGTCGTGTGTTTGAACCAAAATCCGTGTCAGATAGAAAATAAGCGTTGCTGCTAAGTTGGCCGTGTGGTTGTCAATATCATGTGGTGGAGAAGTTTCAACAATATCAATGCCAACAATTTTATCACTAGCAGCCAAGTATTGTAAGAGAAGGACAGCTAGGTTTGGATCAATCCCAAGAGACTGAATGGCGCTGACACCTGGTGCAGAGCCCACTGAAAAACAATCCATATCAATGGTCAGATGGATAGCCTGCTGACGCTGAACAAACTCATCCAGGTAAGAGCAAATTTTTTCATAGCCCATTACATAGAGATTTTGCCCGGTTAAAAAGGAAATATCTGCTGATTTAGCAACAAAGTCAAAGAGAAAGAGATTGGTATTGTGTTCCTGAATTCCTAAGGCTAAGTAAGGAAATTCATAGCCCCTCGCCTTACAGTCATCGTAAATCTGCCGAAAACCAGTACCAGAATTTGGGCCAGTCTGGTCATAAGGGCGGAGATCAAAATGTGCATCGAAGTTGATAACAGCGACAGGTTCTTCCTGTTCCAAGCCAGCCTGTAATCCCTTGTAGTGCCCATAGGCTGTTTCGTGGCCTCCACCCAGGACAATCGGAAAGAGATTTAACTCCAGCATGCGCTGAACCGCTGCAGCCAAACTGTCCTGCAATTGAGCCAAGCTACAATTGGGCCCATCTATATCCCCTACATCGTAAATCTTGACTTCTTTGCCCAGATGCCACGGTAGTTTAGCCAATTGGGTTCGGATACTACTAGCCCCCTCTACTGCTCCAACACGTCCATGATTGATATAGACACCCTTGTCACTCTTGAAACCAATAATCCCAAAATACTTTCCATCAAAGCGTTTCAGCGTCTGGTCATTAAGGTCGATAAATTCCATCACCATGCCCCATTTGGCAGTATAGAGATCATCATCAAACCCTCTTTGATAATAGGGATAGGTCATTGGATAATAGTTGCTTAGCATGTTTTCTCCTAGTTATCGTCTTCATCATCAAACTCTGACAGAATAGGAGGTCTTGTTCCTTGATAAGACCTCCTATTTAGTATAATTATCTAACTGCTTCCTGTCAAATTCTGTTCAGGCTGGCTTATTCATATTGGATAGTCAGAGAAACTGCCTCTTCCACTGCAGATAAGAATTCCGGACTTTCAATCACAAGCGAAGCTTTATTGAGCTCATCGTAGATTTCAATGTCTTTGTCATTTTCGATGAAGCCAACCTGCTGCCTAAAGACTGTATAGGCTGGCTTGGTTCCCTTACCAAGTTTGGCACTATTTTCTTTCAAATCCAGAGCTTGACAAGCAGCCATGATTTCTGTTGCAAGGACACGGCGAGCATTTTTCAGTATTTCTCCTGCCTTACGAGCTGCAATTGTTCCCATGCTGACAAAATCTTCTTGGTTTTCACAAGATGGAATGGAATCCACACTGGCTGGATGAGAGAGAACCTTGTTCTCGGATACTAGGGCTGCACAGGCATATTGGGTGATCATAAAGCCGGAATTGCAACCAGGGTGTTTAACCAAGAAGGATGGCAATTTGCTGAGTTGACTATTGACCAGACGTTCAACACGGCGTTCGGAAACATTTCCGATTTCTGCAATCGCGATACCCAATAAATCAAATGGCTGAGCCATGGGTTCCCCGTGGAAATTCCCGCCTGAAATAACGTGGCCATTCTTACAAATGATTGGATTGTCCGTAACAGAGTTGATTTCGATTTCTACTTTTTCTTTGACATAGGCTATCGAATCCTTGCTCGCTCCATGAATTTGTGGGATACAACGTAAGGTATACGGATCTTGCACGCGCTGGATAGTAGCCACTGTCGTATTGCCACTGTCTTCTAGAAGCTGGCGAATATTTCTTGCCGTTGCAAGTTGGCCACTTTGAGGACGGATAAGATGCAATTCTTCTTCAAATGGACTGGTAATACCATTATGAACTTCCAGTGACAGTGCTCCAGCAATATCTGACAATTTCAAAAGCTGGATGGCATCGTAGGTCACTAGTGCACCGATAGCCGTCAAGACTGTTGTGCCGTTGATCAAGGCCAAGCCCTCTTTTGCTGCTAGGTGAATAATGTCGATACCTGCTTGCTCCATCGCTTCCTTACCTGAAAGCAACTGTCCCTTGTAATAAGCTTTACCCAAACCTAGCATAGGTAAAACCATATGAGAAAGTGGAGCAAGGTCACCTGATGCACCCAAGGAGCCTTTTTCAGGAATAAATGGATGAACCCCCTTGTTCAACATCTCCAGCAATTTTTCAACGGTTTCAAGGCGAATACCTGAATATCCTTTGACCAGAGAATTGATCCGAATTAGCATAATAGCCCGAACCACATCCTCTGGTAAGGGATTGCCAAAACCGCTAGAATGGGTGCGAATCAAATTTTCTTGCAGTTGGATGGTATCTTCAGTAGGGATACTAACATTACAAAGGGAACCAAAACCAGTGGTCACCCCATAGACAACCCGCTTTTCCCTGACAATATCATCCACAATTTTACGCGAAGCCAAGACATCTTCCTTAGCCTCTTCTGAAATCAAGCACTGCCGACCATCTCTGGCAACAGCTACAACATCTTCTAAAGTCAAACTTTTTCCATCTAATACAAGTGGTTTTGCCATAACTTTCATCCTTTCATTTTGCAGGAGGGTTCCATTACACTTTCTTTCGTCCATGCATGAAGAAGTAAATCGCACTAGAAATCAGTAAACCAATGGCTCCGTATACAAAGTTCATTGGGTTATCTCCCCAAATCATAATCAAACTAATAACTACTGCAATAGTTGGAATGACTGGTCCAAATGGCAGACGGAAAACTACCTGTGCATTCGGCTCATCTTTGCGTAATTTATTGACAGCCAGTGCTGTTGGGATGTATTGGAAGAAACGGAAGACTACACTGAGGGTAGCAAGAATTTCAAAGGAGCCTGATAACAAGAGGATACAAGCAATGACACATGAAATAATAATGGCTACAACTGGTGCATCATTGCCATTTTTCCGAGCAATGGCTGCTGGTAATAAACCTTCTTCAGCAATGGCAGCACCAAAACGTGGCACCATGATGGATTCACCCATGTTCAGACCAGTGATGGAAATGAGAGCCCCAATAGATACCAACCAGTAGCCAGCAGGACCAATCATCTTCACAAGAGCATCTTGCACAGGAGCCTTTGTATCCATTATACCAGAACCTAGCATGGCAATGGTACCCCCAATAATAAGCATATACAAAATAGAAACAATACTAATAGAACCTAATATAGCTCGAGGAACATTTTTTTCTGGATTTCTCATCTCACCAGCTACGATAGAGAGGGTTTCAAAGCCAATAAAGCCATAGAAAATATAGATGGCGGTGCCTGAAATCGCTCCCAGCAAGGTTTGTCCTTCAGATAATTGTACAAAAGGACTAAAGTTTGATAGACCTTTAGGAATAAAGATGATGGCACAAAGGGAGAAGAGAATAATCGGAATTAACTTGGCAATGGTTGCCGTAATGGTAAAGACTTTGGAGGTTCTCAAACCAGCAATGTTCATCAAGGACAAGAGAATGACCAAGCCGATACTAAGTGGAATATTCATTCCCTCAAAGGCTGGGAAAGTGATGATGAACATCTTAGCAAAACCTGCTGCCATAGCCGCCCAGGCAAACATGGTTACCATCCAGCCTAAGATGCCGACATTAAAACCAATAAAATCACCGAAAGCACGTTTAGAATATTGGAAGGCACCACCGTTTTTTCCAAAGTAACCTGCCACCTCAGCAAAACAGACCGCCAACATGATAGTTAGGATAGCTGTTCCTAGCATAACAGCGATGGAAGCTGGACCAAGGTCCCGATAAATATTTTGCGGCAAGAGAAAGATACCAGACCCAATAACAGCGTTGATACCGTATAAGGTCGCTCCTGTCAGAGAGAATTTTGCACTCTCCTGCGTCGATAACTGTGTCTGTTTGTTTTCCATGATATGATCTCCTAAATCTTCTTCTAGACCATGTTTCTACTTAGGTCAGTAGACCTAAGTTTAGCAATAAGCGCCTTAGGCTTTTGGCAAGCTTGACAAGCAGTTAGATGAAGGGATCGGGGAGGCAACTCATTGGTCTCAACCACCAGCAATTCCTTTGCTGCTAGATGACTACTTCCCCACCCTTCTATATGGAAATCCAAATTGACTAAGGCATAAATAAATTGAAAATCATCCCCACACTCTACTCCCCACTTGTTCTCATCCATCACCTGTAAATCAGCTTGCACACTATCGTCAAATATAATATTAAAATCCTGTGCTTTTCCTACGCATTGGATGGATTGTTCCCCCTCAAACCGATGGATGTGATAAGGAGCCAGAGTTACTTGTTCGCCACTATTCATATCCTGCAAGATAATGGTTTGGTCTAAACTTAATAGAATGCGGTGATATGAAGGTAGCGAGGTAAAGGTAGATTGTTCCGTGTCCATACTTGCTGTGGACAATCGAAATTGAAAATTTCTTTCACCATAGGAAGACTGAGCAGGAAAGAGATAGAGTTGAGTGGTTCGTCCACCTGACCAGGAGGTTTCTTGGTAATCACTTGTTTTATACTTTTCAACTCTAATCATCCTTCCACCTCTCTTAGAAAAGACCTGTGATATTGCCCTGGTTGTCAATATCAATTTTTTCACTCGCAGGGACCTTTGGCAAACCTGGCATGGTCATAATGTTTCCTGTCAAGGCGACGATAAAGCCAGCACCTGCTGAAACTTTGACATTACTAATGGTCACTGTAAAGTCTGTCGGAGCTCCTAAGAGATTAGGGTTATCTGAGAATGAATACTGGGTCTTGGCCATACAGATTGGATAGGAACCAAAACCTAGTCTTTCCAGTTCTGCTATTTCTTTTTTAGCAAGTGTTGAGAGTTTAACCCCTTGACCACCATAGACTTTTGTAACAATTTTGTGTAATTTAGTTTCAATCTTGTCTTCTACATCATAGACAAATTGGAAATGATTTTCTTCTTGAGCAAGTTGGACGACTTTCTCTGCAAGTTGACGCCCTCCTTGACCACCATGTGCCCAAACATCAGACAGTACTACATCAACACCACGTTTGGCACAAGCAGTAGAAACTGCCTCTAATTCTGCCTCTGTGTCTAGTGGGAATTTATTGATGGCAACAACCGCAGGCAAACCATAAACTTCCTGAATATTCTCCAAATGTTTTTCAAGGTTTGGTAAACCTGCAAGTACTGCTTCTACATTTTCTTGAGCCAGGTCAGACTTGGCAACTCCTCCGTGCATTTTAAGGGCACGAATAGTAGCTACGAGTACAACTGCGGATGGTCGTAAGCCACTTAGACGACACTTGATATCTATGAATTTTTCAGCGCCTAAATCTGCCCCAAAGCCTGCTTCTGTAACCACATAATCTGCATATTTTAAGGCTAATTTAGTAGCAAGAACACTATTACAACCGTGAGCAATATTTGCAAACGGACCACCGTGAATAAGGGCTGGGGAGTGTTCAAGGGTTTGAACAAGGTTAGGGTGAATGGCTTCTTTCAAGAGTGCTGCCATTGCCCCAGCTGCCTTAAGATCTCCAGCTGTAACCGGTTGACCTTGGAAATTATAGCCGATGATAATTTTTTCCAGTCGTGCCTTCAAATCAGCTATATTTTCAGATAGGCACAGAATAGCCATTATTTCTGAAGCAACGGTAATATCGTAGCCATCTTCCCTAGGTACTCCATTTACCTTACCATGCAGGCCATCGACAATATGGCGGAGCTGACGGTCATTCATGTCGACTACTCGCTTCCAGGTAATCCGACGACTATCAATTCCCAAGGCATTTCCATGATGAATATGATTATCAATCAAGGCTGCCAGCAGGTTATTAGCTACACCGATGGCATGAAAATCTCCAGTAAAATGCAAGTTAATATCTTCCATTGGAACAACCTGGGCATATCCACCACCTGCTGCACCACCTTTAACCCCAAAGACAGGTCCTAAAGACGGCTCACGCAGGGCGATGATAGCCTTTTTACCAATAGCAGTCAAGGCATCGACCAAACCAACGGAAGTTGTTGTTTTTCCTTCCCCTGCTGGAGTTGGGGAAATAGCCGTTACCAAAATCAATTTCCCATCTGGTTGATCTTTCAAGGCTTCTAACTGACGACTGTCAATTTTAGCCTTGTATCTACCATATAAGGATAAACTTTCTTCTGGAATACCTAAACGGTCTGCCACCTGTCCAATGGGTTCCATTTGGACGGAATTCGCAATGTCAATATCTGATAAAACCATAGCTACCTCCTTTAAACGATGCGGAGAATGTCTTCATATACCTGGTCTGCTAGGCTAGAACCAGCTTCCAAAATAGTCTGGCCTTGTTGGCGATAGTGACTGACAAAGTCCTCATCTTTTATACCTGATAAGTTGATGAGAACATTGAGCCAGGCCCCCTGCAAACCTGCCTTGAGCGAGAGGGCTGCCACCCCCAAATCACTGGCAGCATTGGTATTGGACTTGCCGACTGCCTCTGCTGTTACCTGAAGTGCCTGCAAAATAATCTCCATCATGCCAAACGGAGAGAGCGTTGCTGCCTTCAAGGCTGCCTGCATAGCCTGCCTGCGCGCTTCTTTATCTTCCTCTGTTTCCTTAGGCATATCAAAGACAGCTGAAACTTGATTAAATGCCTCTGTGTCTTCGTCTATTGCCCGCAATAAACGCTCTTGCAAGTCACCAGCTACGTTATGAATGTCTTCAATAGCAGCCTGATAGTCAGCATACTTTTTCTTCCCAAGAGTCAACTCGCACACCATTTTTGTCAATGAAATACCATTGACAGCCGAGAGAGCTGCTGCTGAGCCTCCGCCTGGTGCTGGGGCATCTGAACCCAGTAATTGAGCAAATTCTGTAAGAGTTAAATCAACTAATGCCATCGGTCATACTCCTATCCCAACAAATGATTTTCTAGTACCTGCTTGTTGTAATCAAACTCTTCCAATTGCAAGTAGTATTCTGCCACATCAACCAAGGCTTTTGCAGGTGCCAATCCAACGATTTCAGAACCAATAATCGACACACCATATCTCTTAGCCTCAAAACGAATGGTTTCAAAGGTACGATAAAGTGAGCATTTTTCCAAGTTCACCATATTCATTGAAACCTGGGCAATATTTCTTCCTTCCAACATGACACCGATAGCCTTACAATACTTGTAGCCACCACCTGAACCACGGATGATTTTGGCAATCTTGTTAGCAATTTCTAGATTGTCTGTATCCAAATTGACATTATAGGCAACTAGAGGCATCCGAGCGCCGACTGCTGTGACACCTGCTGTTGGATGAATCTTCCTTTCACCGAAATCAGGCGCCCAGTCTTCTTCCAATAATTTTTCAGGCATGCCTTCAAACTGACCCTTGCGGACCTTAGCCAGATTTTGTCGTTCTGGTCTGCTTGCTGCTTCTTCATAGAGGAAGACTGGAATAGCCAATTCTTTATTGATACGCTCAGCGACTTTCTTAGCCAGTTGAACACATTCTTCCATGCTGATGTCTTTTACAGGGACGAATGGAAGTACATCTGTCGCTCCCATCCTTGGGTGTTCACCTGTGTGCTTGGTCATATCAATCTTTTCACTAGCATATTTGACCAGTTGAAAAGCTCCTTCCTGAATACTTTCTTCATCTCCCACCAAAGTAAACACACTGCGGTTATGACTTTGGTCTGAAGAATAATCCAGCAAGGTCACACCTGGAACACTCTTAGCAGTCGCTACCAAGCCATCGATGATTTCCTGGTTACGTCCCTCTGAAAAATTTGGAATACATTCTACAAGTTTTGCCATTTGAAAACCTCTTTCTTATTATGATTGTTTAGCCGATTTACTTACTTTTCAAACAATTTAGCAACAGAAGACTGAATTAAGTCCTCATCTGCCAAATAAGGAATGGTGATATGGTCTGTACCTTGACGCATTTGGTTGTACTCAATAGCCGTTTCAATCGCATGGTCATTACGAGCCCAGTTCCGACGCGCTACACCACCCATGGTATCCCAAGCGATAGCTGATTTGATAATCTCATCCACGCGCTCGCTTCCATCCAATACCAGACCAAAACCACCATTGATAGACTTACCAATACCAGTACCGCCACCATTATGGAGGGCCACAAGACTCATGCCACGCGCCGCATTACCAGCGTAGCACTGAACAGCCATATCGCAGGTTACATTTGAACCATCCTTGATGTTGGATGTTTCACGGAATGGAGAATCAGTACCCGATACATCGTGATGGTCACGACCCAGCATGACAGGACCAATTTTTCCTTGACGAATGAGCTCATTGAACTTCAGCGCAATATTGACACGACCCATGCAATCTTGGTACAAAATCCGTGCCTGAGTTCCTACGACCAGCTGATTTTTCTCTGCGTCGCGGATCCAGTTGTAATTATCACGATCTTGGTAACGACGAGTTGGATCAATCACATCCATAGCAGCCTTGTCTGTAGTAATCAAGTCCTCATGCTTGCCACTCAAGCAAACCCAACGGAATGGACCGTAACCATAGTCAAAGAGCATAGGTCCCATGATATCTTCCACATAAGAAGGCCAGATGAAGCCATCTTTATCATCCAAACCATTCTTAGAAATTTCCTTGATACCTGAGTCATAAACTGACTTCATAAAGGCATTGCCATAATCGAAGAAATAGGTTCCTCGGTCAGTCAGGGTCTTAATAGCTTGATAATGACGTTCCAGGGTTTTATCCACTAGACCAATAAAGCTTTCCTTATCCTCTGCGAGTAAACGAGTACGCTCCTCAAAGCTAATACCGACTGGACAGTAGCCTCCATCATAGACATTGTGACAAGAGGTTTGGTCAGAGAGAAGGTCAACTGGAATATTCTTTTCAACCACATATTCCAGCAAATCTACAATATTTCCATGATAGGCGATTGAGGTAGATTGGCCTTTCTCTTTCGCAGCCAAGGCCAAGGTCAATGCTTCTTCTGGACTTTCTGCCAACTGACTAATCCAACCTTGTGAATGGCGGGTTTCAATCCGCGACTGGTCTACCTCGGCTACAATAGCAACTGCCTTAGCAATTTCAGCAGCCTTGCCCTGAGCTCCACTCATTCCACCCAAACCAGATGAGATAAAGAGTTTACCTGTCAAATCCCCATCATCAGCCACACCCAATTTCAAGCGGCCAGCATTGAGAAGAGTATTGAAGGTACCATGAACAATTCCCTGAGGACCAATGTACATCCAGCCACCAGCTGTCATCTGACCGTAATTGGTCACACCCATTTCTTCAGCGATTTCCCAGTCCTTCATGTTGTCGTATTCACCAACCAACAAACCATTGGTAATAATGACACGCGGTGCCTCTGGTTTGGACTTAAATAGACCTAAGGGATGACCGGATTCGACCACCAAGGTCTGTTCTTCTGTCATGACCTCCAGGTATTTTTTAATCAAACAATACTGCATCCAGTTGGCACAGACCGAACCTGTTTCCCCATAAGTGACTAACTCGTAAGGATACAAGGCAATTTCAAAACTGAGGTTATTATCCATCATGACCTGCATGGCCTTAGCAGCCGTACAATTTCCCTTGTAGTCATCAATCGGCTTGCCATAAATTCTTTCTTTTGGACGCCAGCGATAGCCATAAATCCGCCCGCGAGTTTTTAACTCTTCCAAAAATTCTGGAATGACTTCCTCATGGTATTTTTTTGGAATATACCGCAGGGCATTTTTCAAGGCAATCTCTGTCTGAGCCTGTGTTAACCGAAAGCCCCGGTCTGGTGCTCGTCTGATGCCTTCCTCAAAGACTGTCTTTTCAGGCAAGACATCATCTAACTTGATGGTCATTGCTGCCGCAATATCTTTTTCTTCAAAATGTGACATAGGTCATCCTCCTTTTGAATCTAGTGCTTGTTTCCTTCCTCAGAAATAGACCCATTTCCAAGCAAGGACTTTTTATACATTCCTAGTTTACCTTTTATCCGTCTATACAAAGTCTGTTAATATATTGTCAACAAAGACTTTTTATTTTTTGAGAAAAAAGATTTATTTTTGACAAAAATTTGACGGTTTTGTATTATCCTAGAACTAAGAACATCATACAAGGGAGGACGCACTATGTTCGCAGACAAAATATTGACCCATTTCAATCAGGTATTTTGCCCCAATGACCCCGGTCATCCTCTAGCTGGTAAGGAAATGGCTACAGCCACTATCTTAGAAGACGGCTACATAGCCATAAAGGATGGAAAAATTCTCGCAACTGGGACTGGAGAGCCTCAAGCAGACTTAGTTGGTCCTGAAACGATTCTTCTTTCATGTCAAGGAAAGGTGGCCACCCCTGGACTGATCGATTGCCATACCCATCTGGTCTATGGAGGAAGCCGAGAGCATGAATTTGCTCAGAAACTAGCTGGCGTTTCTTATCTGGATATTTTGGCAAATGGTGGAGGTATTCTATCCACTGTCCGAGCGACAAGAAAGGCTGATTTTGATACCCTCTATCAAAAATCCTATAAACTACTGGACTATATGCTGGACCATGGAGTGACTACCGTAGAGGCTAAAAGTGGCTACGGACTGGACTGGGAAACTGAAAAAAGGCAGTTAGAAGTGGTGCAAAAACTTCATGAGGACCACCCTATTGATTTGATTTCTACCTTTATGGCAGCCCATGCCATTCCAGAAGAATATAAAGGAAATAACCAAGCCTACTTGGACCTCATCATTGAAAGCATGTTGCCACAAGTTAAAGAAGAAAACTTGGCAGAATTCTGTGACATCTTCTGCGAGCAAGGAGTTTTCACCGCTGAAGAAGCCCGTAGCCTACTCACAAAAGCCAAGGACATGGGCTTTAAACTTCGTATCCATGCTGATGAAATTAAAAGCATTGGTGGGGTTGATTTGGCTGCCGAACTGGGCACAGTCAGTGCCGAGCACCTGATGGTCATTACTGACCAAGGCATTGACAAACTAAGTCATGCTAAGGTGATTGGCAACCTCCTTCCAGCTACCACCTTTAGCCTGATGGAAGATACCTATGCACCCGCTCGGAAAATGCTGGATAAGGGGATGGCAATTACCCTGTCAACCGATAGCAATCCAGGCAGTTGCCCAACTGCCAACCTCCAATTTGTCATGCAACTGGGTAGCTTCATGATGCGTTTAACACCAGTTGAAATCTTGAATGCTGTGACCATCAACGCTGCCTATTCCGTAGACAGACAGACCCATATTGGTAGTTTCCACCCTGGAAAAGATGCAGACATTAGCATTTTTGATGCACCCAATATCGACTTCCTCTTCTACTTCTTCGCAACCAATTTAACAGACCAAGTCTATAAAAAAGGCCTCTGTGTCAGAGGTTAAAACAATAAAGGAAGCCTCCTCAGCCGGAAGCTTCCTTTTTAAATTTTCTTACCCAATCTGACTGCCGTTTGGCACAGATGGATCGACTGTTAAGAGTGTTAAATTGTCACCATGTTCAGCTGAGAGGATCATGCCCTGGCTGAGCAAGCCCATCATCTTACGTGGCTTGAGGTTGGCAACGATTTGAACTTTCTTACCGACCAACTCCTGCTCATTTGGATAGTACTTGGCGATACCAGACAGGATTTGGCGGTCTTGGCCATCACCTGCGTCCAGACGGAACTTGAGCAGCTTGTCAGACCCCTCCACTTTGGCTACTTCCTTGACTTCGGCCACACGGATTTCTACCTTGTCGAAGTCCTCGAACTTGATCGCGGCCTTCTCATTTTTGAGTTCCACATCAGCTGGGTTCCATTCTTTTTCTTCCTCTTGGGAAATAGCAGAGCTACCACCCATTTGAGCTTGGATATAGGTGATTTCCTCTTCCATATCCAGACGTGGGAAGATAGGCATGCCTTTTGCAACCACTGTCAAACCAGCTGGAAGACCTGCAAAGTCAAGGTTTTCAAGGTCAAATCCTGTTCCCAAACCAAGTTGTTCCATAATGGCATTTGAAGTGGTCATCATGAATGGCTGAATGAGGTGAGCCACCACCCGAAGACCTGCTGTCAAGTGAGCCATGACTGCTGCCAACTTGTCACGGTCCGCTTCGTCCTTAGCCAAGACCCAAGGTGCAGTTTCATCGATGTACTTGTTGGTACGAGAGATGATATTCCAAACAGCTTCCAAGGCGCGTGGATAGTCAACGGCTTCCATATACTTATGGTAGCTTGCCAAGTTGTCAGCCACTACTGCCGCCAAATCCGCATCAAAATCTGTCACATTGGCAACAAAGGTTGGTACCTGACCGCCGAAATACTTGTTAATCATGGCAACGGTACGGTTGAGCAAGTTTCCAAGGTCGTTGGCCAGTTCATAGTTAATACGACCAACATAATCTTCTGGTGTAAAGGTGCCGTCAGAGCCAACTGGCAGACTACGCATGAGGTAATAACGGAGCGGATCCAAGCCGAAACGCTCAACCAACATTTCTGGATAGACCACATTGCCCTTAGACTTAGACATCTTGCCGTCTTTCATGACAAACCAGCCATGAGCGACCAAGCGGTCTGGCAACTTCATGTCCAACATCATGAGCATGATTGGCCAGTAAATGGAGTGAAAACGAAGAATATCCTTGCCAACCATGTGGTAAACTGTTCCATTCCAGAAGGTGTCGTAGTTGGCTGTTTCTTCCTGACCATAACCCAAGGCTGTCGCATAGTTGAGCAGGGCATCGATCCAAACATAGACAACGTGCTTTGGATTGGACGGCACAGGTACTCCCCAAGTAAATGATGTACGGGATACTGCCAAATCTTCCAAGCCTGGCTCGATGAAGTTTTTCATGATTTCATTGAGGCGGCCGTCTGGCTGGATAAAGTCTGGGTGGGCCTTGAAAAACTCGACCAATTTATCCTGATACTTGCTGAGGCGGAGGAAGTAGGATTCTTCTGAAACCCAGGCAACCTCGTGACCGCTCGGAGCGATACCACCTGTTACCTTGCCGTTTTCATCTCGGAAGACCTCTTCTAATTGGCTCTCGGTGAAAAATTCCTCGTCCGATACAGAGTACCATCCAGAATACTCTCCCAAGTAAATGTCGTCCTGCGCCAGCAATTTTTCAAAAACAGCCGCCACCACTTCCTCGTGGTAATCATCAGTCGTGCGGATGAACTTGTCGTAAGAGATGTCGAGCAAGTTCCAGAGCTCTTTAACGCCAACCGCCATGCCGTCAACGTAGGCTTGAGGTGTCAAACCAGCCTCTTTTGCCTTCTCCTCAATCTTTTGCCCGTGCTCATCAAGACCAGTCAGATAGAAGACCTCGTGACCCATGAGACGCTTGTAGCGAGCCAAGACATCGCAGGCAATAGTTGTGTAGGCTGATCCGATGTGAAGCTTGCCAGACGGATAATAAATCGGTGTGGTGATATAAAATGGTGTTTTTGTCATGTTTTTTCCTTTCAACTCAGGGCAAATGAAACCCTGTTCTTGATAACACCCCATTTTATCATATTTTTGTGCAAAAACAAAGCGACTTCCCATCCACAATCCTTCTAAGATATGTTATACTAGAAGAAGTTATGAAAAAGAATGGGGTTGTCTATGTTTTCACCTAAAAATCTCTTAATCCATCTATTTTTTGTTATTATTTGTGTCGGAATGCTCTTAAATGACGTTCAAAATACCGGCCTGATGTGGAATATGCTCTGGGCCTTGTTGGCCTTGGACTTTGCTATTTTGGTCCGCCAAAATAATCATACTGCCAGCAAGCTCTTGATCACACCATTTTGGCTCTTCTTCTATCCTAATACCTTCTACATTTTGACCGAACTGGTCAATCTCCAATTTACCAGCACAGCCCTCTGGGAAAGCAACAGCTTGCTCCTCTTTATGCTCTATGTCCCAGCTATTCTCTTTGGAATTATGGCTGGCGTGGAAAGTTTAGAAGCTATTTTCAAAAGCTACAATGTCAAATTCTATGGCCTGCGTTTGCTGATTATTGGTAGTCTATCCCTCTTTGCTAGTTATGCTATTTATATCGGTCGCTATGCCAACATTCGCTCCTGGGATATTTTTATCCGCCCTGTGACAGTTTTTTCTAGCATGATTTCAGCAATTACCTGGGATACCTTCCCCTTTATCTTTGGCTTTACCCTCCTGCAAATCATGGTTTTGGTCTTTGCAGTTGATGAATAATTCAGTTGAAAGAAACAGGTCAGCTGTTTCTTTTTTTAATCCAACCTTAAACAAGTCCTGACAGTTCGATATCAAATACCTATTTTCTATGAGAATGTGATATACTAGCGTTTATATTCTACAGAAAGAGGTTTCCTATGTTTACTAAGAAAAATGTTTTTATCCATATTTTTTTCCTCATCATCGCTGCCGGTCTAAAGCGTTATGATGTCACAGCACCTGACTTGACTTGGAATATGTTTTTGGCTTTGGTAGCACTTGATTTTGCTATCCTAACAAACCACAGTAAGTCCAAGGTCATAAAGATCATTGCTGGGCTCCTCTGGCTCTTTTTCTACCCCAACACCTTTTACATGGTGACGGACATCGTCCACATGCACTTTGCCAACACAGTCCTTTGGCAGCGTGAAAGCATGATCCTTTTCATGCTCTATGTCCCAAGTATTTTCTATGGGGTCATGACTGGCGTGGAAAGTCTGCGGCTGATTTTCTCTGCCTTTTCTATCAAGTCCTACTGGATCAGGCTGTTTCTAATTGGTGGTCTCTCCCTTCTTTCCAGCTTTGCCATTCACATCGGACGCTATGCACGGCTCAATTCATGGGACATCTTTACCAGACCAAGCCTGGTTATCAGTGAAATGATTGAAGTCGTTTCTTGGGCTGCCTTGCCCTTCATCCTGGGCTTTACTTTTATACAAATCATGGTCTTGGTCTTTTCCATAGACGAATAACAAAACCGGCAACAGCCTTGTACTGTTACCGGTTTTTCTTATCAAAAATGGAGTTGTGCAAATACATCTTCCAAATCAGCTATTATTTCTTGATGAAAGTCCAAATAATAGGTTTTTTGGTCAGAGGCTGGCAGTTTTTCAATATCTGCTAAAATGTCCTGGTAGCGTCGTAGAAGGTTCTTACCAGCCACTTTATCTATCTCATCCATTTCACCGATACCTGCTGCTATGTCATCTAAGCTGTCATATTTAGCGATTATTCCCTCGGTCCACTGGCGCTTGTCCTTGTTGAGAGTGACAATCTTTTCTGTCAGCCATTCTTCATACCTTTCCTCTTCTGTCAAAGACTGGCTATTAGCGGCGGTCTTAGTCACTCGGTCGGATTTACTAGAACGAAGGTAATTCCGATAAAACCAGAAGGCAAAAAGAATAGCTAGAATGATATTGACTGGAAAAACAAAGCTAAGGGTGAACAGTACGGTCAGCCACAAGATCAACTTGAAATCTCTTACCGCTTTCTCTGCATGTCTGTTCTTATCCTCCCACTCGTCCAATATAGCCTGGGCTTGGGCAGCATAGGTTTCAACCAATTTTGCCAGTCGTACCTTTTTCTCTGGGTCGTCTTCCAGTTCCATGGCCAGATAGGCTTGGTTCATGCGGGCCTTGGCCGCCTCATAAGTCTGGACAGTCGCTAAGTATTCCGCATTGCTATTCATCTGATTCAGCAAGCGGTCCGTCTGCCCTTTGATAAAAGACCGATCGCTTGATGTTAATTTACGGTAAGGCATAGCAACCCCTCCCTGTATATCTGAAATATACTACCATTTTACGATAGGTTACATTCTTTTGCAATGCTTAAATATCATTATTTCCTTCTGCCAAACAATAGACTTAAAATGACAAAACCACCTGCCAAGGCAACAATAATAACTGGTGAGGCCCAGAGCAAAATCAAAAACCAAATAAAGAGTTTCATAAAGAGTTCTTCCATTTGTCTTTCCTCCTACTTCCTACGAAAGAATGTGAAAGCTATCGCTATGGCGATAATGCCTACCAGATAACAAATCGCAAATGTAAAAAATAGAAATGCACCCATATATTTCTCCTTCTCTTGTGATAAGGATTGCTTGGTTGCTTATCCCCTCACGATTTCTAATAATTTTTCATAGGAATCCACCACATCGTACATGTGGTCGTCTCCTATCAAACCTTTTTCTTTCAAGGCTTTGAAGTGGGCCTTGGCACACTCAATTTTTGCAAGCTCTGCCCCTTTCAGTTGCAAACTAGACATGGAACCCTTGGTTTCGGCTACAAAATAAACATGCTTGACCGAACCATCTCGAAAGGCAATTGCCCAGTCAGGGTTGTAAGCACCCAGAGGGGTGGAAATCTTAAAATTGCTAGGTAATTTAGTGTAGACCATAACATCTTCAAATTGATCCAACTCTTCTTTGAACTTCCGCTCCGTATCCGAATCAACCTTTACATAATTATACACGCCTTTTTGCGATTCCAGTATCCGTTTGTCCGACAATTTTCCGCTTTCTGGGTTATCCGTAAAAACAGAAGTGTCAAAGGTTTCTTCCAAGATATTGTAGCGGATATGCTCAATCACCTGACTGGCCTTTTGTTCATTGATCAGGCGGCTTGTTCGTTGGATAAATGCCTCAGGGTTATAGCTGAACATGTCAAACTTGCTAGGTGAGATTTGTTTCAGGATAATGGCAACTGTTCTCCGTTTCAGCTCCGTGCGACTGGCGATTTCACCCAACAAATCATAGCGGAGTTGAATAGAAGACTTGTCCAATTCAGCCTGACGCTTGCCGTCTTTATTGACCTTGAAATCCAAACCTTGCTCAGCTTTCATTTCCCTAGCCTCAGCCTCTGTAATCATATAGCTAGGCTTTTTGACAAAGAGAGCCTCATTGATAACCTTGACCGATTTTTCAATCAACTCCTCATCGTCAAACTCCACATAATAGGTGGACTTGTGATGAATGCTTTCCCACAGACGTTTAAACTCTTGACGATTGTAATTATCATGATTGATTTCTCTAGCAAAGACAACTTCCGAATCATTTTCACGCTCAATCTGGTAACGATTGGCATCGTAAATAGATTCCAAAATGTCTTTTACCGCCACTTCATAGCCAGCCAGATTTTCAGATAGAACAAACTGACTTGTTTCTTTTTGCTCAAAGTAAGTGGTGGTCAGATTTCCCTTGCTGTCAATATAATCTTGCTTAATCAACTGGTGTTCAATCTCTTTAGCCACTTCCTGGGTGACAGTCAGTTTTTGACCAGCTTCATTTTCCAAGACCTTGTTGACAAAGAGATCCACTTCCACCTTACTTGGTCGATCAGCCAAGATTTCCTTGAGTTCTCTTTGCAAGTTCTTTGCAAAATCCTCATAGCTTTCATTGGCAATGACGGTCAATTTGTTAATGTTATGAACATCAGCTCCTAAGAGTTCCTCATCCTGACGGACACCTTTTTGGTCAACAGCAAGACGCATCCCACGACCGATCTTTTGCCGTTTTTCTGTCTCCGTACCCGTATTTTTCAGAGTACAAATCTGGAAGACATTAGGATTGTCCCAGCCTTCTTTGAGGGCTGAGTGGGAGAAGATAAAGCGTACTGGCTCATCAAAGGACAGCAGACGCTCCTTGTCCTTCATAATCAAATCAAAGGCATCCTTGTCGTTAGATTGATTATTTCTCTTCTCAGTTGCCGATTTGTAATCCACAAACTTGACCTTATCCGATTTTTTCACCTTATCAACGGAGAAATAACCTGCGTGAACGGAATTGCCTTCTTGGTGCTTGTTGAGATAGTGCCAAAAGTTGCTGCCATGGAGGTTGGGATCTGCCAACAAGGCCTTGACCTGGGCTTCATACTCTTCTTCAAACATCTGGGCATAGGTGCCATTGTAGGCATCATTTTGCTCATCGTAGCACTTGTACTTAGCTACCTCATCAATGAAGAAAAGGGAAAGCACCTTGATACCTCGTTTATATAAGCCTTCTTCTTTTTGCAGGTGACTGGCAATGGTTTCCCGAATCTGGATACGACGGATGTCATCTTCGTTGGTTTCCCCAATCACTTCTCCAACATGGAGTTTGCGATTGGCACCGATTTGAATGGAATTTTCGCCCTCACGCGCATCAAAATGACTCAAGGTCCAACCGCCTTGATATGCCGGGAGATTACCTGACTCTTCAAAAAGGGCAAACGGTTCTTCAACCAACTTGGTCACCCGCTTGACATCACCTGACTTGGTTCGCACTTCAAACTCGATCCGAGCCTTGGGTGCTCCTGATTTTTGCGGAACTAGTTCTTGCAGATAAAGGTAGCCTTGTGTACCTGTGGTAGAAGTCTGCTCCACAGTCTTAACGGCAATCTTCTTGACCAACTTTTTATTATAGGCGTCCAAGGCATCCAGACGATAAATCATATCGTGCTTGTCCTTATGGGTCGCTGAATAGCGGAGGGTAAATAGGGGCTTGAAGTCCTCCAAGCGTTCTTTAGTCTTTTTCCCCTCAACCGACTGAGGCTCATCAATGATCAAAATGGGATTGGTTGCTGCGATAACATCGATGGGCTTTCTCCAGCGGAAACTTTCCTGCTCGGTGTGAATGCGACGGGCATCTGCTCCAGTGGCATTAAAGGCCTGGGAGTTGATGATCATGACCTGAATGTCCGAGGAGTTGGCAAACTTGTCCAGCTCTCCCAAACGGCTAGAGTCATAGACAAAGTAGCGTGGCTTCTTGCCATACTCCATCTGGAAATGGTCTGCCATGATTTCAAAGGACTTGAGCACCCCCTCCCGAATGGCGATACTTGGCACCACAATGATAAACTTGAGCCAGCCATACTGCTTGTTGAGCTCCATCAGGGTGCGGATATAGGTATAGGTCTTCCCTGTCCCTGTCTCCATCTCAATGGTCAAATTGTAGGACGGACGACCATCCACTTTTTGGATGGATAGGTTTTCTGAAGGTTTAAGTCCATAGCGGAGCTGCTGAGTTCGTACCTGCTGGCTGATAGTATCTTGCGAAAGCTGGATGGGAGCATTGCGGAAACCGATAAAATTCATATCCAGTTCCGCATCCATTCCCTGACCCTTGTCCATGTGGTAGTCAAAACCGCTGTGCTTGCCCTGACCCGCAAAAACATCCACAACAGAGGACACCGCATCTAACTGAAATTGCTGCTGCTTAAATTGAAGTTTCATAATTAAGATACTAAGGGCGTCTAAGGGACACAGACAAAATAGGCATTTTTAAATTGGAGTTTACTCCAAGTAAAAATGATCTTTTTGTCCAAGTCCCTAGCCCGTGTTCAGTTAAACCTGAACATTCCTTTCTATTTCAATTCATATTGTTAGCTATATTTTTTCACTAAATATTCAGATACCTTATCTATCTCTGGATATATGGAACCACGATGGATATCAAATAATTCAAGCTGACTCAGTATATCTTCCTTTGCATGTTGTGAAATTATAAGTATCTGCCTTTTATTATGTATACTAAACCTATATTGATTTAAACTTTTAGCTGTATAAGGATTACAAGAACAGCATATAAAGGCTCCATCTTGCTTTTGAATCCGTCTGTTATCTTTTTTAACTAATACAAAATAATTTTCTTCAAAAAAACTCGGAACAACTGAATTTTGAAAACTCGGCTTTTCTAATCTAATTTTACTTACAAGTTTGTTAACTGCTGAAGATTTGGAAAATTGTTTATTATTAAAACTACCAAAATATAAATAAGTTTTTGTTGGATAATCCAAAAGTGCCATACTTGCTAAGATAGAAATTGAATCGCTTTCTGTATATTTGATATCACTTTCATTAACATCAAATACAATGACTTCGCCGTCCACATTATTTGAATCACAAACTGAAAAATATAATGCAATTAAAGGATTGGAAGTAATGTCTAAAAGTCTAGTTGGAACTCCATAATGTTGCATTGTTTTTAATTTATCAATATGGTATTTATCATCCTTGAAATAATCAGGATTTCTCAAAATCGTTTGTTCATATAGATGATGTTCATTTTTATGTAGATTAATATTTCGCTCTACACCAGATTTTAATAAATAATTAATATTTGAATGTCCCCTGTAAAACAATTTTTTACCAGAAAAAGTTTTTCCAGTCCCTCTGCCATTGTTATTATAAAAATTATTTGATGAATCTTCACTAGGCTTCATTTTATTTAATGCAGCAATAAAGTCACCGAAATTATTAATAAAATTCAATTGAACATTACCTTTTATTAGGTACCCATTTTGTATTCCAACTTCTAAATCTTCAAAACTCCATTTTCTTGGACTCTCCTCATTTTCACTATTATTCATCGAAAATAATTGACCAAATTCAGTCCGTAAACTTACCATCAATTGACGTAAAAATTCAAGGTAAGAGTCCCCTAAAACTAAACTGAATAGAGTACTTAATGCTAATTGACTTTCATTGTTTAATTTATCCTGTCTATCAATAAATTTTTCCAATAATTGAGAAAATCTATCACCTTCAATTTTTTCTAGCTCTTTTTTAGACTTTTTTAAAATAATCTTTAAATTGGGATCCACATTCTCACTATTAACAAAACTAGTTTTTCCTGTATTCAGACTATTAGAAATAGAGACATAGCCATCCGAGAAAAATTTATTATAAAATAAATCAAAAAAAGCAACTTTTAATGTTTCGGAGTGCTTTATTACATCAATCAACTGGATAAAGCTTTTTTCATTCGACCACATCACCCTACACCACCTTCACTTTGGTATTTGGGGCTTCTTCTTTGAAGATTTGACCAAGGTTGATTTTGGCTGCGGAGTTGGCGAAAGATTCGTCCTTGAAGACTGCACGGAGAGGTTCTACTTTAGCAATTTGGCGGAGGACGTTTTCTGAAATCTCATCTGCAAAGCAGGCAATCAAGGCACCGTCTGCTACATTATAGGCATCTATCCCATCAATCTGAGTTTTCGCGATTGGTAGAGATAATTCCATCCCCCAGGTCAGCATAATCTGGAAGAGGAGGTCAAGGTCTGTCCGACCATCTTTGATGTTTGAAACACTATCAAAAAGACTTTCTTGGCTAAAGCTGTCTGGTGTTTGGCTGACATCCTTGAAGTTTGAACTGTCTAGCTTATAAGCTCTAAAACCAAAGTCTTGCTTGCCGACGGTTTCAGGATGTTCTTCCTGAATCTTTTTAGCAGCCCGACGAATCCGCTCACGAGAAATCTGGTCAATGGTTTGATAGCCAGCCTCCTTGGCAGCTGACTTGTCTGCCACTTGTTCATCCAACGTACAAAGAATGTACTTACGGTTGCCACCGTCTTCAGCATTCAACTGCATAACCGCATCAGCCGTGGTGGCGGAGCCGGCGAAGAAGTCGAGGACTGTTGAATGGCTTCTTGTTGATATTTGTAGAAGACGTTTAAGCAGAAGTGTCGGCTTAGAGTAATCAAAAATTCCTCTACTTCCCATCAAATCATCTAATTGCCTCTTTGACATCGAGGTATCCCCTGCAAACTGTCTACTAAAAATTGTAATAGGAACCAAGCCATCCTGTGTATCTGACAAAAAACGTTTTATCATTGGATAGCTATCACCTTCTCCCCAATAAATCTCATCATTTGCTATCTTCGCCTTTATAGTTTCTTCACTAAATCTCCAATAGCTCCCTTGTGGCTTAGATAAGATCACACCATTTGGCTTTGTAATCGTATAATCTGCATTGTATTCATTATGCGCAGTAATAGGATCTAATTTCCATGGCCCTTTAGGATGATTATCAGGGTTTTTATAAGCACTTTCACCTTCACGTGGCAGTAATACTCTATCCCAATTTTCCTTATTTTTGGCAATTGCAATAATATGTTCATGGCTAGTTGAAAAATATTTTGATGAATTTTTACGAGTATGAACTTTTTCCCAAACAATATTCGCTAAAAAGTTTCCTTCCCCAAATATCTCATCACAGATGGCTTTGAGGTTGGCTTGTTCGTTGTCGTCAATGGAGATAAAGATAACGCCACTGTCTTTGAGAAGGTTTCGGGCAAGGACTAGGCGAGGGTACATCATATTGAGCCAGTCAGAGTGATAGCGGGCGGAGGATTTTTCATTCTTGGTCAAGCCCACCCGTTGCAAACCATTCTCATCTCGTAGGTCCATTTCATCTGCCAGTTCTTCCTCGCTCATCTGGAATTTATCTGAGTAGACAAAATCCTTGCCTGTATTGTAAGGTGGATCAATGTAAATCATATCAATCTTGCCCAGATAAGACTCCTGCAAGACCTTGAGGACTTCCAAGTTGTCCCCTGTAATAAAGACATTTTCAGACTTGTCAAAGTCAACACTTTCCTCAAGATCTGGGCGGAGGGTCTGGGTCGTCGGTTTACCTGCCTCCGCAATCGCTCCGCGTTTGCCGACCCAGGTAAACTCATAAGACTCCCGCCCCTCAACAATCTCTCTTGAAAGGAATTGGCGTAGCTTGTCAAAGTCAATGGCTGGACGCAACCTGCCATTTTCATCGCTACTTTCTGTTAGAACCTCAGGAAAAAGCTGACCAATTTTTGTAATGTTGTCTGATAAAATATCTTTTGAAGTTAGGTCTAGCTTTTCAACTTGAGTGTAGTCTCCAAGCTTTTGCTGTGCTGTGCTGTGCTGTGCTGTGCTCATGGTAATCTCCTTTTCTTAGGCTGTCAAGCCTTTTTTGATGATGTAGATAAAAAATTGTCAAACGATTTTAGTTTGTGATATAATAAGGGTGAAAAAGGGATTGAGCGCCAACTCAATCCCAGTATCGTTTCCTTCCGTTTTCGAGAAACGACCTCAAACAGTCTCCCAGACTGTCTGAGCATTTTAAAGACGGGACGAATGAAGATTACAGTCAACCTGCTAGTTCACTCGGTCAAAGTTTCGTAGCGGTTGGCTGTCTTTTATTTTTTACGATTGTTAAAAATAAATGTCAGTAGCACGATTAGTAACGTGCCAAACTGAAACATCAGCCCAAGGGCCTCTGCGACAGACATTAGTTAGAGTAAAATCAATTGAGATGCTGATTGTCTTTGGCATCGACATGAGATTTTTGAAACAATACTTTTCAAAAATCGAATTAGTGCAACTTTTAGCCAAAATGACTAGATTTTGGCGTTTTTTGATGAGAAAGTTTTACTTTCCATCAAAAATGAAGTTGCCACCTCCCAAAATAGATTTCCGCCCCGCTTTTGGAACTTTTCTACTGTTCTATTATACCATATCGTCCACAGAATTTACTGTGGATTTTTTTGAACCTGTATTCACTTGTGAAGTGCTTTCATATAAGTAATAGTTTTTAGCTAATCCAGGCAGTTTTTTGAAGAAATACTGGCTGTATGTTGAAAAAAACGAACGATGAATAGCTTAAAAACTAGCCTTAGATGAAGGTGCTGAACTGTGAATGCTGGTTCTCAACTGTTGGATTTCTTCTTCTAGGGCCTTGTAGGCCTTTCGAAGCTCCATTTGTTTGCGCATGGCTTTTTCGGCAAACATCTTTTTCTTGAGCTGGGCTGCTTGCTTTTCCATTGCTGCTAAGCGTTCCGTCTGCTCAATCTGGTCTTTGATAGAAGCTCCGCCTCCGACCAGTTCTTCTTCCCCCGCTTGTTTGACCAAGTTTTCATAAAACTGGTCCAAGTCCCTTTCTTGGTAGGTCAATGCCAGAGGTTTGTCTGTTTGAAAGTGACGAACAATCTTAAAATTTCGTCCCTCTCTCGATTGCGCCAGCTTTTCCTTAAAATGAATCAAATACTGGCTAGTCCCGTCTGGAAATACCAGATGAAAGAGGGTGTAAAATCCCAGATAAGTGTCCAGCTCTGCTAGTAAGTGCGGGTCTAGTTGCTGACTCAAGAGGTCAATCCGAAGGACGATGATTTGCTGAATGGTCTTGCCCGCTGGAATGGGGAGGGTCTTGGAATCTAGTTGATGGGTAGCGGTAATCTGGCCGATTTGTTGCCGTAGGAGCTGCTTATCAGCTGTAGACAAGCCAAAATTATCTAGAAAGTCCTTGTTGCCTTTTTGATAAGGCTTGTAGAGGACTTTGGGTCTTGGAATCTGAGTCGATGGTAAAAATGGCATCTTAGTCTTCTCCTTTCAAAACGGCAAAGAAGGCCATTAGTTCAAAATCATCACTTCCGTCCACTCCGCTATCCATAAAGTCAATGGTATCTGACGTGAAGAGGGACTCATTGAAGGTCTCCTCATCGCTCTCCACGAGATTTTCAAGACTTCTTTGCAAGAGGTCGGAGTAATGCTCCATTTTGGCACCATCATCAGTGGCACGATTGTAGGTTGCCACCAAATCTTTCTCAGGCTGATTTTTGCCCTTGGTAATCATGCGTAGGTGCTCCAGCAATGCCTTGGTATCTGCAATGGAGTAGACCGTTTCTCCCTGGTCACTGATATAGACCAGATAGTAGGGATGAAGACGATTTTTCTTACTGAGATGGGTCTGGTGGGCAATATTCTTCAAGAGGAAGATGGCTCCAGCTGGTTGACCTTGCCCTGCCTGCACCACTGCTTGAAGACCTTTAGGTATAGCTTCTAACTCTGGGTGTTTGGCTAAATAGCTGAGCAGGTCCATACGGTAGTCTTCCAAACCTAGATCCATAATGGAAATCCCCTCATTCATATCTTCCAAATCAACGACCTCTGTCTGGAGGCGTTCGAGCTGTTTCTTCCGATAATTATTGTCCTCGATTTCCTCGTTGGTCAAGACATTGTCATCAGCCGTTGAAGTCAGAACTGAGATTTTCATTCTGGATTCCACACGCGCCTTGAGATCGATATAAGTATCCAAAGCGATGTTGGGCCAAAAATTGACCAGCTGGATGTATTTGTTCTGACTACCGATACGATCTACCCGACCAAAGCGCTGGACAATACGGACAGGATTCCAGTGAATGTCATAGTTAATCATTGTATCAGCGTCTTGCAGGTTTTGACCTTCTGAGATAACATCTGTCGCAATCAAGACATCAATTTCTCGATGATCATCAGGATAAAGCAAGTCCTTCTGCTTGGATCTCGGTGAAAAATAGGTCAGAAGGGTGTTCAAATCCTTATTTTTGAGTGGCAAAGTGGTCGAAAAACCTTTTGTCCCTGAAATCTGGGCTGTATGAAGTCCATACTTATCCAAGAGATATTGGCTAATATTTTTATAAAGATAGTCTGTTGTCGTCGCAAAGGCGGAGAAGATAATCACTTTCTTGTTATCTGGATTGATTGGCTGTGCCAATTTGTCATCAATCAAGTTAAACAAGGTCTGTAATTTCTGATCTTCCTGTGGGGTGATTAAATTGACCAGGTCTTCTAATTCTCTCAACACTATTTGGTCAGCTTGTAAATCCCTCTTCCAGGATAAATAGTCCATATCAGCTAGCTTTATAGGGAATTTCTTTCCAACAAAGAAATCGGTATTGCTATCTTCGACATCGAAATCATCTTCAGCCAACTCTTGCAACTGAACCTTACCTTCTCCACCAGCTACTTCAAACTCCTCAATACTCTGAATCGTCTTATCTACATAGGCCTTGACCACATCAATCAGAGTGTAACGAAAGGCCTCAATAGAACTTTCCAAACGTTTCAAGAGGTTGATCATCATCAGTTTCTTAATACCCGTTTCCCGTCCAAGCTGGGTCAAACCTTGCCCTTCCGCTTTTTCATAGCGGGAACGTTTTGAGGGATGAATGAAAAGACTTGGCTGATAGATTGTTAATTGAAGTTGGTCTAACAGAGCATAAATCCGTTCATAAGTAATATCTCTTCGATTGACCGTCAAGTCTGGATAGAAGTTTTTAGGGGCCAGTCGTTCTGGAAAATCACCAATCGCATTTCTATCATAAAATTGTCGGATATGCTTACGGCTTCGTGCAATGGTCACGCTATCAAGGACTTTGAAGAAATCAAAATCAAGTCTATCTAGTAAAGCTGCTGTCGTCCGTGATTCTGCTGGTAGCTCTGCCCATTGATTATAAGCAGCCTGTGCCATACGGAAGATATCATTGATGGAGGATTTGGTATCTAATTTGGCATCAAATTGTGCCGCATCACCTTCATAGGCTAGGGCAATTTGATTTTTCAAATCATTAAAGCGGTTATTGACAGGAGTTGCAGACAGCATGAGGACTTTTGTCGGTACACCGCTTTTGATAATCCGATTCATCAAGCGGGAATAGCGATTTTCACGACCTTCTTCAATATCGGCATCAGATGATCCACCGTTTCTAAAATTGTGTGATTCATCAATGACCACCAAATCGTAGGTATCCCAACGATTTAGTGCCAAATCAATGCCATTTGATGTTCCCTTGTCACGGCTGAGGTCTGTATGGTAGAGGACATCATACTGGAGATAGCGGTCGTAAATGGGATTGTTGACATAGTCGTGACGGTACATATTCCAGTTGTGCTCCAACTTTTTGGGACAAAGAACCAAAATCCTTTTGCCTCGATAGGCATAGTAGGTCATGACAGCAAGAGCTGTAAAGGTTTTTCCTAGACCGACCGAATCCGCCAAGATACAGCCGTTGTATCGTTCTAATTTTGAAATCAGCGACTTGACCGCATCCTTTTGAAAATCATATAAGAGATTCCAAATCTTGGTTTCCTTATACTGAACATGTTCATTTGGCAGTTGGTCTTGATTGACATCTTCTAAAAATTCACTAAAGATATTATAAAGCATGACATAGTAGAGAAACTCTGGCGAATGTTCCTTATGGGCCAGGGTCAGATTTTCTAAAACTTCCTCGGTCACATCACGGAAATATTCATCATTTTCCCAGTAGTCTTCAAAGTTTCGTAGATAGGTCAAACTTTGTGGCTCTGTGTAGAGATTGCGACTGGACTTAAAAAGTGAATTTTCATAACCCAGTTCCTTACGGTCAAAGTTTTTCAGCTTGTCTACTGCGATGATTTGACCGTTGTCAATCTGAATGCCGTTGTCAATTTCTTCATGGACATTGATTGACTTAAACTGAGCCTTTCGACGCACCCAGTCGGCACATTCTCTGGCAAGCGATTTTTGGGTCAGCTCGTTCATCAATTTGAGCTCGTACTCAGCTCCAAATATAGATGATTCTCGCTGTTTCTTGGGTATAGTATATTCGCGGTATTCTTTGGCGACTTCGTTGGTCGTGAAGGTTGGACTTGTAAAAATAAATTGCAGCTCTTCAATTTGCTCGAGCTCTTCTTTTAAAGACTGATAAGCAAACATGGAAAAGGTTGCTGCAGCCATCTTAACTTTACTGCCTTTTCCTAAATGTTCTTTTAACTGATCTCCTAAGAGAACCAGTCGGTTATCAATTTCCATAAAATCTCCTTCAAATATTGATTCCAGATGTAGTATACCATCTTTAGACAAGGATTTCTATCTCTCCATCCTCCTCACCATCTCCTCCATATCATAGTCAAAAAGCAGGTCATGGCAGTCTGTAAAAAGCTGGCGACGCTTGCCCTCATCCACCACCGCAACATCCACTCCCCTATCGTCATAGCAATGATACAGAACCTTTTCCTGACTAGATAGAAAGATAAGAGAAGCAGAAAGGTAGTTAAAGCCACCATGGTCGGCCTTGATAATCTCCTTCAACAGAGCTTCCAAATCTTGGTCAGCGACCGGAAAAAGATAGCGTTCATAGACCAGCACTTCTCCCGTCCAGTCCTCCACTTCAATCAAGTCAGGCTCAGGACACTTGTCAAAGTTAAATTTCGATGTAAAATGCCAAAGGTAAGTGTCGATGTCCCTATCTTCCAGTCGAAGCAGTGAAAGAACCACATAGTCGTATGCTGAGCTAGCCCGCCCCAAAAGCTCTACCGCACGCGCATAAGCCCTATCCAGATACACTTTTCTAGGTAGCTGCTCAGCCTCATCCGCAGGACCAATCTCAAATCGGAGCGCCACAGGGGTCGCATAAAAAAATGGACCTACCAATTGGTGTTCTCCAAATTGAAAATCTGAAAGCCAATCCTGTAAATGCATGATGTATCTCCTTCTATACTTTTGTATCATTATATCACGCTTATCAAAATTCTGTCTAGTTTTCCATAGTAAAATATGATAGACTAGTACTAAACACAAACTAGGAGAAAAATATGAAAACAGCATTCATTTCAGAAAAAGCCAAATCACGCTTTAACCTCAATTTTATCCTATCGCCTATCGTGGGCATTATCTTGATGATTCTAGCGGAAATTATCGGCTATATAGTCATAATGACCTTATTTTTCAACTACATCTATGACCCATTTGTATCACTAAGTTTGGAATTATTTTCCTTTGCCTTTATCAGCCTCGCTGTTATCCTCTGGGCAAGATTTGTTGAAAAAAGTCCTTGGCTTGGGCTTGGGATGATAAAAAAAGGAGCCCTAAAAGACTTCCTACTGGGTTGGGGACTTGGAGCCGCTATGTTGACTGCCTGTGTCTTGCTCATGTGGGCCTTTGGTGTCGTGCAGTTTACTAGCTTCCATGTTTCGCCCGCCTTTCTGGGAGAATTTCTCATTCTGGTCTTGGCCTGGTCCGTTCAGGGAACGACCGAAGAATTACTCACTCGGGGCTGGATGTTTTCTTCCCTAGCTACCAAGCACAATATCCCTGTCGGTATCCTTATTTCTTCCCTCTTCTTCACCTTTCTCCACTTGGGAAATAATGCCATTTCCCTCATTCCTATCCTAGACCTGACCCTCTTTGCCATTCTGGCCTGTCTGGTCATGTTGAAAACAGGCAATCTCTGGGTGATTGGTGGTATCCATGCTGCATGGAATTGTTTCCAAGGAAATGTCTTCGCCTTTCCAGTGAGCGGTAACCAGGCTGGTCAAGCCTTTATTGCAGTAGAAACCTCTGGCCCAGACTGGTTGTCAGGCGGTGCTTTCGGTGTGGAAGGATCCGTTATCAGCCTCATCGTCCAAGGTCTTGTCATCGCCTGGTTGGTTTACGACCTCTACTTTAAAAATAAAAATACAGCTCAATAATGAAGAAAGACTGTCGGCTATTCACTAGCTGACAGTCTTTCTTTTAAATCCTGATAAAAAATAGCTCTGCTGATTTGATAATAAGGTCTGACGTAAAATGATAAAATATTGAGGGTCAGACATTCACTGATAAACCAGACAAAAAATGCCAAGTCCAAACAGAAAGCTTTCCAATAAGCTCCCTTCATCAATAGCTGACTTTCTTGAAAAACAGCTCTAGGCTGATGGTAGCGGTCCTCTGCTAGTTGGTCATATAAAACAAATACGGTCTGGGAGAATCGATAATGGATAAAGAAATTGATTAGACTTCCAAGGACCAGAAGAATGAACCCTGTCTGTAAGAGTTGACTTGGATGATAAAGTGCCAGCTCTGCCATTGCCCCAGGTGATAAAATCATCAAACTATGTAAAACCACGCCGGCGATGAGATGGCCAATACCTATGCCCAGCGGTAACCCCGCTAGAAAATCAATCGAGTAATGAAAAATCAGGGTGATTAAAACTGGTTTTGTCCACTCTTTTCTAGAAAGGGACAGGCTACCCTTTAAACTGAGCTTGTCTACTTGCCCTTTGAAAAAGTCTATTAGCTGAAAGCTTGCTAGACCAAAGAGAATGTGAATGATAGCATTCAATATCGAGCTAGTGACCAGGGCCAGAGAGAGATGGGCTACCAAGCGTTCTACAACCAGACTGCTATCCTGTCTAAGCAGAAGAAAGCCTCGCAGAGCAGCAAGTAAGCCCCCGACAAGATGACAAATAGACAATACCACTACAGGCGAAAAGGCGACCGTCATGCCCTGGGTTTCCTCACGGATTAGGGTAGCTTCTGCCATCTTCTCCTTCATCCACATCATCATCCCTCCTTTCAACTCTCTACTTGTTAACTCAACTACTCACTCTACTAAAGTAAAAGCTAAACTACCGACGATGACATAAAACGATTGCTTTCTGAGAAAAGACTTTTAAAGACAAGAGGATTTTTTGCCTTCAAGTCCTCATAAAACAAGACCCTACAGGTCCAATAATATGGATAAACATGGAAAGCTAGCAATCCCAAAGTCATGAAAATACCGATAAACCAGCCCAGGAAAGATAGGTCTAGCAACAACAAACGCCATCTATTTCCTTTCATCAATTGCCAACTCTGTCTGAATAAGACCAAAGGTGAGGAATAGGTCCCAATTTCCAGATGGTCATAGAGTAGAAATTCGACCAGACTAAAACTATAGCCAATAAAACTGGTCACTAAGCCACCTATGATGAGCAAGGCTAGCCCTAATTGCATACTACTAGAATGAAATAAGGCACCGATGTCTGGTAGTAGTCCAAAATAGATAGCTCCTAAAGCTCCCTCATCTAACAGCGCCCAAGTAATCAAGCTGGTTCCAATCAAAATCAGTAGACTGCACACAAAGAGCAAGGCTCTTCGAATGACAACCGTTAAAACCAGCGGGAAGATATTCTTCTCATCCAGTCGGTTAAAACAATCCATGAAAGTCAGACGGCAACCTTCTTTTCGAACAAGTCGTATGAGCTGAAAACAAGCGGTGATTATCAGGCATTCTATAGCCAGATTAAAAAATATGCTTGGTGGAGATAGGTGGATTTGAAAGCTACGAACACTTCCAAATTCCTCAACCGTTTTGTTAAAAATAGGGATACCAGCCCAACCATAAGCAAGCTTCAAGTAAGATGTAACCAGAGTAGAGAGGAAAGAAATCAAAATGGGGGGCATAAACAAGAAAATCATCCCATCTGTTGTTCTTCTAATATCTCTTGCTTTCGCACGAATATCACTATTTAGCATAGATTACCCCTTTCGTTTAGCCTTCGGGTCTAAGACCAGCAAGGAAAAATCTCCTTGAGTTGATACCTACTATTGATAAACTAGCCTTTAATTATATATATTATACTATTTTGTACAAGAAATTTCTATAAATTCTATAAAAAAATTGCAAAAAATCCTAGTCTGAAAACTAGGATTTGATAAAATCAGATTACCATCCTTTCTCTACTCGATGACATCAGTTCTGTTCTTCTATTCTGTATTCCAAACCATACTGGTCACGCGATAGGTAGCCATAATCTACCAAGTAACGTCTTAAAATAGCATAATCATCATAGATCTCAGCTAGAAAGGCATTGACATCTTTTTCTGTAAATGTCGATCCCTTCTTAGCCAATTCCTCCTGCAAGTAGGCAAACAAGACCTGCTTACTTTTTAATTTCTTCGGAATGACAAGCAACTTTCCATCTCGGAAAAATTTTTCGTGAATATCTTGAGTGTTCATATTTCCCTCCAAAAAATCCTAGCCCGCTGACTAGGATTTCACAAAATTTATAGTTTATCGGATTTCAGCTCCAAGTGTTTCGAGCGACTTACTGATTTTCTCCATATACTTAGCCACTTCCTCATCCGTCAGGCTATCCGCAGGATTTTGGAAGGTCAGGTTATAAGCCATAGACTTCTTGCCAGCCTCAATATTGCTGCCAGCATAGACGTCAAAGAGGGTAACCCTGGTCAAGCGTTTCACGCCCGCACCAGCAATGGCATCCAGGACATCCTGATGTTTGACATCACTGCTCAAGAGCAGGGCAATATCACGGCTAACTGCTGGGAATTTAGAGATTTCGGCAAATGGCTGAGCAGGCTGGAGAGCTTGCTCAATCGCATCCAGATTGATTTCAGCCACGTAAGTTTCAGGAATACCGTAGTCCTTAGCCGTTTGAGGATGTACCTGACCGACAAAGCCGATCACAGCCTCATTCAAATGGATTTCAGCTGTACGACCTGGGTGCAAGGCCGCAATCTCACTAGTCGCCACAAAGTCAACAGCCAACTTGTAATGAGCAAAGATTGCTTCCAAGATACCTTTAGCATGGAAGAAATCAACGGGTACTGCTGGTGTTTGGAAGTCTTTCTCAGCTACCAAACCAGTCAAGACAAGGGCAAACTTGTTGATTTCTTGTGGTAGGTCCTCTTTTGGATTGCCAGACTGTTCAAAGATTTTACCGATTTCGTAGAGGGCCAAGTTCTTGTTCTTACGAGCCACGTTGTAGGCAAGAGTTTCCAGCATACCAGACACCATGTTCTGACGAAGGGCAGAGCGGTCAACGGTCATTGGCCACATGAGTTCGGTGACTGTGGTTGGACGTGCTGCAAACTCCACAGCCTTTTCAGGTGTTGTCAAGGCGTAGGAAATGATTTCTGTCAGGCCTGCACCTTCTGCCAGGCTACGAACTTGGCGACGGATGCTCTGGGTCAGGGTCAACTCACCTGCTGTTCCGTCCTCTTTCGGAAGAGTGGTCGGCAGATTATTGTAGCCATAAATACGAGCAATTTCTTCTACCAAGTCTGCTGGAATGCGAATGTCCCAACGGCGACGTGGTACTGCTACTGTGAACTGAGTTGCATCGCCAGTTGTTTCCATACCTAAACGACGGAAAATGTCTGCGATTTGAGCATAGTCGAGGTTGGTCCCGAGCGAGCGGTTAACGTAGTCAATGGTCGCTGTGACTGGGACGTCCGAAGTGTCCACGCTGCCCGCAGAAACGATGCCAGACAAGACCTGACCGCCAGCCAGTTCCGCAATCATAGCAGCTGCCGTGTCCATAGCCTCCGTCAAGGTCGCTACGTTGATGCCTTTTTCAAATCGAGAAGAAGACTCAGAACGAAGGTTGAGGCGACCTGAGGTCTTGCGGATAGACTTGCCGTCAAAGAGGGCCGCTTCCAGCACGACGGTCTTAGAGCTGTTGTCAATCTCAGTATTGGCACCACCCATGACACCACCGAGGGCAACCGCCTTGTCCGCAACGGAAATGACGATGTCATCGGCAATCAAGTCACGTTCTTCGCCGTCAAGAGTTACCAAGTTCTCATCCTCTTTTGCCTGACGAGCCACGATTTTCTTGCCGTCAAACTTGTCAAAGTCAAAAGCATGCATTGGCTGACCGAAGTATAGCAAGATGTAGTTGGTGATGTCCACCACGTTGTTAAGCGGGCGAATACCTGCGTTCATGAGCAGATTTTGCAACCACTGCGGGCTCGGTGCGATGGTCACATTTTCAATGACACGAGCCGTGTAGGCAGTCACCTTGTCTGACTCAATGGCCACTTCAATCACTTCGCTGGCCTTCTTGTCGCTTTCTTCCAAGGCAACAGGCTTGAAGTTGACCTTGCTGTCATAGATAGCTGCCACTTCGTGAGCCACGCCACGCATAGAGAGAGCGTCGGCACGGTTTGGTGTGATGGACAGCTCGATAATCTCGTCGTCAAGGTCTAGGTATGAAAAGACAGGCTCACCCACGACTGCATCTTCTGGCAGGTGGTAGATACCGTCCGCATAAACTTTTGGCACAACTGAGTCGGACACGCCGATTTCGCTCAATGAGCAGAGCATACCCAAGGACTCAACGCCGCGGATTTTGCCTTTCTTAATCTTGTAGTTTCCAGCGATACGAGCTCCTGGCAGAGCGACGATCACCTTGATGCCAGGCTTGACATTTGGTGCACCGCAAACGATTTGCGTGATTTCCTCACCCACATTGACCTGACAGATATTGAGGTGGGTATCTGGAATGGACTCAGCAGACACAACCTGACCGACAACCAACTTAGAAAGGCCAGCACTCTTTTGCTCAACCCCTTCTACTTCAATTCCTGTTGTTGACATTTTTTCAGACAAGTCATGACTTGTCGCATCAAAGTCAACCAGTTCTTTTAACCATTTGTAACTTACTAACATATTATCCTTTCTGGTGCAAAGGCCGTTTCAGTAGCCAATCCACATCTATCTTATCACCGACCGCAAATTCATGCTGGCCAAATTTTTCAAATCCATATTTTGTATAGAATTGCTGAGCCTTGTAATTGTGTTCCCAAACTCCCAGCCAGACCCAGTCACAACTAGACTGCTCTGCTTTTTCCAAAGCAAATTCAAACAAGACCTTCCCAAGACCACGGCCTTGAAAAGCCTGCAAGAGATAGATACGCTGGATTTCAAAGGCATTTTCCAGCTCCTGCTCGGTCTGGGCAGAACCTTGGTTGAGCTTAAGATAGCCAGCAACCTGGTCACCAACCCTTAGGAAATAATGCTGGCAATTGGGATCCGACAACTCACGGGTCAAAACCTCCACGGAATAAGCCTCCTCGAAGAATGCTTCCAACTCCTCTGGATCATTGTCATGAGCAAAGGTTTCAGCAAAGGTCTGCTTGGCCAACTCCTGCAAAACGGAAACCTCTTCTAAACGTATAGGATCAATCTGCATCTCATTGCCTCTCATTCTAACTGGGTTAAGTAAACTGCTAAAGTAGCTACCGCTTCTCTAAATCAACAATCTACTAACTTTATCGGATTACGACGGATTTCAAGCAAAACGATATTTTTTGCTTAAAATCCTAGTAAGGTAGCTAGGAAAATCGCTTAATGGCGATTTCCGTCTACTTAAGAGCTGGCTTTGTCAGCCTTAAGTAGTGCTACGTTAGAATTGCTCCGAGAAGCGTACATCGCCTTGATAAAATCCACGAATATCGTTGATTCCGTAACGGAGCATGGCAATGCGTTCTTGACCAAGACCGAAGGCAAATCCAGAGTACTTGGTTGAGTCAATGCCACTCATTTCCAATACTTGTGGGTGGACCATACCGGCACCGAGGATTTCAATCCAACCTGTTTTCTTACATACATTACAGCCGTCACCACCGCACTTGAAGCAGGAAACATCCACCTCAACAGAAGGCTCAGTGAATGGGAAGTATGATGGACGGAGACGAATTTGACGCTCTTCACCAAACATTTTCTTGATAATCATTTCAAGCGTACCTTTGAGATCGCCCATTGATACATTTTCACCGACAACTAAGCCTTCAATCTGGTGGAACTGGTGGCTGTGAGTTGCATCGTCCGTATCACGACGGAAAACGCGGCCTGGCGAAATCATCTTCAAGGCACCTTTTGAGAAATCATGCTGGTCCATGGTCCGTGCCTGAACTGGTGATGTATGGGTCCGCATAAGAATTTCTTCAGTGATGTAGAAAGTATCCTGCATATCACGCGCTGGATGATCTTTAGGCAAATTCATGCGCTCAAAGTTGTAGTAGTCTTTTTCCACTTCAAATCCGTCAACGATTTGGAAGCCCATGCCCAAGAAAATATCTTCAATTTCCTCTGATGTTTGCGTTAAAACATGGCGTTTTCCAACCTTGACCTGACGACCCGGCAGGGTCACATCAATGGTTTCTGAAGCTAGTTGCTGTTGGATTTTTGCTGCTGCAACTTTTTGAGCGGTTTCTTCAAAGGCAGCTGTCAGCACATCACGCACCTCATTGACCTGTTTACCAACGATTGGTTTCATTTCGTTAGATAGGTCTTTTAAACCTTTCAACAAGTCAGTCAAGGACCCTTTTTTACCCAAAACTGCAACACGCAGGTCTTGTAGTTCTTTTTCTCCTTGGTGCTGGATTTCTTTTAGCTTTTCTAGTGTCGTTTGGCGCAAATCGGCCAACTGTTGTTCAATGTTTGACATAATTCCTCCAATAAAAAAACGCATGACACCACTCATATCGGAGCGTTGTCACGCGGTACCATCCGTTTTCATCTGCAAGGCAGACCTTAGTTCTATGAACCTGTATTCACAAGTAAAGTGCTTGCACATAAGAGATAGTTTTTCGCTAATCAAGGCAGTTTTTTGAGGGAATACTGACTGTATTTTGAAAAAAACTAACGATGAGTAGCTGAAAAACTAGCCTTAGATGGAAGTGCTGAACTGTGAATACAGGTTCTAAGTCCTTGCGTGAGTGAATTCGACCAACTTTCACTGATTGAGCTTGCAGTCACGGCTCAACTCCCTGGACAGTTTCCATAGGTGTACTAGTCTCACAGACTTCTATTCAATTAAGAATATTCTATCAAAAATAAGAAAGTTTGGCAATAAATATCCCTAGAAAAACTCCCTCTATCTAGGATAGAAAGGAGTTTAGTTTTATAGTTTTGCCTGCCATTTATTGGCCCAAACATTCTCATTTGGCACACCATAGAAGTCATCTTTTCCTTCTAATTTATCAAGGAGGGATTCAATCGTGTTTTTATTATGATGGTAGGCATTGACAGCAGTTTTGACCATGGTAACATCGTGAAGGTGAGTTGTATAGTTTAGTGAAACGAAAATGGTTGGAACTTCATGTACATACCAAGGAACTTCATTGGACATGGCCGTTTTCCACTGGATGCGGTAATTATTCTGCGCTCCATATCCAATGACATTGGCAACAGTCAAGGCTAAATCAACTTCTTCTCGGTATTGCAGCGTTTTACCTTTGATTCGAGTCGTACCATCATTGACAGTCACTTCATAACCACGCGCTTCCAAGGCAGCTTTAAGGTTATCAACCACTTCTGTACTTGCCGCCATAATGCCTTCTTTTTCACCTTCTAGGTAATACAAACGGATTCTGCGATGGGTTTCTGGACTAATTGGAAGATTTTTCTGGGTATCCTTCAACAACGTAATTGCTTTATCTGCTGCTTCACGTTGCCAAGCCAAGTGTTCTTCACAGCCGATAATAGCCAATTCATCAGCTGATTTTAGCAAGGTTCCTTCCGCTTGCTTGATATGCAGATTGAGTTTGGCTTTCAGACCTAAAATGCGACGGAGAGCATCATGAAGGCGTTCCTCAGTAATCACTCCCTTGCGGTAGCCATTGAGCATGAATTCAAAATCTTCTTCTAAGTTATTGAAGAATAAGAACATATCACAACCCGCAGCAATAGCTGCTGGGACATAGTCTTCACGACGCATGGCTGCTGTCATACCCAACATGTGGCTGGCATCTGTTATGACCAAGCCATTGAATTCCAGTTTTTCTTTCAATAAATCTTGGATCAATTCGGGAGCCAGGGTTGCAGGCAAAATGTCTTCGTCCATCAAACTTGGATTCAGTTCTTTCTGGTAATATGGCAAGGCTATATGACCCGCCATAATCATCTCAACACCAGCTTCAATATGATGACGATAGACACGACCAAAACTCTTGTCCCATTCTTCTGGAGAGAGTTCATTGACACCGAGGACTAGGTGCTGATCACGTTCTTCTGTACCATCTCCTGGGAAATGCTTGATACATTGAATAACATCTCTTTCAGCAGTCAATCCTTCTAGATAGGCACTGGTATAAGCAATAACATCATCCGCATTTGTGCCGTAGGCTCTGGTATTGACAATGGTATTGCGCCAGTTCTGAACAATATCCACGCAAGGATCAAAGTTGACATTTACACCTAATGCAGTCTCCTCGCGCGCAGATACAAGACCTGCTAGGTAGGGAATACGAGGATCCCGACTGGCTTCAGATTGAGCGCCTGAAGAAATGTAGGTTCCGCCTTTCACAGCTCCATCTCCACCTGAGTCGCAGTTCGCTGCAACCAAGAGAGGTACTTTTGAATAGCTTTGCAACTCGTTAATCAGTCCTTGTACCTGTTCTGGACTGCCATTCATATAACGGGCACCACCTATGTGGTATCGTTTCATCAATTCCTGATTACTCAGATTATTTCCACTAAAGGCATCTCCTCCGAAGAAGAATAGATTAACAAACAGTTGACCGATTTTTTCCTCATCTGTCAGATGAGCCAAGGTATTTTCCACCCAGGCAATCTGCTCATCATTCAAACAATAGGGTTTCTTCCGCAAATCAACCAATCTAGGCATTCTTTCCTCCTTATTTTCCGCGCCAAATACGTGTATCTAGCAAACCACAGTAGGCATCAACAGGCGATACTCCTGTAAAGGCTGACTCTCCTGCTAGTTTAGCAACCAAGGCTTCTAAAGTGACAGGCAAGCCATCGTAGGCATTGATATAGGTTGCAACCTGTGGCATATCTGCAAGTGCAAATGGGTGCTGAACTGAAACAACAATGGTTGGAATTTCGTGAACATAGAAAGGCTGGTCTGGTGTTCCCTTGGCAGCTGGCCAAATAATCCGCTGAGTTGTTCCTCCTGAGTTGACATCGACTAAATTGATAATCAAATCATAGTTATCTGTGATTTCGGCAATTGGACGCTTGGAAGCATAGACATTTGCAATCGCTGCTGGTCTTTCTTCTTCTGGCAATTTGGCAATCCGTGCTTCTGTATTTTCCCAGATAGATACTTGGTGACCTCGAGCTTCTAATAGTTCTTTCAGCGTATCGGCTGCTCTCTTCTTGCCAGCATTGATCATGGCGCCAAAACCACCCTTATAGCCATCTACTTCTACCAACAAAATCCGTTTGTAGCGTTCTGGATTGACGGGGAAAATTCCTTCTTGTTTGGCTTTTACCAAGGTAATCGCCTTGTCAGCTACTTCTTTTGCAAGCTGTTTCGCCTCATCTCTACCAATCAAAGCCAGTGCTTCTTCTTTTGGCAACATGATTTCCTGACGACGACCTTCAAACAAGTGAAGACCGAGTTTAGCTTTCAAGCCCAAGGTACGACGAAGAGCATCATGGAGGCGTTCCTCAGAAAGCAGACCATTTTCCAATCCTTCTTTCATCCATTGTAAATCTTCTTCTGGATCGTTGAAGAAAAGGAAAAGGTCACAACCTGCCTCAATAGCTGTAGGCAATAGCTCACGACGTGGCATAGAGGCTGTCATACCGATCATGTGACTGGCATCCGTTACAATGGCACCATTGTAACCTAACTCTCCACGAAGCAATTCATCCAAGAGGGTTTTATTCAGCGAAGCTGGCAACATGTCATCCAATTCACGTTCTGGATGCATTTCTTTCTCAACATTTGGCAAATGAATATGTCCAGCCATGATACCTGGAAGACCTGCGTCAGCCATTTCACCGTAAATCCGTCCAAATGTTTCCATCCATTCAGACTTGGTCATGGGATTCGAAGCAAAAGAGAGATGATGGTCACGTTCATCTATACCATCTCCAGGAAAATGCTTAGCAAACGGTACAATGCCATGTTCCATAATGCCTCGCATGTATTCTTTGGATAATTCAATGACTTGGTCTACATTAGCTCCCCAAGTTCGGTTTGCAATGATTGGATTTCGCCAATTACGGCTGAGGTCCATAATCGGTGCAAAGGAGGCATTGCAGCCTACCGCAGCTGCTTCAAGTCCTGCAACTTTCCCCATTTCATAAGCATAGCGAGGTTCGGCTGTCGCAGCAATCTTGATTTCATCCCCAATTTTCGTTCCGTCCGTAACAGCGCCATTCCCACCAGATTCGGTATTGGCTGCAATCAAGAGAGGAATTTTAGACTTGGTCTGTAAAATATAGTTTTGCTCCCAAATATCTGCAGCAGGTCCAGGATTGTAACGAACAGCAGCAATCTTATAATCATTTAATACTCCAGTCAGATATTCTTCTGTCCGCTGGCTACCCATATTAACAAAGAGATGACCGATTTTTTCATCCAAGGTCATCTGAGCAATAGTTTCTTCAATCCAAGAAATAGCCTCTTCATCAAGGCTGTAAGGTCTCTTCCGTAAATCTACTAAATGTGTCATGTTTGCCTCCAAAAAAGCTAGAGGGCATAGCGCCTCTAGCCCTTCTCTCTAGTCGTCTAAATTATTCCAAAATGCCTGTATCAATTCTGTTTCTCTCTCACCTGTGAATGCTTGATGAACAAAGTCATCTGCAATCGTTTCTGTCAAATCTGCCCAAGATTGCATCTCTTGTCCTACTAAAATAGGATAGAAGTGGACATTATTGAGTTCCGCCGCCTTCAAATCACCTGGCGAGTCACCAATCATTATAATCTTATCCGGACAATACCCTTCCTCTATTAACAGTTTGATGACATCTTCTTTCTTGCCACGGTCTTGACAGTACAATTCTGTAACAAAGTCCATCAACCCCTGGTCTGTCCACTCTTCTTCTACTGCTTCTTTATTAGCAGAAGAAACCACGTAGACTTTTCCTAACTGGCTCAATTTTTCCAAGCCCTTGTGAACTCCGATGAAGGCTAAAACAGGACCACTATACTTCTTAATGGCTTGATTGACTTGAGTGGACCATTTTAAGGCTAATTCCAAGTCTTTTGATGGTTGCTCCTCTATCAACTTTTCTAGAGAAGCATTTGACAAAGAATCTGTTGTAGCAACCCAATTTTTCAAGTTGTCTATACCAGTCACACCTGCAAATTCTAGGCCTTTTACTAAGCCAACAAAACGGTTAATGCCACGTTCTCGTGAGTAGAGATTGACTCGGTTCCATTCAGTTAAAAATGGTTTTTTATCTTCAACACCAAAAACTTCCGCAGCCAAGGGGCCGAAAAAGAGTTTATGTTTGTAGGTCATGGTGTCCATGGCGCAGCCATCAGAGTCCACACAAAATACGTAATCCGTTTTCATCATCAAACTCCTGAATAGGCTGAGAATCCACCGTCAATCGGTAAAACAACACCGTTGACAAAACTTGCCAAATTCTCGTCTGCCAAGAAGAAGACTCCGCCGACTAGCTCTTCCGCTTCACCAAACCGCCCCATTGGTGTATTGGTCAAAATCTTGTTGGCACGTGCGGTCGGTTGACCCGACTCGTCAAACAGCAAACCACGGTTTTGGTTGGTAACCAAGAATCCAGGCGCAATCGCATTACAACGGATGCCAACTTTTGAAAAATGGACTGCTAACCATTGGGTAAAATTACTAATAGCAGCCTTGGCACCTGAATAGGCTGGAATTTTTGTCAAAGGAGTAAAGGCATTCATGCTGGAAATATTGATAATATTGGCACCTGGACGACCAAGCATATCCTGCGCAAAAACCTGCGTTGGCAATAAGGTTCCAAGATAATTCAAATTGAATACAAAGTTGATACCTGCCTCATCCAAGTCGAAGAAAGTCTTGGTCTCAGCTGGCAGACCAATCTCATGGAATTCATTGTCCGTTGTCGCTTTTGGATTATTGCCTCCAGCACCATTGATTAAAATATCTACAGAGCCAAAATCTGCTAGGACTTGCTGGCGAACTTCTTCCAAATTTTCCTTAGAAAGAACGTTAGATTTGTAAGCTTTTGCAACACCACCTACTGCTTCAATCTCATCAACGAATACCTGAGCCGCAGCCTCATTCAAGTCTAAAAGCGCAACCTTTGCACCTGCCTTGGCAAATTCTTTTGCCAAATAGCCACAGAGAATGCCACCTGCTCCTGTAATAACAACAACCTTATCCTTAAATTCAATAACACGTGACATATTAGCTCTCCTTATTTCCAACTGTTTTGACTGTAATTCCAAAATCTGGTGTCTTGCCTGCTGCTCGCATATTGGCTTCATAGAGACCGTTAAAGTAGGTTGCCCCAAGGGCTCGGTCATACAGACCATAACCAGGTGTCTTGGTTTGATCTCCCCAGATACGGCGGCCGTGGTCTGGACGTAAGGCTCCAGCCCAGTCATAGTCCACCAATAATTTAACAACAGCATTCATATCAATGTCACCAGCTTGTGACAAATGTGCAGTTTCTTGGAATCCCCAAGCACCTGCCGTCACATTGCGCGTATGCATAAAATTGATACGATTGCGTTTGAGAGCATATTCCGTCATGGCAAGGACATCATTTTTCGGATCAGAAGCATAGGATCCTACACACATGGTAATTCCATTGTGTTCTGAATCATAGAGATTCAAAAATCGTTCAACGGCTTCTTGACCAGTAATAATACGTGGCAATCCGAAAATTCCATACGGAGGATCATCAGGGTGAATAGCCATTTTGACTCCAGATTCCTCAGCCGTTGGTAGAATCGCTTTGATAAAATACTCCAAATTCGCCCATAAATCTTCTTCAGAGATATTCTGACGATAATTTTCAATAATCGCCTTCATTTCTTCCTTGGAGTAGGACGAATCCCAACCCGGTAAGTTCAAATCATCCGCCACAGGATCAACACCTGCCAAATCAGATTTAAGGAAAGCTAAAGAAGTTGAACCATCTGGAAGTGGGTGGTGCAAGTCTGAACGGGTCCAGTCAAACACAGGCATGAAATTATAGCATACAACTGGAATACCTGCAGCCCCGACATTACGGATGGAAGTTTTATAGTTTTCAATTAACTCATCACGATTTGACTTCCCTTGTTTGATGTCTTCATGAACAGGAATGGATTCGATAACAGTAATTTCAAGTCCTGCCTCTTCGACCATTTTTTTCAGCTCTAGAATGTTTTCAAGGGGCCAAGCTTGACCAACAGGTACATCGTAGACTGCTGTTACGATTCCCTGCATACCAGGGATTGCTTTAATCTCTTCCAGTGTCACAGGATCTTTTTTCCCGTACCATCGAAATGACATTTTCATGATTTACTCTCCTTTATTGTTCAAAAAATTCTTTGGCATTGTAATAGGATATGGCTTCTACAAACTGGCCTAAACGATTGTAATCTTCTGGCACTTCCTCATCAACTATCCATTGACCAACATAGGTCGCTAAAATGCGTCTGAAATAATCATGCCGTTGATAAGATAAAAAGCTACGCGAATCTGTCAACATACCAACGAAATTGGCAAGCATGCCCTGTTCTGCATAAGCATTCATCTGGTCAATCATGCCCAACTTGGTATCATTGAACCACCAACCAGCACCAAATTGTAGCTGACTACGGCGCCCTTCCTCATTGGACTGGAAATTCGCCAAAGTATTGGCCAGAGCAATGTTGTAACTTGGATTGAGATTGTACCAAATCATTTTTGGAAGGGCATTTTCCTTGACCAAGTTATCTAACAAACGATTCAAATTCACAGTCAGACATGTCTGGTCTCCAATCGAATCCACACCTACATCTGCTCCAAGTTTTTCAAACAGTCCGGTATGGTTGTTCCGTAAGGCACCAAAGTGAACTTGTGTCACAAAGCCATGTTTCTTGTACAATCGGCACAATTCTCTAAAGATAGCAGTCTGCCATTTATTGATACTGGATTGACCAGCTTCTTTGCCTGCAAGTCGTGCTAGTAAAATTTCATCCAACTCTTCAAGGCTTGCTTCTTCATATGAAATAGCCGTAAAACTAATGTCACTTGCTCGGCAACCGTGTTGAGCAAAATAGGAAACACGCTGACCTAGTGCCTCTACAAAACTTGCAAAGTCTCTTACTGCTACCCCTGTTACTTCCTCCAAGCGTTTCATAAATGGAGTGAAATTTCGATGCTCGATAAAGGCTTCATCTGGGCGGAAAGTCGGTGCCACTACAGTATCTATGGTCGAGTCCTCAGCCAAGCGCTTATGCCATTCTAGTGTATCTAATGGATGGTCAGTAGTCCCAATAAAGGTCACCCTAGAATCCGCAATCAGCTTACGTGGACTAACTTGATGTTCTTGCAAATAAGCATTGAGCTGATGGTATAGTCGTTCCGCATTTTCTGCGGTCAACAATTCTTCAACACCGAAAACCTGTCGCAATTCCAAATGACTCCAATGATATAGAGGATTTCCGAAAGCCCGTTCCAAGGTTCTTGCCCAGGCCTTAAACTTATCTAGTTTACTTGCTGAACCTGTAATTTCTTCTTCTGGGATACCATTTGCCCGCATCAAGCGCCACTTATAATGGTCACCTCCCAGCCACAGATCAACAATATCTTCATAAACCTTATCTTCAAAAATTTCCTTCGGATCCAGATGACAATGGAAATCATAGATAGGAAGCTCTGCTATTTTCCCGTAAAGCTCCTTAGCAGGCTCGTTTTTTAGCATAAAGTTTTTGTCATTAAAACTCATTTCATCCCTCCAAAGCTGCAACAAAACTGCGAGCAATCGTCGTTACACTTTCATAGCCTTCAGCCTGTACTCGACTTGCCAAAGCCGAACCGACTCCAACAGCACAAGCACCGGCTTTTTTCCAATCTGCAACATTTTCAACCGATACGCCACCTGAAGGCATCAAATCCACTTGGGGCACAGGTCCGTGAATATCCTTGATAAATCCAGGCCCCAACACGCCACCAGGAAAAAGCTTGATAATAGGACATCCCGCCTGACTGGCTGTGACAATCTCTGTTGCAGTTGCACAGCCTGGGAAATAGAGCACTCCAACCTTTTTCGCCAAGTCTTGAATTTCTCTATCAAAATGAGGACTAACCAGAAAACTAGCGCCTGCGTCCATAGCCGTTTGTGCGAGAGATACATTCATTACTGTTCCCGCTCCGATAACTACGGAAGAATCATCTGAGAACTCTTCCTGTAATTCTTTGATAACTGTCGCTGCATTTGGAGTCGAAAATGTAATTTCAATATTTCGAATACCTCCCAAAATCGCATGGCGAGCGATTTCTTTCGCATCTTCTTCATCTTTTCCGCGAATCACTGCGAAAAAGTAATTTTCTTTTAATTGCTTTAACATCTTGACCTCCAATTAGAAAGCGTTGTCATTTATAGATATAGTATATAATTCATCAGATGATTTGTCAAGGAAAATGCAAAAAATACCCAGAAAATTATTCTGGGCAGTATATTTTTTATTTCTATTTATGATCATTGAGACCATGCATGGTCATATCTTTATCGAACCATTCGCTTAATACAACCTGTCTTACTGCTATAATATGTGCTAGCATGCTATCATAGGCCGCAACAGGATGGCGTTGCTTGATAGCCATTAAGATATTCCTGTGGGCCTGTAAACTATCCGATTTCATCTGACGATTTGAATAATTTTCATTGATCAGATGAATAGATTGATTAATGACAGGCATGAGACTTGTCATAGCCAGATTCCCACTCATCTCAGCTAACATACAGTGGAATTGTACATCCAATTCCAGATGCTTTGAATCTCCAGCAGCTACCGCCTCTTCAATAGCAAGGACAATTTCTTCTAGTCGAGCAATATCTTCATCCGAAGCAAACTGTGCAACACGCTCCGCAATTCTCGGTTCAAGCAAATACCGCACTTCAAACAAATCTGTCGTCAACTTCACACGGTCTCTGACCAAAGAAAAACCTAAAGGATCCTCAGATACTCCTTTTTTGGAACTGATGTAAGTTCCTGACCCTTGGCGTACCTCCAGAATATTTCGAGTAGCCAAACTCCGAACAGCTTCACGAACAGTCGAACGTCCAACTTCTAAATCTTGGGCCAATTCATACTCATTTGGAAGCTTGTCTCCAACTTTATATCCTCTTTCCAAAATCAATTCCAATAAGCGTTCTGATGCTTTTTCTACCAAGGGTTTCGCCATGTGCTTGGTCCTCCATTACAACTTTCTATTTGCTACTATTATAGCCTATTTCTTCTTATAATGGTAGTTTGGAATGGCAGTCCAACGTTTCTTAATTTCTCTTACAATTTGCTTGGGTTGTCGATTTCTCGAGAACAATCCTTTGTGATTTCCTTGAATGCGAATGATACCAACTGTAGTTTCAAAATCAGCAAAATTCCAGACTTGTTCACCCACTAAATTCGGAATAGTGTCAAAGACTCGATGGTTCATATCGTAGTAATCCACCTGAAATTCTTCCGTATAAGGAATATCCCACATCGAATGTAGGCCCGGCAAGGTGTCTGCACCATATTCTGTAATCAAAATCGGCTTGTCAGGGTAAAGTTTTTGCCAGGTCTCTAATTCCTTACCAAGTCCCTTCTCCGCCGTCTTCAAGTCACCATGAGCAACATACCAGCCATAATAACGATTGAGACAGATAACATCGACCAAATCCATAACCTCATCCTTATCAGGTGTTGCCGTCATAATATTGACCAAGGTCACAGGACGCTTAGAAGGATCTCTGTCCCTCATGCGCTGAATCAAGGGTTCAAAGTAAGCACGCGCACCTTTTTCATGCCCTGCCGGCTCATTGGCGACGACCCACATCACTACGGAAGGATGATTCTTATCACGTGCTATCAATTCATCAATCACCAGCTCATGAGCCTCCTTGGTTTGCATAACTTCCCAAGTATTTTTTACTTCTTCAGAATCACCTGTCAAATTCAAGGCTGCATTGAAAAGTTGGAATAGACCAACCGCTGGCACTTCGTCAAGGACGACAATTCCCAAACGATCTGCTAGCCGCATCATTTCCTCAGAATAGGGATAATGGGAGGTCCTAAAGGAATTAGCACCAATATCTTTCAGTAAATTCAAATCCATCAGATTGGCTGCTTCATTGAAACCACGACCATTGATGAAGGTATCTTCATGTTTACCAAATCCCTTGAAATAGAAAGGTTTTCCGTTGATGAAAAATTGCCCATTTTCAACCGCAACACTACGAATACCAAATTGTTCTGAGTAGGTATCGAGCAAGTTTTCTCCGTCAACTAATTCAACTTTAGCAGTATAGAGATAGGCATCCAAGACCTCCCAAAGGCGTGGATGTTCAATGACCATTTGTCCATTTTCAAGAAGGCCTACTTCCTGTCCCTCTTGATCTAAAATAGACATACGGATGGAATCGTACTGCCCAACTGCCTTCACATCAACCTTTACCACTGCCTGAGTCAAATCTTGATTTAGCTCCGTCCGAATAACAATATCCTCAATTCTATTTTTGGGACGTTTATAGAGATGAACCGTCCGCTGAATACCAGCATAGTTGAAAAAGTCAAAATTTTCCTTGACGGTCTTCACAATTTGACCATTCTCATCCACTTCTTCGCTATAATTCCCTACAGGGAGAGTGGTGTAATTCAACTCATTATTGGCACAGACTGTCAAACGGAATTGATCAGCATCGTATAAGTCTGATGGAACCAAGCATTCAAAAGGGGTAAAACCACCCTTGTGCTCCCCGATTAACTGACCATCTGCATAAACTTTTGCCTGATGTGTCACCGAACCAAAGCGCACAACCAACTCTTCATCATCAGCTACTACTGGAAGAGCTACCATCAGTTCATACCAATTATCTCCGACAAAACGACGTTTGTCCTTATCAACAACAAGATCATTAAATGAACTTGGTACAACCATTACATCATCTGTATCTAACAGAGTATGAGCATCATTTTGTCCTTGCTTAAATTTCCATATTCCATTTAAAGAATAGACTGAGCGTGTTTTTGTTTGGATTGGATACAACATACTTTTTCCTTCTTTCTATCGTTTTATTTCACGTGACCCTTTTTTCAATAGCAAATCAATATCTGATTGACTGATGACATTAATGTCCCCTTCAATGGTATGTTTGAATTGAAAACTAGCCATCCCCAAGTCGACTATTTCTTGTGGCGTTTTTTCCTGCAAATAGCCCAAAATAATTCCTGCTGTAAAGGCATCCCCTGTCCCAACTCGGTCCAAAACTTGAATGGATTCTTTTTCCGTTTCATATAGAATACCATCTTGATACAAGTATGCCTTCAACAAATATTCATTATTGTAGGTCATTTCCCTCTGGGTAAAAGCAAGACCCTGCAAAGAATAGTTCTCTGCTAAACCTTTAACAACCTTCAGCAAGGTATCCTTATCTTCATAAGGACGTTCTAGCCCCAATTCATCCTTCAGATCTTTTCCAGATTCATTTAAAAGTTGAATAGGCTCTAGGCCAAAGCAGATATCCGCCAATTGCACAAAGGGAGATAGTTTTTCCCTCGCTTCTTCAAAAGAAGACCACAAACTTTCGCGATAATTCAAGTCAAAGGAAACCTTGACACCCTGCGCCTTTGCTATCTCCATTAAGCGAAAAGCTAGGCGATAAATATCTGGATTCAAAGCGACCGTTATACCACTGACATGAAACCAATCGACACCGTCAAACATGCCTTCCAAATCATAATCTTCTTCCTTGGATAAGCTGAAAGCAGAATAATCACGGTCGTAGGTCACCTGGCTAGGTCTCAGAGAGAAACCCTTTTGATAATAATAAAGCCCCAGCCTTCCCTCTTTTCGAATCACATATTTCTGTCCAATCTGCCGTGCAAAGAGAAAGTGTTCTGCCATTTTTCCTACTTCATTCTTAGGCAGTGCCGTCACCAACTCGACTGAGTGACCAAGCTGAGCTAAGCTGGCTAAAACATTCAACTCCGAACCACCAAACTGACAATCTAAACTCGTGGCCTGTGTTAAGGTCTGATAATGGGGAGGAGATAGCCGCAATAAAACTTCTCCAAATGCTAAAATTTTCTTCATACCGCCTCCTAGATGAAAGACCCAGCTGGAAGCCTCCAACTAGGTCGTTAATGTATTATTTATCGTCGTATTGATCAACCTTATATTGAGTTACATCAACATAATCCATATCAGATAATGGAACATTTTTCGCAATCGCACGCACACGTTCTTCATCTTTTGCCGCTTTCATAACATGGATTTTCTCTTGAATACGAGCCATTTCTTCACGGTCTAGTTTGTAGAATTTCATCAAGAACAAGGATAGGCTCAAAACCACTGCTGGAATCACTGTCAATAGGACAATCAATGCCATTCTCAAATCTGTAGAGAAGGCCGTTTCAACAGTTGGGTATTCTTTGCCAAAGCCAATAGCTGCTAATACAAAACCAACAACCATTGGGGCAAATGAAGAAGCAATTGAGTCTGTCAATGAGAAGATAGTCCCAATCATACCTGACAAGTAACGACCAGATACTGATGTTTCATAGTCTGTAATATCCGCACCCATGGTCAATACCAAACCAGATGGAGCACTAGATGCGTAGCGAGCAATGATATAAACAACAAAGAAACCGATTGTGTAGAGATTCCAATTTGACAAGTCTAACATCCCTGGTTTAGCAGAAAGAAGCATAACTGCTAGAATGATGAGACCTGTAATACCTAATTGCAGTGCGGTTACATATGCAAAACGTAAACCTTTACGGCGAGCTAACTGAGCTGCTCCAACTGTTACTAGAATACCAGGTAAAATCAAAAGCATAGACATCTTTCCTGAAAGGGCATAATCACCAAAGATGATACCATACAGCATAACCCCAATAACAGAGTCGCCGAAAAGCTGTGCAACAAATTTTACAAAAGCTGCAGAGATTGAAAGAACCTGCAAAGGTTTGTTTCCTTTGATAACTTTCCAGTAGTCTTTCAACTTCGTTTCTTGCGTCTTCTCACCAAGACCAAAGTATTTCTTATTGTCTTTCTCCCAAATACCGATAATAGCAAGAATACCTAGAACAGCTGAAATAATGACTACACCAAGGAATAACTCTTGGAAGAATCCTGGGGTAAACCCACCATGTTTCGGAACCAAGGTTCCTGACACGACCACTTGGCTACCAGTCATTAAGATAGTTGTCGCAATACCATCAACAATGTTAAAAATCGGACGTTGCTTTGGATCATTAGTAAGGGCAACCTGACCAGCCTTTGTAATAGTTTGTTGTAATGAATAGCCAATTTTATGGATAATTAAAACAACTAGGAATAAAGGTAGACGCAAACTTTCACTAACACCACTCAATCCTAACATCATAAAGAGTGAAGCCGCAGTGATGATATTCCCCAAGACTAAGATTGGACGATACTTACCAAACTTAGTATCAGTCTTGTCAATGAGAACACCAATTGATGGATCAATAAATCCATCGAAGATACGAATATATCCCATGAGCTGACTAACAAATAGCGCTGCTAAACCAAGTACCCCTGTCGATAAATAAGTCACAAAAGTGAAGGCAACTAAGTAGATATTGGTCGACGAATTATTCATCGCAAACAATATAATTTGCCATAACTTGGCTTTGTTATAAGTAACGTCTTCGACACGTTGCTCAACATGTTTTTCCATTGGAAAGTCCTCCTAAATTTTTCTACGATAAAATCGTAAGCGTTTTCTTTAAGTATATTTTAATATTCATCTGATGATTTGTCAATTGTTTTTGTAAAAAAATTTAATTTTTATTAAAAAAAGACGATTTTAAGTAAAAATCGTCTGATATATTGCATTTTTGAAATATTAAATCATCTGAGAACTTATACACTAGTTAGCGTGAATCTCTCCACTATGATAATTAATACTCAAGCCACTCTGTACATTGGGAACAAATACATTAAACTCTAAGCTTCCATCGGATGATTTGGCTTCCAGATGGCTTCCGACTGGAATTAGGTCATCATTTTCTGCATAGACCAAGGTGACACGGTAGCGTACCCGCTTGTTCTTGTCTAGTGCTTTTCGTACCAAGGTTTCAAAGTAATTCTGCCCTGTCGAGGTAGGGTCGTTGGCTTGGTTGGACCAGGCTGTCTGAACTGCGATGTTCTTAGGATTGCTAGTTGACGCATCAAAACCAGAAAGTCCGCCAATTAAAGCATAACCTAGGAGGTGTCCACGGTCCACGGCATGGTCATATTCACCTGGCAAATCATGAATTTGGTGCCAGCCAGCAGGTGTCCAAGATGTCCGACCATTACCAGTTGCCTCACGGTCCTTGTACTGCCTTGTCGACTTTGCTAGAAGAGCATTAGCGACTGTTGGTACCGTCTCTCCCTGTACAGTCTTTGTCTTGTTGTCACCATAAGGTGTGCTGGCTACAGAAGCATCCAAATCCGTCTTATTTCCATTGATAAGAAAAGCACCTGCCCCATTCCAGTCAATCGAGTTCCCAAGTTGTTTTTTGACACTCTCCGTTAATACAGAGCTAGCCAATTCCTGACTAGGTGTAGCCTCACTTGCCTGCGATTGATTCACATAGTAGGAATAACTGGCTGTATTATTGCTACTCGAATTATTTAAAAAATAGCCTCCGCCTACTACAACAATAGTAGCTAACAAACTAAGCAGGCTCATGGCCTGTTTTTTTACATTTTTCTTTGACATATTTCTCCCATCAAAAAAGCAGGTTTCCCTACTTTCCTGTAAATTTATTGATTAAATCCTGCCACTTGGCTGGAGAGAGGATAGCCAATAGATTATCCCCATCACCAATGACACCATAGCCAACCATTAGTCCTAATGCAAAAACAATTAGTGCTAAAAGTGCCACGATGGCCACAAGAAGCAGATTTTTTCCAACATAGTTAAGATTTTCCTTATCCATTTTCAACTTCTCCACTTACACGTTTAATATCTGCCCCTAAGCCAGCTAACTTCTCATGGAATTGATAATAGCCTCGGTCCAAATGCGTCAACTTACCAACAGTGGTTTCACCTTCAGCGACCAAACCAGCCAAAATCAAGGCTGCACTAGCTCGCAAGTCCGTTGACATAACTTGAGCACCCTGTAAAGCTTGCCCACCTGTAATGATAGCGGTATCTCGTAAAATTTCCGAATGCAAGTCCATTCGACGCATTTCTTCTAAATGCTGGAAACGATTTTCGAATACCGTTTCAATCATAGTTGACTCGCCCTTTGCAACAGCCATAAGAGCTGTAAATTGAGCCTGCATATCCGTTGGGAAGCCTGGGTGTGGTAAGGTTTTTACTGTTACAGGTTTGAGCTTGTCCACTTGCGAACGAACTCGGATGCCTTCAGCTTCTTCCGTCACTTCAACTCCCATTTCCAACATCTTAGAGATAAGTGGACGGTTGTGTTCCCAAACGGCATCCTTGACTAAGACATCACCACCAGTCATGGCCGCAGCCACCATAAAGGTCCCTGCTTCGATGCGGTCTTGGACAACTTGGTGTTCTGCTCCATATAGTTGGTCCACACCAGTAATGGTAATGGTTTCTGTTCCTGCTCCCTTGACATTTGCCCCCATTTTGTTAAGGAAAATAGCCAGGTCAACGATTTCTGGTTCCCGCGCAGCATTTTCCAAAACAGTCGTACCTTGGGCAAGGGTTGCAGCCATCATTAAGTTTTGAGTTGCCCCTACACTTGGGAAGTCCAGATAGATATGGGCGCCCTGCAACTTCTCAGCACTTGCCTCAATGTAGCCAGCACGTTGCTTAATCTTAGCACCGAGGGCTTGGAGCCCTTTCAAATGCAAATCAATAGGACGGCTACCGATGGTACAACCACCTGGCATAGAAACCTTGGCATAGCCATTCCGAGCCAAGATTGGACCAAGAATAACAATAGAAGCCCGCATCTGACTAACATATTTATATGGAGTTTCGTTACCCAGTCGACCAGTCGCATCAATGTCAATGGTCTTGGTTTCTTCATCAAATTTAACTCGAACCCCCAAACCACGAACCACATTGTTCATGGTATAAACATCAGAAAGAATTGGTACCTGAGTTAATTTGGTTTGTCCTTGACTTGCTAGGACAGTCGCTGCCAGCAAGGGCAGAACAGCATTCTTAGCCCCTTCAATTTCCACCTGACCCTTCAAGCCAGTTTTACTACCTTTTACAATAATTGTATCCATATACTACTCTTTTCTATTATTATCTATTAGCAAATGAACGCCCGACCACCAATAATTCTAAAAAGAAGTTGGAAACTAGGTAGCCTAGAGCGATTGCTAGAAATAAAATTAGTAGGTTGATTTTCCGCTGATTATCACCTGTTACTTTTAGCCACCGTGACCAGTCAACTGTTGTCACCAATAGATGATGGGCCAGATAGATAAACAGTATGTGACTAAAAAACTGTAAGATTGAAATCATCATATTTCCATTATACCATGAAATGAAAAAATGAGATTGAACCAAGTCCAATCCCATCTCCTTTATTGTGTTAATGTTTACCAACTCGAATACGGTTAATGGCACGTTGGAGAGCAACTGTGGCACGTTTTTCCAAATCGGCATTGTGGGCGTTGTGAGCCTCTTCAAGCTCTCTTTCTGCTCGCAATTTAGCCCGTTCTGCACGGCTAATATCGATATCACGTTCACGCTCTGCCGAGTCCGAAATCACCGTAATCATATTCTTATTGATTTCAATGATGCCACCGTTAACAGCTATCCAGTCCACATGGTTTTCATCATCAACACGGCGGACCTTCATTTCATCAATTTCCAAAACGGCAATCAATTCCTCATGTCCGGGATAAATCCCCATCTCTCCTTCAACTGTCTTAACCAAGACAAAAGCGGCATGATGGTCATACTTCATTCCATCTGGTGTCACAATTTGAACAGTCATTTGTTCCATAAGCCACCTCTTAGAATCTCATTTTTGCAGCTTTTGCGACTACATCCTCAATCGAACCAACATTTCGGAAGGCATCTTCTGGCAGATGATCATGTTTACCATCCAAGATTTCCTTAAAGCCTTTTACCGTTTCAGCTACTGGCACATAGGAACCTGGCATACCTGTAAATTGCTCTGCAACGTTGAAGTTTTGAGACAGGAAGAATTGGATCCGACGGGCACGACCAACCAAGGTCTTCTCTTCATCAGACAATTCATCCATACCCAGGATGGCAATAATATCTTGCAATTCTTGGTAACGTTGAAGAACACGTTTTACTTCCATGGCTACTGCATAGTGCTCTTCACCAACGATTTGTGGAGAAAGGGCACGAGATGAGGACGCCAATGGATCCACCGCAGGGTAGATACCAAGCTGGGTCAACTTACGCTCCAAGTTGGTCGTAGAATCCAAGTGAGCGAAAGCTGTCGCTGGGGCAGGGTCAGTATAGTCATCCGCAGGCACGTAAATAGCCTGAATGGATGTAACCGAACCCTTCTTGGTTGAGGTAATCCGCTCCTGTAATTGACCCATCTCCGTCGCAAGTGTTGGTTGGTAACCAACGGCTGACGGCATACGCCCCAAGAGGGCAGATACTTCTGAACCAGCCTGAGTGAAACGGAAGATGTTATCGATGAACAGAAGAACATCCTGTCCTTCCACATCACGGAAGTATTCCGCAATGGTCAAACCTGTCAGAGCAACCCGCATACGAGCACCTGGTGGCTCATTCATCTGACCAAATACCATGGCTGTTTTTTCAATAACGCCCGATTCTTTCATTTCCCAATACAAGTCGTTTCCTTCACGGGTACGCTCGCCAACTCCAGTAAATACAGAGATACCACCGTGTTCTTGGGCAATATTGTGAATCAGTTCTTGGATAAGAACGGTTTTACCAACACCGGCACCACCGAAGAGACCAACCTTACCACCTTTTAGATAAGGAGCTAGGAGGTCGATAACCTTGATCCCTGTTTCCAAAATTTCGCTTGAAGTAGACAATTCGTCAAAAGCGGGTGCTTTCTTATGAATTGGCTCGCGTTCAAAATCAGCAGGGAATGGCTCATCAAGGTCAATGGTCTCTCCCAAAACATTGAAGACACGACCTAAGGTTTCCTTACCAACTGGAACAGAGATAGGACGACCTGTGTCAAGGACTTCCATGCCACGAGTCAATCCATCAGTTGATTCCATAGCAATGGTCCGTACGACGCCGTCACCAAGCTCCAAAGCAACTTCAAGCACAACTTTTTGCTTGGAATCATCATTTTTATATACAACGAGTGCGTTGTTAATCTCAGGAAGTTTATCTTCTGCTGCAAACGCAACGTCTACAACTGGTCCGACAACCTGAGTAATTTTGCCTGAACTCATTCTATTTCCTCTATTTCTATTACTCAAGGGCAGAGGCACCTGCTACAATCTCAGTGATTTCCTGAGTGATAGCAGCCTGACGGGCCCTATTGTATTGAATTGTCAAATCATTGATGACATTCTTAGCATTATCTGTTGCTGTCTGCATAGCTGTCATCCCAGCTGCATTTTCAGCAGTTTTGGCATCCAAAATCGCTCCGTAAATAGTTGACTCAGCATACTGCGTCAAGAGTTGCTCCAGAATCACTTCACGGTTTGGCTCCAATTCAAAAGTGGCAGTGTAACCATCCGCTTCATTATGGTCCAAATCTTCTACAGGAAGCATCTGTTGCACACGAACCTGACTGGTCAAGCTATTGACATGATGATTATAACAGACATACAACTCATCAAAGAGTTCATTCTTATACATTTCAACAGACTTGGAAATGATTTTTTGAACCTCTTCAAAGCTTGGATTATCTGCTAATCCGCGCAATTCAAAGACAGGATTGATACCACGCGCACGGAAGAAATCAGCTCCCATACTACCAATGGCAATAATCTCGAACTCATCTTTCGAGTCATGGTCTTGTTCAATCATGCCCATGACAGCTTTCAAAATGCTGGAATTATAAGAACCCTTTAATCCACTATCCGATGTAATGACAATATAACCCGATTTTTGAACTGGACGACGGATGAGCATTGGATTGCTAGTGTCAGAAGCCATCAATTCTCCACGCAAGAGGTCCGTTGTAATCTGACGAACCTTGCTAGCATAGATTTGAAACGATTGTGCTAATTGCTCTGATTTGGCTAATTTAGAAGCCGAAACCATCTGCATGGCACCGGTGATTTGACTGGTTTTCTTAGTTGATGCAATTTTTGACTTGATTTCATTGAGAGAACCTGCCATCATTCACTCCTTTACTTAAAGACAGATTGGTCTTTGAAGGCTTGAATTGCAGCATTCAACTCATCTGTATCAGGTAGGTCTTTGGTTGTACGAATGACATCCAAAAGATTGTCAAAATGCAAATCAAAATAAGCATACAACTCTTCTTCAAATGCCAAAATATCATCAATCGGCACTGAATCAAGATAGCCATTTGTCAATGCATATAAAATCAAAACTTGTTTTTCAACTGGAAGTGGCTTATGCAATGGCTGTTTCAAGACTTCCACAGTTCGACGACCGCGGTTGAGTTTGGCCTGGGTTGCCGCATCCAAATCCGAACCGAATTGTGTAAAGGCCTCTAATTCACGATAAGATGCCAAGTCGATACGAAGGGTGCCAGCCACCTTCTTCATAGCTTTAATTTGAGCTGAACCACCAACACGAGATACAGAAGAACCTGCATCAATGGCTGGACGGATACCTGAGTTAAACAAGTCATCCTTCAAGAAGATTTGTCCGTCTGTAATCGAAATAACGTTGGTCGCGATGTAGGCTGAAATATCACCTGCCTGTGTTTCGATAAATGGCAGAGCTGTAATAGAACCGCCACCTAATTCATCAGAAACCTTGGCTGAACGCTCCAGCAAACGGCTATGCAAGTAGAAAACATCCCCTGGATAGGCTTCACGACCTGGAGGACGACGAAGCAAGAGGGACAATTCACGGTAAGCTACCGCCTGTTTTGACAAATCATCATAAACAATCAAGACGTGCTTGCCTTCATACATGAACTCTTCTGCCATGGCAACACCCGCATACGGAGCCAAGAATAGCAATGGTGACGGCTGTGATGCAGATGCAGTTACAACGATAGTGTAATCCAAGGCACCAAACTGACGAAGGGTTTCCACCTGGGTACGAACCGTTGATTCTTTCTGACCAATGGCAACATAGATACAAATCATATCTTTGCCTTTTTGGTTAAGAATGGCATCGATAGCGACAGATGTCTTACCTGTCTGACGGTCCCCGATAATCAATTCACGCTGACCTCGACCAATTGGAACCAAAGCATCAATAGCCTTAAGACCAGTTTGCAACGGCTCATTTACTGATTTTCGTTGCATAACACCTGGCGCTGGGTACTCGATCGGACGGGTTTTAGTCGTACGAATGTCACCAAGACCATCCACTGGTTGCCCAAGTGGATTGATGACACGACCAATCAAGGCTGAGCCAACTGGCACTTCCATGATTTTACCAGTCCGACGAACAACAGAACCCTCACGGATATCTGTAAATTCACCCAGAATGATGATACCAACATCGTTGGTTTCTAAGTTTTGGGCCATACCAATGGTGCCATTTTCAAATACCAAAAGCTCTCCACTCATGGCATTGTCAAGACCTTGCGCACGGGCGATACCGTCACCAATGTAGGTTACGACACCAGTTTCTGTATAGTCAAAGTCAGGCTGAAAGCCTTCAATTTGTTGTTTTAGTAAAGCGCTAATTTCTTGTGCATTTATCAAAAGAACACCACTTTCTATTTTCTAAAGTTTTTTTCTAATATCCTTCAATTGTGTTCGAACACTTGCATCGATTACCTTGTGGTTAACACTCACAATGAAACCACCGAGTAGACTTTGGTCTAATTCTTCGATGATAGTACGTACACGTAAGGAGAATCGTTCTTCCACTAACTGACGTAGTCGGTCTTTTTGCACCTCAGTCAAAGGATAAACAGAAACCACATGGGCTTCAAATTCATTTTTAAATTTACTAATCTGTAAACGGACACGCTCTAGTGTTTCCAGTAGCAAGTCTGCATGCCCATCACGAATAATATCCTCAATCAAATCATTGATTTGCCAGAAACTTGATTGGCGAACGGTTCGTACGAATGCAGCTTTTTCCTCTCTTGATACCGTAGCAGACAACAAAAGACGATTAAGTTTGCTATCATGGATAATCGTAATCAATTCAGAAAGCTGGTCATACATTTCCCAAATTTCTGCATGATCACTGACTTTTTCAACAAATGATAGAGCGTATTTTTGCACAAGGGCATTTTCTCTAGCGTTCATCTACTTTTCTCCCAGCTTATCCAAATAACGATCAATCAAATTGCTGTGGGCTGCCTGGTCTAGGTCTTCTAAAATGATTTTACCTGCCAAATCAACTGCCAACTCAGCCACTTGAATACGCAGGTTTTCCTGAGCTTCACGTTTTTCAGCTTCGATTTCCATCTGCGCTTTTTGTTTCAAGCCTTGGATTTCAACTTCTGCCTGTTCAAGAAGACGTTTTTTCTCTAGTTTCGCTCGCTCAATAGCGTCTTGAATGATTTTTTGTCCTTCAACACGACCTTGAACCAATTCCTGTTCCCGTTGTTGAACCAGGTTTGAAGCTGCAGTTAATTTTTCTTCTGCCGCATCAATATCATTGGCAATCTTATTGGCACGTTCTTCAAAAATACCTGTAATTCGGTCCCAAGCGAATACACGAATAAGGATAATCAATATCGCAAAAGAAGCCGTTACGAGAATAAAGTTTCCAAGAACAGTGCTAGATTGCATTGCTAAAATTGTTGCCATATTTTTCTTTCCCTTTCTTACTCACCATGACCGTGGATTTTTTTGTTCAAGTACATGGATACCAGCATGACAAATACATAGCCTTGCAAACATGAAATGAAGACAGAGAAGCCTGTCCAGACAATGTTTAGTGCAAATGCAACTGGATAAGCTACTGCACTTTGTTGTGATAGCTGTAAAAGAAGTGAAACCAAAACCTCACCTGCGTAAATATTACCGTACAAGCGCAAGGCAAGTGAAGCAAGGTTGGTAATTTCTTCTAAAATGTTCATCGGAGTCATTGCCAAAGGGGTCACAAAATCTTTCAGATATTGCTTAACCCCTCTACGGCGCATACCCTCGACATGACAAAAAACAGTTGCAATGGCTGCTAGTCCAAAATCGTAGGCCATGTTGGCTGTCGGAGATGTCCACAAATTATGACCTTCTGCTGTTTCCAACTTGGTCATCAAACCCAAGTTATTTGCTACCAAAAGAAAGGTGAAGACCGTGAAGAAGAACAAGGCGTACCTTTTAGCATCTTCATCTCCAAGATTTCCCTTAGTGAAATTGATGGTCAATTCGTACACGTACTCCAAAACATTCTGTTTTCCTTTTGGCTTCAGTTCCATTCGGCGACTAGCCCAAAAAACAAGTAAGAAAATAACGGAAATGGTTATGATAGAAACCAATACCATGGTCAGGTCAAAGGTTACGGGACCAAGGGTAAGGGTTGGACTTAAATGTTCTTCCAATGGAGGTTCCCCCCTTTTCTATTTCTCTATTTTCTACTATTTCAAGACAAACATCATAGCCAAGGTTACGAAGAACGTTCCCTCGATAAAGGCAACACCCAAGAATACACCAGCCATTAACTTGCTTTGCATTTCTGGTTGACGTGCAGTCGAACTAAGGTAAGAAGCTACCAACAGTCCTTCACCAATACTTACACCAAGACAGGCCAAACCTAAAGCCAATGCGCCTAAATTCATAACGAATTCTCCTTTTAAAATTTAATACCATGTAAGGATACTCCTAAAACATCTATTTGTCAAGAAAATACCGCCTTTGGAAGCGTTTAATTCGCTATTGAAATAGAAAAAGAAAAGACCTGTTGTCTTTTCTTCCTATTTATATAGCAGAATGTATATGACTACTTTCTTCAATGAAACGTTTGGCCATATTTTCTCGATCGACCTGCTCCGTATCCAAAGTGATAGCCTCATCAGAAACCAGGTCCGTATCCGCAAAAAATTCAATATGATTTTGAAGATTGTACAATTCAACTGGCGCATCTCCACCAAACTCTCCATCAAGATTGAGAAGAAGGCGGCTGTCGGAACTAAGGTTTTCGATAGATAAAGACCTTGTCTTGATATACTCAATCAAATCACTCTCAATATGCTTCCCACCATCTAAAACTTGACCAATTAACTGAAGGATTTCAAACAAGTTTCCAGTCTTGACCATTATCAAGGTGAAATTACCATCATCCAATTTAGCATCTGGAACAATTTGCTCAAAACCACCAATAGAATTAGTTAAGGCGACAAATATCATGGAAATGGACCCTTCAAATACTCCCCCATCGTGCGTCACTCGTACAGGTGTAAATTGGACTTGTGGCAAAAGCTCCGCCCCCTTGACCACATAAGCCAAATAGCCAAACATGGTTTTGAGCTGACTTGGCACACTGTAGGTCAATTCTGTCAGAGTTCCTGCGGCAGCGATGTTAATGAAGTAATGTTCTTGATAAAATCCATTTTTTTCATTCTTTGCCAAGCCAATATCCATCAAAATCGTCTGGTTTTTCCCAATCAGCTTGGCTGCTTCAATCGGGTTGCCACGAGGGACCTTGAGAGCACGCGCATAGTCATTGGTCGTTCCTGTTGGAATAATAGCCATCTTTGGTCTATTTTCAAGGGGAGCAATTCCATTGACCACTTCATTGATGGTGCCATCTCCTCCTGCTGCGATGACCAGGTCAAAGCCCGCCTCCGCTGCTCTTTTCGCCTCATTTTTTGCTGAATCTTTTGCAGCGGTTGTCTGAAAAGCAGAGGTTTCATAGCCGAAACCTTCTAAAATTTCTAGTACGTCTGCCACATTCTTCTTCATGATTTCCTGACCTGAGGTAGGGTTGTAAATCAATCTTGCTCGTTTGCGTTCTTCCATATCCTATTCCCTAAAGGCTTTCTAACCAAGCCTCATCTTTTATTTCAATTCCTAACTCTTGGGCCTTGGCCAACTTGCTTCCTGCGTCAGCACCTGCGACGACTAGGTTGGTCTTCTTGGAAACGGACCCTGCTACCTTGGCACCCAAGGCTTCTAGCTTGGCTTTGGCCTCGCCCCGCTTCATCCGTTCCAACTTACCAGTTAACACGACCGTAAGTCCAGACAGGGCAGCATTTTCATCCGCTACCTGTCCCAGATAGGCTAAGTTTACGGCATTTTCCTTAAGTTCAGCTAAAAGTTGCTGGGCTCCTTGGCTGGCAAAAAAGCTGATCAGGGACTTGGCTATAACCTGACCCAAGCCTTCTAGAGAAGCAATTTCCTCCTGACTGGCTTGAGCTAGGGAGTCTAAATCACCAAAGTTTTCTAGCAAAATCTTGCTGGCCTTGCTGCCGACATGGCGAATACCCAAACCGAACAAGAGCCGTTCTGCTGAATTTCCTTTTGATGTCTGAATGGCCTGATAGAGCTTGTCAGCTGATTTTTCTTTGAAGCCTTCCAAGGTCAATAGGTCATCAACAGTTAATTTATAAATATCAGCAACATCGTGTACCAAGCCGGCTCCAAAGAGTTTTTCTACAATAGAAGATCCCAGACCTGCGATATTCATAGCATCACGGCTAGCAAAATGCTCCAACTTGCTCATCAACTGGCTTGGGCAAATGGGATTGATACAACGAAGGGCCACTTCATCTTCGTAATGCTGCAAGTCGCTCTGACAAGACGGACAGTGACTTGGAACAGGCATGACTTCCTGCTCAGACCGATACTTATCTACTACTTTCAAAACAGCGGGGATAATGTCCCCAGCCTTGTAAACAATGACCGTATCACCAATACGAATGTCTTTTTCTGCGATGTAGTCCACATTGTGCAGAGTAGCACGGCTAACAGTCGTGCCAGCTAACTGAACAGGGCTGAGATTGGCTGTGGGAGTGACGACACCTGTTCGACCAACGGTCCAGTCAACTGATAGGATTTGCGCTTCTTTCTCCTCAGCTGGAAACTTGTAGGCCACCGCCCAACGAGGGGCCTTAACAGTAAATCCTAATTCTTCTTGGATGGCTAGGTCATTGACCTTAATCACGATACCGTCGATTTCATAGGGCAAATCTTCTCGACGCTCTGCCATTTTTTCAATAAAAGCCCAAACATCGTCCATGCTGTCGGCCAACTGATAGTCGTGGTTGGTCACAAAGCCTAGACTATCCAGCTTTTCCAGTACTTGTGACTGGCTGGTCGCTTCAGACGGACTAGCCTCTTGGTAGAGGAAGGTAGCAAGACCACGCTGGGCCACAACTCCCGTATCCAGCTGGCGGAGGGTTCCTGCTGCTGCGTTTCGTGGATTGGCAAACTCTGCCTCACCTGCCTCCTGACGTTGTTGGTTGACGCGGTCAAAAGAGGCTTTGGGCATATAGCACTCGCCACGGACAGTAATATCAACTGCTTGAGGTAAAGTCAGGGGAATATCCGCCACACGCTTGAGGTTTTCGGTTATATTCTCACCGACACTGCCATCGCCACGGGTTGCTCCAACGACCAGGGTACCCGCTTCATAGGTAAGGGAAATGGACAGGCCGTCAATCTTGAGTTCGCAGATGTAGGTCGCCTGGGGAAATTCCTTGCGAACACGTTGGTCAAAGGCATCTAATTCTTCACGCGAAAAGGCATCCTGCAAGCTAAAAAGAGGATAGACATGGCTATATTTTTCAAAGCCGTCTAAAATTTTGCCACCAACGCGATGGGTTGGACTGTTGGGCAAAACCAATTCTGGATGGGCTGTTTCCAGTTCCACCAATTCTCGATAGAGTTTGTCGTATTCGGCATCAGACACGCTTGGTTTGTCTGAACGATAGTATTCGTCGGCATATTTGTTAAGTAAGTCTACTAATTCTGATATTCTTTTTTCCATAAGACAATTATACCACGACTTAAGATGGCAACTGAAGATTTTAGTTTTGAATTAGGTTAGGAAATTTTAAATACATTTGAGCAAAAAAAGGGTATAATAGATATATAATATTTTCGGAGGTGCCCTATGGCTGTAACATTTAAAAGACAAGATGATTTGGAAAAAATGCTAGAAGAATTTGCATCCTTTGACAAACTCGAAGAAGTTGAGTTTCCAGACCCAACAAGCACTGAAAAAAACAAGCAGAAAGTTGACGATAAGTAAGGATGTTTGGATTTGAGCAACTGCCCTCTTCTGTTTTACAGGCGGGGGCTATTTTCCTGTCAATTATCATTGAAGCCCTGCCCTTTGTTCTGATAGGTGCAGTTATTTCTGGTTTCATTGAGGTCTTTATCACACCTGAAAAGGTGGTCAGATTTCTACCTAAGAATACCTTTCTAGCCATCCTCTTCGGAACCTTTTTAGGATTTATTTTTCCTTCCTGCGAATGTGGGATAGTCCCTATTGTGAATAGGCTCTTAGAAAAAAAGGTGCCTAGCTATACTGCTATTCCATTTCTAGTGACTGCTCCCCTTATCAATCCCATTGTCCTTTTTGCAACCTACACTGCATTTGGAAATTCTTGGCTCCTTGCCACCTATCGTGTTCTAGGATCTATCTTGGTCGCACTCGTCCTTGGTCTGTTCCTTGGCTTTTTGGACAAAGAACCGATTAAAAACCAACAGACTGCCTGCCAACCGACCCATGATTTTTCAGATAAAACCAACTGGCAAAAAGTCGTACTAGCTTTTATTCATGCCATTGATGAATTTTTCGATACAGGTCGATACTTGGTCTTTGGTTGCCTCTTTGCTAGTTTAGTACAGGTCTATGTTCCAACAGCTATCTTGACTTCGATTGCTCACAGCCCTCTATCAGCTATCTTGCTCATGATGGGACTTGCCTTCCTGCTCTCCCTTTGTTCTGAAGCAGATCCCTTCATCGGTGCATCCTTTCTATCCAGCTTTGGTCTAGCTCCCGTCATGGCCTTCCTTGTCATTGGACCAATGGTAGATGTCAAAAATCTACTCATGATGAAGCGTTACTTCACAGGTAAATTTATTCTGAGCTTCGTTACTATTACTTTCCTGGTTATCCTTGGCTACTGCATCATTCTAGGAGGGCTTGTATGATTCGATTTTTAATTCTCGCAGCTTATTTTGAAATGACCATGTACCTCTATGTATCAGGCAAACTAGACCAGTATATCAATCTGCACTACACCTATCTAGCCTATCTGTCTATGATACTTTCCTTTATCCTAGCCATGGTTCAACTCTATGTCTGGGTAAAAAACATTGAAACACATAGTCATTTGACAAAAAAATCAGCCAAATTTGCTAGTATATTTCTCCTAATCCTCCCACTTACAGTTGCCTGGCTCTTTCCAACAGTTAGTTTAGATGCTACTTCTGTGGCGGCTAAAGGCTATCATTTCCCCCTAGCTGCTGAAAATGACACAGCTACTCAGGCTCAGGAGGGGACCAGCGTCCAATACCTCAAGCCTGATACATCCATCTATTTTACAAAGTCAATTTACCAATCTGAGATGCGCGCAATAGCAGACCACTATTTAGCTCAAGATGAAATAGAGGTGACAAGTGATAATTACATGGAGGTCATGGAGTCCATCTATGACTATCCAAATGAATTTGCCGGTAAAACAATTGAAATGGTCGGATTCGTTTATAATGATCCAGACAAGACTGACCAACAATTTCTCTTCCGTTTTGGTATTATTCATTGTATCGCCGATTCTGGTGTCTATGGCCTACTCTCTACAGGAGCTTCACAGACTTTTCCTAACAACAGCTGGGTCAAGGCCAGCGGAAAAATTAAGATTGCTTACCATCATTCCTTAAAACAAAGCCTGCCAACACTGGAATTAGAGCAAATAGAAGAAATCCAGCAACCTGAAAATCCCTACGTTTATAGAGTATTTTAGAAAAATGAAGTCATAAAGTGAATTTTCTGACAATTTATGCTATAATGAGATTTATACTCAATAGAATAGGAAAGAATTTATGTCATCACATGTATTGTTTACCATTTTTGGTGCTAGTGGCGACTTAGCCAAACGCAAGCTATATCCATCACTTTTCCGTCTGTACAAGGCGGGACATATCAAAGAAAACTTTGCTGTTATTGGAACAGCTCGCAGACCCTGGACCAAGGAATTTTTTGAGCAAACTGTCATTGAATCACTAGGAGATTTGCCCGACACACCACGTCAGGCTCATGAATTTGCAAGTCATTTCTACTACCAAAGCCATGATGTCAACGATACGGAGCATTATGTAGCCCTTCGAAAATTACAAGATGACTTGTGTGAAAAGTACGATACTCAACACAACAAGGTCTTCTTCTTATCCATGGCACCTGAATTCTTCGGAACCATTGCCAAACACCTCAAATCTGAGAGCATCGTTGACGGACAAGGTTTTGAGCGTTTGATTATCGAAAAACCTTTCGGAACAAGCCTTGAAACTGCAAGCAAACTCAATGATGAATTAGCAGCTGCCTTCAATGAAGACCAAATCTACCGTATCGACCATTATCTTGGTAAGGAAATGGTTCAAAACATCTTCGCAGTCCGCTTTGCCAACATTATCTTTGAACATATCTGGAACCGCGATTACATTGACAATATCCAAATCACTTTCGCTGAGGCGATTGGTGTTGAGGATCGTGGAGGCTACTACGACCATTCTGGCGCCTTAAAAGACATGGTGCAAAACCATGCCCTCCAAGTTCTTTCCCTTCTAGCAATGGATAAGCCAGCCAGCTTCAAGGAGGAAGATGTCCGCGCTGAAAAGATTAAGGTCTTCCAACACCTTCGTCAGCCTTCTGATGAGGATCTCAAACGCAACTTCATCCGTGGCCAATACACAGCAGGTTCCATCGACGGAAAAGACTATGTTAGCTACTTGGATGAACCAAATATTGCCGAAGGTTCTCAGACGGAAACCTTTGCAGGAGGTGTCTTCTTCGTTGATACCGACCGCTTCCGCGATGTTCCCTTCTTCTTCCGTACAGGTAAACGTCTGACAGAAAAAGGCACGCGCGTGACCATCACCTTCAAGCATGCGGAAGATATTTTTGGTCAGCCGTCCGAAGCCAATGTTTTGACCATCTTCATCCAACCAACTGAAGGCTTTATGTTGTCCATAAATGGAAAAGAAGTTGGTTCCCACTTCGCTCTTACTCCTGCCAAACTCAACTTCCGCCACAATGCAACTGCACTTGGTAACTCACCAGAAGCCTACGAAAAACTCTTTTTCGATGTGCTAAATGGCGACTCTACCAACTTTAGCCATTGGGAAGAAGTTAAGGCAAGCTGGAGCTTGATTGACCGCATCGTTGATTTGTGGGCAAGCAACCAAGTCCCACTCCAGACCTATCCAGCTGGAACCATGGGACCACAAGCAGCCTTTGATTTGCTAGAAAGCTACGGTTGCAAGTGGGTATGGACTCCGGATGTCTGGTACCGTGAACGTGGCTTATTGAAATAAAATATAAAAACTGGAGCAATCCAGTTTTTTTCGGAGATAATTATGACTGAATTAAACACCATTCTCGCCCAACTTCAAGCAGCCAGCCATGCTGGTACCCTCAAGCGATATGAAAAAATTGGCGAAACCAAGCCCTACTACGGCGTTCCTATGGGAGCAATTTCAGGTATTGCCAAGTCCTATAAAAATCGACTGGACTTGTTTGTTCCACTCTGGCAAATGGGGGTCCTAGAGGCACAATATTTAGCCATTCAAATTGCCAAAAACAAGCCTGACCAGCTTCCCCAAGCTGACCTAGAAAACTGCCTCAATGAACAAATTTCGGTCAATGTGCTTGATAAGCTGGCTTCTATCATTCTCAGCAAACGAAAAGACAGCAAGGATTGGGAAGAAGACTTGCTTGCCAAAGACGAGGCCATCTTTAACAGACTAGGCTGGTTTCTCCGCGCCAAATACTTTGCTGGCAAATCCGCTTCAAATCAAGAAATTGAAGAAACTCTAGACCAAATTCGCCAGCATTTGCAAACCGCTGACCCGCTTATCCAATGGACCATGAACCAATGCCTGGTTGAGATTGCAGTTGCCTATCCTGACTACCTTGAACAAGGCCTTGCAATCGGTCAGGAATTGGCAGTCTTTGCGGATATGAAAGTGCCAAAAGGCTGTACTTCTGCCTACGCACCCGACTGGATTGAGACATTATTGAGGAGGAAATGAGATGCAACATAAAGGAACTCAGATTTTAGAAACAGAACGACTGATTTTACGCTCTTTTCAAGCAAGCGATGTTGAGCCCGTTTTCCAAAACTGGACTTCAGATGAAAAGGTTACTACCTATCTGACCTGGCCAACTCATCAGACACTCCAAGATACTGAAGACTATGTCCAGTTCTGTCTTCAATCCTATTCACAAGAAAAAGCGTACAGGTGGGCTATTGAACTCAAAGAAAGTCAGCAACCCATTGGAGATATTTCCGTCGTCAGTCTAGATGAACGGGTACAGGCTGCTGAATTGGGCTGGGTGTTAGGCAGTAAATGGTGGGGACAAAATTATATGCCAGAAGCCCTTGAAGCAGTCACTCACTTTCTGCTGGAAGAAGTTGGTTGTTTACGGATTACGGCTGTTCACGATAGTGAAAATCGTCCTTCTGGTCGTGTCATGGAAAAAGTCGGCATGACCTACGAAGGAACTCTCCGACAAGCCGCTCGAAACAATCGTGGCATTGTGGATATTGCAGTTTACTCCCTACTGCATACAGATAGCAAATAAGCTGAGCTCAAGTCCTTTGTTCCTTTTCAATATTCGTGTTACCATCTCAGGGCAATTGTTGAATTATTAATGGAATCTTTTTCCTTCCTATAAAGTTTTTCCAACTTTCCCATATCATTTTCCCTCTATAAAGCAAAAAAGAGAGAACCTATCGTTCTCTCTTTTTTTAAAGCAATCTATAGAAGACTTACTTAGCAAGTTTTGCTTTTGCTGCGTCAGCAAGAGCTGTGAATGCTGCTGCATCGTTCACTGCCAAGTCAGCAAGCATTTTACGGTTTACTTCGATTTCAGCCAATTTCAAACCGTGCATCAATTGTGAGTATGACAAACCGTTCATGCGAGCAGCCGCGTTGATACGAGTGATCCACAATTTACGGAAATCACGTTTTTTCTGACGGCGATCACGGTATGCATAGTAGTAAGAGTTCATTACTTGTTCTTTCGCTGTGCGGAACAAGAGATGTTTAGCTCCGTAGTAACCTTTAGCTAATTTTAAAATACGTTTACGGCGTTTACGAGAAACAACGCCACCTTTAACACGTGCCATTTAATTTTCCTCCAAATAATTCAAAAAAGTAATTGTGCAATACTGATGCGAGATTAGCGCATTTGTGTAAGCATTGACTTGATACGCTTAAAGTCACCAGCATGTACCATACCTGCTTTACGAAGGTGACGACGTTGTTTTTTAGTTTTACCGTGGAAACGGTGTGAAGTATAAGCGCGGAAGCGTTTCAATCCACCAGAACCTGTACGTTTAAAACGTTTAGCTGATGCGCGGTGAGTTTTTTGTTTTGGCATTTTAATTCTCCTTTTAGCGTAAAAAGCTTATTTTTTATCTGAAGCTGGGGCCAATTGCATAAACATTTGACGTCCGTCCATCTTAGCACGTTGTTCGATAATAGCAATATCTTGGGTTGCTTCGGCGAACTCAGCTAATACTTTCGCTCCAACTTCTTTGTGGGTAATCATACGACCCTTGAAACGGATCGAAACCTTAACCTTATTTCCTTTTTCAAGGAATTTACGGGCATGACGAAGTTTTGTGTCAAAGTCCCCTTTATCAATAACTGGGCTTAGACGCACTTCTTTTACAGTGACAACACTTTGTTTCTTGCGTTGTTCTTTCTGCTTTTTCTGATATTCAAATTTGAACTTACCGTAGTCCATAATTTTAGCTACTGGTGGTTTAGCTTGCGGTTGAATCAAGACTAAATCCACGTTTGCGCTATCAGCAATGGCCTGAGCCTCATTGAGCGGTTTGATTCCCAACTGTTCACCCTCAAGACCGATAAGACGAACTTCACGCACTCGAATTTCATCATTGATGAACAAATCTTGCTTTGCTATGGCTTTTCACCTCATTTTATATTTTTCGAGAAAAACGAAACGGACTTGCTAAACAAGTCCGCACTACACCATTATTCTTTCCGAAGAAATCTTAATCCGTAGAGCCAGACAACGTTAGTCGCAAGGCGAGAAGCTCTCACTTCTGCTTTTCTCAATACGACTATTCTAACACGTCCAAAACTACTTGTCAAGAATTTCTTTCGCTTTTTCTGAAATAAATTTCACTACACCTTCGATGGATACACCTGTTGTATCAAATGTGATGGCATCGTCAGCAGCTTTCAAAGGTGAAACCTCCCGAGTACTGTCTTTCAGGTCACGAGCTGCAATCTCCTCTTTCAAGATTTCCAAGTCTGTTTCGATGCCACGTTCCGTATTTTCCTTAAAACGACGAAGGGCACGCTCCTCTACTGAGGCAATCAGGAAAATCTTAAGTTCAGCTTGAGGCAAGACGACTGTACCAATGTCACGGCCGTCCATAACTATGCCGCCCGCTTGGGCAATCTCCTGTTGCAAGCGAACCAACTCTTCTCGTACCAAGGGAAGTGCCGCCACTGCCGACACATTATTGGTGACTTGATTATCCCGAATGGGTAAGGTAACATCTTGCTCACCAACAAATACCTGTTGTTGCCCTTGCGCATCCCTACCAAAACAAATAGGATGTTGAGCAAGTAAAGTCACAATACCATCTTGGTCAGTGACATCAATACCATTTTGCAAGGCTAAATAGGTCGCAGAACGGTACATGGCCCCTGTGTCTAAGTAAGTATAGCCAAAATCTTTAGCGATAATCTTGGCAACGGTTGACTTGCCACTCGATGCAGGACCGTCAATAGCAATTTGAATGGATTTCATAATACCTCTTATCTAATGCGGACAATATCACCTGGGTGAGCCAACCAAGAACCTGTCGCCATTTTTTCAGGATTTAAACGCTCTAACTCAGCAATGGAAATACCACCACGTGCCGCCAATGCTCCAACTCCCTCCCCAGCTTGAACTGTTAGGGTAGAACCATCTGCAGCTTCTGTCAAGCTTGAGCTAGTTTCCGTAGTTTCAGCTGTATCTATAACTTCCGTTTCCTCTGTTTCTGTGACTTCTGTTTCAGTCGTCGTTTCCGTAGGGACAGTTGAACTTTCTGCTACAACAGCAGCATTGCTTGGATTGTAAAACTCTTTCGTCGAATCCGTCTTACTGCCACCAACAGATAGATAGAAGGCAATTGCCCCTATAATGATGACAATGATAAAGAAAATAATAGCCAGTACGGTAAATACTTTCGTACTTGCCAATCCTTTACTCAAGCGGTCTTTACGACTTGCTGTAGCTGTTTGATACACTTCTTCATTCCATGGCTCTTGTGACATTCTCGGGACAACTCCTTGTTTTTTTCTAAAAATATGATTAAAATAATAGTATGAAAATAAAACTTATTCCTGAACGGTGCATTGCCTGTGGGCTATGCCAAACCTATTCACCTGTGTTTGATTATGATGACGACGGTATTGTGATTTTTTCAGATAGAAAGAACCTAGAAAGAGATAGCGACCTAACTCCCGACATACTCGAAGCCATCAAATCCTGCCCTACCAAAGCCATTTCAATTGATTGATTTGGCTTTTTTGGCATAATAAATTTCAAAATAATCCTGCTTAATCAAGTGGTCAGATAAGATGACTTCTCCAGAAAATGCAGGGTGTAGAGCTAAGTGATTTACAAAAAATTTTTTAGGCCATTTTCGCATATAATATCTCTTACCATCAGGTAATTCGTTAGAATATATACGAATAGCAACATAAGAAACTTCCACTTTTTTTATATGAGCTATCTCAATATCCTGAATGGCAAATACATTAGCTGAAACAATTCGTAAATGATTCTCACGTAATTCAAAATATCTATGTAGTCCTAGTACTACTAACACTAAAAAGAGAACTACTAGTAAAAGAAACAAGCCCGATACACGCAGTTTTTCTAATAATAGCGTCATACTAACAAAGAGTGGGATGAAGGTAAGTGACCAATAAATAACGCCCCAGGATAGTTCTGGCTGCCAGTGGTAACGGATTTTACCAAAAATTTTGATCATATCGGACCTCCATCTATTATTCTAGCACAAAACAAGAGATTTTCCTATGAAAATCTCTTGTTTTTGAAATTTTTTATTACATTTACATGACAATATTTGCTTTGGCGTAAAAAAATGTAATCTGTTTGAAATATTTTGATATTACTACTTCAACCATTACGATAAACAAAAAATAAGTTTTTTATAAATATTTTGTATATCATTCCTTATAAGCAAATTTTGTCACAATTAGTGTTGTAAACACGAAGGTGTGAAAAGCCTTGTTTTTTCGCAAGCCATATTTCTTCAAAGTCTGATACCGTTCCAACATTGGTTTATCCATGATGGCCACAAAGGCTTGGACTAACTCTCTATCAGACGGTGATAAGGGTTTATCAAGCAAAAAGCTGGCTTGTTTTTGACTATTTTTTATCAAATCCCAATAAACCTTGAATAAAATATGGGGACGAATCCATTTTTTAAAACGTTTTGAAAGTGTTCTAGCTCCCAAAACATTATCCGCATGCTGGCGATAGAGTTCTCCAGGCTTGTCAATAAAAACCAGTTTACCCAAAGCCGAGGCCAATAAGGCTAAGTACCAGTCATGCATCAAAATGTCTTCTGTTCCAGACCACAGTTCTGCTAGGGCATGGTTGATCATGGCAACACCACCAGTCACCGTATTCTCGGTCAATTCTTGCACCAACTCAGTATTAGCGTGGTGGGACTGGGAACGGATCATACTCTCGGTCATGACTTGCAAGTCTTGGTTAACGACGGTCAAATCCATATAGACCATGAGAGGCTGGTCAGTCGGATATAATCGGGCTTCCTGCAAACTGACTTCCAGCTTGTCAGGCAACCAGACATCATCTTGATCACTAAAAAAATAATAATCTGCCTTCTCATACTGAACTAGGCGATGAAAACTTTTTATTACTCCAAGATTTTTTTGTTCTTCAACATCTATCAAACGAATACGACTGTCCTGTCTTGCAAAATCTTGAAGTACAGCCCTGGTCTTGTCACTAGACCCGTCATCTCGGACCAACAATGTCCAATCTGTGTAGGTCTGGTCCTGGATAGAGCGAATTTGCTCAGCCAAGAACTGTTGACCATTGTAGGTTGACATCAGTATATTTACTTTCATTGTAAAAATAATTCCTCGTATTCTTGGACTATCTTTTCCCAAGTATAAGCAGTGCTCATGTGCTCTTTAGCAATCTGTCCAAGTTCTTCTGCTTCTACTTGTCTGTCAATCCTGTCAATCAGTTGAGATAGATTACCCTGCTCCTTAGACCAATAATGAGCGCCATTCAAGGCCACTTTTTGGTTAAAATCAACCCCTAAAACTAAATTCTCATTGGTTTGGGCAAGTGCTTCGAGTAGGCTGGGATTGGTTCCGCCCACTTCATGTCCATGAATATAGGCACGGCATTGGTTTCGCAAATACTTGAGTAAATTACTATCATAGACAGTTCCGACAAATTTAATCCGTTTATCCCGTGAAAATTCTGTTTCCTCTTCAAGCTTTTGGAAATAAGCAGAACCCTCATGATTGGCAACGATGACCAAATCACGCTCGGTCGAACTAGCCATGAATTCCTTGATAGCTGTCAGATAATTATTTTCAGGAACAAAACGACCGATAATCAAATAATAGCCCTTTTCAGTCAAGTTCCATTGTCCAAAAAAGTCAAGAACAGATTGGCTATCCGCTTGATAGTCTGTCGGACTTAAATCCGTTCCGTAAGCAATAAAACGTGTTTTTGTTCCTGGATAGGAAGTCTGAATGTAGTCTTCAATACCTTCATTATCGGCAATCAGCAAATCTGCATGTTTGGCCATGAGCTTTTCAGCATACTTGAGATAGGATTGGACTGGTTTGGACCACTTGCTACGTTTCCATTCTAGACCGTCAGGATTGACAAATAAAATTCCGCCAACAGAGTGAATCTTCTTAGCAAAGGGACCAATAAAGCCACCTATGGTATTTCCCAAAATATAGAAAATAGGAGCTTCCATATTTTGAGCTTTCACCAGTTCTAGTGCATAGGAAATGGCCATCATGTCATAGGCGATGACACGAGCAGGCCCTAGTTTGGGAGGATTGATCGTGAAGCAATCGGCTCCCTTATATTCTGAATGCTGATGGTGACTGCTGTCAGATAGACAGGCCACATGGTAGCGGATATTGGGGCTTACTTGGTTGGAAACCAGTTGCTCGACAAAGGTTTCAAAACCTCCGTACTGGGCAGGTAAACCACGACTACCGATGATAAAAATGTGTTTCATAAGACCTAACTCTAGAAAATGTAATCAGGCTATTATACCATAATTTGAGTTGGATTTCATGGAAAAAGCGAGTCGTGCTCGCTTCCCTTATTTCTTAGCTTGCTTATAAAATGCTTCCAAGGCTTCTTGCCAGGTTGGGATAACAAAGCCTGTCGCCTTTGCCTTGTCCAAGTTCATGGTTGAGTTGAATGGACGTTTTGCCTTGGCTGGGAATTGGCTAGAATCTACTGGCAATACCTTAGTGTTGGTATCCTTTAGGATTTCTGTCGCAAAGTCAAACCAAGTCGTATCCTCTGTCGCATCGTTTGACAAATGGTAGTAACCAAATGCTTGCTTGGTATCCACCAAGTGTACCATGAATTCCGCAAGGGTGCGTGTCCAGGTTGGACGACCGTGTTGGTCATTTACAACTGTCAAGGTATCGCGAGTTTGAGCAAGATTTTGCATGGTGAAAACAAAGTTTTTGCCGTAGTTACCAAAGACCCAAGCTGTACGAACAGTGTAGAACTTGTCTGCAAACTTCTCAACTGCTTCCTCACCCAAGCGCTTGGTACGACCGTATTCAGATTGCGGATCTGGTTGGTCATCTACTTGCCACTCTTGACCAACTGGCAACTCACCGTTGAAGACATAGTCTGTAGAGATATAAACAAGTGTTGCACCGTATTTAGCAGCTGCCTTGGCGACATTTTCAGAGCCTGTTACGTTAATCTTGTAGTTGAGTTCCTTGCCCTCGTCTTCTGCCATATCAACCGCTGTATAGGCTGCACAGTGGTAGACAACGCTTGGCTTGATTTCTGCAAAGAAGGCTTCTACTTTCTCTGCATCTGTGATGTCCATTTCTGCTACGTCAGCAGCAACATACTCGACACCACGTTCATCCAAGAGGTAACGCAACTCAGTTCCCAACTGACCATTTGCACCTGTAATTAAAATCATATTTACTCCTCGTTTCAAGAAAGGCTTGGGCCAAAGCCCCAGCCTTCAATTGTCTTATTTAATAACTTCTTGTGTTTTTGCGTAATTGGCTTCAACAGCTTCTTTTTCAGCCTTCCACCAGTCTTGGTTATCTGTATACCACTGGATAGTTTCTTCCAAACCTTGAGAGAAATCTGTAAATTGTGGTGTCCATCCAAGTTCATCACGAAGTTTGCTTGCGTCAATAGCATAGCGCAAATCGTGTCCTGCACGGTCAGTTACATGATCGTAAGCGTCTTTTGGTTGACCCATTTTTTCAAGAATCAATTCAAGCACTTCTTTGTTGTTCTTCTCTCCGTCAGCACCGATCAGGTAGGTTTCACCCATACGGCCTTTTGTCAAGATTGCCCAAACGCCAGTTGAGTGGTCGTTGGTATGGATCCAGTCACGAACATTCTTGCCTTCACCGTAAAGTTTTGGCTTAATACCTGCCAAGATATTGGTGATTTGGCGTGGGATAAATTTCTCGATGTGTTGGTAAGGACCGTAGTTGTTTGAACAGTTTGAAATCGTTGCTTTGACACCAAATGAACGTACCCATGCTTTGACAATCAAGTCGGATGCAGCCTTGGTTGATGAGTAAGGTGATGATGGGTTGTAGTTGGTTTCCGCAGTAAATTTCTCGCCTGGACCTTCGCCATGACCTGGCAAATCTTCACGCAAAGGAAGGTCACCGTACACTTCATCTGTTGATACATGGTGGAAACGGATGTCGTATTTACGAGCCGCTTCAAGAAGAGTATAAGTACCGATAAAGTTGGTATGGATAAATGGGCTTGGATCGTTGAGAGAGTTGTCGTTGTGGCTTTCTGCCGCATAGTGAACAATGGCATCTGCCTTAGCAGCCAATTTGTCAACCAATTCAGCATCTGCGATATCACCAACAACAAGCTCAACACGGTCACCAAGAATAGCTTCCAAGTTAGCCTTGTTTCCTGCATAAGTGAGTTTATCCAAAACAGTTACGTGAACGTCTGGATGATTGTTAAAAACATAGTGTACAAAGTTTGAACCGATGAAACCAGCTCCACCAGTTACGATAATATTTTTAAATTGAGACATTTTTTTCTCCGAAAAGTTTTTTCTTTTTTGTGTATCATCTTAGGTAGTGGGGTCGTAAGCAACCACCAAGGTATTTCATTACCAAACCATGAGCTTAAGGTCCCATGGTTTCCCCCGCTCCTTAGCAAAGCAAAGGGGCTTCTCACTACGGCGATGACATACAGAACTGCTCGCTTCGCTCGCTTTTTTTACCTCAAGATTTCCCTCAAGTAAGTAATCTTAGCAAAGTCTTTTTGATTATTGTTTTCTGCACGGTAGGAATCTTTAGAGGAGGCTTGGTAGATTTTCAGGTATTGTTCAAGTGTCGGTAGGTAGTAGCGAGCACCTGCTGTTTCTAGTTCTTCCAAATCTTCTAGCTCTACACCAGCAAATTCAGGCAGTGAATGTAGACCTCCGAATTCAACAGATAAGCCATCTTTATGAAATTCATGTTCATGACGGTCAACAAGGACATAACCTAGTTGGTTCATCATAGAAATCAAGGCGTCCGCCTGATAAATCCGTTGGTCGTCTGGGGCTTCCCAGCCACGTGGATCACTTGGAACATGAATATCTAAATCTCCTGCCTGCCAGTCCCTCCCTGTTCGCCTTTCCAAGCCAACTGAGCCCATTAACAAGGGAGTAATCCCTAACTTGTTTAACTGCTCTGCTATTTCCAAAAAGGCTTGAAACATTAGAGGTCCTCTTTTCTCAAAGGCTTGACGTCTTTGAGGAGTGGGTGATTTTTATCTGCTTCTGAAACTTCTGCTTCTTCTAGATTTTCCCACTGGATATCGAGGCTAGGGTCAGCGTAGTTGACGAAAGCATACTTAGGCTTGAGTTCCAAAGCCCAGTAGTCGTTGACCAAGTAACTGTAAGCCACGAAGTCTGACAAAACTTGAAAACCATTGGCTACGCCACGAGGAACGAAGATACCTTTTGAGGCATCGATAACAGTTTGGTAGGTATTACCGAAGGTCTCTCCTTCACGAAGATCGACCCAAGTTCCCAAAACCTTACCGCCGTCTGCTACTGAAATGTATTTATCCCAAGGCTCTGCGTGAAGACCACGGAGAACATTTTTGCGGGAGAAGGAAACATTATTTTGCAATTTTCCTTCTGCGAAGAAGCTTTCAGGGAAGCCGAGCGGCAACATTTTTTCCTTTTGGAAGTTCTCCTTAAACCAGCCACGGTTATCTCCGTGAACTGGAATGTCGAATTCTAACATTCCTGGAATAGCATCAACTGGTCGAGCGGCTAGTGTTTTACCGAAAAAATTTTCTGTCATTAGGCTTCTCCAATCAAACGGAGCAAGTATTGTCCGTATTCATTTTTCTTAAGTGGCTGCGCCAATTCATGCACTTGTTCTTTAGTGATATAGCCCATGCGGTAGGCAATTTCTTCCAAGTTCGCTACTTGAACATTCTGCAAGCGTTGAACTGTTTCGATGTACTGGGCCGCTTCTAGTAGGCTTTCATGCGTACCTGTATCCAACCAGGCAAAACCACGGCCCATGAGTTCCACAGACAAGTCACCACGATCTAGGTAGGCCTTGTTGACATCTGTAATTTCCAATTCACCACGAGGGGACGGTTTGATATTTTTAGCAATTTCTACTACATCATTGTCATAGAAGTAAAGGCCAGTAACCGCAAAGTTTGATTTTGGCACTTCTGGTTTTTCTTCGATAGAGATCGCATTCATGTCTGCATCAAACTCCACAACACCAAAGCGTTCTGGGTCTTTGACTTGATAACCAAATACTGTCGCACCTTTTTCTTTGCTTGCGGCACGTTGCAACATCTTGGTCAAACCATTTCCGTGGTAGATGTTGTCGCCCAAAATCAAGGCTACATTGTCATTACCGATAAAGTCTTCACCGATGATAAAGGCCTGTGCCAAGCCATCTGGACTTGGTTGTTCCGCGTAAGAAAGAGAGATCCCCAATTCCGAACCATCGCCCAACATATCCTTAAAACGAGGCAAATCTTGAGGTGTTGAAATAATCAAGATTTCTTTAATCCCCGCCAACATAAGTACAGATAAAGGATAATAAATCATTGGTTTATCGTAAATGGGCATCAACTGCTTGGAAGCTGCACGAGTTAGTGGATAAAGGCGAGTACCAGACCCACCTGCCAGAATAATACCTTTCATATAAGAGTACCTTCCCTCATTTAATATCAGTTCATTATACCATATTTTCAGAAATATTGTCATAAGAAAAAAGCCTGAACATCAGACCTCCCTCTCTTATTTATTAACCGAGTGCCACATCCAAGACCATCATAATGATAAAGCCTGCCATGAGCCCAAGTGTTGCAATATCTGTATTGCCGTTTGTTTGTGATTCAGGTATCAACTCTTCCACTACAACGAAAATCATAGCCCCCGCAGCAAATGAAAGGGCATAGGGCAAAATAGGTGTCATATAGGTCACGGCTACCGCACCAAGCAGAGCTGCAATCGGCTCAACAATGGCGGACATGGAGCCCCAATAAAAGGCTTTCCAACGTGAGGCACCATCCGTCCGAATAGGAATGGCCAAGGCTGCACCTTCTGGAATGTTTTGCAAACCAATACCGACAGCAAGTCCTAAAGCACCTACAAAGGCAGCTGGACTGTAATTAGAAGCCAAGGCGCCAAAGGTCACACCAACTGCCAAGCCTTCTGGAATATTATGGATGGTGATGGCTAAAAATAGCAAAGCTGTCTTAGACAGATTTTTTCTGTTCTTCTCATCTCCACCTTCTGCCTGCTCTTTGTCACGCCCCAAGTGCAAATGAGGAACCCAAGCATCGACCAAGCGCAAGAAAATACCGCCAACAGCAAAGCCAACTGCCGCAGGAATCCAGGCTAGACTGCCATAGGAGGCCTCCGCATATTCAATAGAGGGAGCCAGTAAGGACCAGAATGAAGCCGCGATCATGACACCTGCTGCAAAACCAAGCATGGTATCCAGCAAGCGCCGACTAACCGTCTTAAAGAAAAATACTATGGCTGAACCAAGAATGGTACAAAACCATGTAAATAAACCACCAAGCAAAGCCTGTAACACCACAGACTGTTCTGTAAACCAAGCCATTCAAAAACTCCTTCTCTTTACTCATGCATGTTATATGTATTAGGATACCTTAACTGGTCTATAAAATCAAGAAACGAATAAAAAAGCCACGCTTCCGTGACTTTTATAGGTGTCTAAATGGATTAGTCGAAACGGTCGAAGGAAGAATGTCCACATCCCAACCTTCTTCTGCCTTCCAAGTTTCCAGTAAATCTGCAATTTTCTTGATAAACAAGGCTTCGATATGGTGACCAGGATCAATAGCCAGCAAGCCTTGTGTCAACATATCCTGACCCGTATGGTAGTAAATATCGCCTGTGATGTAAACATCTGCCCCCTTGGCAAGGGCCTCATGGTAGTAAGAGCCGCCACTACCACCACAGATGGCCACACAGCTGACATACTGCTGAGCTTGATGACCATAAGTCACCAGACGGACAGCATCTAGACCAAAAACGTCCTTAACTTTCAAGGCCAATTCCTCCAAGGTCTGCTCTGCTATTGTCCCCACACGACCGAGCCCCTGCCCCTCGGTAGTTTCAATCAGATAGCTAGTATCCTGAATACCCAGAAGGTCGCAGAACCAGTCGTTAAGGCCTCCGTCTACCACATCTATATCTGTATGGCTAACATAGACCGCAATATCGTACTTAATCAAATCCAGATAGATCTTGGTCTGAAGATCATCCGCCACCAAATCCTTGATCGGACGGAAAATCGGAGCATGCTTGACGATAATCAAGTCCACCTGCTTATCAATAGCCTCCGCCACCGTCGTTTCACGGATATCCAGAGCCACCATGACCCGACGAATGTCCTTCTTAAGCGTGCCGATTTGCAGCCCTTTCACATCGCCCTCCATAGCCAGAGACGGTGGACAAAAAGCCTGATAACGATCGATTACTTTACTAGCTAACATGAAGCACCTCCTGAATTTGTTGGATTTTTTTAGAAATAGCAGAGCGGTCAGCTTGGCGTTCAAGAGGCACTTGCTCCAAAGCGTAGGTCAGCTTGTCCAGTTCCTTGAGCCACTTCTTCTGGAAAGTTGTAGACGGGTCTTCCAGCAAATACGGACCAAACCGCAACTGGTCAGCAGTTAAGTCTGACCTGCCTTTCTCCGCCACCAAGATTTCATAAATCTTGTCATTTTCTTCCAAGATTTCCTCTGCAATAATCTGAAAATCATGGGCAACTAACCAACGACGGACATCGTCTTCACGATTGTTGGGCTGTAAAATCAGACGTTCTACAGACACCAGTTTGTCTTTACCTGCTTCCAAGATTTCGGCTATCAAGCGACCACCCATTCCTGCAATGGTCACAGTGCTTACTTGGTCAGTCAGCTCAACTGCTGCCAGACCATTTGCCAGGCGGACAGAAATCTTTTCTGACTGACCAGCCTGCTCCACATTTTGTAGAGCTGACTGGTAAGGTCCTTGGACCACCTCACCTGCGACTGCAAAATCAATCCTACCCTGTTCCACCAAAAAAAGAGGGAGATAAGCATGGTCACTCCCTACATCTGCTAATCGAGCCCCTTGGGGCACGTAATCTGCGACTGCTGCCAGTCTTTTTGATAATTTTGTTTCCATTCTAATCTTTCCACATCCACATAGCATCCAGAAAATCACTCGAAACCGTCACATTTTTAGGTTGCTGGGCTTCTCTTTCTGCATGTTTGGCTTCTACCTGAGCGACTGTTGTAATTCCCTCCCGTCGCCAGTTACGCAAAATCGCCTGGATGTATTTCCAGTTGGTTTTATTGTTAAAAACTGCTTCTCTTAGGGCAGCGCGCACCAAATCAACAGAGGTCTTGTCATCTTCGATTGTCTTCTGCAAGTCCTCGATTTCATAAGGCGACAATAGACGACCTAATTCACGCTCAAACTCACCGACAATGGTTTTCAAGTCATTTTCGACTGGTAGGAATTCTTCTTCCACTTTAGGAGCTAGCAATTCATCTAACTTTTCAAGTGCTGGCAACGCATCAAAAATCATTTCAATTTCACCAGCAATGCTGATGGTCTTAAAGTCCAATAGGCCAGCTTCTTGCAAATTTTCAATGGCTTGGTTGACCTGGGCAACCGTTTTGCCCGTCGCCTGAGCAATCTCACTAGGAGCTAAGTTCTCCAGCGAGGACGTATTCTGATAAAAGAAAAATTGCCAGACTAAAAAATCATCTGCTGATGGAAAAAGCTCCTGATAATGAAATAGGATGGCTGCTGGAAGGACCAAATGCCCCTGACGAAATTGCTGTGAATAGTTCATATTTCCTCTTTAAACATTAAAGACTTGCTGAAAGGGCTGATTGCTCGAAGGTTTTCCAATCATAAGGGGTTTCCTGATAGACAGCATAGTTGACCCAGTTGGTAAAGAATTGTGCTGCTGGAAGGTTCCATGATAAAGATGGTCTACTTGTTGGGTCATCTTGCTTGAAATAATTTTCTGGAATATGGGGATTTTTGCCTGCCAAGCAATCCCGCTGGTATTCTTTGGCCAATGTATCTCTGTCATATTCCAGATGCCCAAAACTATAGACTTCTCTCAAGTCTTTGCTAGCTAAAATTGACAACCCCACATCCTTGCCCTGTGACAAAATCAACAAGTCATCTAGATGGGCAATATCCTCTTCCTTGACCTCTGTGTAGCGTGAGTGTGGTGACCGAAATTCGTCATCAAATCCACGCATGAGAGAACAAGTAGGGGAGGTTACCTCTTGACAATAAACACCTGATAATTTTCTTGCCATGGAGTGTTTTGGCACGCCATAGCGAGCATATAAACCAGCCTGCGCCCCCCAACAAATATGTAGGGTTGAATAAACATGGGCCTTAGACCATTCGAAGACTTGAACTAGCTCCTGCCAATAATCTACTTCTTCAAATGCTAAATTCTCCACTGGTGCCCCTGTGACAATCAAACCATCAAAAAACTCATCCTTGACCTGTTCAAATGTCTTATAAAATTGCTCCAAGTGATCCGAATGAGTATTTTTTGACTCATGACTTGCCATGTATAGAAATTCCACTTCCAATTGCAAGGGTGTGTTTGCTAAAAGACGGAGCAGCTGAGTCTCCGTCACAATTTTCTGTGGCATGAGATTGAGAATTAAAATCTTGATAGGACGAATGTCCTGGTGACTGGCACGGACGCTGTCCATGACAAAAATATTCTCTTCTCTCAAAATATCTACTGCTGGTAATGATTTTTCAATTTTAATCGGCATAAGCAACCTCCTGAGTTTCTTATATATATTATAAGACAGGTTGTTATACAATTCAATTAGAATAAAATAAGTACCAGTTATAAGTTTTGGCTATAACAATCTTAATAATGCATCAAGACTTTATAGTCGTAATCACCGATTGCTTCGCGACCCTTGAGATCATCCAACTCGATCAAGAAGGCACAGCCTGCTACAACACCACCAAGTTTTTCAATCATTTCGATGGTCGCTTTGACAGTACCACCAGTTGCCAACAAGTCATCAACAATAAGAACACGTTGACCTGGCTTAATCGCATCCGCATGCATGGTCAAGGTATCCACACCATACTCTTTTTCATAGTCAGCTGAGATAACTTCGCGTGGTAATTTTCCTGGCTTACGAACTGGAGCAAAACCAATACCCAATTCAAAAGCAACTGGGCATCCAACGATGAAACCACGCGCCTCTGGACCAACAATCATATCGATTTGCTTGTCAGTCGCGTACTGAACAATTTCACGTACGGCATAGCTATAAGCGTTGCCATCCGCCATCAAAGGACTAATGTCACGGAATTCGATACCTTCTTTTGGATAATCAGGAATGGTTGCGATGTAATCTTTTAAGTTCATTTTCATCTCTCTTTAAATTTTTAGTTTTACTCTTTATTATACCATGAAATTAGTTTTTGGTACATTTCAAATCTTATATCTTTGGCAAAACGCCTATCCAAGCTAGCTACAAGTACAGCTCTGCTATGTCCCTTATGGGAAAAATAGCCTTGAGAATTGAAATAGGATTGTTCCCAAGCTGTCTGATTAAGCTTGCTTTCATGCTTAGAAATGCGAGTAGGTGATAGGTAGGTCCCAGCTTTAGACCTGATCATTTTCTTACGAAAAGGAGGGTCATGCGGACCGACTGGAGCCATGTCTAACTGGTAATGGCGCTGATTATTGGCTCTGGCATAATTAAAGGATGCGCCGTTGATAACACCGTTTTTAGAATGTCTTTCTTCTAAAATCAAAGCAAATTGTCCATCTTGTGCCAGGATGAATTCGCTATGAAATCCAATCAAGACTTTTAGATTGGTAGGTAGGATTTGCTTCTCATCCCTAGAAAATATTTGCTTATTATGCAGGCGGGCAGATTCCCTCAAACGATAGGACCAACGTGGCAGGCTAACTAGGTAGGCTACCAAGGCCTGCCAATCTGTTTTTCCTTGTCCATAGTGCTGACGCACCCAAGTCGCCTGCTGGTAGGAAATCAGATAGCGCAATTGATGGACTTGTTTGCCAAGTTCACTATTCTCCGCCAGCTCCTGACCAGGAAAGGCCTTGTCAATTAAGTCAGCAAACAAGCGCCAGTAAGGATGGTGGGGAGGGCAGTTACCGTCTATTTTCCCTAATAAGTCAGGCAGGTGGCTATGGTGTAGTTCTTTTGGAGCTTCCAAGTTCTCCATAATCTGCTCTAGCAAACTCAGTGCTTTTTCTTTGGTCATAGACCAACTTTCAGCCTTTAACAACTTGTAAAAACTGGTCGAGGCAAAAATCGAAAGCTCATCCATGAAGTTTTGGACAAATACTAGAATTTCATCTTGTGGCATTTTCAGTAAATCTTTAAGAAATGCCTTGTAAATCGCCTTTTCTGACCACCCTCTGCTCCTCAATACTGTCAAGGCTTGCCGGACTGATTCAACATCTTCCAAGGCTTTCAAGGCTTTTTTCCGGCCACTGATGTATCTAATTAACATAAAGATACCCAATAAAAGCAGAAGACCAAGAAATACAGGTATCATCAAGCTTGTCCACACAGCCAGTCATAGATTTCCTGAACAGTGCCAAGCGCCATCAATTCTTGCTGGATAACTGTTTCTTTCAAGGCTTGGTAAATCTGACTTTCTGAGATTTCCCGTTTCTGTGCCTCCTTGTTGACCCGCATGACACCGTCCGTAATGGTCACAAATTCCAATTCTTGGAAAATTTGAATCATTTTCACTAACAGGGTGTCCTTGATTTTCAAGTAAGCAGCCAAATCTTTCAATTTATAGCGCACATCAAACTCGTCAAACTGATAAATAGTCTTGTACAATTTGGCAAATTGGTCCCGACTGCCATAACCATCCAGATAGTAAGGCTTGGCAATTTCGTTTTTAAAGTAAATTGCCTCAAATTCATTTTCTTGGAAATAGCTGCGCAGACTGCTGATGTCTTCAGGCAAACTTGCTAGAACAATGGCTTTTTCATCCGTCACTGGATTGGCCACATCCAAAACAGGAACGCCTGCTGGCAGCTGATGTTGTTTACCGCGAATGTTATAGAGCTGGACACCATTGACCCTAGCATCTATCAGCATAAGCTGGAGGCTAGTATTGCCATTCCACTTGTTAACAGAAAGAGTAACAGCTAACTCTAGGTCTTTGGCCTGTGAAAATTCTAGGGCTAGATTGCCCTTGCCAAAGGCCACTACATCAAATCCAGCTGCCCCTTTGGTAATACGGAGCTTGAGGTGGGCATTATTCTGCCCCATGGTCCGTGCAGATTCCACTTGGAAATCCTTGATATAGAAAATCGGCTTTTTATTGTCCATTCCATAAGGTGCCAGTTTTTCAAAGGACTTGAGTGTGTCCAGGGTTAGTTCTTCCAAGTCTAATTCTTCGTCTAAAATCAGGGAAGATTTGCTAGACAAGTCTAGATTATTCTCAGTGATGTAAGCTGCCAAGGTATCAGCCAGCTGATCCAGTTTTTCCACTTCCAAGGTCATACCAGCCGCACCAGCATGGCCACCAAAGGCGATAAAGAGGTCTTGGTGATCTTTGAGGGCCTGGAAAATGTCCACAGCCTCAACCGAGCGGGCAGAGCCCTTGGCCTTACCATCTTCAATAGACAAGACAATAACAGGCTGGTGCAGTTCTTCTAACAGACGACCGGCCACTATCCCTAGAACACCGGGGTTCCAGCCCTCTTTAGCTAGAACCTGCACAGGTCTATCAGAACGAAGCATGGACTTGGCCTCATCATAGATTGCTTGAACGACATCCTTGCGCTCGACGTTCTTACTATCAATCATGAGGGCAATCTCATGGGCTTCTTCGTCATCAAAACCAGTCAATAATTCGATGGCAGGATTGGGATCATCTAAACGACCCAGGGCATTCAATCTCGGAGCTAGTTGGAAACCAACTGTTTCTTCGTCAAGACTAGCAACATCAATTCCTGCAATTTTCATCAATTCTTGCAAACCAGCTCGCTCAGTCTGTTTAAGAAGAGAAAGACCGTACTTGACCATAACACGATTTTCGCCTGTTAGGCTAACCATATCAGCGATAGTACCAATGGCAACCAAGTCTAGCAAGTCTGCATGAACCGTTTCAAGAAGAGCACAGGCCAGTTTAAAAGCCACACCACAACCAGCTAGGTGTTTGAAGGGATAGTTACCCTCTGGATGTTCTGGGTGAACAATGGCATAGGCGTTGGGAAGAGTTTCCTGCATGGAATGGTGGTCAGTCACGACAACATCGACACCCATTTCCTGAGCATAGGCAATGGCTTCATGACCCGCTACTCCATTATCCACCGTCACAATCAGAGAAATGCCCTGTTGCTCGATAAAATACTTGTAAACCGATTGATTTGGTCCATAGCCATCCGTGAAACGGTTTGGAAGATAGACCTGGACTTCAGCCCCCATTTCCTCCAAGGTTTCCTTGAGGATTGACGCCGAGGTCATCCCGTCCGCATCATAATCCCCATAAATCAAGATTTGTTCATAATCTTCAATGGCCCGACGGATCCGCTCCACTGCCTTGTCCATGTCATGAAGTAGATAGGGATCATGGAGGTCTTCTAGGCTTGGTTGTAAAAAGGCTTGTAACTCTTCAGCCGTTTGAACGCCTCGTTCGTAGAGTAACTTTGCTGCTACGGGATCCAATCCTTCTTTTTTTGCGATTTTGATAAATTGTTCATCAGAAAAACCGGTCAATAATTGCCAGTCATAGTTGGGTTTTATCACGTTTTTCACTCCTTTAAGCTGTCCTACCATTATACCATTTAAAATAAAAAATAGACTGGTAGAAAGTCAACTCTAATCTAGATTTTCTACCTGTCTAAATTGTATTTATAATAATGGTGAAATAATATTCATCAAGGCACCAGCTAACCGCTTATACCAAGGATAGGTATTTTCAAAACCTACTAGGGTAATCCGTTCGGACTGGGCAAAGGAGTCTTCGAAATCCTGTAAAATATCTGCCAAAACTTGCTTGTGGTTGTAAACATACAAGCCACACTCGAAGTTGAGATAGAAAGAACGAAAATCCATATTGACCGTCCCAACAGTTGCCTTCTTATCATCTACCAAAACGACTTTTGAATGGACAAAGCCCGGTGTGTATTCATAAATCTCAATGCCAGCCTCTAAATAAGTTCTAAAATCCATCCGAGCGGCCAAATAAGCTGACTGCTTGTCATAGATATGCGGTAAGAGTAATTTAACCCGTACACCACGTTTAGCAGCATAGGTCAGGTTGTCTATCATCTCATCATCCAAGACTAGATATGGAGTCATGATGTAGATATAATCCGTTGCGGACTGGATCATATCCAAATAAACACGCTTGGCAACCTCGTCATTATCGAAGGGATTTTCACCGTAGGCCAGAAAATAGCCTTGACCTGTCACTTCTTCCACTTCCGCCTCACGCGCCGCTTTCAAGTATTTCAAATCATCCGTTGGCTTTTTCTCATTGTGGTTCCACATCTGCAAAAACATGAGAGTAAAGTTGGAAACGGCCTCGCCCTTGACCATGATGGCTGCATCTTTCCAGTGACCAAAACGTTCTATCTTGTTAATATATTCATCTGCAATGTTGACGCCGCCTGTAAATGCCACCTTACCATCAATGACCGCAATTTTACGGTGGTCACGGTTGTTCTGAACGGTAGATAACGCTGGGATAATCTGTGAGAAAACCCGTGTCTTGATACCATAGGAGCGCAAGGTTTTGTAGTAGGTGTATGGTAGAGTACTGAGCGAATTCATTCCGTCATACATAAATCGGACTTCTACACCTTGAGCCGCCTTTTCCTTGAGAATGTCCAAGATAGACTCCCACATAAAGCCTTCATCAACAATGAAGTACTCCATAAAGATGTACTGCTCTGCTTTTTTCAACTCCTCAAGAAGAGCTTCAAACTTGGCCTCACCTGACGAAAAATAAACCGCATCTGTATTGGTATGAAGAGGATAGCCAACATACTCGCTCATGTAGTGGGCCAGTTTCAGCTGCTCCCTGTCCGCTTTGGCCAGACCATTCATCACCTTGTCAGAGGTCTTTCCATACTGGCGCAATAAATTTGCCTGATGTTGAAACGTTTTACGGTAGCGGCGGGTTTCAATGTTGGATTGGAGAATATAGTAAAATAGTGCTCCAAAAATCGGGATACCAATAACAAAGACAATCCAGGTCAACTTGAAGCTGGCATTCATGGGCCGGTTAATGATGGAAATGGCTACGATTATAGAAAAAAGTTGTAATACCGTCAAGATAGCTGGGACATAGACTGCTAGTGAGCCAACCACCCAAAATATCGCAAAGACTGTCAATAATAAAAGGGCAAGAACTATAAAAACCCGACTATAAATAATTTTCCACAATTTTTTCATACTACACTCTCACGATGTTTTTTCCCATTATACCAGATTATAGTCAAATATCATACTAATTATCGCAGTAGATTTCTCGCAGTTCTTACTTGAAAACAGCACCCCTATCTCCTACATCATAAAACACCGACATAGACCGGTGTTTTACTTATATATATTATCTGTCAAAATTTCTACGGTTTACCGTAACGTAAGCCCATAGCATTGATAGCGACAATAACCGTCGATAGACTCATGAGCACAGCCGCCAATAAAGGATCCACCATAATGCCCATGCTTGGATAGAGGATTCCAGCAGCTAAGGGAATGGCAATGATGTTGTAACCTGCCCCAAACCAGAGATTTTGCTTCATTTTGCGGATGGTTGTCTTGGCAATGCTCAACATATCCAAGACCGCTGATGGATTGGATTGAACCAAGACTACATCTGCAGAGTGAATGGCAACAGAAGTTCCTGCGCCAATGGCAAAGCCTAAATCTGCCGTCGCTAGAGCAGGCGAATCATTGACCCCATCGCCGATGAAAAGAACTGCCCCACGCGCCTGATAGTCCTTGACCAGTTTTGCCTTATCCTCTGGTTTAAGTTCAGCTCGGTAATCCTCTATGCCCAACTGACTGGCCACTTTTTGTGCGGTAGCTGGATTGTCACCCGTTAACATCACAGGACTAATACCCTGCGCTTTCAAGCCTGCTACAAAATCTTTAGCATCTTCTTTTATCTGGTCTCCCAAGGCTACAAATCCCAAGACCACATGATCAGTCACCAAAAAACTCACGGTTAGACCCAAATCAAGATAGGGAGCAATCACGTCCTGATCCACTGACAAACCTATTTCCTGCAGACCTTTGTAAGACATGATTTCATAAACCCTTCCATCCAAGACTCCTCGAATTCCACTACCAGGGATATTCTCAACCTGCTCTACTTGATAGGAATGTTGACCTGCCGCCTCCACTATGGAAAGGGCAATTGGGTGGGTTGAATGAACTTCTAGGGCTGCCATTTTGGCCAGCACATCCGCTCCCTCAACCAAATCTTGACTGTGACGAACTTGAAATTTTCCGTCGGTCAATGTTCCGGTCTTATCCATCAAGGCAAACCGAATCTGGTTAACCTGTTCAAGAGCTGTTCGGTTCTGAACCAAAAGACCATTTTTTGAAGAAATCGTGGTCAAACGCGCCACAACAAGAGGGATGGCTAAACCAAGGGCATGCGGACAGGCAATGACAAAAACAGAAACTGCCATCATCAAGGCAAAGGCAAGATTAGCCGTCATGGTCCAATAAATAAAGGCCAAAATCCCCACAATTAAAGCTGCATAGAAGAGCCAAGAGGCTACGCGGTCAGCCATATTTTCAAGCTTGGATTTCTGGTTTTGCGCTTGACGGACCATTTCGGTCACCTCCGCCAAAAAGCTGTCCTTACCAAGAGTGGTCACTTCCATTTCAAAGGGCGTGTTTTGATTGAGCGAACCACCGAATACCCTATCTCCTGCCTCTTTTTTGACAGCTCGAGATTCCCCAGTAATCATGGATTCATCAATATGAGCAACACTCAAAATCTTACCGTCAGCCGGAATTTTTTCATTTTCCTTGACTAGGAGGAAATCCCCAATCTGCAAGTCCTCTACCGCAACATCTGTCCCATCCTTAAGATGGGCTTTTTTCGGAATGAGAGAGGCCAAGTCTTTCAGGGCATCGCCTGCTCCCATAACCGCCTTCATCTCAATGATATGCCCAATCAGCATAATGACAATCAGCGTAGACAACTCAAACCAAAAGTTCATGCTTTCTTGTCCCAATAACGCTAAAATGGTCGCATAAACGGAGTAAAGATAGGAAACAATAATCCCCATGGAAATCAGGGTCATCATTGCCGGTTTTTTAGCTCGCAACTCCCCTCTAGCTCCGTTAAAGAAAGGTGTTCCTGAGTAGAAGAAGATAATAGAACCTAGTATCAGCTGGACAAGTTCAACACCCGGAAAACGTAAGAGAGTGAAACCTGCAATTGGAGAAATGGCCAGTAGGGGAATCATGACTGCCACTGCCACCTTGAGCTTTGTATTCATATCCCCCATGTGCATCATGTGCCCACCATGATCCATCATGTCATGGTCATGCCCTTGGTGATGCTGATGAGCATCATGAGAATCATGAGTATGATGAGAATGATGAGAATGATGGCTGGTCTGACCAACTTCCTCAGAATGCATCATATGTTGGTGTTCCTGCTTATTTTCTTTTGAATGGTTCATAAGATAACTCCTATTTCTGACTACATTTGTAATCGATTTACAATTATAGTTTACACTTGTAGTCAAAAAATGTCAACCGATTAGATCAAAAAAACCTAGAATGGCATTAATCCATCTAGGTCATATTATGTGTTCACTTTTCTTTATTTCAAATTAAAGACCGTACTGGCCAGATAATCAGCCAGTCTCGGAAAAAGAGTATATAGCTTATGAGCAGCTGCTAGTGACCAAGGAAGGTTGATATCCCGCTTCTTCTTGTCCATAGCCGCCACAATCTTCTTGGCAACATAGTCTGGTTGCAGCAAGAAAGCCTTGACACTTTCTTGATAAGTACCGTCTGGATCTGCTTGGTCGAAAAAGCCAGTCGCAATAGGACCTGGATTAACCGTAGTAACTGTCACACCATACTGGGCTAATTCCAAGCGAATGGTATTTGAAAAACCCATAGCTGCAAACTTGGTCGCCGAATAAACAGATGACTTGCTTGAAGCAATCAAGCCTGACATGGAAATGATATTGATAATCTGCCCGCTCCGTCTGGCCTTCATTCGTTTACCTACTAAACGGCACATGGTCATCAGAGCAAAAGTATTGATGTCAAACATAGCCTGCACCTGCTGGCTGGAAAAATTCTCAAAATCATCATAAATGGCATAGCCAGCATTATTGACTAACATATCAATCTGGCCAAACTGACTATCCAGTTCATCGAAAAATGCCGTCAGAGCTATTTCATCTCGGATATCCACATCAAAGACAGCCTTTTTGTCATGGTAGGCGTAGAGTTGCTCGATTTTCGCCACATCACGACCTAGTAAAATCAAAAAATCATCTTTCAGCAAAGGTACCATTTCCTGTACCAAACCACCAGAGGCACCTGTGATTAGAATGGTTCTCATAGCTCAATTTCCTCTAAATCCTTGACAATATGAACCTGCTCGAAAATAGTACTTGCATCTTTCCGTAATTGACTAATATCCTTGGATAAAAATCGTGGACTGATATGATTGAGTAAGAGCTGCTTGGCTCCAGCATCCTTGGCAACCTGAGCGGCCTCCATATTGGTCGAATGCCCGTGCTTCCGAGCAATCTTCTCATCGCCTTTTCCGTAAGTCGCCTCATGCACCAGCACATCAGCATTGACAGCCAGACGGACACTAGCATGACACTTGCGCGTATCACCAAGAATGGTCACTACCTTACCAGGCCGAGGAGGCGAAATATAGTCACTAGCAATAATCTCTCTGCCATCCTCAAGAATCACATTTTGGCCATTTTTAATCTGTCCAAACAAGGGACCAAAAGGGACACCTGCTGCCAACAAGGCGTCCGCATCCAGACTACCTTCTAAATCTTTTTGAATAACACGGTAGCCGACACATGGAACAGTATGGTCCAACTTCTCAGCGAATACCGTGAATTTGTCCGTTTCTAGGACCTGACCGACTGTATCAACATCAAACTCATGAAAATGAATGCGATATGGTAGGCGTGTCCCCGATACTTTCAGACTGGACAAAACAAAGGAACGAATGCCCACTGGTCCATAAATATCAATATCCGTCTGCTCCTCGCTAGACTGGAAAGAACGGCTAGACAAAAAACCTGGCAAGCCAAAAATATGGTCACCATGCAGGTGAGTAATAAAGATTTTTGCCACCTTACGTGGACGAATAGAGGTTTCCAAAATCTGATTTTGGGTCCCTTCACCACAGTCAAATAGCCAAACCTGATTGATTTCATCCAAGAGTTTCAAGGCCAAACTGGACACATTACGAGCCTTGGAGGGCTGACCAGCCCCCGTACCTAAAAATTGAATTTGCATTGTTTACTTTCTAATGTTTTATATATAAAATTGCAGAGCGACCCGACCAGACATAGTAATACCGACCAGCATAGCCGTCCGCCACTTCCAGCACTTCTTCCTGATTAAAGCCTGAAATCTTGACCAAGCCTTCTCCAATCGCCACTTGGGTCAAAAGGTAGTCTGTTTCAACTTCCTCTAACTCGGCGTCCTCAAAGGGATTGACTTTCATAAAAACCTTGCCCTCCTCCACAAAGACGACATAGTGGGGAAAGACTTGGGCGATTTCAAAGAGCAGACTGTCCGTCACTTCCTCTACACCTTCCGAAAAAACCTGAGCCAGACCGTCAGCCGACACATAGGCAAAGCCGAAAGACTTGCCTGACAAATTAAGACGGACAAAGGGCTTGTCCTCAGCAAAGCTAGGTTCTTTTGGAAAAAAGCTCAGCTGCTGTGAAAGAGTCAGATAATAGTCCGTCGCCTCTTCTGCCCCTTGTTTCTGGTAGATTTCCGCAAAATAGGCATTGATAACCGAAGGCGGTGGCGTGATAAAATCTATCTTCTGCTGGTCGGTCAAATTTGCCAATTTCTTAGCCAGATAGACCTTGTCCAAACTAGTAAAGCCACCGTATTTGATTGCCAAATCAAGATAATCCGTCATAAAATTCTTCCAACTTCCATTTATTGCTGGAAGCGATATAGCCTGATACCACTTCCACATCCTCTTCATAAGTCCGATTTTCAATCAGAGCCAGAGTAGCTAAATCATGCAATTTATAAGATTCAGCAAGTGGCACCCTGACCTCAAATCGTTCAAACATGGTCTTAATCTTGGCCAAGACCATCATCTGAATATGACCTTTGGCATTTTCATCCTTAGCGGACAGCATGACATGTGGGAACTGACTTGGGGTAAAGCTGTCATCGGTCTTGTCCAACTTGTTGTAAAGGGCCAGGCGAGGAATGTCCAGCATATCCAGGTCTTTTAGAATGTCCAAGACCACCTGTTCCTGCTCACTGTGATTGGGGTCAGAGGCGTCGATGACATGGAGCAAGAGGTCCACATTCATGGACTCCTCCAAGGTGGATTTGAAGGCAGAAATCAACTCGGTCGGCAGATCCTGAATGAAACCAACCGTATCGGTCAAGGTCACGTTGAACTTGTCCGCCAAGTTAATCTGCTTGGTCGTGGCATCAAGTGTGGCAAAGAGTTCGTCCGCCTCGTACTGTCGCTTATCCGTCATGGCATTCATGATAGTGGACTTGCCAGCGTTGGTGTAGCCAATCAAGCCAATCTTGAAGACACCTGATTGAAGGCGGCGTTCACGGACAGTCGCTCGGTTTTTCTCCACCGTTTTGAGTTGGCGTTCAATGTCGTGAATCTGGTTGCGGATGCTGCGACGGTTGAGCTCCAACTGGCTTTCACCTGGTCCACGAGAGCCGATACCACCGGCCTGACGGCTGAGCATGATACCTTGTCCAACCAAGCGTGGCAACATGTACTTGAGCTGGGCCAGGTGGACCTGTAATTTTCCTTCGTGACTTCGAGCTCGCATGGCAAAAATATCCAAAATCAGCTGCATACGGTCAATGACCTTGACTCCTAAAATCTCCTCCAAATTGACATTCTGACGGGGTGTCAGTCGGTTATTGACAATGACGGTATCAATCTCATCAGCTTCGACCATCTGGGCAATTTCTTCTAGTTTCCCTGAGCCGACAAAGGTCTTGCTGTCGTATTTTTCACGTTTTTGAGTGTAGACTCCCTTGACCAGAGCGCCTGCTGTTTTAGCCAGACTTGCCAACTCCTCCATGGACATGTCAAAGTTGTCTGTTTGCTGTAATTCCACTCCGACCAGGAGGGCGCGTTCTTGTTCTTTCTGGGTTTCAATCATCTAAAAATTCCTCCACGGCGGTGAAAATCTGCGTCTTGTAATCTGGCTGGCCTACTGAATAAAAGGGAACCTGCATCCGATTTCTGAACCAAGTCAATTGGCGTTTGGCAAAGCGGCGGCTATTTTGCTTGACCTTATCAACTGCTTCTTCTAGCGAAAGCTCACCTGCAAAATAAGGGAAAAACTCCTTGTAGCCAATTCCCATAGCAGCTTGGGCTTGAGGGTGTTCTTGGTAGAGCCAGCTGACTTCATCTAGTAAGCCCGCCGCCATCATCTTATCCACGCGCTGATTGATGCGGTCGTAAAGGACCTGTCTGTCATCCGTCAGGCAGATGTAAAGTGGCTCATATCCTGACTCTGTATTTTCTAAGTTTTTGCCAAATTTTTTCAACTCTAACCCACGAATGATTCTCCGTCGGCTGTTTCCCTCGATTGCCAACCCTGCCTGCTCTGCCATTGTTTCCAAAACCTCGTCAGACAAGCAGTCGAGTTCCGCCCGATAAGCAAGAACCTGCTCCTGGTCAACCAGCCCGCCCAGGTGGTAGCCTTCCAGTAGACTTTGGATATAAAGGCCTGTCCCACCCACGATAAGGGGCAGCTTGCCACGACTGGTAATGCCTGCAATCAAAGCTTTAGCTTCTGCTACAAATTCATAAGCCGAATAGCCCTCGGTCACATCTCGGACATCAATCAAGTGATGAACCGCCGCAGCCTGCTCTTCAGGACTAGCTTTTGCCGTGCCGATATCTAGGTTGCGATAGACTTGCTGGCTATCACCGCTTATAATTTCTCCATTGTAGCGCTGGGCCAATTCAATTCCTAATGCAGTTTTTCCTACCGCTGTCGGTCCAATGACCACAATTACTTTAGTTTTCATCTTTTTCCTTGAAAATATTTTGTTTTTTCGCTAAAATCTATTATAACACAAGTAAAGGAGAATTCACTATGGCTAAAGGTTTTGGCAAAGGTTTCTTGACAGGTGTTCTTTCTACAGTTGCTCTTGCAGCAGGTGCTATCTTCACCGTTCACAAAACAATTATTGAACCAGAAGAAAAGAAAGAAGCCTTCATCGAGGAAAATCGTAAAAAAGCAGCACGTAAACGTGTGGCACACTAAAAAGCTGGTAACTATCCAGCTTTTTTGTTTACCAAAAAATCCCTTAGAAGCTCTGCTATTTCCAAAAGGCAACTAACAAGCTTTCTAAGAGATTTCACTTATAATATAATATCTTCTTTTTCAATCAGTACGATAGTCCACATCATTGCTAGGGTCACAAGGGCTAGCGCCATGATAAGAGGGAGCCAGCTATTAAATAGTGGATAACTGTATCCCAATAAACCTGGACCAAAGGCAGCAATCAAGTAGCCACCCGTTTGGACCATACCTGATAATTGAGCAGTCGCCTGGCTGTTGCTGGTTTTCAGGGTAAAGCCCAACATCATATAAGGGAAAAGAGCTGCATTTGAGAAACTCAAAATAATGTGCAGAGCTGTCCAGAGTATAAAATGCTTAGGTAGAACAGCCAGCAAAGCAAGACCTAGAAGGGTAGCTGAGGAGGTGCCCAACATGATATTGCGACGCATTTCCTTGGTCTGACGAGAAAGAATAGCTGGGATTATCATGGACATAGGGATGGCAGTCATATTAAAGAAACCTGCCATCAAGCCTGCCTCAGCCTTACTGAAGCCAACTGACTGGGAAATGGTCGGTAACCAGGTAATCTCTGTATAGTAGAGAACAGATTGTAGACCACCAAAGAGTAGGAAGACAAGGGCAGCTTTATTCTTCCAAATAGACTGGGTCTGCTGGCCCTGTTTTTGGTTTTCAAAACGATGATTATTACGAATATTGGGTAACCAGAGCAGAAAGGCTAACAAGACTACAGCTGTTATCAATAGGATAAATGTTTGCCAAGAGCTTGCGGATACGATAGGAACTGCGACCATAGCAGCCACCGTCGCAGCTACTCCCATCAAGGTAATATAGATGGTGGTATAAAAACCAATTTTCTTAGGAAAATTAGCCGTGACCAGACTGGGCAAGAGAACATTGATAAAGGCAATAGTAGCTCCAACAAGCATAGTACCTATGTATAAAGCAGGTAGATTCAGTACCCGCATCCCTGATCCAACAACCATGACCAAGAGGACCATGGCCATGAGTTTCTCCATACCAAATCTAGCAGCTAGGCGAGGAGCTAAGGAAGAACAGAGGGCAAACATAATCAAGGGAATAGAGGTCAAGATACCTAGAGAACTGACCTCTACTCCCAGACCAGTAGCTACATCTGTCAAGATAGCAGGAAGGGCTGTAAAGGGGGCGCGCATGACCACACCCAGCATGACAATACCTGCCACTATAAACGGTGACTGTTTTTTCATTATTTTCTCCTAAATAAAAACGTTCGGATTTCAGCAATTCTGATTATATCACACTTGACAAATGATAGAAAGTTATTTTTATTTTTTCAAGAAAAACCATGGTCAGACCATGGTTTTAACATTTTTTATTAGGTATTATTCATCAAAAGAGTTGAAATCGAAGCTCCCTAGCGGTTTCCAGGTCAAGCCGATGTCTTCACTTTCCTCTTCGGAAGTTGAACCTGTAAATTCACCGAAAATATCGGACAGCCATTCTAGGTCTTCATCGGATAATTCCACTTCTTCCTCCTCTGCAGTTTCACTAGGCAAAACTTGTTCTTCTGCTGCTGGACTGCTTGGCTCCGAAGCTGGAGCTGATGAGGCATTTGTTTCTTCTGTTGGCGAAGGGATTTCTTGAACTTCTGTAGGCTTGCTTCCATCGCTTGAAGCACTTTCTTCTTCTGATACTAGGACATCACTATTGGTTGGTACGACCGCTTCTGCCTCCACAAGCTCCGTAGGACTGATTGCCTGTTCAGAGCTTGAGCCAGTTTCTGACGAAGAGTTTTCTTCAACTGCTTGTGATAAACTGGATGGGCTGACTTCTTTGCTGCCACTTTCATGGTCATGGATTGGACTAAATGAACTTTCCGGTCTATCCTGATTGGTTGGACTGGCTGCCCCTACACCTTCTTCAATTGCTGGAACAGGCCTTGTCTGCCCTGCTTTTACCAGAACTTCCTCAGGTAAACTTAGTGGATCGACAAAGAAATCTCTGGTTCCTTCGACAAACATATTCATTTCTAGACGATTCATCTGCATAATGCCATAGTCATCTGACATTTCAAGCTGCTGATTGATTTGCCCTTTTACATCATTGGCAACGGCAATACTGCTGGCAATTAAGTCTTCTGCCAAAGAAATTGGACTAGTTGCCAATTCCCTTCGCACAACCAACCCATAGATTTGATTGATGAGGCGAGCCGCTTCCTGACGAGTAGGTGCTTGAAGATAAGGGCTGTCAATATGAGTAAGCAAGTAATCCATATATTCCATCAATCGAATTTCTGCTCGGTCTTGGAAGTGCTGAATTTCCTTCAAACTATGGGAAATACTTGCTAACTCACGCTCATCCCCCTTCAAACTTGCCTGGTTAATCCGCTCAACCCAGGCGGTTTGTGAGGTCTGGGTGCCAGTTAGATTTGTTTGTCTAAGCAAAGTCAGTAGCTCTTGATAAGTCTGATTATCCGTCACCTGACTAGGAGAGGTTACCGGAGTTTCATTCTCTGTTTTCTCCACAATTTCAGGGAAGGTCATCTGTCTAGTAAACATCTCACGGATATCTCCCACAAATGCCTCCATGAATGCCCTGTTTTCCTGTAATTTTTCAGAAGCAGGACTGGTTTGGATAGGGTAGGTTTGATTGGCTGCCTTGGCCAGATGGAGTGCAACTTTCAAGTCAACCAGTTCCTTGGACAAGTCCAGTGGCTTGATGGAACCATTGCCACCCAAGGTCGCTTGGAACAAGCGATCCAGTGTGCTCGCCAATCTTTCTTGCAAATCAGCTGGTAGATAAGGCTGATCCAACTGACTGAGCAAGTAATCCATATACTCCATGGCTGTAATATCTGGACGATCTTGGAAATGTTTCAATTCTTGTAAGAGGTGTTCCAGGTTAAGCAAGGCCTGTCTGTCCTTATCCTGACTGGCTTGGTTGAGTTGACTAGTCAGGTCTTCCTTATTGACAGGTAGGTTGCTAGTATCAAGCAAGCGAATCTGTTCAAGTACAGATTGATAGAGAGGATCTACTTGTTCCTCTGTATTGCTAGTAGTTTCTTTTAAGATATGAACCTTTTCAAATTGCTCCAACATAGCTAGATAGCCCTTGGTCGAATTGGTCACCAGGTCATCTAAATTGCTGGCAAAATCTTCCAAAGCCCGCTCGATACGACGGTATTCCTTGCTGCTTGTCCCATATTTTTCAGCTGCTACTTGACGCAAATGAGCAAGCTGACTATCTACAGTCGCTCGGTCAAATTCCCCCTCCTGATAGCTACCTGCAATAGCTGGCAATTTATTGGCAAGATATGGCTCAATGCCCTCCACAGCCTGAATATGCAAGACATGGTCATGGCTTCCATGTGGCAGGATAAATTTCTTGTCACGAATGATGAGTTTTGACGGTGCGATACCTGTCCGCTTGGCTACCGCCAAAAGCTCCGCTTCAAAGTCCGTTTCCGGATCACCAGTCACTTCAGGGATAATCAACATGGACCGTAAAATCACATAAGGATGGACATGGGTGGGGTCATAGGCATGGCTTGGGTCGTTGAAACTAAAGGTGGTATCAGAAACCCGGATAGCTTCTTTTGGCACACCATAGACCTTGGAAATGTAATCAATTTTTCGTGCCAAGTCTTCTTCACTTTCAAAAGGTTTGGTCAGGTCAATATTCTTCAAGAGCACAAGATGGTCATGGTCGCCATGAGGATACATGAAGGCCTGACCTTGTGGCGTATCTAAAAGGGTGATGGAATTGACTGGCAAACCGAGAGCTTGAGCTAGATAGTTTCGCTTGTCCGCAACCTCGTCCACCACTGCCACCTCTGCAGGAGTGACAGGTGCTGAATGAGGCGCTTCAGTCACCTCTGACAAGGATGGGCTGGTTGTGGTTGTTGCCTCTGGCTCACTTGTTTCTTGGCTACTAGTAGTTGGCGTTGAGGTGCTGGAGCTTGTTGGCTGTTCTGAGCTAGACGAAGTCGTTGCGCTAGCTGATGACGAGCTTGGAGAATACTCCTCTTCTTCACTTTCAAAAGGTTTGGTCAGGTCAATATTCTTCAAGAGCACCAGATGGTCATGGTCGCCATGGGGATACATGAAGGCCTGACCTTGTGGCGTATCCAAAAGGGTGATGGAATTGACTGGCAAACCGAGGGCTTGGGCCAGGTAGTTCCGTTTGGCTGTGACCTCATCCGCCACAACCTCCGCTGTCGGAGCAACAGGTGCTGAATGAGGCGCTTCAGCCACCTCTGACAAGGATGGGCTGGTTGGGGTTGTTGCTGCTGGCTCACTTGTTTCTTGGCTACTAGTAGTTGACGTTAAGGTGATGGAGCTTGTTGGCTGTTCTGAGCTAGACGAAGTCGTTGCGCTAGCTGATGACGAGCTTGGAGAATGCTCCTCTTCTTCACTTTCAAAAGGTTTGGTCAGGTCAATATTCTTCAAGAGCACCAGATGGTCATGGTCGCCATGGGGATACATAAAGGCCTGACCTTGGGGCGTATCCAAAAGGGTGATGGAATTGACTGGCAAACCGAGGGCTTGAGCTAGATAGTTTCGCTTGTCCTCAACCTCGTCCACCACAGTCGCCTCTGTAGGAGTGACAGGTGCTGAATGAGGCGCTTCAGTCACCTCTGACAAGGATGGGCTGGTTGGGGTTGTTGCCTCTGGCTCACTTGTTGCTTGGCTACTAGTAGTTGAACTGGAGGGGCTGGAGCTTGTTGGCTGTTCTGAGCTAGACGAAGTCGTTTCGCTAGCTGATGGCGAGCTTGGAGAATGCTCCTCTTCTTCACTTTCAAAAGGTTTGGTCAGGTCAATATTCTTCAAGAGCACCAGATGGTCATGGTCACCATGGGGATACATGAAGGCCTGACCTTGTGGCGTATCTAAAAGGGTGATGGAATTGACTGGCAAACCGAGGGCTTGGGCCAGGTAGTTCCGTTTAGCTGTGACCTCATCCGCCACAGTCGCCTCTGCAGGAGTAACAGGTGCTGGACTTGGCGCTGGTGACTGGCTGGAGGCTACTACTTCCGTTTTTTCCACTGGTTTTGTAACCACATTGGTGAGGACTGCTGGAAGTGGTTGAATTGGAGTAGCTTGACTAGATTGATCTTCTAGCAAATAAGCCCACTTAGAAGTTGCCACTTGCTCTCTACGCAAAACGTGGATATGCCCCTGGTGTTGAATGAGCAAACCAACCGCATTCTGACCGATAAGCCCACTTCCATCAAAGAGAAAGCCATCGCTGGTCGGATAGTCAATCCCAGCAATCCCTTGACGAGAAACCACAGACGCTGCTTGATTAGCACCTGCAGTAACTACTGGAACTGGTAGGTTAGCTATTGGGGAAACAGGTAAAGTCACCAAGTGATTTTGCATAACCGGTGCCGCCGCTTTCGAACTAGCAAACTGGCTAGCACCTGTATGAACAGGATTGCCCACACTTCCACCGACAGTTTGTTTCAAAATATAATGGTAATGATCTCCATGGCGAACTGTATAGCCATTAGCATCCTCAGCTACAATATCAGCAGGGTTGAATTGATAATGGTCCTGACCAGCCTGACTGGATGACTGACCTGATGCACTATTTTCCTGTTTCTTGGTCACATCAGCTCCAGCTGGGATAAGGTACTCCCACTTACTACCTTTCAAGTCACCATAAAAGATAAAGTGACTGTGACCATTATGCTCAACGATAATGCCCGTATCCGTCTTGCTTGAAATTTGCTTGGCATCGCTCAATAAAAAACCGTCGCTGGTTGGTCTATCAATCCCGGCCACACCTACTAGATTGGTCGATGACTGTTTTTGCTCTTCATGAGCATGGTCATGGTTGTGATCGTGTCCATGGTGGTCATGTTCAGGATTATTTGCCGTTAATTTCCGGGCTTCCTCTAAAGTAACAAGACCATCTCCAGTCTTCTTAGGATAATAATAGACCTTGCCCTTCACTTGAATGATATAACCTGTCCGTACCTTGTACAAGACATCTTTTTCATTGAATTGGTAGTTCTTATCCTCTAACAAGGTTTCCTTCAAAAACTTGGCATCGTAGGGAACAGAACCTTTTTCCAGGTGCTGATGGTCGCCGTGGATAAGGACATAACCATCCTCTGTCAACTCCGCAACGACATATACTATTTCCTCTTTCTGAACCTGTTCCTGCTTTACTTTTTCACTAGCAACTTGTTGAGCTTGTTTCTGCTGGCAAGCCAACAAGGTCAAACTACACAAGAGGGTAATGCCTGTCAAGGCAAGATTTCGTTTCTTCTTCACAATACTCTCCTTCTATAGATAATAAGTATTTTACCAGTAAAGTATATAATTTTTAATACAAATAGTCAACTGGTTAATTGTAAGCTGGTTAAGTTTATACCAAAAGAATAGAACCTTCCAAAGAAAGTTCTTTCTCAATTCTTCTAGTAAAGTAGGCCTACCAAAGCTAAAACAACCATGAGTGCCAAAATATGTCCGACAGTCACCAGTACAAATGAATACTTCAAACCACGCTTCATACTTAGCTTGGACAGATTGTGGAAGGTAATCATGACACCCGATTGCGGTACAACTGTCAGGATAGCCGAAGCCACTACGACCACACGGTGAAGGATTTCCGGGTCAATCCCCATTTCCAAATAGGCAGGCAAGAAATTACTTGAGGCAATACCAACCGCACCTGATGAGGAACCAATAATACCACTGAGCAAGGCTGTTGACACAGACAAGCTAATCAAAGGCGAACCCGGGATTTGTTGGATCCATTCTTGGATAACAGCGAAACCAGCTGACAAAGTCAATACTGTACCAAAAGCCACCGTACTAGATGTGGCAAAGGCAGGAACAATAGAAGCTGTCGCACCTGTATTCAGAAGTTCCTTTTGATTAGGCAGGTAAGGATAAAATAAGATGGCTGATAAAACAATAGATACCAACAAGCCAATGACCAAAACATTCGGAGTTTTATTCAAAAGGAAGATTGTGGCAATCAGACTAAGCAAGGGCAAGACTGAGAAGAAGATGTTTGGTCTTTTTGTATCTAAGTCCACAACCACATCGTCAACATGCTCCGTGTAGGTTTCCCCATTTGCCAAACTTTTCTTGAGACAATATGCCATGTAGAAGAGGCCAAAGAGCAAGAGAACCAAACTAGCAGCTAAACTAATAAGCGGAGCCGCAGTCAAACTGGTCCCCAAGACCTTGGTCGGAATAACGTTCTGAATGGACGGTGTCCCGGGTAAGGTGGTCATGGTATAGGTACTAGCCCCCATAAAGACAGGGATGGGAAAGAGGGCCCAGTTGATATTCAACTCCTTGAAAAGAGGACGTGACAGAGGTAAAAGGGTAAAGATCACAACGAAGATACTCACACCACCATAGGTTAAGATACTTGTGATAAGGGCAATAGCCAGCAAAACCTTGTAAGGACTATCTTTTCCCATAACCTTCAAAATACTATTGGCAATGGTCAGGGTTGCTCCACTGGCTTCCATGTAGCGAGCCAAAATAGAGCCAAACATGAAAATCACAAAGTTATTGATTAAAAAGCCAGCCAGACCAGCCATATAGGACTGTTCCTTTCCCAACATAGCTTCGATAATGTTCATCTGGTTGGTCACCAGAATAATCAAACTAGCCACAGGGGCTGCCACAATAACGTGCAAATTCTTTGATGTCAAATAAATAATGGCTACAACAGCCAACAAAACTCCTAAAATCGCTAAAATTTCCATAGTTCTCCTTGTTTTCCTTTTTAATCAAGGGAGATTTTTTTAATATCTGATGTATCTCCTAAATAACTTACTAACTCTTCTACCCTTTGACCAAGACCAGGATGTCGATAATCTGCTGCAATATCAGTCAGCGGTAAAAGCACAAATGCCCGCTCATGGGCATAGGGATGGGGAACCTGCAAGTTCTCTTCCTCAATCACTTGATCATCCCAAAAAATAATGTCCAAATCAATGGTGCGTTGGCCCCATTTTTCAATCCGTACGCGGTCAAGGTCCTGCTCAATCTCTTGGCAGAAAGTTAAAAATTCCTGGGCAGACAAATCTGTTTCAACCTGGCAGGCAAGGTTGAGGAAATCAGCCTGATCCGTCTTGCCCCAAGCTGGTGTTTCATAAATGTTGGAAACTAAGCCAAGCTGGCAACCTGGATGACTGGCTAATTTGTCTAGGGCTGCCTGTAAATAGGCTTGCCGGTCGCCCATGTTCCCACCGATACTGAGATAGGCTAGATGCTTCATGGTCGTTCACGCTCCAATTCAATTCCGACAGAATCATAGTGTCCAGCGATGGGCGGATTTTCCTTGTAAATGGCCAAGCGAACCTTCTCCACCTTTGGAAATTGGTCAAAAATCTCTTGACAGATGACACCGGCTACCTTTTCGATCAGGCGATAGGGCTTACCTTCCACAACTGCTTTAATGGTTTCAAAGACCATACCATAGTGAACTGTGTCTTCTAAATTGTCAGTTTGGGAAGCTGCTGCCAGGTCAACAAACAAATCACAGTCAACTGTGAAAATTTGACCAAGAACCTGTTCTTCTTTGAAGGCCCCATGGTAGCCATAAAAACGGCATTTATTAAGAGAAATCTTATCCATGTTTTCCTCCCTTGGTCAACTGATCCCAAACCCTAACGATGTCACGGTTGGCAGCGACATTGTGAACACGGACCATTTTACAGCCTTTTTGGACTGCCCAGGCAGACAAGGCTGCCGTTGCTTGATCGCGGTCTGTCGGTAAACTATTGCCTCCAAGCAGATAATTCACCACGCGCTTACGAGATATTCCAAATAGAACAGGATAACCAAGGGCAGTAATTTGATCCAAACCTTGTAAGAGATCTAGGTTATGTTGGACATTCTTTGAAAAGCCAAATCCTGGATCCAACCAAATCTGGTTCGCGGAAACACCAGCATCAAGTGCTGCTTGGGCACGCTCTGTTAGAAAGTTTCTGACCTCTCCAACAACATCCACATAGCTTTCGTCTTTCTGGTTGTGCATGAGAATGATTGGTACCTTGTACTCCGCAGCCAGGGCTAACATATCTCCATCATAAAGTCCTGCCCAGACATCATTTAATATATCTGCGCCTGCTTCCAAGGCTGCACGTGCAGTTCCTGTCTTATAGGTATCGACGCTGACTAGACAGTCATAGTTTTCTTTGATAGCACGGATAATCGGAACCACGCGAGCAATCTCGTCTTCTTCCGACACAAAGCTTGCACCTAGACGAGTGGACTCACCACCAACATCAATGACGGTAGCACCGTCTGCCAATAATTTTTCCACCTGAACCAAGGCAGCTTCTACCTCATTGTAGTTGCCTCCATCAGAAAAAGAATCTGGGGTCACATTGAGAATTCCCATAATAGTCACTTGATTTGTTAAGTCTTGAATGGACATAGGACCTCCTACTTATTGTGGATCATGGACAAGAGTTCACGGCGCAAGATGGCATCTTCCTTGTATTTGCCAAGGGCAACAGTCGTCACGGTCTTGCTACCTGGCTTGCGAATACCACGCATACTCATACACATGTGCTCTGCTTCTACCATGACAAAAACACCCTCTGGTTCAAGTGCATCTTGAAGGGCATGGGCAACCTGATGGGTCAAGCGTTCCTGCAACTGGGGACGGCGACTTGCAACCTCAACTGCTCGTGCCAGCTTACTCAGACCTGTCACACGACCCTTGCTAGGAATATAGGCTACATGGGCAATGCCATAAAAAGGCACTAAATGGTGTTCGCACATAGAGTGGAAGGGAATGTCCTTGACCAAGACCACTTCCTCATGTCCCTCTGAAAAAACAGCTGTAAATTGGTCTTTTGGGTCCTCTTCTAAGCCGTTAAACATTTCTAAATACATTTTAGCGACCCGCTTAGGCGTATCTAAGAGCCCTTCACGATTCGGGTCTTCACCTAGTAATTCCAATAATTGATAAATGGTTTGTTCGATTTGTTCTTGTTTTGACATAATACACCTTAAATAGTTTGATGTTCTTATTATACCATAAATTCCCTTTTCAGAAAAGGGCTTTCAGTATTCTCATACAAAAACTGTCCCCTGTCAGATTAACGGCTGACATACTCATACAAGGAGCTTTATGGTATAATGAAGAAAAATATTTTCAAGGAGCTACCATGACTAAAAAACCTGTTCAACTCGCTACCATTTGCTACATTGATAATGGCAAGGAATTTCTCCTCCTTCATCGAAATAAAAAGGAAAACGATGTCCATCAAGGTAAATGGATTGGAGTGGGTGGCAAATTGGAACCTGGTGAAACACCGCAAGCCTGTGCTATTCGAGAAGTCTTTGAAGAAACGGGTCTGACCGTCACCAAGCACGCCCTAAAAGGTGTTATCACCTTCCCAGACTTTACTCCAAACACAGACTGGTACACCTATGTCTTCAAAATTACTGGCTTTGAAGGAAGTCTTATTGACTGCAACGAAGGCGATTTGGAGTGGGTTCCTTATGACCAAGTTCTGTCCAAGCCCACCTGGGAAGGTGACCGTCATTTTCAGGAATGGCTCTTGGAAAACCGCCCCTTTTTCTCAGCCTGCTTCCGCTACGATGGGGACAAATTGCTGGATTACAGTGTTGATTTTTATGAAGAATAGTTTCTATGAAATGGAAATAGCCTTGGAAATCCAGGGCTTCTTTGATTTTATAAATATTTTTTCTTAGGCATTTGCTTGTTCAGAATAACATCTAGGGGTCCAGCAGTTAAGATGGTATCAACCAGTTTTTTGTCCGTCACTGATTTTTCCAGAAGAACTTGGTATTCTAAAACAAGGGCTTCTTTTCTACCATTTGTCAAGTCTATCAAGGTATTTGATGAAAAATATGTTGAGTTCAATAGTCAAAATAAGAAAATTGTTTTCTTTTGGACTAAGGTTTCGTGTAAAAAAGAGT
>NZ_POJD01000143.1 GCF_002960445.1 Streptococcus suis
TGAACTGCTCCCTGTCAAGTGGACAATGAAATAATAAAAGATTAGGCGACGGCCTTGTTCCTCATTTCAAGAGGGGCAAGGCCGTTGTTGCGTTCTTGAAATCGTTGATGATTATAAAAATAGATGTAGGCATCAATATCTGACACCAGCTCCTCAAAAGTCTTATACTTCTTCAAATCATAGCACTCCGTCTTAAAGTGCCCAAAGAAGCTCTCAATTGGTGCGTTATCAATACACTTACCAACACGAGACATGGAGCGGGTCATCTGATACTTGGTCGTTAAACGGTAATAATCTTTCGAAGTATATTGTGAACCTCGGTCGCTGTGAATCAATGGTGTCGCTTCAGTATTAACTTTTCGGGCTTTACGAAGTGTTTCTAATACCAATTCATTATCATTCAACTGACCGACCACATAAGCGACAATTGAGCCGTCGTAGAGGTCCTTAATAGCACTCAAATAGGCCTTACAACTGAGACCGTACTTCAAGAAAGTCACATCTGTACACCATTTCTGGTTGGGGGCAGTTGCTGTAAAATCACGATTGAGAATGTTGTCTTCTACATTGACAAAGCTGGTCTTGGTACAGTAGCCCTTAGCTCTTCTGATAATGGAACGAATGCCTAAAATGTGCATCAATCGTCGAATCCGTTTCTTGTTGTAGCTTGTTCCAAGCTTGCGATTGACAAATAGCGTCATACGACGATAACCAAGAATACCATTATGTTGGCTATGAAGGTCCTTGATGACATTCATCAATCCTAAATTTTCCTGTTCAGAAGCTGTTTCCTGATGTTGTAACCACTTATAGTAGCCTGAGCGAGATACCTTTAGAATACGGCACAAGTGGCTGATAGAAGCCTCTTCCTGTTCATCCGCATATTCTTTAATCGCTTGGAAGGATTCCAGGTGGCGACCTAGTCTTACCATTGGTTTCGTCGCTTGATTTCTTCTAACTTTTTTAGCAGGCCGTTCTCCATTTCAAGATACTTAATCCGTTCTTCCTGTTGCTTGATTTTTAGGCGTAACTCTTCTTCCGAAGTCAGATTAGGCTTGCTTTCCAAACCTTTTCCACGACGGTCGAGGAGGCCGTTAGAACCGTCCTTCTCAAACTTTCTGACCCACGAATAGACCTGTTGGTAGGAAACCCCATACTTCTCAACAGCCCCTTGGTAATCTTTCTCGTGGGCAAGGGTAAAATTGACAATCTCAACCCGTTCGTCAAATGTTGTCTTGCGTCCTTGTTTCATGCGACTCATTCCTCTACTAGTAGCTTTCAATTCTTTACCACTAGTATAACTTTTTATCCATGATCTGAGAACACGAGGGTCAGAAATTCCATATTTTTTGGTCAGAGCTTTGAGACTTCCCAAACCATCAAGATAGTCGGAAACAGCTTGTTCCTTTAGTTCCTTACTATACTTCATCCAGCGCCGGCTTTCCTCTAGCCCCTCAATACCAGTTTCTTTGTACTTCCGAACCCAGTTCGATAGGGTGTCTTTAAACACACCATGGTGCCTAGCTAACCAGCTAAGTGATTTCCCAGCTTCCAAGTGGAGTAAAACAATTTCTAGTTTCTCAGAGACAGACTTTGGACTTCTTTTGGACATAATAAAACTCCCTTTATAGTTTCTAGTGAAAATTTTTGTTTTTTCACTGTCCACTATAAGGGGAGTATATCA
>NZ_POJD01000144.1 GCF_002960445.1 Streptococcus suis
AAGCGACTGAAAATTAGGAGAGCGACGCTGTGTGACTTGCACACAAGGAGCTCTATCTATTTTCCGAGCTTTTAGCTCGGGTTCAAGTACGCAAACACTCATCCTTTCTAACAAAATTACAAAGCAAATAGAAACCTGACCGACGGTGCTTCGGCACCTAGGTCACGGTTGTGATTTTCAAAGAGTCGTAGGCGAGTTCAAGACAACGCCTAATCGGCTTTCCTTTCTTGTTTACTAAAAAGATTTCTCCATAACGCAGTAAAAGCCTTTCGGCTTTTCTGCTAACTATTTCTAAGTGATTGACTTAGACAGCCTA
>NZ_POJD01000145.1 GCF_002960445.1 Streptococcus suis
GTCTCAAATGGAAAATAGAAAAAAAACAGGAGAGGAATAGAATGGCGACAGTCTAACTTTGTATAATGGATGTGTTTGATAAAATCTGTTAAAATACAGGAGGGATTTATGATTGTTTTTTTGGTTATTTGTGTTTTTTTGGTGAGAATCTATTTTTTGAAGATTTCAATTAAAAACGAAAAACGGATTTTGAAAAACGGCGGTTCAGAATTTGGTGTTCAAAATACTAAATTATTAACAATTGTACATATTCTATTTTATTTATCATGTTTGGTTGAAGCAGTAGTGCGACACACCAAGTTTGATACGCTTAGTAGCTTAGGTTTGATATTCTTGCTGTTTTCAATGGGAATGTTATTTTGGGTAACACGATTGTTAGGTGATATTTGGACAGTTAAGCTCATGTTGGTAAAAGATCATCGTTTTGTTGATCATTGGTTGTTTCGTGTTGTAAAGCATCCTAACTATTTCCTAAATATTA
>NZ_POJD01000146.1 GCF_002960445.1 Streptococcus suis
AAGCGGTCGAGTACGATTTTTGCATTCGGAAAAAGTTGTTTAGCAAGATGATAATAGGGACTAAACATATCCATGGTAATGACTTTGACCCGATTTCTAACCTTTCTAGGATAGCGTAGAAAGTGGTTTCGGATGGTTGCTTGAGTTCTTCCGTCCAGAATGGCGATGACATTTAGGGAGTCGAAATCTTGAGCGATAAAGCTCATTTTCCCCTTTTTGAAGGCATACTCGTCCCAGCTCATCACCTCAGGTAAGGTATTCCAATCCGTTTCGAACTTGAATTCATTGAGTTTTCTCATAACTGATGATGTTGAGATAGATAGCCTGTGTGCAATAT
>NZ_POJD01000147.1 GCF_002960445.1 Streptococcus suis
TTAAAGATATTTTCCTTAGCGAAGGAATGGAAATGCCAAATATCAATGGAATTAAGCGAGTACAGAGCTTTAATTCAGACAAATCAGTAAACTTTACCTTAGATGATGAATCCAGAGATTTTTTAAAGGAAAATTTGCCAATTGAAGGGGTAATCTATGAGCCTACTTTGAAGAAGTTAGCAGAAAACATCATTATTCTTAATCGTCAAAAACACCGTATTTCTGATGAATTTAGGATTAGCTTGATGAACAAAGAGATTTACCAAGGCTACAGGGAAACTTCTTTTTACACCTCAATAATTGAGGCTTAGTGATATAAGGGGGAGCTAACCCCTCCCCCTTTGGTTTTATGAAAGGAAATTATTATGAAAATTTATAAATTTATGTTCAACATAACCTATCCTG
>NZ_POJD01000148.1 GCF_002960445.1 Streptococcus suis
CCGCAGGCTGTTAAAACAATTAGAGATGCTACCAGTAGACCTGCCCATTTAACTTTCTTTTTCAATCACAACACCTTCCTGGTATAGTTTAGCTAGTTTCAAAACATGGATGAGGTTTTGCTTCATTTCTTGATAGGACAATTCCTCTACACCTTTTCGAGCAATGATAACAAAGTCATCTGCTACCAGTTGATGTTGGCATTCAATTAAGATGTGACGAATCCTGCGCTTAATCTTATTTCGCATGACAGCGTTTCCCAATTTTTTGCTGACAGATAAACCTACTCGGAAATGCTTTTGCTCTTTAGGTAATCGGTAGACAACAAACCTCCG
>NZ_POJD01000149.1 GCF_002960445.1 Streptococcus suis
TTCAAGACGGTACTGCTGCAAACAACTTGATTAACACTCAATTTACAGACGGTAAAGCAGCTGCTATCATCGAAGGTCCTTGGAAAGCAGCTTCATATAAAGAAGCTGGTGTAAACTATGGTGTAGCAACAATACCAACTCTTGTAAACGGCAAAAACTACTCAGCATTCGGTGGTGGTAAAGCATGGGTTGTTCCAGCAGGCGCTAAAAACCAAGAAATGGCTCAAAAGTTTGTTGACTTCTTGACTGCTACAGACCAACAAAAAGCACTTTACGACGCTACAAACGAAGTTCCAGCTAACACTGAAGCTCGTGAATATGCTGTAAGC
>NZ_POJD01000015.1 GCF_002960445.1 Streptococcus suis
AGTTCAACAAATTCTAGAAATACAGACAAACTGAGCCCTTTAGTTGATTTATTCATTAACAAGATGATACTCCTCATTCGTTAATTCAAAGCTTTCTTTCAAGCCATCACTCAGATGAACGCCCTGCTCCTTATCGATAAAAACAGCTTCTACACCGTCAATCTGATTGATAAAGTCAAGACCTTTTTCCACACCTAGTAAGAAGAGAGTTGTGGAGAAGGCATCTCCTTGGATAGATGTTTTGGAAAAGACTGTCACACCTGAG
>NZ_POJD01000150.1 GCF_002960445.1 Streptococcus suis
TCTGTTTGGATGTCGTTTTGACCAATAAGAGCAGTCTTGTCACCTGGGCGCAGGATAAAGCTGATATTGTCAAGAATCGTTTCACCATCAATAACAACTTTCAAGTTTTCAACTGTTAAGAGGTCATTACCGATTTCACGTTCTGATTTGAAGTTGATAAATGGATACTTACGGCTAGAAGGAATGATTTCTTCCAACTCGATTTTGTCCAACATTTTCTTACGTGAAGTAGCTTGCTTAGACTTAGAAGCATTAGCAGAGAAACGGGCAACGAATTCTTGTAGTTCTTTGATTTTTTCTTCTGCTTTTGCATTAC
>NZ_POJD01000151.1 GCF_002960445.1 Streptococcus suis
ATAGTTCCGACTGATATAGATTATCATGTAAGAAAGCCAAGCGCAAGGGAGTATGATGATTGCTGCAATGAATTTTGGAATGTAACACCTTATGTTATTAAAGGATTGTGCCGCAAAGAGATACTGTTTGCAATCGATCATCTGAACCAGATTCTACGGTTTGAACTACTTAGGATGATGTCGTGGAAGGTTGGGATAAAGACAGAATTTTCATTAAGTGTTGGGAAAAATTATAAGTATATTAACAAATACATTGATGAAGATCTATGGAATAGATTATTATCTACATATCGCATGGATTCCTATGAAAATATTTGGAAGTCATTATTTATATGCCACCAATTGTTCAGGGAAGTGTCCAAAGAGGTAGCAGAACTACTGGGGTTTGATTATCCAGAGTATGGTAAGAACATAACAAGATATACCGAGGACATGTATAAAAAATATGTTGAAAATGACTATTTTTAAAGATTAGCAAAGATTATTAACCATAAGCAAGGGGTGTAAATGTATGGAAAGTACTGATGTTATAAATGAAATTAGAGGTATATTACCTCGTAACTCAATTGGAAAATATGATTTACTAACTATTTTTACACATAAAACCGTTTTTGATAAAATTGTAAAAGTACTATCATTGGATTTTCAAAATAAAGTAGATTATGTGGCTGCCCCAGAAGCAATTGGATGGATACTAGGCACTGCCATAGCCAAAGAACTTGGAGTGGGGTTTATTGGAGTAAGAAAAGGTGATAAGCTGCCATACGCAAAAGAAGAGATTATTTCGACACATTTTACCGACTATTCAGGTCAAGATAAAAGCTTTGAAATATCTAAGAGTTCTATTGTGAGGAACAAAAGAGTTTTGATTGTAGATGATTGGATAGAGACAGGTTCTCAAATGAAGGCTTTAATAGCTTTGTTAGAGAAATTGGATTGCAGCATTATTGGGTTGGCTACTATTGGGATTGATATAAATGAGGTTACTCAAAAATGGATAGACAGCAGTTTTGTAGCTTATATTGGCTCAAACATATAATAAACCGAAAGAAAATCTTGAATCAAAATTTTGGATGGCGTTAATTTACAATACAACGAAAGATGTTTACTCTTTTTTTATAAATTTTAAGAGGCGTTAAAAAACAGTTTTCAGACGAAAGGAGATCGAAGTTGAGTATAGATTTAAGTAACAAAAAAATTCCGAAAGAAGCAATTCAAGCATTAAAAACTATAGCGGAACTACTTGATAATATGTTAATTGGGGTGTATTTGTATGGTTCGGCAGTAATGGGTGGTTTACGTATGAATAGCGATGTAGATATTTTGGTAATAACAAATCAAAGTTTATCTGAAAAAACTCGAAGGAATCTTACAAATAGGTTAATGCTTATATCTGGGAAAATAGGAAACATAAAAGATATGAGGCCTCTTGAAGTTACGGTCATAAATCAAAAGGATATTGTCCCTTGGCATTTCCCCCCCAAATATGAATTTATGTATGGCGAGTGGCTAAGAGAGCAGTTTGAAAAGGGAGAAATTCCTGAGTCGACTTATGATCCGGATTTAGCAATACTTTTAGCACAACTAAGAAAAAATAGTATTAACCTTTTGGGACCAAAGGCAACAGAAGTAATTGAGCCTGTGCCAATGACAGATATTCGAAAAGCAATTAAAGAATCGTTGCCCGGGTTGATAGCTAGCATTAACGGTGACGAACGCAATGTGATTTTAACTTTAGCCAGAATGTGGCTGACAGCATCTACTGGTGAAATTCGCTCAAAAGATCTGGCAGCTGAATGGGCGATACCTCAATTACCCGATGAGCATGCTACTTTACTCAACAAAGCGAGAGAGGCTTATTTAGGAGAGTGTGTTGACAAGTGGGAAGGAATGGAATCTGAGGTGGCTGAACTCGTTAATCATATGAAAAAGTCTATAGAGTCTTCCCTTAATCTCTAAAAGGCTGGTGTTGAGAATTCCATTGATAGGTTCTCTCATACCGAAATTTCTTAAAATGGTCAAAAACCGCTGGATATGTTCCCGTCTACCGATAGTTCCAAAAATGCTGCTGATATGTTTCCACAGACGGGCAAAGTAATATGACATCAATGCCATCAACTCGAGCCAGCAGTATATGTGATGAATCTATACTTTGATTGATATGTTCCCTCAAACGAAAGGATATGTTGGATATGTTCCCAAATACGAACGTAGATATATTCCCCATAACCACAGGAGTTGAAAATGCTGTTTTGACAGCTATCACCTCATCTCCAAGCACGTGGAGTGTGTTACTCTGCTCGTAAAAGCTTAGAAACCTTTGAACGAAAGGGATAATGAAAGCCTTGATTGCAAGGCTTTTTGCTTTATGGTGGGTAAGTATCAGAGTGAGAAAATTTTTGGAATGAGTAGAAGTGATAGCTAGAAATTATCAGTTTCTATTTCCATTTACCCTGTGGGTACGTGTTTGTTTCCATTGACAAGGAGTTTGTGGGAATAGAAATGTACCCACCTTGTTTGAATCAAGTGAAGTGTAGTTGAAGGAAATCTGTTGAAAGCAATACTTCATTTTACCGAATAAGTAATAATTTAGGCAACTTCAAATCGATTAAAAAAAACTATTTTAAAGGTTAAGAGTAGACAAAAATTGTCCACTCTTTTTTGTAAACTCAATTTATCAATAAATGAAATGAGGGAATGTAAAATGAAATATTTTGAGGTTGAGTTAGAAAATCCTGATGAATTTTTTAAACTACAAACAGAAGATTTTGTGAAAGCTAATCGCTTGCTACTAAGGAAGATAATCCAGAGCGTTACAGTCTATGAAGAACACTTCGTCATATCCTTTAAATCTGGCATCGAATTGGAAGTATGAGACTCATTCCATAACTTTTATATTGAACATATCATCTTGTTGTGTTATTCTATAAGACGGTTCGTGTTCGTGCTGACTTGCACCATATCATAAAAATCGAAACAGCAAAGAATGGCGGAAACGTAAAAGAAGTTATGGAAATAAGACTTAGAAGCAAACTTAAGAGTGTGTTGATAGTGCATTATCTTAAAATTTTGTATAATAGGAATTGAAGTTAAATTAGATGCTAAAAATTTGTAATTAAGAAGGAGGGATTCGTCATGTTGGTATTCAAAATGCGTAATGTAGATAAAAC
>NZ_POJD01000152.1 GCF_002960445.1 Streptococcus suis
AGACAAAAGAAGCAAGTGTCCTAGCGATCGGACAAGGGATTCGGACCTTGAACGGAGACTTGGTTGCCCCAGCGGTGGCAGTTGGAGATACTGTTTTGATTGATGCTCACGCAGGATTGGAAGTCAAAGACGGTGATCAGAACGTTCACATCATCCGTGAAACAGATATTTTGGCAATTGTAGAATAGAGGTAGAAAAATGGCAAAAGAAATCAAATTTGCAGCAGATGCGCGTGAAAGCATGGTCCGTGGTGTCGATATTTTGGCTGACACAGTCAAAGTAACCTTGGGTCCAAAAGGTCGTAATGTTGTCTTG
>NZ_POJD01000153.1 GCF_002960445.1 Streptococcus suis
TGGTATCCCTAGTATGAAAATTGTAAATGAGGTTATTCGTTCGCATACAGGATTGGTAAGGTTATATTTTGATGGTGTTTATCAAGAACGGAAATATGGTCAGAATGTAGATATGGAAACGGGGGAAATTAAATGAGTTTTGATTACAACAATACAATTCGATTTGAAAACGGAATTCAACATACTTTTTCTGAGGATGAGATTTATATTTTGAAGCGTTTATTGGATGGGGCGAAGGATGTTGGAAACAAAGATGCTTTGGATAATTTAAAGAATTTATTTTTAG
>NZ_POJD01000154.1 GCF_002960445.1 Streptococcus suis
GGGAGCGTCCGCCATGACAAGAACTGAATATATGGAGCAGTTAGAAAAATATCTCAAAAAACTGCCCCACAAAGAATACTTTGAAGCCATCAGCTTCTTTAATGAGTATTTTGACGAGGTTGGACCAGAGCGTGAAACAGAAATTATAGAAGAACTTGGTTCCCCAAAAGAAGCTGCCAGCGAACTCATTAACAACATGCTCAACAAGCAAATCCAGGAGGAGAAGGATCAACAAGAACCTATTCAACTCAACTGGAAACTCTGGGTTGGTCTGGGAGCCTTAAGTATGACAGGTCTCTTC
>NZ_POJD01000155.1 GCF_002960445.1 Streptococcus suis
GAACAGATTGGGAAAAATGGCATTGTTAAGGATAAATCCGTTCACTTGAAAGTCTTGGAAGAAGTGACAAAAATGGCCGTGGAAACAGGCTTCTCAGTCAAAGCCCTTAGCTTTTCCCCTGTTCAAGGCGGTCATGGCAATATCGAATTTTTAGCGCACTTAGAAAAATCAACACAACCAAACCAGATTGATAAAGAGGTCATAACAACTACAGTCTATCAAGCACATGAGGAATTTAAAAAGGATGAATAAACGAGAACGATTAGAAGTCATTAAAGATTTGGTAGTCCGATTTCCTATTGATACACAGGAAGAAATTGTTGAACGTCT
>NZ_POJD01000156.1 GCF_002960445.1 Streptococcus suis
TCTTCTTGCAAAATATCGCTGTAAAAAATGAGTTGCCAATTCTGACAGAAGAAGAGTTGGAAAGAGAAGAGTTGTTTTTACAGTTACAGAAGGAAATCCAGGAAAACCAACAGGCGATTGAGGCAGGTCACGGGATCAGCCTAGAAAGTGTCAAAGAGAAGTATGGAATTTGAGTCTTATTCAGTGATACTTGCTCCAGCAGTGGAGAAGGAATTGGCAGTTATTTACGCCTATTTTTCGGAACAGTTCTCAGAAGAAATTGCCAAAAGACGAATTGGGATGATTGTCGAAGCATTAGAGAGTTTGCAAATTTTTCCTGAACGTGGTTTTAACGCCGATAACCGTTTTGGTAAGCAGATAGACCCGCCTCATCTAACCCGAGGCTATGTCGTTGGAAAAGACTACATCGCCCTCTATCGCGTAGTGAAAAATGAAGTT
>NZ_POJD01000157.1 GCF_002960445.1 Streptococcus suis
TTTGTTTCAAAATCATTTGCTTTGGAATTATTCTGTTCAGTTGTTTCAAAAATATACATAACTTTTACTCACTAATTTGATAATAAATATTATATCATTATTTCGGTATTAGAGGTATTTTAAATCCAATCTTTACAAGAAGTTACCTAAATTGAATAAGTGTTCATAAAAAAGGTCTTGAGACCTATCAAGACCTTTTTTATTATTGTGAGATTATCTTTTTAATGTTACTGTTTCACCACTATCTCCTGCTAAATCAGGTATTGTAACAGAATCTCCAGATACTGAATATTCCAGTTCAGTACCATTGCTATCACTGATAATCTGTTTGTCTGTATCAATTGTTACTTTCTCAGAATAGAGGTACTTCACATTATTGCCTCTCTCTGAAAGGAGATTGATATTAAGTA
>NZ_POJD01000158.1 GCF_002960445.1 Streptococcus suis
AAGAAAATGTAATCCAATCGTTTTTCCTGACTGTGACCAGCCCAGCCATCGATAGCCTTTTCAACCGTAATCCCCTGGTCTTTTTCCATCGCTAGATTATATGAATCATAAAGACCGAGCTCTGTAATCGCTTCGTAGGCCTCTCGATCTGAGAAGGCATCGGTATTAAAATCTCCCATAAGAATCTTAAAACGTCTATTGCCAGTCCGTTCCACAATCGTACGAATGTTATCAAGCTGGTCTTCCTCTTCACTCCCTGGAAGATTGATGTGACAAGAATACAGGTCGATCAACTGGTCTTGATAGAAGACCGTCAATCCCATAATTTTTCGTGATAGGATGGAATCAATAGATTTATTCTGACTACAATAAA
>NZ_POJD01000159.1 GCF_002960445.1 Streptococcus suis
CCTCATTATGCATAACAAATTTTACGATTACGCTTCAACCCAAAATCGGTAAAACTGTTTATGCTCTATCATTGTAACACCTTATCAAAAAATTTCAACATAAGGTGTTGGTTTTGTATGCACTTTTTACACGTAACTTTAGTCCAAAATAAAACAATTTCCTTATTTGGATGACGAGACACAAAATATTTTTCGTCAAATACCTTGATGAACTTGACAAATGGTAGAAAAGAAGCCCTCTCGGACTTCTGAATTACAACTCTGTAATATCACCTGTGCGTAGATAAACAACCCACTCACAAATATTTTTAGCATAATCACCGACACGTTCCAAGTAGGTTAAAACTTGGTAATAGTCGCGACCAGCAACCAAG
>NZ_POJD01000016.1 GCF_002960445.1 Streptococcus suis
TTCTAACTTTGTATTGGCTTCAACATTGAAACAAGTTGGTACTTCGGTTAAAGATATTGCAACTAAGGCAGCTGCAGGTGATTTCCCTGGCGGTCAAGTACTTCAATTCTCATTGAAAGATAAAGGTGTTGAATTGGCAGAAACTAATCTTTCAGAAGATGCTTCTAAAGCAGTTGCAGATGCTAAACAAGCAATTTTGGATGGCAAAGTAGAAGTTCCTGAAAAACCTTAATGAATTTCTTTTCGACAATTCCGATTCGGCGACC
>NZ_POJD01000160.1 GCF_002960445.1 Streptococcus suis
TTTTGTTATCAAAAAACACAGTAAAGTACAGTTGCCTATTCGTTCAAAATTGCCATTTTGTCAATAATGGTTGCGAGATTTGATTTCTATTTGCTCAAAATGGGCAAAATGACAAAATAGCAAAACCCTCAGCGATTGCTGGGGGCTTTCTTTGTTTGCCAAAAATACAGTAAAGTAGAGTAGGCATGCCCCAAAAGATTTAGAATTTCTTGTTGGGGCAAAATTGGGGCATAAGTTTAAAACTTACCAATATTAACCAGTCAGAATTGTTCGTTTTTACTACTTATGAACACTATTAGAACAAGATTTTCTACTATTATAATACTTATGAAATTATCATCTATTAAAAGGATGCGGTAAAATAAAAAGGTCCAGTGGACCTTTTTATCTTTTGCTTGAAAACAGGAGAGCAAAACCAGTCTGGGAATAGACTGTTTTATCCCTCGCTTAAAAACAAAAGAGCGAGGCTAAGCATCAAAAAGCCCGTCATATCAAGCTTTCTAGCTTGTTCGACGGGCTTTTTTCTGTGTTTTGGGGCTCCCAGAGTCAGGGGAGTGACTCTGAGAGGTTGAATATTGAGCAAAAGACTTTTGCTTCAAATAGTCAGGGGAGTGACTCTGAGAGGTTGAATATTGAGCAAAAGACTTTTGCTTCAAATAGTCAGGGAAGTGACTCTGAGAGGTTGGATATTGAGCAAAAGACTCTTGAATCAATAAGGGGTAAAAAAGAAGAAACAACCAGTAGCTGATTATTCCTCCGATAGTATATTATTTGAATCAATTTATTTTTCTTCGTCTGAGCCAAGTGCTGCTTGCTGCAACAAGTGGTTGTAGTTATCTTCGTCTTCCTGGTTGTCACGAACGACTTTTGAAACCGTAAAGGATGATGAAATCAAACCAACAGAACCCATGAGATAGTAGCCTTTAACCATGAGAGGCTCTTTCAGCGTATAAAGACCAATCAAGATCAAGGCAACGAAGAAGATGAAGGAAGCCCAAGCCATTAAGGTAAAGGCAGGTGTATTACGGTAAATTTTCTTTTTCACTTTATTCATAAAAAGAATCTCCATTTTGTTTTTCACTAGTATAGCATGAATAGTTTGACCTAACAAGTTAGTTTTCATAAGAAAGTGTGACAGCGGAAAGAATAGCAAAAAAACCAGTCAAGGACCGGTTTTTAAGGAGATTTATGAAAAATTTTAGGATACACTTATAGTATAACCGAATTTTCAGATAATTCATCGGTCTTTAGACCTATTTTGTTAAAAAACAAACTTTTGTTATAATAGAGAATAAAATTAAGAGGAGATTTTTATGACCATACGTAAAGCTACACAATCAGATATTCCAGTATTAAATGAATTATTGCAAGATATTTTACAGGTTCACCATCTTGCTCGACCAGATATTTTTAAGAGTGAGGGTCAAAAATATTCTGAGGAAGAATTAAGGCAGTTATTGGACAATCCTGCTAAGTCAGTTTTTGTTTATGAACTGGAAGGTCAAGTTGTTGGTCATCTTTTTTGTGAAATCACGACTGCGACTGGTGATGTATTAGAACCAGTCAAGACCTTGTATATTGATGATCTGTGTGTGGCTAGTTCTGCGCGTGGTCAAAAAATTGGTGAGCAATTGTATACATTTGCTCTCTCTTATGCCAAGGAGCAAGGCTGCCACAATCTAACCTTGGATGTATTGGCAGACAATGCGGGGGCTGTTCGCTTTTATGACCGTTTGGGTATGAAACCACAAAAATTCCGTATGGAGCAACTAATTGATTAAAAAAAGAGGGGGTTCCCTCTTTTTTAGTGTTCTCTCATTTTTGCCAACAGTTTTTGTGCAGTTTCAAGGTTGCTGTGTTTTTCTTTGCGCAGGAGTTGGGCTAATTGGTCCACTTCATATTCCTCAGCGCCAGCAAGCAGGGCTAGGGATTTGGCATGGAGTTTCATGTGTCCCGCCTGAATGCCAGAGGTGACTAGGGCACGCAGGGCTGCAAAGTTTTGACAGAGGCCAACTGAAGCGATGATGGAGGCCAGTTGGCGGGCCTTGGGCAGGTTGAGCAGGTCAAAAGCAACTGCCACCTTGGGATTGAGTCCAATGGAGCCACCGACCGATGCAATCGGAAGGGGCAGGGTGATGGAGCCGACCACATGCTCCCCGTCAATTGTCCAAGTGGATAGCCCTTTGTATTGTCCATCACGACTGGCATAAGCATGTGCGCCAGCCTCCACCGCCCGCCAGTCGTTTCCAGTCGCAATCACCACGGCGTCGATACCGTTAAAAATCCCCTTGTTATGGGTCGCAGCACGATAAGGGTCCACCTGGGCCAGTTTGCTAGCCAGGGCGATTTTTTGAGCAGTTTCTTGGGCAATAGCCGAGCTAGTTGCTAGGCTGGATATGGAAAGACGGCACTGGGCAGTGACCAGGGATTCCGTTGCGTAGTTGGAAAGAATACCCATCAAGGCCTGTCCATTGCTAAGTACTTCCAAGTCATCCTTAATGGCTTCCAGCATATTATTGAGAATATTGGCACCCATGGCTTCTTGAACATCCACCTGAAGATAGACAATCAGAAATTCCTCCTTGCTTTCCACCGTCAAATCACGGGCACCACCGCCTCTTTTGACAATTGATGGGTGGGCTTGATTGGCAGTTTCTAAAATATTGTCCTTTTGGTCAAGAATAGCTTGTTTTGCTCTGCTATGGTCAGGAACATCAAAAAGTGCTACCTGCCCAATCATGATGCGGTTGTTGATGGTGGTTGTAAAACCGCCAGACCGGGCAATGATTTTGGCTCCGAAAGAGGCAGCTGCAACCACAGAAGGTTCTTCTGTCACCATCGGTACAGAATACATTTGTCCATCCACAAGCAGTTCAGGCAGAACAGAGAAGGGTAGGGAAAATGTTCCCAGATGATTTTCCGCCATCTTGCCTGCAATTGCTTCAGGCAGGTTTTCGTCTTTGTAAAGAATGTCTAGGTTATCTTCGGATAGGGAACGATGGTTATGGAGAATATCAATGCGTTCTTGACGTGATTTTTTATAGAATCCTGAGAAATGTGCCATGATTTCCTCTTTCTAATTTCTAAAGAAAAGCGCCCTTGGATGAGAGCCAAAGGGCGCCGTTTTGGGGAGCGGGAAAGAACTTGACTGATAGAAAAGAGTTTTCCTCGCTTCCAAACAATAGGCTCGGGCTAAAATAGTCTACTGGACTATTTTAGCCCGCCCCCGCATAGTTCCAACTGTCTGGGAGACAGTTGGAAGTTGGAAATAGAGCGAACATTGTTCGCAACAGTCGAAATGGTCAGATTTAGAGTGTGGTAACACGAATTGCTGAGATTTGCTTTGCAAATCTTATCTCCAACCTTTAACAGTCTCCTAGACTGTTAAACCCAATCAACCACTGCGCTGAGATGTTGACGCTAACTGTGAAAAGTGTGCTGGAAATTCGATCAGCCTATCATTCATTATTCCAATGAATGATAGGTAAAATGCTTATTTACGATAAATCCGTTTGTGCTTATCTACTTGGATAAGGGCAAATGGTGTTGGGTCTACGGGTAGGTCGGTAGCCGTACCTGTTTCGTCCAGGTTAATTTCTTGGAAGAAGATATTTTCGTATTCCTCAACGCTGATTTTTTTGCGTTGGTTGAGTTTTTCTAAGCGGTTTTCTTCTAATTGACTTTGGAAACCATCCACCAGCTGACCGCTGAAAATTTCACAGACAGCACCACTACCATAGCTATAGAAGAGGATTTGATCCCCTGCCTCAAGCGCTCTGCTATTTTCCAAAAGGGAAAGGAGTGAGAGGAAGATGGAGCCGGTGTAGATGTTGCCGACAAGCTTGTTATAGACGATAGCTTCTTGGAAACGTTCTGTCAAACGGTTGAGGGTTTCTTCATCTTTGGCAATGGCTTGCAAACCTTTGAGCCCTTGCTTAGAGAAAGGAATGTGCAAGCACATGGCTGCAAAATCCTGCAAGGACTTGCCAGTTTTCTTCTGGTAGTAGGCAAAGGTCGTGGTCAAGCAGTCAGTGTATTGCTCAGTAGAGAAGCGACCGTCAACACGAGGGTACTTGTCGTAGTTTGGTCTCCAGAAGTCGTAGATATCGCGGGTCTGGCAGACATTGTCATTGTTGAGGACCAAAATGCGTGGATTTGCTGTAACTAACATGGCAACAGCTCCAGCGCCCTGAGTTGGTTCACCGCCAGAAGCTGCTCCATACTTGGCAATGTCGCTGGCAATCACCAAGACTTTTGATTCAGGGAATTGAGCGATGTGGCTCTTGGCTAAGCTTAGTCCAGCAGTAGCTCCATAACAAGCCTCTTTCATCTCGATGGAACGAGCGAAGGGCTGGATACCGAGCAGACCGTGGATGGATACAGCAGCAGCCTTACTTTGATCGACGCTTGATTCTGTACCGACGATGAGCATGTCGATGGTTTGCTTATCTTCTTCGGTCAAAATAGCTGCGGCAGCCTGGGCACCAAGGGTAACAATATCTTGTGTAACAGGTGCGACAGCCATTTCTGACTGGAGAAGTCCAACTTTGTATTTATTGGGATCAATGTTGCGGGCTTGGGCCAAATCAGCCAAATCTAAAACATAATCGGGTGCCGCAAAGCCGATTTTATCAATACCGATATTCATAATTTATCCTTTGTTTACAAGTGATCGTTTACTGTTTTTGTGCATTGGAAACGATAAGGGAAATTCCCTGACCGCCCCCAATACAGAGGGCACACAGTCCCAGTTCTTTGTCTTGCTTGATGAGTTCGTGGATGAGGGTCACCAAAATCCGACTGCCGCTGGCTCCGATTGGATGACCAAGTGCGATAGCACCACCGTTGACATTGACTTTTGTAGTGTCAATTCCTAATTGGTCAACAACTGGAATGGACTGGGCTGCGAAGGCTTCGTTCAACTCGAACAAGTCAATATCTTCTACAGTTTTACCGATTTTTTCAAGAGCTTTTTTGCTCGCAGTTACTGGCCCCATGCCCATAAGAGCAGGGTCTAGACCACTGGTTGCATAGCTTTCCATATAGGCTAGTGGTTCAATGTTCAACTGCTTTGCTTTTTCTTCAGACATAAGCACAAGGACTGCGCAGCCATCATTGATACCTGAGGCATTGGCAGCTGTGACCGTACCGTCTTTTTTGAAGGCAGGTCGAAGTGTTGCTAATTTATCAAGTGGGGTCAGACGAGGATATTCATCTTGGTCAAAGATGATTTCGCCCTTTCTACTTTTTAGCGTAATAGGAACAATCTCATCTGCGAAGCGCCCTTCGGCAATGGCCTTGGCAGCTTTTTCTTGACTGCTGTAGGCAAAGGCATCTTGTGCTTCACGACTGATTTGGTAGCGTTCGGCAACATTTTCCGCCGTAATACCCATGTGGTAGTCATTGAAGGCGTCTGTCAGACCGTCTATCAGCATGGAATCTTCTAAGCTGATATGACCAAATTTGCTACCAAATCGGCTGGATTTGGATAGGTAGGCAGCCTGGCTCATGATTTCAATACCTCCGGCAACAACTACATCGTTGTCGCCTAGTAGGATGGATTGGGCGGCCAGGAGGACTGATTTTAGCCCAGAGCCACAAACCTTATTGACACAGTAGGCAGAGGTGGTTTCTGGAAGTCCAGCCTTGAGAGCAATCTGGCGAGCAATATTTTGTCCGTGACCAGCAGAAAGGACGTTACCAAAGATTACTTCGTCGATAAGGTCAGCTGGGATGTGTTTATTTTGTAGAGCAGCTTCAAGGACCTGGGCCCCCAAATCAGCGATGTTTATATCTTTTAGACTACCTCCGAAACTGCCAATGGCAGAACGGTAGGCAGACACGATAGCTACTTTTTGCATGATAACTCCTATATGGTATCGTTTTGAACTGTCGTGTTCAGCCCAACTATTATACCATGATTTTATTTTTTTTCATAAGAAGAAAGATAGGTCTACAGACTGAATTTACATGTAAGTGAATGAAAGCGTAAACAGATTGTGGAAAAGCTAGCATTTTTTTACATTTTCGTGTAAAATAGAGAAGTATAAGAGGGAAACCTCAAAATATAAAGGAGAATCCAAATAATGGTAAAATTGGTTTTTGCTCGCCATGGTGAGTCTGAATGGAACAAAGCTAACCTTTTCACTGGTTGGGCTGATGTTGATTTGTCTGAGAAAGGTACTCAACAAGCGATTGACGCTGGTAAATTGATCAAAGAAGCAGGTATTGATTTTGACCTAGCTTTTACATCAGTATTGAAACGCGCTATCAAGACAACAAACTTGGCTCTTGAAGCTGCAGATCAATTGTGGGTACCAGTTGAAAAATCATGGCGTTTGAACGAGCGTCACTACGGCGGTTTGACTGGCTTGAACAAGGCTGAAGCAGCAGCAGAATTTGGTGATGATCAAGTTCATATCTGGCGTCGTTCTTATGATACTTTGCCACCAGAAATGGCTAAGGATCATGAGCATTCAGCGCACACTGACCGTCGTTATGCTCACCTTGACGGTTCTGTTATCCCAGATGCAGAAAACTTGAAAGTAACGCTTGAGCGCGCACTTCCATTCTGGGAAGACAAGATTGCTCCAGCTTTGAAAGATGGTAAAAACGTATTCGTAGGTGCACATGGTAACTCAATCCGTGCCCTTGTAAAACACATCAAAGGCTTGTCTGATGATGAAATCATGGATGTGGAAATTCCAAACTTCCCACCACTTGTTTTCGAATTGGATGAAAACTTGAACATTGTGAAAGAGTACTACTTGGAAGCATAATTCATTGACACCTGAGCTTGCTCAGGTGTTTTTGCATACTGAGTAGGAGTTTTATTACAGAAAATGTGCTATACTAAATCTATCAAATAATAAAGGAGTTCAATATGGCTAGTAAAAAAATGTTGCATGCTTGTTTGCGTGTTGAAAACTTAGAAGCATCTCAGAAATTTTATGAAGAGGCTTTCGGATTTAAAGAAACTCGTCGAAAAGATTACCCAGAGCATAAGTTTACCTTGGTCTACTTGGCACTTGACGGTGATGACTTTGAGATTGAGTTGACCTATAACTATGATCACGGTCCTTATATTGTAGGAGATGGTTTCTCACACCTGGCCCTTTCTTCCGATGATTTGGAAGGTGATAATGCCAAGCATAAGGAGCTGGGCTATCCAACGACAGACATTAAGGGCTTGCCAGGTAGTCCAGGTCGCTACTATTTTGTGACAGATCCAGATGGCTACCGTGTAGAAGTCATCCGCGCTAATTAAGCTTAAAAGATTGCCTCGGCAGTCTTTTTTTTCTATGAACAGGAAGAATGTTCGTTTTGAGGGGTGAACAATTTTTGATATGCTTGACAGAAAGAGAATAAACCTATATTATAGTATCAGGTGAATATGAAAAGGAATGAATATAAAATGAAAAAGTTGTTTTGGCTTCTCTTGAATGCATTTCTAGTAGCCATGATGGTGGTTGCAAGTATTTATCTATACCGCAACTTCCAAGATTGGCAATTAACGTATTTTATTAAAGAAAAAGAAGAATTGGTACTGAAAGGACAAGCATCGGATTTAGAAGAGGGGAATATCGGTTCTACCCATGTGGTTGCGACCATACCCAAAGACCCGTCTGGTCAGAGAATTACCCAACTAGAACAAAAAATTGTGGGACATATCCGTCATAAGTTAGGCTATAAGAAGCCATCAGGCAAGATAAAAAATGTCCTTGTGGTTCATGCCAAGGAGGGACAGACTAATTTCAAGAAGGTTCGAGCCCATGAAATCCATAGTGAGCAGTATGCTGTCCAACCCTTACAAGTGAAAAAAGAGGAAGAAGTTACCCCAGAGCGTGTCTTGCTGACAGAAGATCAGCAACTCTTCACCTTGGGAGATATGTTTCTAGACTTGAATGCTGCTAAGACCATCATGGTCCATAAGTTGCAGGAAAAATTGACTAGTCAAGGCTTGGATGAGGCGGAAAAAGCAAGGATTATTGCAGAGTTTCAAAATCTAGACTTGGAAACAGTCGTTTTTAGTTATGCCAATAGTCAGTTGGTTCTGGCATTGTCTGAGGAAGTTTTTAAGACAGCTAGTCTGGAACTAGCTATTTCAGATTTCTTCCCGATTATGAAGGGGGATTATCTAGCAGATGTTGACAAGGCCAATTATGATCAGTATCTTGCTCAAAATCAAGTGGATAAAAAAGCCCTTCGTCAAATTTCCTTGACCTTTGATGATGGGCCAAATCCTGCGACGACACCAGTTATTTTGGACCTCTTAAAGAAATACAATGCTAAGGCGACCTTCTTTGTATTGGGAAGTAATGTGGAAGGAAATGAAGCTATCCTCCAGCGTATGGTAGCGGAAGGGCATGAAGTCGCCAACCATACTTGGAGTCATCCGAATTTGACCCATCTTTCTACTGAGCAAGTTAAACAAGAAATTGAGTTGACACAGGCTATCGTTGAAAAAGCTATCGGCAAGCGGCCAACCATGATGCGTCCGCCATTTGGAGCAGTTAATCAGGCGGTGGTAGATGCCATGGGGCTTCCGTCAATCTACTGGAATGTGGATACGGAGGACTGGTTAAATCGAGATAGCCATACGATTTTTGGTAGAGTGAAAGATCTGGCTTGCCCAGGCTGTATCATTCTCATGCATGACATTCATCAACCGACTGTGGATAGTTTGGAACCTGTCTTACAGTTCCTTACATCTGAAGGCTACAATCTAGTAACGACAACAGAATTATTGGGACCAAATCTAAACCCTCAACACATTTACTATGACCAGGAAGCCAATGGTCCGGCACAACATTAAAAAAGGAGGTTTCGACCTCCTTTTCTCTATACTTTATATAATTCTTGGTTCTTCAAGATGACTTCTTGGACAGCAGCGTATTTTTTTAATTGCTTGACTTCGCTTGGGCTAGATACCAAGGTAATGACCAATCCATCCTTGCCCATGCGACCAGTCCGTCCAGCTCTGTGGGTGTAGGCTTCCTGATCAAAGGGAACTTCAAAATTAAGGACGCATTCCAAATTATCAATATCAATCCCACGAGCCACCATATCTGTAGCCAACAAGAGATTAAGTTCGTGGTTTTTAAAACGCTCGATAATGACCTTACGGAATTTTACATTGACATCAGAGGCCAGGGAAACGGCATTGACACCGTTGTAGAGTAACTTATCTTCGCTGGCGCCAAGGTCTGACAGGCTATTGAAGAAGGCCAGAGCACGAAAGTCTGGAATATTGGCAAATTTTCGCAAAGCTTCCAAACGGTCACGCTTGTCTACCATCATATAGCAATGCTGGATATTGTCCAATTTCTGTTCAGATAAGTCGATACTTTCAATATCTTGAGCAATCTTTTGACGGTCAAACTTAGCTGTCGCACTCATGTAAATCAATTGGTGGTCACGTGGCACATAGCTAATAATCTTTTCCACAAAATGATATTGAGAATCAGAGAAGAGTTGGTCAAATTCATCTAAGACAATGGTATTGACATTCATCATCTTGATTTTTTTCAATTTTATCAACTCAAAAATGCGACCAGGAGTTCCAATCAAGATCTCCGGTCCTTTTTTTAGTCGCTCAATCTGGCGTTTCTGGCTGGAGCCAGAAAGGAAGAGTTGGACGTTAAGACCAATAGCCTCTGACCAGGTTTTGCAGACGTCAAAGATTTGACCAGCCAACTCGGTATTGGGAGCCAGGATGAGTAATTGTTGGGCCTTTTTAGGTGTCAAAGCCAGCAAGCTAGGCCAGAGGTAGGCAAGGGTCTTGCCCGTACCTGTTGGACTGATGGCAAGGAGAGATCTGCCGGTTCTGATTGGCTGGAAGGCTTGGACTTGGATGGGCGTAAAGTCCTCAAAGCCAAGTTGAGTCAGCTGGTCAGTCCAGCTGGTTGGGAAATTAGTTTTCATGGGTATCCGCCTTAAAGGTTATTCCTGCGTCTTGGCGCATGGTGTAGAGTGTATGATGGACCGCCTCAGCCACATCCAGCCATTTTTCCGCCAGCTCATGATTGTTTTGCAGAATGACCTGTGCAATAGCTTGTACCTCCTCCAGCATAGGCTCTTCCTGCGCTTGGATAGGGAGGACAATTTGGCCACCGTCATGTTTGGTAAAAATAGCAGAGCTGATATGTTGGCAGGCGTTGAGGGTGAGGGTGCCTTCACTGGTATAAATTTCACTCGGTAGATTGCTAGTGATATTCTTTCCAGCCTGAATGCTTACTAGAAAATCATCATAAATCAGTTGCCCAGTCCCATTCAAATCAATGGATGAAGGGAGCTGGTGGGCAGCGTATCGGGCTGCATTTGGTCTACCAAAGAGGCCAATGGCAGTATAGAGGGTATAGACACCCAGATCCATCAAGGCTCCGCCAGAAAAATCAGTTGAAAAGATATTTGGGGTCTGTCCTGCCAAGAGGTCAGGCATTTTAGAAGAATATTTGGCATAGGAGAAGTTGGCACCCCAAACAGTCTTATCCTTCAAGAAGTCCCTAATAATAGCGATGGCTTCCTCGTGGTAATTGCGGGCTGCTTCAAATAGGAAGACACCATTTTCCTGGGCAATTTGACGAAGTTGGGCCAATTCTTGAGGTGTGGACACCATAGGCTTTTCAACGATAGCGTGTTTGCCGGCCATGAGAACAGATTTTGCTTGTTCAAAATGCAAGGCATTTGGACTGGCAATATAGACCAAGTCAATGGGTGTAGAAAGGAATTTTATCCATTCTGTGTATAATTTTACATTTTCGTAATTTGTTGAAAATGACATAGCAGTTTCCAGTTTTCTTGAAAATATCGCTGATAATTGAAGATATTTACTCAAATGAGCAGAGGAAATGAACTTGTGACTGATGTCTGAAGTACCAATAATTCCAAAATTTAGCATAAATTCTCATTTCTTTATGTGTTATCCTTTCCATTATACCATGTTTCATGGTAAAATAGTATTGAAAATAGAAGGAGATGATGATGACTCAGAAACCCATTATTATTGGCGTAACCGGCGGATCTGGGGGTGGCAAGACAAGTGTGTCGCGTGCCATTCTGGATAATTTCCCAAATGCTCGCATATCAATGATTGAACACGATTCTTACTATAAGAATCAGTCACACCTAACCTTTGAAGAACGGATATTGACCAATTATGACCATCCACTAGCCTTTGACACAGATTTGATGATTTACCACCTGGGTGAATTGTTGGCAGGGCGTTCGGTGGATATTCCGATATATGATTACACTCAGCACACCCGTTCAGATAAAACCTATCATCAGGAACCACAAGATGTATTTATTGTGGAAGGTATTTTGGTATTGGAAGACAAGCGGTTGCGGGATTTGATGGATATTAAAATCTTCGTCGATACTGACGATGATATTCGCATCATTCGCCGTATTAAGAGAGATATGGAAGAACGTGGGCGTAGCTTAGATAGTATCATTGAACAGTACACCACGGTGGTGAAACCTATGTATCACCAGTTTATCGAGCCGACTAAGCGCTATGCAGATATCGTCATTCCTGAAGGCGTCAGCAATCTTGTAGCCATCGACTTGATCAACACCAAGGTGGAGAGTATATTAAGAGAGCGTGGTTAAGATGCCCAAGCAGAGAATATTACCCCATATAATACTAGGGATAATGGGTGCTAGCGGTCAGATGGTAACTGGTAAGCAGATTACCGACTATGTTCAACGTGATTTAGGAGAATTTTGGCAGGTAGCTCATAGCCAAGTCTATCCAGAGCTAAAACGCATGACCAAGGAAGAATTGATTACCTGTCATGCGGTTCCTGGCAATGAAAAAGAGAAGCAGTATGCTATGACTGCGACAGGTCGTCAGATTTTGGAAGATTGGCTATCCATTCCAAATGATGAAACCCCTCAACAAAAGGATCTATTTTCTATTAAGATGTTCTTTATCCGTGATAAGAAAGATCCACGGATACCAGGTTTGTTGGAGAATCAAATTGAATTAGTCACCAAGCACTTGAAACACCTAGACAGTCGCAAGGTTGAGTTATTCTCAACCAAGGAGAGTATTCAAGACAACTATGGTCATTACTTGATTTTGACCCGAGCTATCGAGCGCAATCGTGCCCAGCTCAAGTGGTTGGAAGATACCCTAGCAAGTTTATAAACGGTTCGGACATCTGAGCCGTTTTTTCTTGTACTCTAAGATAGATTATGTTAGAGTTATAAGAGCAATGTGAGAGAAGGAGAAGATAATGTCCATTCAACAAATGGTGAGTATGGTCTTGATGGTCTGGAATATAATCGTGTTTCTGACCTATGGTCTGGATAAGGGCAAGGCCAGAAAGGATGCCTATCGAATTTCTGAAAAAACCTTATTACTAATGGCTTACTTGGGCGGTGGTCTAGGTGCCTGGGCAGGTGGAACCCATTTCCGTCACAAAACCCAGAAAAAGTATTTTCAACTAGCTTGGGCTGTGGGTGTCTTGATTGATGTCCTTATTATCTTTTGGATTTGGAAATAGGCGAAAGCCTTTTTCTTTTTGCTTGGACTATAAAAGTTGGTCTTTCTATGCTATAATGTTTCTATGAATATTGAAGAAAAAAAATCAAATTACCAATTACTTTTGACCCAGTTGGAAGCTCTGTTAGATGGGGAAACCAACGCTCTGGCTAATCTGTCAAATGCTTCAGCGCTTCTCAATCAGGCTTTGCCTAATTCTGTCTTTACAGGTTTTTACTTGTATGATGGGCAAGAATTGATTTTAGGGCCTTTTCAGGGTGGAGTTTCCTGTGTCCATATCTCACTTGGAAAGGGTGTCTGCGGTGAGGCTGCTGCCAAGCGCCAGACCATTCTCGTAGACGATGTTCGTCTGCATGACAACTACATTTCCTGCGATGCGGCAGCCCTGTCAGAAATCGTGGTGCCCATGGTGAAGAACGGTCAGTTGCTGGGCGTTCTGGACTTGGATTCCAGACTGGTGGCTGATTATGATGCCATTGACCAAGAATATCTAGAAGAGTTCGTTGCCCTCCTTGTAGAGAAAACGGACTGGAATTTTGCTATGTTTGGAGAAAAATCTTAATGTACCAAGCTTTATATCGGAAATACCGGAGCCAGACCTTTGGGGAGATGGTGGGGCAGGAGGTGGTGGCGACCACCCTCAAGCAGGCCATTGAGCAGGGGAAAATCAGCCATGCCTATCTCTTTTCAGGTCCGCGTGGTACGGGGAAGACTTCGGCGGCAAAAATCTTTGCCAAGGCCATGAACTGTCCCAATCAGGTGGCTGGCGAGCCTTGTAACGATTGCTATATCTGTCAGGCCATAACTGAGGGTAGTCTAGAAGATGTGATTGAGATTGACGCGGCGTCAAACAATGGTGTTGATGAAATCCGTGATATTCGGGACAAATCGACCTACGCACCAAGTCTTGTCACCTACAAGGTTTATATCATTGACGAGGTCCATATGCTATCAACCGGGGCTTTTAACGCCCTCTTGAAGACCTTGGAAGAGCCGACTGAGAATGTGGTCTTTATCCTAGCGACAACGGAGTTGCACAAGATTCCTGCGACCATTTTGTCTAGGGTGCAGCGCTTTGAGTTCAAGTCTATCAAGGTAACGGATATTCAGGCCCATTTGGCTAAGATTTTGAGCCAGGAGGGTCTGGCTTTCGACGATCAGGCTTTGACCATCATTGCCCGTCGGGCAGAAGGTGGGATGCGAGATGCCTTGTCTATTCTTGACCAAGCTCTCAGTCTCAGCCATGACCAGACGGTTACTTTGGAAATTGCCGAGGAAATCACGGGTTCCATTAGCCTGCGCGCTCTGGATAACTATGTAGCTAGTCTTCGCCAGGCGGATAGTGTGTCGGCACTGGGACACCTGCAGACCTTGTTTGACCAGGGCAAGAGTATGAGCCGTTTTGCGACGGACCTCTTGCATTATCTGCGGGATTTGCTGATTGTGCAGACGGGTGGTGAGAATACCCATCTGACGGCTGGTTTTACGGAAAATCTGGCACTGGACCAGGCTCGGATTTTTACCATGATTGAGTTGGTGACCAAGGGCTTGGCGGACATCAAGTCCAGCCCCCAACCCAAGATTTACGCTGAAATGATGACCATTCGTTTGGCTGAAGATAGTTCTCCTTCGGGGGCAATGGCAGAGCTGCCAGCGGATTTGGTCAGCCAAATTAGTAAACTACAAGAACAAGTGGCTGACTTACAGAAGCAATTGAGCCAACTCTCTAGCCAGCCAGGTGCTGTTAAGCCAGTTTCACGCAAGCCACAAGCTCCGAAGAAGTACCGATTGGATACCAGCAAGGTTCATGCTATTTTGCAGGAAGCCATGGAAAATCCAGCTCAGGCGCGTGAGAATTTGACCCGCCTGCAAAATGCTTGGGGTGAAATAATTGAGAGCTTATCTGGGGCTGATCGTGCCTTGCTTGTTGGTTCCCAGCCAGTAGCTGCAAATGAAAACCACGCCATCCTTGCTTTTGAATCTCCACTCAATGCCGAACAGACCATGAAACGTGATAATCTCAACACTATGTTTGGCAACATTCTCAGCAAGGCCGCAGGTTTTTCGCCACAGATTTTGGCCATTGCTCAGGAAGATTGGGTCAGCATCCGAGCTGAATTTTCAGCCAAGGCCAAGGGGCAAAAAACACAAGAAAGAGTTAAAGAAGAAAGCCCTGTTCCAGAAGAATTTGGCTTTCTAGCAGACACAGTTGAGATAGTAAATGATTGATAGCAATATCGGTCTTAGGACTGATGTGAAATGTGCTTGACTAAGGTATACTATAGTCAATCCTAAATATTTTTCATAATCTCCTTAAGAAAGCACCGACTGAGTTGGTGCTTTCTTGTTTCGCTAGTATGCATAGAAAGAAGGGATATAAAAAATCAGCCAGTTGACTGATTTTTTGGTATAATTTAGCTATGAAAATGTCACAATTTCTTTTCTTGTCTATTTCGACAATTATTGCAGTTTACTTTATGAATATCTCTATTCTTTCCAAGGATTTTTTGCTTGCGGGTATTTTTGCTTTTATCGCTTTTCGCAATCTCCACTTTGCCTACAAGGTGACCCGCTTTATTCGTTTGGTGGAGAAGCAGACCAAGAAGTAAGGCTGATTTCTCCGCTGGAGATGATTTTTGCCTTGCCGTTATCTAGCTGGATGACTAGATTGCCTGTGTCGGTGACGGCAATGGCAGTTCCCCTGAATTCAACCTGATTTTCTACAAAGCTCACTTGTTGCCCCACAACAAGTGATTTTTCTTTATAAAGGGCAATCAATTCTTTTTCATCGGTTTCTAAAAAGGCTTTCCAGATGGCTGTAATCAGCTGATTACGGGTAAAGGGAGGCTGGTCGTCAAAGAGGTTTCCAGCGGATTGCTGGAGCTCTTTTGGGAAATCATCGATATGGACATTGATACCAACTCCGATAATAACATCGGTCACCCGTTGGTTTTCCATGGAAGAGATGGCTTCGGTCAAAATTCCAGCTACCTTTTTCTGTCCCAGATAAATATCATTGACCCACTTGATTTGGACATCTAGGTCACAGAGGGACTGAATGGCCTTGACAACAGCAGCTGCGGCTAGAATGGTATAGGGTTTAAATTCAAGGAAGGGGACATTTGGAGAAAGGCGGAGGGACATGTAAATTCCGCCTGACTTGGAAGCATAAAATGGACGCCCAAAGCGACCCTTTGCTCTATTTTGATGGGGAGCTAGGTAGAGGGCTGGACTTTTATGACCGGCTTCAATGCCTTGCTTGGCATCTAGCTGGGTCGAGTCACTATCAGCATTGAGATGGACAGGCAGTTGGATTTCCTCAGCAATCAAGTCAGGCAGGAGTAAGTCGCCTTCAGCCAATTTGTAGCCACGGTTGCGGGCTGCCTCAATGGTCAGACCATGTGCCTCTAACTGGCGAATAGCTTTCCAGATGGAAGTCCGAGAAATGCCCAGTTCCTGAGCTAAATCTTCTCCGCTGATATAGTCTTCTTTTTCTTTTAATAGTAAATAAATCTTCTGGTAGGTTTTCATGTCTTCATTATAGCAAAAAAATGTCCTAAAACATGATATAATAGTTTAAAATAAGGAGGTTTTCATGAAGACACTTGATTACATCGTTAAACTGACCAACACTCCGTCGCCAACAGGCTTTACGACGGATATGATGAACTACATCAAGGCAGAAGTGGAGGGTTTCGGCTATGAGGCTGTCAAAACTTCCAAGGGTGGCGTTTTGGTTACTATTTTTGGAGAAAATGACCAAGAACACCGGATGGTGACTGCTCATCTGGATACTTTGGGTGCCATGGTCCGTGCCGTTAAGCCAGACGGCCGACTTAAAATGGATTTGGTAGGAGGATTTGGCTACCCTTCTATTGAGGGAGAAAATTGCCTCATCCATTGTGCAAAAAATGGCAAGACCTTTACAGGTACGATTTTAATGCATCAGACTTCTGTCCATGTCTATCGAGATGCTAGCACAGCCGAGCGAAATCAGACCAATATGGAAATTCGTTTGGACGAAAAAGTGACCAGTGCAGAACAAACGCGGGCCTTAGGCATTGAAGTCGGTGACTTTATCTCCTTTGATCCAAGGACTATTGTGACAGAAACAGGATTTATCAAGAGCCGTCACCTTGATGACAAGGTTTCAGCTGCTATCTTGCTCCATCTTTTGAAGGTTTATAAGGAAGAGGGAGTGACCTTACCTTATACTACACATTTCTATTTCTCCAATAATGAAGAGATTGGCTATGGTGCTAACTCCAGCATTCCTGCTCAGGTGGTTGAGTATCTAGCGGTGGATATGGGGGCAATGGGCGACGACCAGCAGACAGATGAATACACGGTTTCTATCTGTGTCAAGGATGGTTCAGGCCCTTATCATTACGAACTCCGTCAGCACTTGGTAGCCTTGGCGGAGAGGGATGGTATTCCATATAAATTAGACATTTATCCATATTATGGTTCGGATGCTTCAGCAGCCATGCGAGCAGGTGCAGATGTCAAGCACGCCCTACTTGGTGCGGGGATTGAGTCTAGCCATTCTTATGAACGCACCCATCTGGATTCCGTTCAGGCGACTGAGCGAATGGTGGATGCTTATTTGAAATCAACTATGGTAGACTAAGATGAATGAAAACCGTTTTTTAGAGCTCTTTAATGATCTAGACAAGGTCTTGCGCAAGGTCTGTCAAGTTGAGGATGGGGAACATGCGGACGTTGGTTCCATGTTGGCCAAGGCCAAGGACTTAAGCCCAGTCAATCCTGTCCAAGCCAACTGGGACAATCTCTATGTGGCTCGGCAGTTGCGCAATCTTATGGTCCATGAAAGACGAACAGGCTTGAAAGAAGTGGCTCAGCCTTCGCAGGAGTTGATTTCTGTTTTGGAAAAGGTCATTGCCCAGTACCAAGCACCTATGACCATTGAAACCTATTTTCAAAGTGCTCAGAAAATCAAGCCTATTATATTTGATAGTAGAGATAAACTGACCACGGCTTTAGAAATCGTAGAGCGTGAGCATGTTTCCAAATTTCCTATTTTTTCAGGCACATCCTATCAGGGTTTGGTGTCAGATAAGGGATTGGCAAATTGGTTGGCCAAGGCTAGTAAGGAAACGGGCTCTATCCGTGAAAAATTAGAAAAAGCCAGTCTGGCTGATGTCTTGGCTTGCGAGGAAGATAGTATTCAGGTGCTTATTTTACCAACTGATACAAGTCTTTACCAGCTGATCAATCATTTTGAAGGAAGAAAACGGACAACTGTTTTGGTTACTCGTCAAAATAATGAGAAGCTTCATTCTCCTGAAGATATTGTTGGTATCATTACGGCACAAGATATAGCAGAAATTTATGGAATGGTGGATTGAGTGGAAAGGAGAAATCATGTCAACAAATCGTTTAGCCTGGGATGAATATTTTGCGGCCCAAGCTCTCTTGATTGCCAATCGGGCAACTTGTAAGCGGGCCAAGGTTGGTGCGGTTTTGGTTAAGGATAATAAGGTCATTGCGACGGGCTATAATGGTTCTGTTTCAGGAACCGAGCATTGTTTGGATCAGGAATGCCTGATGATTGACGGTCATTGTGCTAGGACCTTGCATGCGGAAGTCAATGCCATTTTACAAGGAGCGGAGCGGGGAATTCCAAAAGGCTTTACTGCCTATGTGACCCATTTCCCCTGCCTCAATTGCTCCAAGCAATTGCTACAGGTTGGTTGCCAACGTGTCGTCTATATCAACGAATATCGAATGGACGACTATGCCCAGTATCTTTACAAGGAAAAGGGCTGTGAGCTGGTTCATTTACCACTGGAAACTGTTAAAAAGGCGATTGCAGAAGCAGAATTTATTTAGTAAGGGAGGTTGTCTTGCACACCTCTCTTTATTTTTTAGAAAAATACTAGGATAGTCACCTAATATATGCTATACTAGAAGCGTTATTAAGTCCCGAAAAGGTAGTTATCAGACTAGTTAACTTTCGCAGACATACTTGGAAGTTATTGCTTTCTCGTTATGTATCTGGAAATTTTCCTTTGCTCAAGACAGGTGTCTTTCGCAAATAGAGCTTTTCTTTGCTCAAGATAGGTGTCTTTCGCAAATAGAGTTTTTCTTTGCTCAAGACCAAAGTCTTTCGCAAATCACTAGTCTTCGACTAGTTCTTTGTAACCTTGATAACAATTTATTTTAAGGGGGACATTTTTATGTCAGAACGTAAGTTGTTTACGTCTGAGTCAGTATCGGAAGGACATCCGGACAAGATTGCTGACCAGATTTCAGATGCTATTTTGGATGCTATTTTAGCAGAGGATCCAGATGCACACGTAGCGGCGGAAACGGCTGTTTACACAGGTAGTGTTCATGTCTTTGGTGAGATTTCAACCACTGCCTATGTGGATATTAACCGTGTGGTACGGGATACCATTGCTGAGATTGGCTATACCAAGGGTGAGTATGGTTTTGCTGCGGAGTCGGTTGGGGTTCATCCGTCGCTAGTAGAACAGTCACCAGATATTGCCCAAGGCGTCAATGAAGCCTTGGAGGCGCGCCAAGATGCTAGTCAAGATCCACTGGATTTGATTGGGGCAGGTGACCAGGGGCTCATGTTTGGTTTTGCAGTAGATGAAACGCCTGAACTCATGCCATTGCCCATCTCACTAAGTCACAAATTGGTGCGCCGTTTGGCAGAATTACGAAAATCTGGGGAAATTGCTTATCTACGTCCAGATGCTAAGTCACAGGTAACAGTTGAGTATGATGAAAACAATCAACCTGTTCGTTTGGATACAGTCGTTATCTCAACTCAGCACGATCCGGAAGTCAGTCAGGAACAAATTCGTCAAGATGTCATTGAGCGTGTCATTAAGGATATTATTCCAGATCAATACCTGGATGAACAAACCAACTATTTTATCAACCCAACAGGTCGCTTTGTTATTGGTGGTCCGCAAGGGGACTCAGGTTTGACAGGTCGTAAGATTATCGTAGATACCTATGGCGGCTACTCTCGTCACGGCGGCGGTGCCTTCTCTGGTAAGGATGCGACCAAAGTGGACCGTTCAGCTTCCTATGCAGCACGCTATATCGCTAAAAATATCGTAGGAGCTGGTTTGGCTAAGCGGGCGGAAGTTCAGCTGGCTTATGCAATCGGTGTTGCTCATCCAGTTTCTGTTCGTATCGATACCTTTGGTACAAGTACAGTAGCTGAGAGCAAGTTAGAAGCTGCAGTTCGTCAGATTTTTGATCTCCGTCCAGCTGGTATTATTCAAATGCTAGACCTCAAACGTCCGATTTACAAGCAAACGGCAGCCTATGGTCACATGGGTCGGACAGATATTGACTTGCCATGGGAACGCTTGGATAAGGTAGAAGCATTAAAGTCTGCTGTAAATGAGTGATAGAAATAGATGATTTTTAGGATGGGAGCGGGAAAGAACTCGACTGGTCAAAAAAGAGTTCGTCAACAAGTCCTTATTTCCAGTTGTTGAGCTGAAACAGTCTATCCCCAGACTGTTTCACTCCCACCTCCGCACAGCTCAAAAGGTTCAGTGAACCTTTTGAGGTTGGAAATAGAGCGAACTTTGTTCGCAACAGTCGTAATGGTCAGATTTGGAGTGTAAAACACGACCAAATCTGCCAATCAACCACTGCGCTGAGATGTTGACACGAACCCTGAGAAGCGAGGTTGGGCTTGAGCCCAGCCTCGTCTTTCTTTTATGTATCAAATATCTAGCTTTTTATCTTGCCTTGTGGTAGAATAAAACGTATGCCTTTTTGGGGCAATAAGAGAAAGAGACTAGTTTGTATGAGAAAAATTGTGATAAATGGTGGAAAAACACTGAAGGGATCTGTAACAGTTAGTGGTGCTAAGAATTCAGTCGTTGCTTTAATTCCTGCCATTATACTTGCGGACGGTGTTGTCACACTAGACGGTGTTCCAGCAATTTCAGATGTTGATAGTTTAATTGATATTATGGAAACTATGGGGGCGACTGTTAAGCGTGATGGGGAAACGCTTGAAATTGATCCTCGTGGTGTACAAGATATGCCTATGCCATTTGGTAAAATCAATAGCTTACGAGCTTCTTACTATTTCTACGGTTCCCTCCTTGGTCGCTTCGGTCAAGCAGTTGTGGGCTTGCCTGGTGGCTGTGATTTGGGTCCACGTCCCATTGACTTGCACTTGAAGGCTTTTGCGGCTATGGGTGCTGAAACAACCTATGAAGGTGACTATATGCGTTTGGCGACCAATGGTCAACGTATCCAAGGAGCTCATATCTTCATGGATGTGGTCAGCGTTGGGGCAACTATCAATACGATTTTGGCTGCTGTTAAAGCTGAGGGTCGTACAGTCATTGAAAACGCAGCTCGTGAGCCTGAAATCATTGACGTTGCAACACTTCTGAATAACATGGGTGCCCATATTCGTGGTGCTGGTACAGACATCATTACTATCGACGGTGTCGATAGCCTTCATGGAACCCGTCACCAAGTGATTCCAGACCGGATTGAAGCTGGAACCTATATTGCGCTTGCTGCCGCAGTAGGTGAAGGTATCCGCATTGATAATGTCCTTTATGAACACCTGGAAAGCTTTATCGCTAAGTTGGAAGAAATGGGCGTTCGCATGACCGTTTCTGAAGACAGTATCTTTGTTGAAAAACAAGAAAAATTGAAGGCTGTGAGCATCAAAACCTCTCCATATCCTGGTTTTGCGACAGATTTGCAACAGCCAATTACACCGCTCCTTTTGACAGCAGAGGGAACTGGAAAAATTATCGATACCATTTATGAAAAACGTGTCGGTCATGTGCAGGAATTGGCCAATATGGGTGCAAACATTTCAACTCGTAGCAATTATATTGCCTTTGAAGGTCCAAATCAATTGACTGGTGCATCAGTTAAGGCAACAGATTTGCGGGCCGGAGCAGCCATGGTTATTGCAGGTTTGATGGCCCAAGGTCGCACAGAAATTACCAATATTGAATTTATCTTGCGTGGCTACTCAAACATTATTGAGAAATTGACGGAGCTTGGGGCTGACATTCAGTTGATTGAGGACTAGGACGGCCCTCAAATACAATTTTTACTTAATCAAACAAACTGGGGCTGGGAGAATTTCTCAGCCCCTTGGGTACACTATGACAATTTGGACAAGTCTGGCTAAATGTGCTTGCTTTGAAACAGAACGATTGATTTTGAGGCCCTTTTCTTATGAAGATAGGAATGATTTCTATGCGATTGCTGCACATCCTGAAAATCTTCCTTTTATCTTTCCAGCCTTGAAAGATAAGAACCTGGCTCTTGCGACCATGGTTGAGAAATTTATGCGTAACCCTTTGGGGAATTGGGCCTTGATTGACAAGGTTTCAGGGCGGATGATTGGTGCGCTTTGTTTTGAAAAAATCGATGAAGGTCAACTTACTGCGGAGCTCAGCTATTTCCTAAAAAAAGACTACTGGGGTCAAGGACTGATGACGGAAGCGGTGAAAAATCTGGTCTTTCTGACTTTTTATGAAATCGGGTTAAAGGAATTGACCATCATCACCCATGAGGAAAATCGGGCCAGTCAGATGGTTGCCCAAAAAACGGGTTTTGTACAAGTGGAGCAATATCGTGGCAGTGACCGCTACAGCCATAAAATGAGAAAATACCTAAGATTTAGCTTGAAAAGGGCTGATTTTAGATGAGAAATGTAGGAGAAAATCAATGATTACCATTAAATCACAAAGAGAAATTGATGCCATGAACCGTGCTGGCGATGTGCTAGCAGGTGTCCATATCGGTTTGCGTGAGATTATCAAACCAGGCGTGGACATGTGGGAAGTGGAAGAATATGTCCGTAAAACCTGTAAGGAGAAAAATGTCTTGCCCCTTCAAATTGGTGTTGATGGTGAGTTGATGGATTATCCTTATGCAACTTGCTGCGGGCTAAACGATGAAGTAGCACATGCCTTTCCACGCCATTATAAGCTGAAAGAAGGCGATTTGCTCAAGGTTGATATGGTACTCAGTGAGCCCCTGGACAAATCAGTTGTTGACGTGTCTAAGCTAAACTTCAATGATGTCAAGGCTATGAAGAAAATCACCCAGTCTTATCGTGGTGGTTGTGCAGACTCTTGTTGGGCTTATGCAGTTGGTCAGGTGTCTGAAGAAGTGCAAAACTTGATGGATGTGACCAAGGAATGTTTGTACCGCGGTATCGAGCAGGCAGTTGTTGGCAATCGTATCGGCGATATCGGTGCTGCTATTCAAGAATATGCTGAGGGTCTTGGCTATGGTGTTGTTCGTGACTTGGTGGGTCATGGTGTGGGGCCAACCTTCCACGAAGAGCCGATGGTTCCCCACTATGGAACAAAAGGCCGTGGACTTCGCTTGCGTGAGGGCATGGTTCTAACAATCGAGCCTATGATTAACACTGGTACCTGGGAAATTGACACGGATATGAAGACTGGCTGGGCTCATAAGACTCTTGATGGTGGTCTATCTTGCCAATATGAACATCAATTTGTTATCACAAAAGATGGTCCGGTCATTTTGACAAGTCAAGGTGAAGAGGGAAGCTATTAAGATAGCTAGAGAGAAGGAGAGGGAATGAAGAAAACCAAAATTGTTGAAGGTTTGAAAACATTCTGCTCGACCTTCTTTTCTTTTTATCGGAATGCGGATATTGATGTGACCAGTGTGGCGGTGGCCTACTATTTGCTAATCGGCATTTTTCCGATCTTGTTAACCTTGGCCAATCTACTTCCGTATTTTCCATTCGACATTGACTTGGTTTTGTCGGTTGTGGCTGAATTTGTACCTGACAGGCTCTATCCTTCAGTATCGGACTTTATCACCTCTATTTTGACCAAGCCGTCGTCGTCTTGGTTAGGAATTTCGATTGCGACGACCCTGTGGACCCTGTCGCGCAGTATGACCATCTTGCAAAAGGCCGTCAACAAGGCCTATGGTATCAATGAGCATCGAGATTTTATTGTCGGGCATTTGATAGGCATATTTTTAGGAATTGGTTTACAAGTCATTATTCTGCTGAGTATGACCCTCCTGACTTTTGGTCAGGTCATTATTTCTTACCTTAGTCAACTTTTTCCGCTGGATAATCAGTGGTTAAGAGGTCTGCTTAGTCAGACGCAATTAGTGGGTCTAATTGCCTTATTTACAGGCTTGATCATGCTTTATTTTTTCTTGCCCAATATTCGTATTCAGAAAATCCGCTATATTCTGCCTGGAACAAGCTTTGTTCTTTTGGTTATGACATCGGTTGGCAAGCTTTTCACTATCTATGTGGATAATTATGCCAATCGCTTGTTGGATTTTCGTATGGTTACAGCCGTTATCTTCCTAGTCTTCATGCTCTGGTTTATATTTATGGCTCAGGTCTTGATTATTGGAGCTGTTATCAATGCTAGCGTTCAAAGTATGCAAGTGGAAGAATTTCATGCAAGAGATGGGGATATTGTTTCCATTTTGAACAGAATAAAAAGCCGATTTACACCGATAGATAAGGAATAAGCTTGGAAAAACAAGCTATATTTATAAAAAAAACGAGGTTCCATTCGGAGCCTCATTTCGTATCTTTAAAAATAAACAATTTACTCAAGAAATAGTTGAGCACGATAACCAATACCTGTGAGAAGAGTGTGGAAATGACATTGACAAGTGCTAGGTCATGATTGACGAACTGCCCTATCAATTGTGGATAGGCTTGAACTAGCAAGTAGGCTAGGGCCATATCCATAACCAAGGTTGCGATGCGGGCAGATACAAACTTGACCAGTCGCTGAGGCCAGCCATTATGTTCTTGCTTAAAGACAAAACGGTCGTTGGTCCAGAAGGCAAAGAGGATGGCAACTGCATTGGCCAAAAGGGTGACTAGGAGAATGGAAGGGATGACTAAAAATAGTCCCATTCGAGTGACCATATAGAACAGGGTTGCTGCGACACCTGCAATCAAATAAAGAATGACTTCGTTGTTTATGAGTTGATAAAATAGCTTTTCCATAAGGAATAGTCTACCATTTTTTTGGAAAATATGCTATACTAGACAACGTTGTTGAATTTTCAACGACCCTTGGGGCTTGCTCACTTTACCCAAGCATATTACAAGCATTTTGCTAAAGGAGAATTTTCATGAATACATCTAAATGGACTGCCAGAGATATGGCAGAGATTGCTCTTGTCGCGGCCATCTATGTGGCTTTGACTCTGACACCACCATTGAACGCCATTTCCTTCGGAGCCATTCAGTTCCGCTTGTCAGAAATGCTCAATTTCTTGGCCTTTTACAACCGTAAGTATATCATCGCCGTGACCATCGGTTGTATGATTTCTAACTTGATTGGTTTCGGTGTGATTGACCTCTTTGTAGGTGGATTTTCAACCCTTGTCTTTGTTAGCCTTGGGGTGATTCTCTTTGAAAAATACAAGAAAGACTATCTCTTCGGAGGCTTGTTTAACAAGGCATTCTTCTATTTCTCATTCTTTTTTGCAGCGACCATGTTTACAATCGCTCTAGAGTTGAAATTCTTGTATGATTTGCCATTCTTCTTGACTTGGTTGACAACTGCAGGTGGAGAATTGCTGTCCCTATTGGTTGGTGCAGTAGTGATTGATAAGTTAGCGAAAAAAATCAATTTCGAAAGATAAGTTTTAAAGATTAATGGCTCTTTGTCAACTGTAGTGGGTAGATGAAAAGCTAACACCTAGAGAGGACGAAATTCGTTCTCTCTTTCTTTATGTTCAAAGCAATCAAAATGCGTTTTCTAAAGTTTTCAAAGTTCCTAAAACCAAAGGCATTTCTCTTAATGACTTTGATGAGATTGTTGGTAGCTTCCAGTTTGGCATTGGAATAAGGCAATTCCATGGCGTTTAAAACCTTGTCTTTATCCTTTAGAAATGTCTTAAATACCGTCTGGAAAATAGGATTAACAGAGGCTATTTCCTGTTCGATGAGACTGAAGAAATGATCTGAATTTTTCTCTTGGAAATGGAACAAGAGAAATTGATAGAGTTCATAGTGCTGTCGGAGCTCATCTGAGTAGGATAGGAGTTTTTCTAGAATTTCCTTGTTGGTTAAATGCATCCGAAACATAGGGCGATAAAATCGTTTATCGCTGAGTTTACGACTATCCTGTTGTATCAATTTCCAGTAGCGTTTCAAGGCTCGGTATTCCTGCGATTTTCTATCAAGTTGGTTCATAATTTGAATACGGACACGGTTCATAGCACGACTAAGGTGTTGCACGATATGAAAGCGGTCGAGTACAATCTTGGCGTTTGGAAATAGTTGTCTAGCCAATTTGTAGTAGGGACTAAACATATCCATGGTAATGACTTTGACCCGATTTCTAACCTTTCTAGGATAGCGCAGAAAGTGGTTTCGAATGGTTGCTTGAGTTCTTCCGTCCAGAATGGTTATGACATTCAGGGAGTTGAAATCTTGTGCGATAAAGCTCATCTTCCCCTTCTTGAAGGCATACTCGTCCCAGGACATGACTTCTGGAAGCTTGTTCCAATCCGTTTCAAACTTGAACTCATTTAGTTTTCGAATAACTGATGATGTTGAGATGGATAGCCTGTGTGCGATATGTGTCATTGCTTGATTTTCGATGAGTAATTGAGCGATCTTCTGGTTAACTGCGACAGCGATTTGGTGGTTCTTCTTGACAAGAGGAGTTTCAGCGACCGCTATTTTCCCACATTCCTTGCACTTGAAACGACGCTTTCTAAGGCGGATAAGTAAGGGATAGCCAGCAGTTTCTAGGTAGGGAATTTTGGAGGCCTTCTGGAAGTCGTATTTTGCCATTTGTCCCTTGCATTTTGGGCATTTAGGGGCTGTGTAATCCAAGTGACCGTGGAGTTCTAAGTGAGTTCCCAGGTCATATTCATTAGAGATAGTAATATTTTTGTCTTTAATTCTGAGAAAATTTGTGATAAGATTTAGTTGTTCCATATGAACCCTTTCTAATGAGTTGTTTAGTCGCTTTTCATTATAGGTCATATGGGACTTTTTTCTACACTCCAAAAGGCTCCACAATCTCCATGGTGGTTTTACCCACTACAGAAATTATAGAGCCAGATTAATGTGAGCAGACACCTTCGGGTGTCTTTTTTCTACAAAATTTTTGTCAGGGCTTACAATTTAGGTTATACTGGTACTAGAAAATACAGGAGGTCTTTTATGAAGACATATCAATTATCAAATGGTGTTTCCATTCCAAAAATCGCCTTTGGCACCTGGCAAATTCCAGATGGCGAAGAAGCACATCGTGCTGTTCTCTACGCTTTGGAAGCAGGTTATCGTCACATTGACACGGCACAGATTTATGGCAACGAAGCCAGCGTCGGTCAGGCCATTGCTGACAGCAGTGTGGCGCGTGAGGATATTTTCCTGACGACAAAGGTATGGAATGACAAGGTCGGCTATGAGGATACCTTGGATTCAGTTGCTACTTCAATGACCAAGCTGGGCGTGGATTATCTGGACCTACTCCTTATCCACTGGCCAAATCCAAAGGCCATTCGCGACGGCATCGGCTGGAAGGAACGCAATGCCCAAGTTTGGAAAGCCTTGGAAGACTTATATCGTGCAGGTAAGGTCAAGGCTATCGGGGTGTCTAACTTTATGGAACATCACCTGGAAGGCTTGCTTGAAACGGCTGAAATCACACCCATGGTCAACCAGATTATGCTGGCCCCAGGAACTCCTCAGCCAGAATTAGTGGCCTACTGTAAATCCAAGGGCATTCTCTTGGAGGCCTATAGTCCATTTGGTACAGGAACCCTCTTCCAAAGTCAAGAAGCCGCAGACTTGGCCAAGGAAGCAGGCTGCAGCGTCGCCCAACTAGCGCTAGCATGGTCCTTAGAAAAAGGCTTCCTACCATTACCAAAATCAACCAGCCCAGAAAATATCCAGGCTAATTTGGAGATAGAAGATTTGGTTATTAGTCCAGAAGCAGTTGCTCAGTTGGATACATTGACAGGCCTAAAAGGCCAGTTGGATCCTGATTTGGCAGAATTTTAATATAAAAGAGTATGTTGTCATTGCAGCATACTCTTTTGTCATCTCCAACCTACCACTTTCATGCTATAATAGTAGCTATGGAAGAAAAATATTTGAAAATTGCTCAGGAATTGGGCGTTAGTTTAAAACAGATTGATACGGTTCTCTCTTTGACGGCTGAAGGAAACACCATTCCCTTCATCGCTCGTTATCGGAAGGATGTGACGGGGAACTTGGACGAGGTGGTCATCAAGTCTATCATTGATCGGGATAAGGCCTTGACTGCTCTCGCTGACCGTAAGGCTACTGTCCTTGCCAAGATTGAAGAGCAGGGCAAATTGACAGACCAGCTCCGTCAGGCTATCGAGGAAGCGGAAAAGTTGGCAGATGTGGAAGAGCTATACTTGCCTTATAAGGAAAAACGTCGGACCAAGGCAACGGTGGCGCGTGAGGCTGGACTGTTCCCGCTGGCTAGATTGATTTTGCAGAATGTGGCTGACTTGGAAGAACAGGCTGCTGGCTTTATCTGCGAGGGCTTTGACACTGCTCAGGCTTGTTTGGCTGGTGCTGTGGATATTTTGGTGGAAGCTATCTCAGAAGACAATAAGCTTCGGGCTTGGGTTTATCATGAAGTACAAACCAATTCAAGCCTGACTTCAGAGCTAAAAGATCAAGAAGCAGATGAGAAGGAAGTCTTTCAGATTTACTATGACTTTTCTGAGAAAGTAGCGAAGATGCAGGGCTATAAGACTCTGGCCATTAACCGTGGGGAGAAGCTAGGTATTCTCAAGGTTTCCTTTGAACACAATGTGGATAAAATGGTTCGTTTCTTTGAGCTGCGTTTTCCACAGTCCAATAGCTATATCAAGGATGTCATTCAGCAGGCTATTAAGAAGAAAATTCTACCTGCCATGGAGCGCCGTATTCGGACAGAATTGACGGAAGAAGCAGAAGAGGGCGCAATCCAGCTCTTCTCTAAAAACCTCCGCAATCTGCTCCTTGTATCTCCCCTCAAAGGCAAGGTTGTTCTTGGTTTTGACCCAGCCTTTCGAACAGGGGCTAAGCTAGCCGTGGTAGATCAGACTGGAAAGCTCTTGACAACCCAGGTCATCTATCCAGTTGAGCCGGCTGGTCAGCGACAAATTGCTCAGGCAAAAAAAGACTTAGCAGATTTGATTGGGCAATATCAGGTGGAAATCATAGCTATCGGAAATGGAACGGCCAGCCGTGAATCTGAAGCCTTCGTCGCTGATTTGCTCAAGGATTTCCCAGAAGTTTCTTACGTCATCGTCAATGAAAGCGGAGCTTCTGTCTATTCAGCTTCTGAGCTGGCGCGATACGAGTTTCCAGACCTCCCCGTCGAGAAACGCTCTGCCATTTCCATCGCCCGCCGTCTGCAAGACCCTCTGGCTGAATTGGTCAAAATCGATCCCAAGTCCATCGGTGTCGGCCAGTACCAGCACGATGTCAACCAGAAATCTCTGTCTGAGAGCCTAGACTTTGTGGTTGATACGGTGGTCAACCAGGTCGGCGTCAATGTCAATACGGCCAGTCCTGCCCTTCTGGCTCACGTTGCTGGTCTTAACAAGACCATTTCGGAGAACATCGTCAAGTACCGTGAGGAAAATGGTGCCCTGACCTCTCGTCAGCAGCTCAAAAAGGTGCCTCGTCTGGGTGATAAGGCCTTTGAGCAGGCAGCTGGTTTCTTGCGCATCCCAGATGCGACTAACTTCTTGGACAATACTGGCGTGCACCCTGAGTCTTACAAGGCTGTAGAGAACTTGTTGGCACTGCTAGACATTGACCACTTAGATGAGTCTGCGCAGGAAAAATTAAAGCAGGTTGCTATCGCTGATACGGCAGAAAAAATTGGTGTCGGTCAGGAAACCTTGAAGGACATCATCGCAGACTTGCTCAAGCCAGGTCGTGATTTACGGGATGACTTTGAGGCACCAGTCCTCCGTCAAGATGTCTTGGATGTCAAGGACCTGGTAGTCGGACAGGAATTGCAGGGGACAGTCCGTAATATTGTGGACTTTGGAGCCTTTGTGGACATCGGTGTCCATGAAGATGGCTTGGTTCACATTTCACGCATGGTCAAACGCAAACGGGATAAGAATGGACGCCAACAAGTCTTGCCTCATCCAAGTGAAGTCCTCGCTGTTGGGGAAATCGTAACGGTCTGGGTGGTTGAAGTGGACATCAAACGCAACCGTATCGGTCTTAGCCTTTTGAAACCAAATGGATCTGAATAAGTATGTGCAAGAAGTCTCCTTGCAAGACTTCGGTAAGGAATTTCGGCATGTCGCAGTCTGGAACAGACGATTGAGGTCAACGGGTGGTCGCTTCTTTCCTAAAGATGGCCACTTGGACTTTAATCCCAAGCACTTGGAGGAGCAAGGCTTAGAAGTTTTTCGGAAGATTGTTCGTCACGAGCTCTGCCATTACCATCTTTACTTTGAGAAGAAAGGCTATCGGCATGGGGACAAGGACTTCAAGGAACTGCTGGCTGCGGTGGACGGCCTGCGCTATGCTCCCAAACTAGAACAAGCAGCCAAGCCGAGTTTGATTTACAGCTGCCAGTCCTGTGGACAAGTCTACCAGCGCAAGCGCCGCATTGACCTAAAAAAATACCGATGTGGGAAATGTCGGGGGCTCCTAGAGAACAATTTCATAGATCATAAAAGAACCAGTTCTTAGATACCTACTGAGGACTGGTTTTCTTTATGCTTTGTCATTCTAAATTTCGGAAAGTCTTGGGATTTTTCCATCTACATGATATAATTTTATAGAAAGCCCTTCCGCAGTTCCCAAGCGTATTCATTTTTTATCGTCCAAGTCTGAGATACTTCTTTCTATTTTCTTGTTTCGCTGTCACATTTTCAATTATTTTCAGAAAAGGTGCTCTAGTCCTATGGACTAGCCTCAGTTTGCCAATATCAGCCTTTGGGCTGATGTTTTCCAGGAAGTTTGTGATATACTAGAAGGGAATTGAGGTGAAATCATGGTACAGAAACAACAAGAACGATTGATTGAGCTTTATGAAAAGGGGATTTTGACCAAGGAAGAGGCACGGGCCTGTTTTTTGAAATTTGAGGAACGACCGGATGTGCTCTTTGTGGAAGAAAAACACAAGACTGGTTTTACCTTGCCCAATTTCAAGGTCTTTGCTTCGTCAAAATTGAAGCAGGCCTATAGCTTTGAAGGGATTGAATCCTTATTTTTACAGCTATCAGAAGGACGGCTAACCATGACCAAGGCTAAGTCTAATCAGGTCGGGGTTGAAATTGTCTACAATCAGGATGCTCCTGAAAACCAGTTGCCTCGTATCTATGTGGAGAAACGTGGTCTGTATTTTAGTAGTAGCTTGCCTTGTCGTCTGACCATTAGTTTGCCTCAGGAATGGATGTCTGTACTGGACTTGGAACTGGGGCAGGCAGATGCTCGCTTGGATTATTTACCGTTTGAGGATATTTCTATCCGCAGTGCAAGGGATAAAAAACAACAGGATATCCGCTTGACAACCTGCGGTGGCTACCCACAGCATCTATCTGTTCAATTAAATCAGGCTCAAGTGACCCTCTATCCTGGAAAATCTCAAGGGATACAAGGGCAACTGATTTCTTCATCTGGTCAGGTTCTGGTCAATCGCAAGAAGAAAATCAGCCCCTACCAGTTTGAAAAAACGGGCAGTGATGTGCTCTTTGTAAAAGGGCAGACGGGGCAGGGCTGCTTCTATGTGAAAGGAATAAAAGATGTTAATTGATTTGTACAAGCTCAGACAGGGCAAGATTTTATCTGGTGTCCTTGCAGGGCTGGCCCATAAACTGGGCTGGGAAGCATGGGGGATGCGTGTGCTCTTCCTGGCTGCTCTATTTTTAGGAAAAACATCTCTGCTGACCCTGGCTCTCTATATAGCAGGAGCTTATTTTCTGCCCTATAAAGAAGACCAGGATGCGGAACGCTATGGGACTGGTCCGCGTAAGATAAAAGATGCAGAGAAGGTACATAAATCTTGGTTTGAATAAGAAATAGATTTATAAGTCTCAGTTCGGAATTTAGTTTGCATCAATTTCCGGTTATAGATAATGAAAAGCACCCTAGAAAACGGATAGTATAGAAAGTTTCTAGGGGCTCTTTATTTTTCTGGAAATAGACATCGACCTCATAGTTGGCATAAACTGTTTCATTTCTTGAAAAGTGTTTTCTGTGGTATAATAGGAAAAATATTTGATGAGGTAGAGATATGACCAAGACACCATTTGTTAGTAAAGAAGTTCTAGAAACCATAACGGAGCAATTTCCCACTCCCTTTCATTTGTATGATGAAAAAGGCATTCGTGACAAGGCTCGTGCTTTAAATGCAGCTTTTGCGTGGAATAAGGGTTTTAAGGAATATTTTGCAGTCAAAGCAACACCGACACCAGCCATTTTGAAAATCTTGCAAGAAGAAGGCTGTGGAGTGGATTGTGCGACAGATGTAGAAGTGCTCATGAGTGAAAAAATGGGCTTCAAGGACATCATGTTCACATCAAATGATACGCAAGCCCAAGAATTTGTCTATGCTCGTAAAGTTGGTGCAACAATCAACTTGGATGCCTATGAGCACATTGAGTTTTTGAAAAATGTTGCTGGGATCCCAGAAACCGTCTGCCTCCGTTACAATCCAGGTGGAGTATTCTCACTGGGAACGGATATTATGGACCATCCTGAAGAGTCTAAGTTTGGCATGACCAAGGAACAGTTGATGAAAGGCTATAAGGAGTTAAAAGAACTTGGTGTCAAGGAATTTGGTATCCATGCTTTCTTGGCTTCTAATACTGTTACCAATGACTATTATCCTGTTCTGGCGCGTCAGTTGTTTGAATTGGCTTTGGAAATTCGTGAGGAAACAGGTGTGACCTTGGACTTCATCAACCTATCAGGTGGGATTGGTGTCAACTATCGCCCAGATCAAGAAGCAAACGACATTGCAGTCATTGGTGAGGGGGTTCGCAAGGCCTATGAGGAAATTCTCACGCCAGCTGGTATGGGACATGTCAAAATTTTTACGGAATTGGGTCGCTTTATGTTGGCGCCGCATGGTCACTTGATTACCAAGGTGCTTCATCGTAAGGAAACCTATCGGACCTATGTAGGTGTAGATGCCTCAGCTGCCAACCTCATGCGCCCAGCCTTCTACGGCGCCTATCACCATATCACTAACATCACTCGACCAGACGCTCCGATTGAAGTAGTGGATGTAGCAGGCTCTTTATGTGAAAACAACGATAAATTTGCGGTTAATCGGGAATTGCCACGGGCAGAAGTAGGAGATACCTTGGTCATCCATGATAGTGGAGCCCACGGATTCTCCATGGGTTACAATTACAACGGTCGTTTGCGTTCTTCTGAAATTCTTTTGCAGGAAGATGGTACAGCTCGTATGATTCGTCGTGCTGAAACTCCTGAGGATTATTTCGCAACCATTTACGGTTTTGATTTTGACAGGTAAGTCTTGGAAAAGCTTGCTAAATTTGGTATAATAGATTCATTAAGAGATTGTCGCAGGGCAATTCCGAATGAATTATTTTTAGAAGAGTCAGGAGATTGATATGCAATTAGGTATCGGTTTAGTAATTGTTTTGGTGCTTGTGGCACTTGCAGGTGGTGTAGCCTTGGGGATTTACTTGTCACGCAAACAAGTGGAAAACTATATTGCTGATAAGCCAGTTTTGGATGAAAATGCCTTGCGCTTGATGATGAGCCAAATGGGTCAAAAACCAAGCGAAGCAAAAGTACAACAAGTACTTCGCCAAATCAAGAGCCAGCAAAAAGCAGCAAGCAAGAAAAAATAAGCGACATGGGACTGGGATATTCTTTCCCATTCCCTTTTTTTGAGTAAGAAAGAAAGGTTAGTCAGACTTCTGGCTATTCTTAGCAGTATGGATAATAGACCTATAGGATTTTTAGATTCAGGTGTGGGTGGTTTGACGGTTGTGCGTGAACTCATGCGTCAATTACCCCATGAAGAAATCGTTTATATCGGAGATTCTGCACGAGCTCCTTACGGTCCTAGACCAGCTGAACAAATCAGAGAATATACTTGGGAATTGGTGCGCTTCTTATTGACAAAAAATGTCAAAATGATTGTCCTTGCCTGTAATACAGCTACAGCAATTGTCTTGGATGAAATCAAGGAATCTCTAGATATTCCCGTTTTGGGAGTTATCTTGCCAGGTGCCTCCGCAGCCATCAAGGCGACAAGGAATGGGAAGATTGGGGTTTTAGGAACCGCTATGACCATCCAATCGGATATTTACAGACAAAAGATACAGGCTCTCTCTCCTGGGATACAGGTAGAAAGCTTGGCTTGTCCCAAGTTTGTCCCTTTGGTAGAGTCCAATGGACATCAATCTAGTTTGGCAAAGAAAGTTGTCTATGATAGTCTGCGTCCCTTGGTCGGTCAGGTAGATACGCTGGTTTTGGGCTGTACCCATTACCCCCTGCTCCGCCCCATTATTCAGAATGCCATGGGCAAGGATGTCAAGTTGATTGACAGTGGAGCAGAGTGCGCACGGGATATTTCGGTTTTGTTGAATTATTTCGAAATCAACCGAAGTCGTACCGAAAAGGATGTTCAGCACCGTTTTTACACAACAGCTAGCCCAGCAGCTTTCAAGGAAATTGCTGAAAGCTGGATGGGCATTGATATTTATGTGGAGCATGTAGAACTATGACTGACAAGATATACGAATACAGAGATGAACATAACTGGTTTATCGGAAAGGCTAGCTTTGCCAACCTATTTAGTTCCTTTGGAGAAACTGGCAGAGAACAAGAAATTTACCAGATTGGTCAATTGTTTGACAAACTCATTGCTGGCAACTATGAAGATGAGAATTTTAACCAGTGTGTCAATATTGAGGTGATTAAACTTCAGTCTGAATTTTCCCTCTTCCAGTTTGCCTGTGATGTTTTGAATGAGTTAAACAATAGACAGTTCAAGGCCCTCCAACACCAAGGGGCTATTCTGGTAACAGAGAATGACAAGCTTCTCTTGGTTCATCTGCCAAAAGATGGTGTGGCTATGTCAAGTTTCTTCGGTCAAGACAAGGGGTTGGCAAGCGTGGGAGATACCATCTTGATTGCCACTAAAAATGAAGGTAAGACCAAGGAATTCCGTAAGTTTTTTGAGCGGTTTGGTTACCAAGTTGAGAACCTCAACAACTATCCTGACCTGCCAGATGTAGCAGAAACAGGTATGACTTTTGAAGAAAATGCACGGCTTAAGGCTGAAACCATAGCAGAGCTGACAGGCAAGATGGTCTTGGCAGATGATTCAGGTTTGAAGGTTGATGCACTTGGCGGACTGCCAGGGGTCTGGTCTGCACGTTTTTCAGGTCCAGACGCCACAGATGAGCTCAATAATGCCAAACTCTTGCATGAGTTAGCTATGGTCTTCGACTTGAAAAATCGCTCTGCTCAGTTCCATTGCACCCTGGTCATGGCGGCTCCAAATCGTGATAGTTTGGTTGTCGAAGCTGACTGGGAAGGTTTTATCGGTATGGAACTTCGAGGGGAAAACGGATTTGGCTATGATCCGCTCTTCCTCGTCGGTGAAACAGGCAAGACCTCAGCAGAGTTGACCCTAGAAGAAAAAAATCAGATTTCCCACCGTGCACAAGCACTAGAAAAATTAGTGGAGGCATTTCCAGTATGGCAGGAGCAAGCAAAACAATCCTAGTCATGAGCGACTCTCATGGGGATAGACAGATTGTAGAAGAGATTAAAAACCACTATCTTGGCAAGGTCGATGCCATCTTTCACAATGGTGATTCGGAGCTGGACAGTCAAGATAGTCTTTGGGATGGCATCCAAGTGGTCAATGGCAACTGCGACTATTTTGGCGGTTATCCAGACCAGCTCATTACTCAATTGGATGATGTGACCATTGCCCAAACCCATGGACATCTTTATGGTATTAACTATGGCTGGCAACGCTTGGATTATTGGGCACAGGAAGTGGATGCGGATATTTGTTTGTATGGGCATCTGCATGTACCTGATGCGGAAGTGCGTGGCAAGACTCTCTTTCTCAATCCTGGCTCCGTTAGTCAGCCACGTGGCTTGGTCAGAGAGTGCCTTTATGCTCTTGTGACCATCTATGATGATCACTTCCATGTGGATTACTACAATCGCCACCACCAACTTTACCCAGCATTGACAAAGGATATTTCAAGATGATTGCACGAGAATTTGAGGCCTTTTTGTTGGACCAAGAAGAAACCTTCTTGACCCCAGCGGATAAATTGGCTGTTATTATCGATACCCATAATATTGATCATGCTAAATTGTTGCTCAGCCACATGACCTATTCTCGTGTGCCTGTAGTAACAGAAGACGGCCGATTCTTTGGGACCATTGGCTTGACGGAAATTATTAAATACCAGGCTGAGCATGAGTTGTCAGACGATGAATTGAATACGGATATTTCCCTGATTGCAAAGACGGATGAAGAAACGGTAGGTCTGGATTATGATTTGACAGAAGTCATGCGCAAGCTAGTTGACCAATCCTTCCTACCTGTTCTAGGGGAAAACAGAGAATTTCTAGGAATTATTACCCGCAAATCCATTCTGAAAGCCATCAATGCGCTTTTGCATAATTTTCCCTTGGCATCAAAAGAAGGCAAGAAATGAAGCAGGCTATAGGAGAGTTTATCCAGACTAAAAAGGTCAGTGTCAACAGTCAAAAATCCTATACTTATGACCTACAGCAATTTGTGGAGTTGACCAAGGGCGACATAGATCAGCAGTCACTCTTGCTCTATCAGCAGTCCCTGCTAGACTTGAAACCTGCTGCTCAGAGAAGAAAACTATCGGCGGTCAATCAATTTCTCTTCTTTCTTTATGAAAGAGGTCACTTGGACAGGTTTTACAAGCTACAGGCTATGGCAGGACCGGCTCGTGTCAAAAAGAAGTTGGAAAGCGAAGACCTGTCTTTACTCTTTAAAGAAAGTCCTTGGTTAGAAGGTCAGCTTATCGCACTTTTGATAGCCTATTTAGGCTTGACGCCTAGTGAAATAGCAGAGCTGACCAGCCAGCAGATCAATTTGGATTTTCAAGTCTTGACAGTAGAGAAAGGTGTGACCAAGCGTGTTCTATCCATTCCCAAGGAATTAGTTGGCTACCTTGAAGGGCATCTGACAGGGCACTATGTCTTTGACAAGAAAGGCCAGACCTATTCTCGTCAGTGGTTTTTCAATCGCTTGACCGAATTTGTTCAATCCATTGGGAAGTCGGATTGGACTGCTCAAAAATTGCGAGAGCAGTACATTCTAGCTCAAATCAGAGAAGGAAAATCCCTTGATCAAATCGCCAAGCAGTTGGGACTAAAAACAAGCATGAGTTTGGAAAAATTTAGATAATGGATATAAAATTAAAAGATTTTGAAGGACCCTTGGATCTCTTACTGCATCTGGTGTCCAAGTACCAAATGGATATTTACGAGGTTCCAATTACAGAGGTCATTGAACAATACCTGGCCTATATTGCGACCTTGCAAGCCATGCGCTTGGAGGTGGCAGGAGAGTATATGGTCATGGCCAGTCAATTGATGGTCATTAAAAGCCGGAGGCTCTTGCCAAAAGTCGTTGAACAGTCAGATCCCGAGGACGACCCAGAAATGGATCTCTTGGATCAATTGGAAGAATACCGCAAGTTCAAGCTACTCAGCGAAAAACTGGGAGAGCAACATGATGAACGGGCTAACTATTTTTCAAAACCAAAATTGGACTTGATTTATGAGGATGTCCAGCTAGCCAAAGATAAAACTGTCATCGATATTTTCCTTGCCTTTTCTAAGGTCATGGCTGAAAAACAGGCCAGTCTTGGTCAGTCCCACGCAACTATTGCTCGGGATGAGTATAAGATCGAAGACATGATGGACCTTGTCCGTAGTCGTTTCCAAGTTGCCCCTCGCATTGAACTGCGTCAGCTTTTTCAGGAGAGCCAGGATATCAATGAAATGATTACGATCTTCCTTGCGACTTTGGAATTGGTCAAGGTTCATGAAATCATCTTGGAACAGGCAGAAACCTTTGGAGATATTTATCTAGTAAGGAGTGAAGATGAATCGCTTAGCTGAAATCGAAGTCCTGCTTTTTGTAGCAGGTGAGGATGGCTTGAGTTTACGCAATTTGGCTGAAATGTTGGAATTGCAGCCCACAGCTGTCAGCCAGCAATTAGAAAAACTCAGTGAAAAATACATGGCCGACAAGGCATCAGGCCTGGCTCTCTTAGAATCTTCCAACCGCTACAAGTTGGTGACGAAAAAGGAGTATGCCGACTTGTTGCGGATTTATGCTAAAACCCCCATCAATCAGACCATGTCGCGAGCCCTTTTGGAAACCTTGTCAATCGTAGCCTACAAGCAACCAATCACACGGATTGAAGTTGATGATATTCGCGGAGTTAATTCCAGCGGTGCCATCAGTAAATTGCAGGCCTTTGACCTCATTCGTGAGAACGGGAAGAAAGAGGTACTTGGCAGGCCCAATCTATATGTCACAACGGATTATTTTCTGGATTACATGGGGATTAACAGTCTAGAAGAATTGCCTGATGTATCAGAACTTGACTTGGTGGAGCAAGAAACCGAGCTATTCCTAGAAAGAAATGAGTTAGAAAATGAGAATTAACAAATACATTGCCCACGCTGGTGTAGCCAGTCGTCGTAAGGCAGAAGAATTGATTAAGCAAGGTCGTGTTACCGTCAATGGTCAAGTTGTCCGTGAGTTGGCAACGACCATTAAGTCTGGAGATAAGGTAGAAGTAGAAGGCCAACCTATTTACAACGAGGAAAAAGTTTATTACTTGCTCCATAAGCCAAAAGGTGTTATTTCCAGCGTGTCAGATGACAAGGGCAGAAAGACCGTTGTGGACTTGTTGCCAACCGTCAAAGAACGGATTTATCCTGTTGGTCGTCTGGACTGGGATACGTCAGGTGTCTTGATTTTGACCAATGATGGTGATTTTACGGATGAGATGATTCACCCTCGAAATGAGATTGACAAGGTTTACTTGGCGCGTGTCAAAGGAGTTGCCAATAAGGAAGTACTCCGTCCCTTGACTCGTGGCGTTGTCATTGATGGCAAGAAAACTAAGCCGGCTGTTTATGAGATTATCAAGGTTGATCCTGTTAAAAATCGCTCTGTGGTCGAGTTGACCATCCATGAAGGGCGTAATCATCAGGTTAAGAAGATGTTTGAAGCGGTTGGTCTGCAGGTGGACAAACTTTCTCGTACTCGCTTTGGGAATTTGGATTTGACTGGCTTGCGTCCAGGAGAATACCGCAAGCTTAATAAGAAAGACATCAGTAAACTGCATACGCTAGCAGTTACAAAACCGGTGAAGAAAAAATGACCAAGCTCCTTATAGGCTTGGTCAGGTTTTACCAGAAATGCATTTCTCCCCTCTTTCCGCCTTCCTGTCGCTATCAGCCGACTTGTTCAAGTTACATGATAGAGGCCTTACAGAAACATGGACTCAAGGGATTTTTGATGGGCTTGGCTCGAATTGGTCGCTGTCATCCCTTTGTGGAAGGTGGAGAAGATCCTGTTCCAGACAGATTTAGCTTGAAACGTAACAAACAGAAGTAGGGATACCTACTTTTTCTTTTTGGTCTACCTGATACAGCCATCTGACCTAGTACAGATGGCTTTTATAATGATTGAAAAGTATATGAAAATCCTTTGCAATTTTATTTAAGAGAAATAATTTAGGAGGTAGTTATGGTTCGGCGATTATTGCTTGCAAACGATCTACCTGGTGTTGGTAAGGTTGCACTTGCAACGAGTATCCCTCTTGCGGCAGCTTGTCAGGTAGAAACAATGCTTCTACCTACAGTTCTTTTATCCTCCCATACAGGCGGTTTTCCAGATGTTGTCAGCCAAGAGTTGACTGATTTGAATAGGGCCTATTTGGGACAGTGGAAGAAATTGAATTTGGAAGTAACTGGAATTTTGTCAGGTTATTGCAGAAGTCCCCAGCAACTAAGTCAGCTGGCTATCTATGCTAAAGAAATAGAAATTCCCTTGATTGTCGATCCGATTATGGGTGATAATGGGCGACTCTATTCAGGTTTCACACCTTCTTATGCAGAAGCCATGAAGGAACTGGCTCAGTCAGCTACTCTAATTCTACCAAATTTGACTGAGGCTGCTTTATTAACCGGTAGGGAGTATCTGGGCGATTTCTACGATATTCAGGATATTGAGGATTTAATAATATCTTTAGCAGAGCAGGTATCTGCAGATATTGTACTGACAGGGATTTCCTTTGGTGATCGCCAAATTGGCGTAGCCTATTTTCAGCAGGAAACAGGGGAAATAACGACCTATATGTCGAAAAAATACCCAGCGCACTTCTTTGGAACAGGGGATATATTATCTACCTTGTTGGCTCTAGCAACCATTGAAAATATTAGTCTTCATCAGGCAATTCCCCTCGCTTTAGACTTTATTGACAAGAGTTTAAAACAAACCCTTTCACTGAATCGAGATTTAAAGTTGGGGATTTATTTTGAGCCATTTCTAGCAGAATTACAGGAAGCATTTCAAAAACTAAAGGAGAAAGTATGAAACAGAATCATTTACGCTCATTAACAGAAGTTAGTCTATTTGCAGCCCTTATTTGTGTGGTTGTCTTCTTCATTCGTATTCCATTTGGTAGTCAATTTGTTCACCTAGGCAATGCACTGGTGGTAGTAGGAGTGTTGCTACTTGGAGCCAAAAAAGGAGCCGTGGCGGCGTCACTGGGTCTAGGTATCTTTGATTTACTATCTGGCTATGCCTCAGTTGCTTGGATTACCATTCTGGAATCGCTCATCGTTTGCCTTATTCTTCATTTATTTTATGAAAAATTCCTAAAGAAAAATGATAGCTTACCCAATATTGTCTTGGTTGGAGTTGTTGCAGCAATCACCAAAATTATTTTAAACCTTTTGAAGTATACAGTAACGGGGAGTCTAGTCGGTGGGCTAACCTATTCGGCATCCTTCCTTGCTGCTTTGAGTAAAATCTTAGGAACCTATGGCACTGCGGTTACAACTATCATTGCTGTACCCCTTCTTTATAAAGTATTCAAGGGTATATATCGTCGCAACTAGTTCAGTATAGAAAAAAGCTTGAGGTTTGTAATTTACTCAAGCTTTTTTATTCTGTTATTTAGTGTAATCTTTCAGTATTTCAATGGCTTCAATTTTGACATCTGTTTTAGGTTTGTCACTGTTATCCGTTTCGACAGAGGCGATTTTATCCACAATGTCCATACCTTCGATAACTTGTCCAAAGACGGTATGCTTGCCATCTAGGTTTGGATTTCCTCCAGTTTTATAGGCTTCGATGATTTTGCCTGGATAGCTAGAGGACGAGAGTTGGCTTGACATATCAGTTGTATTCTGGTTGATAAAGAACTGGCTGCCATTGGTTCCTGCGCCAGCATTGGCCATAGATAATGAACCGCGGATATTGTAGAGGAAGGCAGAAATTTCATCTTTGAAACCATAGCCGGCGTCGATAGTTGTTCCCTTTCCAGCCCAGATAGATTCACCGCCTGTACCATTTCCCAGAGGATCTCCTCCTTGAATCATGAAATCCTTGATAACCCTGTGGAAAATGGTGCCATTGTAGTAGCCGTTTTTGGCATGGGTCAGGAAGTTTTCCACTGTCAATGGTGCTTGCTCTGGGAAGAGTTTGATAGTGATGTCCCCCTCGGTCGTTTTGATTTTTACAACGGCCTCGTTTTCAGCAATATCGCTAGATAGCTGAGGGAAACTAGCATCGGGATTGTTGATGGCGTAGGCTAGGTCTTTGGCATACTTACTAGAAGCAGTTGTGTCCGTGGTGGTTGCTAAGGTCGAGCTGGAGCTAGATGACCTTGATTGTTCAGTGCTGGTAGTGGAATTGCTTGCACAGGCTGTTAATAAAATTGTAGATGCTAGAGCAAAAAATAGTTGTTTTTTCATGGAAAATCCTTTCTGTGAAACGTAAAATTATGCTCATTTTACCATGATTTCATGCAATTTTCAATTTTCTGCTGAAGTGACAAAATTTCTATAGATTTTTGTGGATAATTTGATATACTATTAGTAAAAAAAGGAGCAGTTAAGTATGGAAGATTTGGTCAATAGTTCAGGTTTGTTTATGTTGTTTTTCTACGCTCTTGCGACACTCATACTAGGCATCGTTTGTTTTCAGATATTCAAAAATACGACGGAGTGGCTTCGTAATAATCAGTCACCAAGAGAAACGTGTACTGCCAAGCTGGTTGCCAAACGGACCCATGTCTTTGGCAATGAAATGGCACGGACCAATTATTATGTGACCTTTGAATGGGAAGGCAAACGGCAAGAGTTTCGTGTTCGCTCGGATGAATTTGCCCTCTTGGCTGAGGGCGACAGGGGAACCCTACACTTTCAGGGAACCCGCTTCCTAGGCTTTAATCGGAGCTAGGGTTCCTTTTCTGTTTGAAATCTACAAAATAGTGTATAATAGCAGGAGTTTATCAGTTAAATGTCTTGGTCGATCAAACCAGTCAGGCTGATAGAAATACTCTTGGAGAAAGTTGAACATGTCAGCAGAAAAACGTATTGAAGAAATGTATAAGGACCACGAGGTCAAGCCCTATATCTCCCCAGAACGCGACCTAGCGACCTGGCTCTTAGAAGCCAAGCCAGTGCCCAAACGCAATATGGTTCGTCTGGAAGAAGGAATTTTGCCAGGAGATATTATTTTGCTATGGCGGATTAGCCTGGGTTCTTTTGAAACGACGACGCCCTACTCAAAATATTTCGAGTACATGTATGGTATCAACGGTCCTGCTCACATGGAGCAGTTGATCGCAGACGGTTATGCCTATGTGGAATCAGCCTTTGATTCCCTAGACCATATCACCTCGACTGCCAAGAAAAATATCCTCAAAGCAGAAGGAGTGACAGGCCTGTCCAAGATGAAGGCGGCAGACCTGGACACTGCCCTCAAGGACAACTTGACAGAAGAAAAGCTGGCTCCATACTTTACCGTCCGTGGTTATGCCTTGACGGAAAAAGGCAGAGCTGCACTCGATAATCACCCAGAAGTGCTTGCAAAACACCCAATGAAGAAGATGTACAAATAAATATAGAAAAGATTTTTGAACGGCACCCAAAAGTTAGAAAAATTCTAGCTTTTTGGGTGTTTTTATTTGCTAATAAGTCTATTTCCCTTGACAGAAAACGCTATCAATGATATTCTAGTATAAATTATTGAAACGTTTCAAAAGAAAGGGGTAAACCATGGAAGAGCAAAAATCAATCACCATGAAAGACGTTGCGCGAGTTGCTGGTGTGAGCGTTGGGACTGTATCAAGAGTTATCAACAATGAGCCAGGTATTAAGGAAAGCACGCTTGAAAAAGTCAATGCAGCCATCAAGGAATTGAATTACATTCCAGATGTTTATGCCCGTGGCATGAAGAAGAACAAGACCGAAACCATTGCCTTGATTATTCCGACAGTTTGGCATCCTTTTTTTGGAGAATTTGCCTATCATGTTGAAGTTGAACTGAGTAAGAAAAATTACAAGTTGCTCCTTTGCAATATTTCTGGTCCAAAAAGGGAACTGGATTATCTGACTATGCTGCAACAAAATAAGGTGGACGGCATTATCGCCATCACCTACAGTCCCATTGATGATTACCTATCGTCCAATATTCCTTTTGTGAGTATCGACCGCACCTATGAAAATAAGGCTATTGCCTGTGTCAGTTCGGACAACCAAGCTGGTGCGGAGTTAGCGGCGGACATCTTGATTGCAAAAGGTGGCCGCCATTTTGCCTTTATCGGTGGGCACAATAAAACCATCAACGAAACCAAGAAGCGAAGAATCTATTTTGAAAAACGGATAGTAGAAGCTGGTTTTCCTTGTCAAGTCTTGGATTTGGAAGAACCCTATGATGATTTTGTTGGAACAGTAGAGAAATTTTTGATTGCCAACCCGCAAATTGATGCCATTTTTACCATCAATGATTTTGTGGCTCTTGACACCCTTTCCATTTTGGAAAAACTGGGACGACGGGTTCCAGAAGATGTGCAGGTAATCGGCTATGACGGTATTCAATTGGCAAGTGAACGTTCTTTAGAACTTTCCACCATTCGTCAGCCATTGGAGGCTATGGCCCAAGAAGCAGTTGCCTGTCTAGCCGATGTCATCGAGAAAAGAGAGCGTCCTCTCCAAGTTACATTACCAATTTCTTACCTAGAAGGAAAAACGACAAAAAATTTTTAAAAAAGCAGTTGACAGAAAACGGTTACAATGATAAAATAAAATCATCAATAAACAGTTGGTTTTATTTTTACAAGAAAAATGAAACGTTTCAAAAACAGAGGAGTTTATCCTCTTTCTAAAACAGAAAATTTTGAAACGTTTCAAAAAGGAGTTCTTATGAAAACATCAAAACTGAAACAAGCTAGTCTATTCGATAGAATCAAGCAACAGAAACTCTTGTTACTGATGTTACTACCGGGCTTGATCTTGACCTTCATATTCCGTTACATTCCTATGTACGGGGTGCTGATTGCCTTTAAGGACTACAACCCCTTAAAAGGGGTACTTGGCAGTGAGTGGATTGGGTTTGAAGAGTTTACCAAGTTTCTCTCTTCTCCAAACTTCGCTACCTTACTTGCCAACACCTTGAAATTGAGTGTCTACGGTCTGCTCCTAGGATTTCTCCCACCCATTATTTTGGCCATCATGCTCAATCAACTATTGAGCGATAAGGCTAAAAAACGGATTCAGTTGGTGCTCTACGCTCCAAACTTTATCTCGGTCGTGGTCATCGTCGGTATGATTTTCCTCTTCTTCTCAGTAGGAGGACCTGTCAATTCCATCCTAGGAATGTTTGGCATTGAAGCAAACTTCTTGACAGATCCTGACTTCTTTAGACCGCTCTATATTCTCAGTGGTATCTGGCAGGGAATGGGCTGGGCGTCAACTCTTTACACGGCTACCTTAGTCAATGTTGATCCGGCCTTGATTGAAGCGGCGAAACTAGACGGTGCCAATATCTTCCAACGTATCTGGCATATTGACTTACCAGCACTAAAACCAGTTATGGTCATTCAGTTTATCTTAGCAGCTGGGGGCATCATGAACGTTGGTTACGAAAAAGCCTTTCTGATGCAGACTTCCCTCAACCTGACCAGCTCTGAAATCATCTCAACCTATGTCTATAAAATCGGTTTGGTGTCAGGGGACTACTCTTACTCAACAGCGGTTGGTTTGTTCAATGCCTTTATCAATATTATCCTGCTGATTGCAGTCAATAAGATTGTCCAACGCATTAACGACGGACAAGGCTTATAGGAGGTTCGTATGAATACACAAATGTACACAAAATTTGACAAGCGAATGCTGGTTGTCAATAAAATCTTGCTGGCATTTCTTGTTCTCATAACAGTTGTGCCTATGGTCTATATCTTAGTCGCTTCCTTCATGGATCCGCAGGCTTTGATCAGCAAGGGCATTAGCTTTGATCCAAAGGACTGGACAGTAGAAGGTTATCAACGGGTATTTTCAGACAAGTCTATCCTACGCGGATTCTTCAACTCCCTCTTTTATTCCTTCTCCTTTGCTTTCGTGACCGTGGCTATCTCAGTCATGACTGCCTATCCACTCTCTAAAAAAGATTTGGTTGGGAAAAAATGGATTAATGCCTTTCTGGTTTTCACCATGTTCTTCGGTGGTGGGCTTGTTCCGACCTATCTCTTGGTAAAAGATTTGGGAATGCTGAACACCGTTTGGGCCATTATTATTCCTGGAGCAGTCAATGTTTGGAATATCATCTTGGCACGGACCTATTTCCAAGGCTTGCCAGATGAGTTGGTAGAAGCAGCCGTTATGGATGGTGCCAATGAATTTCAGATTTTCTGGAAAATCATGATTCCACTAGCTAAGCCAATCATGTTTGTACTTTTCCTCTATGCCTTTGTCGGTCAATGGAATTCTTACTTTGATGCCATGATTTACATCAAGGATCCAGACTTGGAGCCACTCCAACTAGTACTTCGTAAAATCCTCATTCAAAGCGAGCCTGCTAAGGATATGATTGGTGCCCAGGCTGCCATGAATGAAATGAAACGCATCGCAGAAATGATTAAGTATGCGACTATTGTCATCTCAAGCTTGCCACTCATTGTCATGTATCCATTCTTCCAGAAATACTTTGACAAGGGTATTATGGCTGGTTCACTAAAAGGTTAATAAATATCTTTCATTTTCTCTTTTCTTACGTCGTTAACTCACTTTGCCGTACTTCAGTACAGCCTTCAGCTCGTTGCCTAGTAATAAAAGGAAACTGAAAGATATTCTAAAAAATCAATTTACAAATATAGGAGGTTGTTTCTGATGAAACACAAATTTGGAAAAACAGTTGTTACGCTTCTAGCAAGTACCGTTTTATTGGCTGCTTGTGGCTCAAAAAATACTGCATCAAGCCCTGATTATGAATTGAAAGATGTTCAATTCCCGCTTGAAAAATCAGTTACGCTTAAGTTTATGACAGCTAGCTCCCCCCTAGCTCCAGCTGATCCAAATGACAAGTTGATTTTCCAACGTCTTGAGGAAGAAACTGGCGTTCATATTGAATGGACCAACTACCAGTCTGACTTTGGTGAAAAGCGGAACTTGGACATCGCTTCAGGTGATTTGCCAGACGCCATCCATAATGACGGGGCTTCTGATGTGGAATTGATGAACTGGGCAAAACAAGGGGTGATCGTACCAGTTGAAGACTTGATTGATGAGCATATGCCAAACCTCAAGAAAATTTTGGATGAAAATCCAGAATACCGTTCCATGATTACAGCACCAGACGGACATATCTACTCATTCCCATGGATTGAAGAGCTAGGTGAAGGCAAGGAATCGATCCACACTGTTAACGATATTGCTTGGATCAACAAAGAATGGTTGAACAAGCTTGGTCTTGACATGCCAAAAACAACGGATGACTTGATTAAGGTCCTTGAAGCCTTCAAGACCAAGGACCCTAACGGAAATGGTAAGGCAGATGAAATCCCAATGTCTTTTGTCAACGGTAACGGCGGCGAAGACTTCAAGATTCTCTTTGGTGCCTTTGGCGTCGGAGATAACGACGACCACATCGTTGTCAACAATGACGGCACTGTTGACTTTACAGCAGACAACGAAGACTACAAAGAAGGTGTTGAGTTCATGCGTACCCTTCAAGAAAAAGGACTCATTGACCCAGAAGCCTTTGAGCAAGACTGGAATACCTACTTGGCAAAAGGTAGTGAAAATCTATACGGTGTTTACTTCACTTGGGATAAAGCGAACATTACAGGGATGAACGATACTTATGACATCTTGCCAGTATTGGCAGGTCCTGATGGAACCAAGCATATCACTCGTACAAACGGTATGGGCTTCCAACGCGACCGTATGGTTATCACCTCAGCTAACAAAAACTTGGAGTTGACAGCTAAATGGATTGACGCTCAATATGCTCCGCTCCAATCTGTTCAAAACAACTGGGGTACCTATGGGGACGAAACCCAACAAAACATATTTGAACTTGATACAGCAACCAATAGCCTTAAGCACCTGCCATTGAACGGTACTGCACCAGGCGAATTGCGTCAGAAGACAGAAGTTGGTGGACCGCTTGCTATTCTTGACGAATACTACGGTACAGTGACAACTATGCCAGACGATGCGAAATGGCGTTTGGACTTGATGCACGCTACTTATCTTGACTATGTGACCAACGATGATATCTACCCTCGTGTCTTCATGGAACAAGAAGATTTGGACAAGATTGCCCAAGTTGAAGCAGACATGAACGACTTCATCTACCGCAAACGTGCAGAATGGATTGTCAACGGTGGTGTCGATGCGGAATGGGATAGCTATTTGAAAGAATTGGAAAGTTATGGTCTTTCTGACTGGCTAGCTATCAAGCAAAAATACTACGATCAATACAAAGTAAATCAGTAATTTAAAAGGAGGCTGCCTGTGAAAACAGTTGATAAAGCCAATCAATTTATTCAGACAGAAAAAGGAAACGTCAATCCGATTTTCAAACCGAAAGCCCATTTAACACCAGAAACAGGCTGGATGAACGACCCCAATGGATTTATCTACTTCCGTGGAGAATACCATTTGTTCTACCAATTCAACCCTTACGAGAGTGTTTGGGGACCGATGCACTGGGGTCATGCGAAAAGTAAGGACTTGGTCAACTGGGAACAACTTCCAGTTGCCCTAGCTCCTGATAAAGCTTACGATAAAGACGGCTGTTTCTCGGGCTCTGCCATTGTCAAAGATGATGTCCTTTGGCTCATGTACACAGGTCACATCGTCAATGAAGACGGGACAGTTAGCCAAGTTCAGAACATGGCCTTCTCAACTGATGGTATTCACTTTGAAAAAATCGAGCAGAATCCAGTCGCAACAGCAGATGGACTGCCAGAAGAAGTCATTGCCAATGACTTCCGCGATCCGAAGATTTTTGAGAAAGAAGGACACTACTACTCGGTTGTTGCGACCAAGCACAAGGACAATGTCGGCTGTATCGTCTTACTTAGCTCTCCCAACCTGACGGATTGGAAATTTGAGTCTATCTTCTTGAAAGGCGAGGCCAACCAAGGCTTTGTCTGGGAATGTCCTGACTACTTTGAAGTGGACGGTCAAGAGTACCTGATTATTTCTCCAATGCGTTACCAAAAAGACGGGAATGACTTTATCAATATCAATTCCAACATCTTTGTGACAGGTCATGTGGACTGGGATAAAAAGGTCTTTGTGGCAGATTCCTTTAAGGAAATTGACCACGGACATGATTTCTATGCAGCTCAAACGACTGAAGGTCCAGAAGGGGAACGTGTTATGATTGCCTGGATACATACATGGGGTCGCAAGTTGGTGACCAATGACCTAGGTCATAAGTGGTACGGTCAGATGACCCTTCCACGCATTCTCAAGAAGACTAAAAACGGATTGCACCAAGTTCTGCCAACAAGTGTCTTGGAAGCCTTCAAGGATATTGAATTTGGACAAAGTATCCAAGGTCCAAGCAAGCTCTCTCTTAGACTGGAAGACAGTTTGGAACTAAAACTTGGAAGCGACAAAGATTACCTGCAATTTGGTTACGATAAGGAAAGCCAAGAAGTCTATATTGACCGTAGTCATCTCAAAATCCAGCAAGCTGGGGAAGAAGAGTGGCCAACGGTTCGCCGAGCAGTTACTGTCCAAGTGACAGACTTGTTGGTCTTGGTTGACACCAACTGTGTGGAAATTCTTGTCAACGACGGTCATGAAACCTTGACCTCAACCTTCTATGTAGAAGGGCAGACCTGTCTGAACACTTTATAATATTTGCTCCCTAAATTATTTTTACTCCAAGAAGGGTCCTGTGAATGCAGGGCTTTTTCTGATATGAAAAATATTCTCAATTATGATAAAATAAAGAGATTGAGAAAGTAGAGGAAGTTATGGCAAAAACGAGTAAAAAAGGAAAGACGACTAGGCGGCCGACCAAGGCAGAACAAGCCCAGCAGGAAAAGGTAAAAAATATCACCCTAAGGGTGGCTGGTATTCTACTTGTCCTCTTCGCTGCTATTCGCTTGGGAGCATTTGGAGTAACGAGTTATAACTTACTGCGCTTACTGTTTGGAAGTGTGACCTACCTAGTTTTGGTAGGTGCCCTTATTTTCCTATTTGCGCCGGCACGGATTCGCAGTCGCAAAGGGACTGTATCGGGGTTCTGTTTCCTTCTTATTGGCCTATTGATTGAATTTCAGGCTTATTTGGACCTAGGTTATAAAGGAAGTGACTTATTCAACCAGACCTTCAAACTTATCTTGAGCGATTTATCTAAGTTTCAGGTGACCAACTTTGTTGGAGGTGGCTTGCTGGGCAGTATCTTTTATTGGCCGGTGTCCGTCCTCTTTTCCAATGCAGGTGCCTTCTTCATCGGATTCTTGGTCCTGGCCTTTGGGATTTTTAAGTTAGGTCCATGGTCTGTCTATGATGTGGCGGATGGCTTAGCTATAGCTAAGGATAAGTTGGCTGAGGGACAGGCAAAACGGGCAGAGCTTCGTGAGGTCAAGCGGGTTGAACGAGAAGAAAAACGTCAGCTAGAATTGGCTCGCCTTGAGGAAGAGCGACTTCAGTTAGAGGAAACGGAAAATACTCAGACCATTGAGTTAGATGATAGACGGATTGACTTGGAAACTGGTGAAATCCTGGAAGAACAAACTTTCCAAGTTCCTATTATCTCTGGCTATGACCATCAGGTAGAAGATGAATTTCCGGTTATGCTGGTGGAGGATGAGGAAGAAATTTCCCCTCAGAGCCAGCCTATTGCTGAAGATGATGGCCAAGATATTCAGATTGATTTCAAACCCAAGAAGAATTTGGTTTACAAACTGCCGTCCATTGACCTATTTGCACCTGTCAAGTCTAAAGGACAAGGAAATGAGAAAAAGATTGTCCGTCAAAATATCAAGGTATTAGAAGATACTTTTGCGAGTTTTGGTATAAAGGTAGTGGTTGAGCGTGCGGAGATCGGTCCATCCGTAACCCGTTATGAATTAAAACCGGCTGTCGGTGTGCGAGTCAATCGGATTTCCAATCTGGCAGATGATTTGGCTTTGGCACTGGCTGCTAAGGATGTCCGTATTGAGGCACCTATTCCGGGTAAATCCTTGGTTGGTATCGAAGTGCCAAACTCAGAAGTGGCCATGGTTTCCTTCCGAGAACTTTGGGAACAATCCAAGACGGATGCTAGTAAGTTATTAGAAATTCCACTGGGTAAGGCAGTCAATGGTTCTGTCCGTTCTTTTGATCTGACCAAAATGCCCCATCTCTTGGTCGCTGGTTCAACTGGTTCAGGGAAATCCGTTGCAGTTAACGGTATCATCTCTTCTATTTTGATGAAGGCAGGACCAGACCAGGTCAAATTTATGATGATTGATCCCAAGATGGTTGAATTGTCCGTCTATAACGATATTCCCCATTTGCTCATCCCAGTAGTGACCAATCCGCGCAAGGCGGCTCGAGCCCTGCAAAAAGTCGTGGACGAAATGGAAAAACGCTACGAGCTCTTTAGTCATATCGGTGTGCGCAATTTGGAAGGCTACAATGCCAAGGTAGAAGAGTTTAATAGTCGTTCAGAAGAGAAACAAATCCCACTTCCCCTCATTGTCGTCATTGTTGATGAGTTGGCAGACCTCATGATGGTGGCCAGCAAGGAAGTGGAAGATGCCATTATTCGTTTGGGGCAAAAGGCGCGTGCAGCAGGTATTCACATGATTTTGGCCACCCAACGTCCGTCAGTTGATGTTATCTCTGGCTTGATTAAGGCTAATGTTCCATCTCGTGTCGCTTTTGCGGTCGCTTCTGGAACAGATTCGCGGACTATCTTGGGAGAAAATGGAGCGGAGAAACTCTTGGGTCGTGGAGATATGCTCTTCCATCCTATTGGAGAGTCTGCACCCGTTCGATTACAAGGTTCCTTTATTTCCGACGACGATGTTGAGCGAATTGTCAACTTTGTCAAGGAACAAGCAGAGGCTGAATATGACGAAACCTTTGATCCTGGTGAAGTGGCAGAGGGTGAGGGCGAGGCTGGATTTGGAGATGAGGGTGGAGATCCACTATTCAATGAAGCGCGTGCCTTGGTAGTGGAAACCCAGAAAGCCAGTGCCTCTATGATCCAACGACGCTTGTCTGTCGGCTTTAACCGAGCAACCAGATTGATGGAAGAATTGGAAGCAGCAGGAGTGATTGGTCCAGCAGAAGGCACCAAACCCAGAAAGGTATTGGAAACACAGTAATGAAATTTGAAGCAGTCCACCATATTGCCATCATCGGCAGCCATTATGAACGAACACGAGAGTTCTATGTTGAAAAATTAGGCTTTGAGCAGTTGGATGAACACATCCGTCCAGAAAAAAATGACATTCTCTTCAATGTCAAAAAAGGAAATATGGTCTTGGAAATTTTTATCAAGCCGGATGCACCTATTCGTCCAGCCATGCCCAATCCAGAACACACTGGGCTTCGCCATCTAGCATTTAAAGTGGCAGATGTGGAAGCTTGTCTGGAAGAATTTGACCGTTTGGGCATTCGACACGAAGCCCTTCGGACAGATGATTTTGACGGGAAGAAGATGGCTTTCTTCTTTGATCCCGATGGCCTCCCCTTAGAAATTCATGAATAGAAAGAGCCCCTTGTAACAGCTAGCTACAGGGGGCTTTGTTCTAGGATTTGAGTGTCAATACAGCAATGACTAGAGCTAAATACATAAAGAAGGTCAGGATAAAACTAGCTCTCCAGAAGACCTTGAAAAAGCGTTTATAGGAGAACTCTTTTTTCTTGAAGAGGAAGAAGGCGCACAATCCTATGGATAGCAGGGAGAGGGCTAGGAGCAGGTGTGGTAGTAGACTGCTATAGTAAATCCTGTCCGAGATAAGATAAAATTCCAGGCCATAAAGTGGAAAGGCAATATCAGCAAAGTTTCGCCCGTATTTGTGCAGCTTAAAAAACTTGACGGCAATAATGGAAATTGCCAAGGTCAGAAAGATGAAAAGAACTGCAATGATTTTTATAAAGAGGATTGATTCAAACATACTTTCATTCTATAAAAAATGTGAAGAAAAGTAAACATAAAGCTTGCATTTCTTTTAAAATCATGTATAATGAAAAGGTATGTGTAAAACACATATTTGTGGGAGGTAAAAATCTGTAATTACCGCCAAAACCACAATAGGAGGATTTTTAAGATGGCTAAGAAAGTCGAAAAACTTGTAAAACTTCAGATCCCTGCTGGTAAAGCTACTCCAGCTCCACCAGTCGGACCAGCACTTGGTCAAGCAGGTATCAACATCATGGGATTCACTAAGGAATTTAACGCTCGTACAGCTGACCAAGCTGGTATGATCATTCCAGTTGTAATCTCTGTATATGAAGATAAATCATTTGATTTCATCTGTAAGACACCACCAGCTGCTGTTCTTTTGAAAAAAGCTGCAGGTGTTGAAAAAGGTTCAGGTACACCTAACAAAACGAAAGTTGCTTCAGTAACTCGTGCACAAGTACAAGAAATTGCTGAAACAAAAATGCCAGATTTGAACGCTGCTAGCTTGGAAGCTGCAATGCGTATGATCGAAGGTACTGCTCGTTCTATGGGCTTCACTGTTACTGACTAATCAGTAGCAAACCCAAGACCCGCATATCCTCATCGCTTCGATAGGTGACGTGGGAGATGAAAATCGATATGACCACATTACAAGGAGAATAAAAATGGCTAAAAAAAGCAAAAACTTACGTGCTGCTCTTGAGAAAATCGACAGCACAAAACTTTACAGCGTAGAAGAAGCTGTTGCACTTGCAAAAGAAACTAACTTCGCTAAATTTGATGCGTCAGTTGAAGTTGCTTACAACTTGAACATCGACGTTCGTAAAGCAGACCAACAAATCCGTGGTGCAATGGTATTGCCAAACGGTACTGGTAAAACTGCTCGCGTTCTTGTTTTCGCACGTGGTGCTAAAGCAGAAGAAGCAAAAGCTGCTGGTGCAGACTTTGTTGGTGAAGATGACTTGGTTGCTAAAATCAACGGTGGTTGGTTGGACTTCGACGTTGTTATCGCAACTCCAGATATGATGGCAGTTGTTGGACGTCTTGGTCGTGTACTTGGTCCACGTAACTTGATGCCAAACCCTAAAACTGGTACAGTAACAATGGATGTTGCTAAAGCAGTTGAAGAGTCTAAAGGTGGTAAAATCACTTACCGTGCTGACAAAGCAGGTATCGTACAAGCTCTTATCGGTAAAGTATCATTTGATGCTGACAAACTTGTTGAAAACTTCAAAGCTTTCAACGAAGTAATGGTTAAAGCAAAACCAGCTACAGCTAAAGGTACTTATATGACTTCAGTATCTATCACTACAACACAAGGTGTTGGTATTAAAGTAGATCCAAACTCACTTTAATCAATAGAAAGATTGTCTTCGGGCAGTCTTTTTTGACATATTGACAGAGGTTTGAAAAAGGGTTATACTGATATAAAACCAAGGATATAGGAGTTTCTTATGAAAAAAGCCAATCGTGAAGAATTTTACTCCCATTTATCAGCCCTTTATCAGTTGTCACCAGAAACTATTTCCCCGGTCTTGCGTGAGAAAGTAGTTGAATTTGCGCAGAAGCTCGACCAGTCAGACAATCTTTATTTGTTGGCTGATCAGTTATCGGTATTTGTCAATGCTGAATTGACTGGCTTGACCTGGAGAGCGCCAAAGGAGTTGGTAGAATTGGGGCGCTATATCCAGGAATTACAAGTGACCTATCGACGTTATGTACTAGGAATAGATAATTTAGAGGAAAAATGATGACAGAATACACAAAACCACTCGTTTGGAAGTGGGAAAATGAAAACGATAACCGTTCCGGCAATCGCCCCACAGCAGGCAGTCGATTTGAACAAAGATTACCAAAAGGAGAACAGCCTTTCCAAGTTTATTCCTTGGGAACACCTAACGGTATTAAGGTTGCTATCATGCTGGAAGAGTTGAAGGAGTTAGGGATTTCAGACGCAGCCTACGACCTTTATCTGATCAATATTGGTCAAGGGGACCAATTTGGCTCTGATTTTGTTGGAATAAATCCAAATTCAAAAATTCCAGCTATGGTCGATTACTCTGAGAAGGAGCCGGTTCCAGTTTTTGAATCAGCCAACATTCTACTTTACCTGGCAGAAAAATTTGACGCCTTCATACCCAAAGCTTTGGCGGAACGTACAGAAGTCCTTAACTGGCTCTTCTGGCAAACTGGCGCCGCGCCATTTGTTGGCGGTGGTTTTGGGCATTTCTTCCATTACGCTCCGACAGCGCAGGAATATCCGATTAACCGCTATGCCATGGAAACCAAACGCCAATTAGATTTGTTGGATCAATTATTGGCGACCAGAGAGTACATTGCTGGAAAAGACTATACCATCGCAGATATTGCCATCTGGTCCTGGTATGGACGCTTGGTGCAAGGTCAACTCTATCCTGGTTCAGCAGAATTTCTGGATGTCGCCTCTTATAGCCATTTAAATGCCTGGGTGGAGAAAATTGCAGACCGTCCAGCCGTTCAGAAAGGCCTGGCAGTAAAATATGCTTCTATAGAAGATTAAGAACCCGTATTCACCCTTCAGCACTTCCATTTATGGCTAGATTTTCAGCTACTCAGCCTTTGTTAATATTCCCTAAAAAGCTGCTTTGATTAGCGAAAAACTAGCTCTTGTTTAAAAGTACTTCGCTTGTGAATTCTGGTTCTAAGTAACGAGGCTGGGCTCAAGCCCAGCACCACTTCTCAAAGTTAGCGTCAACATCTCAGCGCAGTGGTTGATTGGCTTTAACAGTCTGGGAGACTGTTAAAGGTAGGAGATAAGATTTGCAAAGCAAATCTCAGCAGTTCGTGTTTTACACTCCAAATCTGACCATTACGACTGTTGCGAACAAAGTTCGCTCTATTTCCAACCTCCAACAGTCACTACTCTGACTGTTGGAGCTATGCGGGGGTGGGAGTGAAACAGTCTGGGGATAGACTGTTTCAGCTCAACAACTGGAAATAAGGACTTGTTGACGAACTCTTCTTTTAATTGTTGAGTTCTGTCCCACTCCCTTTTGCTTGCTCATATTTTACAATGGTTTGATAAAAGTTTATAATAGAGGAGTTATACTCAATGAAAATCAAAAACAGACTAGCTCCAAAGGTTTGGGGAACCTTTGGAGGTTGGAGATAGGTGAACGTAGTTCGTTTCTACTTATGCAGATAGAACTCTGTTACTATTTTATTTCAAGGTAACAGGCTGAAAGGCTCCACTGGAGCCATTCACTCATCAAATCAAGTCAACAACGTCTGATTTTGATTTTCGAAGAGTATTATCTTAAAAGAAAGAAGTTTTATCATGTCTGAACAAACAAAAACGGGCCAATCCCGTGAGCAAGAAACCATGGTGCGAGGCATGGCCTGGTTGACTGCCGGGAATTTTCTCAGTCGTTTGCTGGGTGTTGCCTATGTGATACCTTGGTATATCTGGCTGGGAGAACATCGGGCGGAAGCCAATGCCTTATTTAGCATGGGCTATCAAATTTATGCCAACTTCCTCTTGATTTCTACGGCTGGTTTGCCGACCGCCATTGCCAAACAGGTTGCCAAGTACAATGTACTAGGGAAAGAAGAAGTTTCCCTCTATCTGGTTCGGGAATTCTTTAAGCTCATGTTGGTCTTTGGTGCGGTCTTTGCCGGAGCTATGTTTATCAGTTCCCCTTGGCTAGCTGAAGCGTCAGGTTCCAAAGAAAAACTCATTCCAGTCATGTATAGTCTGGTTCCTCCCTTATTCATCTTTCCAGCTATGAGTATCCTACGAGGTTTTTTCCAGGGACGGCACGATATGAAACCCTACGCTATCAGTCAGTTGGCTGAACAGTTGGTTCGTGTCATTTGGATTCTAGCAGCTACCTTTATTATCATGATGCTGGGCAATGGGAACTATCTAGACGCAGTAGTACAGTCCACCTTTGCTGCCTTTGTAGGTATGCTGGCAAGTGTAGGAATTCTGGTTTATACTCTCTGGAAACAGGGCTATCTGGGAAAATTACTCCATGCCAAGAAGCAGAACATATCGGTTAATACAGGTCAACTCATCAAAGAAACAGTCAAGGATGCTATTCCGATTATTATCTTGAGTTTGACCATCCAGCTGCTCCAATTTATTGACCAAGTTACCTTTATCAATGTCATGGAGAAGATTACCAGTCTTACCAATTCGGAACTCTTGGAACTCTATTCCTTTATGTCTGCCAATCCCAACAAGATTACCATGATGATTATCGGGATTTCTATCAGTCTGGGCAGTGTAGCTATTCCACTCATTACGGAGAAGTTTGTAAAAAAAGATTTGAAGGCAGCTTCCAATTTGGTGGCGGATAACTTGCAGTTACTCTTTATTTTTACCATTCCAGCCATTGTTGGAACGGTCTTGTTGGCTAGACCACTCTACTCAGTCTTCTACGGTCAATCGCAGGATATTGAAATTCAGCTCTTCATTTGGAACCTGGTCATGATTTTACCTCTTGGCCTATATTCTGTTATCAGCGTTGTCATTCAAGCGATTTTTGAAAATCGTCGAGCAGTTATCTATTTTGCGATTGGGATGCTGATAAAAGTGGTCTTGCAGTTGCCGATGATTTATATGTTCCAAGTTTACGGCCCCTTCCTTTCAACCCTGGTCAGTCTTACCGTCATGCTCTATTTATTCTATAAGCGTATTGATGCGGTCTTAGGTGTGGATGAAGGTTTGATTGTGAAAGACATTGTGACAATCAGCTGGATTTCCCTGGTTATGGGTGGCATTGTTTGGCTACTTGAGTTGCTTCTCAATCACTTGCTACCAGCTGGTGGTTATCTATCGAGCTTTGTTCATTTGCTCCTTTCGGGAGGGGTGGGCGTATTCGTTTTTGTCATTTTGACCTTGAAGACACGACAGCTAGATCGTTTGATTGGCAGTCGGGCAGACTTGCTCCGTCGCAAACTAAAATTGGCTTAATAAACTCTAGGAAAATCTGGAATGGATTTTCCTTTTTTCGTGGAGATTTTTCTATAAAAAATTTTGATTTTGTGGTAGAATAGTAGGGATAAAAAAGAGGAGAGAGATGATGAAACCTAAATACCAACGTATTCTAATCAAACTATCTGGCGAGGCCTTGGCTGGTGAACGTGGTGTCGGTATTGACATCCAGACGGTTCAAGCAATGGCTAAGGAAATTCAAGAAGTAGCAGAATCAGGTGTTCAAATTGCCCTTGTTATTGGTGGTGGTAACCTTTGGCGTGGTGAACCTGCTGCTGAGGCTGGTATGGATCGTGTGCAGGCAGACTATACTGGTATGCTTGGTACGGTGATGAATGCTCTTGTAATGGCTGATTCCCTTAAACAACTTGGTGTGGATACGCGTGTGCAGACAGCAATTGCCATGCAGTCTGTGGCTGAGCCATATATTCGTGGTCGTGCCTTACGTCACCTTGAAAAAGGTCGGATTGTCATCTTCGGTGCTGGTATCGGTTCACCATACTTCTCAACAGATACAACTGCCGCTCTTCGTGCAGCAGAGATTGAAGCAGATGCAATCTTGATGGCTAAAAACGGTGTGGATGGTGTCTACAATGCCGATCCTAAGAAAGATGCCAATGCGGTTAAATTTAATGAATTAACCCACCGTGAAGTTATCAGCCGTGGCTTGAAAATCATGGATGCAACAGCTTCTACGCTGTCAATGGACAACGACATTGACTTGGTAGTCTTTAACATGAACGAGCCAGGCAACATCAAGCGTGTTGTCTTTGGTGAACAAATCGGTACTACGGTTTCTAACTCTACAGAAGAAAAATAAAACATAAAATATAAAGAAGGAAGTCTTATGTCAAAAGAAATTATTGCAAAAGCCCAAGAACGCATGAACCAATCTCATCAGAGTTTGGCTCGTGAGTTCAGCCATATCCGTGCTGGTCGTGCCAATGCTAGCTTGTTGGACCGCATTTCAGTAGAATACTATGGTGCTCCAACACCCTTGAACCAATTGGCTGGTATTACCGTTCCAGAAGCGCGTGTGCTCTTGATTACGCCATTTGACAAGTCTATCTTGAAGGATATTGAGCGTGCCTTGAACGCATCTGACCTTGGTTTGACACCACAGTCTGATGGTACAGTTATTCGCTTGGTTATTCCTGCATTGACAGAGGAAACGCGTAAGAACTTGGCAAAAGATGTGAAAAAAGTGGGTGAAAACTCTAAAGTGGCTATCCGAAACATCCGTCGTGATGCTATGGACGAGGCTAAGAAAGCTGAAAAAGCTAAAGAAATCACGGAAGACGATTTGAAAACACTTGAGAAAGACATTCAAAAAGTCACTGACGATGCCATCAAGACCATCGATAAGATGACTGCCGACAAGGAAAAAGAATTGTTGGAAGTTTAATCAATTTCCTTTAAAGTAACCAAAAGTCATCATTAACAGGTCTAACGGAAGTGATGATAAAATAAACAATCTAATGGGGGAGTTAGACAAAACTCCTCCATTTTTAATCAGAAAGAAGAAAATCATGAATGATTTATTAGCACACTATGTGGTTGGTCTTGTGACCGACCAAAATGACCAATTTTACTTTATCCAGAAAGAAGGGCTGACCTTTGCTCTTTCAAAAGATGAAGGAGAGTTCCAACTAGGGCAATCTGTCAAGGGTTTCGCTTATACAGATATGAAACAAAAGCTGCGGTTAACCACTAAAGAAGTGGGAGCAAGCCGGACCAGCTTTGGTTGGGGAACAGTGACTGACGTTCGTAAAGACTTGGGTGTTTTTGTGGACACTGGTTTACCAGACAAACAGGTGGTTGTTTCCTTGGATATTTTGCCTGAAATCAAGGAGTTGTGGCCTAAAAAAGGTGATCAACTCTATGTTAAGTTGGATGTGGATAAGAAAGACCGTATTTGGGCCCTACCAGCTTTTCAAGAAGATTTCCAAAAGATGGCGGGTCCTGCTTATGATAATATGCAGAACCAAACCCTGCCTGCCATCGTTTACCGTCTGAAGATGACAGGGACATTTGTCTATCTACCTAATAACAATATGCTTGGATTTATCCATCCTAGTGAACGATTTGCCGAGCCACGCTTGGGGCAGGTTTTGGAGGCGCGTGTGATTGGTTATCGGGCAGTTGACCGAACCTTGAATCTGTCGCTTAAACCACGTTCATTTGAGATGTTGGAAAATGATGCTCAGATGATTTTGACTTATCTGGAGAGCAGTGGGGGCTTTATGACCTTGAACGACAAGTCTGCTCCGGAAGACATCAAGGCTACCTTTGGTATTTCCAAGGGTCAATTCAAAAAAGCCCTGGGTGGTTTGATGAAGGCTGGGAAGGTCAAACAAGACGAGTTTGGAACGGAGTTGATCTAAAAATGAGGGTATATATTGCAGGAAGTGGTGCCATGGGTTGCCGTTTTGGCTATCAGTTATCAAAGACAAAGCATGAAGTGATTTTGTTGGATAATTGGGATGCCCATATCGAAGCGATTCGTGAAAATGGTCTGAAGGTGACGGGAGATTTTGATGATGTCGTCCAGCTCCCTATTATGAAGCCGACTGAGGCGACGGAAGTTGCTGACCTAATCATCCTTTTAACCAAGGCGGACCAGCTGCCAAAAATGTTGCAGGATATTAAGGGGATTATTGGTGAAAAGACTAAGGTTCTTAGCCTCTTGAATGGACTTGGACATGCGACCACCATGCGCCGTTATGTGCCTGATGAGAGTATTATGGTCGGTGTAACGATTTGGTTGGCTGGTCTTAAGGGGCCTGGTCATGCGCATTTGCAGGGTCCTGGTTCTATCTCTGTGCAGAATATGGTTGGTGATGGTCAGTCAGTTGCTGATATAATTGCTATGTTTAATGAGGCTGGTCTAAATGCAACTTATGATGACCACGTCATCAATGCCATTTGGCAAAAGGCCTGTGTCAATGGCACCATGAATCCGACTTGTACAATCTTGAATTGCACCATTGGAGAACTCTTTGGAACAGAGGGCGGGCTAAATTTGGTGCAAGGAATTTTCAAGGAATTCATCGCCGTTGCCAAATCAGAAACCGATGGAATTGATGAAGAGGCTATTTGGAAGTATATCATTGATGCTTCTAAAAAAGCATCTAATCACTATCCATCTATGCATCAGGATTTGGTGCAAAATGGTCGTAAGACTGAAATTGATTACCTGAATGGCGCTGTTGTTTTCAAAGGCAAACGTGCAGGTATTCCAACTCCATATTGCCAAATGATTACAGAGATGGTTCATGCCAAGGAAGCCATGCTTGGGTTGAGATAGGAGCTTGTCATGTTGATTGAAGTGGAAACGATAGAGGAGTACATGGCCGCCCTGCCAGACAATCGCAGAGAGGCAGTTGAAAGGCTTCATCAGGTGATTGTTGAGCATTTGCCTGCTGGTTTTGAGGTTGGTGTGCTGGGTGGAATGATCAATTATTACGTCCCTCTGTCAGCCTATCCAAATGGTTATCATTGTACACCTGGAGAACCCTTACCTTTCTTGGCCTTGGCCTCACAAAAGGCTCATATTGCCCTCTATCATATGGGAATTTATATGGATAAGGAATTGAATGACTGGTTTGTAGAAAAGTATCAGGAACAGGTTCCGACCAAATTGGACATGGGTAAATCCTGCGTTCGCATGAAAAATCCCAAGAATATTCCTTATGAATTGATTGGCCAATTGGTGAGTAAGATGTCTATGGAGCGGTATATTACCCTCTACGAAGAAAATCATATTAGAAAGTAAGAGTTGTGAGAAGAAGTTTTTATTCTTGGTTGATGACCCAACGCAATCCGAAGAGCAATGAGCCTGTTGCGATTTTAGCAGATTATGCTTTTGAGGAAGTTGATTTTCCCAAGCAATCAGATGATTTTGATGAGGTAAGTCGTTTTTTGGAAGAATCTGCTAGCTTTGCTTTTTCCATGTCAGACTTTGATGCCATTTGGGAAGAGTATTTGGAGCATTGATGATGTGAATATGTGAGAGTAGTTGTAAAAGTGCAACTGCTCTTTTTTGAAAAATAGCTTAAAAATGAACAAGAATATTTTTTCAAGCCATATACTTGCATTTTTCGGGGGGGGGGGGGGAAAAAAAAACG
>NZ_POJD01000161.1 GCF_002960445.1 Streptococcus suis
TGTGATGATGACGAGTGATATAGTATCAAGAGCGATGATGACTCGCGAGCGGACAAGAGGTACAACACTACTATTTTTTCCCTCCATTTTGCTATCTATTGTTTATGCTATACCAGCAACAATTTTTCGCCTACTAACATTTCTAGAGCTCCGTCAAAACAGTGCTTTTGTGGAGGGGCGATTGGTATCTTCAATCAGGTTGACCTATTTAGGTGAGTTAGGCTTCGCTCTGTTGTTACAGCTGTTCATCGGTCTGTCCTGTTTTCATTTATTGGAA
>NZ_POJD01000162.1 GCF_002960445.1 Streptococcus suis
CAAAAGTCAATCTTGTTCCATTTGTGACCTTGGATGCAGAGAGCATTGAAAACTCGGTTGACACTATGGTTGACAATATTGCTAAGGCGAATATTCTATTCTTTGCAGGTGGATTCTCGGCTGCGGATGAACCAGATGGGTCTGCTAAGTTTATCGTGACTATCTTACGAAACGCCAAGGTCCGCTCTGCTATTGACCAATTTATCGAAAAAAGAGGCCTCATCATCGGTATCTGTAATGGTTTCCAGGCCCTTGTCAAATCGGGCTTGTTGCCGTATGGAAACT
>NZ_POJD01000163.1 GCF_002960445.1 Streptococcus suis
TGTAATCCAAATCATGGTAATGAATATCGCCTTTTTGGTGGGCATTGGCCACATGAGCTGGTAATAATTTGAGACCGATAGACTTTCCGACAATACCTGCTGTCAGGTCCCGTTGCGTATTGAACACATCCGCATCCTTATTAGCGTTTTCATTGACCACAGACTGGTCCTTGCTCAACAGCTTATGAATTTCAAAATTAATATCGGTAGCCTGATGACGGCGAAAATCACGGCGTGTTCGGTATTGAATATAAAGCTCCGCCAAATCATATAAATGAGCCTTTAACAATTCCTGTTCAACGACCGTTTGAATTTCGTAAATTTGAACATCTTTCTCAAATCG
>NZ_POJD01000164.1 GCF_002960445.1 Streptococcus suis
GTATCGATTATAATAACGATTTAGTGTCAATCTTAAACCAATTGGATCAATCTGCCAACCCCAATCAGAAGCTTCTAAATAAGGATTGACCAAACCACCCAAGATATTTCCTTTTCCAGATGAATATTTTGATGGATCTGCTGCCTGAGTAATACTCATATAATAACTGAAGGAGAGAAAATCAACCGTATTATTTTTTAATAACTCTTCATCACCTTCCACGAAAGTAATCTTTATGCCATTTTCTTTAAAGTATCTTTTGGCATAATTAGGATAATATCCTCTAACATGTATATCCGAAAATAAATAGTTCAAATTTTCATAGGCATGAGCCGCCCAAAGATC
>NZ_POJD01000165.1 GCF_002960445.1 Streptococcus suis
TACTTATGAGCAAGTATTGTCTATTTTTAATAGTTATCTATTATTTAACGGGAGGAAATAATTCTATGAGTCGCTTTTTTAAATTTGGAAAGTTACACGTTACTAAAGGGAATGGAGATAAATTATTAGATATACTACTGACAGCTTCCAAGAAGCTAAAGAGGTCCCTAGCGCCTACGGGGAATTTGTATCGATAAGGGGTACAAATTCCCACTAAGCGCTCGGGACCCCTTGTAGGAAAATGTCCTAAGTGTGGCAACAATATTGTATTAAAAAAATCGTTTTATGGTTGTTCAAATTATCCTGAATGTACCTTCACTTTAGCTGAACATTTTAGAAAGAAAAAACTCACCAAAACAAATGTAAAAGAATTACTAGAGGGAAAAGAAACCCTGGTAAAAGGAATCAAAACGAAAGATAGAAAGTCCTACAATGCCGTTGTAAAAATCGGAGAAAAGGGATATATTGATTTTATCTCTTTTTCAAAATAAGCATAAAAGCCCTTTAAAGGGGGCTTTTGAGGTAAGAGACAATGGCAAAGACAATTTTTGAGGAAATGGGCGGCAAATACGAAAGGCAAGGCGATTATTTAATACCGTGCTTAACTGTACCCGCCGAAGAAGAACAGCCGATAGGCATCTGGGGACAGCGGCATTTGGATTATCTGAAGCATCACTGCAAAGTTACATACACCAATCTTCTTACAAGCGGCAGACTTAACGCTTACCTTGCCGACATTGACAGACAGGCACAGGAACGCTTTGAAAGGCTCATAGAGGGTATGAAACAGGCACAGGGCATAACGGAACAGCTAAAGGCAGAAAACGCCTTAGAATGGACAGGATGCCTCAATAACATAAGGGCTTGTGCGAGGGAGATTGTGGAAAAGGAAATTATTTTTGCATAAACAGATGATTAGTGGCAGGGGGAAATCCTGCCGCTTTTTCTGCTTTAGTTTGTCAGCTTGACAAATAAAGGGTTAAGGAATATAATTAGATTCAGTATTATACAAGGAGTTGATAAATATGCGGCAAGGTATTCTTAAATAAACTGTCAATTTGATAGTGGGAACAAAAAGTAGCAGTCCCGTTTCACTTTTAATATGGGGCTTAGTTTTTTGTACCCAGTTTAAGAATACTTTTATCATGTAATTTTATATGCCCGAAAACATATAAGTGTTTTGGGGCTATTGGAGTTATTTACCCAGTGATAGGAGTATTTATCACTGGGTATTTTTATGCCCTTTTTTGGGTGTTGATAGGAGGAAAATCACATGAAAATAATTAACTTAGGCATTCTGGCTCACGTTGACGCAGGAAAGACAACATTAACGGAGAGTTTATTGTATACCAGTGGTGCAATTGCAGAACCAGGGAGCGTAGATAAAGGCACAACAAGGACAGATACAATGAATTTGGAGCGTCAAAGGGGAATCACTATCCAGACAGCAGTGACATCTTTTCAGTGGGAGGATGTAAAAGTCAACATTATAGATACGCCAGGCCATATGGATTTTTTGGCGGAAGTATACCGTTCTTTATCCGTATTAGACGGAGCAGTATTATTAGTTTCTGCAAAGGATGGCATACAGGCACAGACCCGTATACTGTTTCATGCACTACAGACAATGAAGATTCCGACAATTTTTTTCATCAATAAAATTGACCAAGAGGGGATTGATTTGCCAATGGTATATCAAGAAATGAAAGCAAAGCTTTCTTCGGAAATTATAGTGAAGCAAAAGGTTGGGCAGCATCCCCATATAAATGTAACGGACAATGACGATATGGAACAGTGGGATGCGGTAATTATGGGAAACGATGAACTATTAGAGAAATATATGTCAGGGAAACCGTTTAAAATGTCAGAACTGGAACAGGAAGAAAACAGGAGATTCCAAAACGGAACGTTATTTCCCGTTTATCACGGAAGTGCTAAAAACAATCTGGGGATTCGGCAGCTTATAGAAGTGATTGCCAGTAAGTTTTATTCATCAACGCCTGAAGGTCAATCTGAACTATGCGGGCAGGTTTTTAAGATTGAATATTCAGAAAAAAGGAGGCGTTTGGCTTATGTGCGTCTGTACAGCGGCGCATTGCATTCGAGGGACGTTGTCAGAATATCAGAAAAAGAGAAAATAAAAATTACAGAGATGAGTATTCCTACAAACGGTGAATTGTGTTTAGCAGATACGGCTTACTCTGGTGATATTGTAATTTTACCAAATGATGTTTTGCAGCTAAACAGTATTTTGGGGAACGAAATACTGTTGCCGCAGAGAAAATTTATTGAAAATCCGCTCCCTATGCTCCAAACAACAATTGAAGTAAAGAAATCCGAACAGCGGGAAGTGTTGCTTGAGGCACTTACAGAAATCTCAGATGGCGATCCTCTTTTAAAGTATTACGTGGATACTACAACGCATGAAATTATACTTTCCTTTTTGGGGAAGGTACAGATGGAAGTTATTTGTGCCATTCTTGAGGAAAAGTATCATGTAGAGGCAGAAATAAAAGAACCTACTGTTATATACATGGAAAGACCGCTTAGAAAAGCAGAATATACCATCCACATAGAAGTCCCGCCAAATCCTTTCTGGGCTTCTGTCGGGTTGTCCATAGAGCCGCTCCCTATTGGAAGCGGAGTGCAGTATGAAAGCAGAGTTTCACTTGGATATTTAAATCAATCGTTCCAAAATGCGGTTATGGAGGGGGTTCTTTATGGCTGCGAGCAGGGGCTGTATGGATGGAAAGTGACAGACTGTAAAATCTGTTTTGAATATGGATTGTATTATAGTCCTGTAAGTACCCCCGCAGACTTTCGGCTGCTTTCCCCTATCGTATTGGAGCAGGCTTTAAAAAAAGCAGGGACAGAACTATTAGAGCCATATCTCCACTTTGAAATTTATGCACCGCAGGAATATCTCTCACGGGCGTATCATGATGCTCCAAGGTATTGTGCAGATATTGTAAGTACTCAGATAAAGAATGACGAGGTCATTCTGAAAGGAGAAATCCCTGCTAGATGTATTCAAGAATACAGGAACGATTTAACTTATTTCACAAATGGGCAGGGAGTCTGCTTGACAGAGTTAAAAGGATACCAGCCAGCTATTGGTAAATTTATTTGCCAACCCCGCCGCCCGAATAGCCGTATAGATAAGGTTCGGCATATGTTCCACAAGTTAGCTTAACAGCTTGCAAAAGTCATATAAAATGAGATTTGAAAGGATTAGAGACTAATTATGATGAAATGCGAATGGATATTGTGTCCTGTTTGTGGGAGCAAAACCCGTAATAAAATTAGGAAGGACACTGTTTTGGAGAATTATCCCCTTTATTGTCCAAAATGCAGACAAGAAAGATTGATTAAAGTTGACAACTTGAAGATAACTGTCATCAAAGAGCCAGACGCTTAAGACGCAGAGCCGATGAAATTGTGGAACAATTCACGAATCATCGGCTCTTTTTGGTTCGTATTTGAAAGAACAAACTCACCAAATAAAAAAAACGATATTCGGGTGGGTTATTTTGTTATACCCTAAATTACCCTCTGAATTTGTTTTTAAATTTGGAGGGATTTTTTTATGTCCTTTTTTCGGGCAGTTATCTATCTGCTCATACGAAGCAAAATTTATCAATACATAGCATATCAGAGAACGGCAGGAAACCAGTTAAAAAAATTTCTGCCAGTGCAACGGTACTTCTCACCTTGAAAGTAGAAGTACAATCTCCATACAATAGAATTACTATTTCCTATAACCGTAAAGGTCACAGAGCCTTTGCGGTTTTTCTTTTGTCGATTTTTGTTGGAAAGTGCCGTAGGGCTGTTTCTGATATGCGGTGTCGTTCTCCGCCTCTCCATCTGGATTTTTTACATTTCAAAAATTCAGATGGGAGGTATTTATGGTGAAATATGCACCAAGAAAGGTATATATCAGAGAAAGTGGCGGCTATGTGGAATTATCCTACACGGAGTTCTGCCGTTGCAGGGAATCCGACCAGACCTATATGGACAAGCTGTTTATCCCCATTCAAGGCTGTCTGCTTGAAGTCGTGAGGGAGCAATACACAGACTTCTACCGTGACAAGGAACGGTGGCGTTATCTGCAAAAATTAGATACAAAGAATAGACTGCTATCTCTCGACGGATTTACGGACAGCGAGGGGAATCCTCTGGACTTTATCACTGATGAAGCGGTGGACATTGCAGAAACCGTTGTCAATGCGGTCATGGTGGACAGGCTGAAAGCCGCCCTGCCTTTGCTGTCGGATAGTGAACAGGAGCTGATACAGGCAATCTTTTTTGACGGACTTTCCGAGCGTGAAGTCGGGGCGAGGTTGGGCATAACCCAGAGCGTTGTAAACAAACGCAAAGCCAGAATCCTAATAAAACTAAGAAAGATAATAGAAAATTAAAATTTAAGGCGTTCAGCCCCCTTGTTTTTTCCTTTGGGAAGATGAGGGGGCTTTTCTCTGCCCTCTCAATCAATTCTGATTGGAGGAAGTAAGAATGGCATACAACCACGGACGGGAGGACAGGAAATGGCGTATCTGGAAAGAAGCGGAGGAAAAGCTGCTGCGTGAGTGCGGCGTTGATGAAGCGACCATTGAGCAGATACGCATGGCGGACAGGGCAGACTTCAATTCCAACAGGCGGTTTTACCGATGGACGAATGACGTTGCGGAATATCTTGAGGACATGGCAGGCAGGGAGCGGCAGGCGGAAGTGGGTACGGTTGCGGAGTTACTGGAAGAGATTGAGAGCGAAAATCTCTATCAAGTATTAGTCACGGTGGACGGGCGTACCTTGAAAATCGTCCTGCTGAAAATGCAGGGGTATTCCACAAAGGAGATTGCCCCGCTTGTGCATTTGACGACTGGTGCCATCTATGCGAGGTTAGACCATCTGCGGAAGAAGCTGCGGAAAATTTTATAGCTTCTAAAACAGCCTGCCATCCTGCGGGCTACTGGGTGAGGGATGGAAATCCCCTCACTCATTTTTTGCAGGAGGACAACAGGATGGCATACAGGGTTAAGGCATACACGCTTCGGGAGGAATCCACGGAAAGCGGCACAAGGTATTTTATCAGCTTTAAGGACGGGCAGGGCAAATCCCACGAGTTGGAAGTGTCGGAACAGTTCTTTATGGAGTTTCGGCAGATGGAGCGCAGGAACAGGAATCTTTTCTAATGGGACGAGCGGCACAGGGAGTTTAACGAGGTATGGGACGAAACCCTTTACAGACGGGCGTTGCGTGTGCCTAAGAGCCTTGATGAACGCATGGTTGAGGAAGAACGGAATGAAACGCTCTACTTTTTGTTACTTATTCAGTCGTTACTTATATTGTGAGTTGGCAGATAGTTGATGTTGCTCTCTTGTTTTCTGGCAAGCTGCTTCAAAGGTCCGCGGGACCTTCGAACTCCCCAATACGCATCATATTGAAGTTGTGAGTTTGTTAGAGAAACGCAATTAGATTGTCCAGCTTGCTCTCTTGTTTTCTGGCAAGCTGCTTCAAAGGTCCGCAGGACCTTTGAACTCCCGAATACGCATCACGTGGAGGCAGTATCACTGCTTGTACGAGTTGATTTATCAGCGAAGTAGAAGCAGATGTTCTGCCTATGCGACAGTTGTCGCAGAACACAGTGATGCGGTAACAGCGAACCGCTGAGTGTGTTGCTCTGCTCGTAAAAGCCTAGAAACCTTTGAACGAAAGGAATAATGAAAAGCCTTGATTGCAAGGCTAGAGCATTGGGATGGGGAAGTATCAAAGTGAGTAATTTTTATGGAGTGATGGCTAGAAATTATCTATTTCCATTTATCCTGTGGGAATGCGTTTGTTTCCATTGACAAGGAATTTATATGAATAGAAACGTAAAGCTTCATTCAATAGAGCGAATGTGGGTACGGCAAATAAAATTCACGACTAAATTATTGAAGAGTATTCTAAAGCTATCTATAACAATTTATCTAAAAAGGATTATTTCCAAGTTAACCAATTACAGGGAAATCTATTAGATAATCTACCTGATTTTGATTTAGAGGAATTAGTTATTTGTTATATTCAAATTAAGTATGATTTTTACGTGCTTTCTAATTCAATTGCTAGCAAATCAACAACAATAAAAATAGAATGCGATTTTTCTCCCGTAATCCAGAAAAACTAGCGAAGGCAGTCGTACAATTCAAAGGTAAGAAAGCAGCTCCCTTACAAAGCGATGGAGAACAATGATTCAGATTATCTGAATAGCAAGGGGCAGATTTTTATCGTGAAGGTGATTATACTAATGCCGTAGCATATTACCATCTAGCCGCTAGCATGGGGAATACGGATGCGATGTCGAATTTGGGATATTGTTATCTCTATGGTCGCCATACTGAACCGAGCGTGTCACTTGCTATTGCCTACTTCACATTAGTAGCTAAGAAGGGAAATATTGATGTTGCTTATAAATTAGAGGTTATTTATGGAAGGACAAAATGGGGAAGTCAAGATATAGAATTATCTCTCTACTATTATCGATTAGCTGTCTCCTACTTATTAGAGGAACCCTTGGAAACTTTATATGATATTGCCTGGTGTCAGGCACTTGAAAATTATCCTTGTCTTTGTCTTGCCTTTGGGAAATCAATGATTCTGGGTGGACAACTGTTTGTCAACCTTGACCTGACCTATTAATTTTTAGTTTTTGCAAGGAAAGGTTATAAAATTGAACTGCAAAACAGAGGGCATTACTATCAATCTGTATACGAAGATGTTGTAGAATTGCTTGGACATTCACAATTTGATAGAGTTCGATACAAATGAGATGATGTTTTTGATAGGGAATGAAGAAGAAAAGTGGATAGTGAGATAGACGGATTTTGCGTAAGGTTTGCATGGAATGAACATATTTTTATTTGCCTGCCATGGTCAATTTTCAACATCCCTACAGTAATATTATTTGCCCTACTTGTTGTGAGATGAGAAGAACAATCTGTTTACTTTAGGAAAAGTAGGGAATTTTCTCTAGAAATTAGTTTAGTAAATACCAAAAAGAGTCGCAGTTTCTTGCGACTCTTTCTTCGCTTTATGGCTCTGTAATACGTAGAGGCATTCTTTGCTCTAGCATAGTGGAGCTTTTTACATAAATTATCCTTTGCTATATCTTATACAATCGCCAGCCAGTCTTGTGATTGAAAGAATAGAAAGCTTGTGGTATTAAATACGCACAATGGATAAGATGTAGCGATGAATGATTTCAGGTGATTCTTGACAACCATTTTGTATCCAATACTTGATGATACTGTCGATGGTTGAAACATAAACAGTTAAGGCATACTCATAAGGAATTTTATATGCCTCTTCAAGTTGTTTTGGAAGATTAGGAATACTGGAATTTTCAATAACTTCGGTAATATACTTTGTAACTTCTAAAGTTATATGAGGGATAATGGTGACAAAATCCACAGCGATTGAGCGATTATTATACAAGAAGGTCAACATTTCAGCGATAACATCATCGCTCAAGGTTGGGTCTTTCGCAAGAATAATATTAATCTCGTTCAGGATATATTCGAGTGCTTCTTCCAAAAAGGTTTCCTTGGAATTATAGTAATGATAAAATACCCGACGGCTTAAATTGGCTTGATTGGCAATTTGGTTGATAGTGAAATTGTCTTTTTCACTGGATTTCGTTAGGTCAAAATAGGCTTCCAGAAATTTCTGGCTGGTTGTAAAATACTTTTCCATATATATATATATATAACTCCATTATAAATTTAATAAATAAAAATGAAAAAAATAAATGTACTGCACAAAAATGTATTTATTGTGAATCACTTAATTATATACACATTATATAATGTATCTTGTAATCATGCAACTATTTCTTTATAAAGTTGTTGGAATATGGAAAGGAATTCTTATGTTTTTTGATAATAAACAGCTTGAAAGCGAAGCATTGCGCTCGAAGCAACGGTTTACCATTAAAAAGTTTAAATCGGGTGCGGCCTCCGTTTTAATCGGTTTCTTATTTATGTTCAGCGGTGGAGCCTTAAAAGCTGCTGCAGAAGAGCTTGAAGCAGGTCAGTTGCCACAGACGACCGAGCTGGTGGACAAACCACTGGATTCAAGTGCTCAGGCAAACGAAGTGGTTTCTCATTCGGTTCAACAAGAAGCAGGACAGGTTGTACAAACAGTAGAACCAACTTCTGCCGTGCTTGCAACACCCCCAAGTTCCACTCAGCTAGTAGACGAACAGCCTAAAGAAACAGAGGAAACGATTGCTACTAAGTCAGCAACTGTTCCTAGTTCCGCTCAGGAAGTAGCAGAGCCTAAATCCCAGGAAATTGTGGAGGAGATTACTCCTGAACCAGCAGTATTGTCAACTTCATCGACAGAAGCAAAAACTGAACAGAAGCAAGGAGTTGCAACACAGCAAGCGACTGAAGAAAGTGTAACGAAGCTTGAACCTGTTTCTAATAATATCCAAGCAGATGCTAGCAAGGAGAATGTAGCGAATGCAACAAGAGCCGCAGAAACTCAAATAGATGGACAAGCTTTGCCAACTCGTGATTTAAGTCAGTTAGATTTGGCCAATATGAGCTTTGCAGACTTGGAAACTTTAGGGCTTTCTGAAGAAGAGAAACTTACTCTGTTCAATCAAATTCTTGCTCAACAAACAGGCTCGAATTCTGTTCAACTAACAGAGGAAGAAATAAGAAGTTTAGCTGGTTTCAGTGAAGCTGAGAAAAATTTCTATATTCAAAATAAATTAGGCAATACCAACCTTCCGCAACCACTCAATTTGGTAGTTATGTCAGAAACACTGATTACACCTAATAATCAGAACAAGTATGTGGTTAATGCAAAAGGGCAGACCTTTGCCTATGGTCCTGCAAACTACACCTTGACTGTGACGCCGAACCGAGCCAGAAATACCATGGATTTCGAACTGAATTATAAATTAGACGGTATCAATGGTCGTTCGGGTACTCACGTGGCTGATTTTGTTGTCAATCTCGGAAGCGCTTACGGTACACCTGGTGTTGCAACAGTGCGTGCTGGGAACAATACTACGACCACCGCTCTCGTTAATGGTGGGCGTCGAAATACCATTACTGGTTACAGTCCGACATCGCCTATCCAATACACAAACGCCCAAGTGATGAATGGACCACTCAATGTGAAGTTCACAGTACCTGTTAGAAACTGGAATGGGGATTTGAGTATTGATAACCACATTGGTATGTTCTCCGTTGACACTGGGGCTAACAACACGAAAGATTTCTTCTCTTCAGACAACTACTTCTGGAATAAGAGTGTCGTAACCATTGATCCTAATCCAAGTAGAAATGAAATCACAACGACCTTGCCTCCTATTGCGATGCCGATTCCGTTTCAAACAGAATACCGCTTCGTTGTTATGCCTGACCAGGCTCCTGGTTTCACCAGACAAGTTGAAGCCGGTGCAAATGGGGTGATGCAGATTCCTGTTAAACGGATTGCTTACATTGGTGCAAATGGTACAGAGGAATCTCATCGTTATGAGTATGGTCAAGCAACTGTACATACACCGGCACGCAATCAAATCATTGAGGTTAATATCAAAGATGGTATAGAGGCACCAGTTGCAGCACCGAATATTGATGTGACTACAGTTCGAAAACAAGGTTCTGTAGATGGAGGGCCATTGGTCAATGGTACGGAATTGACCTTTAGAGATGGTCCAAACGGTAGAATTATCCGACAGGTCTTTATCCCAGATGGTTTACAAGGGGAACGAGGTCAAGATGGTCGAAATGCAGATATTACTGTTGAACCTGCACGAGCTGCGGATGGCACACCAGGATACAATATCACAGTTACTGGCGCTGATGGTAGCAGATATACTCGATTTGTTCGTGATGGAAAAGACGGTCGCGATGGTCGAAATGCAGATATTAGTGTAACTCCTGCTGTTGCAACAGATGGAACAAAAGGTCACAATGTTACCGTTACTAGACCGAATGGTAGCAGTTTTACTACCTTTATCCGAGATGGAAAAGACGGTACCAATGGTCGTGACGGTCGTGATGGTATAGATGGTAAAACTCCGAGTGTAGATTTACAACCTTATACAGGTCAAGATGGCCGCATTCTTGGTACAACGGTTATTGTAAAAGATGGTGATGGTCAAATCATTTCCCGTAGAAATATCTTAAATGGTAGCGATGGTCAGGACGGCAAAACGCCATCTATTGAACAATTACCAGTGATGGATGGTGGTAGAGTCATCGGCACCCTCATTATTGTTCGTGATGGTGATGGTCGTGAAATCAATCGCCAGACTATTTACAACGGTCGCGACGGTGCCAAAGGTCAAGATGGAACAAATGGTAGCTCGGTTGTTTCACAACTTCAACCAGACGGTAGTGTAAAAGTCTACAATGTATCTTCTACAGGTGACCGCACTGAAATTGCCACCATCCGCAACGGTGTCGATGGTCGTGACGGTGCCAAAGGTCAGGATGGTGCCAATGGTAGCTCCGTCGTTTCAGAGCTTCAACCAGATGGCAGTGTAAAAGTCTACAATGTGTCTTCTACAGGTGACCGCATTGAAATCGCCACCATTCGCAACGGAGTCGATGGTGCCAATGGTAGCTCCGTCATTTCCGAACGTCAAAATGACGGTACTGTTAAAGTTTACAATGTGTCTTCTACAGGTCAGCGTACTGAAATTGCCACCATCCGCAACGGTGTCGACGGTACCAACGGTCGTGATGGTGCCAATGGTAGCTCAGTTGTTTCAGAACTTCAACCAGACGGTAGTGTTAAAGTTTACAATGTGTCTTCTACAGGCGACCGTACTGAAATCGCCACCATCCGCAACGGTGTCGATGGTCGTGACGGTGCCAAAGGTCAAGATGGTACCAACGGTCGTGATGGTGCCAATGGTAGCTCCGTCGTTTCAGAGCTTCAACCAGACGGTAGTGTAAAAGTCTACAATGTGTCTTCTACAGGCGACCGTACTGAAATTGCCACCATCCGCAACGGTGTCGATGGTCGTGACGGTGCCAAAGGTCAAGATGGTACCAACGGTCGTGATGGTGCCAATGGTAGCTCAGTTGTTTCAGAACGTCAAAATGACGGTAGTGTAAAAGTTTACAATGTGTCTTCTACAGGCGACCGTACTGAAATCGCCACCATCCGCAACGGTGTCGATGGTCGTGATGGAGCTAAAGGTCAAGATGGTACCAATGGTAGCTCAGTTGTTTCACAACTTCAACCAGACGGTAGTGTAAAAGTCTACAATGTGTCTTCTACAGGTGACCGCACAGAAATCGCCACCATTCGCAACGGTGTCGACGGTACCAACGGTCGTGATGGCGCCAGTGGCAGTTCAGTTGTTTCACAACTTCAACCAGACGGTAGTGTAAAAGTCTACAATGTGTCCTCTACAGGTCAACGCACTGAAATCGCCACCATCCGCAATGGTGTAGATGGTCGTGACGGTGCCAAAGGTCAAGATGGTACCAATGGAAGTTCTGTTGTTTCAGAACGTCAAAATGACGGTAGTGTAAAAGTTTACAATGTGTCTTCTACAGGCGACCGTACTGAAATTGCCACCATTCGCAACGGTGTCGATGGTCGTGACGGCGCCAAAGGTCAAGATGGTACCAATGGTAGCTCCGTTGTTTCAGAACTTCAACCAGATGGTAGTGTAAAAGTTTACAATGTGTCCTCTACAGGTGACCGTACAGAAATCGCCACCATTCGAAACGGTGTCGATGGTCGTGACGGCGCCAAAGGTCAAGATGGTACCAATGGTAGCTCCGTTGTTTCAGAACTTCAACCAGACGGTAGTGTAAAAGTTTACAATGTGTCTTCTACAGGTCAGCGCACTGAAATCGCCACCATTCGCAACGGTGTCGACGGTACCAACGGTCGTGATGGAGCTAAAGGTCAAGATGGTACCAATGGTAGCTCAGTTGTTTCAGAACTTCAACCAGACGGTAGTGTAAAAGTCTACAATGTGTCTTCTACAGGTGACCGCACTGAAATCGCCACCATCCGCAACGGTGTCGATGGTACCAACGGTCAGAATGGTGCCAATGGTAGCTCAGTTGTTTCACAACTTCAACTAGACGGTAGTGTAAAAGTTTACAATGTGTCCTCTACAGGTCAACGCACTGAAATCGCCACCATCCGCAATGGTGTAGATGGTCGTGACGGTGCCAAAGGTCAAGATGGTACCAACGGTCGTGATGGTGCCAATGGAAGCTCCGTCGTTTCTGAGCTTCAACCAGATGGCAGTGTAAAAGTCTACAATGTGTCTTCTACAGGTCAGCGTACTGAAATCGCCACCATTCGCAACGGTGTCGACGGTACCAACGGTCGTGATGGTGCTAAAGGTCAAGATGGTACCAATGGTAGCTCAGTTGTTTCACAACTTCAACCAGACGGTAGTGTAAAAGTCTACAATGTGTCTTCTACAGGTGACCGCACTGAAATCGCCACCATCCGCAACGGTGTCGATGGTCGTGACGGTGCCAAAGGTCAAGATGGTACCAACGGTCGTGATGGTGCCAATGGCAGCTCCGTCGTTTCTGAGCTTCAACCAGATGGCAGTGTAAAAGTTTACAATGTGTCTTCTACAGGCGACCGTACTGAAATTGCCACCATCCGCAACGGTGTCGATGGTCGTGACGGTGCTAAAGGTCAAGATGGTACCAATGGAAGTTCTGTTGTTTCAGAACGTCAAAATGACGGTAGTGTAAAAGTTTACAATGTGTCTTCTACAGGCGACCGTACTGAAATTGCCACCATCCGCAACGGTGTCGATGGTCGTGACGGCGCCAAAGGTCAAGATGGTACCAATGGTAGCTCAGTTGTTTCACAACTTCAACCAGACGGTAGTGTAAAAGTCTACAATGTGTCTTCTACAGGTGACCGCACTGAAATCGCCACCATCCGTAATGGTGTAGATGGTCGCGACGGTGCCAAAGGTCAGGATGGTGCCAATGGAAGTTCTGTTGTTTCACAACTTCAACCAGACGGTAGTGTAAAAATTTACAATGTGTCTTCTACAGGCGACCGTACAGAAATCGCCACCATCCGCAACGGTGTAGACGGTCGCGATGGTGCCAAAGGTCAAGATGGTACCAACGGTCGTGATGGTGCCAATGGCAGCTCAGTTGTTTCACAACTTCAACCAGACGGTAGTGTAAAAGTCTACAATGTGTCTTCTACAGGCGACCGTACTGAAATCGCCACTATCCGTAATGGTGTAGATGGTCGCGACGGTGCCAAAGGTCAGGATGGTGCCAATGGAAGTTCAGTCACATCCGAACTTCAACCAGACGGTAGTGTAAAAGTCTACAATGTGTCTTCTACAGGCGACCGTACAGAAATCGCCACCATTCGTAATGGTGTAGATGGAACAAACGGTCGTGATGGTGCTAAAGGTCAGGATGGTACCAACGGTCGTGATGGTGCCAATGGCAGCTCAGTTGTTTCACAACTTCAACCAGACGGTAGTGTAAAAGTTTACAATGTCTCATCTACAGGTGACCGTACAGAAATCGCCACCATTCGCAACGGTGTCGATGGTGCCAATGGTAGCTCAGTTGTTTCAGAACGTCAACCAGACGGTAGTGTAAAAGTTTACAATGTGTCTTCTACAGGTCAGCGTACTGAAATCACCACCATTCGCAACGGTGTCGATGGTCGTGACGGTGCCAAAGGTCAAGATGGAACCAATGGTAGCTCAGTTGTTTCAGAACTTCAACCAGATGGTAGTGTAAAAGTTTACAATGTCTCATCTACAGGTGACCGCACTGAAATCGCCACCATCCGCAACGGTGTCGATGGCACCAACGGTCGCGATGGTGCCAAAGGTCAAGATGGAACCAATGGTAGCTCAGTTGTTTCAGAACTTCAACCAGATGGTAGTGTAAAAGTCTACAATGTGTCTTCTACAGGTGACCGCACTGAAATCGCCACCATTCGCAACGGTGTTGACGGTACCAACGGTCGTGATGGTGCCAATGGAAGTTCAGTTGTTTCAGAACTTCAACCAGATGGTAGTGTAAAAGTTTACAATGTGTCTTCTACAGGCGACCGTACAGAAATCGCCACCATCCGCAACGGTGTCGATGGTGCCAATGGTAGCTCAGTTGTTTCAGAACGTCAACCAGACGGTAGTGTAAAAGTTTACAATGTGTCTTCTACAGGTCAGCGTACTGAAATT
>NZ_POJD01000166.1 GCF_002960445.1 Streptococcus suis
GCATCAAAGACATAAATCCAAGGGTTCATATAACCGACCATGAGCAGACCACCTTTTTTCAAAACCCGATAAGACTCCTGCCACATATTGGCCAAATCTTCGATATAAATATTTGAAACCGGACAAAAGATGATGTCAAAACTCTCGTCTTCAAAAGGAAAGGCTTGTGTCATATCTGCCTGGACCGTTTGCAAATCCAGATTTTCTCGCTCAGCAACTAGCCTATCCTTGTCCAACTGTTCCTTGGAGAAGTCCAAAATAGTTGTCTCATAGCTATGAGCCGCAGAAATTG
>NZ_POJD01000167.1 GCF_002960445.1 Streptococcus suis
TAATTATGATCTGCCGCAACTTGAGAAATTCCTCGTAAGGCAGTAGGGAAGAAGGGGTTTTGATAGAAAACATCCGAGTCATCTGGCAAAACCAGTCCGATAACCTGTGTATAGCTAGAAACTAGGCTTCGAGCGTTGAGGTTTGGATGGTAGTTGAGATCCGCCATGGCTTTCCGCACCAAGTCTTTCGTTTTTTGGCTAATGGCAGAGCTATTTTGAATGACACGAGTAACTGTAGATGGCGAGACACCAGCTAATTTGGCCACATCTTTGATGGTAGCACGCATATAGACCTCCTAGATTTCATCTCTGAATTTTGTTTTGAAAAATACCCATAACAAGCATAGTACAAATAGG
>NZ_POJD01000168.1 GCF_002960445.1 Streptococcus suis
TCAACAAATGTAAAAAAGAGTCCACTTCGTTCACCGTATAGTCCTGCTCGCTTCCCTGCGATAGACACATTTTGACAAGGGCTTCCCGCAGTCCATAAATCTGCTTTTGGAAGTTGTGTTGGGTCAATGCTTGTGATGTCGTCATGAAACCATTCTCCTTTCGTGTCATACATTGCTTCATAAGATTTTCGTGCAAACTTATCCTTTTCACAGTAACCGATACATTTGAAACCAGCTAATTCCAAACCACGACGAAAACCACCCACT
>NZ_POJD01000169.1 GCF_002960445.1 Streptococcus suis
TCTTTTGTCCTGAGAAGCTAACTGATGCACCGTGAGTCAAGTGACCACCTGCAGCTAAGTCCATCCCCATAACAGTGTCTCCTGGCTCAATCAAGGCCATGTAGGCAGCACAATTGGCCTGGCTTCCTGAGTGCGGCTGAACGTTAGCAAATTTTGCACCGAATATTTCTTTAGCACGTTCAATAGCTAAACTTTCAACTACGTCAACGCATTCCGTACCGCCATAGTAACGACGACCTGGGTAACCTTCTGCGTATTTATTGGTCAAAATAGAACCTTGAGCTGCCATAACAGCTTTAGAAACAACGTTTTCAGACGCAATCAATTCG
>NZ_POJD01000017.1 GCF_002960445.1 Streptococcus suis
AATTCTTCCGATGGAAATTGTTTCCCTTCTATCGCTAAGGCAATGACAAAATCTCGCTCTCCAATTTTAGACATAATTCTATCGGCTTCTTTTTTTAATATTTGTTCATTCTCTGCCTGACTGGCTTTATCTGGTGTTTTTTCATCAGGAAGCTCAATCATATCCAACTTAGTAAATCGTCCCAATCGTTTACTATATTCTGCAATACCTTCTTTGAGGTACTTTTCTTTCAATTTTCCAACGGTAATCAATTTTACTTTCATAAA
>NZ_POJD01000170.1 GCF_002960445.1 Streptococcus suis
TTTGGTTCGTCTTCTTTAATTTTCAAAGGTCTTGTTCTTATCGCTCTTGCGCGACAACTATCTTAGTTTATCATTTCTTCAACTGCTTGTCAACACTTTTTTGAAACTTTTTTAATTTCTTTTTTTTCGTGTTGTGTCGCTTCAGATTTGACAACTCAATTATTCTATCATCTTCATTTGACCTTGTCAACTACTTTTTGAAACTTTTTTTTCAAACGGTTAACAGGTTCTCTAAAAGACAACTCAATCATTCTATCATCTTCATTTCCTCTTGTCAACTCTTTTTGTAGATTTTTTTATGAAATAATGAAAACTGATAACCTAAAAAGATTATCAGTTATTATCCTGTAAAAAATAATAAGTATTTTTCTTCATCCATACCTCTGGCTTTCAGACCTTCTGTTGCACAAGTCACTAGTTCTCTGGATAATTGCCCTACGATTTCTCGTTCTATTTTCGTAAGGTGTTTTACTGAGAATTGTTTACGAAGATTCTTGTAATCTCTTCCAAAATAGTCAAAGAAATCTGTTTCTTCTAGTATTTTTTCAAATTTTTCTAAATTTACAAGCAACCCTAATTGAAAGGCAATCGGTGCAAATGTCTTATCAAATGGTTGTGTACAGATACTTCTAAATTCAATTGTGCCTCTTTTGGTCAACTCCTGATAATGATACGAACGATGTGTTTTCAAATCGCTAGTAGTTGGAACAATTTCGTGTGACTGACCAGAGGTAGTCATAGCAGTTATTTTTTTCATTCTTAGAAAGTCTTCTACAGTAATAGGGGGGAAGTAATAACATTTTGCATCACGTTCAATATAGAAGATGGCCGTTTTTTTCTGAAACTCAAGGTAATCTGTTTCTGTATTGAAATCCTCTGGATATACCCCGACATTATCCTCTATCAAACCATGCATAGAGGATTCCCAAAAATAATCTCGACTTATTGTCCAATCTTCACGCTCGGCAAATTCAGAATTCGCAAAAAGGAAGGCCTTGACAGCTTCAATCTTATTAAATGCATTTATAACCCGTAGATAGTTTTCACGTGATACATCAAATTGAACCTGGTTGCCGCAAATAAAACCCGCATAATCCACATAGGGATGCATATGAGGGTAGTTTTCAGCCAATTTTAAATAAGCCATAAGCATCTTATAACGATCTGTAGCTACTGGTCTGTGGTCATTTAACTGCCAACTAGGATTTATTCCCACTCCCTGCAATTCATGATTATATAAAGCCAAGAATCGCTGTATTTCTTGTAAATAAAATTCAAAGCGCTTGGCTACATCGTGAATACATTTTGCCTTTGCAAACGCCAATTCAAGCGTGTTATAGGTTACTTCGAATAGGATAAGATCGCCATCATCATTGACAAGCTCTATAGGATTGCCAGTTTCATCCAACTTCCTTACATAAAAATCCATATTCTTTGCAAGATGTACGAGTAAATCTTTGGCTACTTTTATAGAGGTGGGTCCTCCATTTTTATTGACAATTGGATATTCAAGTTCAATTCCAATAAATAATTCTGGTTTATCCTGTATTTTCGAAAGATAATAATCTTTAAAGAAGTTAGTAATTTCAGCCATTTATCCTCCATTCGTTCTTTAAAGTATATCAAATTTTATGCAAAAATAAAACGCCTGCTTACGAAATTATTCTACATTAGAGTAATTTCGTAAACAAGCGTCCAATCAATATGATGAGTGTTACCGCTGGGATGAACCCAGCGGCAGACCAGAGCTAGACTAAGGATTTGAAACAAATCCCATCATCATAACACTCAACAAAATTGATGATCTTATACAAGTTCGATAATTGCCATTGGGGCAGCATCACCACGACGTGGTTCAGTTTTGAGGATACGAGTATATCCACCATTGCGTTCTGCATAGCGAGGCGCGATTTCTGAGAACAATTTTTGAAGTACAGTAGTAGCTGTGTACTTGTCAGTAGCTTCATCATAATTTTCAGATGCGATTTCGTTACGAACGAATGCAGCAGCTTGACGACGTGCGTGCAAGTCACCACGTTTACCAAGTGTGATCATTTTTTCAACTGTTTTACGGATTTCTTTAGCACGAGCTTCAGTTGTAACGATTGATTCGTTGATCAAAAGGTCAGTTGTCAAATCGCGCAACATTGCTTTACGTTGTGAGCTAGTGCGTCCTAGTTTACGGTATGCCATGATTTCCTCCTATATTATTTATCTTTCTTCAATCCTAGACCTAAGTCAGCCAATTTAACCTTGACTTCTTCAAGACTCTTACGACCAAGATTGCGCACTTTCATCATTTCTGGCTCAGTTTTTTCTGTCAAATCAAATACAGTATTGATGCCTGCACGTTTTAAACAGTTGTATGAGCGAACAGATAGGTCCAATTCCTCAATCGTACGATCAAGCATACGGTCGTCAGACGTTACTTCAGTTTCCTTCATTACTTCTGCAGATTTAGCAACTTCAGTCAAATCTGTAAATAGACCGAGGTGTTCCATCAAAATGCGAGCTGAAAGACCTAAAGCATCTTCTGGAATAATTGTACCATTTGTATTGATTTCAAGTGTTAATTTGTCAAATCCATCATTGCTACCAACGCGAGCTGGTTCAACCTGATAGTTGACTTTTGTCACTGGCGTATAGATTGAATCTACCGCAAGTGTTCCCACTGGTGCATCATCTTTCTTATTGCCTTCAGCTGGCACATAACCACGACCTGAATTGACGGTCAAGGTAGCTCTAAAGCTTGCGCCTTCAGCAATAGTGAAAAGATAATGATCTGGGTTAATAATTTCAATGTCACTGTCAGTAAGAATATCCCCTGCTGTTACTTCAGCTGGACCTACTACATCAAGTTCAATCGTCTTTTCGTCTTCGACATAAGATTTTACAGCAATGCCTTTGATGCTAAGAATAATTTGCATAACATCTTCACGGACACCTGGAACTGTGTCGAATTCGTGGAGTACGCCATCAATTTTAATTGATGTTACTGCAGCACCTGGAAGTGAAGCAAGAAGTACACGACGAAGAGAGTTACCAAGAGTTGTTCCATAACCACGTTCTAGCGGTTCGATGACAAATCTGCCGTAATCTTTTTTTTCATCAATTTTTGTTATTGTTGGTTTTTCAAACTCAATCATTTCTTACTCCCTCTTAAACGAAAAGCTGTGTATGGTATGTATGATTATACACGGCGACGTTTTGGAGGACGAGCACCATTGTGTGGTACAGGAGTCACATCACGAATTGCTGTTACTTCAAGACCAGCGGCAGCAAGAGCGCGGATAGCAGACTCACGACCTGAACCTGGGCCTTTAACGGTAACTTCAACTGTTTTAAGACCGTGTTCTTGTGCAGATTTAGCAGCAGCTTCTGAAGCCATTTGAGCCGCGAATGGTGTAGATTTACGAGAACCTTTGAAACCAAGAGCACCAGCTGATGACCAAGCAATAGCGTTACCATGCACATCAGTAATCATAACAATAGTGTTATTAAATGTTGCGTGAATATGTGCAATACCAGATTCGATATTCTTTTTCACACGACGTTTACGTGTTGGTTTAGCCAATTTTTCTACCTCCTATTTTATTTTTTCTTACCTGCGATCGCAACAGCTTTACCTTTACGAGTGCGGGCATTGTTTTTAGTGTTTTGTCCACGGACAGGAAGTCCACGACGGTGACGGATACCACGGTATGAACCGATTTCCATCAAACGTTTGATGTTCAAGTTAACTTCACGACGGAGGTCACCTTCAACTTTGATTGCATCAACTTCACGACGGATAGCGTCTTCTTGATCAGGTGTCAAGTCTTTTACGCGAACATCTTCTGAAATACCTGCAGCAGCAAGAATTTTCTTAGAAGTTGCGAGACCGATACCGTAAACATAAGTCAATGAAATAACTACACGTTTGTCATTTGGAATGTCAACTCCAGCAATACGAGCCATGTTTTCTCCTTTCTATTTCTTAACCTTGACGTTGCTTGTGTTTAGGGTTTGCTGGGCAAATCACCATAACACGACCATTACGACGAATAACTTTGCAGTATTCGCAAATTGGTTTGACCGATGGTCTTACTTTCATGTCTAATCCCTCCAAGTATTTCGACTATTTAAAGCGGTATGTGATACGTCCACGTGTCAAGTCGTATGGACTAAGCTCAACAGTTACGCGGTCACCGACCAAAATACGAATGTAGTTCTTACGGATTTTACCAGAAACAGTTGCAAGGACTTGGTGTCCGTTTTCCAACTCAACAGTAAACATAGCATTTGGCATTGTATCAACTACTTTGCCTTCAATTTCAATCACATCTTCTTTTGCCATGCAAAAGTAACCCCTCTCTAAATATCGATTTGATGCCCTCTGAACACAGAGGTAACAATTATAAGTCAGACTAGGCTATTTTATCATCTTTCCTAGAAAAATGCAAGCCAAATCTATTAAGTTTATTGCAATTTTGACAACACAGTATCAATTGCTTGGAAAACAAGTTCGATGTCTTGATCGCCTTCGATATCATGTACCAAACCTTTGGCACGATAGTGATCAATAATCGGTTGGCCTTGCGCAATGTTCACTTCTAAACGGCGTTTGACAGATTCTGGCTTATCGTCTTCACGTTGGTAGAAATCTTCCTCTTTGTAATCTCCAACTGGTGGATTGAATACCTTATGGAAGGTTTCCCCTGTTTCTTTATGAATGATACGACCACTTAAGCGCTCAACCAATTTGGATGGATCAATCTCAATATTGATAACCCCTTGCAACTCGATACCTAGCTCTGCTAAGTTAGCATCTAGTGCATGGGCTTGCTCGATAGTACGTGGATAGCCGTCCAACAAGAAACCTTTTTCTTTAATATCATCTTGAACCAAGCGTTCTTTGACAATACCGTTGGTCACTTCATCAGGCACTAAATCACCCTTATCGATATAAGACTTAGCCAATACACCCATCTCAGTTTGATTAGCCATCGCTGCACGGAACATATCACCTGTAGAAATATGAGCAACATTAAATTTCTCAACAATCTTAGCCGCCTGTGTTCCTTTACCAGCACCTGGTAAACCCATAATTAAAAGATTCATGACAAACTCCTTATTTTGTTTTCACATAAATTTGCCACCATTGACAAACTTATCTAAAAACAAAATAGAAGGTTGACGAGGTCAACCTATATTCTATTCTGTAATTTCTAAGAAACCTACATATTTTCTCTTAAGAAGGTAGCCTTCCAACTGCTTAATGCCTTCGATACTTGTTGAAATCAGGATAATCAAACTTGTACCCAAGAAGGCAATATTCGAAGAAAGTCCAAAGAGATTTTGTGCAAGGATTGGCAAAAGTGCGATAAAGCTTAAGAATACTGCACCAATAGCAGCTAATCGTTTTAACAACTTCGACAAGAATTGCTCTGTCCCATTACCAGGTCTTACACCATGGATATAGGCAGCGCTCTTTTGCAAACTTTCTGCTGTTTTTTCAGGATTAACCTGAACAAAAGTATAGAAGAAAGTGAACAAGATAATCAAAGCTGCATATACAATCATCCCTTTGACTGTTGAATAATCAAAGTATTCTTGAACCGCCATTAACCAACCTGCACTTCTGTTCTGACTTGCAAAGTATTGAATCAAGGAGGTTGGAACTGCAGTGATAGAACCTGCAAAGATTACGGGAATAACTCCTGCTGGATTCAATTTTAAGGGCAAATAAGAACTAGAAGGTGCACCTTGAGCACGTTTTGTGTACTGAATAGGTAGTTTGTATTCGGCTTGTTGTACAAAGGTTGTAAAGTAGACAACAAAGAGTATTAAGATAATGAGTGCTGTGACGAAAATCGCTGACTCACCCAAACGACTAGATTCAATATTGACAAAACGGTCGATGTAAATCTCATAAAAAGTTCCTGGCAAGGATGAAATGATACCTGCAAAGATAATCATCGATGTCCCATTACCATAGCCTTTTTCAGAAATTTGTTCTCCTAACCAAGTAACAATAACCGAACCAGTTGTCAAAATTGAACCGATTAACAAATAGGTTTGCCAGTTGAGAGGCATATTGGTCAATTTTGCACCTGATAGGGCATTGAAACCTGCTGTGATACCGATAGACTGAACAAATGCCAGTACCAAAGAAATGTAGCGGGTCGCTTGATTTAATTTTCGGCGACCAACTTCACCCTGTTTGCCCCACTCTACAAATTTAGGTAAAATATCCATCTGTAAGAGTTGAACAATGATAGAAGCCGTTATGTAGGGGCTGACCCCAAGGGCAAAAACCGAGAAGTTTCGCATTGCGTTACCAGAAACCAAACTTAACATATTCAAGAATGGTACATTTGATAAGGCTTCAAGACTTTTTGCATTGACCCCTGGCACTGTAATATGAGTACCAATCCGGAAAACCAAAAGGATAAAAATGGTAAATAGAATTTTACTACGTACCAATTTTATTTTCAAGGCATCCTTTAAAAGTTTAAAAAACATAGGCTGTCACCTCTTAGATGACTTCTACTGAGCCACCTTTAGAAGTGATTGCTTCTTCAGCTGATTTAGAGAATTTAGCAGCTTTAACTGTCAATTTCTTCGTCAATTCGCCGTTACCAAGGATTTTGATACCTGATTTTTCAGCTTTAACGATACCAGCTTCGATAAGTACAACTGGTGTTACTTCAGCACCATCTTCAAAAGCGTTCAATTGATCAAGGTTAACGATTGCGTACTCTTTAGCATTGATGTTTGTGAAACCACGTTTTGGAAGACGACGGAACAATGGAGTTTGTCCACCTTCAAAACCTGGGCGAACACCACCACCGCTACGAGCTTTTTGACCTTTTTGACCACGGCCAGAAGTTTTACCGTTACCTGATGATGTACCACGACCTACACGGTTGCGGACTTTACGAGAACCTGTTGCAGGTTGCAATTCATGAAGTTTCATTATTTTTTCTCCTCTTTTATATGCTAGCGCCTGTGGATTACAAGAGTCTTTATCCACAAACTCGCTTCTTTTTGAAAATTGACTAGAAGTCGCAAAGAATTCTCTGCGACTTAGTCCGTTTGTATATCTTGAAGTTACTTAACTTCTTCAACAGTTACCAAGTGAGAGATAGCGTTCACCATTCCAAGAATAGCTGGGTTATCTTCCTTAACAACTGAAGAGTTCAATTTACCAAGTCCAAGTGCAACAACTGTTTTACGTTGTTCTGGTTTGCGACCGATTGGAGACTTAGTCAAAGTGATTTTAATTTGAGCCATGAGTATCTCCTTTCTTATGCCAAATCAGAAACTGAAATGCCACGAAGTGCAGCCACTTCTTCAGCACGTTTCAACTGTTTCAAACCTTCAACTGTTGCGCGAACGATGTTGATTGGTGTGTTTGAACCAAGTGACTTAGAAGTCACATCTGCGATACCTGCCAATTCGATTACGGCACGAGTTGCACCACCGGCAGCAACCCCAGAACCTTCAGAAGCAGGTTTCAACAATACACGAGCGCCGCCAAATTCTGAGCGAACTTCGTGTGGAATTGTTGTACCAACCATTGGTACCTCAATCATGTTTTTCTTAGCAGATTCAACTGCTTTACGGATAGCTTCTGGTACTTCTTGAGCTTTACCAGTACCGAAACCTACGCGACCGTTACGGTCACCAACAACCACAAGAGCTGCAAAACGAAGACGACGTCCACCTTTAACAACTTTTGTAACACGGTTGATGGCTACTACGCGTTCTTCAATTTCAACTGCGTTATCTTTGAATGCCATTTCTTAGTGTCCTCCCTATTAGAATTTCAATCCGTTTTCACGAGCTGATTCAGCCAAAGCTTTCACACGTCCGTGATAGAGATATCCACCGCGGTCAAAGACCACTTCAGAAATACCTTTAGCTACCGCGCGTTCAGCAACGAGTTTACCTACAACAACAGCTTGTTCTGTCTTAGTACCTTTTGAAACTTCTTTATCAAGAGTAGAAGCGCTTGCGAGCGTTACACCCGCTACGTCATCAATCACTTGAGCGTAGATGCCTGTATTAGAACGGAAAATGTTCAAACGTGGGCGAGCAGCAGTTCCAGAGATTTTACCGCGAACGCGACGGTGGCGTTTTTGGCGGATTTTGTTTTTATCTGGTTTTGAAATCACAATATTCACCTCTTAATGTATGATTCTGTTTCTTACGAAACAATTTGAGAAATAGTCAGCCAGGTGGCTTAGCCACCCCAGCAAGCTATTATTTACCTGTTTTACCTTCTTTACGGCGAACGAATTCACCAACATAGCGAATACCTTTACCTTTGTATGGCTCAGGAGCACGAAGGCTACGGATGTAAGCTGCTGTTTGACCAACAACTTCTTTGTTGATACCAGACACGACGATTTGTGTTGGTGTTGGAACTTCAAATGTAATACCTTCTGGTGCAACCACTTCATCTGGATGTGATTTACCAACAGCAAGTGTCAATTTGTTACCAGCCAATTGAGCACGGTAACCGACACCACGCATTTCAAGTTCTTTTTTGAAGCCTTCAGAAACACCAACAACCATGTTGTTGAGGTTAGCACGGCTAGTACCGTGAATAGTCTTCATTTCTTTTGAATCGTTTGGACGGTGAAGAGTTACTTCTGCACCTTCCACACGGATTTCAATAGCAGTTGGGAATTCACGAGTCAATTCCCCTTTAGGTCCTTTTACAGTTACCACGCCGTTGTTTTGAGCAAGCTCAACACCAGCAGGCAATGTAATTACTTTATTACCAATACGTGACATATTTTTTAATTCTCCTGTTAAATTATCAAGCCGTCGAGCGACTAGTTTTCACGGGGTCTCATTTAAACACGGACTTTAGCCCGCGTTCGAATGAGCGGGTTTCATGATCGCATTTGAGAAGCAATCATGCTTTTAGGTTTCAATTTCTAAATGTGCCAAGGCAGAGCGACACAGGCTATACTCGAGTATGCCAAGGCGCTCTAACACAGGCACATGACGAAATTGGAAGCTAAAAGATTACCAAACGTATGCGATAACCTCACCACCAACGTTCTTTTGACGAGCTTGTTTGTCAGTCAAAAGACCTTCTGATGTTGAGATGATTGCGATACCAAGTCCGTTAAGAACTTTTGGAATATCTTCACGTTTTGAGTAAACACGAAGACCTGGTTTTGAAACGCGTTTCAAGTTAGTGATAACTTTTTCACCGTTTGGTCCGTATTTCAAGAATACGCGGATGATACCTTGTTTGTCATCTTCGATGAATTCAACGTTTTTCACAAAACCTTCGTTTTTAAGGATTGTAGCAATACCTTTTTTGATGTTTGATGCAGGAACTTCAAGCACTTCGTGTTTTGCTTGGTTAGCGTTACGAATACGTGTCAAAAAATCTGCAATTGGGTCAGTCATAACCATTTGTTGTTTCTCCTCTTACTAGCAGTTTGATTAAATCACTTGCTAGTTAATTCATGATACAAAGGGCGCTAAAAAGCCAAAGTGAAAATAGAAAACTTGACGTAGAAACTTTGGTTTCTAGGAAAGTTTGTCTTTTTCACACAGGCTTTCGCCCGTGTTCAAATCGGCAGGCAAACTTTGTATCGGGGTTGTTTTAATTGAGTTCGAGCTACAACCTTAGCAAAGAAGATAGATTTTCCTAGAAGTAAACTTCGTCGTCAAATCTCCTATCTTTGCCTTGGTTGCTAAACGCTCTCACATCTTATCTTACCAAGAAGCTTTTGTTACGCCAGGAATTTGTCCAAGGTAAGCCAAGTCGCGGAAGCATACACGGCACAATTTGAATTTGCGGTAAACTGAGTGTGGACGTCCACATTTTTCACAGCGTGTGTAAGCTTGTGTAGAGAACTTAGCTGGGCGTTTGTTCTTAGCGATCATTGATTTTTTAGCCATTTATTCTCTCCCTCTTATTTTGCAAACGGCATACCAAGGCCAGTAAGCAATGCACGTGATTCTTCGTCAGTGTTAGCAGTTGTAACGATAACGATATCCATACCGCGAGTCTTATCAACATCGTCGAAGTTGATTTCTGGGAAGATCAATTGCTCTTTCACACCAAGTGTGTAGTTACCACGTCCGTCAAATGACTTAGTTGGTACACCGTGGAAGTCACGTACACGTGGAAGTGAAACTGTAACCAATTTGTCCAAGAATTCATACATACGTTCGCCACGAAGAGTTACTTTCGCACCGATCGCAACACCCTCACGAAGACGGAAGCCGGCGATTGATTTCTTAGCTTTAGTGATAAGTGGTTTTTGACCTGAGATCAAAGCCAATTCTTGAGCAGCTTTCTCAAGGTTTTTAGCGTTAGAAACAGCGTCACCAACACCCATGTTCAAAACGATCTTATCAACTTTTGGCACAGCCATAACTGAAGAATAGTTAAATTGTTCAGTCAAAGCAGGAACTACTTCATTAAGATATTTTTCTTTTAAACGATTTGCCATTATACTTCTCCTTTCCTTCGTGATTAATCAAGCACTTCGCCTGATTTTTTGTTGTAGCGAACTTTTTTGCCGTCTACAAACTTGTAACCAACGCGTCCTGCAACACCATTTTTGTCAAGAACTTGAACGTTTGACACATGGATTGGAGCTTCTTTTTCAACGATAGCACCTTGAGGGTTTTCGCTGTTTGGTTTTTGGTGTTTCTTAACGATGTTAACACCTTCAACAATAACTTTGTTTACTTTTGGAAGTGCTGTTACGACAAGAGCTTCAACGCCTTTGTCTTTACCAGCGATTACGCGAACTTTATCGCCTTTTTTTACAAACATTTGATTTCTCCTATAATTTCTTACGCCCTAATGGGCACCCTGGTTAGTGATTTAACCAGGGGACTTAGTTTGTTTTCTAGTTTACTAAATCCGTCACAGACTTCGTTAGTTTGTTTTGATGTACCCAAGTACTATCTGCAACAAACTGCCTAGTCTGTAACAAATTTCCTAAAACTATTTGATTAAAGTACTTCTGGTGCCAATGAAACGATTTTCATGAAACCGCCATCACGCAATTCACGTGCCACTGGGCCAAAGATACGAGTTCCGCGAGGGTTTTTGTCTTCACGGATGATAACTGCAGCATTCTCATCGAATTTGATGTATGAACCATCAGCACGACGAGCACCTGTCTTAGTACGAACGATAACGGCTTTAACAACGTCACCTTTTTTAACCGCACCACCAGGAGTAGCTTGTTTTACTGAAGCAACGATGATGTCGCCGATGTTCGCGAATTTACGTCCTGAACCACCAAGAACTTTGATTGTCAAGATTTCACGTGCGCCACTGTTGTCAGCAACTTTCAAACGAGTTTCTGTTTGAATCATGTCAATTTTCTCCTTTCAGGTTGATTAAATGATAACTGCCTCTTCCACAACTTCTACAAGACGGAAACGTTTTGTAGCTGAAAGTGGGCGAGTTTCCATGATACGAACGATATCGCCTTCTTTAGCAACATTGTTTTCATCATGAGCTTTGTACTTTTTAGAGTAGTTAATACGTTTACCATAGACTGGGTGGTTACGTTTTGTTTCAACTACAACTGTGATTGTTTTGTCCATTTTGTCAGATACTACGCGTCCAACAAGAACTTTACGATTATTGCGTTCCATTGAAATTCTCCTTTCCCAATCTATTATTTAGTTTCAGATTGCACAGTTTTGATACGTGCAATTTGTTTCTTCACTTCGTTCAAACGAGCAGTTTGCTCAAGTTGACCAGCAGCAGCTTGGAAACGAAGTTCGAAGAGTTCTTTCTTCAATTCGTTTTCTTTCTTAGCAAGTTCTTCTTGAGAAAGGCCACGAAGTTCTTTTACAAAATCTTTAATTTCTTGAAGTTTCATGTCTTCTCCTTATTCTGCTTCACGTTTTACGAATTTAACTTTAACTGGCAATTTGTGACCAGCAAGGCGGAATGCTTCACGTGCGATTTCTTCAGAAACGCCAGCTACTTCAAACATAACCTTACCGCGTTTAACTGGAGCTACCCAACCTTCAGGAGCACCTTTACCAGAACCCATACGTACACCGATAGCTTTAGCAGTGTATGATTTGTGTGGGAAGATTTTAATCCAAACTTTACCACCACGTTTCATGTAACGCGTCATAGCGATACGGGCAGCTTCGATTTGGCGGTTTGTAATCCATGAGCTAGTAGTTGCTTGAAGACCGTATTGACCAAAGTCTACTTGTTTTCCACCTTTAGCTTCACCGCGCATTTTTCCACGGAATTCACGACGGTGTTTTACACGTTTAGGTACTAACATTTGTTATTTACCTCCTTTAGTGTTTTTACGAGCTGGAAGAACTTCACCACGGTAGATCCATACTTTGATACCAAGTTTACCGTAAGTTGTCAAAGCTTCTTCCCAAGCGTAGTCGATATCCGCACGAAGTGTATGAAGAGGAACAGTTCCTTCTGAGTAGCCTTCTGCACGGGCAATATCAGCACCGTTCAAACGACCAGAAACTTGTGTTTTGATACCTTTTGCACCAGCGCGCATTGCACGTTGGATAGCTTGTTTTTGAGCACGGCGGAATGCCACACGTTGCTCCAATTGACGAGCGATTGATTCACCAACAAGGTGTGCATCCAAATCAGGTTGTTTGATTTCGATGATGTTGATGTGTACTTGTTTACCAGTCAATTTGTTCAATTGAGCACGAAGTGCATCAACGTTGCTACCAGCTTTACCGATAACCATACCTGGTTTAGCAGTGTGGATAGAAACGATAACTTTGTTTACAGCACGTTCGATTTCGATTGTTGATGTTGACGCATCAGCCAATTCTTTTTTGATAAAGTTGCGGATTGCAAGATCTTCATGAAGGTAATCCGCGTATTCTTTTTCAGCATACCATTTAGCATCCCAATCACGGATGATGCCAACACGCATACCAATTGGATGTACTTTTTGACCCACGTTTTTACCTCCTTATTTCTCTGCCACAACTACAGTGATGTGAGCTGTGCGTTTGTTGATTGGTGAAGCAGAACCTTTCGCACGTGGACGGAAACGTTTCAACGTTGGTCCTTCGTTTGCGAATGCTTCGCTGACTACCAAGTTAGCTTTTTCCAAACCAAAGTTGTTTTCAGCGTTAGCGATTGCTGAGTTCAAAACTCCCTCGATAATGCCTGCAGCTTTGTTTGGTGTGAATTTCAAGATTGCGATTGCGTCTGCTACGCTTTTGCCACGGATGTTATCCAAGACAAGACGTGATTTACGAGGTGAAACACGTACTGTGCGAGCAGTTGCTTTAGCTGAAGTAATTTCTGCCATTGTGTTTTCCTCCTAAATTATTTACGACGAGTTTTCTTGTCGTCAGCAGCATGACCTTTGTAAGTACGAGTTGGTGCAAATTCACCAAGTTTGTGACCTACCATGTCTTCTTGAATGTATACAGGTACGTGTTTACGCCCATCGTAAACTGCGATTGTATAACCGATGAAACTTGGGAAGATCGTTGAACGACGTGACCAAGTTTTAATTACTTTTTTCTTTTCGTCATTTGCTTGAGCTTCAACTTTTTTCATCAAATGCTCATCGACGAAAGGTCCTTTTTTAAGACTACGTCCCATTTTAGTGTTTTCTCCTTTAAAATATGTACCACAGCGGCTTGCCCGCTTTGCGGGCTACCGAGTTGGCGGATGATATAGAATGCTAAGCAACTAAGAATAGATTATTTTTGGTTGCGACGACGAACGATAAGTTTGTCAGATTTAGCTTTCTTGTTACGAGTTTTCAAACCAAGAGCTGGTTTACCCCATGGTGTAGATGGTGCTTTACGACCAACTGGTGCTTTACCTTCACCACCACCGTGTGGGTGATCGTTAGGGTTCATCACAGAACCGCGAACTGTTGGACGGATACCTTTCCAACGGCTACGACCTGCTTTACCAAGGTTAACAAGGCCATGTTGTTCGTTACCTACAGTACCAACAGTAGCACGGCAAGTACCAAGGATCATACGAACTTCACCTGATTGAAGGCGAACAAGAACGTATTTACCTTCTTGACCAAGAACCTGTGCAGATGCACCGGCAGCACGAACCAACTCACCACCGCGACCTGGTTTCAACTCGATGTTGTGAACAACAGTACCGACTGGGATGTTTGCAAGTGGAAGTGCGTTACCAACTTTGATATCTGCTTCTGGACCTGAAACGATTCGTTGACCAACTTCAAGACCTTTAGGAGCAATGATGTAAGCTTTAACACCGTCTGTGTAGTGTACAAGAGCGATGTTTGCTGAACGGTTTGGATCGTACTCGATCGTTTTAACGATTGCTTCAACGCCATCTTTGTTACGTTTGAAGTCTACCAAACGGTAGAAACGTTTGTGACCGCCACCTTGGTGACGAACAGTGATGCGACCATTGTTGTTACGACCAGCTTTGCTCTTCAAAGCAACAAGCAAGCTTTTTTCTGGAGTGCTTGTTGTGATTTCAGCGAAGTCCAAAGAAGTCATGTTACGACGGCCATTTGTCGTTGGTTTATAAACTTTAATACCCACGTTAATTCCTCCTTTGATTATTCAGCGTCAGCTGTAGCGAACAATTCGATCGCTTTTGAATCAGCAGCCAATGTGATGATTGCTTTTTTCACTTTGTTTGTGCGACCTACATAACGACCTACGCGTTTTGTTTTAGGTTTCACGTTGATTGTGTTAACATTTGCAACTTTAACACCCTCGAATGCAGCTTCAACAGCTTGCTTGATCAAGAGTTTGTGTGCACGAGTGTCAACTTCAAATACATACTTGCCTGCTTCGAGTTGGCCCATTGAGCTTTCTGTGATGACAGGTTTTTTGATAACATCATACAAATTCATTATGCAAGAACCTCCTCAATTTTAGAGATAGCTGCTTGAGTTACAAGAAGTTTGTCTGCATTTGCGATGTCAAGTACGCTTGCAGTTGTTGCAGTTGCAACTTTAACTCCTGGGATGTTACGAGCAGAAAGAGCTGCGAATTCGTTGCCTTCTTCAAGAATAACAAGGACTTTAGAATCAATGCTCAATGCTGCAAGCACTTTTGCAAATTCAGCAGTTTTTGGAGCTGTGAATTCAAGTGAGTTAACAGCTACAAATTTGTTTTCAGCAACTTTTTCTGAGTAAACAGATTTAAGTGCCAAGCGACGAACTTTTTGTGGAAGTTTGTACGCGTATGAACGTGGAGTTGGTCCGAAGACTACGCCACCGCCACGCCATTGTGGTGAACGGATAGAACCTTGACGAGCACGTCCAGTTCCTTTTTGACGCCATGGTTTGCGTCCGCCACCTGAGACTGCTGAACGGTTTTTAACTGCGTGAGTACCTTGACGAAGGCTAGCTCGTTGGCTGATGATCACATCAAATACAACTGCTTGGTTTGGCTCGATACCAAAAATCGCATCGTTAAGAACTACTTCACCAGCTTGTTTACCAGTTTGGTCAAATAATGTTACGTTTGCCATTTCGACTGATTTCCCCTTTCCTTATTATTTACCAGCTTTAACTGCTGACTTGATAGTGATAAGAGATTTCTTAGCACCTGGTACGTTACCTTTGATAAGGATAACGTTCTTTTCTGGAACAACTTGTACAACTTCAAGGTTTTGAATTGTTACACGGTTGCCGCCCATGCGACCTGCAAGGTTTTTACCTTTGAATACACGGTTAGGTGCAACAGGACCCATAGAACCTGGACGACGGTGGTAACGAGAACCGTGAGCCATAGGACCACGTGATTGACCATGGCGTTTGATAACACCTTGGAAACCTTTACCTTTAGATGTACCAGTTACATCAACAACATCACCAGCTGCGAAAGTTTCAACTGTAATTTCTTGTCCAACTTCCAAGCCTTCAATGTTTTTGAATTCACGAATGAAGCGCTTAGGAGCTGTGTTAGCTTTAGCTACATGGCCTTTGGCAGGTTTGTTGCTCAATACTTCGCGTTTGTCATCAAAACCAACTTGAACTGCCGCATAACCATCAGTTTCAACTGTTTTCACTTGAAGAACAACGTTTGGAGTTGCTTCGATGACAGTTACAGGGATAAATTCACCAGATTCAGTGAAGATTTGAGTCATTCCCACTTTTTTCCCTAAGATTCCTTTTGTCATGAGAAAAATATTCCTTTTCTTAATTTTGTATTTAAAAAGTTTTTAACGAGCGTTTTTTATGCTCAAATCAAGTTTCTGAGTTTTGCTCGCGACTTGATTACAATTTGATTTCTACGTTTACACCACTTGGAAGATCCAATTTCATCAAAGCATCAACTGTTTTTTGAGTTGGGTTGATGATGTCGATCAAACGTTTGTGTGTACGCATTTCGAACTGCTCACGAGAATCTTTGTACTTGTGAGTCGCACGGATGATTGTGTATAGGCTACGTTCTGTTGGAAGTGGAACTGGACCTGCTACTTGAGCACCTGTACGAGTTGCAGTTTCAACGATTTTTGCAGCTGCTGTATCAAGTGTACGGTGTTCGTACGCTTTCAAGCGGATGCGGATTTTTTTGTTTGCCATCTTTTTCTCCTTTTCGTCTATTTAAGATAATAGGCTAGCTCCACAAGAAAACCAACACGTGTTGCGTGGCAATGCAACCGAGCGTGTCGCAACCTCTTGCATCAAAGCTACAGCCGTAATTTTTACGGCACTAGAACATTCTATCAAATTATATTGTGCATTGCAAGAGTTTTTACTTAAAAATTTAAAAATCCCAAAACTTCTGTTTTGGGAGGCGGTTCGTATATTTTATCGCCATTATTCTTATAGCATTAGTAGAAAACAATCATCGAAAGTCCTTTAAATGTTCTTGTAAATCTCTAAGCATATTCTTACGACCATTGAAACTCTGACCACTAATTAGTTTTTCATAATTTTCCAATTGGTCCATGGACAAATTTTTCCGATAATCTCTCAAGGCACCTCTCAACAACAATAGCTCGTCATTGACTAAACCTGGCGATTGTATTACTTGTGATAGTTCATGTATGTCTTCATGAGGCATTCGGTCAAACTTGCGCTTTTTACTTTCCTGTCTGCGAACATAGTCCTTAATCCGATTTCTGAATTTAACCTTGAAATAACAATACAACTGGGCTCTTTCCCCAATCAACCATGGTTGATCCTCCAATAATTCAAACAAGGTTATCATGCCTTCCTGCTCCCAGTCATCTCTGTCCCACAGTTTGATATAAAACTCTTTACGAGCCTTGTTAACAATTCCTTTTACGCTATCATACATCTTTTCAAATTCCATCATCCTATCTCCTTTGTTTGATGGTTTAAGTTTATCGAAAAGAGCTAACTTTCTACAGGACATTTTTGTCTACTAACTTAGTAAATATGATTTATCAATTGTATTTTATTGTAAGTTGGCCATTATTAAATCCAATTCTTCTTTGATTTTAGTGTTATTTTTATGAGCTTCCATAAGAAAAAATCGTTAGAAATATCATTCTAACGACGGAGAGCAGATCAAAATATTCACCAGACCTTAATTCGTTCTTTGGTTTTCAAACTCATGATAAAAAGGTCCACCCGGACCTAGTTTTGCTCTCCTGTTTTCAAGCAAAAGATAAAAAGGTCCCCCGGACCTAGTTTTGCTCTCCTGTTTTCAAGCAAAAGATAAAAAGGTCCACTGGACCTAGTTTTGCCCTCCTGTTTTCAAGCAAAAGATAAAAAGGTCCACCCGGACCTAGTTTTGCTCTCCTGTTTTCAAGCAAAAGATAAAAAGGTCCACTGGACCTTTTTATTCCTCCATAAAGCTGTTGAAGACTTCTTCAATCATATCCCATTCTGCTGTTGCGTCTTCTGGAATTGGTTGGAGGTCGCCTTCTGTGCCGTTCTCATTTTCAATGTATGAGTAGGCTTGAATTTCAACTTCTCCGTTCTCATCTTCTTCTGCGCTTGCAGGGATTAAGAGGACGTAGTTTTTGCCGAATTCTTCTTGACCGTCAATTGTCAATAAAATTTCAAAAAGTGTTTCATTACCTTGGTCGTCTACCAAAGTAATCAATTCACGTTCGTCGTGATTGTGATTGTGGTCGTGATTGTGATTGTGGTCGTGGTCGTGGTCATGATGATGTGCCATTAGTATCTCCTTTAAAATGTTCTATCTAAATAATTTTGCAAAATCAGCTGGGCTGCTAATTTGTCGATAACTTTTTTACGTTTTCCGCGACTGATATCCGCCTGCTCAATCAGCATGCGCTCTGCCGCTACGGTTGTTAACCGTTCGTCTTGGTAATCAACTGGTAGGTTATAACGTTCTATCAATAAATTACCATAGGCTTGACTAGCTTCCACACGAGGTCCGCTAGTATTATTCATGTTCTTAGGTAGGCCTACAACAAACTTATCAACCTTATATTGTTCAACCAACTCAGTTAAACGTTGAAAACCAAATTCACCCTTTTCTTCGTCAATTGGGATGATTTCCAAGCCTTGAGCTGTGAAACCTAAAGGGTCTGAAATGGCTACGCCAACAGTCTTTGAACCGACATCTAATCCCATTATTCTCATTAGAGGTCAATCCCATTCCCTTTCAGGTAGTAGCGTACCAACTCTTCGATGATTTCATCGCGTTCATGTTTACGAATTTGATTGCGGGCATCATTGTAGCGAGGAATATAAGCAGGGTCCCCACTTAATACATAGCCAATGATTTGGTTGATTGGATTATAGCCTTTTTCCTCCAATGAACGATAAACACTGGTCAAGGTTTGACTAATTTCTTGCTTATCTGTGTCATCCAGACGAAAGCGAACTGTTTCTTCTGTGAATCCCATACTTACACCTTCTTTCAATTTTTATTCATTTTCATTATATCATATTTCCAGAGCAAGCACAAAGAAAGTGTAAAAAGAACCCTGAAACAGAGTTCTTCCTCACTCTTATAAGGCTGCTCGCATACGAGCTTGAGCGTTCTCTACATTGCGAACCGCTCGTGGTAAGAAGGCGCGAATGTCATCTTCTTTATATCCAACCTGCAATCGCTTCTCATCAATCAGAATTGGACTTTTCAAAATACGTGGATTAGAAGTAATCAAGTCAATCACTTCATTGACACTCAAATCTTCGATATCAAAATCCAAACTCTTAGCATAGCGATTTTTTGACGATACAATACTTGCAATGCCGTTTTCCGTCTTGGTCAAGATATTTAAAATTTCTTCCTTGGTGATTGCCTCTTTAGCTAGGTTATGTTCGTTATAGGACAATTGATGGGCATTCAACCAGTTCTTTGCTTTCTTACAAGAAGTACAACTAGATACTGTATAAATTTTAATCATGTAGTCACTCCTTTGCTACATCTTAGTAAGCACATTATAGACTATTATACCACAAATTCCATCCGTCTGTAGACCTATTTTTAAAAAACTTTAAATTTTGGGGCGAATATTCGTTTTTTAATCAGAAAAAAGTCTGGATAACCCAAATTTTTTCGCTTTTATTCTTCTAATTCAATACCGCCATCCAAGTCCAAAATAACATCTTGAACCTCTTCGATTGCAACAGGAGCCTCTTCTGTAACGACTTCTGGTGCTTCCTCACCTTCAATCAAGCCGTAGTGAATACGGATTTTGCGGTCAATTTCGTCAAAGACTTCTGGATGTTCAACAAGATACTTCTTAGCATTCTCAGAGCCTTGTCCGATTTTTTCGCCATTATATGAATACCATGCACCAGCTTTTTTGATAAAACCAAGATTGGTTCCAATCTCAATCAATTCACCTGTACGAGAAATTCCTTCACCATACATGATTTCAACAACAACCTCTTTAAAGGGAGGGGCTACCTTGTTCTTCACGATCTTGACCTTGGTTTCCTTACCAACGTTTTGATCTTTTTGGTCACCAGTACCCTTGATTTGCGTATTTCCACGGACATCCATACGAACAGAAGCGTAGAATTTGAGGGCACGTCCACCAGGCGTTGTTTCAGGGTTACCAAACATAACCCCAACTTTTTCACGCAATTGGTTAATGAAAATAGCTACTGTCTTGGTTTTGTTAATAGAAGCACCAAGTTTGCGCATGGCCTGGCTCATCATGCGAGCCTGCAAACCAACGTGGCTATCGCCGATATCACCGTCAATTTCTGCACGAGGTACAAGAGCTGCAACCGAGTCCACAACAACCAAGTCAACAGCACCTGAGTCAATCAACTTACCAGCAATTTCCAGACCTTGCTCCCCTGAGTCTGGCTGTGACAAGAGCAACTCATCGATGTTTACACCAAGAGCCGCTGCATAGGCTGGATCCAAGGCGTGTTCCGCATCAATAAAGGCAGCGATCCCACCATCTTTCTGAGCCTGAGCTACTGCGTGCAAAGCAACGGTTGTCTTACCTGAACTTTCAGGACCATAAATTTCCACAATACGCCCTTTAGGATAGCCACCTGCACCTAGTGCAATATCGATAGATAGACTACCTGAGCTCATCACCTGAACTTTCTGTTCAGCACGCTCTCCCAAGCGCATCACCGCACCCTTACCAAAATCTTTTTCAATAGCTTTAAGGGCATCGTCGAGCGCCTTTTTACGCTCATCTCCAAATTTCTTTGTAATTTCTTCTAATTTTTTAGCAGGTTTTTTAGCCAATGCTGTTCTCCTCTTTTCTTAATCAAACTATTATAGCAAAATTCTTTTCTTTCACAAAGTGTTTCGTACAAAATCTAAGGCTTGCAAGCAAGCTAATTGGCGGATGTGTTGCCAGGAGTAGCCACCCAAGTCAACCTCTTTTTGGGAAATGCCAGAGGTGTCAGCCAAGGATAGATATACCTTTGCAAGAACGTTATCCTCTGTCGACTCAGGCTTAATAAGTACCGACACAGCCAGTCCCAAATCAGCCTGTAGCTCCTCACGAATGCTATCAACCTCTTCTGAGCACCTGCCCGATTCTGTACCTAACTGACCTATGACTTTTCCACCGCTAAAATAAGGTTGCCCAGCCAAAGCCAAACTGACTTCTGACTGTAAAAGTCCGCCTGTTCCCTGTTCGACGATGGCTATGCTTTTATTCTTTTCCACCAATCGCTCTGCTACTGTCTGTACTAGACTATTTTCCTCACCGTAAGCATAGAAATATTCTCTCAGTTTATCACGTTGTAAGATGTCTTCTTCCAACTGATTCAGACGAAAATCTGCTTCTTCTTGACTGTTTGCTTTGGTGGACAAGCGCAAGGTCACTTCACCAACCTTGGCATAGGGGGCAAGAGTTGGGTCAGTTTGTTTGTCAATCAAATCAGCTAAAATCGTCACCAACTGACTTTCGCCAATACCAAAAAAGCGTAGAACACGAGAATAGAGTTGCTGACTTGACTGGTTAAGCAAAGGTTGTAAACTTTCTGTAAACATGGCTCTAAGTTCACTTGGAGGACCAGGTAAGACAACATAGGTCACTCCAGCTTGCTCAATCAAGCCTCCTACTGCCAAACCAGCTGGATTTTGCAAAGCCTGGCTTCCCTCAACGATTTGTGCTTGGCGCTCATTGTTGGGCGTGCGGACACGACCTGGTCGGCTGGCAAAGAAGCGGTCTAATTTTGCCATAGCTTTTTCATCAAAGACCAATTTTCTACCTAAGAAGGTTGCCAAAGTCTGCTTAGTCAAGTCATCTTCTGTTGGACCCAATCCTCCACAGAGAATGACTAGCTCACTACGCTTGCTGGCTACCTCCAGTACAGACAAAAGCCTCTGTTCATTATCTCCAACAGCTGTGTGGAAGTAAACATCAATTCCCAGCTCTGCACATTTCTCCGAAAGAAACTGGGCATTGGTATTAACGATTTGTCCTGTTAAAATCTCCGTCCCGACGGCAATTAGTTCTGCTTTCATATGCCTCCTCTGTCTAGGGTGCGATTGCTCGCTCATCTAATTAGTTCGTAATGGATTTCGAAAATCACAAGTTTCTTCATGTTCGTTTAAAAGACCCGCCGCCTGTAAATAGGAATAAACACAAACTGGACCTACAAATTTGAAGCCACGTTTCCTCAAATCTTTGGACAATTTTTCTGATAGTTCACTTTTGGTCGGTAGCTCTCGAAAGGACTTAATAGGGTTGTCAAGAGGTGAAAAGTCAACCCAAGACCAAAGGTAGTGGTCAAAACTACCAAACTCCTCTTGTACTCGAAGAAAAGCCTGAGCATTGGCACGGGTAGAGTACAACTTTGCCTTGTGGCGAATGATGTCTGGATTGGCTAGAAGGTTATCTAACTGGCTATCCGTCATGGTTGCGACCTTTTGGACATCGTAGTCGAAAAAGGCGGAGCAAAAAGCCTGACGTTTATTGAGAACAATTTCCCAGGAAAGTCCTGCTTGGTAGGATTCCAGGCAAAGCAACTCAAACAGAGCCTGCTCATCATGCAAAGGGCGCCCCCATTCTTGATCGTGATAGGCTATATAGAGGGGATTGTTGAGATTGACCCAAGAACAACGGGACATAGAAACTCCTTTTTAGAACGCATATCTAGATACATTTTTGAAAAAATAGCTAAACACAGACTAAGGACTGTGAGAAAAAAATTATCAGATTTCTAAACTTCACAAAATGACGCAATTGACATCTGATAAAATTTCTGTTCGGCCGTCTATTTTCTCTTTGTCCTTTACGTCCTTTGTATCTGGACACGACATGAGCCGCAAAAATCGACATTATTTTTGTGGCGAATTAGTAAGGTACCTAGGCAAGTCGCAAATAGCGATTGCCGTAGTATGATGAGTTGCTTCAGCAACCATCATACTGGTACGTTACTTCATCAACATTTTAAGGGCTGATTTGATGTAATTTTCTGCGGTATCGTTGGTACCTTCGAAGAATTTCTTGATTTTCTTGAGTTCGGCTGGGCGGTAACCGAGTGCTTCCATAGCTTCCATGGCTTCATCGAGGGCGATATTTTCACTGGAGGGTGCTACTTGTTGAACAGGACCTGTTTCTTCGCTCATGACAAACTTGCCTTCCAAGTCCAAAATCATCTGCTGGGCTGTTTTCTTGCCAATCTTTGGAAACTTGGTTAGATAAGAAATATTTTTTTGCTCAATAGCCCGCACCAGACCGTCATTATCATCAACAGCAATAATTGCCAAAGCCGTTGTTGGTCCAATACCTGATACCGAAATCAGACTGAGGAATACAGATTTTTCAGCCTCTGTCGCAAATCCGTAGAGCAGATGGGCATCTTCGCGAATAACTTGATGGGTATAGACCGTTACTTCTTGCTGGACCTTCCCAGAGTAAGCATAGGGGTTAGCCACCTGCAAGAGATAGCCAACTCCGTGCGTTTCTACCACAATATACTTTGCAGTAATTTTTGTTAACATTCCTTTGATATAGTCGTACATATACTTCCTTTATCGGTGATAATTTATGTCTTTCCATTGTACCATAAAAAGCCTCGCTATTGATAGCGAAGCTAGGTTTCAATATCCGACGGATAGGTTGCCTACACAATGAACGAGCATCGGATAACAAAGATTGCCTGCTCTGTGATAGAGATAACCCAGGTAAATACCCGAACAAATCTGGGGAATCGTGTTGATAATTTCTGAACTATCCAGAGATTTAGCATGCCCTAAGCCAAAAATGAGACCTTGCAAGACAATAGCAAACCATGGATTTAAAATATTTTTCAGACCATCCTGTAAAAATCTTCGATAAAAAAGTTCTTCAACAATCGGACCGATGATGCCCACTATTAGCAAAAAGATTGGAAGTGAGACGATTTGGTTTATCTTATTAACTGCTGTGACATTGCCTATACCTTCTGAAATATGGAATGATTTCACTATCAAGTATTGGAGAAAACTTCCTCCATACATGACCGAAAAGTCTGCAAGATAAAACAAAGGGAATTGATAAAGCAGTTTCCAGCTCCACATTTTTCTAAAATCAGTCCAAAGCAACTCTCTATAGTGGTACATACCAAGTGCAAATAGCAAGATAAAACTAGCAAGCTGGTAGTAAAGACTATGAGTCGGACTAAATCCTAAATAACGGTGAAGCTTGACCAGCAGATTGAGCACACCAAGAACAATAAATGCAATAAATAGTCTATCATTTCGGACCATACGATGACCTCGCTTTATAAAGATTTGGTCAACATGAATTCTTGGATAATGAAACCGATGAGGAGAAAAACGATGAGGAAGGGAAGCAAGAGAGTGGCATTGCCACCGACAAAGATACCTAGACCGAATAGGATTAGGAGAAGCAGGTAATTTATCCAGACCCGCCTTTTCTTAGCCTTAACTTGTAAGCCAATTAACTGGTCAAAAGAGAGATGATAACGTTGAGCAATACCGACTAGACTGGCACTATCAGGTAAGGTGCGACCTTTTTCCCAGTTTAAGACTGTTTGCCGTGACACTCCGATTGCTTTTGCCAAGGTTTCTTGCGATTCCTGTCGTTTTGTTCGCTCCATGTGAATGAGCTGTCCAAGATTGGTCATGTTTCCTCCTTTACTTTACAAGCTGGCGGTAAAAATAGCTAGTCCAAATGCTTTTACAGGGGTGTTAAAATCCTTAATACTTCCCCAACTCACGTAAACTCGTGTGATTTTCCTGAATGCGTCTAAACATTTTTTCCATATCCGATTTGCTAAAATGCACCAAAACTGGTCGGCCGTGCGGGCAGTTATAGGGATTTTGGCAGTAAGACAATTGTCTCAATAAATCACGCGCCGAATAATCATCCAAAGCATGATTGGCCTTAATCGAACGCTTGCAGGACATCATAATAGCCAACTCTGCCCGATACTGCTTGATGGACACCTGGTCTGTTAGAAGTAGCATATCACACATCTCGTAAATACCAGCCTCAATCTCCTCTTCCTTCATCCAGATAGGGTGCTCACGTAAGATGAATTGGTTGACACCGTACTCTTCCAAGTTGACACCAACTTGACGGAGGGCATCCATTTTATGCGCAAGATTGAGGGCATCATTTTGAGGGAATTCAAAGATATAAGGCACCAAGAGTTGCTGGGCGGAGTTATCTACCTGACCAATTTTCTCACGATAATATTCGTATTTGACCCGCTCCTGTGCAGCGTGCTGGTCGATGATATAAAGCCCTGTTTTCCCCTGTGCAAAAAGATAGGTTCCGTGCATCTGTCCAAAATATTCCAATTCTGGAAAGGTTGAGGTTTCTTCTTGGTCTAGTTTGTCTGCCACCTTAGCAAGTTCCTTACTAGTTAGATTTGGGTGGTCAAGGTCATCAGTAATTTCTGTCTGCCGTTGGGCAAACTTGATAGTGACAGACTTGTCAACTTGACTTGTCATCTCTGTCAGGTTCTTGTCTTCCTCCAAAGGCTTGATGTCTTCTGAAACCACCTCTGGTTTGAGGAAAAAATCCTGCTTAACAGTGTCATAGTAGAGCTTGCTTTCCTTGAGTGGCAAGGTGACCTGCTCTGCTTTGACCTTGGTACGCGTACTAGACTGGGCCAGATTTTCCAGGGCATCAGGAATAAGGTCCTGTTCCTTGAGTGCCTTGATAATAGCTTCACGGATCAGGCTCATGAGTTCCTTTTCCTTGGAAATGCGGACTTCTTGCTTGGTCGGGTGGACATTGACATCGGCCAGATAGGGGTCAATCTCAATAGAAATCACCGCCAGCGGAAAACGCCCTACCATGAGCTTACTACCGTAACCTTCCAAAATGGCACGGTTGAGCAGAAAGTTCTTGATATAACGTCCATTGATGAAAATGGAAATGTAGTTGCGGTTGGCACGGGTCAATTCTGGCAAGGAAACATAGCCAGAAACCTGAAAATCCAAGTCCTCAGCCTCAATTTCCACCATTTTTTTGGCGGACGCGATACCGTAAATCCCTGAAATAGCTTGACGAAGCTTGCCCGTTCCTGCCGTACGCATCAATTCTCGCCCTTCGTTGACCAGGCTAAAGGCGATTTCAGGATGGGCCAGGCTCAGCCTGTTGATAATATCAGCAATATGCGATAGTTCAGCCTGCTGACTGCGAACATACTTAAGACGGGCAGGGGTGTTGTAGAACAAATCTGAAACTGTCATCTGGGTACCAACTGGTCGACTAATCGGCTCCTCTAACTCAACCACTCCACCCTTGGAAACCAGACGCAAGCCGTGGGCATGGTTGGCTGTAGCCGTTTCAATCACCATTTGACTGACAGAGGCGATGGAGGGCAGGGCTTCACCGCGGAAACCCAAGGTCCGAATGCGGAACAGGTCTGCCTGATTTTTTATCTTACTGGTGGCATGACGACGCAAAGCCAAAGCTACTTGGTCAGGGGCAATACCTTCGCCGTTGTCCGTAATTTGAATAGTTTTTAGCCCAGCTTCTTCGATACGAATTTCTATCTGGCTGGCGCCTGCATCAATCGAGTTCTCCACCAACTCCTTAACCACACTGGCCGGTCGCTCAATCACCTCACCTGCTGCAATCTGGTTGGCTAAAATTTCTGGCAATTCGATAATTTGTGACATATCTTTTCCTACATTCCTTTAGACATTCTTTTCCCGTTTACTTATTCCTCCATTATACCACACATCCCTTTGTTTCTAAGTCCATGAAAAAATGACTGCCTGAGCAATCATTCATTCTTTTGATAGACAATAAAGTAATCGGTCGTTTTGACAGGTTTATACTGCAGCTCTAAATTTGCTTTTACATCATCTAATAGTGGGATGTTCTTATTAACAATCACCAGACTTGCCTCATTTTTATTGAGGTCATATAGCAAGCTATTTTGATTACCAGTCGTAGTCAGATAAGGCTCCGCTGAGATAATGGTGGCGGATGACAGACGCTGGCTATCCAGATAGATACTAGCGCTATTATCCCAAACGTAAATCTTATCCGTCTTAGTCGTTTCTTGCCCAACATAACTAGCAATGCTTGCACGATCCGTGACCAAATCCCCCTCTACAAAATAAGTATAGGCTGGTTGTGCGACCATTCCAAAAGCTATGACAAGAGGCAGGAAAAAGTGACGACTGAGATAGCCTCGTTCCTCAGCTTCTAAATCAGCACCCAAATGAAGAACAGTCATCACAAAACCATAAGGCAATAGACTAAGCAGTTGGCTATAATGACCATTTGGGGTTCCAATGATAAACACCAGCTGAGCTACAAAAACGAGCAGGATTAGAACCTTGATATGAGTATACCGACCTTGACCGAAGGAAGATACCGTCTGGATAAATCCCTTGAAAAAACCAGATAGCAACAAAAACCCAGCTACAACTGCCAGTGTCACATACAAACCTGCATACTGGAAGCCTAAGTTTAAATTGTAAAGAAAGGTTTGCTGAATGGCTGTACCAAGTATCTGCGCTTCAAAGGCATAGTAGCCAACTAGATACAAGACTAATAAAAGACCAAATATACTTGCCAATAGTTGATAGAGCCCACGAGCCATTTGTCGTTGTTGCGTGTTAAAAACAAACAATACGAAACCAGCTAGCAACCATAATAACAGGCTCTTTGGATAAATCAGAAAGGCCAAGGCTGCCTCAATTCCATACAGGATAAAGGCCTCATCACCCACAGCATTTGCAAAATATCGGACTAGGAACCAAAGACTTGCCAAAACAAAGGGAAGCGCAAAGATTTCTGCATATAAGCCACCAAATCCTAAAGAAGCAATAAAAATATAAAACCAATGACTTGAACTAGTCGCCAATCGTTCTGACTGACTAAAATAGACCATGATTTTATAGAAATAAACTCCTGCGATAAACAGCGCAATCATTTGGAGAAAATCAAATACAATAAATCCTCCATCAATATGACCTAACCAGGCTAGTAAGTAATATAAAACGCCGTTTGTTGCGAAGAAATCTCCGTAGGGATTCTGACCAGCCATCATAGCCATTCCGGCATACAAATGCTGTGTCTGCTCATTCGTCGCTAAAAAGGTTAGAAAAGGATTGGCTACGCTCACAAGGCTCAGTACTAAACTCCAAACGAGAGCCGGCCAAATCTTTGTTTTGGGCATCCTGGCCTTAAAATCTTCACTCAGCTGATAACCCTGCGAACGCCTTGCTCTTCGACGGCGCCGAGGTTGATGAGATACTTCACGAGCAACTGCATCTAATTCTGTCATGTTCTCCTCCTTGAATGTACTTTTTTTATTATATCAAAAAGCACTCCCGATGTCATTTCCTATCGGGAGTTCTAGAAATTTTCGCAAAATGCTCCAATTGTCGAAAGGTATGGCGTTTGTTCTCTTGGAATTCTTTTAAAAAGGCTACTTTTTCTGCATGTGTCATACCTATTTATTCGAAAAAACTACTCATTTTTTAAAAATCTGACGTACTTCTGAGATAAAGTAAAGGGAACCAGTAATAATCAGTATACCTTGTCCAGCCGATTGCCAGTCTTCTATAAATTGCTGGTAATTTTCAACATATTCTCGACCTTGACGATTTTCCTCCGACAAGGCACCATCATAGGCAAAGCTGGTTAATACAAGGGGAGTATGCGGTAACTTTTCTTCCAATAATCCAAGCATTTCTTGAAAATCCTTGCGTCGAAGGGCAGAAAAGAGAATAGTGACAGGTTCGTCTTGCTCCTGAATAAAGTCAATCAAGCGTTCGATAGCAGGAACATTATGAGCACCGTCCAAATAGATTTTTGGCTTTTGAACGACCAATTCCAAACGACCAGCCCAGCTGGTTTGAGCAAGGGCATTTTTGATGACCTGAGGAAAAATCGCTTGTTGAATTCTTGCCATATAAAGCAAAAAAGTTTGCAAGGCAACGGCCGCATTTTCTTCTTGGTGCTGACCAGCCAAGCCTAGAACCAATTCTGACAGTTCCAAGTCCGCATTGCTGAACTGTCCTGCTTTATATGTGAATTCCTGACCAAATTGGTAGACTGGAGCTTGTTTTTCAAGGGCAATTCGGCGACAGATGACTGTGGTTTCTGAAGAAAGTGGTCCAAGGACGACAGGCACGTTTTCCTTGATAATCCCTGCTTTCTGCTCTGCTATTTCCCCTAAAGTCGATCCTAGTAAATCTTGATGGTCCATGCCGATGGAGGTGATAAGGCTTAGGGTTGGTGCCACGACGTTGGTCGTATCCAAAAGTCCGCCGATACCCACCTCTACTAGTGCCAAATCAGGCTGTTGGTCCTTGAAATAGAGGAACATAATGAGTACCATGACCTCAAAATAGCGGAAAGGCTCATAGCGTGCGGCAACTTCCTGCTCCAAGTCGTAGACTTTCTGTAAATAGTGCTGAAAATCGTGGTCGGAGATGGGCTGACTGTCAATACAAATCCTGTCGTGCACGCTCACCATGTGGGGAGATACAAAACTACCGACACGCAAGCCATGGGCCTGAAATAGCTGACGCAAAAAAGCAATGGTCGACCCCTTGCCATTGGTTCCAGCCACATGAATGACTGGAACAGCAAACTGGGGACTGCCCAGCAGTTCCAGGGCATACTCTATCTTTTCCATCTTGTAATGAAATACCTGACCTTGTTTGGTGTTTAACCAATTTTCTAACATAGCCACCTCCTATATATTGTCTAGTATAGCAAAAAAGCCTAACAGATGTTGGCTTTTGATAATATTATTCTTCAACCCAAGTCCCCCAGTTACCACCAAGACGACCAAAAAATTTCAAAAAGTTAAACATATCACTAATCTCCTTTAATCTTTATGAGTTTAGTATAATAGTTTTTTCTGTCCTTCAACAGGACAAAAATGTCACTTTATTGATTGTCAACTTTCCAATCTTCTTCAATCTTCTGTTCTAACTCTCTGTTTTCTATCAATTTTGCAAATAGCATCGCATCTAGGTAATGTTTTTCAGCCTCACCTCTATCCTTATTTACAAAAAGTGCGTACTTCCATTTCAACACACTAACAATAGGCTTTTTCTGAAAATCTTGCGTTGACTGTATAATTTTATCTACAGTGTCGAATATTTTTGGTATTGGTTCATAGTACTTTTTGCCTCCCAAAATATTTACACAAGATAACAATGTGTCTCGTAAAACAAATAGATCACTCGAACTGATAATATCAATTTGTCCATGTAAATGTTCTATAATTATCAAAAACTGTTTAAATATTTCTGAGTCACTACTGGACAATCTAACGTATTCAAGCTGGAGCCTAATAATCAGTAAATCATTCACTTCGTACTTTTGTTTTCGAAAAATTTGTTCAAAGTAATCTTCCAGTATCTCTTTCCCGAAGCCTGCTGTCCCTGACTCTAAGGTGTCAATTCGGGATTGAATGGCATCAATCGCTATTTTCTCCTCCTCAGGCAAGTCATCATAATAGTCATCATAGATTTCCGTCATGATAGCATCACGTTTTTCAACTAATTCCTCGTTTCCATAAGTCGGTGTACGGAGAACATCAAATTTCAACTTGGAGTATCTTTCTGGCAAGGACACATAATCTGGCATAAGCTCGTAGAGCCCCTTGCCTAAGCGGGTTGCGATATATTGGATTTTTGAAAAAGTCGGCTTAGAAGTACCTGCTTCGATACGGGTTAATTGGCGGACGGAGAGCTCAAGTTCGTCATCGCAAAACTGTTCACGTGTCAGACTAGCGGTTTCTCGAAGTTGACGTACACGTTGTCCAAATTCTTTATCGTTCATAACTCACCTCGCTATTTTTATTTCACATCCCTAGTGTATCAAAATTAGCTATAGATGACTAATTGAATATTTTCATGACTTGCAATAGTTTTAAACTATATCTATACTTCAAACTTTTTCTTAATATCCACCAAATGTTCAATCTTCCAATTTTTATCCAAACCATCAATTTGCAGGTTGATACTATGTATCCCTGCGTTGACAGCCGTTTCTACATCGAGCATACGATCCCCGATATAGTAGGTATTTTCTTTGTCCAGTCCGTATTTTTCGATGAGAAATAGCAGAGCTTCTGGACTAGGCTTACGAGCAAAACCAGAATCGCTGGTCAAGATTTCTGTGAAATGGTGACGGACGCCCAAATCCTCCAACACCTGAAAAGCATTGTCACTCTTGTGTGTATAAACGAAATTTTGAATTCCTTTCTCTGCTGTCCAGTCCAGAATTTCACGCGCACCAGCCATCAAGGGAATCTGCGTATTTTTCTCCTTCAAGGAAGTCGCACGCACGCGATTGAGTTCATCACTATCCAGACCGTATCTGTCTGCATCACGCACCAGCAAATCCTTGACAGAATAGAGCAGTATAAATTGTTTGACTTCCTCACGGTCAAAAGGAAGTTTGTATTGTTCATAGGTTTCTTGAATTCCAGCCAATATCGCCTCATAAGAATCCAAGAGCGTTCCATCCAAATCCCAAATAAATGTCGGTTTCATCTTATCTCCATTCCTAGTCTAGACCAAACTCGAAATGCAATCATAGCTTTCTCATCTGCTCTGCCATTATTTTTCCGTATAGGGATAACCCAAGTGCTCGTAGGCCTTGGCTGTCGCAACCCTCCCCGTCCGTGTCCGCATAAGGAAGCCCTGCTGAATCAGGTAGGGTTCGTACATGTCCTCCACCGTCTCACGCTCCTCGGCAATATTGACCGACAGGGTGTTGAGGCCGACAGGACCGCCGCCATACATCTCAATCATAGTGCGGAGAATCTTCTGATCCACATAATCCAGCCCCTCACGGTCCACATCCAGCATAGTCAGAGCCTTGTCCGTAATGCTATCGTCAATCAGGCCGTCCCCCATAATCTGTGCGAAATCCCGCACCCGCTTGAGCAGGCGGTTGGCGATACGTGGGGTTCCACGAGAACGACGGGCCAGCTCGATCGCTGCTTCATGGGTAATCTCCATGTCAAAGATGTCCGCTGTCCGCTCGACAATCTCCGTCAAATCAGCCAGTTCGTAGTATTCCATGTGACCAGTGATACCAAAACGGGCCCGCAGAGGATTGGATAGCATCCCCGCACGAGTGGTCGCTCCAATCAGGGTAAAAGGCGGCAACTCCAAATGCACGGAGCGGCTGGCCTCCCCAGCCCCAATCATGATGTCGATGTAGAAGTCTTCCATGGCTGAGTAGAGAATTTCCTCGACCGCCATGGGCATACGGTGGATTTCATCGATAAAGAGGACGTCGCCAGGCTCCAGGTCATTGAGAAGGGCCACCAAGTCACCTGCTTTTTCAATAACTGGCCCACTGGTCTGCTTGATATTAACGCCCAGTTCGTTGGCGATGACAAAGGCCATGGTTGTCTTACCCAGACCCGGAGGACCAAACAGAAGGGTATGGTCCAAGGCTTCATCACGGAGCTTGGCCGCCGCGATAAAGATTTTGAGCTGGTCCTTGACCTTGTCCTGACCGATGTATTCATTTAATTTCTGTGGACGCAGGGTACGCTCAACGTACTCTTCGTCCTGCATTTGTTCCATGTCTAAAATTCTAGTCATGAAACCATTATAGCATAAAAAGAAAATACCAGACTCAATGAGTCCAGTATTTCCAGGAGATTATATGATACCTAGCTCTTGTCGCTTGCGACTTAGAGCTAGGGACACCTTTAGGTGAAAAGGAAGTTAGCTATTTCTAGCTTGAATAGAGTATAGCGCGCCAAACTTAAGGGAAACTAAAACAGAATTCATTTTATTTATTTTCCACTATTCGCAAAAATCGTTTTAGATAGTGCGAATCTAAATCGTTGTACTGACTGCCTTCTGTTGAACTTTCTTTGGGAATTTCCAGGCTCATCAACTGCCGATCAAACTCCTCTAACTCGATATAGGTATCGTCAGGGATCAAGTTCTGATTAACAGCTGGTTGCATAAACACAATCTTTTTCCCATCCAGTTGAATTTGATAGCTAAATTCCCCTTGCTTTTCAGCCCTGTTCACTGTCACTAGCTTGGTCCCAAAGCCTGTCCAGACAGACTTGACATCACTGTAAAGATAGTCCTTGGATGGAGCCAGCAGATTGATGTCGATAATCTGGTCTTTGGTCACGGCTGTTGTGGTAGAAATCAGCAGAGCGGTCAATAGGATACAAGAACCTGCCAGACCCAAGCCATATTTCCAAGATAACTTCACCAGCCTCGCCAGTTTTCCCAAAAGAAAAACGAGAAAAGCCATGATAAAAAATATAGCAACCTTACCCAGACCAGTCGAATACTCATAGAAGAGCCAATCGCTTGGTAGGAAAAATCTTTCGGTCAACCAGCCGACAAGAACAAAGTAGGCAATCCCACCTACGAGGGAGATGAGACCTATCGGAATCCACCAGGCCTGACTGCGGTTTTTCTGGCGGATCTTGTCTCGATGTTTCCACCAGGTCACGAGGTAGTCTCGCCAGAGAAGCGTGATCCAAATGGTGGCCAATAGGGACACCACTGCTAATAGGAAAAGATTTTCCTGACGACCTTGTTGGATTCGGGTAAACAGCCAGAGAATCGGACCTGATAGCATCAAGGTCTGCAAAAGAGTCATCCAAATACTTGGTAGCAAGGCATCTTCTAAATCTTGTTTGAAGTCTTGAAATTCACCACTTTCCACAAAGGCAATGGATTCCTGTGCTTCTTCCAACCAATCCTCTTTCTTGCCCAAATCTCTGACCACCTGGTCCAGCAAATCAACCTTGTCTGTCAATTCTTCTGCTTGCTGGCTGATTCCCTGCTTTTTCTCACGCAAGGCTGACTGCAAATCCTCCTCTGGCAAGGCTAGGAGGGCCGTAATCTCTGCTAGGGAAAACTCAAAATAGCGGAGCAACTTAATCAAGCGAAGCTGACGTACATTTTCCTCTGAATAATTACGGTAATCGTTGAGCGGATTTCTCGCCACTTCAATCAAGCCCTTTTCCTCATACAAGCGTATAGCCTTGGTTGACAAGCCTGTCAACTTCTCCACATCTTTGACCTGCATAAGCAACCTCCATCTGTTTTGATAGTCCTAGCATACACCATTCCCCTAGGGATGAGTCAAGGATTTTTTGTCAATTTTATCAAAAAACAACCAACATTTGCTGGTTGTCCCGAATGTTTATAATCCAAGTCGTTCAAAGATGTCATCCACCCGCTTAGCATAGTAGTCTGGGTTGAAGAGTTCATCGATTTCTTCCTGGCTAAGTTTGGCAGTCACACGCTCATCCGCTTCGAGAAGGGGCTTGAAGTCCACCTGATTGTCCCATGACTGCGCAGTTTTTGGTTGCACCAAATCATAGGCTTCCTCACGGGTCATGCCTTTTTCAATCAAACTGAGCATCACACGCTGACTGTAAATCAAGCCAAAGGTTGACTCCATATTACGTTTCATATTTTCAGGGAAGACCGTCAAGTTCTTGACGATATTGCCAAAACGGTTGAGCATATAGTTGATAAGAATAGTCGTATCCGGCGTGATAATCCGCTCCGCTGACGAGTGGGAAATATCACGTTCGTGCCAGAGAGCCACATTCTCAAAAGCCGTCACCAAGTGACCACGCACCACACGAGCCAGACCGGTCATGTTTTCAGAGCCGATCGGGTTGCGTTTATGGGGCATAGCAGAGCTGCCTTTTTGGCCTTTGGCGAAATACTCTTCGACTTCACGTTGTTCAGATTTTTGTAGCCCACGGATTTCTGTCGCCATACGCTCGATAGACGTTGCAATCAAGGCTAGGGCTGAGAAATATTCTGCGTGAAGGTCACGAGGAAGGACCTGGGTCGAAATTTCCTGCGGACGAATACCTAATTTGCCACAAACGTACTCCTCGACGAATGGAGGAATGTTGGCAAAGTTCCCAACCGCACCTGAAATTTTTCCAGCCTCAACTCCCTTAGCAGCCACATCAAAACGCTCCATGTTGCGTTTCATTTCGCTATACCAAGTCGCCAATTTAAGACCGAAGGTCGTTGGCTCCGCATGGACACCGTGGGTCCGCCCCATCATGATGGTGTACTTATGCTCACGAGCCTTGTCAGCGATGATATTGGTAAAGTTTTCAAGGTCACGACGGATGATGTCGTTGGCCTGCTTGTAGAGGTAGCCGTAAGCCGTATCCACCACGTCGGTCGATGTCAGACCGTAGTGGACCCACTTGCGTTCCTCCCCAAGACTTTCCGAAACCGCACGCGTGAAAGCCACCACATCGTGACGGGTTTCCTCTTCAATCTCTAAAATGCGGTCGATGTCAAAAGTCGCCTTCTCACGAATCAAGGCCACATCTTCCTTGGGAATCTCACCCAACTCAGCCCAAGCCTCATCTGCGAGGATTTCAACCTCCAACCAAGCCTTGTACTTGTTCTCTTCACTCCAAATAGCCGCCATCTCTGGGCGGGAATAACGATTGATCATTCAATTTCTCCTATTTTTAAATTTAATTAACGCTACCTATGCTTACTATCTAATTAAATAGCATTCTAAATTCCTTTAACTCTACTTGAAATGATAGTTTTTTAATATTATCACAAACTAAATCTCCCTGTGAATAATATGACACATACCATTTAGCATCTGTATAAAGTTTATTGAGAAGTTCAAAATATGGAACATCTACCTCTCCAATTGAAACACCAAGAACAATTATCTCCTCTACTCTTGGTATTTGGGTAAGAAAACTTTCTAATTGTGTAATCTGATGTTCTTTTATTAACTCTCCATTCATTTGTTCTATTTTTGACCTTACAGCAATTATACTTTCTTCTATTTCATCTTCACTATAATTCACTGCAGCACCGAATTCCGATAAATTACTTGGATATTGATAATATTCTTCAGTTACACTATCCCATTCCTTGCCGGTATCACTCTCATAATAACAATTGGTGCAATTTATATTAATTTCAATTTCTTCAGTATTCGTAATTGCTTTTTCTTGATTACCCCAAATTTTGTCATCATCTCCATGAATATGTAGTATGATTTGGTCACTTAGTCCATATAAACGTTCCAATGTCTGAGTATAGTTAAATGTTAAGAAAAAAGAATTGGGAGAAAATGTTCCTATAACCGAAACACCAGGTGAGTTTAATTCCTCATTGGCATTCACTATCATTGCATCCATTCCCTCTCTCAAAAATTCTGGAATACAGGAGAAATCATTTAAAGGAAAGCTATCAGCAATATCTGGTTTCTCAGATGAAGCTTGGTAAATTGCGTTATCTACCTCAGTAAATGTATTCCCATAATTTTCATCATCTATCGAATAACCATATGCATATGGATCTGAATTATTAGCAAAAAACTCTTGTAATTTATCTGATGCTGTTGTTACTAATGAACTAAAGAAAGCATCATCAATAACACCTATCCTCTGCTCAAACTCTGACCACATATCAATATCATTTTGAAAAAATAGATTATTTACTAAGTCATAGAGTTCTTCATTAGTTTCTTGGAGTATTTTTCGTAAATGTTCTTTATAGTCGGTTGATAGGTTATGAGCTCTATCAAAACCATTACCAATAATATATAATCTCGTCAAAACTCATCCTCCTACAACTCCACTTCAACATCTTCCCCCAACACCGTCACGTGTCCCATCTTGCGATTGTGCTTCGCTTCTAGTTTACCATAAAAGTGGGGATGGGCGGTAGGGTTTTCTTTAAGAAAGGTTTGGGCTGCTTCCATGTCTTGTCCGAGAACGTTAATCATAACTGCTGGAGAAAGCAGACGGATAGGAGGCAAAGACAGCCCTAAAATACCTCGGATATGGGTGTCAAACTGTGAAAAATCACAGGCTTCGATAGAATAATGTCCTGAATTATGTGGGCGAGGAGCGATTTCGTTGACCAGAATATCCTGTCCTGCCACAAACATTTCAACGCAGAGGGTGCCTGCCAAATGGAGCTTATCTGCAATTTGCAGGGCCATGGTTTTGGCTTTTTCAGCTAGTTGATCTGAAATACGGGCAGGCACAATGGTCTTGTAAAGAATATTATTGCGGTGGATATTTTCCTGCACAGGAAAGACGGTGTAGTCGGAACCATTGCCAGACACAAGGACGGAGATTTCCAGGTCGAAATTCACAAATTCTTCCAAAACACACTCGGCAGAGTTAGCTAACTGACTAGCCTCTACCAAGTCCGCCTCTTCTCGAATGACCTTCTGGCCATGTCCATCATAGCCCCCAGTGGCTGTCTTCAAAACGTAGTTTTTGCTGAGGTCTAATCCTTCTAGGTCTAGGCTAGATGTGACGACTTTGTAGGGGGCGACTTGCACGCCAGCTTTTTTTGCTAAAAAATCCTTCTCAAAAATGCGGTTCTGGGAAATGCGAAGGAGGTCTGTTCCCTGAGGGAGCTGGCCGTCCTTGATGACCGCGTCCAGTCCGTCGGCATCGACATTTTCAAACTCATAGGTCAGGACATGGCACCGCTCCGCCAGCTGTTTGAGGGCCGCCACATCGTGATAGGGAGCGACGATAACCTCGCTCACCTTGGAAGCTGGACAGTCCGCTGCAGGATCTAGCGTGATGACCTTGTGGCCCATGTAAATAGCGGAAATAGCCATCATCTGACCCAGCTGACCGCCGCCGATAATTCCGATTGTCTTAGATGAGGTCATCTGTCATCGCCTCCGCAATTTTTTCCTGTTCCTTGGCAAAATCTGCCAGCTGAGCTGCAATGGTTTGGTCTTCAATGGAGAGAATGCGGAGAGCTGTCAGGGCTGCGTTGGTGGCACCTGCTTCACCGATTGCCATAGTCGCAACAGGGACACCACCCGGCATTTGCACGATAGAATAGAGCGAATCCACTCCGCTGAGGGCACGGGATTGGACTGGGACACCGATGACAGGCAGGGTTGTCTTAGCTGCTACCATACCTGGCAAATGAGCCGCACCGCCCGCTCCTGCGATAATAACCTTGATGCCACGGCCACGCGCTTCCTCGGCGTGACGGAACATGAGGTCTGGGGTGCGGTGGGCAGAGACCACTTTCTTTTCATAGGCTAGGCCAAATTTGTCCAGCACATCGGCTGCTTTTTTCATGGTTTTCCAGTCGGAACTAGAACCCATGATGATGGAAATGATTGGTTTCATGATGTTACCTCGTTTATATCTTCTGCATCTACTACCTGATAGCCTCTTTCTTTCAAGGCTTGGGCAAATAAACCGCTACCTGCAACTTTTTGTCCTGAAAAGGTGCCGTCGTAAACCTGCTTGACACCACAGGACGGACTTCTAGATTGTAGAATGGCCATTTCTATCTCTTGTCCTTCTAGTCTTTCAAGCGTTCTAGCAATGCCTTGTTGAAATGCTTTGTCATAAGATGTTCCGCTCACATCTCGTACACTTCCGTCCACAATTTCGACTGGCTCTCTTGGAGTGGGAAGGCCGCCTGCAACCTCTGGACAAACCGATAGAACTTGCTTATCCGATACAGCATCAACAACTGCTTGATTGTAATTATTTCCGCCGTTGTACTTGCAATTTTCTCCAAGCAAGCAGGCACTGACTAAGACACAGGTCTGCTTATTTTCCAATTGCTTTTCCTCCAATATCTGTCCGATAAAAGAGGCCTGTCGTATCTTGTTTCTTCAGCTCCGAGTAAATTTTTTCCTGGGCTTCTTGGACGGTGTCTGCTGTGGTGACTAACATATAGACCCGACCGCCGTTTGAGAGCAGTGCTCTGCTATTTTCAGCAAAACGAGTCCCTGCATAGTAGGTCGTGATGTCGCCTTCAGTCTTCGCTGGCAACTCTACACCTTTTTCGTAGTCCAAAGGATAGCCGTTTGAGGCCACAACCACGCCCAGCGTCACACCGCTATCCAGCCAAGTCAGCTGTGTCGGGCGTTTGTGGAGGATGTCATCGATGTTCTGAGCAAAGTCAGAGGTCAGGCGAGGCAGGATAATCTGGGTTTCTGGGTCGCCAAAACGGGCGTTGAACTCGATGACCTTGGGACCTTGGTCGGTCAGAATCAAACCAGCATAGAGCACGCCAAGATAAGGTCGCTCTTCAGCAATCATGCCCGCAAGAATAGGCTTGACAATGGTGTCAACCGCTGTGTCCACCACGCTTTGAGGCAGGTGAGGCACAGGAGCGTAAGCCCCCATACCGCCCGTGTTGGGACCTTGGTCACCGTCAAAGGCACGCTTGTGGTCCTGGGCTGTCGGCAGAATGTAAAACTGGTCGCCATTGACCAGAGCAAAGAGGGAGAACTCCTCACCCGCCAAGAACTCCTCGATGACTACGCGGGCACCTGAGTCACCGAACTTGTTGTCCAAGAGCATCTCCCGTGCCGCTTCGACCGCCTGCTCGACGGTTTCCGCCACGACTACACCCTTGCCCAGTGCCAAGCCGTCCGCCTTGACCACGATTGGTGCACCCTGCTCTTCGATGTAGGCTTTGGCTTCTTCGAAGTTGGAAAATGTGCCAAAGGCTGCTGTTGGAATGCCGTATTTGACCATGATTTGCTTAGCAAATTCTTTTGACCACTCTAGCTCCGCGGCGAGACGACTCGGACCAAATGCCTTTAGCCCAGCCTGTTCAAAATCATCAACGATACCTGCTGCCAGAGCATCATCTGGACCAACAAAAGTCCATGCAATATCATTTTCCTTAGCAAAGTTAATCAGGGCAGAATGTTCGGAAATTCCGATATTTACTAACTCGATACCATCTAAAGTCATTCCGTCATTTCCAGGAGCAACAAAGACCTGTTCTACCTGTTTAGATTCTAACAATTTTTTTGCGATAACATGTTCACGACCACCAGACCCAACAACCAAAAGTTTCATTTTTTACACCTCAAAAACGGATTTTCTATAAACAGTATAGCAAAAACAGACGGATTTTGATAGAGAAAATAGGAGAAAGTTCGGGAATAGAAAAAGCTCACATTAATAAGTAATTAATGTGAACTTTTTCCAATCAGTTATAACTCGATACCTATAAACTGTAAAATTGTTGCTAAAGCAGCCAAGACCTCTATAAGTTGAATGACAAATTTACCTGCGATAAATTTGCGATTCTTGGAATGTAGGGTCTTATCATCTGTAGGTGTTTTGGAAGTATATAAATTATATAATTGAATGCTTTGTCTAATAATTGCTTGATATACTCCAAAACAACCAAACATTCCAAAAATTATAAAAAATGGCATTCTGAAATACCAATTCATAGGTAAATCAGCATAAAAAGCTAACCATATTATTACGAATCCCAATCCAACTCCAAGATTTTCATACAAGTCTTTACTATTCTCGTTCCCAAATGTTGAAATAAAAAACACACCTATTATTAATAGTATTTTTGCAATAAGAATATTATCAGAAATATCTCCAATAATATCTGGGAACAAATAAACTGACCATGCTAGAGTCAAAAAAGTGATAAATAGAGCAAAGTTACTTAATTTATTTTCTGAATTACTTTGGTTAAATTCTTTCATATTTCAAGTATACCAAAAACCACCCCAACTTCTCCAGCTGGGGTGTTATTCTTATTCCAATTTCTCAATGTCTAAAATGTCTGACTCCTGTAAAGACCATGGTCAAACCATACTTGTTGGCCATGTCAATGGAGTCTTGGTCGCGGACAGAGCCACCTGGCTGAATGATAGCCTTGATGCCTGCCGCTGCGATTTCTTCCACGTTATCAGCAAATGGGAAGAAGGCATCTGACGCCAATACGGCTCCATCCAAACGATCCTTGGCTTGCTCGATAGCGATGCGGACGGAAGCCACACGGTTGGTTTGTCCCGGCCCCACGCCCAAGGTCATCTTGTCATTGGTGATGATGATGCCGTTGGACTTGACATACTTGGAGGACTTCCAAGCGAATTCCATAGCCGCCCACTCTTGCTCGGACGGTTGACGCTCGGTCACCACCTGCCAGTCCGCTGGGCTTTCCACCACCACGTCCTGATCCTGCACCAAAAGCCCGCCGACAACGCCTGTGAACTCTTTTTCCACTTCGCTGGCATCCTGTGCGTCAAAGGCCAATTCCAAAATCCGAAGATTTTTCTTTTTATTGGTCAAAATCGCTAGCGCTTCTGCCGAGTAGCTCGGTGCGATGATGATTTCTAAGAAAATCGGGTGCATCTTTTCAGCCGTCGCAGCATCTACTTCTCTGTTCAGCACGACGATGCCTCCGAAAATCGATACTGGGTCAGCTTCATAAGCATAATCCCAAGCCTGTTCAATAGTCTCTGCCTGACCGATACCACAAGGGTTCATATGTTTGAGAGCCACAACAGTCGGACGGTCCTTAAAATCACGGATAATCCGAATGGCCGCATCCGCATCACGAATGTTGTTGAAGGACAATTCCTTTCCATTTAACTGCTTGGCAGCTGCAATCGAGTAAGCTGTTGGCAGGGCATTTTGGTAGAAATCCGCATTCTGTTGTGGATTTTCTCCATAACGCATAGGCTGATTGAGGTCATAAGTAATGGTTAATTTTTCAGGCTTATCTTCGCCTACTTGCTTGGTAAAATAATCTGCTATTAGGGCATCATAAGCTGCGGTATGGCGGAATACCTTTGCAGCCAGTCGCTGACGTGTTGCATAGCTCGTTTCCCCCTGCTCTGCTATTTCTCCTAAAACTGTTGGATAATCTGCCGGGTCTACCACAACTGTCACACTGGCGTGGTTTTTAGCTGCTGAACGAAGCATGGACGGACCGCCAATGTCGATGTTCTCCACCGCCAAATCATAGGTCACATCTGGACGTAAAATAGTCTCTTTGAAGGGGTAAAGGTTGACCACCACCAAGTCAATCAAGCTAATCTCATGGTCCTTGGCTGATTGCAAATGGCTGTCCAAATCCCGACGAGCCAGCAAGCCCCCGTGGATTTTGGGGTGAAGTGTCTTGACGCGACCATCCATCATCTCAGGAAAACCGGTCACATCGTCAATGGCAATGGTAGATACTCCCGCCTGATCCAAGGCAACTTTTGTGCCTCCTGTTGAGATAATTTCCCAGCCAAGCTTGGTCAATTCTTGGGCAAATTCTACAATGCCCGCCTTATCGGATACGCTAATTAGTGCGCGTTTTGTCATGATTTCTCCTTATTTTTTCATTGCCCCTAACTCTTCCAAGACTGCTGGATAGAGTTGGTACTCCGCTTCATGTATTCTTGCTTCAAAGGCTTCCAATGTGTCATCGGCCAATCGGGGTACTCGGACTTGTTTGATGATTTGTCCTGTGTCAACGCCGCTATCAACCCAGTGAACTGTCACACCACTTCCTGCCACACCTGCATTCCAAGCGTCTTCAATTCCATGGGCTCCTGGAAATTCTGGCAAGTAGGCGGGGTGGATATTGATAATCCGACCTTCATACTGAGCCAGCAGGGTTGGTCCCACAATCTTCATATAGCCTGCCAAGACCACCAAGTCAATCTGGTGCTGGTCTAAGAGTTGGATGAGGGCTTCTTCGTAAGCCTGCTTATCCGCAAATTCTTTTAATTCAAAAGTAAATGCTGGCACACCGAGTTTTTCAGCTCGTTCCAAGACATAGGCATTTCTGCGGTCTGAAAAAACGAATTCTACTTCAAACTGCTCTGCGATGACTTGGAAATTAGAGCCAGACCCGCTGGCAAACACAGCTATTCGTTTCATTTGATGACCACACTCTTATCTTCCTTGGCGATGATACGTCCGATTTCATAGACTTCTTCACCTACCAATTCACGGACTTTCTCCACCTTCTCTGGACTGACAGCCAGGACCATTCCGATACCCATATTGAAGATTTCAAACATTTCTTCATGTTTGATGTTGCCATATTTTTCAAGGGCTGTGAAGATTGGAAGGACTGGAATCTTATTTTCTTCAATCTCAGCTGCAAGGTTATCAGCAAACATACGGGGAATATTTTCAATAAAGCCACCGCCTGTGATATGGGCAATGCCGTTGACCAGCCCTGCTTTTACCAGAGGCAACACCTGCTGGACATAGATACGGGTAGGCTCTAGGAGGACTTCCTTAAGAGCTCTGCCATTGAGCTCTGGCAACAGAGCGTCGCCAGCAAGATCCGCAAATACACGACGGACTAGGGAATAACCGTTGGAGTGGATACCGCTTGAGGCCAAGCCGAGAAGAATGTCGCCTTCCTTGACCTTACTGCCGTCTATAATCTGGGACTTCTCCGCAATACCGACAGCAAAGCCAGCTAGGTCATAGTCATCCTCACCGTACATACCAGGCATTTCAGCCGTTTCACCGCCAATCAATCCACAACCAGCCTGGACACAGCCTTCCGCAACACCTGCAACCACCTGCTCTAGCTTGGCTGGTTCATTTTTTCCTGTCGCAATGTAGTCGAGGAAATAAAGTGGCTCCGCACCTGCAGCGATAATGTCGTTGACACACATAGCTACGCAATCCTGACCAATGGTATCATGTTTGTCGTACTGGATAGCTAGCATGAGCTTGGTTCCCACCCCGTCTGTCCCAGATACCAAGACTGGCTCTTTAACATCCAGTTTGGTCAGATCAAACATACCACCAAAGCCACCGAGAGCTCCCATAACGCCCAAGCGTTCTGTCCTAGCAACGTGTTTCTTAATCCGCTCAACCACTTCGTAGCCAGCTTCGACGTCAACACCCGATTGAGCATAAGCATTTTTATTTGTCATTTTAATTCCTTTCAACAGTTTACAGGTCTGTCAAGTAACGTTGACACCTCTGTCTTTACTTGACATTTTCAATGTAGAAACTCGTTTTCTCTTCTAGGCTACGGAGGTATTCTTCCTCATAGTCATAGAGAGGGGTTGGAAATTCTCCGTCAAAGTAGGCCACACAAAGCCCACCTTTGGGAGCATCAGTATCGATACCGATAGCCTCAATCATCCCTTCAAGAGAAAGGTAGGTCAGGCTGTCTGCCCCAATAATCTCACAGACTTCCTCAGCGGTGTGATTGGCTGAAATCAGCTCCCGACGGGTCTGGATATCAATCCCATAGAAACATGGGTACTTGAGTTCTGGGCTACCGATAGCCACATGAACTTCTTTTGCTCCTGCATCACGAAGAAGCTGGACAATGCGACGGCTAGTTGTCCCGCGAACAATAGAGTCGTCAATCATGACCACGCGCTTGCCTTTGACAACACTTGAAACAGCTGACAACTTCATGCGCACACCCTGCTCCCGCAATTCCTGGGTCGGCTGAATAAATGTCCGTTGGGTATATTGGTTTTTAATCAGCCCCATTTCATTTGGTAAACCAGATTCCTCTGCAAATCCCATAGCCGCAGATAGGGAGGAGTTTGGCACACCAACCACGATATCCGCTTCATGTTGAAATTCCCGGGCCAAACGACGACCCATATTTTTACGAGCCGTGTGGACATTGACCCCGTGAATAACCGAGTCCGGTCGGGCAAAATAGACATATTCCATAGAACAAACTGCTAGCTGAGTATCGGTCGTATAGCGGTCATAGTGAACACCGTTATCATCAATGATAAGAATCTCACCAGGCTCCACATCACGAACCCACTCAGCACCTACTACTTCAAAGGCGCAGGTTTCGCTAGCAACAACCCAGGCTCCGTTTTTCATCTTTCCAATTGATAGGGGACGGAAACCGTTTGGATCCAGAGCTGCGACCAGCTTGTCTTCCAGCATAATCAAGTAGGCAAAGCCACCTTTAACAGTATTGAGAGCTTCCTTGATTTTTCCCATAAAGTCTGGATTGTGACTGCGGCGAATCAAGTGCATGAGAATTTCAGTGTCAGAAGAAGAAGAGAAAATAGAACCATTTTTTTCCAGTTCAGCCTTCAAGCTAACCGCGTTGGTCAAGTTCCCATTATGAGCCAAACCCACCTGCATATCTGCAAAGTCAAAAAGGAAGGGCTGGATATTGTTGATAGAAGCAGAGCCAGAAGTTGCATAGCGGACATGACCAATAGCAGCCGTTCCTGTCAAGGCTTCTAAATCTGCTGGATTTTTAAAGACTTCTGCAATCAGGCCTGTTCCGCGATGGCGACGTAAATGCCCACCATCATTGGCCAAAATCCCTGCTCCTTCTTGTCCTCGGTGCTGCAAGCTATGCAGACCAAAATAGGTTACCTGAGCAGCCTGCGGATGTCCCCAAATACCGAAAACACCGCATTCTTCGTTGAGTGATTTAACTTCGTATGTCATAGTTATTTTCCTGTAAAATAGCGAACTGCTGAAACAAACAATCCTTGGTCTTTCTTACCTGGAATATTTTGGAAAAGACCGTCCTCGTAACGCTCCGAATGCCCCATTTTCCCGATGATTTGTCCGTTACGACTGGTAATGCCCTCAATAGCATGGCTAGAACCGTTTGGATTGTACTTAGAATCCATGCTTGGCTGACCTGCAAAGTCAACGTATTGGCTGAAAATCTGACCATTATCTCGCAAGATAGCGAATTCCTCGTCCGTCACTACAAACTTTCCTTCCCCGTGAGAAACTGGAATAGCGTGAATGTCGCCGACTTGGACACCTGCCAACCACGGTGAGTTGACATTGGCAATCCGCGTTTCCACCATTTTAGCAACGTGTTGGTTGGCATCGTTGTAGAAGAGGGTCGGACTAGTTTCACCCGCCTCCTCAAAGTTACCATACGGCAGCAAGCCTGATTTGACAAGGGCCTGGAAGCCATTGCAGATACCGATGATGAGGCCACCTTTTTCGATAAAGTTGTCAATAGCAGAGCGGACCTTGGCGTTTCGTAAGATAGTCACGATAAACTTAGCAGACCCGTCTGGCTCATCTGCAGCCGAGAATCCACCTGCAAAGAATAGAATATTGGCTTTGGCAATATTGTCAACCATGGTGTCAACGGACCGTTCAATACTTGCTGCATCCAAAGTCACAAATGGAACAAGGTTGACTTTTGCACCAGCCTGTTCAAAGGCTTTGGCGGAGTCGTATTCTGAGTTGGTACCTGGGAAGACTGGAATGTAAACTACAGGTACTTCAACGTCTTCTTTTGCTTTTATAACCGCTGAACCTGTGACTGCTGGAACATCCTGTAAGTCAGTCGCCTGTTCAAATTCTGTTGGGTAAACTTCTTCTAGTTTACCCTCAAAGGCTACCTGCAAGTCCTGTCCAGCAAGGTTGACACCATTGACAAGCAGTGTAAAGTCTGTTGTCGTTTGACCGATTTTCACAGCATCTGGAATGTTTTCTTTCGATGTGAAGACAAAGCCACCGAGCTGGCCTGTCAAACTAGTTTCAAGCTCCGCCAACTCGATTTCTGCACCAAACTGGTTACCAAAGGACATGAGGGCTAGACTTTCTAAGACACCGCCATACTTGACTGCGCTAGCAGCCGTAATCACATAAGCGCTCTGCCATTTTTCAAAAGTCTCAAAATTAGACTTGATCAAGGCAAAATCAATGTCTTCTGACAAGGCTTGGCCTGGTAGGTAATAAATGTGCTCGCCAGCCGCCTTGAACTCAGGTGAGAGGACCTTACGGCTGTCTGCCGTTGTCACACCAAAGGCAACCAGGGTCGGCGGAACTGTCAAGTCCTCAAAGGTACCAGACATGGAATCCTTGCCACCGATAGAAGGCAGGCCAAGCTGGATCTGAGCCTCGATAGAGCCGAGTAGAGCTGCCACTGGCTGACCAAAACGCTCTGCCTGCTTGTCCATGCGCTGGAAATACTCCTGATAGGAGAAGCGAGCCTTGGACCAGTTGGCGCCTGTTGCCACCAAACGAGCTGTCGCTTCAATGACCGCATAGGCAGCCCCGTGGTAAGGTGACCAATCTGCCAGATAGGGATGATAGCCCTGAGCCATGACAGAGGCCGTTGTCGTCACACCGTGTTGGACAGGTAACTTTTGTACCGAACTTTCTGTCGGAGTCAACTGGTGGCGACCTCCGAGTGGGTGGTTGACAGTTGAACGACCAACAGATGAGTCAAAAATCGTCTGTAAACCTTTCTGACTGGCGTGGTTGAGGTCTGATAGAAGGTCTTTCAAGTCCTCCTGTAGCGTTTCGACAGATGTTGTACGTGTTTCTGGCAAGTTGACAGGACTGTCAACTACCTTGGCATCAACGACTACGCGCACACCATTGGTATCTAGGAAGGAACGTTCTAAATCAACAATGGTTTGTCCATTCCAGGTCATGACCAAGTTTGGTTTCTCAGTGACTTTAGCTACGACAACCGCATGGATATTTTCCTGACGGCAGGCTACGATGAAAGCATCTACGTCCTCTGGACGGACAACGACACTCATCCGCTCTTGTGATTCCGAAATAGCAATTTCTGTCCCGTTCAAACCTGCATACTTGAGTGGAACCTTGTCCAAATCAATTTCAAGACCGTCAGCCAATTCTCCGATTGCTACGCAGACACCGCCTGCACCAAAGTCATTGGATTTTTTAATCAAGCGAGTCACGGCACCATTGCGGAACAAACGCTGAATTTTGCGTTCTTCAATGGCATTTCCTTTTTGGACTTCCGCGCCAGCTGTTTCGACAGACTCAACTGTCTGTACCTTGGACGAGCCAGTTGCCCCGCCGATACCGTCGCGACCTGTTTTGCCTCCTAACAAGATGACCACATCGCCTGCGACTGGTTTTTCTCGGACCACATTTTCCTTTGGAGCTGCACCGACTACGGCACCCAACTCCATACGTTTTGCGACAAATCCTGGATGGAAATATTCACGCACATAGGTGGTCGCAAGACCGATTTGGTTACCGTATGAAGAATAACCATGTGCTGCTGTTTTAGAAATGATTTGCTGTGGCAATTTCCCTGAGCGAGTTGCTGTCAGAGGTTGGGTAATATCGCCCGCACCTGAAATCCGCATGGCTTGATAAACATAAGAACGACCTGACAAAGGATCACGAATGGCTCCACCGATACAGGTTGCGGCTCCACCCAAAGGCTCGATTTCTGTTGGGTGATTGTGGGTTTCATTCTTGAACATGAGAAGCCATGGCTCTTTTACGCCGTCCACATCCACTTCGATCTCCACCGAGCAGGCATTGATTTCATCTGACACTTCCATATCATCCAACCGGCCGTTGGCCCGCTCGTAACGACCAAAAATTGTCGCCATATCCATCAATGTCTGAGGCTTTTCTGTCCGACCTAACTCTGTTCGCATAGCCAGGTACTTGTCATAAGTTGCCTGCAATTGCTTGTGGAATTTTGAAGCTGAAAAATCAATAGATCTCAGTTCTGTTTCAAAAGTCGTATGACGGCAGTGATCACTCCAATAGGTATCCAAGACCTTGAGCTCCGTCTCAGTTGGCACTCGACCGATTGACTTGAAGTAGTCCTGAATGAAGAGCAAGTCTTCCACTTCCATAGCCAAGCCAGCCTCACGCTTGTAAGCCGCAAATTCCTCTGCCCCATAGCTATCAAAAAAGTCCAAGCTTGGAATAGTCGCATCTGACACCGAAAACTCCTGTGCCACCAAAGGAGCATCCAAGTCCTTAAAACGCGAATCCACAGGGTTCAGCAAATAGTTCTTGATAGCAGCTAACTCTTCTTCCCGCACATCGCCATTCAAGATATAGAGCTGACCTGTGTTGACACGCACCTCCTGACGACTGCCCAACAAGAGAAGGGCCTCCTGACTGCTGGCCGCCCGCTGATCGAACTGCCCAGGAAGAGCCTCAATCGCAAAATAAGTAGCCCCCTCCAAGCCCAGTTCCGCTTCTGACAAGACCTTGTCCGTCACCTGCTCGGTAAAGATATGCTTGATTGCCTGCTCCAGCAAGTCATCCTCAAGATTGAAAACATCGTACACCTGCACCAGACGTACACTCGTCAAACTCGTCAGCTGCAAATTATGGGTCAACTCCTTGCGAAGAGCCTCCGCCTTAATCTGAAAATCCGCCTTCTTCTCAACAAAAATCCGCTTCGCCATTTTTCCAATCCTTACTGAACTTCTTGTAATTTTGCCAATACGACCTCGTAAACCTCGGTCAACTCCCCGAGACCCCGACGGAAAACATCCTTGTCCATATGGTTGCCATCCGCATCCCACAAACGACAATTATCAGGCGAAAACTCATCCGCCAATAAAATCTGACCAGACGAGTCGACCCCAAATTCTAGCTTGAAGTCCACCAAAGTCAGCCCAATCTGTGCAAACAAGTCCTTCAAGAACCCATTGATTCGTCTTGTTTCTTCCTTGATATAGGCGATTTGATCCTGACTAGCCAGTTCTAGAAAGGCAATGTGTTCATCATTGATAAAAGGATCATCCAATTCATCTTTTTTATAGTAAAATTCCACGATTGGAGTGCTTAATGTGATACCTTCCTCCACACCGAATCGTTTTGAGAAAGATCCAGCTGTCACATTTCGCAAAACCACCTCAAGAGGAATGATCTCCACCTTCTTATTCAACTGCTCCGTATCCGACAAGCGCTTGACAAAATGCGTCTTGACACCAGCTTCATTCAACTTTTCAAAAATCAAAGATGAAATCAGATTGTTGATCCGGCCCTTACCCACAATCTGTTCTTTCTTACCACCATTAAAAGCCGTCACCTGATCCTTATAGACCGCAACAATCTGGTCACTATCATCCGTAGCGTAGATGTCTTTGGCTTTTCCTGAATAGAGAAGGTCTGTTTTCATGAGAATGTTCGCCTTTCATAAAATATTCTAGTCTTTTCGTTTATTCTAACATAGAACATTCGTCTATACAAGAATTATACGGTTTTTTGTATCAAAACAAAGAAAAACGCCCGTAAACTACGAACGTTTTTTAAATTCTTCATAAATAAAATCCACAATATCAGATAAGGTTTCAAATCGTTCAATGGCCGCATCCGGCACATCTACTCCGAACTCATCCTCTAAGGTCAGGACAAATTCCATAATTTCCACCGAATCTGCAGCAATATTATCTGCCAAGGTAGACTCAGGTTGCACTTGGAAGTCTTCACCCTTTTCATCCTGAATCAATTCAACAACCCGCTGATAGACCTGTTCTCTAGTCATTGTTTTCCTCCACTACTGAAAATTTCGCCACTGATTTCTCAACAATGCCCGCTTCCAAAATCGAACGTGTCTGCTTAATCGTATAGAAAATTGATTGAGCATCACTAGACCCGTGAGCCTTGATAACCGGAGCCTTCAGTCCGAGCAAGACAGCACCACCAGCTTTCTTATAGTCCATAGCCCCCAAGGCCTTTTTCAAGGTTGGTTTAACCAGCAAGCCACCCAATTTAGCACGCAGACCACCATTCTTGATTGAGCCAGTCAACTGACCAACGATGGATTTTGCAGTCCCTTCAACTGTTTTCAGCACAGCGTTTCCCGTGAAACCATCCGTCACGACCACATCCGCCACACTGTTGAGCAACTCACGCGCCTCCACATTCCCGATAAAGTTAATCGCCTTGTCTTCCGCCAAGAGTTTATAGGCTTCTTGGTGAACTGGTGTGCCCTTGGTATCTTCCGTACCGTTGTTCAAAAGTCCCACACGAGGTTGTTTGACCCCACGCACATGCTCCGCGTAAAATGAGCCAAGGATAGCATACTGATAGAGGTGATGAGCTGTATTTTCAGCATTTGCCCCCAAGTCCATCATATCAAATCCCTTACCGTCCATAGTCGGCAAGGTAGACATAAGACCAGGACGGTCGATGTTCTTGATGCGACCGACCACAAAGACGCCTGCCGCCAAAAGAGCACCTGTATTTCCAGCTGACAAGACCGCATCTGCTTGGCCATCCTTGACAGCCTTGGTCGCTAGGACCATAGAAGCCTCTTTCTTCCGACGAATGGCCTTGACAGGCTCATCATCTGAATTGATTTTCTCAGTCGTATGGACGATGCTGACACGCTCAGTCGCTGTCAAATACTGCTTGATTTTTGCCTCATCACCATACAATTGAATGTCAATGTCTGGAAAGGCAGCCAAGGCTTGATTGACACCTTCTACCACCGCCTGAGGGGCGTGGTCCCCACCCATAGCATCTACTGCAATACGTTTCATCTATCTATTTCCTTCACTTTAGTCTTAGAGATATTATAGCACGATTTCAGCTTTTTTCCTATTATTGAAAATAGCAGAGCAACAAAACAGCCCTCTCCGTTGAAAAGGCTGTCTCTATAGGATTTATTTTTCTGGCTTCATAATCTGCCCCCAAGAAGACAAATCATCTATAAATTTCTTGGATTTCAAGTGAATCCCCACATATTCCTCGTACAGTTGGTCAATAAAAAGCCGTAATTTTCGCTTCATCTCAGTCTTGATGGAAATGGTTTCCAGCTCATCAAAGGAAATAGCCTGAAATTGATCAAGTAGATAGGGAACATTGGGATCCAGATAAGCCCGTCGCTCATCTTGTTGATAGTGTTGCGGACACAAGACACCGCTGTACTTGTAGGAATAGTCAAAAGGCAGACCGACCCGATGACAAAAAGCACACTCGTGAAAATTCAAACTGACACCAAAACGTCCCAAGAGCTGAATTTCAAAGATATTGGTCAAAATTTCATAGTCCAAACCTGACTCCATCAATTCTAAAGTCTTGACCAAAAATGCAAAGAGAGCTGGGTCATAGACCTTGTCCTGCAAGGCAGCATCTGCCAAGGCTAAGATGTAGGTAGCATAGCTAAGCTTGAAAATATCACCGTTAATACTCTTAAATGGCTGTACCTGATGAAAATCTTCGATATAAGACAGACCATCATCATTGATTTTAACGATAAAATCCGCAAAAGTCAAAGGTTGGATAGAAGCTACCAGCTTAGACTTAGAGGCATGTTTCACGAAAAACATTCGCTTGCCAGCCTTCTCCGTAAAAATCTTGACCAGCTTGTCATCTTCTCGAAAATTCCGATTGTAAAGGACTAATCCCCTGGTTTCAATTCGTTCCATTTTCTTCCAGATATTCCTTCAAACGAGCCATGGCCGTCTGAATGGTGTCCATACTAGCCGCATAGGAAATCCGCACATAGCCCTCTCCATATTGACCAAAGGCCGCACCTGGAATAAAGGCCACCGCTTTCTTTCTCGCAAAGTCCTGCAAGAAGCTAAAGGAATCTTGATTGTAGCCCGCAGGGATTTTTGCAAAGATATAGAAAGCACCGTCAGGCTTGATAATTTTGAAGCCCAAGTCCGTCATCTTCTCGATGATGTAATCCCGACGCTTGACATATTCCGCCCGCATCGGCAAAGCGTCATCCTTACCGTTTTTCAAGGCCTCAACCGCACCATACTGCATAGCAGTTGACGCCGCCGTTACAAGATACTGGTGGCTCTTGATAATTTGAGCGATGATGGGAGCCTGACTCATAATCAAGCCAATCCGCCAACCTGTCATGGCATGAGACTTGGACAAGCCCTGAATCAAAATGGTCTGTTCTGGCAAAAACTCCGCAATCGAAGTATGAGGCTGACCAGTATAAGTCAACTCCGCATAAACCTCATCCGACAAGACAAAGATAGGGTACTTACGCAAAACATCCGCGAAAGCTTGGATTTGTTCTCGTGAATAAGTCACACCCGTTGGATTGGCAGGATAGTTTAGAATAACTGCTTTAAGTTTATCTCCCTGCTCAATAATAGCCTCTTCCAACATCTCTGGCGTCAAGACAAAGCTATTAGCTGTCGTGTCAATTTCAACAACATCAGCACCCACCATGTTGACAATAGGCTCATAGCCAGGATAGGCAGGGGCAGGCAGAAGAACTGTATCCCCAGCCTCTAAAATAGCAACCAAGCTGGCTGATAAGGCCTCTGTCGCACCAATCGTAGACAGAACCTCTGTTTCTGGATTGTAGTGCAAGTTGTATTTTTCTGCCACAAACTCAGCCGCAGCCTGACGCAACTCCAAAAGACCAGCCATCCCTGTATAATAGCTCTTGTTAGCATCAATGGCAGCCTTGGCTGCCTCTTTAACATGGTCTGGCGTTGTAAAATCAGGCTCTCCCAAAGTTAATTTTAAAATCCCAGGAACGTCTGAAATGGACTGATCAAACTGACGAATCATCGAAACCTCGATACGGTCTAAATTCTTATTAAAACGGTCATGTAACTTCATAGCTAGCCCCCATAAACTCATAATTGTATTCGAACTAAAAAGCTAGTGATTTAGATAAATCCCCTTGAAGTCCTACCGACTTCCGTGCAGATTTCCTAAAATCATACGATTTTCTTAACGTTCTCATTACTTGTATAAGAACATTATACCAAAAAGAAGAGCCCAACGGCTCTTCCAACTATTATTTGGCAATCTTTGTTTCAAATAGAGGTGATAGTGGACGTTTTTCATGTATCCGAATAATGGCATCCGCCAGTAAATCAGCTGTCGAAATATGCTCAATCTTATCAATCAAACGTTCCTGAGGAATTTCTATTGTATCTAATACAACCAATTTTTCAATTGCTGATTTGCTAATATTATCCATAGCTGGTCCTGACAAAACAGGGTGGGTACAAGATGCATAGACAGCAGTTGCACCTGCCTCCGCCAAAGCATCTGCCGCATGACAAATGGTACCAGCAGTGTCAATCATGTCATCAATCAAGATACAGGTCTTGCCTTTAATATCGCCAATAATGTTCATGACTTCCGACGTATTCATCTTATCAACACTACGGCGTTTATCAATGATCGCAATCGGGGTCTTTAAGAATTGTGCTAATTTACGGGCACGTGTCACACCACCATGGTCTGGTGAAACAACCACATAGCCATCACCTACCATACCGCGACGCTCAAAATAATCAGCAATCAAAGGAGCCCCCATCAGATGGTCCACTGGAATATCGAAGAAACCTTGAATTTGGGCAGCATGGAGGTCGATAGTCAATAAACGATCCACCCCAGCCGTTTCCAACATATTGGCAACCAATTTTGATGTGATTGGCTCACGAGCACGAGCCTTCCGATCCTGACGCGCATAGCCATAATATGGCATTACTACGTTTACTGATTCAGCAGATGCACGTTTTAACGCATCTACCATAATCAAAATTTCCATTAAGTTATCATTAACAGGTGAGCTGGTTGATTGAAGGATGAAAACATGAGTTCCACGAATTGATTCTTCAATATTTACTTGAATCTCACCATCTGAAAATTGACGAACACTTGATTTTCCCAAAGGAATTCCTATTTTTTTCGACACTTGTCCAGCTAACTTCTGATTTGACGAAAGAGCGAACAATTTTAAGTCAGTAAACGCCATGACAGCCTCCTCTTTATTTCTACCTCTACTATTCTAACGCTTTTTCTTTCATTTTTCAAACAAAAATAGAACGCAGTGCAACTACGTTCTATGAAATTTCTTAATATGGAGGATAAATGTAATAAACAGCACCCTCTGAGGTCGTTGTTGGGTTAAAGTAACCACCACGGTGGTTGCCAATGTAACGACGACCCATATAGTTAGATTCTACGACCTGAATACTTGTAGAAGATTCTACCGCAGTAACAACCGCAACGTGACCATAGTAGCCACCAGTCCATACTGCAATTGCTCCAACCTGTGGAGTTGAACCTGTACGGAAACCTTCAGCAGCTGCTGAAGCAAGCCAATGCTTCGCATCACCCCAATATGGACCAACCCATGAAAGTTGTGATTTTACACCCCACGTACATTCACCGACTGGATAAGATGAAGCATCAAAGGTAGCATTACGAGCTGCTGCTGAACTACCAGAACCAGTTGAAGATGAAGATGATACAGCTGGAGTAGAAACAGTTTGTGTAACAACAGGTTCACTAACTGTTACAGTTGCAGTAGATTCAGCTACTGCCGTTTCAACTGGTGCTGTTGCAACGACTGGGGCCGCAACTGACGCTGCCTGTTGTGCAGCTAAAGCACGTTGTTGGGCTTCATATTCTGCCTGACGTGCAGCTGCCTGACGTGCAGCCTCTTCAGCAGCTGCCTTTTGCTCAAGCAAAGAATTTTTCTCATCTTCAGCAGTTGCTTTTTGAGCCGCAAGATTTAATTGAGCTACTTGTAATTCTGCCTGACGAACCTGTAATACCTGTGCATCATCTTCCAACTTTTGACGATTAGCAGCTAATGTATTGATAGCCTCTTGGTTAGCTTTCTGTTTTTCTACAATAACTTCTTTATCTGTTTTTTGTTGTTCTAACATACGGTTGTTAGCGGCAACAATCTCACGCATAGCATTGACACGTGAAACAGCATCAACGATTGATTTTGAATCCAAAATCGTATTGATATAACTAGATGCAGAACCATCCGTTTGAGCGCTACGTGCCTGTTCTTTCAAAGCACCATCACGTGAAACAATGTCAGCAGACAGACGTTCAATATCAGCAGACAGCGCTTGTGATTCTGCTTCCAAACGAGTATTCTCTTCTGTTAATTTTGCCTGTTCAGCAACAATCTCATCTACTTGCCCCTGAATAACATCAACCTGTTGTTGAGCTTCTGCTTGTTGAGCTGTAAGTTCACTGATTTGTTGGTTTTTAGCTGCAATCTGACTATCAATGTCATTTGCAACAATCACAGCCACATCATTCAAACTTGTAAGAACGACTGTGCTTAACAATAATGTAGCTAAGATTTTTTTCTTCATAAACTAATACTAACTCCTCTATACTTTCTGACTATACCATTTTAACAAAAAAATTGCGTAAGTATATTACGCAATTATTACATTTCTATGTCTTATTCGTAATTCCAAAAATCCGTTCTAAGACAGGTTGGATAAGTAAAAACAAAATAAGATTAAATAATAAACTCGGTAGTAATTTATTAAAAACAAAGATGAAAACAGACAAATTTGTCATCTGAAATACTCTAGCAAATAAATAACTAATAAATTCAAATTGAAAAATAGAAACTAGCAAAATCAATAGATTGATTGAACTCTTATTTCCAACACCTTTAAAATAGAAATAAATACAAAAAATAACAAGAGGAAAAGTGGTCGTTGCAATTCCTACTAAGGAAAGATAAGATATGTCATAAATCAATCCCAACAGAGCAAAAATGACTAAAGAAATAGGGAGAGAAACATAGTTTGCATAAAAAATAGCAAGCATGAGTAAGATATGGCAAGATATAGCAAATAAGCCAACTGACATATTGGATAAAAGAGTCGATACCTGCCCATCAATCAACAAAACTAAAAACAGAACAGGAAACATGAAAAATTCTAAAACTCTATTGCGCATCTGATTGACCCACTACTAATACTGAATATATTGATGAAAAACTAGCTGAAGGCTCTACATATAGTTCACGATTTAAGTTATTGCTGCTAGCCTTAACCGAACGAACTTTTCCAATTTGAACGTTAGCAGGTGTCGCACCAGCCAAATCACTCGTCACAACGTTACTACCAACCGCAATATCATCCGTAGCATTTAACTGATTGATAATAAAACTATTGGAATCCAAATCAAAACCAGCTAAAATCCCGTATATATCCTTGGAATTGATACTTATTTTTACTGGAAGTTTGGTAAAATCATCAGCATTAGTAAACAATTTTACCACTGATGAGTTCTCCTCAATGGAGCTAACTACACCAACTAAACCACCATTTGCAACTACCAGAGCATTTTCAGAAATCCCCATATTCTGACCAACATCTATGGTCACTTGCTCCGACCATGAAGCAGGTGTTCTAACCAAAACTGAACCTGCAATATACCCTTTCTCTGAGAAAGACGACGCCATTTCTAAACTTTTTCGCAATGTCTCATTTTCAGCTTTTAAACTAGCATTCTCATTTGCGAAATCTTGTACTGAGAGCAATGACTTCTTTAATTCCTTATTTTCTTCGTAGGTAGCAAACAAATGCGAAAGAGAGGACTGTTGGTCAGAGAAAAACCTAGTAGGAACTGATAAAAAAGATTGAATTGGTCTAACGAGTAAATTTATAGAAGAATTGACAAAGGGTAACTCTGCTCCCTTTGAAAAAGTTAAAAACAACAATGAAAAAGATAATAACAGAAAAACAGAAATTGCAATCAACAATTTAGAAAATTTATTCATGGCTCCTCCAATAAGATACAATAAAACGAGAATATCAAATGATAATCTCGTTCATTACGGAGAATAAGGGATTCGAACCCTTGCGCCAGTTACCCGACCTAACGATTTAGCAAACCGTCCTCTTCAGCCTCTTGAGTAATTCTCCATTTATACAATATAATGGGCACGAGTGGAATCGAACCACCGACCTCACGCTTATCAGGCGTGCGCTCTAACCATCTGAGCTACGCGCCCAAGAACATATACTTGGACAAGTAAATAATGGCGCGAGACGGAATCGAACCGCCGACACATGGAGCTTCAATCCATTGCTCTACCAACTGAGCTACCGAGCCATAAGATTATTGTGGACCTGAATTGGAACCTACGACCACAAGTCAAAGAAACTCCATCCCACGGTAGTGAAAGGAGGATGTGGGATTCGAACCCACGCACGCTTTTACACGCCTGACGGTTTTCAAGACCGTTCCCTTCAGCCGGACTTGGGTAATCCTCCAATTATGGACCTTGTAGGACTTGAACCTACGACCGCTCGGTTATGAGCCGAGAGCTCTAACCAGCTGAGCTAAAGGTCCAGCAAACAAGAGTAAATAGCGGCGAAGGGGATCGAACCCCCGACCTCCCGGGTATGAACCGGACGCTCTAGCCAGCTGAGCTACACCGCCAAATATAAATCGGGAAGACAGGATTCGAACCTGCGACACCTTGGTCCCAAACCAAGTACTCTACCAAGCTGAGCTACTTCCCGCTGTTATTAAAAATAAAGCTCCCCTAATGACATCATTAAGCGAGTCATGCACCCTAGAGGATTCGAACCTCTAACCGCCTGATTCGTAGTCAGGTACTCTATCCAGTTGAGCTAAGGGTGCTTCTATAAAGTCCATGCCGAGGACCGGAATCGAACCGGTACGATGTTGCCATCGCAGGATTTTAAGTCCTGTGCGTCTGCCAGTTCCGCCACCCCGGCCTCTCAAAGCGAACGACGGGATTCGAACCCGCGACCCCCACCTTGGCAAGGTGGTGTTCTACCACTGAACTACGTTCGCAACCTATTCTAAATGCCGGCTACATGACTTGAACACGCGACCCTCTGATTACAAATCAGATGCTCTACCAACTGAGCTAAGCCGGCTTATTAGTATTTCCTTATGCGGGTTAAGGGACTTGAACCCCCACGCCCGAAAGCGCCAGATCCTAAATCTGGTGCGTCTGCCAATTCCGCCAAACCCGCATATGACTCGTGCTGGGCTCGAACCAGCGACCCATTGATTAAAAGTCAATTGCTCTACCAACTGAGCTAACGAGTCGTAAATATGACGCAAACTCTGTTTGCTCTATTTCCAACTTCAAAATGTCTACCAGACTTTTTGAACGGTCCCGACGGGAATCGAACCCGCGATCTTCGCCGTGACAGGGCGACGTGATAACCGCTACACTACGGGACCTATGGGAGTTAACGGGATCGAACCGCTGACCCTCTGCTTGTAAGGCAGATGCTCTCCCAGCTGAGCTAAACTCCCTATTCGCTAAGCGACTACCGTATCTCACAGGGGGCAACC
>NZ_POJD01000171.1 GCF_002960445.1 Streptococcus suis
AATTGAAAAGTTCCAGCAATAGTCATAGCAGCAGGAACATCTCCCATTATGATGCCTGCAAACAAACCAACCGTTATCGGCCAGTGATTGATAATAGTTGCTCCCCTATTGTCAATTAAGGCGTATGCCGGTAGAAGAATTATTAAAACATTTTGTATTATTTCTGCCATAGTTATTCTCCATAATTATTTTTTTACATATTTATCAAAAGCTTCTTCTTTGTCAGTAGGAGCGAACTGGAATATTATAGGTATCCCTTCTAAAGAAAGTGCCTGTAACTCTAACTGTTCTTGCGGGTTCAAGGAAACACTCTTTGTAAACCTTTCTCTATCTTCTCTCTCAAAGATAATTCCTAACTGAATTTTTGGAAGGAAAACACCTC
>NZ_POJD01000172.1 GCF_002960445.1 Streptococcus suis
AGGTTAGGTGGTTGTTTTCGATGACTGCATGTTGACGGAGGTCATCTACGACTTGATCTGTCAGAGGTGCATAGATACCTTCTACGAAATTTTCTAAAGGATAGGTTTCGAGATTGACAGTCTGTAGGGAGCTCGGAATGAGCAAGAGCGCCACTAAAAAAAGCGTTGTAAACAACCGTTGCCAAAGGTTCATTAGTCTACGATTGGCAAACATATTTCTTGGAGAGAAGATACTAGAAAAATAGGAAAAAGGATATGGGAGCATTCGTTGGACCTTTCATAAATATCAATGTTTCCCCTAAAAAGGGAAAAGGTGGGACAGG
>NZ_POJD01000173.1 GCF_002960445.1 Streptococcus suis
ATTAAAATCAGGTTCCTTGGCCGACATGATAACCACCGCCTGATCGATATTGACGATAGGAGGTCGAACCAAACTATTTTTCCGCTCATGAATCTTTAATATATAGCCTTCTGAGTTTTCCTCCGCAGAAAAGTCCACAAAATCACCCACGTAGGGCGTTTGTCCCTTCTTACGAAAATTTCCTCTAGCTCTGGTTTGATAAATCTGTCCATCCGCCTCGACATAGTAAAAACCTGCCAAGGCCTTGATAATTCTTCCTTGCAATGAAGACTCCTTTG
>NZ_POJD01000174.1 GCF_002960445.1 Streptococcus suis
GATATATGTCATCTCACAGTTATTCATATACGATTTTTCCATAAAAACCCTCACTTAATATTTTTGACATTTGGGTAAATGGCTTTATAGTGCTGATAGATGGTTTCGTAGACAGCGACATTTTCTGGAATTGGCTGAATGGCGTCAGTGTATGCTACAAAGTGGTCTGCGCAGGATTCCATATTCTCAAACCATCCTAAACCAAGAGCTGCTAGCATCGCCGCACCTAAGCCTGGTCCTTGTTCAGCTTTTAAGGTTACAATTTCTGCATTAAAGACGTCTGCCTGTATCTGGAGCCAATCTTTATTTTTAGCACCACCACCGACAGAAACAAT
>NZ_POJD01000175.1 GCF_002960445.1 Streptococcus suis
AAGGTAAAAATACCACAAACGGTAGTGACCATGACAAGATGGATAGCTATGCCCTTGAGTATTCACCGGATGGTATCACCTATCAATCAATTGGTAATTTCACCGAGACCGACCTTACTCAGACTGTAGATATCTATGCTCAATACATTCGTGTACGGAATCTACAGACGGGAACGAATAGATGGTTGGGAATCCGAGAATTGCAGGTAAGTGTTCGAGATGCTACCCAAACGATTGAAGCAGGTGGAAGTGATGCTGCCGCTAATG
>NZ_POJD01000176.1 GCF_002960445.1 Streptococcus suis
ATATTGGAAGTGGTTCAACAGTGATTCAATGTATCGAGATTGCACCTTATACAACATTGGGGGCAGGGACAGTTGTTTTGAAATCGTTGACGGAGTCAGGGACCTATGTTGGTGTACCTGCTAGAAAGATTAAATAGGTGAATTGATGGAACCAATTTGTCTGATTCCTGCTCGGTCAGGATCAAAAGGTTTACCAAATAAAAACATGTTATTTTTAGATGGTGTACCGATGATTTTCCATACCATTCGAGCTGCGATTGAGTCTGGATGTTTTAAGAAAGAAAATATATATGTCAGTACTGATTCAGAGGTTTACAAGGAAATTTGTGAAACAACTGGGGTTCAAGTCCTCATGCGTCCAGCTGACTTGGCGACAGATT
>NZ_POJD01000177.1 GCF_002960445.1 Streptococcus suis
AGCCATCGGCTCTGTCGAAGTTCCACAAGAAGCCTTCCTCAGTGTTCTCAGCATGGATGAAGACGATAAGAAATAAACTTGATACAAAGAAACACTCCTGCATTTTCTTGCAAGAGTGTTTTCTCTTATTTACGTTTCATTTCACCTTGTGGGTAGTAGGTCCCTTCAGGCATATCATTGATGAAGACATGAATGGCTTCTTTGGGCGCATTAGTATTGCGTGATACCACCTCAGTTACTTCACGCGCAAGGGCAATTTTTTGTTCTTCTGTGCGTCCTTCAAACAAATCAATACGTACAAATGGCATATATTTCCTCCTTTATTTTTCGTTTATTGTACCATAGTTTTTATGATTCTCCAAGGATATTTTCATAAGATATAACAAAAT
>NZ_POJD01000178.1 GCF_002960445.1 Streptococcus suis
ATGACACCAATTGTCGCGCGTGCCCTTGTGAAATTTTTCCTTCTTCTACAGCTTGTTTAGTCTGAGATGATAGATTTAGTAGGCGCAATAAATTACTGATATATGGTCTTGATTTTCCCATGATTTGAGCAACTTCATCATGTGTTAACCCTCTACTAATCAATTTTTGATAAGAGGCTGCTTCTTCTATCGGATTTAAGTTAGAACGCTGCAGATTCTCTATGATAGCCTGATAGAGTAAATCATCATCAGTCAGCTCTTTTACCACTG
>NZ_POJD01000179.1 GCF_002960445.1 Streptococcus suis
ACAGATAATAGTGATAAATTGTATATAGATATTAAAAAGAAACTTCAGCAGTCCAAGGAGGATTGCCTTGAATATGCCAAAATTATTGATATGAGATTAAAAAATTTCTTAGAAAACCGAATATACTAAAAGCCAAGCAATTGTGCTTGGCTTTTAGTATTCATCTAGTTCATGTTTGATTATGTCTTCAACATTACATTCAAGGATTTCACATAATTTATCAATTGTTTTTGTTGTTATTGGTTCACCTAATTTCATTCGATGTAACGTATGTGCGGAAATTTTTTCAACCTTGATTAAATAATATTCTG
>NZ_POJD01000018.1 GCF_002960445.1 Streptococcus suis
AAAGTCCTTCTTGGTGGTCACATAAACTTTCTTAGTTGGGAAAAATTTCATGATTTCTTGACCAAACTGAGCAGTTAAACTAGACGGCACCACATAAAGTGGTTTATGTACCATTCCTAGTTCTTTCAACTTGAAACCAGCTCCAAGCATGGTCAAGGTTTTTCCAGACCCTACCTCATGGGCGAGTAGAGCTCGTTTTTCTTCCACAATCCGTTGAATGGCATTCTTTTGGTGGGGACGTAAGGAGATATTCTGGGCAAGTCCAT
>NZ_POJD01000180.1 GCF_002960445.1 Streptococcus suis
TGACCCCTCAAGGGTCACAATTCGAATACGTTCATCCTGTTCTGCTAAAGAAAGTACTAAATCCATCATTTCTTTTTCTGATCTCATTTACATACTCCTCGTTTATTTTTTCTATATTATTACATCTTCTTTTTTGCCGATACAATCAGCATCATTGGGCGTCGCATTTCATCCGCCATCCCCGGAATATCCATCATGTTCTCTGGCGGCTGTGGCTCCACAATCTGATTTATTATAAAACTATTTGAAAGCAGTGTATTTAGATATGTGGTCAGTGTTCTATGATATTTTGTAACCTTCAATAAGGCTTACCCAGACAAGTTTGCGCCAGTAGAAGACTAACCAAGGATTGTGGGAAAGATTACTGGAAATTTTATGCCTATTGAACAGTAAAAACCTCTGAAGTTACTCTTGACTTCAGAGGATTATTTTTATGAAATTTTTATATATTGAATAACAGATTCAAACCCTTGTCGAATAGTTTCAATATCTGTTTCTGGAGCTTGTAAATCAATTATTTTTGTCATATTCCATCTCATCTTCAGTTACCCACATATGATTCTTAACTTCTTTTTGACCATTGGTTGGAGTGTAATTAACAACGTAAACAGTTCTTGTAATAGATTTATCTACTTTTGCTTCAGCTCCCATCATCCCATCCATGTGATCGGCATTCAAGATAACAGTATCGCCCTCATTTGCTACAGTCTTAGTATCTTTTAACTCTTCTTGTACTACCCATCGATGATTCTTAACCATTGGTCCCCCAGTTTTTGGCTTATAGCTTACTTCATAAATTGTAGTATCAAAGGCTCCTACAACTTGAGCTTTTGCACCTTTCATCCCTTTCATATGATCGCCTAGCAGTATAACATTACTTCCCACCGGGAATTTAGGGTGCGCAGCATCTTTCATTGAAGAAGGAACCATACCTTCATGATTCATTCCCTCATGATTCATTCCCTCCATACTATTCATTTTACTAGACGCTATAGAAGTCGATTCCTCGTTTGTACTTTTAGAATTATTCGATTCACTTTGATTGCTACACGCTCCTAAAAATACAATAATTCCAAGACTTACAAATACTAATTTTATCATCTTTTTCACTGTGTTCATCCTCCTTTAATTAATCACATTTAAGTCATCTCATAAATTTGTAATCCAAAAACTTCTTTTTTAATTGTAGCTATTGATAAGTCCTTCTTAGAAAAGATTACTACAGAATTTGATAAGATATCTAAATGAACTTTTTCGATACTATCTATTGAAATCAGTTGAAAAAATATTTTTTGACCAACATTCACATATTAGTTTAGCATTTTTTATCTATTTTTGAAATAAATAACTCTCCTCCTTTATTGAAATGGTAACTTTATAACAAATTTAGTTCTTAGACCTAATTTACTTTTTACAGTTATACTACCTTTATGCGCTTCAACAAAGCTCTTTTCAATACCTTTCCTCCTTTCGACAGACTACAATTGTAGTCGATTGATTACATTTGTAATTATATCATCAAAAAAAATGAGCTGTCAAGAAAAATATTCTCGACAGTTTTTTAATGTTTAAAAAATTCAAGAAGTAGGTGCAAAGTTCCTCTGTTGAAGCAATACGGTTTCTGATACCCCAGCGAACCGTCTCGATAAAACAGACACCGATAAGCTCCTGATAATATTCAATAGGTACATTACCCTTCTGGTATCCACTCTTTTGCATCAAGGTTGGATACAGTTGCTCTTTTAGATACGTTCGTAGTACTCTATGAAAGTAGGGAATTTCAGCTATTCTATAAGTCTACCTCAGTTCCTTCCAGGAAGCGAACGGTTATCTCTCCTTCAAGCCCTATCCTGATATGGTCTAGCACTCGGCACATATCTGAGTGATTGAAGTCTGTCTGCTCCTGCCTAATCAGGTCACTCAATGCTATGCTGTAGTGCTTATCAAGCAGGCGATTCTCTTCTAAGATTTTCTCCCACTTGCCCTCAAGCAAATCAATGTTCTCGCTCAGTATCTCTAACGCCTTTAGGAAAATCTGCTCAAGTGTCGCTTCATCCAAATGGCTACTGTAACACCCTTCAACTCCCTTGATGCGATAGCGGTTGTTACATTGCCAAACTTTACGTTTCCCTCGGCTGGTTGCCCAATTCTTTCGACCAAAGGCAGACCCACAGGCTTGGCAGAAAACCTTGGTGGTAAATGGGTTGTCCTCACTCTGCATGATATAAGACTTGAGCTGATGTTCCTCTCGATAAGTTTTGCGTCTAGCTATTTCCAGTTGAACAGTCTCCCAAATCTCCTCATCAATAATACCTTCGTGGCTATCTTCCACATAGTATTGATTGACTTGTCCATCATTTTGAATAGTTGTTATCCTAGTTGATTAAAAAAATCTCTGATTTCCTCATCTTTTATAAAATAATATATAATTTTCCCCTCTCTTCTAGTGTCCAAGATGTTTTGATTGGCTAGTTTACGAAGATGGTGGGAGGCAGATGCCATACTGAGATTTAATAAACAGGCTATATCGCAGACACAGAGTTCTTCGACGGCAAGGAGATAAAAGATGATATTTATCTGTTTATTATCGGTAAATTTTGATAAAATACGAAGTGATTTTTGGACTTTTTCCTTTTCAAGGTAGTTCGTTGCGGTTGTAACATTTTGTTGATTTATAACATCCACTTGACAGATACTATCTTTTTTCATAATTTTTTCTCCTAGCCTAACACAGCCCATAGCATGTCAAAGCTGTTGTTTTCAATCAGGATATACATCCCCAATCCTAAATAGACGACGGCAATAAACCATCTGCTATATTTTTCCAAAGTTTCTCCAACAGAAGGGACTTGTGCCAATTTTTGGGCAGAAAAAACCAAGAGATAAATCATGACTAGAAAGGTAAGTAAAGCCACTATCAAATTCGCTAAATTTAAGGTAGTAAAATATGGGACAAAGACACCAATATTGTCAGCGCCACAACTTGCAAAAGTAATCATAGCGACTAGAAAGATCAGGTTTTTATTGTCTTTTCGCAAACCATCTTTTGCAATAGCTTCTCCATCAGAATCTCCTAGAAGCAAAACTTTGAGGCCTAGGAAAATTGGAATCAAACCGAGTAAACCTAAAATCTCTTTACTAGGAATATAATTTAAGACAAATGCAAAAAGCAAACTTAGCAATATTAGACTAACAGAGCCTAGAAATTGTCCTAAATAGATGTTAATGATGTCTTTTCTGCTTTTTCTTTTGGCAAAAAATAACATTAGGATAATAAGTAAGTCTACGGCTGTCCCAGAATACAGGATTATTGAAGTAACAACATTTTGAATCATAAAACACCTCATTCAAATATATTTTTGAATGTATTCTAACATTAAACTTTGTAGATGTCAACATAAAATCCACCAAAATATAGATAAGAAGTTAGTGTACCAAATATTAAAAAGCCCTGCCATCGAAATGATAGCAGGGCTTAACTTCAATATCCAGATGATATATTTATCTAAAAATGGTAGAGTAAAAGGTAGAGATTTGATAACTTTGAATAACAATTATTTAACGATTTGAAACAATCCAAACGATTATAAAGATTCAATCAAGATCTCCATCCTACCGATATGCAGTAAAATCTAATTCTTTAAGTAATTTGTTTCAGCATATACGAAAAACCCTTGAAGCCAAGCGATTTCAAGGGTTTTTAATCGTTAATTTGTATCAATTTCCTTATTCCGATTTCAGTCGACTATAGCGATGATTTAAGAGGGGGGGACATCTATTCCCTCATACTACTTTCCCCATGTCCCCACCTTGTGTCTACGGAAATAAAATCCTCTAAAATCCCCCAACATCTCAACTACCTCAACTGAGGTAGTTACACTGATACTACCCCGCCCAAACGTAAAAAGCCTTGTCTCCAAGGCCTTTAATAATGCTTTCGTTCAAAGGTTTCTAGGCTTTCACCAGCAGACCAACTACCTCGACGTGATGCGTATTTGGGAACAAATCCACCGGCCGTACCTTCATCAGTTTATACCCCAATTCCTCATAAAGCTTAATATCACGCGCCATGGTTGCTACATTGCAGGAAATATAGACGATTTTCTCTGGTTGTACAGAGCTACTTGTCTTGATAAAACTCTCCGTTAAACCCTTGCGAGGCGGGTCAACGAAAATTACCGTTGGCTTAATGCCATCTGATACCCATTTTTGCATAGCAGACTCCGCACTATCGCAGACATAAGTCACATTGTCAATCCCATTTCGACTAGCATTCTTTTGGCTGTCAAGAACAGCTTTTTCCACCACTTCCACACCGTAGACATGCTTGACCTGTTTAGCAAAAGACAGTCCAATGGTTCCAATACCAGAATATGCATCAATCACAACATCATCTGCTGAAAAATCAGCAAAATCGATAGCTGTCTGATAGAGTTTTTCGGCCATTTCTGTATTAACTTGATAGAAAGACGGTGCAGAAATCTCAAATTCATTCCCCAGCATGGTGTCGACAATGGTTTCACTGCCATGCAAAAGACGGAATTCTTGTCCAAAAATCGCATTGGTATTCTGGTCATTGATATTCTGGATGATAGAAACCAGATTTGGAAACTGGCTTGTCAAACGCTCAATAAGGGTTTCAACACGGAAAATCTTTGGTCTAGTTGTGACCAAAATCAACATCAACTGACCCGAATAATGACCACGACGAACGACGATATTGCGGATCAGTCCTGTCTGTTCTTTCTCATCGTAAGGCTTCAAATCTAACTTTCTCAATAGGTCACGAGTCGCAAGAATCAAGGCATCGATTTCCTTATGCTGGATATAAAAATCTTCAATTGGAACCAAATCATGCGAATTCTTACGGAAAAAACCAGTTTCTAATTGGCCATTAACTCGACGAACAGGAACTGCCGCCTTGTTTCGATAGGCAAGAGGACTGTCCATTCCAAGAGTACTTTCTACTTCTATTTCTGTAATGCCCGCAATCTTGCGTAGACTATTTTCAACTTGCTTTTTCTTAAATTCAAGCTGGGCTGGGTAATTCAAATGCCCCAAATCTGCAATACCCGTTCTCAGATAGGTCAAATCCAGGTCTTGATTACGGTCTGGTGAGAAGCTCTGCCATTCTTCCACCTTACCAAAACCAATATTTTTCTTGAGCTTCAAAATTCGCATGGAAATCTTCTCACCTGGAAGGGCATTATCAACGAAAAAGACCATGCCATCTAATTTGGCAACCCCCTGGCCCTCATGCGTCAGATCCACCACTTCTACTTCAACAATATCATTTTTCTTAAACATAGTTACTACTTTCTATTTTGGACACGAAAAAAGTGACCGAAGTCACTTTCTAGTATATCACATTTTTATCGCAAGCCCAAATCAGTTAAGCGCTGTTGGTACTTTTCAAAATCAACTCGCAGGGCCATGCCACCATACATATCATAATCGTCAATCCAATCCCCATTTTCAGGAATGGTGATGCGTTCGATGCCATTAGCTGCATCCATAACAACTCCCGGTCCATGAAAGAGCATGAAGGCCTGGGGAACTGTTGTTGGGGTCATCGCCACTACTTTACCAAGTGCTTCAGCCCCTGAAAAGAGCTTCATAGGATTTTTAGCCTGGGTCATGACAGCCGACAAGACTTGTTGCTGACGCTTGGTACGACCGAAATCCCCCTCATCATCTGAACGATAACGCGCGTAGTTAAGCAAGGTTTTACCATCCATCTGCTGTAGACCAACCTGAATGGTTTGATAGGCTGGGGCATTTTCCTCCAGCTGCAAATCATTTGGCACTTCCACCGAGCTAACCGTTTCTCCATCTATGGTTGAAAATTGTGCATCAATAGTCACACCCTCTGGAAAGAGTGTATCAATTGTTGTCGCAAAAGTGGCAAAATCAACCATAGCATAATAGTCAATATCAATACCAAAATTGTTTTTCAAAGCCTTACGAACTTCTTCAGCTCCCTGCTGATTATCCTGCTCTCCAAGGGTATAGGCGGTATTTAATTTATACTCATAACCCTCAATATCGACCAAGGTATCCCGCATAAAACTAACCAGTTTGACCTTATTATCTGCATTATTGATATTTAAGACCATAATGGTATCTGTCCGTATTTCGTCCGTGCTTTCACCTGCACGTCCATCCGTACCCAAAATCAAAATATTGGTACCATTAGCAGAACTAACCCCGTTAAATACTTCAGCAGTAGGCTGCTCACTCACACTATTCAGGCCCTTAATGAAACTAAAGCCCAAAGCAAAAACAAATAACAAAAGGACTACGGCTAGGAGCCTGAAAATCCGCTTTACTCCCCATTTCTTTCTTTTCTTTGGTTTCAATGGCATTTTAGGGACATAGTCCACTAATTCTGCTCTCTCACTAATCTGCTTTTTTCTTCTACTTCTTCTGGACCTAGTATCCGGATAGGCTGGAAGAAGGTCATCATCTGCCTTAGCAACTTCCTCAGACCAGGCATCACCTACAAAGTCCTCAGAAAACACAGGACTTTCATCATTCATTTGCTTTTTCGGTTTCCCATGTTGAATACGAAGTTCCCTCTTATAGAGAAGATAGTCCAACTCCTTCCGCTCTTTATCATTTAAATAATGGATATTTTTATGTAAATAATCCAACCTCAACTCTTCATGATGGGTTAAGATTCCTTTGTTTTTCGTCATACGTTCATCTTTATCCTAACTAGCTAGGTACACTTGATAATTACCTAGTATTTTACATGATATTCCCAAACTCGTCAATTCTTCAAGGGAATAGGACAGTAGGTCCTCTGATTGATTTTCAAGGTCCAGTATGAAAAAATACTCTCCCAAGGCTGTTTTTAAAGGCCGACTTTCAATTTTTGTCAGACTAATTCCTCTCCATGAAAAGACTGACATAGCTTTATATAAAGCTCCTGGTAAATTATCTGGTAAGGTTAAGGCCAAACTAACCTTTTTAGTCACTTTCTGAAGGCCGATTTCTGGAACTTCATTACCCAGTATCCAAAATCGTGTGAAATTTTCACTCATCTCTTGAATATCTTGTCCAATTACCATTAGACCATATTCCTCTGCCGCAGCTTGTGGTGCTATAGCCGCATAAGGCTGGGCTGGATGCTCAGCCACATACCGAGCTGCATAGGCTGTACTAGCTGTCACCTCTATCCGAGCATGGGGAAAATGCTCCAGAATATATTTCTTACCCTGTGCAATAGCCTGTGGGTGTGAATAAATAACTTCGATTGCCTTATCTGCACCCATTGCCAAAAGTTGCTGGGCTATGGGTTGAACAATTTCGGCAACTGCATGGATTTCCGCCTGATGAAAAAGATAATCGATGGTTTCGTGGACACTACCCTCAATAGAGTTTTCAACTGGAATAACAGAATAGACAACCTGCCCTGTTTCATAAGCCTTAATCACTTCTGTAATAGTTCCGAAAGCCTGCAAATCAGCACTTGGAAAGGCCTGTTGGGCAACTTGGTGGGTAAAAGAACCGCGCGGTCCTAGGTAAGCTACTTGCATAGAATCTTCCTTGCTACTTGTTCTGGAGTTAGGTGGTCTGTATTGATAATGGTAGCCGCCAATCCTTGATAAAGGGTCATGCGTTCTTGATAGATAGTTTCAAATTCTTCCTTGCTATGTTGCAAAAAAAGGGGACGCTTTGATTGACTATCTTGGCTAATACGCTCATAGGCAACTTCAAACGATGCAGTCAAAAGAACATTCTTTTCTTTATTATCTAATAATAACTGACGATTGAACTCAGATTTGACCACACCGCCACCAGTCGATACAAGACAGTCAGCAGGCAAATCCAATAATTCTTTCAAGACTTCCGTTTCAACTTTACGAAAAGTAGCTTCTCCTTCGAGCTTGAAATAATCAGCGATGGTCATGCCAATCCGTTCTTCAATAATTTGGTCCATATCGTAAACAGGGAGGTCCAACAAACGTGCTGTGGTGGTTTTTCCAACTCCCATAAATCCAAGTAAAACGATTGGCATAGCTTCTCCTAATCTATCAAACTATTTAAGTGATCAAAGAAGGCTGGATAGCTAGTATTGATAGCCTCCGCTCTCTCTAACTCCACTTCTCCATCCTGAGCCAAAAGGGCCGCAATAGCCGTCATCATACCAATACGATGGTCACCGAAGGTATTAACAGTCGCACCATGCAAGGCAGTCGGACCATGAATAATCATACCATCCTCTGTCGGCTCAATCTTGGCTCCCATGCTATTAAGGGCATCTGCCACCACTTGAATGCGGTCTGTTTCCTTGACTTTCAACTCCTCAGCATCTCGGATAACTGTTGTCCCATTTGCCTGTGTGGCTAAAAGAGCAATAATCGGCAACTCATCAATCAAGCGTGGAATTAAGTCACCAGCAATCTCCGTAGCCTTCAAGTCAGAAGTTTCCACCGTAATGGTCGCAGATTTTGCAATCTCATCAATATCTGATAGTGTCATCTGACCACCCATGGCCTCGATAACATCTAAAATCCCAGTCCGTGTTTCATTGATACCGACATTCTCCAGAACAATCTTGGAATTTGGCACCACCAAACCAGCTACTAACCAAAAGGCCGCACTTGAAATATCGCCCGGAACCGTAATCTCCTGACCTGTAAATTCCTGACCACCTTGGATACGAATTTCCTTGCCATTGACCGTCAACTCACCGCCAAACTGGACAATCATGTCCTCCGTGTGATTGCGGGTCAACTCTTTTTCAATGATGACACTTTCGCCCTCAGCCTGTAAGGCTGCAAATAGCAGAGCAGACTTGACTTGGGCGGATGCTACAGGGAGTTTGTAGTGAATTGGTTGTAGATTCTTGCTACCCTTGATGACCAGAGGTGGCAAATCACGCTCGGTCTGACCAGAAATTTCCACACCCATTTGACTAAGAGGAATGGTCACACGATCCATTGGCCGTTTAGAAAGAGAATCATCACCAAACATAGTCGCTTCAAAGTCCTGACCAGCTAAAACACCAGAAATCAAGCGGATAGATGTCCCTGAGTTGCCCATGTCCAAATGATTTTTCGGAGCTTGTAAGCCTTCAAAACCAACACCATGTACTTCAACCACGTCACCCTTGTCTTCAATGGTGACACCCAAATCACGAAAGACCTGCATGGTGGATAAGACATCCTCACCACGTAAAATATCATAGACCTTAGTAACACCTTTGGAGATGGAGCCAAAAATAATGGAACGGTGACTGATAGACTTATCACCTGGTACTCGGATAGTTCCTTGTAAATTTTCTACATTAACTCTCAATTTCATGACTTTACCTCAAAATAGTATTAGTTTCATTCTACCACATTTACAAAATATTTTCAGATTTTTTTGACAATTTATTGACAATAGCTGAAAATAATATATCTTTTATGTTGAATTTTCAGAATTTACTGTAAATTACACTTAGCATCCTATATCTTTATTTAAAAATCTTAAAAATAATGGTATAATTGAAAAAATCTAGTTACGAAAGAGGACAATCTATTGTTTACAGCAACCAGTGAAAAAATTGACATCAATCAAGTACGAGAGCATTCTAAACTTTCTCCAGAAACACTTGCCAAGAAACAAGCTCGTGACCGTGAACTTGAAGCCATCTTAAAAGGTGAAGATGATCGTCTTCTCCTAGTAATTGGCCCATGTTCATCAGACAATGAAGAGGCCGTCTTGGACTACGCACACCGTTTGGCCAAGCTCCAAGAAGAGGTCAAAGATAAAATTTTCATGGTCATGCGGGTCTACACTGCCAAGCCACGTACAAATGGTGACGGCTACAAGGGTCTCATGCACCAACCAGATACAGATGCTGCACCAAGCCTCATCAACGGTATCAAGGCTGTTCGTAATTTGCACTACCGCGTCATTACCGAAACTGGCTTGACAACAGCAGACGAGATGCTTTATCCAGAAAACCTGCCATTGGTTGACGATTTGGTTTCTTACATTGCCGTTGGAGCTCGTTCGGTTGAAAACCAACAACACCGCTTTGTAGCTTCTGGTATTGATGTTCCAACAGGCTTGAAAAACCCGACTTCTGGCAACCTTAAAGTTATGTTTAATGGTATTTTTGCAGCACAGAAGAAACAATCCTTCCTCTTCAACAATTCAGAGGTCGAAACCTCTGGCAACCCATTGGCTCACGTTATCCTTCGTGGTGCTGTCAATGAAAATGGGAAGTATTTACCAAATTACTACTACGACAATCTCTTGGAAACCATTGACCTCTATGATCAATTTGGTTTGAAAAATCCATTTATCATCATCGATACCAACCACGATAACTCTGGCAAAAATTATATGGAGCAAATCCGCATCGTACGCCAAACCTTGATTAACCGTGACTGGAATGAAGCCATCCGTAACTATGTTCGCGGCTTCATGATTGAATCTTACATCGAAGACGGTCGCCAAGATAACCCAGATATTTATGGTAAATCCATTACAGACCCATGCTTAGGCTGGGAAAAAACGCAAGAACTCATCCGAGAAATTTACAAGAGATAGGAAAATACTATGGGAATTCACAAACGTAGCACCAGTTTAGACATTGATAAAGTAAAGGAACTTTCCAAGTTAGAAGGAGATTTTCTGGCTGCAAAAAATCAGCGTGATGAAGAACTGAAAGGCATTATCCGGGGCGAAGATAACCGTCTGCTCTTGGTTATCGGACCTTGCTCTTCAGATAATGAAGAGTCCGTTTTGGAATACGCACGTCGTCTCTCCAAACTCCAAGAGGAAGTCAAGGATAAAATTTTCATGGTCATGCGGGTTTATACAGCTAAACCACGTACCAATGGTGAGGGCTATAAAGGACTGGTTCACCAGCCAGACACTTCTAAATTGCCCGACCTGATCAACGGTATCGCTGCCGTTCGTAACCTGCACTACCGTGTCATTACGGAAACTGGACTAACGACCGCTGATGAAATGCTCTACTCTGCCAACTATCCATTGGTAGAAGATTTGGTTTCCTACCATGCTATCGGAGCTCGTTCGGTTGAAGACCAAGAACACCGCTTTGTTGCCTCAGGCATTGACATGCCAACAGGTATGAAAAACCCAACTTCTGGCAACTTGACTGTTATGTTCAATGGTATCTACGCAGCACAAAACAAGCAAAATTTTATCTACCGCGATGCCGAAGTTGATACAGACGGAAACCCGCTTGCCCATGCTATCCTTCGTGGTGCCAATACTGAGCAAGGAACCTATGAGCCAAATTACTACTACGATATTCTCTTGAAAACCATCAAACAGTATGAACAATTTGGCCTTCAAAATCCATTTATTGTCATTGATACCAACCATGACAATTCGGGTAAAAATTATTTAGAACAAATCCGTATCGTCCGTCAGACCCTCATCAATCGGGATTGGAACGAATCCATTCGCAAATATGTCCGTGGTTTCATGATTGAATCCTACTTGGAAGACGGCCGTCAAGATAGCCCTGAGGTGTTTGGCAAATCCATTACCGACCCTTGCTTGGGCTGGGATAAAACGGAAGCCCTTATCCGTGAAATCTACCAGACCCTATAAACTCAACAATTAAAAAATCAGATGAAAAATGGAGGAAACCTGTGACTATTGATGGATATACTCGCCTGGCTGCTGTTGTAGCCAAGCCAATCAAACACTCTATTTCCCCCTTTATTCATAATCTGGCTTTTCAAGATACAGGTGTAAATGGAGTATATGTTGCTTGGGAAATTCCAGAGGAAGACTTGGCTGTTACGCTAGAAAATATCAAACGATACGATATGTTTGGTATCAACCTATCCATGCCCTATAAGCAGACTGTCATCCCGTATCTCGATAGCCTAACTGACTCTGCTCGATTGATTGGAGCTGTCAATACCGTAATTCATAAGGATGGTAATCTAATTGGGCACAATACTGACGGCATTGGATTTTTCAAGAGCTTGGAAAAACTTAGAGGATTTCAAGTGCACGACAAACGCCTAACCATTCTTGGAGGTGGAGGCGCTTCTACTGCTATCATTGCTCAGGCCGCTCTAGATGGGGCCAAGGAAATCACCATTTTCTGCCGCCAACAAAGCTTGGAAAGAACACAGGCGAGTATTGCACCAATTACTCAAGCTACTGGAGTGCCCATGAAGGTCCTAGCCAACGATGATAGCCAGTTGATGCAAGAAGAAATTACCAAGTCAGACTTGTTGGTCAACGGCACCAGTGTCGGTATGGACGGCGTTTCTCTACCGATCCCAGCTAACCTAGAATTTCCAGAACAACTCTTGGTAGCGGACATCATATACCAACCATTTGAAACACCTTTAATGAAGCTTGCCCAGTCACAAGGCAATCCAACTATCAATGGTTTGGGCATGCTTCTCTTCCAAGCAGCTGAAGCTTTCCAAGCCTGGACTGGTAAAGAAATGCCGACTGACTTGATTTGGGACCAATTAGTCCAGAAATACGACATCAAATAGAGAGGAAATCTGATGAAACTGACCGTCAATCTTCCCCACAATCCCTACGACATCCTCATTCAAAGAGGAAGTTTAGCACAGACAGGTGCATGGGTCAAAGAACTTTGGAAACCTCAGAAAATCGCCATTATTACAGATGACCATGTTGGCTCACTCTATGCTGCCACCGTTCAAACTAGTCTGGAAGCTGCTGGCTTTGAAACCATTGTCTTTGCATTTCCAGAAGGCGAAGCTTCAAAAAATCTTGACACTGTCAATCAGGCCTACGAATTTCTCGTACAGCATGGCATGACCCGCAGTGACGGCATTATCGCCCTCGGTGGCGGTGTCGTTGGTGATTTGGCTGGCTTTGTTGCCTCAACCTATATGCGTGGCATTCACTTTCTCCAAATTCCAACCAGCTTGACTGCCCAAGTTGATTCTTCTATCGGTGGAAAAACTGGCGTGAACACACCATTTGCCAAAAATATGGTGGGTACCTTCTGCCAGCCTGACGGCGTTTTAATTGACCCTGACACCCTCAAAACCCTTGGCAAACGGGAATTGATTGAAGGAATGGGCGAAGTTGTCAAATATGGCTTAATAGATGATGTGGAGCTTTGGGAAACCTTAGACCAACTAGATGGATCTGTCGAGAGCATTTTGGAACACGCTGACTATATCATCTACCATTCCTGCGAAGTCAAACGCAAGGTCGTTGTCGAAGATGAATTAGACAACGGTGTCAGACTCTACCTCAACTTCGGTCACACAATCGGACATGCTATCGAAGCTACCGCAGGCTACGGTCAGGTCATGCACGGTGAAGCTGTTGCCATCGGCATGGTACAGATTGCACGCGTTTCCGAAAGAAAAAAACTCATGCCAGCTGGTATCACTAAAAAAATCATCGCCATGTGCGAAAAATTTGGCCTGCCAACTGCTCACCAACCTTGGAATGTAGATGAACTATACGCTGCCTTGACACGAGATAAAAAAGCACGAGGCAAGTCTATCAAACTCGTCATCGTACCACAATTAGGCCAGGCAGCCATCCATCAAATTCCAATGGAAGAAATGCTGGAATTTCTACAACTATAAGAAAAAGACTACTGACTTGAATAAATCAGTAGTCTCTTTTTTTATAAAATCATTTCATCATCAGTTAGCTTTTCACCGCTGTTTTTGTAGAAGAGGTCCATTAGATTTTGAACGGTTAGGTTCTTCTTCTCTTCACCTTCTACATCGACAATGATCTGACCACGGTGCAACATGACCAAACGGTTGCCGTATTCGATGGCATTTTCCATGTTGTGGGTAATCATAAGGGCTGTCAACTGGTGACTTTCAACGATTTTCTTTGTCAATTCCATGACCATATCACTGGTTTTTGGATCAAGGGCTGCAGTGTGTTCGTCCAAAAGCAGAACCTTTGGTTTCACGAGCGAAGCCATCATCAAGGTCAGTGCCTGACGCTGCCCTCCTGAAAGAAACTGCGTATCCACCTTCATACGGTCTTCCAAGCCCAAGCCAAGCTCTTTCAAGGCTTCTTTGAAAATAGCACGTTCACTATCTTTCACACCCCAACCAAGTCCACGTGAAAGTCCACGACGGTAGGCAATGGCCATATTTTCTTCAATAGTCAATCGAGAGGCGGTTCCCATCTTCGGATCTTGGAAAACACGACTGATGTCCTTAGAGCGTTTGGCAGCTGATACATGCTTGATTGATTTACCTTCAAGCAAAATATCGCCTGAGTCAACTGTCAAAGCACCTGCCAGAGAGTTCATGAAAGTTGATTTCCCAGCACCATTACCACCGATAATGGAAATGAAATCCCCTTCTTTTACATCTAGGTTCAAGCCACGAAGAACATGGTTCTCATTGACAGTCCCTGCTTCGAAGGTCTTATGAATATTTTGAATTGATAAAATAGTCGTCATATCTTCCTCCTAAGCATTTCCGTTCAATTTTGGTCGACGAATGTTGAGCTTCTTCTGCAATTCTGGCACATAAAGGACTGTTGCCAAAAGAATGGCTGAGAAGAGTTTTACTAGGTCTGCATCCATGCCTGGAATTTCCAAAATCGCAAGAATAATCAAGCGATAAACAACTGCACCAAGTACAACGGATAACAATCTCCAACCTAAGCGCAAGTTGCGTAAAATTACTTCTGCAATAATAACAGAGGCCAGACCGATAACAATGGTACCTGTACCAGAGTTGAGATCCGCATAACCGTTATTCTGGGTCAAGAGAGCACCACAAAGGGCAATCAGACCGTTTGACATCATGTAGCCATAGATTTTCATATTGTCAACGTTGATACCATTAGCCTCACTCATTGGGATATTGTCCCCGGTTGAACGAATAGCCAAACCAATTTGAGTATTCAATAAAAGAGTAAGTAGACCTACAACTGCTAGTACAAAGACAAGACCGATAACCAAGACGGCATTTGTTTTGGTTAGACCAAATTCCTGCAATTGCGTTACCAAGGTTTCTTGTTTTAGTAGGGCCACATTGGCCTTACCCAAAATTTTCAAGTTGATAGAATAAAGGCCTGTCAAAGTGACGATACCTGTCAAAAGGGATGGAATTTTGAGCTTTGTATGAAGCAAACCTGAAATCAATCCAGCTACCATACCTGCTAGCACTGCCATAACAGTCGCCAGCAAGGGATTTACTCCATTAACAATCCCAGTTGCACAGACTGCAGCTCCGAGGGGATAAGACCCCTCCGCTGTCATATCTGCGATATCTAAAATACGAAAAGTCAGATAAACACCAATCGCCATGACCGACCAAAGCAGGCCTTGCGAAATACTTGATAAAATAATATCCACAATTTTCTCCTTATTTGATAAAAATAAACTAGGTTCTATCTTATCATTCTTATTCTGTTACAGATAGTTTAGAAGTATCAATACCCAATTTCTCAGCCATTTCTTCGTTGACATGAAGGCTAACTGTTTCAGGATATTCTACAGCTGTTTCAGATACCTTAGCACCTTCAATAATCTTAATGGCCATTTTGGCCGTTTGACGACCGAGTGCCTCATAGTTTGTACCATAGGTCAACAGACCGCCTTCATCCACCATATCTGTAGAACCACCGATGACAGGAACCTTATGCTCCACAGACAATTCACCAATCATGGTCATGGTTGAAGCAACTGTATTGTCAGTTGGAACAAAGACAGCATCTACATCTTGCATCAAGCTAGTTGTCGCATCTTGGACCTCATTTGAAGAAGCAATTCCTTTGACAACAACCGTATATCCTGCTTTTGCAAGCAATTCTTTGGCTTGCTCAACCTGAACTTCTGAGTTCCGTTCACTAGTCGTGTACAAAATACCAACTGTCTTGGCATCTGGAACAGCTTGACCTAGCAATTCAACTTGTTTATCAATTGGAGCCTGGTCTGATGTACCCGTCAATAAGCCACCTGGTTTCTCGATAGTTTCAACCAAGTCGGCTGACAAGGGATCAGTAACTGCTGTAAAGAGAATTGGTGTTTCCGTTGATACAGTCGCCAAACTTTGAGCTGATGGCGTTGCGATGGCTAGGACTAAATCATTTTCCCCAACCAATTGTTCTGAAATCGTTTGAAGGTTGGCTTGGTCACCTTGGGCATTTTGATAATCCAAGACCAATTTTTCACCTTCCTTGTAGCCGTTTGCTTCCAGTTCAGCCACAAAACCTTCACGCGCAGCTGTCAATGACTCATGCTCCATATACTGAAGGACACCAACCTTAACCGCTTCAGATGAGGCTTGTTCAGATGTAGATGAGCAAGCTGCAAGAGTTAACAAACCTACACTTGCCAATGAAATAGTTGCCAATTTTTTTACTAGCTTATTATACATATAATCCAATCTCCTAACTGTTTATTCTTCTAGTGATTTTATGGTTGCTGCATCGATACCAACAGCATTTGCCATTTCTTCGTTAACTGTAATAGCTGCTGTATTTGGTTTTTCAACAGCCAAGTCTGCTGGCTTCTCACCATCCAAAATTTTAGCAGCTAATTCTCCGGCCTGAACACCGATTGCGTGGTAATCTACACCGTAGGTAAAGAGTGCTGCATCAATAACCGCTGCGTCAGATCCCATAGCTGGAACTTTTGCCTCTTTCAAAACATCGCCAATGGTTGAAGCTGTTGATGCTACTGTATTATCAGTTGGAAGGTAGATTGCATCCACTTTGCCAGCCAATGAAGTGACAGCTTGCTGAACATCATTTGTTGAAGTAACAGTAGTCACTTCTACCTTAATCCCTTTTGCTTCAAGAGCTTTTTTAGCCTGATTAGCTTGAACTTCCGAGTTTACCTCGCTTGAATTGTAGAAAATACCAACTGTTTTGGCAGAGGGAACTACTTTGACTAACATATCAATTTGCCCCTCTACATCTGTCGCATCAATTGAGCCTGTCATGCTTCCTCCTGGGGCTTCCAAGGATTCCACCAAGCCTGCTTCAACTGGATCCGTTACAGCTGTAAATACGCCAGGAGTTTCAGCATCTGCGTTTAACATGGCCTGGGCAGCTGGTGTTGCAATGGCAAAGTTAAGGTCATTGTTACCAGCTAACTTTTGAACCATTGTTTGCAAGTTGGCTTGATCACCTTGTGAATTTTGCAAATCAATTGTTAAGTTTTCACCTTCTTTGTAGCCTGCTTCTGCCAAGGCTTCCACAAAACCTTCACGGGCTGCAGATAATGCCTCATGCTCGGCATACTGAATGATACCAACAGTTACTGAACTATTGTCTGATGAACTTGAGCTACAAGCAGCCATGGTAATTGCTGATAAGAGTGTTACTGAACTAAGAATAATTTTTTTAAATCCCATGATTTATCTCCTTTTTATATATAAAAAATGAACAAGAAAGGACCGCTTAGACTACACTCTAAACGGTCCTATATTTCAACTGTATATGAAAACAGAAGGAATTACTGTGCCATTTAGATGTATCATCTATGGGGCACACGTCAAAACAGCTACAGCCACATAGATACAAACTTTACGTTCCCGTGTTTGCATCCATGTTTACCATGTCTACAAACACTATCTAAAATAGCCGTAGAAATAAGTATGATTAGCTGAATGATTTTGACACATTAGTAACATTTCTGTTTTCCTTCCTAATTGATTTTTAATTCTTACTTATCTTAATTCATTTTCAAGCATTTGTCAACAAAAATTGCTTAAATTTTCAGATTTTTTAACTTTTTTCCGAAAATCTTTTAATAATTTCATGGAAAAAGGAATTGGAGATTGTCCAATTCCTGAATTTATTATTTGACTTCTACTTTTTCTGTCCAAGGACGAGCAGTTGTTGCAAGCACTTCGTTAAGTTCTTCTACGTTGCGACGACCTTGATCAGCCAACCAAGCTTTAGCTGCTTCTTCTCCTTCGCTTGCAAATATAGCTACTGCATCCTTCCAAGTTGCACGTCCACAAAGAACACCGTTAAAGCTGGAACCTGCTTCTTTAGCAAAGACAAGGGTTTCTTGGAAGAGTTTAGCAGATACACCCGCACTCAAATAGATAAACGGCAAGTGAGTACTGTCTGTTTGCTCCTTGAAGAAGGCTTTGGCTTCCTCAACTGTGTAGACTGGCTCTTCATCTGTGTAGCCTTCTACAAAGTTCATGTTAACCGGTACTTCTACCTTAAGCACATCTGCATTGTAGCGTGGCTTGCTGAATTCACGCATAGCACCATTGACCTTGTGTGGTTTGAGGGCTGCGTACTCGCGAGAGGTTACATCCATGTCGCTAGCATCGTAGGTCAAGATTTCCACGAAGTAAGGAATATCTTCTGCGATACACTCGCTACCAATGCGTTCTACCCAAGCATGCTTGATGTCGTTGATTTCTGCCTTGTCATCTACATCATAGTAGAGCAAGATTTTAACGGCATCTGCACCCAATTCTTTGATGCGTTTTGCTGACCAGTTTGGCAAAAGGTCTGGCAAACGACCTGGAGTTGAGGCATCGTAACCTGTTTTTTCATAGGCTGCAATGAAGCCACAGTCTGTATGGCGCAATTCTGAAGCTGGAACACCGTATTCCGCATCCAAAAGGATGGAGCTTGCATAAGGCGTCAAATCGCTTGAGATGACTTTCTTGAAGTCAATCAAAATATCATCTCCAAATTCGCCACCACCTGCTGCCGCAGCCAAAAGGCGTTTCAATGCACCACGTTGGTCAATAGCTAGGGCTGCAATGACTTTGTCGCTGTTTGATAAGCGTGTCATATGGTCAAATTTAGCCTGAGAAAGTTGTAATTTTGTCATTAGATTCCTCCTGGAAAATAGTATTACCAATTAAGTTGCTGTTGATATACAACTAGCAGTTTAGAAGCCTTTAACTAATTTTCAAATCGTTTCACACCGTCTAAGTAGGTTGCTTGCAATCGTCCTGCATCATCTACGACGATAAAGTCTGCTGCCCGTCCTTCTTCAATCTGACCACAAACATGATCAATATTGACAGAGCGAGCTGGTGCTAGAGAAGCCATTCGAAGGGCATCCGGTAGGGAAACCAAGCCCCATTCAACCACATGCTGAACAGCCTGAATCAACTCTAGAATGGAGCCTGCCAAGCTGCCATTGTGTTTGAGGCGAGCTGTGCCGTCTTTGACAATGACTTCAAATTCTCCTAGTCGAGAATTTCCTTCACCCATGCCTCCTGCTCGCATACAGTCCGTAATCAATACAGTTTCTTCTGCGCCACGCGCCTTGACAACAATTTCTGCTGCCGCTGGATGAACATGGTGACCATCACAAATCATTTCTGCATACACATTTTTTAAGTTCAAGGCTGCGCCAACCATTCCTGGCTCACGATGATGTAGGCCACTCATACCATTGTAAACATGTACAAAAATATTGGCTCCTGCATCAACAGCTGCTTTGGCTTGCGCATAGGTCGCATCACTATGGGCAAGAGCTGTATGAATGGCCTTGCTATTTGCAAATTCGATAAATTCTGTCACGCCTTCTCTTTCTGGTGCAATGGCAATTTTATTGACCAGACCCTTGGAGAGCTGGTGCCATTTGTCCAATTTCTCAATAGATGGATCGCTCATATACTTGGGATTTTGGGCTCCCTTGTATTTTTCTGTAAAGAAGGGACCTTCTAAGAAAATACCCTGGATCTTGGCACCTCTTTCCTGACCTGCATAGGTTCCGATGGTTTCACAGACTGCATCCAAATTTTCTGTGGAATCTGTCAGGGTTGTTGGAAGCCAAGAGGTCACCCCACAAGACAAGAGGCCTTCTGAAATCACCTTAATTCCTTCAAAATCATTGTCCATGACATCGTGAGATGCATAGCCATGAATGTGGGTGTCCACCAAACCTGCTGCCAGATGATAGTCGGAGTAATCAATAATATCCCCTTCTGGTTTTTCTGTCAGAATCTGACCAAAAGTACCTGCGTCAGTTACTTCGAGATAGGCATTCTCTACCTCAGTATCCTTTAAAATAATAGACTTAGCATATATATACTTAGACACGGCCTATCTCCTTAATTCAATATAATATTTTAACTCACTGGTTATAACCATATACTAACTGTAGTATATACCAATTCTTCAAGAATGTCAAGTACTGCCCAGAACTTTGCGTAAGAAAAAACAGCCATATGGCTGCTTCCTATAATAATTCATTCAAAGGTTTGAAAATAATGCGCTCTAAATCAGCTACGTAAGTAGCCAACTGTTGTTGTTTTGTGAAATATTCGACCAAAATTGGATTGGCTTGAACCTTCTTATTGAAATCCAACATGGTTTTTTGATCTTCTTCTGTAGGAATATCACCAGCTTGTAATTTTTCCTGAATACCTTTTTGGAAGGCAATATAGCTCTCCAAAATTTCTTTGGCTTCAGGATTGCCTTCAACGGTAACTTTAACCGCTTCTACCGCTTTGTACTCAGGCAGGTGACGGATTGCACGTTCCAATTCATTTGCAATATCATAGATATTTGTTGACATAAGCTTTCTCCTTTAATCATGGTGTACTTGATAAGTGGTTTGCTCCCTCAAACGTTGGGCTGCTTCTTCCAAGTTCACCTTATTTTTAAACGTAATTTGTAATATACCGTGTATATCTTCACGGTTCTCTTCATTGATACGGATATTGACAATGGAAATTCCACGAAGAACCTCCAAAACCTTCAAAATCGTATCTTCCTCATCGGGAACGCTAAGGAATAAATCATAAAAAGAATCCACCCCAGCTCGCTTATGAATTTCCATAGCCTTGCGGGTTTGACGACCACATTCAAAGAATTCCCAAATAGCTTCTTTATTCCCAGATTTCAAGACGGTTGAAACTTGGTTCAGTCGGTCTTGAAATTCCTCAATCCTATCCAAAATCGCTTCAGGATTGGTCATGAGAATACTAGTCCACATACTCGGTTCACTTTCAGCAATCCGAGTCATATCCCGAAAACCACCTGCCGCAAAATTGTTTGTGAAAGGATGCTCTTTAGCATAGTCACCAGCCTGGTTCATAAGGCTAGATGCCAAGACATGCGGAAAATGGGAAATCTGGCTTGTTACCTTGTCATGCTCTACCGCATCAATCTGGACAAAGCGGGCACCTGTTCCAGACAGTAAATCTGTCAATCTAGGTACAGCATCTGCCTTTGTAGCCTGACAGGGGGTCATGATAAAGTAGGCATTTTCAAACAAATGTACATCTGCCGCAGCAGCCCCTGACTTGTGACTACCTGCCATGGGATGTCCACCAAGGAAATTAATTTGTTTGGGAAGCAAAAATTTCTCAGCAGCATCTACAATAGCTGACTTGGTTGAACCAGCATCTGTAATTAGAACCCCTTCTTTCAGGTTCATGTGACTTAACTCTTCTATCAATTTAAGCGACACTTGAATAGGAACACAGAGCACTATTACATCTGCTTGACTAGCTAATGCTACCAAATCATCTGATAGGTAGTCCACCATTCTTCGCTCAAGCGCAACCTGTGCAGAAGCTGGATTGGGTTCATAACCTAAGATATGATAATCTGGGTGTTGTTTGCGGATACAGAGGGCTAGAGAACTTCCAATCAGTCCTAGACCGACTATCAAAATAGTTTTTTTCATTGTCGACCTAGAAATTTCTAACATAGTCACGGTGACTTGCTACGGCAGCCTTTAATTCTTCCATGTTATCAGAAGAAAATTTCTCCAAGATTTCTGTTGCAATGGTCGTAGCAACTACAGATTCCATAACCACACCAGCTGCTGGAAGAGCCGTTGGGTCAGAACGCTCCACAGTTGCCTTATAAGGCTCATGCGTGTCAATATCAACGGACATCAAAGGCTTATAAAGGGTTGGAATTGGTTTCATAACACCACGGATCACCAAAGGCTGTCCATTTGTCATACCACCTTCAAAACCACCGAGATTGTTGGTTCTGCGTATGTAGCCCTCTTGCTCAGACCAAAGAATTTCATCCATGACCTGACTACCTTTCAGGTAGCCTGCTTGGAAACCAACACCAAACTCTGCTCCTTTAAATGCATTGATAGAAACCACTGCCTGAGCTAGTTTAGCATCCAATTTCTTATCCCATTGAACATAAGAACCAAGACCAACAGGTACACCGCCAACAATGGTTTCGACGACACCACCAATGGTATCCCCATCACGCTTGATTTGGTCAATATAGGCCTTGATTTCCTCTTCACGCTCTTGGTTGACAATAGAAACTTCAGACTTGGCTGCACGTTCCTTGATTTCTGCTACGGTCAATCCATCTGGAACATCAATTTCCTTACCACCGAAAACGACAACGTGGTTAGCAATTTCAATATCCAGCTCCGCCAAAATTCGTTTGGCGACGGCGCCGACTGCCACACGCATGGTTGTTTCACGCGCACTAGAACGCTCCAAGGAATTTCGCAAATCATCAAAACGGTATTTCATACCACCGACCAAATCAGCATGACCTGGACGCGGATGTCTGATACGACGCTTGCTCTTAAGCTTGTCCTCAATATCTTCTACAGCCATAATATCCAACCACTTTTGGTGGTCTTTATTAGTGACATTAAGTGTAATTGGTGCCCCCGTGGTCTTACCATGGCGCACACCGGCTGTAATCTCGACACGGTCTGTTTCAATCTGCATCCGGCTGCCGCGACCGTAACCACCTTGGCGACGTTTCAAGTCCGTATTGATATCTTCTGCAGTCAAAGGAAGACCAGCTGGAACTCCCTCGATGATGGCTGTTAAGCGTGGTCCATGGGACTCACCAGCTGTTAAATAACGCATATTTAATTCTCCAAAATTTCCAAAAACTTACGTGTATTGGCCAAAGACATCTGTCCTGGAGCCGATACTTCATCCAAACTTGCAAAGGTCCAACAAGAACCAGTAATTACCCCTGCAATCCGTGTGATTTTTCCTAGCTCACCCATGGCAATAATCGCAAAGGTCTGTTCAGCATTCAAACTCTTAAAACCACGAGTGTAGTTCATCACATCTAGGACATCTTGCTCAGTATTGGCCATTACCGCCATTTTTACCACTGCTGGCGAAAGGCTGGTCAATTCTGAAATAATTTCCAAATAATTAGCAGGTGTCTCTTCAAAATTATGATAACTTAAGACAAGATTTGGAAACTCCAACATCTGCTCAAAGACTGACTGATAGGAATAATATTCAAAATCAATGTAGTCTGGCTGATAGAGGGCAGCCACTTCCTTAATCAAGTCCACATATTCCTGATCTGCCAAGTCCAAATAGCCACCCTCACGGGTCGTTCGAACTGTAAAAATCACTTCCTTGCCATTGCATTTTTCAAAAATGGCAGGAGCTACTCTTAGAATATCCTCTTTTGGAAGGTAATCCGCTCTCCACTCAATGAGATCTGCTTCTGCTAATCTCCCCACATCAAGAGCCTCTACTTCTTCCAAATTTCTAGGCATAATAGGTACTACTATTCTCATTTTTCTACCCTTATCGTAAAGACCTTGAGGTAATTACTACTTTCATCATTTTTATTGATTGTAAAATCGGCTGGTAGGCGATAGGCTGCCAAATAGCCATGTTTTTGAGAACCAAACCCTTTCTCAATCTGCTGACGGAATTTCTCAACCGTAACATTGGCTGCATTGTTTGATGCAATGATTACTCCATTTGGATTTAAAATCTCTAAGGACTGAGAAATTAGTTTGTGGTAATCCTTAGCTACCGAAAATGTCTGCTTTTTATTACGGGCAAAGCTGGGTGGGTCCAAGACAATGACATCATAGTTCAATCCCTTGCGCTTAGCATACTTGAAATATTCAAAGACATCCATGACCACAAAGTGATGATGATCTAATTCTATACCATTAACCTTAAAATGAGCTTTAGAAAGTTCACGCGATCGCTTGGCTAAGTCAACCGAAGTTGTTTCCACTGCCCCACCAATAGCGGCAGCAATTGAGAAGGCTGCTGTGTAGGAAAACATGTTGAGCAGTGATTTTCCAGCCGCCAGTCCATCTACTAAGGAACCGCGGACTTCATGTTGGTCCAGAAAAATACCCGTCATCAAGCCGTCGTTCATGAAAACTTGATAGGCAACTCCATTCTCTAAAATAGTGAAATTTTCCGGCGCCTCTTGTCCGTATAGAAAGGCTGACTCATAGTCCAAGCCCTTAAAACGGATTTTCTCATAGGCACCCTTCACCTCTGGAAAGACCTCTTGGAAGGCAGTAATAATCATATCCTTCTTCGAATAGATAAAGGTATTATACCAGGAAAAAACTGCATATGTATCATACAAGTCAACCGTCAAACCACCGAAATCATCCCCATCTTGATTGAACAAACGAAAGGCAGTGGTCAAGTCAGACTGGTAAAAATAATGTCGCTTCTGTCGTGCTTTCCTGAACAGGTTCACAAAGAAGCTTTCTGTCACTTCTTCTTTGGAGCTACTATACAGCCAGCCAATCCCTTTATTTTGAGGAGAAAGATAAGCTGCTCCAAGATACCTCCCAGCTTCAGAAACCAGGTCAACAAGCCTATCTTCTGTCACAGAAAAACCTGAAAAATCAGCACTATCTAGGAGTTGAATGCCCCTGTTAATCTTCTGCTCTACATTTCGATTTACCTTTATTTTCATATATTTATTATAACACGATTTTGCATATATTCCAAAAAAACTCCAAACTTTGAGGCTTATTTTAAAATTATGGTATAATGAACTGAGATTTAGAAAGGACCATGAGGTGTATTTGTGAAAAAAATAATTGACTATGTCAAAGAGCTTTCCAAAACTCGGTTTGGCTTCGTCCTCCTACTTCTAGTGATGTATTGGCTCAAGACCCTCTGGGCCTACTACGTTGATTTTAGCTTAGATTTACAGGGATTGTTTCAGCATTTCATTGCCATTCTCAATCCCTTACCAATCGCTCTACTCTTAATAGGACTGGCCCTATACGCCAAACAGACTAAACTATTTTATGGACTGGCCAGCGTCCTCTATATCCTACTCTTCGCCTGGCTGTTCTCAAATGCTGTTTACTACCGAGAATTTTCAGACTACATTTCCATCTCAACCATGATGGCAACATCTAGTGTTTCTGCGGGTCTTGGTGAAGCAGCAATCAAGCTGTTTCGGCCCTGGGACCTGGTTTATTTTCTGGACTTTATCGCCTTCGGTATTCTTTTTTATCGGAAAAATCTACAGTGGGATCCACAAGCCTTCCAGTCCAAAGCTAGCTTTGCTGTAACAGCATTCTCTACCTTGCTTTTCTCCATCAATCTATTTTTGGCCGAAGTTGATCGACCTGAATTGTTGACACGGGGTTTTTCCAATACCTATATCGTCAGGGCACTGGGCCTGCCAGCCTTTTTAGGTTATAATGCTCATCAGACCTATACAGCCCATAAGGATCGCTCAGGAGCCAATCCAAGTGACCTTGAACCCATTAAACAGTATGTTGAGGAACACTATGCCCAGCCCAATGATAACTATTTCGGCATCGCCAAGGGACGCAACGTCATCTATCTCCATCTTGAAAGCCTGCAACAATTTGTCATTGATTACAAGCTAAAGGTTAATGGAGCAGAATACGAGGTAACTCCCTTTCTCAATTCTCTCTATCATTCCAACTCTACTCTAGCTTTCTCCAATTTCTTCAATCAAGTCAAGGCGGGTAAAACCTCCGATGCTGAAACCATGATTGAAACCTCCTTATTTGGATTAAACCAAGGCTCATTCATGGTTCAGTATGGGGGAAGCAATACCCAGCAAGCAGCACCTTATATCCTATCTCAGAACGGTAGCTACACATCTGCTGTCTTCCACGGTAATTCGGCTAGTTTTTGGAATAGGAATAACACCTACAAACAATGGGGATACAACTATTTCTTTGACCAATCCTATTTTTCTGAAGCGACAGAAGAAAACTCTTTCCAGTATGGTTTAAATGATAAAATCATGTTTGCAGATTCCATCAAATATTTGGAACGGATGCAACAACCATTTTATGCCAAGTTCATCACCGTATCCAACCACTATCCTTATACCACTAGCTTGATTGGCGATGAGAAAGGATTTCCACTGGCCAATACAGATGATGAAACCATCAACGGCTATTTTGCTACTGCCAATTATTTGGATACATCCATCAAGTCCTTCTTCAACTATTTGAAGGCGACTGGTCTATATGAAAATTCAGTTATCGTCCTCTACGGCGACCATTATGGAATATCTAATTCACGCAATCCAGACTTAGCCCCCCTTTTAAATAAGGACCCTCAAACCTGGACAGAATTTGACAATGCCATGTTGCAACGCGTCCCTTATATGATTGTGGTGCCAGGTATGACCACGGGAGGCATTTTCAATACCTTTGGCGGAGAAATTGATACCCTCCCAACACTCGAACACCTGCTAGGCATAAAAGCAAATAATTTCTTACAGGTCGGACAGGATTTACTATCACCTCAGAACAAGCAAATCGTGGCTCTCCGAACAGAAGGAAGTTTTATCACACCAAAATACACCAGTTATGCAGGTAAGATTTACTATACCGAAACAGGGATTGAGATTACCAATCCTGACGAAACCACCCAAAAAGAAATTGATGTGATTAAGGAAGCCGCAACTGCCCAATTAGCAGCGAGTGATGCCATTCAAACAGGCGACCTCATCCGCTTCTTTGACAATGGTCTGCCAGCCCTAGATGCTAGCAAATACAACTACATTGATTCCTTGGCCGCTGAGATTGCACTAGAAAATGAGCTAGGGGCTAAATCAACCAGCCTCTACAGCCAGAATGGAAACCAATCCACTGTTGACCTCTTCAAAGCACCAAGCTACCTAGAATTAAACGGCAGTTCCACAAGCAGTACAGCCAGTTCGAGTACAGAAAGTAGTACGTCAACCAGTACTTCTTCCCAATAATCAAAAATATGCTGAAGGAGACCTCCACCAAGGATATCTCGTCCAGCATATTTTTCTATAGCAATCCTTCTAATAGCCCACGCATGAACTCTTCAGATTTAAATTCTCCGATGTCATCGATTTTCTCACCGAAACCAATCAGTTTAACTGGAATATCTAGTTCCTGACGGATGGCAAGAACAACACCACCTTTTGCAGTACCGTCTAGCTTGGTCAAGACTAAGCCTGTTAATGGAGTAATTTTTGCAAATTCTTTGGCTTGACTAAGGGCGTTTTGTCCTGTCGAGGCATCTAGCGCTAACAGCGTTTCATGCGGTGCATCAGGAAGTGTTCGTTTAATGATACGACCGATTTTTTCCAGCTCTGCCATAAGGTTATCTTTATTCTGCAAACGACCTGCTGTGTCAATCATGAGAATGTCCACGCCTTCTGCCACGGCACGTTTTACCCCATCAAAAACCACACTAGCTGGGTCTGACTTTTCAGGACCAGTGACCACTGGCACATCGACACGGCGACCCCACTCGACCAGCTGGGCTACCGCACCCGCACGGAAGGTGTCCGCTGCGACCAACATGACCTTCTTGCCAGCCTGCTTGTACTTGTAGGCCAACTTACCGATAGAGGTGGTCTTCCCAACCCCGTTGACACCGACAAAGAGCATGACTGTCAAATCATCTTGAAAATTGATCTGCTCGCTGAACTGACCATCTTTTTCGTAGATATCCACTAACTTTTCGATGATAACTCGGCGGAGTTCTTCCGTCTTTTTAGCCTTCTGTAGCTTGGCTTCATAGCGGAGCTCCTCTGTTAGCGTAGAAGCAACCTGCACCCCTACGTCTGACAAAATCAGCATTTCTTCCAACTCTTCGAAAAATTCTTCATCAACCGAACGGAAATTGGCAAAGAATTCATTGAGCCTTGCACCAAAGCCTGTACGCGTCTTTTTCAAGGTCCGCTGGTACTTGTCCTGCTCACTTTCCTCCTCGACTTGAGCGATTTCCTGAACAGGCTCTTCTTTGGCCTTGGTTTGAATGGCAGGGTCAAAACCTTGTTCCTGCGCTTCTTTAACTCGAGCTGCAGCAGCTTCCTTTGCCGCATAATATTGGGCCATCATGTCTAGCGTACGCTGTTTCTGTGCTTCTTGCTCAGCATTCAAGTCAGTTGGTCCTGGACTGTCCTGTTCAGGAATAGTTGACTCCGTTTCAGATACTTCAGTGTCCTTTTCAGAAACCAACTGCTCTACTTCAAGTTCTTCAACAACTTCTTCTCTAGGCTCTTCTTGAGCCTTTTGTCCAAATAATCGATCAAATAATCCCATATTAGTCCTCATTCAATACATAGTGCTCGATTGCCCAAGCAATGCCATCTTCATCATTGGTCTTAGGCAAGACTACCTTGGCTGCCGCTTTGATTTCATCTGTGGCATTAGCCATGGCAACCCCCAGGCCAGCCCATTCAATCATGGAAAGATCATTGCCCTCATCGCCACAAGCCATAACTTCTGACTGGTCAATCCCCAGATGTCCAATCAACTTGGCTAAACCATTTGCCTTGTGGACACCTTTTGGACTCCATTCGAGCAGGATATCACGCGATTTGAAAATCTCGAAATGCTCGTGAAGTTCCGCAGGAATTTTTGGAATTTGTGCGTCCAGAAAAGCCGCATCTACTGCTGATACTGCCTTATTATACACAAAGTCTTCCGGCAATTCCTCATCTGTTACTTTGATTTTGTTCAAAAGTGGATTGGCTGTTAAGTAGAGAGATTCGTGGGTAGCTGGTAGTGAATAGACATCCCCGCCATAGACTGCATCAAGTGGCAAATCTAGCTCATTGGTCACCTGACGAATGGCACGAACCTCCTCGACAGTAAAGCCAACCTTGTCCAAAATTCGACCCGTATTTTCCTGAACCAGACCACCATTAAAGGTAATGGAGTACTGCCCCTCACCAAGCAAGTCCAATTCCTCTAAAAAGGTTCCGATAGCTTGCAAGGGACGTCCTGTCGTCAAAACTACATAAACACCACGGTCACGCGCAGCCTTCAAGGCTTTTTTATTGGCCTCTGAAATCCGCTTATCTGATGTCAACAGCGTCCCATCTAAATCTAATGCAATCAACTTAATTGCCATTTACTAATTCCTCCATATAAGCCATGACTGCCTCATCATTGCAATGCCCAATGACCAGATCTGCTTGTGCTTTCACTTCATCAATCGCATTTGCTGTTGCAACAGAAAAGGTTGCCAGCTTCATCATTTCAAGATCGTTTTGGTTGTCCCCAAAGGCAATCAAATTCTTTCCAGACAAGCCAAGGTGCTTACATAAATGAGAAATACCAATTCCCTTATGCACACCTGACAAGATAATATCAATCGATGTAAAACCAGTAGTCACTGCCGTCAGTTGTTGAAAATGGTGGTTTATCCAGTCTTGTGCTTCAGCACGAATTGCCTCATCGATATAAAGATTTAATTTAATGATGTCCTCAGAAATATCCTCAAAGCTTGGAAGCAAGACAATATCTTGGTAATAGTCAGATAGAACTTGATATAGCTCATCTTCCACCGTATCCAGCATATAGCACGCCTTCAAACCAGATAGGGTAATATGTTGGGATTGAACATAGCCACTCTTAACCAGTTCATCCACTAAAGATAAATAGGTTTTTGGCTGAATGGGATCATCCATATAAATCGTTTGATTTCTATAAAGAACGACCGCCCCATTTTCTGCAACCAGGGCAATATCATCTAAGAAATCCTCGAATAAGAGCTTTAAACCTGGAAGAGAGCGACCACTTGCCGCTACAAACAGATAGCCTCGTGTTTTAAAGTTATCAAGAAGAACACGAAAACGCTCCTTATCAAAGCTATGGTCCCCTCTCAAAAAGGTTCCATCCATATCAGTTGCAATTATTTTATTATATATCATACCACTTCCCCTTATCTCATCCATTATACCATAGTTCCATCGAATTTCGAATCTTGTCTTACAATCTCGCATATGAAAATATTTCTTTGTTCAAGTTAAAAACCAGCAGTTCCCTACTGGTGTAATGTTAGACCATGACTAAATCTCTTATTCAGAAATCCTTGACCTACAAAGTTATCGTTTGAAACGACTAAACAAGTTAAAATATGGCTTTGTCCATACCTAATTTTGTGCACCGATTCGGTGCTTTTTATCTCTGTTATTATTATTATTTCAAGCTTTAAATCGTTTTCTATACATATATTTGTACTATCCATTCCTCATCTGTGCTTTTTTCTTCATTCCATGTTAAACTTATAGGTAAGATTTAAGAACCTGTATTCACTGTTCAGCACTTCCATCTAAGGCTAGTTTATCAGCTACTCATCGTTAGTTTTTTTAAAAAATACAGTCAGTATTCCCTTGAAAAATTATCTAGATTAGCTTAAAACTATCTCTTATATCAAGTGAATACAGATTCTAGTTAGAAAGCACATTATTATGATTACAAAAGAATTCGACACAATAACCGCTATTTCTACCCCTCTCGGAGAGGGAGCTATTGGAATTGTCCGCCTGTCTGGGACGGATGCCTTTGCCATTGCCAGCAAGGTTTTCAAGGGCAAGGACTTGGCGACTGTACCTAGCCACAGCCTCAACTACGGCCACATTATCGATCCTGCGACGGGTCAAGTACTGGACGAGGTCATGATCGGAGCCATGCGTTCCCCTCGCACCTTCACCCGCGAAGATGTCATCGAGATTAACACCCACGGAGGCATCGCCGTTACCAACGAAATCCTCCAGCTCCTGATTCGTCAAGGGGCTCGGATGGCTGAGCCGGGTGAATTTACCAAGCGTGCCTTCCTCAACGGCCGTGTGGATTTGACCCAGGCTGAAGCCGTTATGGATGTCATCCGTGCCAAGACCGACAAGGCCATGCACAATGCCGTCCGCCAGCTTGACGGCTCCCTCTCCCAGCTCATCAACGACACGCGCCAGGAGATTCTCAACACGCTGGCACAGGTCGAGGTCAACATCGACTACCCTGAGTATGACGACGTCGAGGAGGCGACGACAGAGCTGGTCCGTGAGAAGACCCTCCAGTTCCAAGCTCTTTTGGAAAATCTCCTCCGTACCGCCCGCCGTGGTAAAATCCTGCGTGAAGGCATCGCAACTGCCATTATCGGTCGTCCCAATGTCGGAAAATCCAGCCTGCTCAATAACCTCCTCCGCGAAGAAAAAGCCATCGTTACAGATATCGCAGGAACAACCCGCGACGTTATCGAAGAATACGTCAACATCAAAGGCGTCCCCCTCAAGCTGATTGATACAGCAGGTATCCGTGAAACAGACGACATCGTTGAAAAAATCGGTGTGGAACGCTCCAAAAAAGCCCTTGAGGAGGCCGACCTCATCCTGCTGGTCCTCAACGTATCTGAGCCTCTGACCGAGCAAGACCGCAATCTCCTAGCCATTTCTGACATGGCAAACCGCATTGTCCTGCTCAACAAGACCGACCTAGAAGAGAAGATTGAAGCAGACCAACTGCCTGAAGATGTCATCCGCATTTCCGTCTTGAAAAACCAAAACATCGACCAAATTGAAGAAAAAATCAACCAGCTCTTCTTTGAAAATGCTGGTCTGGTAGAGCAAGATGCCACCTACCTCTCCAATTCTCGCCATATTTCCCTCATTGAGCAAGCCGTCCAAAGCCTGCAAGCTGTCAATGACGGACTGGAAATGGGCATGCCAGTTGACTTGTTACAGGTTGACCTGACCCGCTGTTGGCAGATTTTGGGAGAAATCACAGGTGATGCTGCTCCAGACGAACTCATCACCCAACTCTTTAGCCAATTCTGCCTTGGAAAATAGTATCACATATCATGCAAGAAAACTTGTATGATTTTTTTAATATATCAACACATAAATTCTTGACAATATATACACTTTAAGATATACTAAACTATAGAGAGGAGGTCTTCCCATGAAAAAAATCATCATCTGTATTGCACTTCTGTCCTGTATAGTTTTTCCCTTTATCGGCTGGAAACTCTATGCCTACCAGCACAACAAAATAAGTTTGACTGAGAATGCGGATTTCTACTTGGTTTATCCCGGTAAGGTCGAAGCCTTTCAACTAAATGGCCAAGAACCTCAACTCCTTCATACACAAAAGATGAGTTCGGAAGGCTATTTTGGCTCTGGTGAAAATTATGTCCTAGACAATCAGTATCTAGTCTTTGCCAACAATCAGCAAAAATTCATTAACGACAATCTGATATCCATTGATTTCAATACTGGCACTGTCTTGCGAAAGCCAAGTCAGTATAGTAGCTATATCAGTGGAACAGATGGACAAGACTTTTATACAGCAGGGCCCTTTCATACTTTGGCACAATTTGATAAGCAATTTGAAACCATTCAAACGCTTGTCCTCAATGACGACTTCATACCAAATGCTCCAGTCATGGTAGACCAAACGTCAGTCTATTTAACTGGTTTTGTGAAAGATTTTACCCAAGAAGGACCCGAAGAAAATGTCTTGATTGCATTTGATAAGAAGGATTTTTCAAAACAAGAGGTATTTAAGTACGATAATACCATTGCCACAGGAGAAGGGCTTTTGGTCAATGCATCCATCTATCTCCCAAATTTAGGGAAAAAAACAAGTGAGTATGAGGACATCGAACAGTCATCCGAACTCCTGACCTTCGATACACGTTCCAAAACATTTTCATCCATCAAGCTGGAACACCCTTCACCAAGCACGCTCCATGCTCTCAAAGACAAAAACCTTCTTCTCATCGAGCATCAAAATGGCATGTTTAGCCCAATCTCATTTACCATTTACAATACTCAAAATGGCGAGCAATCCTACCATACTTTGAAGGACTTAAATCCCCGTCCTCATTACATCGACCATATCCGTCAAATTGATGACAAGCGCTTAATGATTGTTTTGGCAAATCAACTCCTTATCTATGATATGGAGGCTAAGAGCATTATCAACCAGACAACTCTGTCTGAAGACTACGTTTCTGGTGTTTGGATCAATCAATAAAATAAGAACTCGGCTCAGGGAGCCGAGTTCTTTATTCGTTATCCTGTAAATCCACACTTGGCACTGTTGTCGCCGCATCTGTGCTAGCTTGGAAAAGGTCGACTTTTTCATAGCCAAATAGGTTGGCATAGAGGGAAGTCGGGAATCGTTTGATTTTTTTATTATAGGCCGTTGCCACCGCATTATAATCCTTGCGGGCAACCAAAATCCGATTTTCAGTCCCCTCTAGCTCGGTAATGAGGTCAGATACCTGTTGATTGGCTGTTAACTGCGGATAATTTTCCGTCACCATCAGCAAACGTGAAACTGCCGAATCCAGCTGACTTTGTGCTTGATTGTAGTCGCTGGTTCCCACTTGGCTAGAGCCGATTTTTGCACGCGCATCCGCTATGGCAGTGAAAATCTCTTCCTCATGCTCCATGGCTCCCTTAACTGCTGCCACGACATTCGGTATCAGGTCATAGCGTCGCTGGAGCTGGGTATCCACATTGGCTTGAGCATTTTCCACTTCCGCATGGCTATCGACCAGCCCATTGTATTGACCGACTGCTCCCATTCCTAAAAATAGCAGAGCGAAAACCGGGATTAGTATAGCTAACCATTTCTTTTTCATAGACTTTCCTTTCTTTTCTTACCAACCAGATGAGGCTCCGCCTCCGCCACCACCGCCGCCAGACCAACCACCTCCACCATAGGATGATGAAGAATGGGAAGAATGATTGTTGTGGTAATGATGGTGGTCATCTACCAACATCCAAAGCAGATTGCCCGGACCTCCGCCACCACGGCTGGATTTATCAATAATCATAAAGATGATGATCACGAGAATAAAAATCATAAACCAGACAAAATCATCACTTTCTGCACTGGTCCTTTCTTCCATGGCAGCCAGCTGTTCTTGGCCCAGACTAGTCCCGTAGAAGCGATCTCCGATGGATTGGACAATATAGGTCACTCCTCCATCATAATCTTCCTGACGGAAAAACTCCCTAGAACTTTCCAGAATATCCTTGGCTTCCACATCTGTCAACACCGTTGCAGCATTGTCGGAGGTTTCTACCCGAAACTCCCTGTCGGCTATGGCAATCACCAAGAGAATGCCATTGTCCGTTCCTGCAAAACCAACCTGCCAGTCACGGAAGGTTTCATTTGCCAGACTTTCAATATCCCTTGAAAGACTTTCCGTCACATAGACCCCAACCTGTAACTGCTGTTCACTTGCTGCCCAAGTCTGATTGAGCTGGTCAATGTTGGCAATGGTTTCACTAGAAAGAAGCTGGGTTTCATCAACCACCGTCGTATCAATTGGACGGTCTGGAATTCCCTCAGCTCGTGCCAGGCTAGGTAGACCTAGACTAAACAGTAAAAGCAAGAAACCCAATAAATAGAACAGATACTTTTTCATACGGCACCTCCTCTGAAGGTAGAAATAACATCTTTATATTATTGTATCATTTTTACTTTATTTTTCAAGGGATTGCTGAATTATTTTTGATAAAGTGCTACTCTTGATTGGCTTCTTGCTCTATGAAAAACCAACTTTCTTAAACATGGTCACATCTTCTTCTAAGGCTCGGAAACCGCATTTTTTGTAGAAAAAATATGCCGGAAGGTTGCGTTCGGTTTGCAGAAGAATATGAACAATTTTTCTATCAGCTAACTGCTTCTCTATATCCGCTAGAAAACCAGCACCATGTCCTTGCCCTTGGTAATCATGGGAAATACAGAACTCTTCAATTCGATACTCTGTTCCTTCATACCAATAGCGGATGTAGCCAAGTGATAGACCTAGCAATTTTCCCTGGTCAAACAAGCCAAAACAGAGGGATCTTGGATGTGCCAGTAAATCGCCTATGTAGCGGTTCAGTTGCTCCTTGTCAGACCAATCGTCGTTCCATGGTTCCTGGCTAAAGACAGACAAGAAGAGCTGTTTGACCATTTCCATATCTGAAAAGCAAAGTTCTTTCAGTTTCATTCTTCCTCCTAAAAAAGACGGGTATCCCCGTCTTCATGTATTACTTAATGAGTTCGTAGATAGCTTCTGCATAAATGGCAGCTGCACGGTAAAGTTGCTCAACTTCAATAAATTCGTTGGCTTGGTGCATGGTGTTGACATCGCCTGGGAACATAGCTCCATAGGCTACGCCACGTTTGAGCAAGCGGCCGAATGTACCACCACCGATAACTTGTTCGTGACCTTTCAAGCCTGTGTGTTTTTCGTAAACAGACAAGAGAGTTGCGACCATTGGGTCATCGATTGGGCAATAATGTGGAGTGTGGCCATGCTCAGACAAGCTGACAGCTTCTACGCCAAGTTTTTCCAAACCAGCCTTGATGGTTTCAGGGTTGGTATTTTTTGGATAACGGAAGTTGAGGGCAATGGTGTTGTCAGATGAAGTTTCATCAAACTTGAAGACACCTGCGTTCATAGAAAGAGCTCCCATCTGCTCATCGTAAATGGCTACGCCGAGTTTTTGTCCATCGTGGTCTTCAAGAAGGACTTGACCAGCCAAATCAAGATAGGCTTTAGCTGCTCCGTCAAAGGCAAATTGGCTGAGGAATTTTGCCAAGTAAGTTGCACCGTTGACGCCTTCTTCTGGGGTTGAACCGTGGGCTGATTTTCCGATGACGGTGACTTGAACTTGACCGTTTTCAAGGTTTTCCGCGTCAGCTTTTAGGCCATAGGCTGCTGTGAAATCTGCCAACTTGCTGTCTAGGTCTGCTAGGTCACCAGAGATAATAGCTGTCGCAGACTCAGGCACCATGTTCTCACGCAAACCGCCTGTGAAGGAATGCAGTTTAGCAGCTCCGCTATTTTCCCCCGCAAAATGAAGATAAGCTGTTATATTGCCCTTTTCTCCGTTGATAATCGGGAACTCAGCATCTGGAGAAAATCCGAAATCTGGCAAGGGAAGGCCGACGTGCTCGAAGTAGTAATCCATGTCCGCCCAGCCTGACTCTTCGTCGGTACCGACGATGAAGCGGACTTTTTTAGAAGTCGGAAGACCCAACTCCTTGATGATTTTCAAGCCGTAGTAGCAAGCCATGGTCGGTCCCTTGTCGTCAGAGGATCCGCGGGCAAAGAGCTTGCCGTCGATGATTTGCGGCTCGTACGGGTCAGTGTTCCAACCGCTTCCTGCTGGCACCACGTCCAAGTGACCAAAGATACCGAGAACTTCTTCGCCCTCGCCAAATTCAAAGTGACCTGCGTAGTTGTCAACGTTCTTGGTTGGATAACCATCACGCTGAGCGATTTCCAGGAACTTGTCCAAGGCACGCACTGGGCCTGGTCCAAATGGGTGCTGGGCATCTGCCTGGCTGTCGTCACGCTCAGAATTGATGCGGAGGAGGTCAAAAAGGTCCGCTAGAAACTCATCTTTGCGTTTGTCAAACTCTGCTCTAAAATCTACTGTCATATGTTCTCCTTTTCAGTATCGTCATTTGGTTTCTCTTTTATTACTGCGACGAGCAAGGAAACGTCGTTTCCTTATTTCCAACTTCAAACACTCCACTGGAGTGTTTGAACTCGCCTTGCCGTACTTCAGTTATGCCTGCGGCTGTTGACACAAACTTCGTTTGTTTCATCTCCGACCTTCAAAGGTTCCCCGAACAGTTGTTGACACAAACTCTGTTTGTTTCATTTCCAACCTTCAACAGTCACTACTCTGACTGTTGAAGCTAGTAATAAAAGTAAACCAAAAGACTATCAAAGTAAGTCTATTTTATCATATTTTTCAAGACTTCACTGCTAAAAAATGACCTTTCACAAAGAAAGATCATTTTGCTTTATTCAAACTCCAACTGGGCCTTGTTGGTAAAATAGGTCTGATAGGCTGCGTAGGAGGCGATTACTGAAGCCAGACTGGTTGCAGACAGCAACATGAACATGACCATTATCTGATAGCGGATGGCATGGACCGGATCAACTCCTGCAAATATTAGCCCTGACATCATTCCAGGCAGGCTGACCAGACCGACTGTCTTGGCTGAGTCAATGGTGGGCTGCATACCTGTTTTGATAGCCTCTCGCAAAATATCCTGTGAAGCCAATTTGACAGTTGCTCCCAGACTTAATTTTTCCAAGACTTGTTGACGATTGTCTGTGAAAGACTTGTACATAGCCCGATAGGACAGACCGATTGCCGTCATGGCATTACTAGCCAACATCCCTGAAATGGGAATGACCTGTGAAGGAATAAATTGGATAGCACCCGATAGTACCAAGATTGTCAAGGTCAATCCAGTCGAAGCCAAAAGTGCAAGAAAAGGATGAAGCAAGGATTTCTTGCCATTGGGATTGCGTTTGTTGGCTTGGACACTGGCATTGTAAAGAATAATCAGAATCATAGCCAAGCTGAGAAAGACATTGGAGGCTTGGAAGATAAATTTGAGAACGTAGCCGACAAAAATCAACTGGAGAACTGTTCTGACAACTGCCATAAAAATATCCTTGGTCAAGCCCAGTTTTTCCTTTTGACTGATTCCCATAGCAACTAGGACTAGCCCGAACACAAGGGCTAGGGACAGGTTATCTACTGAAACATTCATACTTGGACCCGACCTCCTTCTATTTTCAAAATCTTTTGGGCTGCCTCAATCTCTGATTGGTCATGAGTGACTTCAATTAAGGTATTTCCAGCTGCATGGTAATCTGCTAAAAGCTTGTTGACAATGGCCTTGGTTTCAGAGTCCAGTCCCGCAGAGATTTCATCTAAAAGTAAGACTTTGGGTTCAAAGAGCAAATTGCGAACGAGGGCCACTCGCTGTTTTTCTCCTCCTGATAATTCTGTGATTTTCTTGGTCAAAAATGCTGGCGCTAGATTGACCCTTTCTAAAGCCTTGAGGGCTTTGCTTTGGTCAAATGCAAGCTGACGGAGCTCATAAGGAAAGCGGAGATTGTCTTGGACGGTCTGCCCAAAGAGAACTGGCTGTTGAAAACAATAGGAAACTTCTCTCCTGTAAGTCGGCATATCCAGCTCTGCTATGTTCCGACCCTGAAAGAAAATGGTCCCACTTGTCGTGGATGTCAAACCTGCCAAGAGCTTGAGGATGGTGCTTTTTCCACTGCCCGAAGGTCCAACCAAGGTTAGCCGCTCTCCTTCTAAAACAGTGAAGCTAATATCAGTTAAAATCGACTTATCCCTATCAGATAAGCCGACAGATTGAAGTTGGAAAAGGTGCATCTTAATGTCCGTGCTCTTCTGCTTCTTCTGCAGCAATGGCAATAGCTTGTGTTTCATGAACTGTCCCGTGAGCGTGATGGGCAGGTCCATAAATAGAGTAGATTTTAAGATCTTCTTGGCCAATGTTGATGACATTGTGGTATGCACCGTTTGGAATTAAGATTGCATCTTCTGGTCCGACTTCAGTATCAAGTGTAATCTTGTCTTCGGACTCTCCCATAATAACACGACCGTGACCTTGTTCAATGCGGAGGAATTGGTCGTTTTCGTTGTGTACTTCCGCTCCGATGTCCCCGCCAACTGGGATGGACATCAGTGTAACTTGCAAGAGTTCCCCGGTCCAAAGTGCTGTGCGGTAGTTGGTATTTTCAAGCGTTGCTGTTTCAATATTGGTTACAAATGGTGCTTTTCCGTAATCTTTAGTTGTCATAGTTGTTTACCTCTAAATGATAATTATTCTAAACTTTCTTTAGAACAATTCTAATTATACTCCTTTTAAAATACTTGTCAAGCTTTTTTAGAAACATTATAATTTTCAGAATATACTTAGCGAATAGCTAAGAAAAAGCCACCTTTCGGCAGCTTGCTTCTTATGTCAATTCATTAAAATCCCATACATCATCTACCCAGCCTTGATAGAAATCAGGCTCGTGGCAGACCATGAGGATAGAGCCCTTATAGGCCTGAAGGGCACGTTTGAGTTCATCCTTGGCATCCACATCCAAGTGGTTAGTCGGCTCGTCCAGAACCAAGACATTGTTTTCACGGTTCATAAGCAAGCAGAAACGAACTTTGGCCTGCTCACCACCTGAAAGAACTTGAATTTGGCTTTCGATATGTTTGGAAGTCAGACCGCAACGAGCCAAGGCTGCCCGTACTTCTGCCTGGTTAAGGGCTGGAAAGGCATCCCAAACGGCTTCAAGCGGAGTCTGACGATTGCCACCAGCTACTTCTTGCTCGAAATAGCCTAGTTCCAAATACTCCCCACGCTCCACAGAGCCTCCGAGCGGTGGAATAATCCCCAGCAAACTTTTGAGAAGAGTGGATTTCCCGATACCGTTGGCACCGACAATGGCAATCTTCTGGTTGCGTTCAAAGGTCAAATTGAGCGGTTTACGTGTCAATACACGGTCATAACCAATTTCCAAATCAGTCGTTTGGAAGATAAATCGACTTGGCGTTCGAGCCATTTTGAAATCAAAGGATGGCTTTGGTTTCTCTGCTTGAAGCTCAATAATCTCCATCTTGTCCAATTTCTTCTGACGAGACATAGCCATGTTTCGAGTTGCAACACGGGCCTTGTTACGGTTAACGAAGTCCTGCAAGTCCGCGATTTCTTTCTGCTGGCGTTCGTAGGCAGCCTCTAACTGAGCCCGCTTCATAGCATGTACTTCTTGGAATTGGTAATAGTCGCCTGTGTAACGGGTCAAGAGTTGATTTTCCACATGGTAGACAATGTTAATCACATCATTCAAGAAAGGAATGTCATGCGAAATCAAGACAAAGGCATTTTCATAGTTCTGCAAGTAGCGTTTGAGCCAGTCAATATGCTCTGCATCCAAGTAGTTGGTCGGCTCATCCAGAAGCAGGATATCAGGTTTTTCCAAGAGTAATTTTGCCAAAAGAACCTTAGTACGTTGGCCACCTGATAACTCCGTCACGTCCTTGTCCATACCATAATCCATAACGCCCAGAGCCCGTGCCACTTCGTCAATCTTGGCATCCAGCGTATAGAAATCACGGCTTTCCAAACGATCCTGCAGCTCACCAACCTCTTCCATGAGGGCATCCATATCGGCTCCCTCTTCTGCCATGGACATGTAAATGTCATTGATACGAGCTTCTGTCTTGAAAAGTTCATCGAATGCTGTCCGCAAGACATCACGGACTGATTGACCCTTTTCTAGTTTAGCATGCTGATCTAAATAACCTGCCGTTACATAACGTGACCATTCAACCTTACCTTCATCTGGCTGCAATTGACCTGTCACGATGGACATGAAGGTTGATTTTCCCTCACCATTGGCACCAACAAGACCAATATGCTCCCCCTTCAACAAACGGAAGGAAACATTCTCAAAAATTGCACGGTCACCAAACCCATGACTCAAATTCTTTACTTCTAAAATACTCATAATTTCCTCACAAAAGAGGCTGGAAATCCTTCCAGTCTCTGTTTACATTTTCCTTAATCCAAACCTATTTCTGCACGGACCACATCAGCAATGGTGTCCACATAGTAATCGACTTCAGCATCTGTTGGAGCTTCTGCCATGACACGCAAGAGTGGCTCGGTACCACTTGGACGGACCAAGATACGCCCGTTTCCAGCCATCTCTGCTTCCATTTTTTCAATGATAGCTGCAATAGCAGGCACTTCCATGGCCTTGTCCTTCATGCTGTTTTCCACACGGATATTGACCAATTTTTGTGGGTAAATGGATACTTCTGCCGCCAATTCTGACAACGTTTTACCTGTTTCTTTCATAATTTTGGTCAATTGCACAGCGGTTAACTGACCATCACCTGTGGTGTTATAATCCATGAGAATGACGTGTCCAGACTGCTCACCGCCGACATTATAGCCACCTTTGCGCATTTCTTCGACAACATAACGGTCGCCGACTGCGGTCACGGCTTTTTCAATCCCCTCACGGTCCAAAGCCTTATGGAAACCAAGGTTAGACATAACCGTTGTTACAATGGTATTTTTAGCAAGAAGTCCCTTGTCTGCTAAGTACTTACCTACGATATACATGATACGGTCACCGTCAACCAAGTCACCATTTTCATCGACAGCAATCAAGCGGTCACTGTCACCGTCAAAGGCCAGACCGATTTGGCTTCCTGTTTCCTTGACCAATTCTTGCAACTGCTCAGGATGGGTTGAACCAACTCCCTCATTGATATTCAAGCCGTCTGGATTTTCAGCCATAACTGTCAAATCAGCTCCCAAATCCGCAAAAATTTGACGAGCAGAGGTTGAGGCTGCACCATTAGCAGTATCCAAGGCCACTTTCATCCCTTCCAACTGAGTACCAGTCGATACTAGGAAGGATTCGTATTTACGCAAACCCTCTGGATAATCGACCACATCCCCCAAACCTTGTGCAGATGGACGTGGTAGCGTATCTTCCTCAGCATCCAAGAGAGCCTCAATCTCTGCTTCTAAGGCATCATCCAACTTAAAGCCGTCGCCCGCAAAGAACTTAATACCGTTATCTTGGGCAGGGTTGTGACTGGCTGAAATCATAACACCAGCGCTAGCTTTTTCTGTTTTCACCAAGTGAGCTACACCTGGTGTTGCAAGGACACCTAGTTTATAGACGTGAATTCCAGCTGATAAAAGTCCAGCTACCAAGGCAGCTTCCAACATTTGTCCCGAAATACGTGTATCACGCGCCACAAAGACACGAGGTACATCCGTTTCATGTTGACTAAGAACATAACCACCAAAACGACCTAGTTTAAATGCCAATTCTGGCGTCAATTCTACGTTTGCTTCTCCGCGGACACCGTCCGTACCAAAATATTTACCCATTTTAAAATTTACCTCTTATTTCGTTTTTGTTATGGTGATTTGTAGGTTGGCTTCTGTTTGTGATAAAACAACTGGCAAGACATTGCCATCACCATCTACTGCCTGCAACTTCGCTGTTCCACTATAATTAGCGGATAAATTGCTGACATCTACTGCGATTGCCTCGATGCGATCAATCTTAGCCATGGTTTCTTCATCCGTTGTTACTTTTACAGTATCGACATTGACGGAAACCTTAGAAAGACTATAACCTTCTGCCAACTGGTTACTATAAACCTTAGCTTCAACAGGTAGAGCCTTACTGACACGCTTGCCTATTTTAACTGTAATGGTGTCTGGTGCCAGGGTCGCAGTTACTCCTGCTGGTAAATTGGCCAATTGGAGTTTGACAGTATTGGTTCCGGCCATCATCTCCTTCAAATCTGCGACAACTTGAAAAGTTCGCGTAGATTCATCGGATTCCCGTTGCAAAAGCACTCGATTGGATCCTCTCAACTCCACAGTAACTGTTGATGAGAAACCTGAAATAAAGTACTCACTGGTATTATATTCAATATCTATCGGTACATTATTTAAGGTATGAACATAGGTTTCTGACTCCGTATTCTGAGCGGCTGTTTCTGAATTTTTATAGTTGGTAGTAGTCGCATAGAAAAAAAGCAAAAGCGCTAAGAATAATGAGAGAAGTAAGTGACCTACAGCTTTAAATTTTTCTTGCATGTTTGCCCCCTCTCAATCGCTTCAAAAATGTGTTTTTCTCCTGATTATCAGAACCGAAAATAGTCCATAGTTCAGCCTCAAATTCCTCCAAGCTCAAGTCATGCTTGAAATTACCATTATGAGCAATGGAAATACTACCCGTTTCCTCTGAAACTATGAAAACAAAGGCATCTGAAACCTCTGACAAACCAATCGCAGCCCGGTGCCTAGTGCCAAATTCTTTTGAAATACCTGCACTTTCAGACAGGGGAAGGTAGGCACAGGAAACCGCAACCTTATCATCCTTGATAATAACTGCTCCATCATGCAAGGGGGTATTAGGAATGAATATATTTATCAATAATTCACGCGAAATATCTGCGTTCAACGAAATACCCGTTGCCCTATATTCTTGCAAGGTTTGAGCCTGCTCCACTGCCACAAGTGCTCCAATTTTACGCGGTGACATATAGGCTGCGGATTTTACAAGAGCATCAATGAGCTTTTCTTCCTTACTGAGCGTATTAGCTGAAAAAATATGGGTCGTCCGTCCTAACTTTTCAAGCATGGCTCGCAGTTCTGGAGCAAAAATAACAACTGCTGCGATAACTCCATAGGTAATGACCTGATTGATCAACCAGGCAATGGTCTGCAAACCAAATAAACTAGCAAGAAGTTGTGCAATGATAAAGAGAAATACCCCACGGATGAGGGTCATAATCTTCGTACCAGCAATAGCCTTACTAAAATTATAAATCAAATAAACAACGATGCTGATGTCAATCAAGTGTAGGATAGCTACCCAAGGACTAGCAATCAGACTTGACCAATACCCAGCATCCAGTAACTGGCTTAAGTTTAACATAGGTTTCTCATACTTCCTAACTCGTACATGGTAACGTTTCTATTATATCACATTTTTTCTTTCTTTTTTTAGAAAAGGATGAAGATAGGATTAAATTTATTACAAATAGTCATCAGAAATGTATCAGTATTTCTACATACTCCGTTCTAGAAAATCCCTGACCTTTATGATAAAATAGTCCCATGAAAATAAATACTTTATTAGGGATTGCCGCAGGGAAGACCAGCCAGTTTGTCCTCAACAAACTGGGCCGAGGAACTACCTTGCCTGGTAAAATTGCCCTTACATTCGATAAACATATTTTAGATAGTTTGGCTAAGGATTATGAAGTCGTTGTTGTGACAGGTACCAACGGTAAGACTTTAACAACTGCCTTGACCGTTGGAATTCTTCAAGAAGCCTTTGGCGAAATCACGACCAATACCAGCGGTGCCAATATGATTACAGGGATTACGGCAACATTTTTATCTGCCAAGAAAAACAAAAAGGGCAAGAAGATTGCCGTCTTGGAAATAGACGAAGCCAGCCTGGCCCGTGTGACCGACTTTATCAAGCCTAGCTTGATTGTCTTTACCAATATCTTCCGTGACCAAATGGACCGTTATGGTGAGATTTATACCACCTACCAGATGATTTTGGACGGGGCTGCCAAGGCTCCACAGGCAACCATTTTAGCCAACGGCGACAGCCCGCTTTTCAACTCGACAAACGTTATCAATCCAGTGAAATACTACGGTTTTGCGACAGAGGAGCATGAGCCACGTCTGGCCCACTACAATACCGAGGGTGTTCTCTGTCCTCATTGCCACCAGATTATCCAGTACAAGCTCAATACCTACGCCAACTTGGGCAGCTACATCTGTAGCAACTGTGGTTTTAGCCGACCTGAGCTGGACTACAAGTTGACCGAACTAAAAGAAATCACCAATACCTCTTCTACCTTTGCCATTGACGGTCAGGATTACAAAATCAACATCGGCGGGCTTTATAATATCTACAATGCCCTAGCAGCTGTCAGCGTAGCCGCATTTTTCGGAGTAGCACCTGAGAAAATCAAGGCAGGTTTTGACAAGTCCAAGGCAGTCTTCGGTCGCCAAGAAACCTTTAAACTCGGTGATAAGGATTGTACACTGGTCTTGATTAAAAACCCTGTCGGTGCAACCCAGGCTATTGAAATGATGAAACTGGCTCCATACGATTTTAGCCTGTCCGTCCTTCTCAATGCCAACTACGCTGACGGAATTGATACCAGCTGGATTTGGGACGCTGACTTTGAACAAATCACTCAAATGGACATTCCACAAGTCTTTGCAGGCGGTGTCCGTTCGTCTGAAATCGCCCGTCGCCTCCGTGTGACTGGCTATCCTGAAGACCAGATTACTGAAACACCTAAACTGGAAGACATCATGACCTTGATTGAGCAATCGAGTAGCCAACATGCTTATATCCTCGCCACCTATACAGCTATGCTGGAATTCCGCGACCTGCTGGCTCAACGCCAAGCCGTTGGAAAGGAGATGAAATAATGGTCTATACATCATTAAAAAGTCCTGAAAAAGACTACACTTATGATCTCCACATCGCCCACCTCTACGGTGATTTGATGAACACCTACGGGGACAATGGCAATATCCTCATGCTCAAGTATGTGGCTGAAAAGCTGGGGGCTCGTGTTCAGGTGGACATCGTTTCCCTGACAGATGAATTTGACAAGGATTTCTACGACATCGCCTTTTTCGGTGGTGGTCAAGACTATGAGCAGTCTATTTTAGCCAAGGATTTACCAACTAAAAAAGACAGCCTAACAGACTTTATCGAAAACGACGGTGTCATGCTGGCTATCTGCGGTGGCTTCCAGTTGCTCGGTCAATATTATATTGAAGCAGGCGGTAGAAAGATTGACGGACTGGGTATCATGGGCCACTACACCCTCAACCAGACCAACAACCGTTACATCGGTGACATCAAAATTCACAATGAGGAGTTCAACGAAACCTACTACGGTTTTGAAAACCACCAAGGTCGCACCTTCCTAGCTGACAACCAAAAACCCCTGGGCAAGGTTGTCTATGGCAATGGCAATAACAAGGAAGACGGCGGCGAGGGCCTACACTATAAAAACACCTTCGGCAGCTACTTCCACGGACCAATCCTGTCCCGCAATGCCAACCTGGCCTACCGCCTGGTCACAACTGCCCTCCGCAAAAAATACGGACAAGACATCCAACTTGCCAGCTACGCTGACATCCTCAGCAAAGAAGTCGCTGAAGAATACGGCGATGTGAAAAGCAAGGCAGAATTTGATAAATAAAGCAAAACCGCTTCTGATATTCAGAGGCGGTTTTGTTATTTTCTATTAACTTATATTCCCTTTAGTAACGTGTAACTTTCCAAATTTAAAAAAGCGACTCATAGAATTATTTCCTCCCGTTAAATAATAGATAACTATTAAAAATAGACAATACTTGCTCATAAGTA
>NZ_POJD01000181.1 GCF_002960445.1 Streptococcus suis
ACCAATCATCTGAATTTAGACATTATTGGCATGGAGTTCAGGAACATACTTATCATAAAACTCCACAGGTAGATTCATGATAAACTTCACTTCTTTTTCCGGTCGAGACCAGTTTTCTGTAGAAAAGGCATAGACAGTTAACACCTTTACTCCCAAATCAGAAGCCGTCTTGGTAACCTTTTGCAGTGCATCCATACCAGCCTTATGCCCCATAATACGTGGCTGCATCCGCTTTTTAGCCCAACGGCCATTGCCATCCATAATCACAGCGATATGCTTAGGGACTTCAATTGCTGTTTCAATGCTTTCTTTCTTTTTAAAATTAAATTTAAACATGGTATTTTCCTTATTGTATAATCGTTTCATTATACCATATTTTTACCTAGGATAGCAAAAATCAGGCAGGGCTAAAACAAGAGAAAACCAAGGTTTCCCTCGGTTTCTCATCCTTATTCTTCAATTGCAGATTCTGGAGTTGCTTCTGGCGTTTCAACTGCCACTTCTTCAACAACTGCCGAT
>NZ_POJD01000182.1 GCF_002960445.1 Streptococcus suis
TCATCCGCAACCTCCTCTATACTCGCTACAATAATATATAGTATAACATATTATTTCCATTTTATGCTTTCACAATTTGGTACTTTTTCAACAGATTTTTTTTAAAAAAAGAGACAGCTTTCGCTGCCTCCCATTCTCCGACCAAAATAGTCTGTAGGACTATCTTAACGACGGATTTCTTTGATACGTGCTGCTTTACCTTGCAATGCACGTAGGTAGTACAATTTAGCACGACGTACTTTACCGTAACGTACTACTTCAATCTT
>NZ_POJD01000183.1 GCF_002960445.1 Streptococcus suis
TTGCTTCTACCTCTTCCGCGCTTTCATGTCCTTGATTTTTTTCCTCATCAGCCACCTCAACTAAAGGAAGATGATTGATTTTGGTTTCAAATTTTTGAGATTCAATTTCTGCGCGGTGTTGCTTGATGTAACGATCCAAGAGACCATCATCTTCTGTCACACCCGCTTCAATCTCCTTATGTTTTTTGACTGCTTCTTCGATTGTTAAATCTTTCGCCACTTCAAAATCTAAAACTTTCTCCTCATCCAAAGGAAGATGATGACTATTTTTTTCTCCCACGATGT
>NZ_POJD01000184.1 GCF_002960445.1 Streptococcus suis
GCCTCAGCTTGAGAGATAATCCTAGTTTGCCCCAGCATCTTGACATGGGCCAGTGAGCCTTGAATATCATACTTGGCCAATTTTTGGTCAAAGCGAATGGAGGCTCCGAATTCTTCAACCCATTCCTCAAGACTGGCTTCAAAGCGACCTCCCCATAATTTCTTTGCTTCCATAGGCTCCTACTTTCTAGCTCTTTTTATGAATTTCCGCATTGACCTTGGTTGGCAATCCCCAAAGCTTGATGAAACCGACTGCCGCATCTTGATCAAAGGTATCTGCACTGGTATAGGTTGCCAAATCTTCGTCATAAAGGGAATTTGGAGATTTCCGAGCAACTACTTTGGCT
>NZ_POJD01000185.1 GCF_002960445.1 Streptococcus suis
AAGAGCAACAACTGAGTTTTTTGCACCACTAACGGTAACCGACCCTTTCAGTGTTTTTCCACCATTAATTACAATTTTTCTCATACTAACATTCACTTTCTTAATTTGCCTAAAAAGGCATACGTTTCATTCTATCATAAAGTCTTGGAAAAAGCTAGTTATATAGCATGCAAAAGGACCGAGCCAATGAGCTCAGTCCTTCATATTTATATACGATTAGTGAATCTCTCTTCATCATTTATGAAAAATTCTCTGAATTTGCTCCCT
>NZ_POJD01000186.1 GCF_002960445.1 Streptococcus suis
TACTTATGAGCAAGTATTGTCTATTTTTAATAGTTATCTATTATTTAACGGGAGGAAATAATTCTATGAGTCGCTTTTGTAAATTTGGAAAGTTACACGTTACTAAAGGGAATGTAGATAAATTATTAGGTATACTACTGACAGCTTCCAAGGAGCTAAAGAGGTCCCTAGCGCCTACGGGGAATTTGTATCGATAAGGGGTACAAATTCCCACTAAGCGCTCGGGACCCCTTGTAGGAAAATGTCCTAAGTGTGGCAACAATATTGTATTAAAAAAATCGTTTTATGGTTGTTCAAATTATCCTGAATGTAAGTTTACTTTAGCTGAACATTTTAGAAAGAAAAAATAAACGAGGAGTATGTAAATGAGATCAGAAAAAGAAATGATGGATTTAGTACTTTCTTTAGCAGAACAGGATGAACGTATTCGAATTGTGACCCTTGAGGGGTCA
>NZ_POJD01000187.1 GCF_002960445.1 Streptococcus suis
GACGTCATCTTGGAAATGATGTCTGACAAGACCAGCATGGAGCTGGAAGCAGAAGAGTCAGGCGTCCTATTGAAAATTGTTCACGGAAACGGTGCTACCGTTCCTGTAACAGAAGTTATTGCCTACATCGGTGCTGAAGGTGAAACGGTTGAAGCCGGCGCTTCATCTGCTCCTGCTGTTGAACCAGCAGCGGCTATTGAAGAAGTACCTGCGGGTCGTACACCAGTAATCGTTGCTCCTGCAACTGCTGCCAAACCACAAGGTAGTGGCAAGGTGCGTGCAACGCCAGCTGCGCGTAAATTGGCGCGTGAGCTTGGAATCGACTTGGGTCTTGTTCCAGGAACAGGTGCTAACGGTCGTGTCCACAAGGTTGACGTCGAAGACTTCAAGGGAGCA
>NZ_POJD01000188.1 GCF_002960445.1 Streptococcus suis
CTTCCGATCCTGGCGTACAAACCAGATTTGAGGAGATTGAGCAGGTCTTCCGCACGAAAACGATAGCGACGCAAGCGCTCCAAGGACTCCACAAAATGGACCAACGGATGATGACTCATCTCCTCTGCCTTACCGAAATAGTAAGGAATGTCATACTTGTCAAAAATCTTGCCAATCTGCAACTTGTAGCTATCCACGTCACCCAAGAGCAACAAGATGTCTTTATAGCGAGCACCTTGATGCACATGCTGACGAATTGCAGTCGCAACTTGCTCCACTTCTTCTTTTTGGTTAACAACCTCCCAGAGTTGGATTTTTTCTTGGTCTGGTGGAGTCAAGTCTATCATGGTCCCGCTGTAGTCATAATA
>NZ_POJD01000189.1 GCF_002960445.1 Streptococcus suis
ATCTCGCGTTTCCAAGTGGCTCTTATTCAGCTCTTGACGGATGTCGGTTAGCTGTTGGTAAAGCTCCGTGCGGAGTCTTTCCACCTCCTGGTGAATGGTCTGCTGCTGTTTGAGAGTTGCATTTTCTAGTTGATAGCTGAGCTGGTCAGACAAGTTGTCTGCTGTATCTTCGGCTTGATCTTGCAAAAGCAGGGCCAAGCTCTGCCATTTTCCATAAAGAAAAACCAAGGCAAGCAAGACCAGTATCAGCAAAATAAGTAGTACAATATCCATCTAATCCTTGTCCTTACTGTAGATCAGGACCACATAGCCCTGATCCAGTTGAATGTCTATATCCCTATCTAT
>NZ_POJD01000019.1 GCF_002960445.1 Streptococcus suis
TGGCTTTTTGTGTCTCAACTACCAAGGCACGTGCTTCGTTGAAAAGTGGATCTCCTCCAGCATCACCAAAACCTGCATCGCCATCACCTTCTGCCACTTCACCTGGATCAAAGGATTCATCATAATCTGCATCTGCCTGATCCTTGATAAAGCCAACTATTGCTTCTACATCATCATCGGATATAAAGGAACCTTGCAAGCGGACTGGATGGTTTTCATCAATCGGTTTAAAGAGCATGTCACCGCGGCCCAAGAGTTTTTCAGCA
>NZ_POJD01000190.1 GCF_002960445.1 Streptococcus suis
CTTTTTCTTAGGATTATTGTTGAGCACAGATAAGAAAAAGCGTTCGCTGGTCTTACTCTTTTCAACAATTGTCCGTATATCTTTCCATACCTATCAAGGAATGGTATCTGCTCTTGTTATTGGTGTAGCCTTCGGCCTTTTCTATTACTACATGTACACAAGGAAAAATGACAATTTATTGCCATATTTCTTAGGACATGCTCTTGCGGATATGGTTGGTACAAGTTTCTTCTCATTATTTATTGCAGGGTAAACAATGAGAAGAACGGACATCAAGCTAATCGGATAAAATTTCTTTCTCCCTACAGCTGACAAACGGATGATGATACGTAGTT
>NZ_POJD01000191.1 GCF_002960445.1 Streptococcus suis
CCAATTTTTTCTAAAATGTACCGCATTTTATGATTGCCAATGACATAATTTATCGAAATTTTATGACAAAGCGGATCCGCCTTCGCCTTTCCAATTATTTGCTGGATGGCTTCTTTTCCGCATCCACGATTTTGAAAATCCTTATCAATCAACAAGCGCCATAAATAATAACTATTATCTTTGGGTTCAATAGATAACATTGCAAAACCAACAACTTTTCTGCCAGATACCACAGCATATGGTAGAATCATCCCCGAATCTTTATATAACCAAGCTTGGGCTAA
>NZ_POJD01000192.1 GCF_002960445.1 Streptococcus suis
TCGGGAAAAACACCTACGGTATCGAGTATAAGGATGAAATTCTCATCGTCGATGCCGGTATCAAGTTCCCAGAAGATGACCTATTGGGTATCGACTACGTTATCCCAGACTACTCCTACATCGTTGAAAACCTAGACCGCGTTAAAGGTCTGGTTATTACCCACGGGCACGAAGACCACATCGGAGGCATTCCCTTCTTACTCAAGCAGGCCAATGTCCCAATCTATGCTGGACCTTTAGCCCTCGCCCTTATTCGAGGCAAATTGGAAGAACACGGTCTGCTCCGTGATGCGACTTTGCATGAAATCAATCATAATACAGAGTTGACCTTCAAGCACCT
>NZ_POJD01000193.1 GCF_002960445.1 Streptococcus suis
TAGCAGGTGTTTCTACTTTACGGTAGATGTGAGTTGTGTTACCGTCTGGATCTGTTACAGTCTTACCTGTGAACTCGTATCCTGGGATTGACTTGTTAGGGGTTGTTCCTTCTTCTTGCGGTGCAATTGGAAGACCTGTTTCTTCGTCAACGTGGTTGGATACAACCTTCTTAGCAGGTGTTTCGTCTTTACGGTAGATGTGAGTTGTGTTACCGTCTGGATCTGTTACAGTCTTACCTGTGAACTCGTATCCTGGGATTGACTTGTTAGGGGTTGTTCCTTCTTCTTGCGGTGCAATTGGAAGACCTGTTTCTTCGTCAACGTGGTTTGTTACAACTTTCTTA
>NZ_POJD01000194.1 GCF_002960445.1 Streptococcus suis
AGCCTTTTCCAGATAGAAGCGACAATCCTTCCTTGGAAGTACTTCTTGTGAATACGTCGGTAGATAAACACAAGGAGGACTATAAAGACGAGCGATACCAAGACAACACGTAGACTGATAAAGCTGAGAATCATCCCCAAGTTCCCGACCCATTTGAAATCATTGGGGGTCAATGGCTCCGAACGGTAGCGGAATTTGAGAAAATTGGCCGTAACCAAAATGACGTTTAGACTAGCAATCACGGCAACAGATAAGATTTGGCGGTTGATAACTAGGCTAATGATGACA
>NZ_POJD01000195.1 GCF_002960445.1 Streptococcus suis
TTACCGTCTGGATCTGTTACAGTCTTACCTGTGAACTCGTATCCTGGGATTGACTTGTTAGGGGTTGTTCCTTCTTCTTGCGGTGCAATTGGAAGACCTGTTTCTTCGTCAACATGGTTTGTTACAACCTTCTTAGCAGGTGTTTCTACTTTGCGGTAGATGTGAGTTGTGTTACCGTCTGGATCTGTTACAGTCTTACCTGTGAACTCGTATCCTGGGATTGACTTGTTAGGGGTTGTTCCTTCTTCTTGCGGTGCAATTGGAAGACCTGTTTCTTCGTCAACGTGGTTTGTTACAACCTTCTTAGCAGGTGTTTCTACTTTACGGTAAACGTATGTTACTTCAGTTGTCTTACCACCTACAACAGTACCTGTTTCTGAACCTTCCACACGAACAAGCTCATAAGTTGTACCATCTTCTGTAGTGATAGTGTTTGGCTTGTTGTCTGTTGTGTTGTACTCAGAACCTGGTTTAGCGTTTGTTTCATCGTTTACAGGTGTCTTAATAGGCGTACCGTCTTCAGTGATGTAGTTCACTACAACGTTACCAGCTTTTTCATAAACATAGGTAACTTCTGTTGTACCCTCTGTAACTTTTCCAGTTTCAGGAGCTGATCCAGCTTTCACCTCATCCTTCGGCAAGATATAGTAAACTTCACCAGTTGTATCGTCAATGATTTTCTCTGGTTTGTTATCTCTTGTATCATATGCCGTACCAGTATCTGTTACTTTTGTATCTGTAACATCTTTAGCAATTGGGTTGCCTGCTGTATCTTCATAATGAACAACAACATCACCTTGTACCAACTCGTACACATATGTTACAGTTGTTGTACCTGGTGTAACAGTACCTGTTTCATTTGAAGGAACTGCAGATGGAACAAGTTTGTAGATTTTACCGTCTGCTGTTGTGATGGTATTTGGACGGAGGTCAGTTGTATCGTAATTAGTACCTGTAGATGTTTCTGGAGTGTCTTCTACAGTGCTTGCTGTTTCTTTACCAGCATCAGTTACACCTGAAATTGGGTTACCATTTTCATCCACATAGTTAACAATAACGTTACCTTTCACTTCTTTGTAGACGTAAGTTACTTCTGTTGTCTTACCTGCTTCAACTGCACCAGTTGGAGCATCACCTGAAGCCAAGTTGCTGTCTGCTGCTACTGTACCAACTGGGTAGTCACCTGCTGGAACAAGTTTGTAGGTCTTACCATCTTTTGCAACAATTGTATCTGGACGGTTGTCCACAAGTGTATCGTAGTTAGAACCTGGTTGTCCGTTTTCAACATCCAATACATCTGCCTGGATTTCAGTACCATTTACATCTACATAGTTAACATTGACAGAGCCTGCTTTTTCGTATACGTACTTAACTGTTGTTGTTCCTTCTACTACATCTCCTGTTTCTGCTGCTGAGTCCGATGCAACTTCTTTGTAGTAGTATACTGTTCCGTCTGCTGCTGTAATCTTAGCTGGTTTCTTGTCTAGCGTTGTGTACGCTGTTCCTACTGAACTGTTTGGTGTGTCTTCTACAGTTGTTTTGTTTTCTGTTTCTGTTCCTGAAATTGGATTTCCTTCTGTATCATAGTATTCTACTACTACATTTCCTTTTACTTCTTCGTAGATGTATGTTACTTCGATTGTTTCTCCAGCTTCTACATCACCTGTTTCGTTACCTTTTGTTTTCGCCGGTACTCGTTTGTATACTTTTCCATCTGCTGTTGTGATTGTTTCTTCTATTTTATCTGTTGTTGTGTAGTCATCTGCTGGGTTATTTTTATCTCCAGGTTTTCCATTTTCTACATCTTTCACCGGATCTTTTAATGGCGTTCCATCTTCTAGTTCGTATTTAACTATTACATTTCCTGCTTTTTCGTATACGTACGTTACTTCTGTTGTTCCTTCAACTACTGTACCAGTTTCTTTAGTTGCATCTTCTGGTTTGATTTCCTTGTAGTAGTAAACATCACCAGTCGCATCTTCAACGATTTTCTCTGGTACACGGTCAGCAGTAGAGTACTCTGTACCTACAAGAGCATCGTTTGTATCAACAACAGGAGAGGCAATCACTTTACCGTCTGTGTTTACATAGTTCACAACAACATCGCCATACTTAGGATTTTCTTTGTAGTAAACTACTTCGTTGATGTCTGCGTCAGTTGCAGTTACAGTCTTATCCTTGACTGTTTCTGTCATTGGCGCATCAGCACCTTCAAGAGTTGTACGGCTTGCTGTATAGCCTGAAACTTCTGGAAGAACATTTCCTTTAAGTGTATCTGTTGTATCTGCTACCCAGTCACCGTAAGTAATCTCACCAGTTACAAGGTTTACTTGAGCTGGACGAGTGAAGGTTACAGTTTCAGTCTTAACAAGTGGTGTACCTTCTGTTGAACCTTTTGGCAATACATTACCTGCAGCATCTACAAGAACTGGTGTACCATCTTCATACTTGTACTCAACTGTACGAGTAACTTCTTGAGTTGCTTCCAAGTTTTTAAGAGTGTCTGGCCATACTGGTGAGTTTGGATCTGTTGGATCTACAGGCTCACCTGGTACAGCAGTCTTAGGAACATCAACGACACGAGGTTTGATGACAACAAGGAATTCTTGTTTCACAGCTGTATCGTAGTCATAGTCTTGACCAGCGGCTGTTGTGAAGTTGTCAGATACAAGCTCATAACCCTTTTGTTTATACTTGTTAATAGTATCTGTCGTTGAATAATTGATATCTGTACCTGGGTTACCTGTCAAGGTACCTGAATCTTCCAAGAAGTCTGTCGCACCTTCAACTTGGTAGCGGATGATAGCTTCTTGTGGAACTGGTGTATAAATGTGAGTTGTTTCAGAAACAGTTTGGGCATTGTTATTCAAACTGATAGTATGGTGAATCCCATTCCAAGATTTTGGACGTACACCAAGATCTTGATCACCTCCCCACCCACTCGTATCAACCGTCGAACCATCATTCTTACGAGTATCATATTCAAAGGTTATTCGCGATGCGTTACCTAGGGCTTCTGGGCGAAGACGAGCAAATGCTAGTGTACCATCTTGTTTCTCGTTAAATTTGATATGGAACCACTGGCTTGTTGAAGTCAAGGTACTGAAATCAAGCTCTGCTGGATCTGTAATCAAAGTACCACGAACTGGAGTTGGTTGCTTATCCCCTTCTTTGTCTGGATAAATCTTCTCTGTTGAAGCATCTACACGATAAACTTCATAGCCAGATGTTAGTAGAGAAGGAAGAAGCTTCAAGTTTGTATTCACTGTACCAACTGGCATGTCATCTGTTACCAAGATTGGTAGGAATCCATCTAGATTAGTATCTGTAAAACTCTGTGTACCTGTGTAGTTCGGATCTGCTATGTAGTATGTTTTCTTAATAGTTCCATCTGTACCCACAGCTTCAACGATAGTCTTGAACTGTACACCACTTGTAGCAAAACGAGTTACTTCAACGTATGGCTCTGATGGAACTAGAACGACGTTAGATGTTGTTGTTGTCGTTTCTTTGTAAGTATAACCCGCAAACTCTCTCTTTTCAGACGGTGTTGTATTCAAGTCTGGTGTTGTTAACACCGTATAGGTAGCTAGTTGTTGACCATCCTCTGTCTTGTAGACAGTCGTATTAGTGGTTGGTCGGATTAACTTTTGACTGACAGCACTCATTGTGTTGTAAGCCCATTGAATACGAACAACACCGAACATATCTTTCGAATCATAGTCTGGATCATATGTGTAGACAAATGGATAGCCTGCACCATGTGTAGTCTTGAAGTAATCAAAATCTACAGCTGTGTTTGGTTCAACTTTCTTAGTTTCAACAACTGTTCCGTCGTTTGCAACCAACTCTACCAAGAGCTTGCCGTAAAGATCGGTTGGGTTAACAGATGTACGGAAGTAAGCACCACCTGTTGATTGCCCACCATTTTCTTTAAATGGTGAATATTTATGTGCAACAGCATCAAAATATGCAACAGGTGTATATTGAATTGTCAAATAATCTGCAACTTCAGTAGCTTTAAGGGACCCACTAACTTTTGATGTTACAGCTGCACCGTTTGGATCGGACATATCTGGAGTTGCAGTTGTACCTGTTTCGATAAGGATACCTTCCGCATCACCCACATTTTTTAAATTTGTAGATGATGTTGCAAGTACTACTTGGATATCTTCAGTTCCCAAGAATTTACGCAATTCCAAGGCCAAGGCTTCTACGTTTGAACGAACAGCATTGATTTGTGCATTAACAGTTTCAAGAGTTGTTACTGAGTCTTTCAAGACTTTAGTTGCTTCACTCGCTGCTAATTTTGTTGCGTTAGCCGCTGTTTTCAATGCAGTATTATCGCTATCAGATGTAGCAACAAGGCGGTCAGCTTCATCAGACAAAACTTCAGCTTCTGAGATGTTTTGCTCAAGAACTACTTTAGCTTCAGCAACAGGTGTTTGCGCTGCTGCAGTTTTAGTAGTTGTTGAAGTTGTTGCTGGAGTTGTTGCTGATGTAGTAGCTGTTGTCGCTACTGCTTTCTTAACAACTTTCACTGCTACAAGGTTTTCAGCACCTTCTGTTACTTCTTGTGAAGTTGTTTCTACTTGACCTTCAGCCAATTCATAGCCTTCTGGTAGTTCTGCTACTACTTCAACTGTTGTTTTAGCAGTTGCATCTGTTGTAGTAACTGTAGTTGATTTCACTACTGCGTTTACAAGGGTGCCATCTTCTAGCACATAGTTCACGATGTAGTTGATGGTTGCTGAACGTTCTGTAGCTGCTACTTCTTTAGGTGTAGCTGCTGGTGCTGTTGTAGACGCTACTGTTTCGGTAGCTGCTGTCTCAACAGTGGTTACTGGCACAACTTCTGAGCTAGCCTGTGTCGAAGATGTCGCCGTTGTAGAAGCTATCGCTTCTGATGAAGCAGCTGTCTCTTCCGCTTTTACTGCTTGTCCGCCTGCACCCAGTGCCAAGGACATACCAAGCAATACGCTGGCTGCTCCAAAATGGTATTTACGAATCGAGAAATGTTGTCTCGTTCCATACCAGTCAAATGATTTTTTCTTTGCCTTACGCATAGAATCCTCCCAAAAAAAATATTCTTGTCAGACAGATAAGAAAACGCCAATTCCAAACGTAATCTTAATGATGCCGTCTTAGTCTTGTTCTAAATTACTTAACTTCTTATGACTCAGCGATAATTGTTTATCTTCAATGAATCTATATAGGGGAAAATTCAAATGGATACTGCTGTTTCACAAGAGTCAAGTAACTTAGAACAAGACTGTTCGAATCACGCCCTGCCTTGAACTAGCCCTAATGAAGGACTACGTACTAGAATACCATACCCCCCCCTTATTTGCAAGTAATTTGACATGAATGTGTGCTTTTCTATATTAACCCTACTTATTTATAGTAACTTTTCTACAAAACAACGTTCTATTAAGCGCTTCTAAAATGACGTTCAGGAGACAAGAAAAGAGAGTCAACTGACCCTCTCCACACTATTTGGTTTTTTCAACCTTCAAGATTTTCACTTCATAGCTTCCAGCAGGTGTTTCAATCACTGTAACATCTCCTGTTTTCTTACCGATCAAGGCATGACCGATTGGGCTTTCATTAGAGATCTTGTTGGCAAAGGCATCTGCACCTGCAGCACCAACGATGTGGTAAACTTCTTCTTCTGTTTCGCCAGTTTCTTGAACCGTAACAGTCTTACCGATAGCTACCTCGTCTGCTGCTACAGCGTCGCTGTTGACAATCTCAGCATAGCGAATCTTTGTTTCGATAATCTTAATTTGACCTTCTACAAAAGCCTGCTCATCCTTGGCTGCCTCATACTCAGAGTTTTCTGAGAGGTCGCCATAGGAACGAGCGATTTTAATACGCTCTACGATTTCTGGACGACGGACAAGCTTTAGCTCTTCCAATTCTTTTTCTAATTTTTCTTTTTCATCCAAGGTCATTGGATAAGTTTTTTCTGCCATTTTCATTTCCTTTTCTTTTGTCTTTATTTTTCATGAAAACAAAATTATGTGGAAATCCACATAATTTTGTAATACATTTACTAAATTATTCTAGATGGGCATTGACGTATTGGGCAACGTTTTGATCATGCTCTTCTTGTGTTTGTGCAAAATAAACAGTACCAGTTGTAACATCTGCCACAAAGTATAGGTAGTCCGTTTTATTGGCATTGAGCACGGCCTCAATCGCTGATACGCTTGGGCTGTCCACTGGTCCAGGCATCAAACCTGGGGTCCAGTAGATATTATATGGAGATTCGATAGAAGTGTCAATTGCTGCGTCTTCAGCAAGGGTTGTTTCCTGTCCTAGTTTGCCTTCTGCGTAGAGAATAGCAATATTGGACTGGAGAGGCATGTCCACGTTGAGACGGTTAATAAAGACGCTTGCAATATTACGGCGGTCTTCATCTGTAGAGCCTTCTTTTTCAACCAATGAAGCCAATGTCAAGACTTCGTTGACAGTAAGGTTCTTGGCAGCAATCGTTTCATAGTAGGGTTGCAGACGGTTATCCATAGCTGCAATCATCTGCTCAACTAGCTCTTCGATGGTCGTATCATCAGCATACTCGTAGACAGCCGGGAAGAGGTAGCCTTCCAATTGATAAAGAACACCGCTATCTACTCCTGGTAGGCTAGCAAATAGTTGTGGGTAGGCAGCTACCATCCGATTGATGAAATCTGGATTGGTCACTGTCGCCATAAACTCTTCTGATGTGAATGGTGTCTTATCGTTCTTATCTTCTGTCTTGGTATTATTGGTAATAGCCTGTGAGATTTGAGTCAGTGTATAACCTTCGACGATCAAGATTTTACCTGCCGGCTCTTTCTGAGGAGTCGGAGTCCCACTTTCTTGTAGGGCTTTTGCAATTTCGTCAACCGACATGCTTTGCTTCAAATTATAATAACCACTTTGGAAGTTATTGTAGCTCTTGATTTTTGAATAGTAATTAAAGACCGTAGCATTCTTCACCAGCTGGTTGTCTACCAAAATCTTACCGATCTCTAAAGTTGAAGAACCTTCTGGAATTTCAACCTGTACAGCTTCAGTTGCTTTTGCATTCACAGGCTCTAAGCTGGATTTGATCCACATATAACCTGCGATTCCAGTCACAACTACCACTACTAGAATCAAGGACATGATTACCGATACGATACGCTTGGCTGCCTTGTCTTGTTTCTTGCGGCGTTGAAGACTGCTCTTATTCGATAGATTCTTCCTAGATGGCAAGGCTGCTGCAACTACTGGCTGAGCTGACTCTTCCGCAGGCGCTTCATCATTGATCTTTGAAGCTAGAAGGGTATCTTCTAGGGAGATGATTTCTGTATCACCTGTCACTGCTGAAACATCTTCTACTGGAAAATCAACAAATGTCTCTTCTAAGCTGGGTTCAACTTCTGCTTCTGGAGTCGCAACTGGTGATGGTTCATTTTCAAAACCAGTCGTATTCGCCGCAACCAATCTTCTCAACTCTTCCAGATTACGTTCGACTGTATCTTGGGTCACGGGAGACGCAGTTGGTACTTCTTCTTTCTCGACAACAAAATCTTCCGTCTCAGCAATAGGCTCTGATGGGATGATTTCCTCAACCTCTTCTTCAAGATTTTCTGGACCTTCCTCTGCCAAATAAGTCTCCGGATAAGTCATTTCTCCAGCTTGAATGGTTTCACTTTGGCTAACTGGTTCAGCAGGGAATTCTATTTGCTGGTCAACCTTCACTTGGTTTGGTTGTTCCGTCTGACCCTTGATGGCCTGGTCTGCCAAACGTTTTAATTTCAATTCTTCCAAATCCCGCAAAATCTGATCGCGAAAACTTGAAGACTGCGTGTTATTTTCATTCGTATCCTTTGTCACGCTATCGCTCCTTTCACACAGTTACTATACATTATATCTCAAAGGCCTAGGAAATGCAAGAAATTCCCTTTATATCAAGCTTTCCAATACATATCATACCAGGTTTTTCCTCCAAACTGAGATTGTGAAGGGCCCTGGTCTTCAAATTGATTGATTTGGTAATACTTGATCAGGCTCTCCTTACAGGTCAGGGCAATTCCTTGATAGTTGCCTTGAACAGCTACTTCTTTTAGACCCGCAAGCAAGAGGGTGCCTACTCCCTGTCCTTGATAGTTGGGAGCTACTGATAGGCTGGCTATAGCCAGGTGCTGACCTATCGGCAACTGGCCAGACTCCAGATAGAAAATTTCATCTGTAACTGTGGCAGAAGCCCATGGACTGGCCAGGACAAAGCCTGCTAATTGGCCCGCTTCTTCCATGACCAAGCAAGTCTGCGACACCTCTTTTAAAAAGGTTTCCAGAACCTGCTCCGAAATTCGTTCTTCTTTGGAAAAATTAGCAGTTTCAAGTTCAAAAACCTGGTCTAGATCCGATAATCGAGCAAAACGAATCTCCATAAACATCCCCCTATATAGCGGAAAAACAGGGGCCAGAGGCCTCCGTCTTTCTTCTTATTGAACATTATTTGTCAAGCTAGAAAGCAATCTTTCAAAAGAATACTCATAAGATTGAATATCTCCAGCCCCCATAAATACATAGACTGCATTGTCATGATCTAAAAGCGGTGAGGTATTTTCCACAGTGACCAGACCACCTTTTTTGTTGATTTTAGCTGCCAAATCTTCTACCTTGACCTGACCATTGTCTGTTTCACGCGCAGAACCGTAAATCTGTGCCAAGTAAACAGCATCAGCTCCATTCAAGGCTTCCGCAAACTCATCCAAAAGGGCGATGGTACGCGTAAAGGTATGTGGTTGGAAAATAGCCACCAACTCTTTGCTTGGATACTTCTGACGAGCAGCATCAATCGTTGCAATGATTTCTGTTGGATGGTGGGCAAAGTCGTCAATGATGACTGTATCATTAACAACCTTCTCTGTAAAGCGGCGTTTAACACCTGCAAAGGTCTTCAAGTGCTCAGCAACCAAGCTCAAATCAAAGCCAGCAATGTAAAGATTTGCAATCACTGCTGTAGCATTCATGACATTGTGTTTACCAAAGGTTGGAATTTGGAATTCTCCCAATTCTTGTTCCTTGTAGCGCACCTTAAACTGTGAACCAGTCGTCGATGGTTTCAAATCATAGGCTACAAAGTCATTACCTGAACCTGTACCATAGTAGTAGATTGGGGCATTGGCCGTAATACGACGCAACTGCTCATCTTCACCATAGACGAAGAGGCCTTTTTTGACTTGTTTAGCATAATCGTTAAAGGCGTTAAAAACATCTTCTAGGCTAGTAAAATAATCTGGGTGATCAAAGTCAATGTTGGTGATAATGCTGTACTCAGGATAATAAGGAGCAAAATGGCGCTCATACTCATCAGACTCAAAGACAAAATACTGGGCATTGGCTGAGCCACGACCTGTTCCATCCCCAATCAAGAAAGAGGTGTCTGTAATATTGCGCATAACATGAGCTAAAAGACCTGTCGTCGATGTCTTACCATGAGCTCCTGCTACACCAAGGCTAGTAAAACCTTTCATGAATTCACCCAAGAACTCATGGTAGCGTTTGTAGCTAAAGCCTTGTGCATCAGCAAATGCAATCTCCACATTATTATCTGGACGAAAGGCATTCCCTGCAATCAATTCCACATCAGCCGTAATATTTTTCTCATCGAAGGGCAGAATCTCAATACCAGCTTGTTCCAAGCCACGTTGGGTGAAGTAGTATTTCTCTACATCACTTCCCTGAACCTTATAGCCCATTTGGTGCAACATCAGTGCCAAGGCACTCATGCCTGATCCTTTAATCCCGATAAAATGATAGGTTTTTGTCATACTAGTCCTCTTCTATAGTTGTTAAATTCAATTCCTGGGCAATGCGACGCTCTCTCTGTTGCTGACGCTCAGGATAGTTGTAAACCTGACTTTTCTTCAAAAAGTCATAGGAATTTTTGATAATCGGCTGCTCTTGGTCTCTATCCTCCTTTTTCAAGGAATAAACCGCAGGAATATCTGCCAAGATATAGTCTGTTTGACGGAGCTTATCTGCCAGATGAGACAAGGTGTCTACTTTTACCTCAGGTGCAGGACTGGCTGCTGACTTGACAAAAACCTTGGCCGGTGTTGGTTTTTCATCTCTCAGGTAAGTTGCGGACCGTTTCTTCTTCAAATCTTCACGAGCAGTCTCACGCGCTAGTTGACCCTGAGTCTTAACCTGAGTAGGTTTGGCTTGGGGATATTGTTGCAAACGCTCTCTCCGCGAATAATGACTTGATTTGGCCTCAAAAAGCGGAGGCAGGAGATCATCATCCAGCTCTCCTCGACCACTTGTCGAGCCTTGCTTAGGCTGGCTGCTTGGTTCCCAGGCAAAGTCTTTTTCTTGATAGGGCCCCTTGATATTACTAATCAAGTCGCTTTCATCATATAAACTCATAATTGGATTTACTCCAACTAGCACTTCATTATCAGCTACTAGCGGAAATCTTTTCTCTTTTCTAATCATAAGTTAGTCCTTTCGAAACTCTATTATACCATACTTGAGCAGTATTTGCCTAATTCTATGCTGGATGATAGGAATCCTATTCCCTGCTTCGTCTTTAAAAGTGCCTCTCCCTTACGTCCTTTCGCACCAGCTTTTTTGCCACAAAAAAATCCGAACAAGTCGGATTTTTCATTATTTTTCAGATACTTGTTTGGCCAAGGCAAAGTTTCCAAGTGTTGCTGAACCATTTTCAGCAACTGCAGGGGTTACAATGTACTCTTTGACATCTGGTGTTGGAAGGTAATCATTCATGAGGCCGACAAATTTCTCACGTACACGATTGAGCATATGTTCTTGGGCCATAACCCCACCACCAAATACAATGACTTGTGGACGATATAGCAGAGTTGCTTGAACAGCTGCTTGAGCGATGTAATAGGCTTGAACATCCCAGACATCTGAGTTAAGTTCGATCAATTCTCCACGGATGCCAGTACGGCCCTCAAGTGAAGGACCTGCAGCCAAGCCTTCCAAACAGCCATTGTGGAAGGGACATACGCCGTTGAACTCGTGCTTGACATCATATGGATGGAGAGCAACATAGGTATGACCTGCTTCCGTATGGCCCAAACCACCGATAAACTCACCGTTTTGGATAGCACCAGCACCGATACCTGTGCCGATGGTGTAATAAACCAAGCTCTTAACACCTTTACGAACCAAGGTTTCACCATAGGCAGATGAGTTAACATCTGTCGTGAAATAGAACGGAATATTGAATTCCTTGGCAATCAAACCAAGCAAATCAATGTTTGACCAGTGTGGTTTTGGAGTAGAGGTAATATAGCCATAGGTCTGTGAATTTTGATCAATATCAATCGGACCAAATGAACCAATGGCAATACCTGCCAAACGGTCTTCATAACGCTTGAAAAATTCAACTGTACGTTCAATAGTTTCATAAGGTGTTGTCGTTGGAAATTGTGTTTTTTCAATTACTTGGAAATTCTCATCACCAACCGCACAAACAAACTTCGTTCCACCAGCTTCAAGGCTTCCGTATAATTTTGTCATGAATTTTCTCCCTTTTTGTTTTTTTCATTATACCATAGATAGAAATAGAAGAAAAAGGCTTACCGCCTTTTTCCTAGATATATTATTTCTAGGCTCTCATCTTACTTTCAGTACTAGGCAACGAGCCGCAGGCATAACTCAATGCTCTCTTATTTTGAGGCATTGAGTTGAAACAGTCTCCCAGACTGTTTCAATCATCCAAAGCGAGTTAACGAAGTAATGAAAGTAAAGAGGAGGTCTAGAATTATTTTGCAACTTTCAAGAAGGCTTCCCCGTGAGCGATTGGTCCCTCAGCAAGTGGTGAAACTTCTGTGAAGTCTGCTGTGTTTGTCACGATGATCATAGTTGTATCATCAAGACCAGCTTCAGCAATTTTCGCTGCATCGAATTTAGCAAGTGGCGTACCAGCTTTCACCTTGTCACCAGCTGCAACCAATTTTTCAAATCCGTTACCGTTCATTGATACTGTGTCAATACCGATGTGGATCAAGATTTCTGCACCTGAAGCTGTTTTCAAACCATAGGCATGACCTGTTTCAAAAGCGATTGTTACTTCTGCATCTGCTGGTGCGTAAACAACACCGTCAGTTGGCTTAACTGCCAAACCTTTACCCATAGCTCCTGAAGAGAAGACTGGGTCATTAACATTTTCAAGGGCAACTACGTCACCTGAAAGTGGAGATACAAGAGTTTCTTCAGCTACAAGTCCTGTCTCTGCTTCTTCAAGCGTTTTTGCTGTTTCTTGTGCTGAAGCATTAGGCTTTTTTACGTCTTTCTCCTCATCTTCATAACCGAAGAAGTAAGTCAAAGCGAAACCAAGTGCAAATGATACTGCTACCATAAGGATATATTGGAAGAATTGTCCGTTACCTGCGTACAAAGTCATACCTGGGATGATTGTAACACCCATACCTGTACCAGCAAGACCAAGGATCGATGCGAAAGCACCGCCGATAGCACCAGCAATCAATGAAAGAAGGAATGGCTTACGGAAACGCAAGTTAACACCGAAGATAGCTGGCTCAGTAATACCAAGGAAGGCAGAAAGAGCTGCTGGGAAAGCAAGAGCTTTCAATTTAGGATTCTTCGTTTTAACACCAACCGCTACTGTAGCAGCACCTTGTGCTGTCATCGCTGCAGTGATGATAGCGTTGAATGGGTTAGCACCAGTGTTTGCTACCAATTGAGCTTCCAAGAAGTTGAAGATATGGTGAACACCTGATACAACGATAACTTGGTGAACACCACCGATAAGGAGACCACCAAGACCCATTGGCAAGTTCAAAATAGCTTGTGTACCAGCCAAGATGTAGTTTTCAACCACGTGGAAGACTGGACCAATCACAAAGAGACCAAGGATTGACATAACAAACAAGGTAATGAATGGTGTTACCAAGAGGTCAAGAACTTCTGGAACTACCTTGCGGACTGCTTTCTCAAATTTAGCACCAATCAAACCGATGATGAAGGCTGGCAATACTGAACCTTGCAAACCTACAACTGGGATGAAACCAAAGAAAATAGTTGGTTTCACATCGCCACCTGATGCTACAACCCAAGCATTTGGTAATTGACCAGCAATAAGCATCATACCAAGTACAATACCGATTGTTTGGTTCCCACCAAATACGCGGAATGTTGACCATACTACCAAGGCTGGTAATACGATGAAGGCTGTATCTGTCAAGATTTGTGAGTAAACGTTCAAATCTTCAGGAAGTGTGTAACCAAGCGCTCCAAGAAGACCACGAAGACCCATGAAAAGACCAGTTGCTACGATAGCAGGGATGATTGGAACGAATACGTCACCGAAAGTACGGATGGCACGTTGGAAAGCATTTCCTTGAGCTGCTGCTTCTGCTTTTTGCTCACCAGTTGTAGCAGTTGGCAAACCAAGGGCAACAACTTCATCGTAGATCTTGTTAACTGTACCAGTACCAAAGATGATTTGGTATTGACCAGAGTTGAAGAAAGCACCTTGTACTTTTTCGATATTTTCGACTGTATCCTTGTCGATTTTTCCTTCGTCAACAACCATGACACGAAGGCGAGTCGCACAGTGGGCAACACTACGTACGTTCTCACGTCCGCCAAGGGCGTCAATGACTTTTTTTGCAATTTCAGTATTGTTCATCTTGCAAAAATCTCCTTATATTTTTTCTTTATTGAAAGTGTTTTCACGCTTTCGATGGTTTAATTATATCACTTTTACAAAATATGTCAAACGTTTTGCAGAATTTTTTAAAAATATTCCAAGAATCACAGTAAAAGCTTGATTTTTCACAAGAAAACGTTTACTATATTAATTGAAATATTAGATAAAATTGGAGATAGTATGGCCTTTACTACTGAAGAACGTTACAGAGCTTATGCTGACTGGACGCCAGAATACATTGAAAAAATCAAAAAGAATACGGAGAGTTCCCCTTGGAGAACCAACTTCCACATTGAAACACCACACGGTCTTTTGAATGACCCGAATGGATTTTCATATTTTAATGGAAAATGGACCCTCTTTTACCAATACTTCCCATTTGGTGCTGCACACGGATTAAAATCATGGGTACATACAGAGTCAACAGATTTGGTTCACTTTGAAGAAACGGGAACAGTTGTTTATCCGGATACACCACTGGATAGCCACGGTGCCTACTCTGGTTCTGCTATGGAATTCGGTGACAAGCTCTTCCTCTTCTATACAGGAAATGTCCGCGATGAAAACTGGGTTCGCCATCCTTACCAAATCGGTGCCTTAATGGACAAGGATGGTCAGATTGAAAAGATTGATAAGATTTTGATTGACCAACCAGAAGATACAACCGACCACTTCCGTGATCCGCAAATCTTCAACTACAAGGGACAATATTACGCCATCGTCGGCGGACAAGATCTGAATAAAAAAGGCATTGTCAAGCTCTATAAGGCTGAAAATAATGACTACCTCAACTGGACCTTGGTTGGCGACCTGGATTTTGCCAATGACATGACCGCCTACATGATGGAGTGTCCAAACATTGCCTTTGTCGGTGAGCAACCAATTCTTCTTTATTGCCCTCAAGGTTTAGACAAGAACGTTTTAGACTACGGCAATATTTATCCAAACATGTACAAGATTGGTCAAGGTTTTGATCCTGAATCAGCAACCATTGTAGAACCAGGTGAACTTATCAATTTAGACTATGGTTTTGAGTGCTACGCAACCCAGGCCTTCAACGCTCCTGATGGTCGCACTTTATCAGTCAGCTGGTTGGCCCTTCCTGATGTAGAGTACCCAACTGATGCTTATGATTACCAAGGTTGCTTGTCCTTGGTCAAAGAATTGTCTATCAAGGACGGCAAACTTTACCAGTATCCAGTCGAAGCTATCACCAGCCTTCGTCAAGAAGCGCAGCCATTTTCAAACCAAAACGAAACCAACAATGTTTATGAATTAGAACTTGAATTTGCTGCTGGAAGCAAGCATGAAATCGTGCTATTTGCAAACCAAGACAATAAAGGTCTAGTCTTGACCGTTGATACAGAAAATGGACAGATTACGCTAGACCGCGAACATTGTGGTCAGCCATTTGCTCTTGAATTTGGCACAAGTCGCGCTTGTGATATTGAGCCTGGGGCGCTTACTGCCAATATTTTCATCGACAAGTCTGTCTTTGAAATTTTCATCAATAAAGGAGAAAAAGTATTTTCTGGTCGCGTTTTCCCTGATGCAGATCAAAATGGTATTGCCATCACTGCTGGAAACCCAACTGGAACCTACTACCATTTAGATTATGGTCGCAAAACTAACTGATGTCGCACAGTTAGCCGGAGTTAGTCCGACAACGGTTTCTCGTGTCATCAATAAAAAAGGCTATTTATCGGAAAAAACAGTTCGCAAGGTTGAAGAAGCTATGCGAGAATTAGGCTACAAACCTAATAACTTAGCTCGTAGCTTGCAAGGAAAGTCAGCTAAACTGGTTGGCTTGATTTTCCCTAACATTAGTAATGTCTTCTATGCAGAATTGATCAGTCACTTAGAAAGCCAACTCTTCAATCGGGGCTACAAGACGATTATTTGCAATAGCCAGCACGAATCCAACAAGGAAAGAGAATATCTGGAAATGTTGGCAGCCAACCAGGTAGATGGCATTATCTCTGGTAGTCATAACTTGGGTATCAAGGATTATGATCGAGTGTCTGCTCCCATCATAGCCTTCGACCGCAACCTGTCACCTTCCATCCCAGTGGTATCTTCTGATAACCATGCTGGAGGTGTACTTGCTGCCAAAACATTGAAAAAAGCTGGTTGCCAGCGACCTATTATGATTTCTGGTAATGACGATTCCAACTCACCAACCGGGCTCCGGCAATTAGGATTTCTCTCCATCCTTCCAGATACCATAGTCTACCACGTTTCCAGTGATTTCTCTCCCGTTAGAAAAGAAATGGAAATCCGTACGATTATTGAAAAACATCAACCAGATGGTATTTTCGTGTCTGGTGATGCTACTGCTATGTTAGTCTGGAATGTGGCACGTTCGCTCAACCTGTCCATTCCACAAGAGCTAAAACTGATTGGCTATGATGGAACCCACTTTATTGAAAACTACTATCCTCAACTGACAACGATTAAGCAACCCCTAGATGATATTGCAAAACTAATGGTTGATTTATTGATTGACAAAATTGAAGGTAAGGAATTAAGCAAACATAATTATATCTTGCCAGTATCCCTGCTAGCAGGAGGCAGTATATAAAAAGAACAGTACTTGACATCAATCAGGTACTGTTTTTTGTTTGTCAAACATAAAAAAAGAAACCACTTAGGCTTCTTCTTTTATAAATTTGCTCAAAACACCATTGATAAATTTGGCTGAGGATTCATCTGAGAATTCTTTGGCTAGTTCGATGGCCTCATTGACAGCTACACGGTCTGGTGTTTCTTCGAAATGCAAGATTTCAAATAGACCTAAACGCATGATATTCTTATCAATCAAGGTCAATCGGTCCAAGGTCCAACCTGCTTTTAGTCGGCTAGATAATTCCTTGTCCAAATCCTCACGATAATCTGCCACACCATTGACAAGATTTAAAAGGAAAAGCGGAATTTCAACACCTTCTTGCTCTTCTTCTTGGTCGTAAAGATAGGAGAATTGGGCTGCCTGTACAGGTTCTTGACCAAATTCCAGTGATACGATTGCCTGCAAAGCACACTTACGCAGGGCGTGTCTGTTATTCTTCATCGAGGAAATCCTCTCCGAACAAATCTTTCAAGGCTGGTTTTGGTGTTTTATCTGGAACAATGCCATTGACATGAATATTGACAGCAGTCACTTCAACTTCTGCATAGTTATAAATAGCTGTTTTAACTGCACGTTGAATATCCATAGACACAGCTGGAACATTGACACCGTACTCTAGGTAAACATAGATGTCTGCTGTGACCTTACCTTCTTCATCAGTTTGAAGATAGACGCCTTTATTTAAGGATGTTTTTGACCAAGTATCTGCAACACGTTTGTTTTGGAGAGAATGTACTCCTTCTACTTTGGCTGCTGCAATACCTGTAATCACTTCAAGAACGCGTGGTGCAATAACAATTTCACCTTGGTATTCTGTTGTCATAAGCTCTCCTTTCTAGGAGGAAACGATTAAGCGCGTGATACGTAAGTTCCCTCAGCTGTGTTAATCACAAGTTTTTGACCTGCTTCGATAAAGTCTGGTACGTTTACCACCAAACCTGTTTCCATTGTAGCTGGTTTCCCTGAACCAGTCACTGTAGCACCTTTGATAGATGGTTGGGTTTCTGCTACAACCAATTCAACAGTTGTTGGTACAGTCACACCGATTACTTCTGTTCCGTAGAACTGGATTTTCACATCTGAGTTTTCCAAGATGTAGAGCAATTCTTCTTTGATGGTTGCTACTGGAATTTCATACTGGTCGTAAGTTTCAGTATTCATGAAGAAAGCTGTGTCATCCATTTGGTAGAGATATTGTGCTGGAACAGTTTCGATGATGGCTTGTTCAAATTTTTCATCTGGACGGTAAGTTGTATCGAAGGTTGAACCTGTACGCACATCACGCAATTTCATACGCATGATGGTGTTCCCCTTACCTGGCTTGTGGTGGCTAGCTTCCAAAACCTTAATCAATTTACCTTCCGCTTCAAAGGTCATACCTGCTCTAAGTTTACTTGCTTCAATCATTGTATTGAATACCTCTTCAAAATTTTATTTATTCGTTTTATTTTACCATAAACTGTCAAATTTCTCAAATGACAATCAATTCTTTTGGAGCCAAGGTCAAGACTTCGCAACCTGTTTCCGTAATCAAGAGGTCATCTTCGATACGAACACCGTACTTATCATCCAAATAGATGCCAGGCTCATCCGTCAAGACCATACCAGCCTTGATTGGCTCGTCAGATTTTCCAAAGTAAGGATATTCATGAATGTCCAAGCCAATCCCGTGCCCAATCCCGTGTGTAAAGTTGGCTCCATAACCAGCCGCATTGATAATCTCACGAGGAATAGCGTCAAACTCACGGTAAGTCACACCTTCTTTGGCCTGGTCAATCAAGGCCTTGTTGGCACGCAAGACCACATCGTAAATCTCGCGCTCTTGGTCGGTCACATGTCCGATATGGATGGTCCGTGTCATATCGCTGACATAATGCTGGTAGTAGCAACCAAAGTCCAAGGTCAGTGTTTCACCCGTTTGGATAACTTTTTCTGAAGCTCTTCCATGAGGCATAGCAGAGCGGTAGCCAGATGCCACGATGAACTCAAACGATGCCCCTTCGGCACCTAGTTGGCGCATGCGATGGTCAAGGAAATGATTAACATCCATCTCAGTCGTCTGACCTGGCTTGATAAAGTCAAGAACATCAATGAAGGCCTGGTCTGAAATCTGACATGCACGGCGAATAGTCGCAATTTCCTTCTCGTCCTTAATCATACGCAAGTCTTCGATAAAGTTTGACATAGCAACCAACTGATACCCCTCAAAAATACTAGTCAGACTTTGATAGAAACCATAGGTCACCTGGCTATCAAAACCAATTTTTTCAAGGCCATCTTCCTTTATCACCTTTGCAATCTCTTCAAGGGCAAAACGGCTATCAATAATATCAAATCCCTGCACTGTAGCCTTGGCAATCAAGGTATAGCGTGCATCGGTCACAAACAAGCGACGCTTGCCACTGATGAAGACAGTCGCCTCAGTTCCCCAAAAATCAGTTAGGTAGTAAATATTGTTCTGTCCCGTTACCAAAATCCCATCCACATCAGATTGGGCTAATTTTGTCTCAAATTTTTCCACACGCGCTTGCATAAGCTACCTCCAAAGATTTTGTAACTATTATAGCAGAAATAAATCGAAACACCAATTGTTTCCAGCAAGCAAAAAAGCCGCTAGAGCGACTTTTGTAACTTATAACTTCAACTTGGTTTTCAAATACTGGCCTGTAAAGCTGGCTGGGTTGCTAGCTACTTCTTCTGGTGTGCCTGTCGCAACAACAGTACCACCGCCGACACCGCCTTCTGGTCCCATGTCGATAATGTGGTCAGCTGTCTTGATCACATCCAGATTGTGCTCGATGACCAGCACGGTATTGCCATCATCAACAAAGCGGGCCAAGACCTTGAGCAACTGGGCAATGTCCTCTGTGTGAAGACCTGTCGTCGGCTCATCCAAGATATAGAGGGACTTACCAGTTGACCGCTTGTGGAGTTCAGAAGCCAACTTCATCCGCTGGGCTTCCCCACCTGATAGGGTGGTTGCTGGCTGACCTAGAGTAACATAGCCCAAACCCACATCTTGAATGGTGCGGAGTTTCCGCTCAATTTTAGGAATGTGTTTGAAGAATTCGACCGCATCATTGACCGTCATATCAAGGACTTGGGCGATATTTTTCTCCTTGTAATGTACTTCCAAGGTTTCAGAGTTATAACGGTGACCATGGCAGACTTCGCAAGGAACAAAGACATCTGGCAAGAAATGCATTTCAATCTTGATAATCCCGTCACCAGAACAAGCCTCACAGCGTCCACCTTTGACGTTAAAAGAGAACCGTCCCTTCTTGTAGCCACGAATCTTGGCTTCATTGGTCTGGGCAAAAAGGTCCCGAATATCGTCAAAAACACCTGTATAGGTGGCTGGATTGGAACGCGGTGTCCGTCCAATCGGACTTTGGTCAATATCAATCAAGCGATCCAAGTGTTCGATTCCTGAAATAGACTTGAACTTACCTGGCTTGTCCGAATTGCGATTGAGTTTCTGGGCAATGGCTTTTTTCAAAATGGAGTTGACCAGAGTTGATTTACCTGAGCCAGACACCCCTGTCACCGCTACAAATTTCCCAAGCGGGAACCGAACAGTCACATCTTGCAGGTTGTTTTCCTTGGCACCTATCACCTCTAGGAAACGACCATTGCCAACACGACGGTCTAGAGGTACAGGAATTTCACGTTTGCCAGACAGGTACTGGCCTGTGATGGATTTTTTATTTTTAGCTACTTGGGCAGGCGTTCCAGAGGCCACGATTTCTCCACCGAAGACACCCGCACCTGGACCGATATCAATCAGCCAATCCGCCTCCCGCATGGTGTCCTCGTCATGTTCCACCACAATCAGGGTATTGCCCAAATCACGCATCTTTTTCAGGCTGGCAATGAGACGATCATTGTCCCGCTGGTGCAGACCAATCGACGGCTCGTCCAGAATATAGAGAACACCTGACAGGTTGGACCCAATCTGGGTCGCCAAACGAATCCGCTGGCTCTCACCACCAGACAATGTCCCTGCAGCTCGCGAAAGCGTCAGATAATTGAGACCAACGTTATTTAGGAAGCTTAGACGATCCTTGATTTCCTTGACAATGGGCGTCGCAATCGTCGCTTCATTTTCAGACAAGGTCAGATTTTCAATGACTTGCAAATGATCCGCTACAGACAAGTCAGATAACTGCCCAATATGAAGTCCCTGCTCGCCACCAACTTTAACAGACAGGGCTTGGTCATTGAGGCGATAGCCGTGGCAGGTTCCACAGGTCAGCTCATTCATGTAAGTCTTCATAACCGTACGTGTGTAATCACTGTTGGTTTCACGGTAGCGGCGGTTGATATTGGTAATCAAACCTTCAAAGGGAATATCGATATCACGCACCCCACCGAATTCATTTTCATAATGGAAATGGAATTCTTTCCCGTCAGAACCGTTGAAAATCAGGTTCTTCTCCTCTTCCGTCAATTCCTCAAAAGGCTTGTCCATGTCCACACCAAAATGGTTCATGGCCTGTTCCAACATCTGCGGATAGTAGTTAGAAGAAATAGGATTCCACGGAGCCAAGGCACCGTCACGCAAGGTCTTGCTGGCATCTGGGACAATCAAATCCGTATCCACTTCCAGCTTCATGCCCAAACCGTCACAGTCGCTACAAGACCCAAAAGGAGCATTGAAAGAGAAGAGGCGAGGCTCCAACTCAGGCACCGTAAAGCCACAAACTGGGCAGGCATAGTACTCAGAGAAGAGCAGTTCCTTCTCGTCCATGGTGTCAATGATGACATAGCCGTCCGCAATCCGCAAGGCAGCTTCGATAGAATCGAAGAGCCGCGAGCGAATACCTTCTTTGATGACAATCCGATCGACTACGACTTCGATATTATGAGCCTTGCTCTTGGACAACTCAGGCACTTCCGACACATCATAGACATCACCATTGACACGAACCCGAACATAGCCGTCCTTCTGCACTTTCTCAAAAATGGTCTTGTGTTGCCCCTTTTTCTTACGAACAATCGGAGCTAGAATCTGCAATCGTTGACGCTCTGGCAATTCCAAAACTTCATCAACAATCTGCTCAACCGACGAAGCCGCAATGGCACCATGCCCATTGATACAGTACGGTGTCCCCACTCTTGCATAAAGCAGACGAAGATAGTCATTGATTTCTGTTGCCGTTCCAACTGTCGAACGCGGATTCCGCGACGTCGTTTTTTGGTCAATGGAAATAGCAGGGCTGAGACCCTCTATGGAATCCACATCAGGCTTGTCCATGTTGCCCAAGAACTGACGAGCATAGGCTGAAAGACTTTCCACATACCGACGTTGGCCTTCGGCATACAGGGTGTCAAAAGCCAAACTCGACTTACCAGAGCCTGACAACCCAGTCACCACCACCAACTTCTCACGCGGAATGGTCACATCAATATTTTTTAAATTATGGGCACGCGCCCCATGAATCACAATATTTTCTTGCATAACATGATATAAGTGCGTTCACAAGATAACTGGTGACGGTCAACTAGCTCCGCATCATCAGACGAAACTGCCTATGGGCAATTTCTATATCTTGTATTAGCTCGATTTTCAAAAAATATCGTTTTGAAAATCTCACGTCAAGAAACCGTATAAAACTCGACGCTTTTAGCACGCATTCAAATCCTTTCTAAAGATACAAAGACCGTAAAACGCACAGTCAAAATAGGCGGTAAGCCCGAAATCTGTGATTTCGAAGACGCACCCCGTCAAGACAACTAGTGCTTTCACAGGTCGAAAACCGAAGAAAGTACAGATGTCTACGACGTAGAAACCAGTTCCCATACTTATTCCATAAAGAAACTAGTACTTTTTGACACTGCATTTAGCCCGTGTTCAATTCCTTTCTTAAGAGGCTCTAGCTGTACCATGAGAGATTAGAAAAAGTCCGTACAACTTACTCACTTAAATGTCTTCATATTATATCACAATTCTGCATAAAAGCTTTCCGTAACGACACATTTTTTGGTATAATAGAGGTTGCGTTAACGAAACAATTGCAAAAGGAGGGCGTCATATGAAACAGATTTTTCTATCAACCATGACTGATTTAGAAGAAATCCAAACCTTTGAACCTGGGGCTTGGATTAATTTGGTTAACCCCTCCCAGAGCGAATCAATGGAAGTGGCTGAACACTATAAGATTGATATCGCCGACCTACGGGCACCACTCGATGCGGAAGAATCTTCTCGTATCACCGTCGAAGATGATTACACACTAATCCTGGTTGACGTTCCTATTCTTGAGGAGCGAAATAACAAGACCTACTATATCACCATTCCGCTTGGTATTGTCTTGACCGAGGATGCCATTATTACAACTTGTTTAGAGCCTTTACCACTCTTTGACCAATTTATCCATCGGCGTTTGCGGAATTTCTTCACATTTATGAAATCTCGCTTCGTTTTCCAAATCCTCTACCGCAATGCCCAACTCTACTTGTCTGCCCTACGGACCATTGACAGAAAGAGCGAGGAGATTGAGAAACAACTCCACGAAGCCACTCGTAACGAAGAATTGATTGTTCTCATGGAATTGGAAAAAACCATTGTCTATTTCAAGGCCTCCCTCAAAACCAACGAACGTTTGGTCAAAAAGCTGGCTTCTTCTTCTCGCCTATTACGAAAATACGAAGAAGACGAAGATTTGTTGGAAGACACCCTGGTCGAAACCCAACAGGCTATTGAGATGGCGGACATCTACGGTTCTATCCTGAACTCCATGACCCACGCCTTTGCATCCATCATTTCCAACAACCAGAATACCATCATGAAAACCTTGGCTCTCATGACCATTGTCATGTCCATTCCAACCATGGTCTTCTCTGCCTATGGTATGAACTTTAAGGATAACATTATTCCCTTCAACGATATTCCCTATGCATTTTGGTGGATTATCCTCTTCGCCTTTGCCATCAGCTTATCATTAACCTTCTACTTCATTCGTAAGAGATGGTTCTAACATTAGGAGATTACAATGTCATTTACAGAATTTAAAGAATTAACCAAGAAAAACCAGGAATTCATCCACATTGCCACCAACCAGCTCATCAAAGATGGTAAGTCTGATAGCGAAATTAAGGAACTGTTGGAAGAAATCTTGCCGACTATTATCGAGAAACAAAAAACTGGCGTAACAGCTCGCAATCTCTATGGAGCACCGAGTGAATGGGCGGCCAGCAAAACTCTTTCTGAACAAGAAAAGAAAGACCAAGTTGAATACAACGAAAATCCTTGGTTGATGTGGCTCGATTCCAGTCTCTTCATGCTTGCTATTATTGCAGGTATCAATGGATTGATGAACTTATTGGGACAAGGTGCCCAGTATGGCTTGTTCACTCTATTGGTCATTGGTTTTGGTGTCGGCGCAGGTATGTACTTCATGTACCACTTCGTTTACAGAGAACAAATCAAAACTGGTCAACGTCCTAAATTATTAAAAGCAATCCTCTTCCTCGGACTTGCTACGCTGGCATGGTCACTTGTCTTCCTCTTGGCAGCACTAATCCCTGCTAGCCTAAACCCTGTCTTGCCTCCACTTGTTACCATTATTATTGGAGCTGCAGCTTTCGGTGCTCGCTACCTCTTGAAAAAGAAATACAATATCCGTAACGCAATGTCACCTGTACAATAATAAACAAAAGGCGATTGGTCTATCCAGTCGCCTTGTTTTTATCCATGGATACTGGCTTCCCCCAGTCTACTTAGAGCAAGCGAAAAAGACCCGTCAGGGTCTCAATTCGCCTTCTAATTTCCGAGCTCATGAAAAAACAGTCCATACTGTTCTTGCGCTTTTCGCATTTCTAGAGCGCAAGAAAAAATGACCCGTTGGGGTCTCAATTCGCCTTCTAATTTCCGAGCTCATGAAAAAACAGTCCATACTGTTATTGCGCTTTTCACATTTCTAGAGCGCAAGAAAAAATGACCCGTTGGGGTCTCAATTCGCCTTCTAATTTCCGAGCTCATGAAAAAATGACCCATACTGTTATTGCGCTTTTCGCATTTCTAGAGCGCAAGCTAAAAAGACCCGTCAGGGTCTTTTTACTAATCTTCGTTTACGAATGGTAGCAATGCCATTACGCGAGCACGTTTGATAGCTGTTGTTACTTTACGTTGGTTTTTAGCTGAAGTTCCAGTTACACGGCGTGGAAGAATTTTTCCACGTTCAGAAATGAAACGGCTAAGAAGCTCAGTATCTTTGTAATCAACATATTCAATTTTGTTAGCTGCGATATAGTCAACTTTTTTACGGCGTTTGAAGCCGCCACGACGTTGTTGAGCCATGTGTGTTCTCCTTTATATTATTATTTCAGACCTAGAATGGTAGGTCATCGTCTGATATATCCATTGGATTACTAGCTCCAAATGGACTTTCTTCTCTAGCGAAGTTAGGTGTAGATTGTGCAGGTGCTTGATAAGGTGAGTTATAGTCGTTCCCAGCAGCAAATGAATTACCAGCTGAATAAGCACCACCTTGACCTTCACGAGCAGTACGGCTTTCCAAGAGTTGGAAACTATCCGCAAGCACCTCAGTCACGTAGACACGTTGTCCCTGTTGGTTATCATAGCTACGAGTCTGAATACGACCAGTAATACCAATCAGAGCACCTTTCTTAGCCCAATTCGCCAAATTCTCAGCTTGTTGACGCCAAATGACTACGTTGATAAAATCCGTTTCACGCTCACCGTTTTGATTTTTAAAATTGCGGTTAACTGCCAGACTAAAAGTCGCAACAGCCTGGTTAGACGGAGTATAACGAAGTTCTGCATCACGGGTCATACGACCAACCAATACTACATTATTTATCATAATCTACCTTCTTACGCGTCAAGTTTGACAATCATGTGACGAAGAATGTCGCCGTTGATTTTTGACAAACGGTCAAACTCTTTAAGAGCTTCATCGTTGTTTGCTTCAACGTTAACGATGTGGTACAAACCTTCGCGGAAATCTTTGATTTCGTATGCAAGGCGACGTTTTTCCCATGCTTTTGATTCAACGATTGTTGCACCGTTGTCAGTCAAGATAGAGTCAAAGCGTGCTACCAAAGCGTTTTTAGCTTCTTCTTCAATGTTTGGACGAATAATATAAAGAATTTCGTATTTAGCCATTGATATGTTCCTCCTTTTGGTCTAATGACTCATGGTCTAGCCACGAGTAAGTGAGGGATACTCACAGAAAATAATTATACCATAATATAGAAAATGTGCAAGTGAAAAGGGCTTACTGAAAACAATTTCACGAAAAGAAAAGACTATCCAAGTTCATGGACAGTCTGATAGATTAAGCTACAATCGCTTTTGCCACTTCTTCTGTTGTCATGCGTGAGAAATAGTGAGCTGTGTCGATTTCTTGCAATTTTGCAAGCACATCTGCATACTCGTAACGAGTACCTACCAACAAGTCTTCGATGTCCGATACATCACCAATTCCGAAGAAATCTCCGTAAATCTTGATAGATTCGATGACTGATTTTTCAGCCTTGATGTAGGTTGTGATTTTACCAGCCGGGTAACGAACACTACGCTCCACAGTGTATTCTGGTGTTTGACCGTAGGTCCAATCCCAAGTCGCAAATTGGGTATCACGGATTTCTTGGATACGAGCCAAATCATCTTCTGACAAGACATACTCATCCATGTCTGGGTATTCTTGCTTCATTTGGTTGAGGATGGCATCCTTGAACTCCAGAACAGTCATCTTCTCTGGCAATTCATTGTTGATGTTGGTCACACGGGCACGGACTGACTTGACCCCCTTGGACTCAATCTTGTCCTTGCTGACTTTAAGAGCACTTGCTAGGACAGACATGTCCACATCAAAGAGCAGGCAACCGTGGTGCATCATACGGCCTTTAGCGTAAGCTTGGGCATTACCACAAATTTTCTTTCCATCAATTTCCAGGTCATTACGGCCTGTGAAATTGGCCTCTACACCTAATGTAGCGAGGGTATCAATCACTGGTTTAGAGAAGGTCTTGAAGTCAAAGGCTCCTTCATCCGCCTTGTTTGAAATAATAGTGTAGTTGAGGTTATTGAGATCATGGTAAACTGCGCCACCACCTGACAGACGGCGAACCACATGGATGCCCTTTTCGTCTGTAAATTCCTTGTTGATTTCTTCAATGGCATTCTGGTGCTTACCGATAATGATGGCAGGCTCATTGATCCAGAGAATAAAAATCTCGTCGATATCTGTTAATTCCTTGAATGCATAGGCTTCCAGCGCAATGTTATAAGCTGGGTCATTGCTATTATTTACAATGTATTTCATGCAAAACTCCTTTATTGTTAACTAATTTTTATTATAGTGGAAACGATAACAAAAGACAAGCACTAGGCTTGATTTTCAATGGAAAACTTCCCTCCTGTCTGTTTTTATGCTATACTAATAGAAATTACTTTTTTAAGTGAGAAGTCAATGAAAATGAAGAAGAAAAAAATATGGTATGGTCTGGCAGGCATGCTTCTACTATCTAGTCTAGCTATTTGGACAAGCTATAAACTCCGACCTGAATGGTTTGATAAAGAAAACATCTATCATAAAGTCTATGATTATGAAGTGATTAAAGATCTAAAGCCACAAAAGGCTATTATCAAAGACATCGAGATTGAAATTACCCACAAAGACACTCCACCCCATATCTTGAATCAGGAGGGCTGGAAAGAAGCCGATAGAGACCATATTAGTAGGTCAAGATACAATAATTATTTCCTAACGGTTAACTTGGATAATGGTGAAACATTAGAGCTACCTATCGAAATCAATGAAGGTGTTGGACCTGGTTTTAACAACTTCCTCCCCAATCTGCATCTTTACAATAAGCTAAGTCTTCGCTTTCCAGGTATGGTTCTTGAAGAGGAAGATGACATAGAAGTCTTAGACCAGCTTCTAATGCTACATACTGGCGATACCTTATTTCAAGCTGATACAAATTTTCTACATTTAGCTCGCTTTAAACTAAAAAATCCAGAAACAGGTCAATTACAGACCTATTATGAATATTCAAAAGTGGCTGAGACTCCTTCTCATCGAACTCGCTATTTTATCCAAGGTGCAGAAGCAAGTTCAGAAGAACGTCAAGCATTTTTTGATAACTATAATCCAAATGCTGAGCCTAACTATTGGGACAGAAGGTGGGATTATGATGTAAAGAATGAAATATATCCTGAAAAACAATCGTATTATTACATGCTATTTTATTCAGATAGATTAACCAATATTCCCCTCAGTATCAGTACTACTGGATCAGAATTCAAGACGACCATTCGTCATACTTACTTCAAAGAAGAAAACGAAGTTCTTTGGCAATACTCTGAAACCAAGACCTATAACGAAGAAAATAAGAATGAGTATATCAAAGAAATTCTCAATCAATACTAAAGAAGCCCCACTCAGCACAAATGCTGTTTGGAGCTTTTTCTTTATTAAGGATAGAGTTGACTTAGTGGCCTATACAGAAATTCTAAGTTTACATCATCGATACTGTTGGAATCTTCTTTATTTTCCGAAGCTACTTCATTTAAAATTCGAGAATAATATTCAGGCTCCCTTGCTGTTGTTTCACTTTCGGGCATGTTCCGAATAATATCTGGTATCTCTTGGGCAATCATTTGAAACATTTTTGCATGATCACCATTTAATGTTTTCTTTAACCCATTTTCCCGATCTTCAATTTTTTGATTGAGCAAAGTCATATCGGGTTCTTCCCAACGATAGTTTATTTCAATCATAATTTCCGTAACATAATCCGCCTTGAGAGAAATTGTATAGTCATCCCAATCTTTAATATACCGCTCCCAGTAAGCATCGATAATAGCTTCCATTTCCTTTTCTGTCGGTGTATAGTAAGGGATAGAATTAAACCATATATTATCAATATCTACATCATCAAGAATATCTTTTTTTATATCTTCCTTTAGATAATTTTTTATGTTACGATCTAGTCGCTCAAAATAAAGCTGTATTGGGTCCTCTACACCACTCAACTGAGTATTTATGGAAGATTTTGTGCTTGCATCAGACTTTTTCGTTTCTGAAGAGGCTGCACACCCCATCAATAGAAAGAGCGATAAAATGAGAACTGTTCGTTTCCAATATTTTTTCATATATATTCCTTTGATAGTTTCTTTGACTATTGTATCATACTATCCATAAAATATAAATATCTCCAAGCACACCAAAAAAAGAAAGCCAAACGGCTTTCTTTTTGCTTAGCTGATTATTTACGTTTTGGTGGGTTGTGGATTGCAACACCAAGCACATCAAGGAAGGCTTCATACATCACTTCTGAGAAGGTTGGGTGACCGTGGATAGATGCTGCCACGTCGTCAACTGTCAACTCAGATTCCATGATAGTTGCTGCTTCGTTGATCATTTCAGCTGCAACTGGACCGATGATATGAACACCAAGGATTTCGTGGTATTTCTTATCCGCAATCACTTTTACGAAACCATGTGCTTCGTTAGATGCAATAGCACGACCATTACCAGTGAAGCTGTTGCGACCGATAAGGATATTTTCTTTACCGTATTTCTCGATAGCCTGGTCTTCTGTCAAACCAACCATAGCGATTTCTGGGTGTGTGTAAACCGCTGCTGGTGTGAAGTCCAATTTAGCCTTGTGGTGGTTACCGTGGATGGCATTTTCAGCTGCCACTTCACCCATACGGTAAGCAGCGTGAGCCAACATCTTAGTACCGTTGACATCACCTGGTGCGTAGATACCTGGGATAGATGTTTCTTGGTATTCGTTAACCTTGATACGACCGCGGTCTAGTTCAAGGTTAAGATTTTCAAGACCAGCCAATTGTGGTACACGACCGATTGAAAGAAGGGCTTTTTCAGAAACGATTTCTGAGCCGTCGTTCAACTTGATGGTCAATTGGTTATTAGCTTCAACGATTTCAGATACACCAACTGATGTCAAGAATTTCATACCTTTCTTAGAAAGGACTTTTTGCAATTCTACAGACACTTCGCGGTCCATACCTGGAATGATACGGTCTGCCATCTCAACAACTGTTACTTCTGTTCCATATGATGCGTAAACCAAACCAAGTTCCACACCGACTACGCCACCACCCATAACAGTGAGTGACTTTGGAATTTCACGCAAGTCAAGGATATCATCAGAAGTCAATACCAACTTAGAATCGATACCTGGAATGTTGATGCGGGATACTTTCGAACCTGTTGCAAGAACGATGCTACGACCTTTGATGACCTTGTCGCCGATAACAACAGTCTTGTCAGGGTTTACTTGACCAAGGCCGTTGAAGATGGTTACCTTGTTAGCTTTCAAGAGACCTTGAACGCCACCAGTCAGTGTCTTCACAACCTTGTTCTTGAAGTCAACTGTCTTATCCATATCAACGGTGTAGTTTGTTGAAGCAAGGTTGATACCACGCTCAGCAGCAATCTTCAAGCCGTCAAGGATTTCAGCATTTTTGAGGTAAGTCTTCGTTGGGATACATCCCTTGTTCAAGCAGGTACCACCAAATTCTGATTTCTCAACGATAGCGATTTTACCGCCCAATTGAGCACCACGAATAGCTGCGTAGTAACCAGCAGGACCACCACCGACAACAACCATGTCATACTCGTCAGCTGCCAATTCAGCCTTAGGAGCTTGTGGAGCTGCTGCAGGAGCTGCAGGCACTTCCAAACCAGCCGCTTTCAAGTCAGCAGTTGCTTGAGCAACCTCAGCTGGAGCAGGTGCGCTACCTACTTCAACTGTTTCACCTTCTGCTCCAAGGTAAGCAATGACTTCTGTTACAGGAACTGTTGCACCGTTACCGTGAACGATTTTCAAGAGAACACCTGACTCTTCCGCTTCCAATTCCATACTTGTCTTATCTGACATCATCTCCAAGATAACATCGCCTTCGTTGACAAAATCACCTTCTTGTTTTTTCCACTCGATGATTTCGCCTTCTTGCATATCTACACCAAGTTTAGGCATAATAATTTCAATTGCCATGATTAAGATACCAAGAGCGAAGAGAAAGCGACTGAAAAATTAGGAAATCGTAGAAAATCCTGATTTTCTAAACGATTTATCTATTTTTCCGAGCTTTCCGCTCGGGTTCAATTGCTAAAACTCTCTCGCTCTTATTCCCTTTCTTTATTTTCTATTCAGAAATCTAATTCTCTAGTTTAAACCAATGGAAACCTTATCAGATCAACAATTCTAATGGGTTTTCCAACAAGTTCTTCAAGTCAACCATGAACTTAGCACCATTCATACCATCAACAATACGGTGGTCAATGGTCAAGCAGAGTGCCATGATTGGACGGATTTTGATTTCGCCGTCGATAACAACTGGTGTTTGAACAGTTGCTGCAACACCAAGGATGGCTGAGTTTGGTTGGTTGATGATAGGGTTGAAGGTCTTAGTACCGAACATACCCAAGTTGGTGATAGAGAAGGTAGAACCTGACATTTCTGCACCCTTCAACTTACCAGATTGAGCCTTCTTGATGACATCTTTTGAAGCCACCACGAAGTCAGACAAGCTCATCTTATCGGCACCATGAACAACTGGCACCACCAAGCCTTCATCCAAACCTACCGCGATACCGAGATTGACAAACTTGTGCAACTCAATTTCTTGAGCATCGTTGATCAAGGATGCGTTCATGTAGCGGTGTTCTTCTTTCATCAAAGTACGAACAACCGCAAGACCGATCAAGTCTGTAAAGGTCACTTTCAAACCAGTCTTGTTCATGATTGGCTCAAGAACCTGCTTACGCAGTGCCATGAGGTTGGTCATGTCAATATCGTAGTTAAGCGTAAAGGTTGGAGCTGTCAAGTAAGAGTTGACCATACCTTTTGAAATCGCTTTACGCATTGGGCTCATCTTGATGATTTCAACGCCTTCTGGCAATTCTTTAGCTGGTTTCTCTTCTGCTTTCGGTGCTGGAGCAGCAGTTTCTACAGCTGCAGGAGCAAGTACTGCAAGAACGTCGTCCTTAACAATCTTACCATTGACACCTGAACCAGTAAGGGTTGACAAATCAACACCTTGGTCTGCTGCAATACGGGCTGCAAGCGGAGTTGCTTTTGGAGCTGCTCCCTTGAAGTCTTCAACGTCAGCCTTGTGGACACGGCCATTTGCACCAGTTCCTGGCACAAGTCCTAAGTCAATTCCAAGCTCACGCGCCAATTTACGCGCAGCTGGAGTAGCACGAACCTTGCCACCACCTTGTGGTTTGGCAGCCGCTGCAGGAGCAACGATTACTGGTGTACGACCTGCAGGCACTTCTTCGATTGCTGCTGCAGGAGCAACTGGAGCAGATGAAGCCCCTGCGTCAACTGTCTCACCTTCAGCACCCAAGTAGGCAATAACTTCGGTAACAGGGACAGTAGCACCGTTTCCATGAACAATTTTTAATAAGACGCCTGACTCTTCTGCTTCCAGCTCCATGCTGGTCTTGTCAGACATCATTTCCAAGATGACGTCGCCTTCGTTGACAAAATCGCCCTCTTGTTTTTTCCACTCGATGATTTCACCTTCTTGCATGTCCACACCGAGCTTAGGCATAATGATTTCAATAGCCATTTTTAAGATACCAAGTCCGAACAGAAAACGAAGGAGCTTAGGAAATCAAAGAAAATCCTGATTTCTTAACGATTTATCTTTTCTCCTAGTTTTCCGGACGGGATCAATTCCTTTCTTTCAGTTTCTTACATAACCACTAAACCAGACTTATTCACTAAGTCGGCTCAATTCTAGGTTACATTCTTTCAAACAGGGCTAGGACGGTTGCCCGTCCTTTCATGATTCTTAACCCTTGTTTACTTGCTTATAAATTGCCGCTTTGATTTTCTCTACGTTTGGCAATACTGCGTTTTCAAGAATGTTTGCGTAAGGAACTGGTACATCGTCTGAAGCGATACGGATGATTGGGGCATCCAAGTAGTCAAAGGCTTCGCTTTCTGTGATGATTGATGCGATTTCACCGATGAAACCACCTGTTTTGTAAGCATCGTTAACCAAGATAACCTTACCAGTTTTCTTCACAGATTCGATGATCAATTCTTTATCCAATGGGATAAGGGTACGTGGGTCAACCACTTCTACGCTGATGCCTTCTGCAGCTACTTCTTCAGCCGCTTTCAAGGCACGTTCCAACATACGACCGTATGAAATAATGGTTACATCAGTACCTTCACGTTTGATTTCACCCTTACCAAGTGGAATGTAGAAATCTGGGTCTAAGTTAACTTCTTCTTTTTTACCGTAAAGAGCTTTTGGCTCCAAGAAGATAACTGGGTTGTTATCAAGGATAGATGATTTCAAAAGACCTTTTGCATCGTTAGCTGTACCAGGTGCGACAACCTTGATACCTGGGATGTGAGTCAACCATGCTTCAAGAGATTGTGAGTGCTGTGCTGCAGAACCGATACCAGAACCTGAAGCCACACGGAAGGTTACAGGTGTCTTCAAGCCGCCACCAAACATGTAGTTAGTTTTGGCAGCTTGGTTAACAATCGCGTCAAGTGCAATTGTCACGAAGTCCATGAAAGTCAAGTCAACGATTGGACGAAGACCGGTTTGAGCCGCACCAACCGCAGAACCAGCGATTGCAGCCTCAGAGATAGGCGTGTCGCGAACGCGTTTTGGACCAAATTCGTCCAACATACCAACAGATGTACCGAAGTCACCGCCGTAGATACCGACGTCTTCACCCATCAAGAATACTTTTTCATCCTTACGCATTTCTTCGCTTTGAGCCAAGTTAATCGCTTCACGCAAGGCCATTACTTTTGTTTCAGCCATTTTAAAATTTCTCCTACTATATCAAAAATTTTCTTCAATCTGGACAGTAGACTAGTCTACAAACACGTCTTCGTAAGCTACTGAGATGTCTGGATCTGGGCTTTCTTGTGCGAATTTCACAGATGCTTCTACTTGTTCTGCAACTTGTGCTTCGATGGCATCCAATTCTTCGTCAGTCGCAATCTTGTTCTCTGTCAAGTATTTGCGGTATTTCTTAAGTGGGTCTTTTGCTTTCCACTCGTTTACTTCTTCTTTTGTACGGTAAACACCTGCATCGGCAGTTGAGTGACCAAACCAGCGGTATGATTCAACTTCGACCATGGCTGGACCGTTACCTGCACGAACGTATTCGATAACTTCTTGCATTTTCTCATAAACGGCAATCACGTCGTTTCCATCTTCCACATAGTGACCTGGCATTCCGTATGCAGCAGCACGTTGGTAGAGGTGAGGAATCTTAGTAGAATAAGAAATGTCAGTTGAAATACCGTAACGGTTGTTAGTGATAAAGAAGATAACTGGCAAATTCCAAACAGCTGCCAAGTTCATTGATTCGTGGAATGAACCTTCGTTTGTCGCTGAGTCACCTGAGAAGGCAATAACGATATTATCTGTACCGAGGTATTGTTGAGTAAGGGCCGCACCTACTGCAAGGGCATAACCACCACCTACGATACCGTTTGAACCAAAGTTTCCTTTTTCAACGTTAGCCAAGTGCATAGAACCACCACGGCCTTTTGATGTACCTGTTGCTTTACCAGCAAGCTCTGCCATCATACCGTTGATATCAATACCTTTTGCAATAACGTGACCATGACCACGGTGGTGTGAGAAGATGATGTCTTGCTCTGTCAAACCAGCGATTGGTCCAACAGCCGCAGCTTCTTCACCAACTGAGAAGTGAGTCATACCTTGTACGAAGCCACGACGCACCAATTTGTTCAATTTCATGTCAACATCACGGATTTGTTGCATTTTTAGGAACATATCCAAGTGTTGTTCTTTTGAGATAGATACCATAATTTCCTCCAAAGGTTTTTTCTCTTTCTGTACTATGATAGACCAATATTTCACAAATGGCAAGTATTTGAACCGTTTTCTTATTTACTGAAAATTTCGTGAAAACACTGATTTTCCTGCTATTTTTTACTACTGCTTCACTTTTTATTTTTTCATTTGTTTTTTATTTCACAAACTTTTGGACAGACTTGTCAGCCCTTTTTCTTTTTGTTATTATATAGATGGAGGTGCCTATGGAATTTGATTTATTTCTTATCATTTGCAACTATATCGGTACAATCGCTTTCGCTGTTTCAGGTGCTGTCAAGGGATTCAATAAGAAACTAGATATTTTTGGTATCTGTCTACTCAGTATCATCACAGCTGTGGGCGGCGGGATCATTCGTGATACCATGGCCAATCATATCCCAGCTGCCTTAACAGACCCCAAGGCTATCTACCTTTCTATCGGCGTAGCCATTATCATGTATGTGATTGTCATCAATATGAAGCAAGACCAGCCACTGGATAAAAAAATGATTATTTTACTTTCCCAGACCAATCTGGTCTTTGATGCCATCGGACTAGCCATCTTTGCCCTTATCGGTGCCAATACTGGAGTTGACCTTCAACTAAACGCCATGACAACTGGCATCTTGGCCGCTCTAACAGGTGTTGGTGGCGGTATTGCCCGAGATTTACTAGTTAACGAAACGCCCATCGTTCTGAAAGAAGATGTTTATGCTGTGCTAGCCTTCTTTTCTGGCCTTCTCTACCACCTTTGTATTGTCGATTGGCAATTACCACAAATTCCCATTTTCATTAGTATTTTTTCCATCAGTCTGATTATTCGACTCTTGGTCATCAAGTATAAGATTAACCTCCCAAATATGGATAGAAAACGAAAGGTCTGAGTTACTCAACTCAGACCTTTTTCTTATCCTATATTCAGTTTTTTACCAGCCACCGCCAGGACCAGTTGCTACAATCTGGCTAATTTGTTGGCCATTAACAGTTACTGTGCCACCAGTGAATTCAACTGTACCGTCAAAGTCAAAGGCTGAAGTTGGCGCTGTAACATCGATTGTACCACCTGTGATGTAGATATCCCCATTGGCATCAAAAGCATCAGTATCTCCACTACCTACTGCAACTTTCAAATCACCACCAGTCACTTTGATAAAGATGTCTGATGAAATTGTACTTGCCGCGTTGATAGCATCATCTGAACCGTAGACATCTAATGTACCACCATTGATGGTAATATTCGTTCCTTCCATAGCTTCTGCTGATTCTGGAACAGTAATCGTGCCTCCATCAATTGTCAGTGCGGTTTCTGCCTTGATGGCATCATCACCTGCCTTCACAGTGATAGCACCACCAGTAATCGTTGTATAACCTTTTGTTGTATCCGTGTCATTTGTTGACTTGATACCATCACCACCTGTTGTTACATCAATGGCTCCACCATTGACAGTCATCGAATCTTTCCCTCGAATACCGTCATCAACTGCTGTTACTTTGATATTGCCAGCATTGACAACCATGTCATCCGTTGAAACAATACCGTCTTGGAAGTTTGCTTCAACTGTTAGATTTCCATTACCAGTAATAGTCAAATCTGCTTCAACATGGATAGCACCTTCAATGTTTGTATCTGAGTGGTTGCTAGTATCTTTTACAGTATTACTAGTTCCGTCTTTGATTTCCAATTCAACATTATCAGCCTGAATGACATTGATAGCAGCAGTATCTGAACTTGAGATTTCTGCACCTGCTAAAACGATACGGACATTGGCATCTGTTTCAACTGTCACACCTGCAGTTGTTGATCCGGTCAGGATGTAGGTACCACCTTCCGTAATGTTCAAACCATCATTTGACAATGTTACTTCTGTTGTTGGAAGGGCTGACCAGTCAATTGAAGAAGTACTCGAAGTCGATGAGTTTCCGTTGCTTGTGGTTGAAGCGACATTTGTTTGACTAGTCGTTGCTGAACTTGATGTTGTTGTAGAACTTGAAGCTGTCGAACAAGCAGCCAAGACACCTAAACTCATAAGAGTGACGCCAGAGTAAAGAAGTTTTTTAAGATTTGTTTTCATAATGTAAATTCCTTTTCTTTCTTTAGGAAGTTCGCTTGCCTTCCTGATATGCTCTTAGTTTACTCCACATTCCTAAAAGAAAGATTAAAGATAGCCAAAAGAAAACTTAAAATAGACCGCAATGCTTTCTAACTCACCAGCATGTCAACCAAACCTGAATTAATACATTCAATTGATTGGTCTTTCCACATATAGCCCATTCAGAAGCTAAAAAGCCGAATGTTGCCATCCGACTTTCCTATCTTAATCTTTTTGCTCAAGGGCACGCAACATCTGATCGATCTTGTTGCCGTACTCAATGGATTGGTCTTTTTCAAAGACCAAATCAGGAATTTTATAGAGGGTCAGCTTGCGACCTAGTTCTCTCTTAATGGTTCCTGTTGCTTTTTCAAGACCTGTTTGGGCTTTTTGATTGTCAGAAGCCAGGTTACTCATAATGGTATAGTAAACCTTGGCCATGGACAAATCGCCGACCATCTGCACATCAGTGATGGTCACTCCTTGTACACGGGGATCGCGAACTTTCTTTTGCAAAATCTCATTGACTTCGCGCTTGATTTCCATCCCAACACGGTCTGTTCGAAAATGGTTTGCCATAGTCATTCCTTTCTTAGATGATAGAAAAGCTGAGTTTCCTCAGCTTAACATTGTTTCATAAGAGGGCTTCGGTAGAACAAATATCTCAGTTCCCTTGACACCCTTGCTTTTTAAAAAGCTGTTATTTCTTAATTTCTTCCATGATGTAGGCTTCGATGGTATCATCTACACGGATGTCGTTGTAGTTTTCAATCATCAAACCACCTTCTTGGGCGTTACCGACTTCTTTCACATCATCCTTGTAACGCTTCAAGCTGCCCAATTTACCGTCAAAGATAACAACGCCATCTCGGATAACACGAACACTTGAATCACGGGTAACCTTACCACGTACAACCATGAAACCACCGATCGTTCCGACTTTAGACACTTTAAATGTTTCACGGATGATCGCTTCACCGATGATTTTTTCTTCGTACTCAGGATCCAACATCCCTTTCATGGCATCTTCCATCTCTTCAATCACCTTATAGATGATACTGTGGAGGCGAACTTCTACATCATCTGCTTCTGCTTGACTACGAGCCTCAGCAGTTGGACGTACGTTGAAACCAATTACAAGGGCATTTGATGCTTCTGCAAGTGTAATATCAGACTCGTTGATAGCACCTACTGCAGAGTGAACGATATTGACGCGCACGCCTTCCACTTCGATTTTCTGAAGAGAGGTTGCAAGGGCCTCTACAGAACCTTGTACATCGGCCTTGATAATGACGTTGACAGACTTAACTTCACCTGCTTTAAGGGTATCAAAGAGGTTTTCAAGGCTGACACGTTGGGTTGCCTGACGTTGTTTGAGAAGGGCACGTTTAGCACGCTCTTCACCGGCTGCACGCGCAGATTTCTCATCTTCATAGACAGCGAAGTGATCGCCAGCCATTGGCGTTTCGTTCAAACCAGTGATCGAAACCGGTGTAGATGGTCCAGCCACCTTGACACGACGACCAAGGTCATTTGTCATGGCACGAACACGACCGAAGGTATTTCCGACAACGATTGGGTCTTGAACATTCAAGGTACCTTGTTGAACAAGAAGGGTCGCAACAGCACCTTTTCCTTTGTCCAAATGAGCTTCGATAACCGTACCAATAGCACGAACAGTTGGGTCTGCCTTAAGTTCTTGGATCTCAGCTACAAGAAGAACTGTTTCCAACAACTCATCAATATTTTGGTTGAACTTAGCAGAAATTTCTACGAATTCAGACTCGCCACCCCAGGCAGTTGAAATAACGCCGTGTTCAGCCAATTCACCGATAACACGCTCTGGGTTGGCTCCTGGCTTGTCAATCTTGTTGATAGCAACGATGATTGGAACATTGGCAGCTTTGGAGTGGTTGATGGCCTCAATGGTCTGTGGCATGACACCGTCATCTGCTGCAACGACCAAGATGGTCAAGTCGGTCACAGAAGCACCACGAGCACGCATAGATGTAAAGGCAGCGTGTCCAGGCGTATCCAAGAAGGTAATTTTCTTGCCATTTTCTTCGATTTGGTAGGCACCAATATGCTGGGTGATACCTCCTGCTTCGCCTGTTGCCACACGAGAATTACGAAGGGTATCCAAAAGGGTTGTCTTACCGTGGTCAACGTGTCCCATGATGGTCACAACAGGTGGACGCTCAACCATTTCCTCTTCATTGAGGTAGCCCTCTTCGACGAAGAAACGTTCAATGTCAGCGTTATCGACCTCAACCTTTTCCTTGGCCTCGATTCCATAATCTACCATAAGGAGTTCGATGGTGTCGCCATCTAGAGATTGGTTCTGAGTTGCCATGACACCCATGAGGAAGAGTTTCTTCACAATTTCAGCAGGTTCACGTTTGATCCGTTTTGCAATTTCTGCAACGGTCATGCCAGCTGTGTATTCAAATTCTGTTGGCAATTCGTGGAACTTGCGTTCAGTTGCTGGCTTGACAGGTTGGTTACTCTTGCCTTTTTTGTTTTTCTTGTTGTTATTCCAGTTACTATTTCTTTGATTTCTCACTTGATTTTGACTATTTCGATTTCTTTGTTGTTTCCGTGGACCATCTTCTTCGTCACTATTAAAGTCACGTTTCTTGTCTGGTCGAGCTTGTTTTTTACGACGGGTATCTAGAGCACTTTCTGCAACCTTCTCAGGCACCGCTGCGACTGGTGCTGGTTTGACAAATGGCTTGCTTTCAATCACCGGTTCTTCGAACTTGATTTCCTTAGGCTTTTTCGGTTGCTTTTTAGCCTCCTGGGCCTGACGGAACCGTTCTTCGCTGGTACGAGCGTATTCTGCATTTTGCTCTGCTTTTAAGGCTGCTGCACGCGCTTTGAAGTCAATCTTCGGTGTTGCTGGTTTTGCAACCTCTTTTTGCTCAAAGCGTGCTGATTGAGTAGAACGGTTGTCACGATTATCGTAACGGTCACCAAAACGATTGTCCCTACGCTTGTCTGAACCCTGCTCACGTCTGTTATCACGACGCTCATTGCGTTCATTACTTGGACGGCCTTGGCCTTGCTGACGGTTGTCACGACGGTCTTGACCTTGTTTATTTTGTCCACCTTTACCCTGAGCTCGCTTAGCTGCTTGTTCCTTGGCACGCGCTTCACGCTCTGCCTTAAAGTTACGGCTCTGTGGGCGGTGAGGTGCTGCTGGAGCAACTGCCTTCGGTTCTTCCTTGGTAGCTGGAGCGGGTGCTTCTTGCTTTGCTACTGGAGCCTTGCTTTCAGTCGGTTTCTCAACAGACTGGACTTTCTCAACTGGTTTTTGAGCTTCTGCTTTCTTAGTAAAGCTGTCAGCCAAACGTTTGGCACTTGCTTCATCTACACTTGAAGCATGGCTTTTGACTTCAAAACCCAATTCTTGAGCCTTAGCAACAACTTCCTTGCTACTTACGCCTAATTCTCGGGCAATTTCATTCAATCTCTTCTTAGACAATGCCTTGTCCTCCTGTTCTATTCCATAATAGACCTCATCTTCTTTGTAAATCCAGCGTCTGTCACTGCAAGAACTTTCCTAGCCTTGCCGACAGCTGCACTCAATTCCAGTGTTGAAAACACTGTTACAACTTCTACGTGATAGGTATGACTTTTATCTGTTACTTTTTTACTTAAATTTCCAGCAGCATCATTAGCTAAATAAACCAATTTTGCCTTTCCTTTTTGAATAGCTTCAACAACCAGGTCCTCACCTGAAACCAGGCGACCTGCTCGCTGGGCTAATCCCAATAAATTTAAGATTTTCTGTTTCTTATTCCAGTCCAAGTTCTCTCCTCTTGACCTTGTGATCAACATAGGCAATCAATTCATCATAGAACTCTTCAGCTACTTCCATACTAAAGGAACGATCGAAGACACGACGTTTTTTAGCCTGGGCAGCTTCCGTATTATCTAGTTTGATATAGGCTCCTCGCCCATTGGCCTTGCCTGTTGGATCGATAAATACTTGACCTTCTTTATTTTTTACAATACGGAGCAAATCCCGTTTGTCGATGATTTCACCGGACACCACAGACTTGCGCAAGGGTATTTTTCTAGCTTTTGCCATGGTTGCTCCTTTTGTCTTATTCTAGTTCTTCCGCGACTTCTTCTACAAGCTCTTCTGTTGCATATTGAGCCGCCTCAAATGCCTCATATTCGGAAGCAGACTTGATGTCGATACGGAAGCCTGTCAAATGGGCTGCCAAACGAACGTTCTGACCACGACGACCAATTGCTAGTGACAATTTATCATCTGGCACAACAACCGTAGCATGCTTGCCATCTTCTGTATCAAACAATACTTGGTCAACTTCTGCAGGAGCGAGAGCATTGTAGATAAATTCTGCTTCATCTGCTACCCACTCGATAACGTCAATATTTTCCTCAGTTGGAATCATGCGGTCATTTTTAGCATCGTAGCGAGCTGGGTGGAATTTGCTGGTGATTTTCTTGATATTTGAACCACCACGACCAACGATAGTCCCGATAGCATCCACGTTTGGATTATGACTACGGACAGCAACTTTCGTACGGTCACCAGCTTCGCGGGCCACACTCATGATTTCAACAGTTCCATCATATACTTCAGGAATTTCCTGTTCCATGAGGCGTTTGATCATCTCTGGATGGCTACGGCTGACAAATACGTTCACCCCACGGCCGTTATCTTCTACCTTGTAAACATAGACTTCGATGCGATCATGTGATTGGAAAACCTCACCAGGAATTTGATCCTGTTTTGACAACTGGGCTTCAATGGTGCCAAGGTTGACATAGATAAAACGATTGTCAAAACGCTCTACCGTACCAGACATGATTTCATTTTCATGTTGCTTGTAGGTATTAAAGGTAATGGCACGCTTTTGCTTGCGCATTTTTTCCATGATGGTTTGCTTAGCTGATTGGGCAGCTACGCGACCAAATTCTGCCGGATCTTCTGGGAATTTGATTTTATCACCCATTTCATAAGCAGTTGAGATGGCCAAGGCATCCTTGAGGCTGATTTCCAAACGGCTATCAAAGACCTCATCCACTACTTCACGGACAGTATATACGTGGAAATCAGCCTTCTTCTCATCAAACTCGATAACTGCTGACTCAGCTTGTCCATAGCGGCGCTTATAAGCAGAACGAAGTGATTCTGTCACTGCATCGATAATATCCGCCTTGTTAATACCCATGTCTTCCTCTAAAATACGGAAGGCTTCTAGCATTTCTCTACTCATTTTGATTTCCTTTTGATGTCAAAAGGTCCTTTCTTACACTTAAATTTTAACGGCCAAACGTGCCTTAGCTACTGTCGAATATGGAATGGTCACTTCTTTTTTACGGGTCTTGTCCATGTACTCCATGACCAAGTCTGTACCATCGAAAGACAGAAGAGTTCCTTCAAAAACCTTAACCTTGTCAATAGCCTGATAGAGCTTGACATGGATGTACTTCCCAACAGCCTGGGCAACAGCTTCAGCCGTCCTCAAGGGACGTTCCAAACCTGGACTGGTCACTTCCAGCATATACTGCTCTGGGAAAGGATCCGGCTGAATGGTATCCAAAAGCGGACTAATGACTTCTGACAAATCTGCCGTATCTTGAAGGGAAATCCCCCCTTCTTTATCAATGAAAATAGACAGGACATAGTCACCACCCATTTTGCCATATTCCACATCTACCAACTCATAGGGAGCCTGGATAGCTGGTGCAATGGTAGCCGTGACTAAATCAACAATTGATGACATAGGCACCTCCTTTTACAATTCTAACCTGCTACAATCTGCATACAGGGAAAGGGTTGACTGACGTCAACCCCCTTTTCTCTTTATTTCTCCCTGTATTCTACCACAATTTCTAGCACCTGTAAAGGAAAACGATAAGAATAGGTTCTTGTAAACGTTACCTATCACTTCAAGCAAAAATAAGGAGCCCACCTGGATTCCTTATTTGCTTATCTTATTAAAATCGCGCTTCCACACGATAGATAACCTGACCCTTGTTTGAGAATTTTTCCTCATACTCTGTCATAACATTGCCTTCCAAACCATCTGCATGTAGGTCTAGCCAGACCTGCTTCAAGACCATGCCGTATTGGGAAAAGCTAGCCAAACTATATTCAAATAAACCACGGTTATCCGTCTTGAAATGAATTTCACCATTTTCAGGCAGAATTTCCTTATAGGTATCCAAGAAAGACTTGTAGGTCAAGCGACGTTTCTCATGACGTTTCTTGGGCCATGGATCAGAAAAATTCAGATAGAGCTGATCAATCTCCGCAGGGGCAAAATAATTGGTCAAACTAGAACCATCCACCTGCAAGAGTTTGATATTTGGTAAACCAGCTTCTAAAACTCGGTCCAAGGCATAACTCAAAACCGTCATCTGAATATCAATACCGATGTAGTTAATATCTGGATTTTGTGCAGCCATTCCTGTTACAAAACGACCTTTACCAGACCCAACCTCGATATGAATGGGGTTATCATTTCCAAAAATTTCAGCCCATCTCCCCTTGCACTCCTCTGGATTGGAGATAACATACTGGGGATTATTTGCTAGGAGCTCACTGGCTCCCTTACGATTTCTAACTCTCATACTTCCCTATAAAAACTCTGGCGGAATTGACGCAGAGCGTAAATTTCTCTATTAGCCGCCAAGGTATTGTAACTCTCAACATGCTTGGCAATTTGATTGAGGTAGGCCAACTGACCATACCAATAAATCTTGTTCAAAACGGTTTGATTATACTTATACCCGTAATCACGTAGCCATTCTTCCCAAGCCTGACGGGGAATGTAGTGGGTCAAAATATAGGCCACATCGACCATACGATCGGTCACACAGGCCGTTTCCCAATCCGTCAGATAAATGAAACCTGAAGTTGTTTCAACCCAGTTGCTATGGTGCAAATCCCCATGCACAAAGGTAGCTAGTTCCTGACGAAATCTAGGTACAGTGTTCAACAAATCCTGACACACGGATTGCAAATAGGAATTTTGAAGCAAAATCGGTGGCACTTCTTCCTGCCAACGACGAACCAAATCCTTCGGCTCCATATAAGTATAATTCATTTGAAGGGCCTGGTTAAGCAAAATCCGTGAAAAGTGCATCCGCACTAAAATTTGTCGAACCTGCTTGCTGGTCATATCATGGCGTTCCAAGGTACGACCGTTGAGCCACTCCTGCTCCACACGGTGCCCCATACCTACCTCCCGATTTGCAGACAAAACAGGTGGTGTAATCTGCTCACGAGCTAGTGCGGACACAATGGGAGGCATTTCATATTTTACAAAGACTTGCGTTCCGTCTGACCGTAGGCCCTTAAACGCTTTGCCACTATTTCCTGCAATAGACTGTAACTGTAGCCCACTGGTATCAAACTGCATGCCTTACCTCCTTTAAAAATTCTTTACTATTTTACTAATTTTCAGCTATTTAGTCAATCAATTTTTTTCAATTTTGCAGGCAAATAGATTTCATGCAGGAAAAGTCCTATCAAGGCTAGCATACCTATCCAGATTTTTTCTTGGACAAATAGCAGAGCGACCAGTATTTCCACTAGCAAGAGCCCGTATAAAATGACCCGAAGCAGGCGCTGAAAATCTCTTATTTTACCTTTTTTGTCCAAGGGATAGAGTTGGGTCAAATACTGGTAATCATAGTGCTTGTAGAGCCCCAAAAGTTGAAAGAGGAGCAGATAATGAAAGACCAATACCAGACCAATAGAGAGCCATGCCTCGTCAATGGCTATCAAGGACAGAAGGATTAGCAAGAACAGGCGCAAGCTGAGACCAAAATAATCTCCAGCCCGTAAAAATGCCCTCAAGTAGAGATAGAACCAGGTTTGGCGAGAATGAAGCAAACGCAAGATGCCATCCAAATACCTTCTTGGCTTGACGGTCGCACTAATTCCTTTAACGGTCGTAAAGAGAGCAAAGAAGCGCAGGATAGTTTGCTTTCTCTTCTGCTCATCCTGAATGGCTGTTGACCAGTTCAAAATACCTTGTTGCTGGTAGGTTGCTAGCTGGTATTTTACTAGAAAATACTTGGCAACAAGCAAGACCACTATATAAACAACCACCATCCAGATTTCCAAACCCAGCTTCAGATAAATGGGTAAGAGCAGAAGCTGGAGCAAGACCTGCAATCCAGACCAAAGCACGAATGAACGACGGCTTGCAGCTTCAAATTCTTCCAAGACTTCCTTCTCCCTAGTTAATAGGAAAATCTGGTCAGCTTCCTCCAAATAAGTCGCCATTCTACCTGAAAACAAAATCAAGAAACTGACAGCAAGGACAATTAAAGTAATCGGCCAGGAATTTTTGGGAAAAGCTATCAAGAGTTGTCGATACTGCAAACTCAAAAATCCCAGAAAAACCATGAGCACCAAGACAAAATGATCATTCAAGACATAGCGCAGATACTTGGAACACCGTTCTAGAAAATCTCGTCTGCGTTTTTGGAACAATGCTTTCATCCAACTGCTCCTTCTTGGGTCAAGGCCAGGTAAATATCATTCAGACTAGCACCTTCCATACCAAATTGAGTCTGCAAGTCCGCCAAATTCCCTGTCGCCCTCACCTGTCCTTGATGCAAAATCACAAAGGAATCACACATCTTTTCAGCCGAGTCCAAAACGTGAGTGGACATAAGGATAGAAGTCCCCTTTGCCTTTTCCTCTTCCAAGAGAGCAATCAAATCTGCAATGGCAACTGGGTCCAAACCTAAAAATGGCTCATCAACGATTAACAAGCTCGGCTCTACCAGGAAGGCACAGATAATCATGACCTTTTGCTTCATGCCCTTAGAGAAATTAACCGGATACCAGTCTAACTTTTCTTCCAAACGAAAGATTTTCAGCAATCTCTCTGCTCTCTCCCAAGCAGCTTCCCATGGCAAATCGTAAGCCATTGCCACCACTTCCAAGTGCTCTTTTAGCGTCAACTCCTCGTATAAACTAGGTGTTTCAGGGATAAAGCCAATCTTCTTCCGATAAATTTCAGGAGCCTGAGCTAGCCCTTGGCCATCAATCAAAATTTGCCCCTGATAAGGCGTCAAGAGGCCGATGATTTCCTTGATAGTCGTTGATTTCCCAGCACCATTTAGACCAATCAAGCCAACCAATTGACCATTTTCAACCGTGAAGGTAACATCTTTCAAGACAGGGATATTGACATAGCCCCCTGTGACATTTTTAACTTCTAACATACATTTATTCCTATAATTTGATATAATTATTATAACAGAAATCCTAGAAAGAGGGCGTATTATGTCAGATTGTATCTTTTGTAAAATTATAGCTGGAGAAATCCCAGCTTCCAAGGTCTATGAAGATGACCAAGTTCTTGCCTTTTTAGACATTACTCAGGTCACCAAGGGACATACCCTAGTCATTCCAAAAAAACACTATCGTAATGTCTTAGATATGGACGCCGAGGCAGCTGGACAACTCTTTACTGCCGTTCCAGCTATTGCCCGTCACTTGAAGGAAAAATTGGGCGCTAGCGGTTTAAATATTGTCAACAACAATGAAGAAGCAGCTGGACAAACCGTTTTTCACACCCATATCCACCTCCTGCCTCGCTTTGACCAGAACGATGGTCTGGATATTCAATTTAAGGTCAATGAACCTGATTTTCCTGCCCTAGCCAATTTGGCTCAAGAAGTCTATCTAGGAGAATAAGATGAAACTTCGCAACCTCCTCTTAGCCCTATCTGCTGCTAGTGCTACCTATCTGGCCATATCCAACCGAGAAAAAATTGCCAAAGAAGTCAAGGATACCAAGCAAATTATGACTGATATGGAAACAAGCAAAGCCAATATCCAGGAACAACTTGCCATCATCCAAAATTTCAAAGAGCCACTAGAAAGTCTAGCAAATGATTTACAGTACAAAAGCCGTGTCTATCAGCAAAGTATTACAGGAAATCTAGAAGAAATCCAAAAAGTAATGGCAAAATATAAAAAAGAAGACGAAAAATAGGCCAAAGAAAATGAGATTGGAAATCCAACCTCATTTTTTATTGTCCTTCTTCTGTTTGTATTTCTGTTCCAACCTCGGTTGTTCCAGATATTTCTGTTTCTGTAGTCTCAACTACAACAGAATCAAACTGCTCTTCACTGACTTGTAAGTCACTTGCATCAGTAGCGACCGTCCCCGTCATCGTCTCCAAATCAATCACTTCCGCCCAAGGACTGGCCTCAAGTTCTAGTAAATCTGTATAAGCATTATAGACGTTGATTGGACTAGACAAGCCCATCTGCCCCTCATAAACCTTAACATTTGTTAGGAGATCCGTCTTTGCTTCTAAACCAATAGAAGTCTTCAAGATATTTTGCATCTCTAGCAAATGCTGGGTAGGAGGTAGCTGGTAATAGATTTCATCAACAAGCTCATCAATTCCTCTCAATTGGTAGGAATGTAAATTCCTAATTGAGTCCTTGTATCCTAAAAGTTCTGGTATCGTTGCCGTACTGATTTCAATATCCGTCCGCATGTTGTTGGAAATAGCTGTTAAAATTTTCTTATACTGGGTAAAGCCATCTAGTTGTAGAAGTTTCTTCACAATAGCTGTAATGACCTCACGCTGACGGCGTTGACGACCAATATCTCCTTCTGGATCGTCGTAACGCATCCGTGCATATACAAGAGCCTGATCACCATTTACCAAACGTTTACCTGTTGGAACAATTGCCGTATAGGCTGGTTCATACTCTGAAATGGAAATCGGGAAACCTAGTGTATTATTGACTTCAATCCCACCTACTGCATCAACTAGCTCGACTAGACCATCCATATTGATTTCAATGTAACGATCAATGTTGATGTCCATCATTTTTTCAATGGTAGCAATAGCCATAGGAGCCTGCCCGTAGCTATAGGAGTGGTTAAGTTTTTCTACCGTTCCTGTTGATTCTCCATTGGCTTCAGCAATCTCCACCATGATATCACGCGTCAAACTCATCATCGTGGTTTCCTTAGTTTTGGGATTGACCGTCACCAAAATCATGGAGTCACTTCGACCTTCCTCCCAAACGCCACCACGAGTAGCCTGGTCCATATCCACCCCCATCAAAAGAATGGTAAGAGGCTCCGTTGCATCGATAGGCGTAATTTCCTCTTCACCATCTAACTGCCTAAAGGTTTTTGAAATCGCATCTGTCGAAAAGTTTAATAAACTAATCCCATAGGCAAATCCAGCTCCAAGTGTCAGAACTATAATCGCCAACGACATTAAGACTATTTTTTTTCCAATTGTCATCATTCACCAATTAGCCTGCCCATGTAATAGAGGTCAAGCCATTCCCCTTCATCTGTTCTAGCCCCTCTCACCTGGGTCCCTTCAATCACAAAGCCCATCTTCTGATAGAGGTGGACTGCCGCTTGATTGCGCACCTGAACAGTTAATTCCAGACGCTTGAGGAGGTCTATTTCCTGAGCCCACTCGATGACCTCATCCAGTAAAATGGTCCCCAAGCCATGTCCCCAGTAATCTTTTTTTATCGCAATGAAAATATTCCCGATATGGCTGATCCGAAATTGTTTGGATGATTTGACAGAAATAGCCCCTATAACTTCCGTTCCTACTTTCGCCAGCAAACACAGTTCACCAGGATTTTCAATGCCAGCTTCAAAAATCCTTTCCATCTCTTCAGGACTAAACCGAAAGCCTGATTCATCCATGACCAGATAATCCGTTTCGCTAGCCACTTGGTTCATAAAATCAATAAAGGCCACCGCATCAGCTGGCTCAGCCTCGCTAAAATATACTTCTTTTTCAGTCATTCTGTATTTCCTCAGCCAATACTTGACTTTTAGCCCCATGAGCCTTAAAAGTCAGACGACGACCGTCTTCTTCCTTCTCGATACGAACGAGCAAATAGTCATCTAATAGGCTTGCATCCAACAATTCTCCCCATTCGATAACCGTCACACCACCACCATAGAGAAAATCATCTAAATCAATAGAATCCGGATCGTCACCAATCCGATAGACATCTAGATGGTAGAGAGGCATTCGACCTTCATACTCACGGACAATGGTATAAGTCGGACTTTTAATCATCTGGTCAATATCCAAACCCTTAGCCAAACCCTTGGTCAAAGTGGTCTTTCCTGCACCTAAATCGCCCGACAGGACTAGCACTTGATTGGCCTTACAAGCCCTACCAATTCGCTCACCGATTGCAATCAATTCATTTTCATTTTGACTATACATACTTGTTATTATACCATAGCCATTCGGCTTTGTCATAGGTCTACTGGAAATTGTAGACAAATCTACAGAAAAAATCGCAAGCCTAGGCCTGCGATTTTGTTTATTCTACACTGAAAAGATATGGATAAACTGGTTGGTTTCCTTGATGGATTTCGACCTCGATATCTTCAAATTGTTCTTCTAGCTGTTCAGCAAGTGTCTGCGCCAATTCTTCATCACCATCTTCACCGATATAGATCGTTACGATTTCGCTATCTTCATCCAGCATTTTCTCAAATGTAGCAACAAGTGTTTCCATCATATCTGGATTGGACACTACAATCTTGCCATCAACCATACCAAGGTTGTCATTCTCATGAATTTCAAGACCATCAATGGTTGTATCGCGAACTGCAGTTGTCACACTACCACTTTTCACCTCTGCGAGAGATGCCGTCATCGCTTCAAAGTTGCTTTCCAAATCACGACTTGGATCAAAGGCAAGCAAGCTAGTGAAGCCTTGTGGTAGAGTCTTGGTTTCTACAACCTTAACCGCCACTTCAGCAACTTCTGCTGCAGTCTGAGCCGCCATCAAGATGTTCTTGTTGTTTGGAAGCAAGATGACATTACGGGCGTTGACCAATTCAATAGCATTGACAAAGTCTTCTGTTGATGGGTTCATGGTCTGACCACCTGAAATCACATAGTCAACCCCTTGTGATTTGAAGATTTCTGTCAATCCCTCACCTGCCGCAACAGCAACAATGCCATATTCTTTTTGTTCAGCTGGTTTTTGGTAGGCTTCTTCTTTTTCAACTTGCGCTTCATGTTGTTCACGCATGTTGTCCACTTTTACCTTGACCAAGCTACCATATTGAAGACCTGCCTGCATGACCAAGCCCGGATCTTCAGTATGGACATGGACTTTAACAATTTCATCATCGTTGACAACTAGGAGAGAATCACCAAGGTCGTTGAGGTAGTTACGGAATTCTTCATAATCAAAGTCCTTGACATAAGTAGGTCCTTGGCGAAGAGCTACCATGATTTCTGTACAGTAACCGAAGGTAATGTCTTCTGTCGCTACATGGCCAGCTACAGACTTGTGATGCTCTGCATTGATCATTTCTGTCATAACAGCTGGAGTTGCTTCAAAATCCTCAGAAGCAATGTACTCACCTGTCAATGCTGACAAGAAGCCTTCGTAGATATAAACCAGACCTTGACCACCTGAATCGACAACTCCAACCTCTTTCAAGACTGGCAACATTTCAGGTGTTTTCTTGAGGGCACGGTTGGCACCTTCAAGGGTTGCGCGCATAACTTCTACCGCATCATCAGTTTCTTCTGCTTTTTTAAGAGCTGCTGTAGCTGCCCCACGAGAAACCGTCAAAATGGTACCTTCAACTGGTTTCATTACAGCCTTATAGGCCACTTCTACACCATGTTGGAAGGCCTGCGCCAAGTCTTTACCGTCCAATTCAACCTTGCCTTTAACAGACTGACCGAAACCACGGAACAATTGTGACGTAATAACACCAGAGTTTCCGCGAGCACCCATAAGTAAACCTTTTGACAAGATTTGAGCGACTTCACCAACCGTATTTGCAGGCTTGTCTGCCACTTCTTTGGCACCATTGGTGATGGTCATGCCCATGTTGGTTCCCGTGTCGCCATCTGGAACAGGAAAGACGTTTAATGAGTTTACATATTCGGCTTGTTTATTCAGACGAGTAGATGCTGCCTGCACCATTTCTTGAAATAAACTTGTTGTAATTTTAGACACAATTATTCTCCTACGACTTTAATATTTTGGATAAAAACATTAACGGCATCAACAGAGATACCCAATTGATTTTCCAAGTTGAATTTCACACGTTCTTGGATATTGCGAGATACTTCACTGATTTTCACACCGTAACTCATAACAGTGTAAACATCGACTGCAATGCGACCATCTTCCAAGGTCTTAATGACAACACCTTTGGAGTAATTTTCCTTGCGTAAAAGGGCCTGAAAATTATCCTTAATCGCAGACTTACTAGCCATACCAACAACACCGAAAATCTCAGTCGTAGCACCACCGACAACTGTGGCAATCACGTCATCAGTTAATTCAATCTGGCCGTCTTTTGTATTGATTTTTACAGTCATAATTCCTTACCTCAAATAGTTTTATCACTCCATTTTACCACATTTTCTGTATTCTGTAAAAGACAAGCTTGTGACAGCTGAAAGGAAGAGAAAAAGAGTTCCCGAAGGAACCCTTATGTGTTTGTTAACCCAAACGTTGTTTTGCATCGGCAGCACGTTGGAAGGCTTGACCGACATAGTTGATACAAAGCATCATAACAAGGATAAAGATAGCTGCTGGCAACCAAATCCAAGTCTTGTTCTCTAAGATATCTGCATTACGGGCATTTGAAATCAAGGTACCCAAACTTGGAACTGTCGACGGAAGACCGAAGCCTAGATAAGTCAATGATGTTTCGATACCAATATTCCCTGCAAAGTTGAGGGTCAAGTTGACAATAATCAAAGAACTCAAGTTAGGCAAAATCTCACGGAACATGATCATAAAGTCACTTGTTCCAAGTGTTTTCGACGCATTGACATAATCCAAGCTAGCCTCAGACAAGGTTCGCGTACGGAAAAGACGGGCCTTAGCTGTCCAATAGAAGGCACTCATGATTAGGATAAAGTGATAAATGGTATAGTTTTTGATAACCGTTACGAAAACGATAATGAGCATCGTAACAGGTAGAATCATAATGAAGTCCACAATCCGCATCAAGAAACCATCCAAACGACCTCCATAGTAGCCTGAAATCAATCCGACCGAGATACCAACAATACTTGTAATAATGGTAATAGTAAAACCGATAACAATGGAGTTTCGAGCACCAATAATCAACTGACCAAAGATATCTTTACCACCTTCATCCGTTCCCAAGATATAACCATCAACTCCAGGTTCCAAGTAACGTCCCAAAAGATTGACTTTCATCACTTGCTCTTGATCCAAGACCAGGGCACCGATGAAAACAGTCAAAAGAACTGTCACCAAAATGACCAAGGAAGCTAAAGCTAATCTATCCTTCAAGAACTCACGCGCGATGACGCGAAAACCACCTGGAGGAGTTGAAGCTGATTGTACTTGTTTTTTATTTTCTTTACTCACCTTACTCCTCCTTCTATTTCACACGGATACGTGGATCTACAATACTCATGATAATATCTGAAATCAAGGTTCCCAAGAGAGTTCCCATACCAAATATCAACAAGAGGGCCAAGATAACACTATAATCACGACTAGAAATGGAATTATAGAACAATTGACCGATACCTGGATAGGTAAAAATATTCTCGATAAAGATAGAACCGCCGATCAAACCAGTCAATTCATAACCCAAGAATGATGCGATTGGCAGAATAGAGTTACGGAAGATATGACGGTTGTAAACCACACGCTCAGGAACACCCTTAGCACGCGCCGTACGGACATAATCTTGGCTCTTAGCATCGATAATCCCTGTACGGAGGTACTGGATGGTTACTGTTGTAGATAAGATAGCCATGGTAATCGCCGGTAAAATCATATGATGAAGACGGCTGAGTACTGCTGCAAAACCTTCAACGCCACCCCCGATTGAACCACGAGTTGGGAACCAGCCCAAGCTAAAACCAAACAACCACAACATAAGAATGGCAAAAACGAAGGTTGGTGTTGAGAAGGTCAGGAAGTTGTAAACCCCAATCACCTTATCAGCTAGAGAGTTTTGGTAGCGACCAGCAATCATCCCCAAAGGAAGGGCAATAGCATAGGTCAAAATCATGGTCAAGAGCGACAACCAAATAGTGTTGTTCAAGCGTTGCATGATAACATCCAAAACAGGTTGCTTAAAGAGGAAACTCTGACCAAAATCACCCTGCAAGAGATTACCAACCCAGCGGAAGTATTGAATATGAATTGGGTCATAGTACCCTGCTGCAATCCGTTTTTGTTCGATAATGGCTGGGTCGATATTGGGATCAATCATACCCGTAAAAGGATCCCCTGGCATCATCTTAGCCACGAAGAAAGCGATGACACTCAAAATGATAATTTGAGGAATCATCATGAGCAAACGACGTAAAACTGTTTTCCACATCTTAGTTCTGACCTCCTTTTGGAAGGGCTACCTGATGAGTTGCTGAGAAGGTTTGTAAATCGTAAACTCGACCCTTTTCATCATAGTATTGACCTTGTTTTTCTTGATACTCTTTTTCAGCAACCAAGCGTTTTTCCTTGTTCTTCAAACGATTAACTGGATCAATCGATGGAATAGCTGACAAAAGACGTTTGGTATAGATATGCTGTGGATTGTTATAGATGTCCTGCTTGTTACCCGTTTCTACGAAGCGACCACGGTACATGATAAACAATTCGTCACACATATGTTGCACAACACCAAGATCATGAGAAATAAAGAGGTAGCTGAGTTTAAACTCATCTTGGATACGTTTCATATAGTTCAAAACCTGAGCTTGAACAGACAAGTCCAAGGCAGAAACAGGCTCATCAGCAATAATCAGACGCGGATTACTTGCTAGGGCACGGGCAACGCCGATACGTTGACGCTGACCACCTGAAAATTCATGTGGATACTTGATCAAGGCTTCTTCGTTGAGACCGATGGTATCCAAGAGTTGAAGGACTTTTTTCTTCTCCTCATCTGGAGAAAGACGGTCAAAGTTACGAATAGGCTCAGCAATAATGTCTAAAATACGTTTTTTAGGGTTGAAACTAGAAAGCGAATCTTGGAAAATCATTTGGACATCACGATTAAAGTTACCTTTTTTACTGCGTGATTTGTTGGTCACATCCTGACCCTCATAGATGATTTGACCAGATGTAGCCCGCTCCAAACCAATAATTGCCTTACCAATTGTTGACTTACCAGAACCTGACTCGCCTACCAAACCATAGGTTTTTCCCTCTTCAAACTCGAGATTGACACCATCCACGGCATAAACATGGTCTGTGACACGGTTAAAGAAGCCACTTCGAATTGGATAATGGACTTTTAAATCTTTTACTTCAATAAATCCCACTATTTAGGCCTCCTCTTCAAAATAGAATGTTTCGTGACAAGTACAACGAACAAAGTGGTTTGGTCCTACTTCATGCATACCTGGATTTTCCTCGTGAGCACTTGCTTCAATCCAAGGAATACGTGGTGCAAAACGGCAACCTTGACGCAACATTTTGGTAATCGGTGGTACGATACCTTCGATAACGTGAAGATCCCCACCTTCGCCACCTGATTGCGGATTTGACTTCAAGAGCGAACGTGTATATGGATGTTTTGGATTGGTAAAGAGTTCCTCAACAGGAGCCACCTCAACAAACTGACCACCATACATAACGGCTACACGATCAGCCGTTTCTGCCACTACACCCAAGTCGTGGGTAATCAAAATAATACCAGAACCCGTTTCCGCCTGAATATCATTCAAGAGGTCCAAAATCTGTGCCTGAATGGTCACATCCAAGGCTGTTGTAGGCTCATCGGCAATAATGATTGGTGGCTTACAAGAAAGGGCCATAGCGATAATAATACGCTGGCGCATACCACCTGAAAGTTCATGTGGATACTGCTTGAAGGTACGCTTCGGGTTCGGAATACCTACTTGAGCCAACAACTCCAAAACACGCTCCGTACGAGCAGTCGCATCCAAGTCCGTGTGATAGAAGAGGGCTTCATCAATCTGCGCTCCAATGGTCATCAAGGGGTTGAGGGAAGCCAAGGGATCTTGAAAAATCATCCCAATGTCATTTCCGCGTACAGTATTGTACTTAGCTTCATCCATCCCAATCAACTCCATATCATTGTACTGGATACTTCCTGTTATTTTTGTGTTTAATGGATTGTGCAAGCCCATAATGGTCGTTGCCAAAGTAGATTTACCACATCCTGATTCTCCAACGATTGCAAGAATCTCATTCTTCTGCAATGAAATATCAACGCCATCAACAGCATCAAAATAATCATCAGCAATACGGAATCCGACGTGTAAATCTTTAATATCTAAAAGCGGTTTTTCAGTAGCCACGCTTCGTCCTCCTTTGTCTATCGGCTAATCAAGCTCAATCATTTCGAACTCTATAATATCAACATCATCCAGTCTTTGACTAACCAATTCATATATTAAAAAGTAAATTACTCTTTTTTTGTGTACTGGTTCTACTATACCATAATTATCTGAAAATTCCAATAGCCATCTGAAAAAAGCCAACCAGGTTGGCTTTTTCAGATACTATTTGGATGAAATAGGATTATTCTGCTGCTACACCTTTGTCAGCTGTCAATTCGATATTTTCAAGCGCAATACCTTTGCCTGAAGCTGAACCGTAGTTAGAATCGTAGTTCTTCACACGTTTGTTAAGTGCTGTAATTTCTTCAGATTCAAATGTTGGGATAGCAAATGCTTGTTCAGCAGCATACTTTTGCCATGCCTTGTAGCTTTCAAGGTTTTTCTTCTCATCAAATGATTCTACTGAGCCGATTGCCTCCAACAATTTAGTGTTTTCTTCAGATACGAAACGTGACATGTTGAATGGAGCAAGTTCTCCCCAAAGTCCGTTAGGATTTGGATCGTAACCTGTTGACCATCCACCAGCATACATATCAATTGCAGGGTCATTTGCTTGAATTGCATCGTAGAAAGTATTTACTTCAACAGTACGGCCAGTGTACAATTCAACATTCAAGCCAACTTCTTTCCACCAAGCAATGTATTGTTGTACGAGTGCTTCGTTGGCTTCTGTACGTTTACGAGCTGCGAAAGTGATTTTGAATTCTTTACCGTCTTTACCTTCACGAATGCCGTCACCGTTTGTATCCTTGTAGCCAGCTTCATCCAAGAGTTTCTTAGCTTTTTCTGGATCGTATGTGTAGCCTGCCAATTCAGAATCGTGAAGATCGCCAAAGAATGAGATAATCAATGATTTTGCTGGGTGGTACAAACCGTTGTACAATTTCTCACCAGCTGTCTTGGTATCAATTGCATAGGCAATCGCTTGACGAAGTTTCACATCGTTCATCTTAGCGTTTTCGTTCATGACGTTCTTCTCAGCAGCCTCGTCATATTTACCAAAGTTAAATGAGATGTATTCGTAAGATGAGTTAAGTGAACCAACGATGTTCAAGTTAGACAAGTCTTTGTATGAGTCCAATTGGTCAACCGGCATATCTGCGATATCGTAGTTACCAGCTTTCATCTCAGAAACGATAGTATCAGGTGATACGATATCGATCTTCAATGAGCTTGTTTTTGGAGTTGTTCCCTTGAAGAAGTGTTCGTTTGGAACGTAAGTGATAGACTCACCGTTAACGATTTCTTTAATCTTCCATGGACCCATACCTACAAGTTTAGCAGTACGTGAGTACTCGCTCTTTTCCCAATCAGCCACAGGAATATCTTTATAGATGTGTTCTGGCTGGATATAGGCAGGTACATCACCACCAGCATACATCATAGAAGGTGACATTTCTTTCACAGTCAATTCTACTGTGTAGTCGTCAACTTTCTTGATACCAGAAATATCAGATGCTGTTCCAGCCACAAATTCTTCCATACCAACGATGTTCAAGAATTTATCATCAAAACGCACACCTGTGTAGTCTTTGCTTGCCAATGACTTGATTGTGAAGATGTAATCATTGATTGTGAATGGCTGACCATCAGACCACTTGTAGTCTTTACCTGTCAAACTAACAGTGATTTTTTTGTTTTCGATATCAAATTCAGCCTTAGCAAGACCTGAATCGTCTAATTTACGATTTCCATCATAACCGAACATTGAGATATCGACCATTCCACCAAAAGTTGAGTCTGTTGTATTCTCAGTCAATTCATCAATCAAAAGACCTGATGAAGTTGTTGGCGACACCCAAGCGTATTTCAACTGTGCATCAGCCACAGCAGTTCCGTCTTGTTTCACTTCTGACGGGAATGACAAGTTTTGTTCTGTTGAGCTTGATGATTTAGAACCACAAGCAGCAAGTACAGATGCAGAAAGAAGAGTTACACCTGCAAGTGCAAAGAGTTTTGTTGTCTTTTTCATAAAACACCTCTGTTTTCTTTTTGTTTGACACATAATTGTATGTCTTATGAAATTTATTATATCATAAAATTTTCTTAAATAAAGTCTTTTTGTCAGAAAATTTTGTAAAAACATAAATTTTCATTATTTTCTATTATTTTTCATGTTTTTTCCTTATTTTTCTTACAATCCATGTGATATAATGGAAGAAATATCAGATAAAGGAATGTTTATGCGTAAGTTAATACTTCTATTATTGGCAACCTTTAGTTTTCTTATCGGAGGCCCCGCTGTCCTAGCGGACGATTTCTCGGTAGCAGCTAAACATGCTATCGCGGTTGAGGTTGATTCAGGAAAAATCCTTTTTCAACAAGATGCTGAAACCAAAGCCAGTGTCGCCTCCATCAGTAAGCTCTTAAGTGTCTACATGGTCTACGAAGCCTTGGAAAAAGGCGAAATCAACTTGGATACCATGGTGGACATTTCAGACTACTCCTATAGCTTGACTGCCAATATCGAACTCAGTAACGTGAATTTGGATGAGCGCACTTATTCTGTCCGTGATCTATTGAATGCCTCTCTCATCACTTCATCCAACAGCGCCATCATTGCTCTGGCTGAAAAAATAGCGGGTAGCGAAGCCGCTTTTGTAGATCGAATGAAGGCAAAAGTTCAGGAATGGGGCATTACAGATGCTAAAATCGTTAACGTTTCTGGATTGGATAATGCTGATTTAGGAGGTAATATCTATCCTGGTTCCAGTCCTGAAGATGCCAATCACTTTTCAGCACTCGATATGGCTACTATTGCACGTCGGCTCATTCTTGACTATCCGCAAGTCCTAGAGATTACCTCACTCAACGCCTATGACTTTGGTGGCTATACCTACTATAGCACCAACCAAATGCTGAGTGACGGAACCCATGCTCGTGGGGGAGTGGATGGGTTGAAAACAGGGACCTCAAACTCTGCTGGTTCAGGTTTCTTGGCCACAACCCAACAAGCTGGTATGCGTATCATTACAGTAGTCCTCAATGCCACGGACGGTTTGGCTATGCCTGATAATCGTTTTGTTGCAACCAATGATTTGATGAACTATGTCTATGCCAATTTTTCACGGGTTGCAATTGCCGAAAAAGGAAAAGCCTACAACAATAGTAAAATTAAGGTCTTTAACGGAGAAAAGGAAACCAGTCCCGTCGTTGCTGCTGCAGACCTATACATCGTTCAGCGCAATCAGACAGAATTGACTGCGTCTGCAAACTTTATCCCTACTACAAATGAAATCGATGCACCCTTGACTGCTGGTAGCGTTGTTGGAAAACTACAATTAAAAGACCAAGACTTGATTGGGAAAGGTTATATTGGAGAGCAAGCCAGTGTAGAAATGGTCCTCCCAAATGATATGAAAAAAGCTCCTTGGCCAGTTTCATGGTGGAATAACTTCGTTCGATATGTGAACGAGAAATTATAATACAAAAATACTATGCCAGATAAGCACTCGGCATAGTATTTTTATGTTATAGGCTTGTAAAGTTCCTGCAGGGAGCAACATCAGTGAGGTAATCTAATCTCCCAGACTAGTTTGCTAAATTTACATAGTAGAGCGACTGCCATCGCTCCTCAGCTCCCACCTCGGTTGGTGAGAGCTCCTGCGGAACTCCTCACTACATATCATTTTCTTACAGAAAACGACGAGCGTGGAAGGAATAGGAAGTTTATAAGATTATAAAGAAGAGCGACTGCCGTCGCTCTCTATTTCCAACGAGCGTTGGCATTGCAATGTAGAGTAGCATTCGCTACTCCTTATCACCAACCCCGGTTGGTGAGAGTTCCTGCGGAACTCCTCACTACATATCATTTTCTTACAGAAAATGACGAGCGTGGAAGGAATAAGATTTTTATAAGATTACAAAGAAGAGCGACTGCCGTCGCTCTCTATTTCCAACTAGCGTTGACATTGCAATGTAGAGTAGCATTCGCTACTCCTCATCTCCCACCTCGGTTGGTGAGAGTTCCTGCGGAACTCCTAGCTACATATCATTTTCTTACAGAAAACGACGAGCGTGGAAGGAATAGGATTTTTATAAGATTACAAAGAAGAGCGACTGCCGTCGCTCTCTATTTCCAACGAGCGTTGGCATTTGTGTGCTCCAAATAGCTTCTTAGCTATGTGGAGCTACACAAATTAGCCAACGCTCCCCTCCATCTCATAGGCAATCAGTCTGTTGAGTTCGACTGCGTATTCCATTGGGAGTTCTTTTGTGAATGGTTCGACAAAGCCCATGACAATCATTTCTGTGGCTTCGGATTCAGATAGGCCACGGCTCATGAGGTAGTAAAGTTGCTCTTCTGAGATTTTTGATACTTTGGCTTCGTGTTCAAGCGCCACTTGTGAATTGTGAATTTCATTAAATGGAATGGTGTCTGATTTGGAAATATCATCCATGATAATGGTATCACACTCGATGTGGCTGATAGACTTGGCTGAGTTTTTAGCAAAGGTAACTTGACCACGGTAGTTGACTTCTCCACCGCCACGGGCAATGGATTTGGATACGATAGAGGATGAAGTGCGTGGGGCGTTGTGGATCATCTTGGCACCGGTATCCTGTACCTGACCCTTGTTGGCAAAGGCAATGGACAACATGGTTCCACGAGCTCCTTCGCCTTCCAAGTAAACCGCTGGATATTTCATGGTCGTCTTAGCACCAAGGTTGCCGTCAATCCACTCAACTGTGGCATTTTTCTCAGCACGGGCACGCTTGGTTACCAAGTTATAAACGTTGTCAGACCAGTTTTGAATGGTGGTATAACGCATATAGGCACCTTCGTGGGCAATGATTTCCACAATAGCAGCGTGGAGGCTAGCTGTTGAGTAAGTCGGAGCCGTACAGCCTTCTACGTAGTGAACACTTGCTCCTTCATCCACGATGATGAGGGTGCGTTCGAACTGCCCTGTTCCTTCGTTGTTGATACGGAAGTAGGTCTGGAGTGGAATATCTAATTTAACACCTTTTGGTACGTAGATGAAGGTTCCACCCGACCAAACCGCTGAGTTGAGGGCGGCTAGTTTATTGTCTGACGGTGGAACTAGTTTTCCAAAGTATTTTTTGAAGAGTTCTGGATGTTCCTTGAGGGCCGTGTCAGTATCTGTAAAGATAATGCCGTGCTTGTCGTACTCTTCCTTCATATTGTGGTAGACCACTTCTGATTCGTACTGGGCAGAGGCTCCTGCCAGGTAGGCACGCTCGGCTTCTGGAATACCGATGCGTTCAAATGTTTCCTTGATTTTTTCCGGTACATCATCCCAGCTCCGTGCTGGCTTATCCGACGGTTTTTGATAGTAAACAATATCATCAAAATCCAGTTCAGACAAGTCGGCTCCCCAGGTCTGCATCGGCATTTTCTTGAAGGTTTCGTAGGATTTCAAACGGAATTCCAACATCCATTCTGGCTCGCCTTTGATACGGGACATTTGACGAATAACTTCTTCGCTCAAGCCCTTACCAGTCGAAGCCACCAGTTCCACATTTTCATCATGGAAACCGAATTTGTATTCCCCAAGATCAATCGGGGTTGGTTCAATTCTTTCTTCTGACATAATATAAGATACTAAGCCCAAAAAGTATGAGAATGCTGTTACGCTTTCCTCAAAGCTTGCTGGGCCTGTTCAATTCCAATCAGAAACTGAACAATCCTTTCTGTATGATTTTCATTTTTATTTATTTGTTCATGCTCATTCAGCACTTTCATTTCGTTCGATCGTCTTCTTTAAGGCATTCCACGGTAATGTGGCACATTTGATTCGTTGAGGAAATTTGGCGACACCTGCAAGGAGAGAGGCGTCCCCTAACTCCTTCTGACGTGCATCCTCTTGCCCTTGTACCATTTGCGAAAATATTTCTGCTAGTTCTTCAATATGCTTGATTTCTTTGCCAAGGACTGCTTCAGTCATCATGGAAGCCGAGGCGGTTGAAATGGTACAGCCAACACCATCAAAGGCAATGTCGGAAATCTTCCCATTTTCAAACTTGACGGATAGTTCAATCACATCGCCACAGGTTGGGTTGTGGAGCTCTAACTTTTCCACTCCGTCCAAGCTCCCACGATGGCGAGGCGACTTGGAGTGTTCAGACACAACTGCCATATAAAGAGAATCTAATCTAGATAGGGCCATTGAAAAACTCCTTTGTCTTGATGATTGCCTCAACCAACTTGTCACAGTCAGCCTTGGTGTTGTAGATGTAAAAACTTGCTCGAACGGTGGCTGGTACCTGCAAATACCTGAGAAGCGGTTGGGCACAATGGTGACCAGCCCGCACAGCAACACCTTCATAGTCCAGAGCAGTTGCCACATCGTGTGGATGCAAGTCGTCCAAGTTAAAGGCAATAACTCCCGTCCGCTTGGACAGATCCTGACTGCCATAAATGGTCAAGCCTGGAATAGCCTGCAATTTTGGAAAGACATAGTCAACCAGTTCTGCCTCGTGGGCCTGGATAGCGTCCATACCAATTTCGGTCAGGTAATCAATGGCTGCTCCCAGCCCAATGGCACCTGCAATATTGGGCGTTCCTGCTTCAAACTTCCAAGGCAATTCCTTCCAAGTGGCTGACTGCTCATAGACAAAGTCAATCATTTCACCGCCGAATTCAACTGGCGACATGAGATTGAGTAATTCTTCCTTGCCGTAGAGAACGCCAATTCCTGTCGGTCCCAACATCTTATGGCCTGAAAAGGCATAGAAGTCCACGTCTAATTCTTGCACGTTGACGGCCATGTGGGGAACTGACTGGGCTCCGTCCACCACCAAGTAGGCACCGACTTGATGCACCAGCTCTGCTATTTCTCCGATAGGAGCCACACTGCCCAGGACATTGGACACGTGGGCCAGGGAGACGAACTTGGTCTTGGAAGATAGTAGCGATCGCAGGTGGTCCATATCCAGCTCGCCGTCTTTTAGAGGGACATAGCGGAGCTTAGCACCTGTTTGCTGACAGGCTTGCTGCCAAGGGATGATATTGGAGTGGTGCTCTTGGACCGAGATCATCACTTCCTGGTCTGGCTGGAGAATTTCTCTGGCAAACTGAGCCACCCAGTTAAGACCGGTGGTCGTTCCTCTGGTGAAGAGGATTTCCTTGCTAGACTTGGCCTGGATAAAATCAGCTACCTTCTGCCGAGCCGCCTCGTAGCGAGCCGTTGCCCGTTCCGAAAGGATGTGAACGCCACGGTGGACATTAGCATTGTCCTTCTGGTAATAATCTGCCAGCACATCCAGCACCTGCTGCGGTTTTTGAGTGGTCGCCGCATTGTCCAAATAGACCAGCGGCTCATCGTTAACAACTTGGTCTAGGATTGGAAAATCCTTGCGAATGCGTTCCAAATCCATATCTTATCTCTTTGTTAGTTTTTCTTCAATGACGGCAATCAGCTCGTCACGGACTTCCTTGACAGGGATTTCTGTGATGACGGCACCAAGGAAGCCACGAATGACCAATCGTTCAGCTGTTGCACGGTCCAAACCACGACTCATGAGATAGTACATATCCTCTGGGTCAACCTGTCCGATAGAGGCTGCGTGACCAGCTGTAACTTCGTTCTCATCGATGAGGAGGATTGGGTTGGCATCGGAGCGAGCCTTATCGGATAGCATGAGAACACGGCTTTCCTGCTGGGCATCTGCACCCTTGGCACCACGGACAATGTGACCGATACCGTTAAAGGTCAGGGTTCCACTTTCAAGGATAACCCCATGTTGCAGAATGTGACCGACAGAATTATGACCGTAGTTGGTCACGCGCGTATCCACACCTTGGACCTGACGGCCTGATGAAAGACCAACAACCTTGAGGTTGGCATGGCTACCATTTCCTTTTAATTCGCTGTCCAAATCGGCAATCACATTTCCTTCGTTAAGAAGACCGATTGCCCAGTCAATGCTGGCATCGTTTCCAAGATAACCACGGCGGTTAAGGTAGGTATCCAAGTGCTTGCCAAGGCGGTCAATGGCTGCAAACTTGATTTGGCTACCCGCAAGGGCAATGACTTCCACAATGATATTAGCCGAAGTCGCTTCCGCTCCATCTCCCAAACTTTCAAAGCGTTCTAGGTAATTAAACTTGGCATTTTTCCCAGCAATGATGAGAACACGTTTGTTAAAGGCAATCGAGCTAGTGCTATCTTGGTAAAAAAGTGCCTCAACTGGCTGGTCAATTTCAACGTTGTCAGGAACATAGAGAACCGCGGTTGCGTTGAAATAGGCTGTATTGCAGGCTGCCAATTTGTGTTCATCAAATGGAACTGCTACACCGAGGTATTTCTCAATGACATCAGGAATGACATCTAGAGCTGAAGCAAAGTCCGTAAAGACCACACCTTTCTCTACAAGGTCAACCGGCAACTGTTCTAGAACCGTTTGGCTGCCAACCTGGACCAACATAGGATTGTCACCGATAGCTGTAAAATCTGGAACAGCTCCGATTTCATCATTTGTAGCAAGGCTTCCATCACCTAGATTCCAACGGTGAAACTTGACCCGCTCGATAACCGGCAAGTCCAGCTCTGCTATTTTGTCAAAAGCCTTAAGACGCAGGTCTGTCAACCAAGTTGGTTCTGCCTGCAAGGCTGAAAATTCTTGAATTTTATCTTTGGTCATAGGGTCCTCCAAAGACTTAAATGTCATCTTCTTTGTAGTCGATGCCAAGCTCAGCTGCGACTTGGACATAGCCTTCTTTTTCCAAGCGTTGCGCCAATTCTGGTCCACCTGACAGAACAACACGGCCTTCCATCATGACATGGACAACATCAGGAGTGATGTAGTTGAGCAAGCGTTGGTAGTGAGTGATAATCATGGCACCGAAGCCTTCACCACGCATAGCATTGATACCTTTTGATACCACTTTAAGGGCATCAATATCTAAACCTGAGTCAATCTCGTCAAGAAGAGCGAAAGTTGGCTCTAACATGAGCAACTGCAGAATTTCATTGCGTTTTTTCTCACCACCTGAGAAACCTTCGTTGAGGTAACGCTCTGCCATTTCCTCTTTCATGTTGAGGAGTTCCATCTTTTCATCCAACTTGGTGATGAAATCGCGGACAGAAATCTTGTCTTCATCTTCCTTGCCAGCGTTCATAGCAGCACGGAGGAACTCTGCATTGGTGATTCCCGGAATTTCCGACGGGTATTGCATGGCCAAGAAAAGTCCCATACGAGCACGCTCGTCCACTTCCAACTCCAAAATATTAACACCGTCAAAGAGAACTTCCCCTTGTGTTACTTCGTAGCTTGGATTACCCATGATAGCTGCGGAAAGGGTGGACTTGCCTGTTCCGTTCGGTCCCATGATGGCTGCAATTTCACCTGTTTTGAGGGTCAAATTGACACCTTTGAGGATTTCCTTACCTTCGATTTCAACATGAAGGTCTTTGATTTCTAATACTGACATCGTATACTCCTTTATTTATTATCTTTCTCATTATATCAAAAAAAGAGCCTAAGGGCTCTCTTCTTGTTTAGAAAGATTCTTATTTTCTTTTCTTGGTCTGCTGTTTACGAAGACAGCGCTTTTCCTTACAATCCGCTATGCGTTCCTGACGATAACTACTGTTGCCAATGAAACGAAGGAAATTAAGCAAGGGCATGCGATTTTCACCAAAAATACCTATCAACTCACATAAGACCTCTACACCCAGACCCATGGTTAGAACCAAGAGAACACCGCCTAGACGACTGGAAACATTGAGCAAGAGCGAGGTTAAAGAAAATAGGAAGGAAATGGCATAGATAACTAAAACTGTACCACGATGGGTCAAGCCTAGAGATAGCAAACGATGGTGTAAATGCATCTTATCCGCCTCTGAAATTTTTTTTCCAGACAATTTTCGACGGATGATGGCTACAACCGTATCTGTAATTGGAACCCCCAAGATAATCATGGGGGTAACTACCGCAACAGCTGTAGAATTTTTCAATCCTTGGAGTGACAAAACTCCAATCATGAAACCAATAAAGAGAGCTCCGGTATCACCTAGATAAATAATAGCTGGATTATAATTATAAGGTAGAAAGCCTATAATAGCGGCCACTAAAATAAAAATAGTCAGGGTCAAAAAGATATTGCTATCATGTAAGAAAAAGTAGGAAACAATTCCCATGGTCGTCAAGGAAATGATAGACACCCCTGACACCAAACCATCTAGACCATCGATCAAATTAACGGCATTAGTAATTGCCACAATCCACAAGACAGTTAAAAAGAAGGATAGCCAGCTTGGAAAAATGAGCAAGGGCCCACCGAATGGGATCTTGAAGCTATCAAAGTGGAATTCCGTAAAAAACCAGATCAGGGTTGCTGCAAGAACAATTCCAAACATCTTTGGAGCTGGACCCAACTCCTTCACATCATCAATATAGCCTGTAATGATGATAATAAGCGAGGATACAATCAAGGGCAAAATATAATGCAGGTAGGTTCCATGATAATTGATGTGGGTGACAATTCTCGGCAAAAAGACCAAGGCAGCCAAGGAAAAAGCTATGAAGATAGCTAAGCCTCCAGCCGATGGCATGGGCACCTTGTTGATTCTACGCGCGTTTGGATTATCCACTGCTCCAACCTTGAAGGATAGAAAACGCACCAAAGGAGTTGCTATCGCTGCTACAACCATGGTCGAAATGATGACCATTATATATTTTAAAGCAAAAGGCATCATAGCAAGGAAACCTTCCTAAGTTCCTCTAGGGCTGCAACTGGCAAGAGGGTCACCCCATGTTCCTGTAAGACAGGTCTAGTCAACTTAGTATCATTGGCAAATTCCAACATACGCGCCAGAAGATAGTCAGGGTAACGCTTAGAACGTTCCTCGATATTGATCAAGACAGTCATATAGTAATGACCGTCCATCTTATAGAGCTCTGACTCTTCGATAGGGTAATCTACTGTTCCTACAAAAGCCATCAGTTCATCCATGTTAGGAAAATCAAGGATATAGTAGATGTAGCCTTCTGACTCGCTCTCCTCAGCTTCTTCAGCTTTTTCAACTTCTTCCAAATGACGAACAGCATCCATATCCTTACTGCTTCGCTCTCGAGCAGTCTGCTCCAAATTCTTGAAAAATTCATCCGGACTCATGCTGGAAATATCACCAAAATCCGACAAGTCAGAAAACTCATCAAAATTCAAATTCTGATCTAAGTCAGACTTGGTTACAAAAATATCCACCCGATCTGGTTTAGGAGTGACACGAAAACTTAACATCCCACTTTCTCGGAAGGTTAAAGGCAATTCTAATTCGTCCAAGACGGTATAGAAAAATTCTTCTGTCTTTTCTTGAGGAATGAGGAAGTCAGCCAGCTCCATCCCTCTTTCTTCTAAATCATCCATTTTTATAGTGATTTTCAAGGTCGAATCACTAATTTGTTTTACTTTCATACTTACCTCATACTAATGAATAGGTGCCGAAAAATATAGCATTCATTTTCAATTCTCATACATATCTCTTTCCATTATACTAAATGACTGCTTGAAAGACAAAAGAAAAGCAGGTTGCCCTGCTCTTAAAATAAGAATGTGATAAAAGAATAGACTAGCAAAATTACTCCCAAGATAATACGGTAATATCCAAAAACTGTAAAATCATTTTTCTTCACAAAGTCGGTCAAGAAGCGTATAACAACTAAGGAAACAAGATAAGCAGTCAAACTAGCAACCAAGAGAATGAGAACTTGCTCAAGATTTAGGCTATTTCCGTCCAAGAAATATTTAACAGCTTTCAGACCACTGTAACCAAACATGGTCGGAATTCCCAAGAAGAAGGTAAAGTCAGCAGCAACCGTTCGACTTGTACCCAAAATGATCGCTCCAAGGATAGTTGCTCCAGAACGACTAGTGCCCGGAACAATGCTCAAGACCTGGAAGCAACCAATCAAGAGAGCTGTCTTATAAGACATTTTAGCCAAATCTGTCACCTGTGGCTCTAGATCCCGATTACGATTTTCGATCCAGATGAATGCAATACCATAGACAATCAAGGCAATGGCAATAGGGACCATAAAGTTAAAATGCGCTTCAAACCAACTATCCAATGGAACAGCTATTAGAATAGAAGGCAGGCAGGCTATGACAACCTTTGCCCACAATTGCCAGGTCAACTGAATCTCACGCTTGGTCTTACCCGGCTGGAAGGGGTTTAATTTTTTGAAATAGATGGTCATAACAGCAAGGATGGCTCCCAACTGGATGACGATATTGAACATTTCTACAAAACTAGCACTTTGGTTGAGCTTCATAAACTCTTGAACCAAAATCAAATGCCCTGTTGAAGAAACAGGCAACCACTCTGTCACCCCTTCAACAATCCCTAAAAAAACAGCTTTTAATAATTCGAGTAACATACTACACTCCTTTATATCAAGTCTTATTATTATACCATAAAAAAAACTTCCTTTCATGGTACAAGGAGATTGAAATTTGTCAGAATTTTTAATAAAATGGAATAATATTATTTATTAAGGAGACATTATGAAACATAAACTTAGTATATTTCTGCTAACACTGATTGCTGTTTTTTCCATGGCAACCGGTGTTAAAGCAGATGAATACCTCCGGGTAGGAATGGAAGCAGCCTACGCTCCATTTAACTGGACCCAAGAAGATAACAGTAACGGAGCAGTTCCGATCGAAGGAACCAACCAATTTGCCAACGGTTACGATGTCCAGATTGCAAAAAAAATCGCAGCATCTATGGATAAAGAGTTGCTAGTTGTTAAAACCAAGTGGGAAGGTCTGGTTCCTGCCCTTACTTCTGGCAAGATTGACATGATCATCGCCGGTATGAGCCCAACTGAAGAACGTAAGAAAGAAATTGCTTTCTCAGACAGCTACTATACATCTATTCCAACCTTGGTTGTTCGCTCAGACAGCCAGTATGCTACGGCGACTAGCTTGGCTGAATTTGCTGGTGCCAAAATCACTGCCCAGCAAGGTGTCTACCTCTACGATTTGATTGACCAAATCCAAGGAGCTGATAAACAAACAGCTATGGGTGATTTCTCTCAAATCCGTCAAGCACTAGAAGCTGGTATTATTGATGCCTATGTTTCTGAGCGTCCAGAAGGTCGTACAGCCGAAGCAGCTAACAAGACATTCAAGATGGTCGAATTATCGGATAATTTTGAAACCAATGCTGAGGACGTGACTATTGCTGTCGGTATGCGTAAAGACGATGCTCGCATCAGCCAGGTCAATGAAGTACTAGCTACTCTTTCGGAGAACGACCAAATTGCCCTTATGGACAATATGATTGAAAACCAGCCTGTTGAAGAAGCCAGCGAAGGCGAAACTCCTAGCTTCTTTGCTCAAGTGTGGAATATCATTGTCAACAACTGGCAGCAGTTGCTTCGTGGTACTGGAATGACCCTGCTCATTTCCATCCTTGGAACCATTATCGGTACCCTTATCGGTCTTTTAATTGGTGTTTTCCGTACTGCTCCAAAAGCAGCTAACAAGGCTCTTGCTATTGGTCAAAAAATTCTCGGTTGGTTTATCAATATCTACATCGAAGTTTTCCGCGGTACACCAATGATTGTACAATCTATGGTTATCTACTACGGTACTGCCCAAGCCTTCGGTCTTAACCTTGACCGTACCCTGGCTGCCATCTTCATCGTATCCATCAACACAGGTGCTTACATGAGTGAGATTGTCCGCGGTGGTATTTTCGCAGTAGACAAGGGGCAATTCGAAGCCGCAACGGCTCTTGGATTTACCCACAACCAGACTATGCGCAAGATTGTTTTGCCACAGGTTATCCGCAACATCCTCCCAGCTACTGGTAATGAGTTCGTTATCAACATCAAGGATACTTCTGTATTGAATGTTATCTCAGTTGTTGAATTGTACTTCTCAGGAAATACTGTTGCCACACAAACCTACCAGTACTTCCAAACTTTTACCGTCATTGCCATTATTTACTTTATCTTGACCTTTACTGTGACCCGCATCTTGCGTGCAGTTGAAAAACGCTTTGACACAGACACCTATACAACTGGTGCCAACCAAATGCAAATCGAGGTGCTTCATGACTAAGAACATCATTCTAGAAATTAAAAACCTAAAGAAATCCTACGGACAAAACCAAGTCCTCAAGGACATTTCTGTGACAGTTGAAAAAGGAGAAGTGATTTCCATCATCGGTTCTTCGGGGTCTGGAAAATCAACCTTCCTCCGTTCCATCAACCTCTTGGAAACACCAACCGAAGGACAAATCCTCTACCACGGTCAAGACGTCTTGGGCAAAGGCTATGATTTGACCACCTATCGCGAAAAACTAGGCATGGTTTTCCAGTCCTTCAACCTCTTTAACAACCTCAATGTCTTGGAAAATGCCATCGTAGCACAAACCACTGTATTGAAACGCGATCGTGCAGAGGCTGAGAAAATCGCCAAAGAAAACCTCAACAAGGTCGGTATGACTGAGCAATACTGGCAGGCCAAACCAAGCCAACTCTCTGGTGGTCAAAAACAGCGTGTTGCCATTGCCCGTGCTCTGTCTGTAGATCCCGAAGTTATTCTCTTTGATGAACCAACTTCTGCTCTAGATCCAGAAATGGTCGGTGAGGTACTCAAAACCATGCAGGATTTGGCCAAGTCTGGTCTAACCATGGTGATTGTTACTCACGAAATGGAATTTGCCCGCGATGTTTCTGATCGTGTTATCTTCATGGATAAGGGTGTCATCGCTGAAGAAGGTACTCCTCAACAAATCTTTGAAAATCCACAAGAAGAGCGGACCCGCGAATTCCTCCAGCGTTTTTTAGGATAAGCTTTCTCTCTTATAGATAGTAACCTTACCAGTTTCAAAGCTGGTAAGGTTTTTTGACGTCAAAAAAGAGGGCTCGATGACCCTCTTATGCAATCGTCTAAATACTATGACTTAGATTAGTTTTCAAATTTCTTGTGGTTTTTGTCGTAAAAGTCAATCAACCCCAAGGCAGTCGCAAATGAAATGTTGTCAATTTTAGCGCGTCCTTGTGCAAGAGCGATAACTGACATCTCACGAGCATTTGTTTCCTTGCTGATACGGTAGCCAGTGATTTTCTTTTCGCGTACCCAGCCGACAACAGCGGCAACTTTTTCGTAACTAGTCATTAGGAACCCCTTTCCAATTTATTCGTGCAATTAAGTATAATACAAATTGCTTTGAATTGTCAAGTAAAATGTTCGGATTTTACTCAATTTTTAACCTTTAGAGCAGATAATATTTGTGTACGTACATCCTCCACTCCGCCAGCATTAGCTGGTAAAAAGATTGTTTGATTACCTCCTTGTGCAAAATTGTTTAATGTATCCAAGTATTGGTTGGTCAACAAGATAGACATAATCTGCTCTTCCGTCATGCTGATGTTAGACTCTTTCAATTCACGAATAGAGTCTGCTAGTCCGTCTACAATTGCCTTCCTTTGTTGGGCAATCCCCACACCATGTAGGCGGTCTTTTTCAGCTTCTGCTTCAGCAGCAGTGACTATTTTAATCTTATCGGCTTCTGCCAATTCTTGGGCCGCAACCCGTTTCCGCTGAGCTGCGTTGATTTCATTCATTGATTGCTTAACCTCGGCATCTGGCTCAACCTTGGTAATCAAGGTCTTGACAATAACATAACCGTAGGTCGACATTTCTTCCGCCACCTGCTTTTGTACTTCAAGGGCGATTTCATCTTTCTTCTCGAAGAGTTCATCCAAGGTCAATTTCGGAACGGATGACCGCAAGGCATCTTCAATATAGGATTTAATCTGTGCCTCTGGATGCATGAGTTTGTAATAAGCATCCGTAACATTGTTTTCATTGACACGATACTGAGTGGCGACATTCATAGTCACAAAGACATTGTCCTGGGTCTTGGTTTCTACCACAATCTCACTCTGCAACATCCGTAATTGGATACGGGCCGCAATCACATCTACCCCAAAGGGGATTTTAAAGTTAATACCAGAGGTAGAAGTCTTTTGGTACTTCCCAAACCGCTCCACGATGGCAACCGTCTGTTGCTTGACCACGTATAGCCCTGAAACCACTAAAATCAAGACAAGCAAGACCAAAAATAAGAAACTAATGAAAACCATCAAAAAACCAGCTTCCATATTTACCTCCTAAACAAGCATTTTATAAAGTGAGTCATTTTCATGAAGATTGATATATTGGGGATCAAAATCCTCCAAACGCGATAGGAACTGTGCGTAATCCTCCTTATTGCCCAAGGCAATCCCTATCAAGACCGGACCTGTTCCCTTATTGGCACGTTTGATGTACTCAAAGCGAGTAATATCATCATTTGGACCTAAAATATCATTTACAAATTCACGCAAGGCACCCGGTCGTTGCGGGAAATTCACTACAAAGTAATGTTTAATCCCTTCATAAATAAGGGCACGCTCTTCCATCTCCGGCATACGGTTAATGTCATTATTGCCACCTGAAATAATACAGCAGATAGTCTGCCCCTTAATCTTATCTTTGATGACTTCTAAAGCTGCCACAGTCGCTGCACCTGCTGGCTCAGCTACAATCCCGAGTTTTGAATAGAGGTCCAAAATGGTACCTGAAATCCAACCCTCATCAACACCAACCAACTTATCGACATGCTTGCGAGCCACTTCATAAGTTCTAGCACCAACCTTTTGAACAGCAATCCCATCCGCAAACTTATCAATGCTCGCCAATTTGATAGGACGTCCCTTATCAAAGGCTGCCTTCATGGAACGAGCACCGTTAGCTTCAACGCCGATAATCTTGATTTCTGGCGCGTGTTCTTTGAGGTAGGCAGAAACACCAGCAATCAAACCGCCTCCACCTACGGGCACGAGGATTTGATCAAAACTAATGGTCTGTTCCTGGGCTTCTTCTATTATTTCATAGGCAACCGTTCCTTGACCCGCCTGAACATGGTCATCGTCAAATGGGTCGATAAAGGTCTTACCACTCTCCGTAGTATAATCCTGTGCTGCCTGAGCAGATTCATCAAAAGTATCGCCCACTAAACGAATATCTACATAGTCACCGCCAAAGAAACGAACCTGTCCAATCTTTTGCTGTGGTGTTGTAATAGGCATAAAGATGGTTGCTGGTATCTGCATCTCTTGACAAGTATAGGCAACACCTTGGGCATGGTTGCCGGCAGAAGCACAGACCACACCTAGCGCCTTTTTTTCATCTGATAATTGAGAAATGGCATAGTAGGCTCCACGTATTTTAAATGAACGAACGCGTTGCTCATTCTCACGCTTGATATAGATGGTGGCTCCGTACTTTTCTGATAAGTAGCGACTGTAATCTAATGGCGTTCGAACGACAACTCTTTTTAAGACTTCGTAGGCCTGCTCTACATTTTTTGCTGTAATCATATTTGCACTAATTTCTTTCTATCAATCATATTGTACCAGTATTTTAAAAATAATACTAACAATTATACGCATATTTAAAATAATATTATATATTTCGGTCAAATACCGAACTTTTTAGCTATAGTAGTCTTCCTTGAGTGGGTCAAAGTAACCTCTCTAATGATGGATCGAGTTACACTTAGACATAGGGATCCGAAGAAAGCAAATACTATCTATTAAAGGACTATACCATAAATAGACGGTCAAAAGAGCTGGCCCCACCAGCTCTTTAATATGTCTTGTCTACTAAACTTTTCCAAAACTCCCTAACTTCAAAATAGGATAGGGAAGCAAAAGCTTTTCCAACTGTCTATTGGTAACCAAAATTCCGCTTTCCAATCTTTTAGCGTATGCTTGAATTTCTGGACGACTAGCTGAAAGAGCCTATACCATGTTCTTTCACTCCACTTCAACTGCCTTGCTTTCGTATTTCTCGGCAAGGGCTAGAATAGCCTATCCGTAGGCTGCCTCGCTCTCTTGTTTCTAGGCAAGGGCTAGAATAGCCTATCCGTAGGCTTACCTCGATCTCTTGTTGTCAAGCTCGGGTTAAAATAGTCCCCCGGACTTACCTCGCTTTCTCGTTTTTAGGCGAGGGCTAAAACAGTCCACTGGACTTACCTCGCTTTCTCGTTTTCAGGCGAGGGCTAAAACAGTCCACCTTAACTGCCTTGCTTTCGTATTTCTAGGCAAGGGCTAGAATAGCCTATCCGTAGGCTATTCTAGTTATAAATCTTAAACGAATCGTCGTCGTTGCGGCTGACGAATGGCATTGCTTTGCGGAGTTCTGCTCCGACTTTTTCGATTTCAAGTCCTTCTGCTTCTTTGCGGTAAGCTTCCATGCGTGGACGACCAGCCTTGTAGTCGTTTACAAAGTCATTTGCGAATTTACCTGACTGGATATCCGCAAGGACTGCTTTCATATTTTCTTTGACTTGGTCTGTAATCACGCGTGGACCTGATACATAGTCACCAAACTCAGCAGTGTTTGAAATAGATTGACGCATTTTCTTGAAGCCACCCTCGTAAACAAGGTCAACGATGAGTTTCATTTCGTGAAGAACTTCGAAGTAAGCCAATTCAGGTGCATAACCCGCTTCTGTCAAGACTTCAAAACCAGCCTGCATAAGGGCTGTCAAGCCACCACAAAGAACTGCTTGCTCACCAAACAAGTCTTCTTCCGTTTCTTCCTTAAAGGTTGTTTCCAAAAGACCTACACGAGCTGAACCAACGCCTTTTGCCCAGTCCATAGCGATGTGCTTGGCATTGCCAGTTGCATCTTGGTAAACTGCGTAAAGGGCTGGTACACCAAATCCTTCTTCAAAGGTACGACGAACCAAGTGACCTGGACCTTTTGGTGCACACATGAAGACATCCACATCTGCTGGCACCTTGATAAATTCAAAGTGAACGTTGAAACCATGGGCAAAACCAAGAGCATTGCCAGCTTCCAAATTTGGAGCAATTTCTTCATTGTAAAGGTCAGCTTGGATTTCATCTGGAGCCAAAATCATGATGACATCCGCTTGTTTTGCTGCTTCTGCCACTTCAAAGGTTTCAAATCCATCTTCTTTTGCCTTGTCAAATGACTTACCTGCACGCACACCGATAATAACGTCGTGTCCTGTATCACGCAAGTTTTGGGCATGGGCATGACCCTGCGAACCATAACCGATAACGGCGATACGCTTGCCGTCAAGTGCTGCTACTGTTACATCTTTTTCATATTGCATTGCTACTGCCATAAAATTCTCTTTTCTATTTTTTATTTATAAGGTTGGATGCTCAAAGAAAATGAAGGTTAGACTAGGCGACGAAGGCGAATATAGAACTAAAGTTCATCAAGCCAAGTCAACACAGTATAGTGTTTATTTTCGAAGAGCATTAGTCTCTGCTAAAGCCAGTTGCCCCCGTCCTCGCAATATTTTTAATGCCATAAGGCTGAATGACACGCAGGAGAGCATCAATCTTATCTCCATCACCTGTCATTTGAATGGTAATGGAATGAGGGGCTACATCGACCACGCTAGCGCGGAAAGGTTGAATAATAGCCAAAATTTCTGCTCGCTTAGCTGGTGGTGCAACGATTTTGACCAAGATTACTTCCCGCTCCAAATGGGGAATATCCGTTAAATCACGGACACGGACCACATCAATCAAACGATTGAGCTGTTTGATGATTTGCTCTAGTTCATCCTGGCTAACTACGTCAACAATCACGGTAACACGGGAAATCCCATCTATTTCTGTTGGGCCGACGGATATGGACTCAATATTGATTTGGCGACGAGATAATACACCCGTAAAGCGGTTGAGGACGCCGGATGAATTCCGTAATTTTGCTGTTAACATTCTACGCATTGAACTTCACCCCCAACATCTCTGCATTGCTCTTGCCAGCTGGCACCATTGGTTGAACGTGCTCTGTTTTGGAAATATGCACTTCAATCAACATGGGCTTGTCTTCCAAAATAACTTTCATATCTTCAGCCAGGGTCGCTGGATTGTCAAAACTGTAGTGAGCAATTCCGTAGGCTTCCGCTAGCAACTGGAAATTTGGCTCCGCATCAAAGACAGACTGGCTACGACGTTTGTCATAGAAGGACTCCTGCCACTGACGGACCATACCGAGCGAGTGGTTGTTAATCAGAACCACCTTAATCGGTACACCATAGCCGTTGAGAATGGCTAATTCCTGGTTGGTCATCTGGAAACCACCGTCCCCAACAAAGCAGACAACTTCCCTGTCTGGATTGGCTAACTTGGCACCAATGGCTGCTGGAATACCGAAGCCCATGGTCCCCATACCGCCTGAAGTCACCAACTGACGAGCGTGTTTGTATGGATAAAACTGGGCTGCCCACATCTGGTGTTGACCAACATCTGTAACCACAATGGCATCTCCCTTGGTTAGCTGACCAATCAACTCAATAGCCTCTTGCGGTTTGATAACCCGATCATCTTCCTCATACCAAAATGGTGCTCGGCGTTTGTTGTCCAAGACCTGGGCTGTCCAGGCTGCATAATCTGTTTCTACTGAATCCAGTTTGAGCAGGGCTTGGAGAGTTGCCTTGGCATCTCCTACGACAGGAATAGCTGTCTTTTTGACCTTGCCAATCTCTGCAGGGTCAATGTCGACATGGGCAACCAGGGCATTTGGCGCATAGGTCAAGGGATTGCCTGTCAATCGGTCATCAAAACGGGCACCGATATTGATGATGTAGTCTGCATCGTTCATAGCCATATTGGCAGCATAAGAACCATGCATGCCTCCCATACCCAGCGCCAATTCATGCTCGATAGGCATGGCTCCAAGACCAAGCAGAGTTGAAACTACAGGAATACGATAACGTTCTGCAAAGGCAATCAGTTCCTGATTAGCATCCGCGTAGTTAACTCCTCCACCAGCTAGGATAACTGGCTGCTTGGACTGACTAAGCTGTTTCAATACTTTCTTGACCTGTAAACCATTTGGCTCAACAGTCGGTTGATAACTTGGAAGCTGAACAGTTGGGTCGTGATAAAAATCAACTATTCTCTCTTGAATATCTTTTGGAACGTCAATGACAACCGGACCAGGGCGGCCAGTCGTCGCGATATGAAGTGCCTCTGTAATGACACGAGGAATATCGGCAGTATCTCGAATCTGATAATTATATTTAGTAATGGGCATGGTCATACCCAAGACATCGGCCTCTTGGAAGGCATCCTTACCGATCCCCCGTGTAGCTACTTGACCTGTAAAGACCAACAAAGGGACGCTATCTCCCATTGCATCCGCAATGCCTGTGATGGCATTTGTTGCTCCTGGACCAGAAGTGACAATGGCTACGCCCACCTTTCCTGATGATTTTGCATAACCTTCTGCCTCGTGAACTGCCCCTTGTTCATGTCGCGCCAAAATATGCTGGATACCCTCATACTGATAAATAGCATCGTATAACGGCAAAACTGCGCCACCTGGGTAACCAAAAACAAGGTCAACTCCCAGTTGGTGCAAGGTGTCTAAGATTAGATAAGACCCTGAACGTGGTTGGTCTAATTGGAATTCTTGCACGAATATTCCTCCTCTCTGCAAGTGTGTTATCTACTATAATATCACAAGGAATTGGAATGTCAAGAAAACTTTCTGAAAATTCCTACATTTGTTCGGATTCTTAAAATTTTCCAAAGAAATTCTTAAAGCAAACTTAAGCTAATCGCAAGCCCCCTCTGGTTTTAGCTTGCTTTTAGGAAAGTCCCGTATAGTAGACTCATCAAGAAAAACAGACGAGGTTTATGATATGTATTATGTAGTGATACCGGCTTATCAGCCAGATGAAAAATTGATCCAACTCTTAGAAGTTATGAAAAATAGACTAAACTGCCAGGTCATTGTTGTAGATGATGGTAGTACAGACCAAGCAAGAAATATTCTTGAAATCGCCAAAACCTATGCCATTGTTCTCCACCATGATATCAACAAAGGAAAAGGACAAGCCTTGCGGACAGCCTTTAGCTTTATCCAAGATTTGAGAAAGCCTGGTGTCGTTGTTACCGCTGATGCAGATGGTCAACATGCTGTGAATGATATAGACCGTGTCGCACGCGCAGCCATGAACCTACCCAGTCGCCTCATCCTTGGTGTTCGTCAATTTACCAAAGATATTCCGCTCCGTAGCCGTTTCGGTAACAAACTAACAAGAGTCTTGTTCCGACTACAAACCGGTGTCAATGTATCCGATACACAAACAGGCTTGCGTGGTTTTCATACCGACTTAATTCCATTCATGTTAGAAATTGACGGCGACCGCTATGAGTACGAGATGAACATGTTAACTCAGGCATGTCAACGTTATAAAATTACGGAAGTTCCTATTCAAACTATTTATATCGATGATAATGCCAGTTCGCACTTTCGTCCCATAAAAGATGGACTACTCATTTACAAAAATCTCTTCAAATTTGCTCTGGCATCTTTTGGTGGATTCTTAGTCGACTATGGTATCTATGCCTTAGTTTTGTTAGTGCTGACCGGACTACCAACAGCTGCACGACTACTAGCTGCAAACACAATTGCTCGCATCTGCAGTGCTAGCTGTAATTTTGTCCTCAATAAGAAATTAGTCTTTAAAAACGAAGAAAGCGTCGCACGAACAGGTGCTGGCTACTTTACTCTAGCTCTCATTCTCTTCCTAGCTGATACAGCTCTTCTTTATCTTTTCCATCAAATTCTTGGACTTAACCTCTACCTTGTCAAACTTGTGGTCGGAGTCTTCCTCTTCCTAGCCTCTTGGCTCATTCAAAAAAATATCATCTTTAAAGAAAGGAAATCATATTCCCATGAAATTGCTTAAAAAACCCTTTGCCTACGCCACCATCTTTGGAATGCTGCTAACGAGTGGATTTTCCTACTCTATGTTGAAAACCTTTGTCCTGTCTGAAGCTATTTCCACCGTCGCGGCAAACAGCACTACTACAAGTAGTCAACCGACAGCAGAAACGACCGCTTCATCAGCCACCACTGCCTCAACAGCTACCAACGTGACGACAACAGATACATCTTACTCTGATGATAATATCCAAGTTAACTTAGAAACCATCACTACCAACAACACAACTGTCTATGTGGCTGATATCCAGGTCAGCTCTCCAGAGTATCTAAAGACAGCTCTAGCTCAAAATACCTACGGTACGAACGTAACGGCCAAAACTTCTGAAACCGCCGCTGCAAACAATGCTATCCTAGCAGTCAACGGTGACTATTACGGCGCCAACTCAACTGGTTATGTCATTAAAAACGGCGTCCTCTACCGTGACACTGTCCGTGACAATGCAGCTTACGGCGACTTGGCAATCTACGCCGACGGCTCATTTGAAATCATCTATGAAAATGAAATCACTGCTCAAGAATTGATTGACAAGGGTGTCGTCAACCTCTTAGCATTCGGTCCATCATTGGTAGAGAATGGCGAAATTGTCGTTGATACATCAACAGAAGTTGGTCGTGCCAAGTCATCCAATCCACGCTCTGCAATCGGTATTATTGATGAAAACCACTACATCATCGTAGTCGCAGACGGACGTACCTCTGAAAGTCAAGGACTTTCTCTCTATCAAATGGCCGAGGTTATGAAGCAGTATGGTGCCAAAACAGCCTATAACCTTGACGGTGGTGGTTCGTCAACCCTCTACTTCAACGGCCAAGTCATCAACAATCCAACAACAAATGGAAATACTATCTCAGAAAGGGCGGTAAGTGACATTGTCTACATCGGTTACTAATCAAACATCTACGCGTACTGCACGCACCTTCATTACCTACTTGGCTACAACAGCCTTCCTCTTTATCTTCAGTCGTATCTACGAAAGCCTTAGTTATGGCGAGGTTTCATTCTTCATGCATTATATGTTCTGTGTGACCCTGATTGGCGGAGCTTTACTCCTTGGTATGCTCACTCTAAAGCCAAATCTATCACGTCTGACCTTCAATCTCTGGAATTCAGGTGTTGCCACCATTACAGCAGGCTTCCTACTCCGTGGTATCATCAACCTGTCTGGTCGTTCAACCACCTTGGACCAACCCTATTGGTTTATCGGAGCAGGATTCTTAATTCTTGCCTTGATTAGCCTCTTCTTTACCGGAAACAAGAAAGCACAGCTCCGAGCAACTGCTCAGTAACAAGAACAAACTAGAACAGTCTTTGGAACATCCAAGGCTGTTTTGTTTTATTTTATTTTTTGTAAAATTCAGAAATTTCACATCATTTAACGAATCCTTTTTCATTTCCCTCATAACTATGGTATAATAAGAGAACTAATCACCAGAAAGATAGGGAGAAGAGAAATGACAGATAAAGATACACTCAAAGACCTCCGTCACCGTAGCTCTGTTTACGATTCGATGGTCAAATCGCCCAACCGTGCTATGTTGCGTGCTACAGGCATGACGGATGATAGCTTTGAAAAACCGATTGTTGGGGTTATTTCGACTTGGGCAGAAAATACACCCTGTAACATCCACCTTCACGACTTTGGAAAACTAGCCAAAGAAGGCGTCAAAGAGGCAGGGGGCTGGCCTGTTCAATACGGCACCATCACCGTTGCAGACGGGATTGCCATGGGAACGCCTGGTATGCGTTTCTCCTTGACTTCCCGTGATATTATCGCTGACTCTATTGAAGCGGCCATGGGCGGTCATAACGTCGATGCCTTTGTTGCAATCGGTGGCTGTGATAAGAACATGCCTGGTTCTATGATTGCCATCGCCAACATGGACATCCCTGCTGTATTTGCCTATGGCGGAACCATTGCACCAGGCAATCTCAACGGTAAAGATATTGACCTCGTTTCAGTCTTTGAGGGAATCGGAAAATGGAACAATGGCGACTTGACTGCTGAAGAAGTTCGCCAGATTGAGTGTAATGCCTGTCCTGGACCTGGTGGTTGCGGTGGTATGTACACTGCCAATACCATGGCTACTGCCATTGAAGTCATGGGTATGTCCATTCCAGGCTCTTCCTCTCACCCTGCTGAATCTCCTGAGAAGAAGGCTGATATTGAAGAAGCAGGTCGTGCTGTTGTACGCATGCTTGAACTTGGCATCAAACCATCTGACATTATGACGCGTGAAGCCTTTGAAGATGCTATCACTGTTACCATGGCTCTCGGCGGCTCAACCAACGCTACTCTTCACTTGCTGGCCATTGCCCATGCTGCCAACGTTGACTTGACCTTGGAAGATTTCAATGATTTCCAAGAACGGGTACCTCACTTGGCAGACTTGAAACCATCTGGAAAATATGTTTTCCAAGACCTCTATAATGTCGGTGGTGTTCCTGCGGTTATGAAATACTTGCTCAAAAACGGCTTCCTCCATGGTGACCGCATCACCTGTACAGGTAAAACCGTTGCTGAAAACTTGGAAAACTTTGCAGATTTGACACCTGGTCAAGATGTCATCATGCCACTTGAAAATCCAAAACGTGCAGATGGCCCACTCATCATCCTCAAAGGTAACCTAGCACCTGAAGGTGCCGTTGCCAAGGTTTCCGGTGTGAAAGTCCGTAACCATACTGGTCCAGCCAAAGTCTTTGATTCTGAAGAAGAGGCTATCGAGGCTGTTCTTTCTGACAATATCGTCGATGGCGATGTTGTTGTTGTCCGCTATGTTGGACCAAAAGGTGGTCCAGGTATGCCTGAAATGCTGTCCCTTTCTTCTATGATTGTCGGCAAAGGCCAAGGCGACAAGGTAGCCCTTCTGACAGACGGCCGCTTCTCTGGTGGTACTTATGGTCTGGTTGTTGGCCACATCGCTCCTGAAGCCCAGGACGGCGGTCCAATCGCCTACCTCCGCACAGGAGATTTGGTGACGGTTGACCAGGATACCAAAGAAATCACCATGCACGTTTCTGACCAAGAAATTGAAGAACGCAAGAAAACGACGGTCATTCCACCGCTTTACTCTCGTGGTGTTCTCGGCAAATATGCCCACACCGTGTCTTCTGCCTCTAAAGGAGCTGTTACCGACTTCTGGAGACCAGAACGCAGTGGGAAACAATCATAACATTACAAAACCCTGGCACTGCGACAGGGTTTTCATAAGGAGAAAAAATGAAACTAAACGTCGAACTATCTCGTTTCCGTGTCAAAGAGGGGAAGTCAGCTGTCGTTGACCAGTGGATGACCTTTCTCAATGACCACATGGAAGACACCCTTCTCACTCTGGAAGGGGAGAAAATGTATGTCGAAACCATCTTCCGTGAAGTGCTGGACGGTCGTGAATACCTCTACTGGTATTCCGTCCAAGCAGAAGGCGGGATTGAGGTAGATCATTCCCAATCCTATATTGACAAAAAACACCTAGAATACTGGAATGAATGCATCGACCCGAACTATGGTATGGTGGATCTTGAACCTCAGGTTGTCATGATTCCCAAGCTGATTTATGAAACTATGGAAGAATTAGACAGACAATACAATGAAACATTTAAAAAATGAGCTGCTCCATGCAACTCATTTTCTTTTTATTTTGGACTGATACCTAGCGTAATCCGTCCCAGACGGCTGATACGGGTCATTTTCCAAGCAGGAGACCAGACAATCTCTACTTGGGCATCCTCAATACCATCAATGGTTTTCAAGGCTGCAACCAACTCTCCTGGCATGGTATCAGCACAAGAACAACCAGCATCAGTAAAGGTCATGATGACCTTACAAAATCCATTCTCATCCAAATCAATTTCATAGACCAAGCCTAAATTATAGATATCCAATTCAATCTCCGGGTCATAAATATTCTCTAGGACTTCGATCAATTGACTTGAAAGTGCAGCTGCTCGGTCATTGATTTTTATATCATCTCTCATTGGAATTCTCAACTTTCTTGTTTTTATCATTTTCTCATATTTTTCATAATTTTTCAAGAAAATGTAGCTTAATTGTCTGAATATTCAAAAAGAAGCTCCAAAGAGCTTCTTGAAGTTTTCTGTCTAGAGAATTAGATCGCTCTCATCTCCTTCGACTGACCTTCTCCAATCTGGAAGACATACTTGTGACCTTGGGTCAAGCTATGGTAGAAACCTTTCCCCTCATAAAGTTGAAAAATTTGCATGGTCTTCCGACTTTCTTCATCCTTATAAACATGTTGGACATAGGGATTGTCCGCAAAGACCTTTTCCAAGAGTTCTTGACTTGCCGGTCTAGCCTTTCCTTCAATTCGAATGACTTGAATAAGATAATCTTCCTCAGATAAGGCCGTGACGGCTAGGCGCTCATCTCCCATCAATTGATGGTAAAAATGTGTTTCTGATCCTGTCATAAAGAATACACCATCTTCCGTCGCAGCTGTAATATGAATCGGTCTGGAATGAGGATTACCCGCCTCATCAACCGTAGCAAAAATCCCTACCTTCATTTCTTCCAAAATGTCCATGATATCTTTCAATTCCATAGCACACCTCCTAGACTTCTTTCTACCTTGATTATAGCAAATTCTAACAAGAAAGTTAAGAAAAAATACGGATCAATAAAACTGCTGTGAGTAAAATACACAAAGAAGATTATAAGAGCCTTTTTGAATGTAGAAAAAGTCCATATGACCAATAATGAAAAGCAACCGAACTCACACAAAAAGAGTTTATATCGGATAAAGCAAGAGTAAGGGGGGTAACTAAGACTCCTGAGCCTAGAAATAGTAAAGTGAAACTTTTGATACGCGGTCTATACCTTATCGATCCATGAAAAAGCACTGGCGCACTCTCCTAAAAGACAGCTGTAAACTGTCCCAGAATCACTTTCATTCCCGTACCTTTGGGCAAACCTTGCACAGAATGAGGTGGTTCAGAAGACACTGAATTTCTCAGAAGAACTGAAATTCTAGCATCAAGTCTACCAAATCCTTCTTTCCCATTTCCAAGAAAAAAACTTAGACTATTTCTTTAACCTCATCAAACAGGAAAATTCCTCAATTAACCCTATTTTCCAGACGGTATTCAAGACGTTTCTAAAAGATAAGGACAAGGTTTAAACGCATTGGAATTGCCTTATTCCAACGCAAAATTGGAATCTACTAATAATCTCATCAAAGTCATTAAACGAAATGCCTTTGTTTTAGGAAGATGAAAACTTTAAAAAACTGATTTTGATTGCCTTAAACATCAAAAATGAGAAAACGAACTTCGTTCTCTCTTAATGTTAGCTGACATCTTCCCACTACAGTTGACAAAGAGCCAAAAAAGCAAGGGCCTAAACCCTTGCTTTCTCCATTCATATTCTTTTTATCAAGAAAGATTCCTCTTGATAAAATCTGAATTAGTCTTCGTTACGACGACGTTTACCTGCCAAAGCAAGTGCTGCAACCAGCATACCCACACCAAAGGCAGAAGCTGCTACTGTACTTGACTCACCTGTATTTGGCAACTGTGCCGCACCTGACTTAGCAGATGTAGCTGGTGCCGCTGGTTTAGCAGATACTGCAGGTGCAACTGGTGTTGCAGGCGCTACTGGCTCACCTGGTAGAACTGGTGTTACTGGCGTCGTTGGTTTCTTACGGTAGATGTGAGTTGTATTACCATCTGCATCTACAACTGTACGTACATACTCATAACCTGGGATTGACTTGTTAGGGGTTGTTCCTTCTTCTTGCGGTGCAATTGGAAGACCTGTCACTTCGTCAACATGGTTTGTCACAACTTTCTTAGTTGGTGTTGCAGGTACGTAAGGGATTGATGTGTTTTCACCTGGTGTTGTTGGAACTGGTGGAACATATCCTTTATTAGGATCTGTTGGATCAAATGGTTTCAATGGCTCGTTGGTCTTAGGATCTACTGGTGTGAAGCCTGGAACATGTGGAATCACTGTGTCAGGAGTAGGTGTCACTGGTACATCTGGGTTGTTTGGATCAAATGGATATGGTACTACTGGGTATTCTTTTTCTGGAACACCTGGGATTTGCGGAATCCAGTTGGCTACTTTTTGGTACACATAAATAACTTCTGTTGTACCATCTGTTACTTCACCAGTCTCTGAACCAACTGTCTTAGATGGAACTAGGACGTAACGGTTGCCTTCAGCATCTTTAATCTCAGTCTTCTTCTGATCTGTCGTATCGTAGGCAGTACCAACTTTTACATTGTTTTCATCTACAACAGGTGCAATCAATTCCTTACCGTTAGTATCTTGATACTTAACAACTACCGAACCAGCCTTCACATAAGGGATTGGAGTATTTTCACCTGGATTATCCACTGTTGGTGGCACATAACCCTTAGATGGATCCTCTGGATCTACTGGTGTCAATGGAGTTACCTCATCTGGACCAACTGGCACATAACCTGGCACGTATGGAATCACTGTATCAGGAGTAGGTGTCACTGGTACATCTGGATTGTCTGGATCGAATGGATATGGAACTTTTGGTTCTTCTCCTTCAGGTACACCTGGGATTTGCGGAATCCAGTTGGCAACTTTTTGGTACACATAAGTAACAGTTGTGCCTTCTTTAACGATAGAAAACAAGGTTTTATTTAAAGACAGTATGCACAACGAAAAAGGAAGCAATACATTACACTTCCTTTTTGCTTTATTTTAGAATAGAATATCGCTCCTGAAAGAGAAGCTACTCTATGTATCTTTACTTTATCTCAGCTATTTTACAATTCTTCAAAAGCATCTTTTACCTTGTCAAAGAAGCCTTTTTTATGAGGTTTGATATCAATGTTTCCTGCTGCTGCAAATTCTTTAAGAGCTGCACGTTGACGGTCGTTCAGACTTGTAGGAGTAACAATATTGACCGTCACATACTGATCACCGATAGCCCCGCCACGAACACTTGGAGCTCCCTTGCCTTTCAGACGGAAGGTCTTACCTGTCTGTGTTCCTTCAGGGATCACCATATCCACATCACCGTGAACGGTTGGCACATGGACCGTATCACCCAAGGCTGCCTGAACAAAGTTGAGGTCTAATTTATAATAAATTGTTGTCCCCTCACGCTCAAACTTATCTGAAGCCTGGACTTGAATGACCACATAGAGATCTCCGTAAGGACCTCCATTAAAACCTGCTTCCCCCTGACCTGCCAGACGGATTTTCTGACCAGTTTCCACACCAGCTGGTACCTTAACCGTTACCGTATGAGCTTGTTTTTCATGACCGGTTCCGCGACAAGTTGTACATGGATCTTTGATTTGTTTCCCACGACCATGACAGACATCACAGGTCATTTGACGGCGCATGGTACCAAGTGGTGTTTGCGTGTCCACATTGATAATCCCTGAACCGTGACAGCGTCCACAGGTTACTGGACTAGTACCAGGTTTAGCACCTGAACCCGTACAAGTCCGACAAGTAGCTTCACGGTGATAAGAAACTTCTTTCTCTGCGCCGAAAATTGCCTCTTCAAACTTAAGGTTAACCCGGTATTGGAGGTCATCCCCTTGACGAGGAGCATTCGGATTGCGGGTCGCACCGCCACCACCAAAGAAGCTTGAGAAGATGTCTTCAAAGCCACCGAAACCAGCTCCATCGAAACCACCAAAACCACCAGCTCCGCCGCCGAAGCCACCGTTTGCCCCAGCTGGACCAAACTGGTCATAGGCAGAACGCTTCTGCGGATCACTCAAGGTTTCATAAGCCTCTTGAACTTCTTTGTATTTATCCTCCGCACCCGGATCCTTGTTAATATCTGGATGGTATTTCTTTGAAAGCTTCCGATAAGCCTTCTTAATCTCGTCTGGCGAAGCATTCTTAGAAACCCCCAGACGATCGTAAAATTCAGTATTGTTCATATAAGATACCAAGCCCGTAAAAAGCAAAGTGAAAATAGGGAGTGAGAGTGTCCAGCGGACACTTTCAGCCCTGTCGTACAAAAACAATAAGCGACAGCTATTTCTCAAAAAGTCTATCCCCAGACTTTTTGACTTTTCACACAGCTTTTAGGGCGGGTTCAATTCCTTTCGTAAAAAATAGACGAAACTCAGAAAGTATCCCGTGTTCGATTGCGAACACTTTTCTTTCTGTAAAAGTTAGAAGGGTTATTTACCCAAAAACAGAGGCTGGGTTGCAACCTCTGTGATTGGAATCTTGATTTAATAATGATTTCTATTCTCGAGAAGATAAGAACTGAGTTCGAGCTAAGAACTTCGGAAAAAAGATAACTTTCCTTGTTCTAGATACTCAAAGAAATTCAAGACTAGGCTAGGCAACTGGACGAAGATTGAACTGGAGTTCATCGAGGAGAGTTAACGAAGCCTAGTGAAGAATTTCGTAGCTCGGAATAAAAAGGTCTCCCAGACCTTTTTATTTTTCCGTAAACTCGCCGTCTACGACATCATCGCCTGCGTTGTTAGCAGTTTGGGCACCTTCTTGGCCTGCGGCTGCTTGTTGTGCTGCTGCGGCTTGCTCGTAGAGTTTCACTGCAAGAGCTTGGGCTTTTTCGTTGAGGTTTTCAAGTTTAGCCTTCATGTCGTCCAAGTTGTTGGCTTCTTGTGCTGCTTTCAACTCGTCAAGAGCTGCTTGGGCTTGGTCGCGCTCTGCGTCGAAGCCTTTGCCTTCAGTTTCTTTCAGAGTTTTCTCAGTCGCAAAGATTGCTTGGTCAACATCGTTACGAAGGTCCACTTCTTCCTTACGTTTCTTATCTGCTTCAGCGTTTGCTTCTGCATCTTTCATCATGCGGTCGATTTCTTCGTCTGTCAAACCTGAGTTAGATTGGATAACAATAGTTTGTTCTTTTTGCGTACCAAGGTCTTTGGCTTTTACAGAAACGATACCGTTCTTGTCGATGTCGAATGTTACTTCGATTTGTGGAATACCACGAGGTGCTGCAGGGATGTCAGTCAATTGGAAACGACCAAGAGTCTTGTTGTCCGCTGCCATTGGACGCTCACCTTGAAGCACGTGGATATCAACAGCTGGCTGGTTGTCCGCCGCAGTTGAGAAGACCTGTGACTTAGAAGTTGGGATAGTTGTGTTGCGGTCGATGAGTTTTGTAAATACGCCACCCATTGTTTCGATACCAAGTGACAATGGTGTTACGTCAAGAAGGACAACGTCTTTGACATCACCAGTGATGACACCACCTTGGATTGCCGCACCCATGGCAACCACTTCGTCAGGGTTGACAGATTTGTTTGGCTCTTTACCTGTTTCAGCTTTTACAGCTTCTACAACGGCTGGGATACGAGTTGAACCGCCGACAAGGATAACTTCGTCAATTTCTGACAAGCTAAGGCCTGCATCTGAAAGGGCTTGGCGAACAGGAATTTTTGTACGTTCTACAAGGTCGTAAGTCAATTCGTCAAATTTCGCACGAGTCAATGTCATTTCCAAGTGAAGCGGACCTGCTGCACCTGCAGTGATAAACGGCAAGCTGATTTGAGTTGATGTCACACCTGAAAGATCTTTCTTCGCTTTTTCAGCCGCATCTTTCAAACGTTGAAGGGCCATCTTATCAGCTGACAAGTCGATACCATTTTCTTTCTTGAATTCTGCAACCATGTGGTCGATAATCTTTTGGTCGAAATCATCACCACCAAGTTTGTTATCACCTGCTGTAGCAAGTACGTCAAAGACACCGTCACCAAGTTCAAGGATAGACACATCGAAAGTACCACCACCAAGGTCGAATACCAAAATTTTCTCGTCTTTGTCAGTCTTGTCCAAACCATAAGCAAGGGCTGCTGCAGTTGGTTCGTTGACAATACGTTCTACTTCAAGACCAGCGATTTTACCAGCATCTTTTGTTGCTTGACGTTGAGCATCGTTGAAGTAAGCAGGAACAGTGATAACTGCTTTAGTTACTTTTTCACCAAGGTATTCTTCAGCGTAGCCTTTCAAATATTGAAGAATCATTGCTGAGATTTCTTGTGGCGTGTATTCTTTGCCGTTTGCTGAAACTTTTTCAGAAGTTCCCATTTTTGATTTGATAGAGATGATAGTATCTGGATTGGTTACCGCTTGGCGTTTAGCCGCGTCACCAACGATGATTTCACCATTTTTGAAAGATACAACAGACGGAGTTGTGCGGTTCCCTTCTGGGTTTGCGATGATTTTTGATTCAGTTCCTTCAAGAACTGCAACTGCTGAGTTTGTTGTACCTAAGTCAATACCGATAATTTTAGACATGTGTTTTACCTCTTATTTTAGTTTTCTTTTATTCATTCATAGTTTACCGTCATTGCAGACGAGGTTTTTTCATAGTTTTCGAGTAACTCTTGTCGCTTTAGCGACCTTAGAGTTACCGACACAAAGTTTGCCCAAGAGCTAGGAGCCTCGCGACGAAGCGATTGGTTGCAAACTACTGTGCATGACATTTCGGTCAAGTTTCTTTTTTTGTAAAATAGCAGAGCGACTACTCCGACACTACCACCATAGCAGGTCTCAACAAGCGTTCATGCAGCTTGTAGCCTTTTTGGAAGACTTGTGCGATGTGTTCTGCTGGGCAATCGTCTGTAGCTGGGACTGTTTGAATAGCCATGTGAAGATTTGGGTCAAAGACATCTGTTGCGACTTCTTCCACCCCTTCTTCTTTGAGGGCTTGAATCAAGCTTTCTTGAACCATTTCCAAGCCTTTTTTGACATCTTCTGTCAAGCCTTCAACTTGAAGGGCACGCTCCAAGTTATCCAAACTTGGCAAGATTTTCTTAGCCAAGTCTTGCGAACGGTAACGCTGAATGGTTTGGCGTTCCTCGTTGGCACGGCGTTGGATATTTTGCATTTCAGCGTGGGCACGGAGGTACTTGTTTTCAAATTCCTCTGCCCGCTCATTTGCCAAATCCAATTCTGATTTTTCAGGTGTCTCCACAACTTCTTCTGTTGCTTCAACCTCTTCTACGATTTCTTCGTTTTTGATTTCTTCTGACAAAGCATTCTCCTTCTAATTGACTTCGTAATGATTACTACTTAGATAACGGTAGTAATCGGTTAATTTCATAAATAGGACGCGACTGATGATGTTGATCAAACTCATCTGCCTGCGGTAGTTCATGTCAACAGGACCAAGCAAACTCATCTGGGCCATGCCCCGATAGGGGATTGGAAAGCGATGATGAATAACTGTCACATCCGCTAGGGCTGGATCACGATGTTCCGCCACGGAAATGCTGGTCTGCTGGTCTGGAGCCAGGCCCTGTCGCAACTCTGGTGCCAATAACTGAGGGCTATCCAAGAGCTGATAAGTAGCTAGATTGCCATAGGTCAGCGAGGCAACTTTTCCACTAATAAAGACCGATTCTTGGAAAAGATTGGCAAAGATGTAATCCATGAGATCCAAGACATTGTCCGTCGTGGCAAAGTAACGCTGCACCACTTGGGGAACCTCCGTCCGTAGCTTGTAGTGAATGGACAAGACTGTCTGTCCTACGAAGCGCTCATCAACTAAGCGTTTGAGCACCTCCAAGTCCCTGGACAAAAAGTTTTTAGGAATGGCAAACTGAACGGTGACAGGTTTGGACTGGTCCAAAGTCAAGACTGCCAGGGCATCGTGGCTACTGAGCTGCACAATGTCAAAGGAAGTCAGCTGCTGACTGGTTGGCTCCACATCTAAAATGACCGAGGTATAGCCTGTCAAATCCGCTAGGACTGTGCTGGCCCGCTCCAAGATGTCCTCCAGCTTGAAAGCTTCAAAGTCGAAGGCCTTAACCACCTGATAAACATCTTCTTCATTGATGTGTTCCAAATTAAGCGAGTGGTTGACAAAGTATTGAAAACCAGCCCGACTGGGCATCCGACCGCTTGAAGTGTGAGCCTTTTCCAGCAAGCCCAACTGCTCCAGCTTAGCCATATCATTACGAATAGTAGCCGAACTTGAAGCAATCATTTCCTGTAAGGCCTTAGAACCAACTGGCTCATGATGTCGCGTAAACAATTCAACAATCAGATTCAAAATATCATTTTGACGTTGGGTAATCATCTTCGCTCCTTTCATGAACACTGTTTTAGTTACGCTCAATGAAAATCGACAGTAGCCTAGGAAGCGAGGCCGAATGTAGAACTGTGGTTCACAAAGGCAAGCTGACAACGGTTAGTGTTGATTTTCGAAGAGCGTTAGCACTCTATGATGTCGAGTGCTAACCTATATACTCCCATTATACGCCGAAAAAATGGATTGTCAAGAGAAAAAACCAAAAAATTAGCACTCTTTTGCTTAGAGTGCTAAAAATCAGTCTGAGGACCTAGTTACTCTTTTACCATACGATAAAAACGGATGCCTAGTAATAATAAAAGCGGAATATAAATGATAGAAATACCTAAGACAAAACCTGGACGCGAACGCAAACTTGTTCCCAGTAGAATGCCGTACAGTCCCAAAGATGGCAAATAGCGTCTTTGGAAGATTGTTTTCACAAACTCCACTTTATTTTCTCTATCACCATATAATTCAAGCTCTCCCATCTTCGCAGGTTTCCTAAAAATATTGAAATTTTGGCAGGATACGACAAACTCCCATCCATATTCCTCGTACATATGCAGATAGTTTTCTCTATCTTTATTTTTTGCTTTCTTGAAATCAACCTGATACACAACCCCTTCTGGCAGGCATTTTTCAAAATGATAAAACAAGAGCCAGCTAATCTTAACTAGTTTCCACCCTTGCTGATGCATCTCACTGAGATAGTCTGCTTGCTGACTGAAATCTGTGATAAAAAATACCTTGAACTCTGTCCTAGTCTCCATCATTTTCTCCCTTGCTATTTCGATAGAGCCGTTCAATCCGAGCCAATTCTATGTCTAGGATTTCTCGACCTGTTTCTGTTATCCGATAAAACTTCCGCTGGTTCTGTTGCAAAGTTTTAAATAAAGAATAAAATCCCTTACGGTATCTATGATTTAAGCTGGGATTCCCAATAATACCTTGATTTCAGTACAGACCGAAAACCCGAAGAGAG